>NZ_KB899636.1:1902929-1944494 GCF_000378405.1 Succinimonas amylolytica DSM 2873 | reverse complement strand
TTCTGTTCCTCTTTTTTCTGTTCACCGAGAGCCGCCGCCCATTCATTCATGACATCGGCATCGGATTTCGGTTCAGTTCCTTTCTGTTCCTCTTTCTTCTGTTCACCGAGAGCCGCCGCCCATTCATCCATGGCTGCATCCTGAGCCTCACCGTCCATAGAAAGATCAATACCCATGGCCCGGGCAGCCTCTTCCTGTTCTTTAGGATCGGGCTCTGGAGCAGGGGCCGGCTCTGGCTTCGGCTGCTCATGTCTTGAGGAAGGACGCGGCGGCACCAGGTCAGGAGATGAAGAGGCCTCAGGAATCCCCTCATCAGGTTTTTCCAAATCCGGAACCTTGATAGACTGCCTGAAGCTTTCCTCATCAAGATCATTAAGATCGCCGACAGGATGAGGAGCCGGCTGCGGTTCCGGCCGGGGTTTGGGCTGCGGCGGCGGATTCAGGGAAACTTCCTTCTGCCGGGAACCGGAGATATCATCAATATTATCCCCTCCCAGAGAATCCAGCACATTGAGATCGTCAGTACCCTCCATGATGTTGTCGTCTTCATCAAAGAGCATTGCCTTTCTCTTCCGGTTCTGCTTGATGCGGAGATAAGCTCCGAAGCCAATGCCGGAAAGCAGGATCACCCCCATGAGCGTGAATACGAAAATCATCATGCCATTGTCGTCACTGCTCTTGCCGGAAACCTCAGAGGTATTTTTCTCCAGAGCCTCCAGCCGTTTCATGAGGACTTCCTGATTGAACTTAAGAGCCTCCACCTCCTCCCGGAGAGTCTGAATCCTAAGCTCGCTGTCACTCCGTTCCCGGCCGAGATGTTCTGCAAGTTCATCCACCCGGAACTGCAGCTTTTTAAGCTCCTCAGAGGATGCTCCGCCGCTTACCGCATTGCCCTGGGAATTCTTTCCCACGGCACTTCCGGAGGTCAGTGTCAGGGTGGAACCGGACACGCTGGTTCCGGAAACTCCGGAGGCGCTCTCGGATTTTTTGTTCTCATCCACCAGTGTTATATGACGCTTGCCGTCATCGGAAACATTCTGGCCGGGATCATCCTGAATCATCATGTCCGGACTGGAAATGTCAGCGGTCTCCACCGCAGCGCGTTTCCGGTCCTCCTCAGCCTCCCTGATTCTGTTGTTTTCGGCAATAACGTGATTCCGGCAGGTTTCATATTCCTTGTTGAGCCGATCCTGTTCCTGATCCCGCTTCTGCTTTTGCGCTGCTATTGCGGCAATCTCGTTCTGTTCCTTCGTCCAGGGAAGCTCCAGATCCGGAAGTTTGACCTTCTCTACCAGCCCCTTGTTGAGAGACTCTCTGACCTTTTTGCCGCTTTCGGGATTCTCCAGTCTGATCAGTGCCTCTCCGGGGATCTGAATTCTGGCATCGGCAAGAGGACCTGTGCCGCGGAAGGACTTGGGATTAAGACGGAGAATGGCAGCATAAATCTGATCCGTATTCAAAGACTGATCATCGTTCTGGGCATACTGGATAAGGCTGGCAAATGATTCACCCCGCTTTACGGCATGAAGCTCCCGGGGTTTCATAAGCTCCGCCTCGGGAATTACCGGAATCTTGGCCTCGGGTACAGCAATGTCAGGGATGGTTTTCAGCTTGCAGATCTTATCCGGATCCTTGAATTTGGGAGCATCGTCCTTTTTGGAAGATGCTGTATCGCGTTTTTTTCCGGTCCCTTTTCTGGAACTTCCGTCCGCCACGGTGGATGACGCTCTCCGAACACCGTCAGTTGCGGCTGGCGCCGGTTTTTTGACACCGCCCGGGCCTCTCATCTCCACTCCGAATTCTTCGGCCGAGACCAGGCCGGCGGCAAAACTCGTCATTCCGCCGGCAAGGATCAGTACCTGAGTCAGTTTACGCAGTTTCATAATTTATTCCCAAAGTTCATGGCAATCGTTTGTTGCCTGAATTCATAGCCAGTCATGCCCGAAGCGGCCGCATCCCCGGTACCTGTGATGAAAAGAATGGTTTCACACGGCAAAAAACTAACAGCAATGCAACGGCACTCAGCATTCGTGCAACAAACATACCATGCACCTGACACCGGCATCATCAGTCAATGAGCCATTTTACCTGAATTTTCTGACCCTTGTTATTTCTGGCAACCACCCGCTGACCACGAATATCAAGCTGGCTGCCGCTGGCACTTCGCAGCATCTCCTCCCGGGTGATACTGGAAACCCGGCGCGCCACCGTGCGTTTCCTGTCAAATGCGGCCCGAATGAGTTTCCGTTCCCGGTTCTCTCTCTCAAAATCCGCCGGCAGCATCACCAGAAGATCGCTTGGGAGATGCTCCGGAGTATCCCAGACATCGCGAAGGCTGAATTCCGGCTCATCAGACACGGCAACAGATG
The DNA here is from genome assembly GCF_000378405.1 of Succinimonas amylolytica DSM 2873. Classification (GTDB taxonomy): domain Bacteria; phylum Pseudomonadota; class Gammaproteobacteria; order Enterobacterales; family Succinivibrionaceae; genus Succinimonas; species Succinimonas amylolytica. The sequence continues at coordinate 1,942,125 of NZ_KB899636.1, read as the reverse complement.
ATGACAGCCCGGAGGTCCAGAACGTCACGCCGCCGAGCCCAGCAAAATAAAGCAGAACAAATGATATCGCAAAGACCTGAATTGTGTTAACCATTTGGACAAGATTTACTCCAGTGTGAGATTATTCTCCTCAAGATAACGCTTTCTTGCTGTTTTAACCTCACTTACCTGCTTTTCCCATTCCGTTTTTGCGGAGTTATACACCTTTTCGGCATCGTGGCACGCTTTTTCGGAAATGGTAAGCGGAATGGAATCCCGGGTAATCCTGACTCCCTCCGCCGCATTCAGATAATCCATGGTAGCCGGATCCTCGTTCAGCATTTCCTCAGCCCCCGGAACCTTAAGCTCGCTGTCCGCAAAAGGGAACACCGGAGTTACATGACTGAAGGAGGAAAAATTCCTCCGGAACAGGGCCGCGCCCGCCATTTTTCTGGTAACGCCTGCCGCCTGAAGTTCCGGAGTCATAACCAGATTCAGAACAGAGGCGAAGCCCTGCCCCGGTCCCACCTTCACGGTGGTTGCGGTTTTCCGTTCCGGGGCTGCCGGACATTCGCCCTTCACGGGCTCTGAAGGCAGCGGAAACTTTGCAGCCAGCTCGGACTCGGTTACGCTCCCGGGCTGTTTCAGATCAGAAGCGGAAGATTCCGTAGCACCTGATTTTGTTTCTGCAGGCACCTCAGGAGCGGAAGAAGACTGTGCGGGAGCGGGAGACTCGGGAGATTCCTGAGCGGTACTATCATCATCCGCAGAACCAGACTGCTCCTCCGTTTCCGGAGCCGAATCGGAATCAGGGGACTGAACACCGTTACTCTCCCCGGCATTTTTCCCGGCACCTTCCTCATCATCCGGAACCGGGTCTTCAGTTGCGGCTTCATTAGCGGCAGAAAAGCTCTGACTGCCATTTTCGGGAATTTTTCCGGAAAGATCTGCTTCCCAGTCGGAATCCTCAGGCTTGTTTTCATTTTCCGCGGCATTCTGCTCGTTTTCTGTATCCTCTTCGTCATTCTGTTTTTCTTCTGACTCGGGATCCGTCTTCTCAAACTCATCATCGAAGGATGAACTGGCGCGTACCACCGCATCAGCAGGGAGATCCTTTTTGGGAGCCACTACCTCCCGTTTCAGAATTTCCACCGAGAACTGATCCGCCTCCATCCCGAAAATCTTGCCATCTCTTGTCGGGAAAACCCCGCTGTTCTGTTTAGGGGCCGGTTTCTCAGCCGTTTTTTCGGCAGGCTTTTCAGCCGGTTTTTCGGCTGGTTTCTCGGCTGGTTTTTCAGCTGGCTTCTCAGCAGACTTTTCGGCCGGTTTTTCAGCTGGCTTCTCAGCAGGCTTTTCGGCCGGTTTTTCAGCAGGCTTCTCAGCAGGCTTTTCAGCAGGCTTTTCGGCCGGTTTTTCAGCAGGCTTCTCAGCAGGCTTTTCAGCAGGCTTTTCGGCCGGTTTTTCAGCAGGCTTCTCAGCAGGCTTTTCAGCAGGCTTTTCGGCTGGCTTCTCAGCAGGCTTCTCAGCTGGTTTTTCAGCAGGCTTTTCAGCAGGCTTTTCGGCAGACTTCTCAGCGGGCTTTTCAGCAGGCTTTTCAGCAGGCTTCTCAGCTGGTTTTTCAGCAGGCTTCTCGGCAGGCTTCTCGGCAGGCTTCTCAGCTGGTTTTTCAGCAGGCTTCTCAGCTGGTTTTTCAGCAGGCTTCTCAGCTGGTTTTTCAGCAGGCTTCTCAGCTGGTTTTTCAGCAGGCTTCTCGGCAGGCTTTTCGGCTGGCTTCACGCCAGGTTTATTGCCTTTGGAAGATTCCTTGGAGACAGGCAGAGAATCCGGTCGCCAGTCCTCGGTCCCGGTTACCAGAACCGGACGATATTCCTTTGTGGGGCTGTCGGGCTGATAATTGTGTTCGTCGAGAAACTGTTTTGTGATCTTTTCGTTAGGCTGCCCGATACGCACTTCCGAATAGGTAACACGTCCCTTCCGGCGATGCTTCAGGATCTCCTCTTCCTGTTCCTTGGTAAAAAACTCCGTACCGGAATTTTCAGGGAGCTGAAGCTGAGTCCCTGAAGTTTCAGCGCCGGGCTGACTGGTCCCGGAATCTGCTGACTCAGCCGAAGAGGTCTGCGCCAGAAACATGCTGCCGGCTGTAGCCATAATTATCGCCTGAGCTATTTTAGAAAGTTTCATTTAAACGTTCCGATTATCTGGTTCTACTTTCCGCCCGCGGACTCCGGCGAATTATCACTGACCCCGGCACCTTCCGCAGGAGCAGAGAGTCCTTCAGGCATATCACCGGGACGCACCGGCAGATTCTTTTCGAGACAGATGGCATCTCGGGTATATTCCCCGGCCTTGGCACGGCGCCTGTCCATTTCCTCAACCGGCACCTTAAGAGTAAGATCCCTGGAAACACGTTTCAGTCCCTGACTGTAAATGGAGCCCGGAGCACATTTCCTGACCCAGGTGGTCCAGGCATAGGCGGCATCGTCATCATGCACCCCCCAGTCGCCGACATGCAGCGAAACAGCCAGGTTGGAAGCTGCTATGAGATCTCCCATTTTGGCAAGAATCTCCAGATAGCTGATAACAGCCTTCTGGCTCTGTTCATGGTACTGATCAATCTGGGACAGTTTGACATAATAGGCAATCAGGTTCCAGTACACCCTGGCTACATAGGATCTGGCTTCCTCGTCCTGCCGGTCACGGTAGTGCATAAGCACCCGGTTATAATAATGCTCGGCTTCCTTCATGGCCTTATTGACGTCAGCCTGGGATTTCATGCTGCCAGTACTGCTCTGCAGAATATCGGCATAAACAAAAGCTGCTTTGAAATCATCATTATCGGCCATGGCCTTTACCCGGTCGGCATCCTCCTTCTTGAGACGATGCACCGCCTTGAGAGTGGTCACGTAGCGTAAATAACCGTCATCGGCAGTATCGGCGGCCATCTCCTTCAAAAAGTTTTCGGCGACGCTTTTAGTGTCCACACCGTCATTGGCCTTCCGGTTCATCTGGGTAATCACATAGGCCTCCCTGGCATCCCGGTATCCCTTTTTGGCAGCATTGTAGAGAAAATGGCGGGCCTTTCTTTCATCCGGAGCAATGTTTACAAAAAGATCGTGCTCCCCGTTGATATACCAGATCCCCACAGTATAAAGAAGCTCCGGAGAAGCTTCGCTGGTTTCAGCCTCTCTGAGACACTCTTCAGCTATTGCGTCCGAAAGCCGGTAATTCTTCAGATTCAGAAGACAGGGACTGAAGGATGCCTCTCCCGATGAAGCGATATTTGCAGATTTCCCACCGGCCTGGACAGATCCGGCAGTGTCACGAACCGGATCGGAAGCTGCCGGATTTAAGGCATTCTCCGGCTGTGAACGGGAATCTTCTGCCGCGAGAGCCGGATTTCCGCTGGCAAAAAGACAGAGTCCGCTGATTACGGCCGTGGCCATCGCTTTTCTGTAAAACATCTTCATGATTGGTATCTGCCTGTTCTGAATATTTACAAATGTTGCATCGCTGTTACTAATTTAGCTCAGCCCACAATTATAGAGACTTTGGAAAAAATAATGTTATCCGGGCCTCAATTTTTGGCCAAAAATGTGAATGACGCGGGATCGGCATGCCGCCCCATTCTCCAAACCGGTATTCTCCGGCGCCTCCAGAGGCCCCGGACACGCGTTCCGAAGCCCCGGCCAGACACGGCAATTATGACACGGAGCATTGAATGCGGGAGCTCAAATCATTATAATTAAGGAAATTTTATCCCGATTACGGGGTTTTCATAACACAAAAAATAAGGAAAAAATCTTATGCTGGGAACTCCTTATACTCCCCATGCCACCCGGGCACTGCTTCTGGGCTGCGGGGAACTGGGCAAGGAAATCTGCATTGAGCTTCAGAGACTGGGCGTGGAGGTTATCGGTGTTGATCGCTATGCCAACGCCCCTGCCATGCAGGTGGCTCACCGCTCGCATGTAATCGACATGCAGAACGGAGACGAGCTGGCAAAGGTCATCACCGAGGAAAAGCCGCACTACATCATTCCGGAAATCGAGGCTATTGCCACTGACAGGCTCAGGGAATTCGAGGAGCAGGGTATAAAAGTGGTTCCCAGCAGCTTTGCCGCCAGAACCACCATGGATCGTGAAGGGATCCGCACCCTGGCTTCCGAAAAGCTCCGCATCCCCACATCCCGGTATGTTTTTGCGGAAACCCTGGAAGAATTCAGAGCCGGAGTTGAAAAAATCGGCATCCCCTGCGTGGTGAAGCCCGTTATGAGCTCATCCGGAAAAGGCCAGTCCGTCATCAAGGACAGCGCCGATATCGAAAAGGCCTGGCAGGTAGCCCATGATGAAGGCCGGGGACACAAGCAGAAGGTAATCATTGAGGAATTCCTGAAGTTCGACTACGAAATCACCCTGCTGACCGTGCATGCCGTAGACGGCTTTCATTTCTGTCCACCCATCGGACACCGCCAGGAAAACGGCGACTATCAGGAAAGCTGGCAGCCCCAGAAAATGCCGGAAGCTCTGCTGGTCAAGGCTCAGTACTATGCCAAGGAAATTGTGGACGCTCTGGACGGCTACGGCATCTACGGAGTTGAAATGTTCATCAGGGGCGACGAGGTGCTGTTCAGCGAAGTTTCGCCACGTCCTCACGACACCGGCATGGTAACCATGATCTCTCAGAATCTCAGCGAATTCGCCCTTCATGTAAGGGCCCTGCTGGGACTCCCGGTGGGCCAGATCCTGACCTCCGGCCCCGCAGCCTCGGTGGCGCTCCTCGGAGACGGAGATTCCGCCAACATCGCCTTCGACAATGTTCCGGAAGCCATGAGACTGTGCCCGTCCTCCCAGGTAAGACTGTTCGGGAAACCGGAAATCCATGGACACCGGCGGCTGGGCGTAGTTCTGACCCGGGGCGAAACTACAGAGCAGGCAGTAGCCGACGGCAAGAAGGTTGCCGGAGCCATCCGCATCGATTACGGCAGCTAGCGGACAGCCGGACATCCTGACAAAGGGGCTTTTTTTTCTGAAAATCACCGGGGACTGGTTATTCCAGTCTCCGTTTTTATGTGATGCTCCCGCCGGTATTCCGCCTCCAAATTCCTCCGTGTCCGCACCACATAGAGCCCGGTTCCGGAACCCTCCGAACCCGGTGTTTTAACAGTAAGGTTTTTATAGTTTATGATATTCGACAATTACGAACATATGGATCCCTTCATCCTGTATTCCGGAGTTAACATGGAGCTCAGAGACCAGAATATCGATCTTGAAGAATTCTGCAAAATCCATGATATTGACATGGAAAAGCTCCAGGAAATTCTTGCCCGGGCCGGATTTTCCTATTCTCCGGAAGCCAACCAGTTCCGCTGAAAATCCCGGTCATTTCCAGCCGTTCAGATATCCAGGTGATTGTCAATGCTGTTTCTGCACCTACTGCCTCTTAACGAAAATTACGAGCCGCTGGCCCTGGAATATGCCCTGTCAGCCCCGGACAGTCCCCCTGCCGGAGCTCCCGGAAACAGGGGGCTAGTGATTATTCCTCCCCGGGCGGGAGTTTTTCCGGCCCCGGAATACTCCGCAGCACTGCCGCAGGATCCGGTGGCAATGCTGAACAATGCCGAACCGCTTCCGGAACTCAGGGAAAAGGTCAGAGCCATCTTCGAAGATCCCGGAGCGGACATCATAGTACTTACCTCCTTCCGTTTTCTTACGGCTCTCAAAAAGCTGTTTCTCAGACTGCTGCTCCCGGATCTCATCCGGAATAAAAAGTGCGTTTCCGCCAGAAGTCTGGTGCGGGCCGCCGCCCTTTACAAGGGAATCTGGCCAGAGTCAGCCTCCCGGAATCTAAAAAAAGCCTATGAGGGAATCACCGGCCGCCCGGAAACCCAGCTCTCCGGTGCCCGCGGCCTCCTGGGCCTTCTGAATCAGCGGGAATCCCGGCTGCTGGATTATTTTCTGAAAGCATCTCTGCTGTCCCTCCCTGGAGCAGTTGTGCCGTTTGCCTCCGCAAAGATACTGGCAGCCCTGGGGGAAAACAGCTTTATGATGTTCACGCCGCTTCTTTCCGCCAGTGACGGCAGCATTCTGGTGTGGGATCTTTCCAGATCCCCGGCAGATCCCGAAAACAGAGGCGACGGTTTTGTAAAACTATATGACCGTGGTGATATTCTGATTTCTCCGGCTGGCACCGTTTCCCGAAACGTGCTGGATCAGTATGGCATAGCATCAGCAGGCATCAGGGAGAACAGCGCCCTCCTTACCGGACTTATGAATCAGGAGGAATTCCGGGAGGAGGCCTGCCTGGCGGCAATTCCCTCCGAGGAAGCTCTGACAGAGATCCGGAGCTGTGGCAGCACTGAGGGACTTAATGCTCTGGATGTGCTGACGGAACATCCCGGGTACTGCAGAATAGCGGCAGGTTCTACCGAGCCTGGCCGCCTCCTGAGTCTGCTCCCCGGGCTCTCCGGAGAGCTAAGACATCTTGCGCTGGACTATCTCTACACCACTGCTCCGGAGCTCCTGGATCAGCAGTATGCACAGCTTTACGGTGAACTTGTTCGGGAACGCATCGCCGGGAAAAGAGACGATTTCATTCTCAGACTCAACGACCTTGCTGAAAAGAACCGCCAGAACCCGGAATGCCTGAAAAGACTTAAAAATCTTTACGACTATCTGGCACAGAGCTAATCCGTCTGGCACTGCGCTGATGTAGTGAAGGCTAAAAAATGCCGGAACAATTTTCGCATTCCGGCAGTGCATTTTTTAATTTTTAGCTGCTGCTTTCCCCGGGGCTCAGCCTCCAGCTGCCTGCTCCGCTACCAGTCTTTCAAAAGTGTCGCATTCCTCTTCGTACTCTCTTTCCAGATCCGGATACACGCAGGGACGGCCTCCGGTCAGAAGCTGCCGGTTTTCGGGAGTCAGAGAAAGAATCTCAAAAAGATAAAGCTCCCGGCAGGCACGGGTGACATAGGCACCGTCCGGAAGCCGGGCACGCTGAAAAAAATCAAAAACGTCTTCATATGCGGTACCGTTCAGAACCACCGAGCCTCCGGACGCCGAGGGGATGAACGACACCTTTTGCAGCCGTCCCTTATACACAAAGGTCACTGCAACAGGAAAATCCACAAAAAGCTGCAGGAGATCAAAAATACCGAAGTTTTCTGTATCAAAACCGATGTTCCGATACTGCTCCAGCACAATGCTGTCCATGAGATCAATATCCTGCGGGTCAATTTCATCAGTGCCGAAATAAAACCGCTGCATCAGAAAATCCCGCCCTTTGAGAAGGTAATCCAGAGCCCGATCCGGATCCTTTTCCGTTCCGCTGATCAGCCCCTGACCGGCGATCTCTCCGGCCGTAAACATAATCTCCGGATAGGGATCACTCAGAAGAACCGCCCCCTCCTCCCAGAAGATCCGGTCCGCCAGATCCAGCATAAATCTGTTGGCCTTGTCGGTATCCTGGGGCACGCCGTCACCGGCACGGTACATCTCTCCCAGCTGAAAAAATGACCACAGACAGCCGGATTTTGCTCCCTGAACCAGATATTTCAGGGCTTTCCGGGAATCCTTTTTCATTCCTTTTCCGGCAAGCGCCATCGTACCGATGTAATAGCAGCTGCGGTAATCATGCTGATCACAGGACCGCAAAAAGATCTCCAGAGCCTTCTGGTAATCACGGCTGTTGTAGGCCTGAATTCCTTCATTTATAAAAGCTATTTCATCATTCGTGCGCTTGTTTTCAGATAAGCTGAGCTCCCTGACCAGCTCCATGATATCGGGAGTACCATTATTTGCGGACTTTAAAGTCCGGTGTTTCACTCGTCCGGAAGTGCCAGTACCGCGTTTCCCCGAGACTTTTACAGCCTTGTTCCGATCCGTTTCTGCGGTTCTCCCCGGAGCTTTATCCCGGGCTGCTATTTTTTCGTCCTTGGGTTCTTCCTGATCCGGGGACTTGTTGTTTTTGGTAGTCATTTTATTAAACTCTTTATCCAGATCTGCGGCACCAAACCGCAAATCAAAATAATTTGCACAAAAAGAAAAAAGAAAACCCGCCGTCCCGTTTTCCTGCGTTCCTTTTGCCTGTCCGTAAAACACCGGTTCTGGCAGGAAATGCGGCAGGTCAGAGACGGTTCAGCTCCGTATGCTTTACAAAATCGTGAATCTGCGTATCACTGGGAACAAGACCGGTCATGCGGGCCGTAGCGATAATCTCGTTCTCCAGTTCATCCTTGACCTCGCAGTAAAAACGCACATAGCCGCGTTCCTGACGATCCAGATGAGCGGTAATAACCAGCGACATGCCCCGGGGAAGGTGACTGTTCCTGGTGACTATCATGCGGGAAATGTCCACCAGGATCCCGAACCTGATTTTATGATCGGTGCGTGACGACTGGTTAAGGGTACTCCAGACACTCATGGTCTGCGCCATTACCTCCAGAAGCGCCATCACCGGAAGCTCCTTCTCCTCAGTATAGGCCACGCTGTCCCGGGATCCCACGGTCATTCTGCAGACGACCATATCGGAGGTGACATTGTCAACGGTATCAAGAAGCAAATTGGGAGTTCTATTAATAATGCAGTCCTCAACGGACATTGGAAATACAAACTTTTTCATACCCCCCCGCAATTTCGAACGAAAGCCGCAGACATCAGGGATTCTTAACGGCGCGACATAAACAACGGCCTGGCGGAGACCTTATGACTTCAATATTACACGTATTTTTTCAAGTCCGCAATTTTACACCGGGATTTTTGAATTCCGCACCGGAAAATCTGGCGCCTGAGAACCGGAAAACAGCCCCGGAAATCATGCGGGACTGCCGGCTTCCGGTGGAAGATCCTTCGGTTCAGGAGCCTTTTTTCCTGCAGACACGGATCTGAGCCTTCCTCTTCCCGAAAACAGAATAAACATGTTTAACAGCAGCGCAGTGACCGCCCCGGCGGTAATCCCGGAAACCATCACTGCCCCGGTCATCCGGAACACCGGCACCCCGGAACAAAGAAATAATGCAAACATGCTCTCGCTTATCAGCACCGAAACTATGAAGGTAATCCCCGCCCGGCGATCCCGGTGCCGGCCGGCTCTTCTGGAGAAAACTGCAAAATCAAAGGTAATACCGGACACCAGCAGGATTATCAGTATGGAAAACAGCGAAAGTCCGGAACTGAAAAACGTCATGACCAGAGCGGAAAATCCCAGTCCCGCAAAAACGGGGAGTGTCATGCCGATGAACGACGAGACGCCCTTCACCGCATAGATAACGGCCGCCATCACCGCAAAGACCAGGGAGATAAGGATAATAATGTCCGCACTCTGGGGCGCAATGCCGCGCACGTAGCTGGAAACCTGATCGTCAGACTCAACCCAGGCAAACTCGTTCCGGAGAGAATTGTAGAACCCCGGCTTTTCACGGAAAACCACCAGGGAGGCCTTTTTGCTGCCGGGCGATTCCGGAAAAAACAGCCTGAGTGCCGGATCTGCCGCAAATGCGGAAATAAGAGACCTGAACTCCTCCTCCGGAATTTCAGGAAGCGTTCCCGCAAGACCGGCCTGTTCCCGCAGGGAATCAGTTTTCACATAAAGCTCCCGGTTTCTCTCCATGTTGAGCCGGGCCACGTTTTCGGAAATCACCATGTCAAAGGGAAGAATATAGTATCCGATTCTCTTTTCGAGAAGCTCCCGGTCCAGCCACTCCCGGAGTCTGCTCAGCCTGCTGTCCAGAATTTCATCCGAACCCGCAGTAACCGAATAGACAGTCAGATCCCGGCCACCGCTGGCGATCCGGGCCATCTTGTCTGCGGCGCCTTCCCTGGCATAGTTGAAGATAATGCCGTCAGCCGCCGTAGTAAGGCCGTACAGGGAAACTGCGGCAATGCCGAAAACGAGCAGCATGGCAAGCACCCTGACGGAGACAAAGCGCCGGATCCCCCTAATACGGCGATAAAAGCCATAGCGGCCGCGATATGCCACCGGAGGCAGGAAGACCAGTCCTCCGTAAAGAATGCAGAAAAGGGAAATAAAAAACAGCGCAATCACCGCCAGTTCGGAGAAAATCCTGAAGCCGATCTGAGCCATGGCACCATAAATGACAACGGTGACCAGCATACTGACCCAAACTCCGGCAATATGATTCCGTCTGAGGCGTCCTGATTCCCGGGCATTGTTGAAATTAAGATAAATATCAATGCCGGGGATCCAGAATGCCAGACTGAAAAACAGAGTCATCACGTGCAGATGCCCCAGGAATCCCCAGACTGCCATAATGGAAATACCGTATGAAAACGCCAGCACCAGCAGCATTTCCGCAAAGGGACGGACGCTGCGGTACAGAAAGAACAGCGCCGCTCCCGAAGCGGCCAGTACTGCCAGAAAGGCATAAAGCAGAGTTTTCTCGGCCACCCGGAAAAAATCATGTCTCTTCTGCACCGGATTGAACACAGTGATATGACCGCCGGCCTTTTCGTATTCTGATTTGACGCGCTTTAGCTCCTGAGCGGTGTGCTCCACCGCCTCCAGATCAGAGGTCTGGGAAAGCTCGCCGTAATAAAGAGTACACAGATCCGCATCGCAAAGGCTGGAATGATTCGATTTAAAAATCAGACGTCCTTCGGGATTCAGAAAGAATGAAGACACCGGAAAGGCGTAATCCAGAAGCAGCGGGTCTTCCGCCATAATCCGGTTCATTTCCTCAGTGCCAATCCCCGATGCCTGAAGCTCCTTAAGCCTTTCAGAAAACCCCTTCTCGGTATTTCCGGCCACACTCCGGTAGTAGTTAAGCTTTTTCAGAGCTGCAATAAACCCCTGCTGCCGGTCACTTCCGGTAAGCCAGATCATGCCCGGAATGCCATGAATATCCTGATCCAGCTTCCGGAAAGCCTCCCCGAGATCCGGACGCTCCTCGGCAAAAAGCCAGATCCGGAGCTCGGTACCGGAAAATTCGGTTCCACTGGAGTGATCAGAGTATTTCATAAGATCTGCAGTGGTAAAATCAATGGTCAGAGGCTGAGTGCGTTCCGCATAGGAGCGGCAGACCAGAAAACAGAGAATCAGCAGAACAATGAGGAAAAAAAACGAAAAATAATTCTGAATCTTTTTCATACAAATGCGACAATCATGGAATTAAGTGCCGGCGATACTCCGGGCTGCCCGAAAAACGTTCCGGGATTCGTCATACCACCCGGAGCACTCCGGAGGAATAAATCCAGATATCCGGACTGTCCGGATCGCAGAATTTGAATTGCAGCGTCTTGTTCTCCGGGGAAAGGCTGATATCCAGCTCCACCACCGTATCCGGAAAAATCGGGTGCATGAATCTGACGTTGTCCACCGACTTTATGGCAGCATTCGGAGCAAAATAAATTCTCAGATACTCCTCCGTCCAGAACACAGCCACCATTCCCGGAAGAATGGCCATTTCCGGAAAATGCCCCTCAAACCACGCAAGATCCTTCCCAACATTTAAAATCAGCTTCAATTCCCGGGAGCTTTTTACAGTCTTCAGAATATCTGGAAATTTTTTCATGGCATATTATCTTTGTTTATCAGGACTGATCTGGCTAAACACCTTTTTCAGCCTCTCGTAATCAGGTCTTCCAAATTCATTATAACTTATTTTTCTGACAAATCTGACCTTGCGCGGCAACAATTCCCCGGGATAACCTCCAATAATCAGCTCATTCCGGATCTCGTTAACATAATCAGCAGCCAGTCCCCGGCTCTCTATATCGTCACTGCCGGAAAGCATGCAGAGCTCCTCCGATTCCACCGCAATGACGATGTACTTCTCCTTTTCCTTCCAGCGGGAAAATTCAAAAACCGCCACCCGGCTTCCGAATCCGGCCCGCTCCAGACACTGCTCCATGTCATCCAGATTGTAATCCTTGCCCCGGACTGCAACCAGTCTCTTGCGGCGGCCGGTGATAAGAAAGTCCCTTCCGGTCACCTGCGCCGTGTATTCAGTAGGATAGCAGCAGTTCTCCTGATCAAAGCAGGAATTGCACGTAAGCACGCCGTCCTCATCCAGCTGGTATCTTACAGAATTGACAAAATGAAATGATTTGCCGTTGGCCAGGCGTCTCAGGGCAATGACCCCGTGCGTCAGGGTCCCCAGACTTTCAACTACAGGACAGTCCGTAACCGAGCTTACGGCGATATAGTCCATCATCTTCTCGAAAAATCCGTTTACAAGAACCAGCCGGCATCCTGCAATGACATCATCCTTCTCCAGACTTTCAAGAAAGGACACGGAGGTTATAAGAGCATAATCGGAAAGCCCCAGAAGCGCTATCTGGGCCCCGTTGATAAGGCGGCGGTCAAACATCGGAATATCCAGAAGCATGCTCATGACAAGCCCGTGAGAAAATCCGAAGCCGCTGGACGGAATAAAGGTGGAAACAACGGCACGCGCCTCGGAAATCTCGGGAAGTCCGTGAATCTGATTCCGGCACTGACTTTCCATCAGTGACAGCGGCGCTGTATATTCCCTTACAGAAACCCCGGTATCTCCGCCGAAAAGCGTAATGGTTATCCGGGAGGTGTCAGGAATACGCCCCCGGGCAAGAATCCTCTCATCCTGATCCGGATCGGATATGAACGTCAGTGTGGTAAAGAGATCGATAACATTGCACGAAAACCCCCGGAAAACATCGGTAATCAGAATATCGTCATCATTGAGATACTGCTTAAGACAGGGATCCGACACATTATCACCCACCAGGACAATGCGATCGGTGACAAACATGGCAACCTGCAGCGACACCCGCATGAGATAGTACCGGGAAAGCTCCATAACCATTCTGGCATGAGGCCGGGCACTAATAATCTGCAGAAGCTCGGCCACATGATGGCGGAACATACGGCGCTCCATTATTCCGGCATCAGTGAAGCCCATGACATCATGAGGATTTTCAGTTCCGTAGAATGAGGAAACGAGCGAGAGAGAATCAATGTCCATTGCTAAAAATCCTCAATGTTCCTGCTGAGACTTCGGAGATCGCCCCCGGCGGAAAAAGCCCCTGATCACGAATCCCGTTCCCGAACAGTCCGCGGGAGACAGTCTAGCATATCAGGGTTTCAGAAGCACCATCCGGGATTTCAAAAGTACGATCTCGAAACAGATCCTTTCCGTACGGATATGCCCGCCTGAAGCCCGTACCGGGAAAAGCGGTACCGGTAACCCCGGTATCGCAGATTATTAATCCCGGAGTTGAGTGCCCGGGCAAAATTCAATATACTCTCCGCGGCAGTACCTGAAAACTGCCGAAAAACGATTGAGCCGCCACTGTATGTAACCGGGGTTTTCTATGCCGCATCTTCCGTATCCGTCATTTTCACATTACCAGGATCTTCCGCTCATCATCCACGGTCTCACGGAAATCCATCTGTCTTTGTCGCCGGAAGCCCCGGCAGTGAGACTGACTCCGGGAGCCGGCATGGCCTTCCGGAACATGCAGAAGGAAGCCCTTAAGGACGGTATAAATCTCCGGGCCGCTTCGTCCTTCAGGAATTTTGAAAGGCAGAAGCTCATCTTTACCGAAAAAATGACCGGCATAAGACCGGTACTGGATCGCCAGGAAAAACCGCTGGATATCACAAAACTATCCCCTGCAGAACTAATCCGGGCTATTCTGGTATTCAGTGCCGTTCCCGGGCTTTCCCGGCATCACTACGGCACGGACATCGACGTATATGATCCGGATCTGATTCCTGAAGGAGGGGCTCTGGAGCTGACCAACCGGGAATACAGCTCCGGACCGCAGGCTCCGGTTTCGCAGTGGCTGGATACCAGAATGCAGGAATTCGGATTCTTCCGGCCCTATGCCGCCCCCACCTCCAGCACCTCCGGGGAGCTCTGGCATATCAGCTACGCTCCGGACGCTGATATCATTACCAGAGGAGTCTCAGAAGCGGAATCCCGGAACTTTATTATGAATTCCGACCTGCCCGGAAAGGAAATGCTGGCGGAAAACATCTGCATTGATTTCGACGCCAGATTCCGGATCTTTTCTCCGGAAAACGGCGGACTGTTTTAAAACGGGCCCCTCCGGAAAAAACGGAAAAAAAGGGCCCTTCTTAATTCCGCCCTTATTTCTGTCCGAATTCCGGATCATTGCGGAACCAGTATACGTCGCGCAAAAGCCGCTCCCGGTTCTCCCGCGCCCCGGAGACAATGTCCGTTGCATCACCGTCCAGTGCTATCCGGGAAATATCGCCGTTACCGCGAAATACCAGCACTTCATCCCGCGGCCCCTTCTTCTGATAAAAAACATCCTCCTGACAGTCAGGATCCGCAAAGGGGTTGCACTGCCATTCCTGAACCTCGGAGCTGTCAAGGATCAGATATCTGATAATGGAGCCCAGAGAATCATGTCCCACGCTGTTTCGAAAAACCCGGCTGCCCAGAGACCGGTCAATGATCACCAGTGGAACGCGGCCCAAAGCCCGTTCTCCGTATTGCATCTGCTCATCCAGGGTCAGGGAAAGCATTGCCCGGTGATCCGCCACAATAACCATGATGCCGTGATCAAAATACCTGACGGAACGCAGCTTGGCGACCAGCTCCATGAGCTCCCGATCCGTGTACCGCAAAGTCCCTTCGTAGGAAGCGGTATGTGTCAGAGGCATCAGAAAAGGCGCATGGGTGGTTGCTGTCAGCACCATGGTGAAAAATGGCGCCTGACCCGGCTTCCAGCGGGAAACCCGCTGATAAAGATTATCAAAAAGATCCCGATCCGGGACAGAATTAAAGGTCAGTCTTTCGGAAATGGCATAATGCGGATCACTGCCATCACTGAATTCATCAAAGCCGGCCCGCCTGAGGAGCTCGTCCGCATGAAAAACATTTCGGGAGGAGTACATGACGGAGGTATGATACCCGCTGGCACTTAAAATCCGGGGAAGCGCCCGGTCAAAATATGCCGGGTCCGTTACCCCGCGCCAGCCGTTTATATAGGGAAAGCCGGTCAGAATGGCAAAATTGGCCACATCAGAGGCATAGCCGTTGGAGTAGTAGTTGGTGAAGCTGACATTGCTTTTCGCCAGACGATCCAGCTCCGGCATATTATTGCTGAACCCACCGAAAAACATACTCTGATACGAGCTGAAGGATTCCAGATCAATGAGAATGACGTTCTTGCGGGAATTAAGCCCCGGGATCACCTTTGCCCCGGGAATACTGTTTCTGTACGGGCTGTCCGGAGAATAGCGCACCTCATGTCTTGAGGAATTCACCGTGAAAAAATTGGCAAAATCGTAGTCATCCACCGTGCTTCCGGGACTCGGCTCACCCCAGGCAAGCAGCCCGACAGCCAGGAGAACCAGACTGCCGGAAAAGAGCGCCGGATATTCCGGATTCCTGCTTTCGTAACATGAAATACTGACAAAACGCACATAAAAGAAAAGCAGAAACAGCGCCGCAATTCCTGGCAGAGACAATACAAAATCCCGGACCAGCGGCGCTCCCAGAGCAAAATCCCAGCCGAAATTCCGGACGGCATCAATGGTCAGCCTGGAATTAAGCTCCCGCAGGATAAAAAAATCGGTGATATTAACCGCAAAAAACAGGAAAAACAGCAAAATACCCAGCCAGCGGATCTGCCAGAACCTTTTCCAGGAAGAAAGAATCAGACATCCTGTCAGGATAAAGAAGCAAACTCCATACTGATGAAAAACGTTAAGCACCCCCAGAGAAAACTCGCTGCGGTAAACCCGGGAAATATCAGGAAAAAAGGCCACCACAAGATTCAGGGCATACCCCAGAATAACCGGCAGCGCCGCCCAGCACCAGAGAATCAGATGCATCCGAAAAAACTGTGCCAGGGCCGCAATTACCGTAAAGGAAGCCAGAAAAGACAGAAAGTACAGCACCGGCCGGTTTAATCCGGTAAAAACTGTCAGAGGATCGTTATGAGCCTTCAGGCTCATGATTTCGGAAGAAAACCGCTGCGGCTGCACGTAAATCAGACTGCTTTCCGGTCTTTGGAGCATGCAGTCCGGAGAGCAGTCCAGATCCAGTCCCGGATAATCCTCCAGCCGAAAGCTTTCGAATCCTTCAAGCCTGAGATTCCGAATTCTGAAGCTGGTGGTTTCCGAAAAGCTGAGGCGGACGTTTGTGATAAGCACGCTCTGAAAACTCAGGTCTATCTTCTGAAAATCGGGAGTTCCGGATGCTCCGGCCGGAAAATTCAGCTTCAGAGTGCGGGTATTTTCAGCAAAATAATTCCTGCTGAGGGGCGTGGCATATCCCACGGTAACCTCATAATCACCAGGCAGGGCCGGTGCGATTTCACAGGAAAATCTGACCTCGGTGAGAAGTCCGGGCAGCATAAGAACCATGCCGGCCGTGACCAGCACAGCCAGAAAAAAAGCATCCGGCAGGGCCCCCCGCAAAAAACTCTTCAGAAATTGCAGGAAACTGCCAGGACGCGAATTCGTGCTATTCTCCGCAGTCATGAAACACCACCAGACCACGGCTGCCTATTTCAGGTTCCGTTTTTTGGGATCGGCTGACTCAAACCATTCGCTGGACTTCCGGTAGCGCTGATCTTCAGGAAGTTCCTCCACATTGCTGATAAGAGTGTCCGTATCGCGCAGGAGCGACAGAATATTCCCAAACACCTCATCCTTGTTTCTGAGGGTACCGGTAATCTCGGACTGGTTTCCGGCAATAACAAAGGTTCCCACATTATCGCCTTCCTTGATGAGAATTTCGTTTCTCGGAGAGAGTTCCTGATAGACAATGGTTTCATTAACCTTTTCTACAAACGGATTCACATGAAGGGAGCTTCCGGAATACGTATCAAGAGTCAGATACTGAATGATTTCTCCCAGAGAAGCGGAGGAAATGTCATTGGTGGAAACAAAAGTCTTCACATTCTTGTCAATGATAATAAGGGGCACTCTGGCAACGGAAAGCCTGCCATAGGTGTCAAATTCCCTCTTGCTGATGGGTATGGAGGCTCTGTGATTCCCGGTAATAACCAGAATTCCGTTTCTGAAGTAGTTTATACGGGTCAGATCCTGTACAAAATGAGCCACCGCCTCATCAGTAAACTGCATTACCTTGTCGAAGTTGAACTCCTTCTGACTGGGATCAATACGGTTCTCTACCGGAACGGCAAAAGGCGCAATTCCAGAACCGGTAATGATCTGTACAAAGAAGTTTTTGCCTCCGGTGCGCATCCAGTATTCCACTTTCCTGGCCATCTCCCCCAGGAACACCTTGTCATCAAGAGCGTCTGACCGGTAACGGGGAGCGGTTTCCGGGAAGCGGGAATCCAGATAGTCCACCAGATAGTCAAAACCGGAATTATCGTACTGCACCTTCTGGACCGGACTGGGCTTGTAGGCATAGGCCATAATGGTGGCATAGCCGGCATTCTTCATGACATAGGGGAGCGACCTTCCGTAGAGCCCCTTTGTTTCAAGCCCCACGCCATTATGAAGGAAGGGATACCCGGTCAGGAAGGTATAATTGGCAGTTTCATCATCATAGCCCAGGGCATAGTAGTTCTTAAACCAGATATTATGATTGGCAATTACATCAATGTTAGGGGTCAGATTCTCCCCGC
Organism: Succinimonas amylolytica DSM 2873; assembly: GCF_000378405.1. Lineage (GTDB taxonomy): Bacteria > Pseudomonadota > Gammaproteobacteria > Enterobacterales > Succinivibrionaceae > Succinimonas > Succinimonas amylolytica. The sequence goes on along the minus strand of NZ_KB899636.1, from coordinate 1,924,576 downwards.
CGTAGAGACGGCTTCCAAAACTGGAAAGGGAATTTACCACCAGAACGATAACATTTTTATGGGAATTAAGGCCCTGCTTGACAGTGCTGATTTCGCTGGAGGAGGCGGTAATCATTGAGAAATCAAGGTTCTCAATGCCGCGATTGACCTCCACCAGATTGTAGAACTTGTCATCATAAACGCTGCTGGTGCCGATATTAGCGAAATACCCCCAGACAGCCAGACACTCAATAAAAAGATAAGACCAGATCCGGGCCGGAGACATTACCATTTCGGATTTATTCTTACCGAAGGCCAGGGACAGGGTTATCAGAATCACAATAAACGTAACTGCTGTCAGAAGGCCCTGCACCGTCTGGAAGAACAGAATGGATTGGGTAACAAAATCCTGATAGTTCAGCTTGGAAAAATCAAGAGAGGTAAAAATAAGACGATCCGTATCCTTGCCGGTATTAATACCGTAATCCAGGAACATCAGCACCAGTCCCAGAGCCACAGCGACCAGGATCAGATTGCGGACAAACCTTCTTCTTATGACACAGGCGGAAGAAATGAGAAGCACCGCTCCGACGTCAAACGGGAGCTCCTGCTTGACAATATGGATATAGCCCATGAACTCATTACGGTAAATGGTACCAACTTCGCTCTTGAACACTGCATAGCGCACCAGCATCAGAAGAACGAGAACCAGAACGGTCAGGGTCAGGTGGGCATGCCGGACAAAGAAACCTCTAATAGTATAGAAAAAGGAACCGAGGCCAACAGTCAGAGTCCCTATCAGGAGGACTCTGTTGTGGAGAGCATAGGCATCAATAACCTCTCCAAAAATGTACACCAGAACAAAAATCCATCCGGCGGCATTCATGAGAGCTCTGACGTTCTCGACAAGACTGTAGCGCCACGGCACCCTTCTGCCGATGCGCATTATGAGGCCATAAACCAGCTTGAAGGTTATGAAAAGCGCCACAAAGAAAAGCCCCTGCCAGGGATTGTAGGGGTCAACAATGGAGTTAACATCAAAGCGCTGGGTGATAATCTGGGGCCGGTCAGAAAAAACCGGTTCGGCGGTGCTTCTCTGGTAAAAGACAAAACAGGCGCTTTCCCCCTGCTCGTCGCTGCTGGACATGGAAATATTGCTAAGCACCGACTGCATGAAATTATAGGTAAAATCCTGATTGTAGCCGTGGATGGTCAGTGCCCGGATACAGACATTTCCGGTGGCGGAATCATCAAAAAGGAGGGACAGCTGCGAGACTGAGCGCAGATTTGGCAGATCAAACCCATACCTGTGGAAATCATCCCCCTGCTCGGCAGTGAAGGAAACAGAATAGTCCCTGATAAAACGGTCGCTACTGTCATTTTTGTAGAAAATGCGAACATCGGCAGCAGTATTCGACTGCAGCTCGAAAGAAAGATGAACAGGAACGGTAAAACCATACCCCGTCAGATTAACAACTACTGTTATGGCCAGCGCCAGTACTACAAACAACAGATTTTCAAAAAAACGCATTTTAGACAAATCTCTTCACGGAGAGCCTCAAATAAAAAACGAAACCGGTAACACCGCAGTGCCGCCTGGTTGCTCGCATAATTATATATTGCTATGTAATGATAGCCGCCTAGCGAGACGTCATAAACTTGAAGTAAGACAATAAATTACAAGAAAGTCCATAGCATCCGTACAAAAAAAACAGGATACCGCAGACGAAACACCGGTCTTAAAAACGTATCCCGTCGGAATAAAACTCTTCTTACCGAAGCCACGCGCGTATGATAGCCGAAAGCTGTTAACAAAAAAACAACAAAAGCAAAAATAAACACACCTTTCTGAAGTATTCCGCCAGGATTCCGGCTGCAGCAACTCCCATACCAAGGGAGAGATAAACATGAGTTCTCTGAAATATCCGCATATGCCAAAACATCATAATGTGGCTCAGATTAAGAAAACGGCCGGAAATCAGCATTATTATCCTAAAAAGATTCCGACTCAAAAAAGCCTGATTATTTCATACAGCAAAATTAAAATAGCTATCATATTATGATATAAAGAAGTCATTATCAGATACTATCTGCCAGAATTTTACTGCTTTCCTGCAAACATCTCATATTCTTTCAAGAGACCAGACAAATTAATAATCGATATTTTCACCACCTTTAATAAAATCCACACTTAACCAAAGATAAAACACTGAATAAAAACATTGTTAAAATAGCAAACAGCATATAAACAACCAGCTTCACCACTATTGAAAAGGGCAGGGATACAGCATTATAAAAACAAAGACAACAACATTGCACATAATCTCCGCAAGAAATAAGTATAGCTACACCTTGTGCAACACATCCGTAATAATATTTAAGGATAAAAAACAAAAGATAAACTGCATTTACTACAGTAAAGGGAGTGTATTACATCTTAAATACGTCACATAGAAAAAATTTACTCAGATTCCTGCTAAAGCGGCATTTCAATCAAATTAAACAAAGCATTAATCAGTATTAATACATAACATCTTATTAATATTAATACTTATGATTAACACTTACTGACATAGCTGATCAAAACACCTTACAACAATACGCAATAGCGATTATTAATAATATATATACATATCAGCAACCTGAATAATTTATTAATTTTCTGTACATTTCTATGATTAATTATGATTTTAGTTATTAATTTCCAGGAGCATAACCCCTAGCTCCACACTGTCAGATAATCTGCCCATCATAACAGATAATATTAATATAAACAGGTCTCATTATTTCAATAACAGTTGTTAAATTCTGGCAATTCACCAGAAATTGCCATTACAAAAACACTAATCAAGCAACGTATAGCATTCATAACAATAACAATAACAATAACAATAACAAAATAACAATAAACCCCTTCCACAAGGATAAATCACTATAACATTCTACAAATTAGAAACAGACCAGGCCCAGCAGATTATAATAGAGCGATATATGCTATAAAATTAATAAAACAAATAAAGCAGCAATAGTCAAAAATAAAAAATATTAAAAAAAAAAAAATAAAATAAAATCACATTCTCAGACCATTACAACATTTTAATAAGCAAGTATTATCATAAATCACAGCAGAACAACCACCGCATAATAATTTTCCCCCTGTAAAACAGATCGAAGATGTCTTTTATTTATTGACATATCACCACCATACACAATATCAATTCAGCAACAGCAGTATTATTACGAAACAAACAAACAACAACAAAAAAAATCCGGATACTAAGGAACAGGTCCATAACCAATAATATAAACAGTCTCCGTCATATGATTTCAATTACCCTATCATCAACATTGCCCCCTTCACAGGACATTAGCCTGCCCAAGGTTTTCCGTTTTTTAAAGCGGTTTCGGTCACCACCCCGGAAGTGCCTTTAGGAGGCCCCCGGCCCATCATTTTTTACACTCCGCCACCAAAGAAAAACTTAGCACCTGGAAATTGCCGAATCTGCAGACATAAAAAAAACGCCATAACCCGCATAGAGTCATGACGTTTCTGAAAGCAGTATTTGATTTTACTAGTAAGCGGACGAGTTCCCCGGAATTACCGGCGTACTGCAGGTAACCTCGGCATTCTGTGCCCGGTTACGCATCAGGTGATCCATCAGCACCAGCGCCAGCATAGCCTCGGCCACAGGCACTGCACGAATCCCCACGCAGGGATCATGCCGCCCCTTGGTGACAATCTCCGTGGCTTTACCGTCAACATCAACGGTACGTCCGGGAGTCAGGATACTGGAGGTCGGCTTCAGAGCCATTCTGACCACAATATCCTGCCCGGAACTGATACCGCCCAGAATGCCTCCGGCATGATTAGAAAGAAATCCGTCAGGAGTCATTTCGTCGCGGAACATTGTTCCCCGGGAAGCAGCAGCCGCAAAACCGTCTCCAATCTCAACAGCCTTAACCGCGTTGATCCCCATCATAGCCGCAGCGATATCGGCATCAAGACGGCCGAAAACCGGTTCACCCAGTCCCGGGGGAACATTGGAGGCTGTTACCTCCACCAGAGCCCCGCAGGAATCCCGGGTCTTGAGAATCCCATCCAGATATTCCCTGACCTGATCTGCCATGGCATTATCACACAGGAAAAACTCATTAAGCTGCCGGTCTCCCGGCACTACCCGCGAACAGGAAATCGGACCGACCTGCCGGACATATCCCCTGATAGAGATCCTCTTGGAGCTCAGATACTTTTTCGCAATAGCTCCGGCAGCCACTCTCATGGCGGTCTCACGAGCGGATGACCGCCCGCCGCCACGATAGTCCCGGATCCCGTACTTCTGCATGTAGGTATAGTCAGCATGACCGGGTCTGAAAGTTCTGGCGATATCGGCATAGTCCTTGGATTTCTGGTCAACATTTGTAATCAGAAGACCGATAGGGGTGCCCGTGGTTTTTCCCTCAAACACGCCGGAAACGATCTTTACTGTATCCGGCTCGTTTCTCATGGTAGTAAACTTACTGGTACCCGGACGTCTTCTGTCAAGATCCGGCTGAATATCCTCCTCGGAGAGTTCCATTCCCGGAGGGCATCCGTCAACAATAGCCATCAGACCATAGCCATGACTTTCACCGCAGGTGGTAACCCGGAACAGCTCTCCAAAAGTATTTCCGGCCATTATTTCGCTTCCTCCTTTTGACCGTAAACGCTGAAAATCTCAGCGAATTCAATAAGCTCGTCATACGTCAGCACAAAAACACCATCCCCGCCGTTCTTAAAGGTCACCCAGTGGAACGGCACCTCCGGAAATTCCTCCTCCAGAGCCACTCTGCTGTTACCGACCTCGCATACCAGAATACTGTTTTCGGCCATATAGTAGGAGGCGGAGGCCAGAATTCTCTTCACGATGCCGAGCCCGTCATCACCGGCCTCCAGAGCCAGACGGGGCTCATGGGAATATTCCTCCGGCATATTTTCCAGATCGCAGGAATCCACATACGGCGGATTGCAGACAATGAGATCGTAGCGCTCATCATCAGGGATCTCGGCAAAAAGATCGCTCTGGTATGGGAATACCACATTCTCCAGGCCGTAATTGGCAATGTTTACGGAACATACCTCCAGAGCATCTTCGCTGATATCGACGGCATCAATAGTAGTTCCCTTGCGGTACATATCGGCACAGGCAATAGCAATGCAGCCGCTTCCGGTGCACATATCCAGAATTCTGCGGGGATAGTGCTTAAGGTACGGCTTGAAGCTGGCCTGAATCATTTCGGCAATCGGAGATCTCGGAATGAGAACCCGGTCATCAACATAAAATTCCAAACCGCAGAACCAGGCTCTCCCGGTAAGGTAGGCAGCAGGAACGCGATCGTTTACCCGGGACATGAGCAGCCGGGCAATATTCTTCTTTTCACGTACCGAAAGACGCGTCTCCAGCGTTTCGGAATCAGCCGGGGGATCCAGATTGATGGCACACATGACCAGATACATGGCCTCATCCCAGCAGCTCTGGGTGCCATGTCCGAGAAACACCTCGCTTTCAATAAGATAGCTGGTTGCATAGCGTACAGCATCATTAACGGTTACCATTTCATCGACAAATTCGGTTTCGATGTTTTCCGGAAACTTCTGAAGCTCCGGAATTTTAAAAGATTTACTATCACTCATGGTGGTATGCCCTAACAAAACAAAGCGTCTTACGCCATATTACCTATATTTTCCCTGAATTATAGCGTCAATAATGCGTCCGCCGTAGAAAAAACAGCGTTTGAGGATTTCAGATGAATATTTTGTGACCAAAGACCGGCAATCCGGGAAAGAATGCAGAAAAAGAAACGGACAAAAAAGCAGGAACACAGCATCCCTGCAGAAAAAAAATGATATCAGAGAAGGAAATATCAGTTCAGGCAGCTCCCTTGCAGCGCTGAATCTCTCTGTTTATTTCGGATACTATGGCCAGAGATCTCTTGTCGGCATCTCTGGGGGGCATCACCCCGCCCCTGTCGAACTCGTAGGTTCCGACACCCTGTACTGAAAACTGTCCCCTGTAAAAGGTCCTGACATGCCTGGCAATAAGAACCGGCGTGAATTTTTTGAATACCCGGAGCATAGGCGATTGTTTTCCTGTTATCCGCAAAAGAAAAAATCCTCTCAAAAAAACCGAGACTGCAGCCAGCCCTGAACTCCTGGACCATCGGCGGGTTCTTCCCTGAACCCGTTTTACATCATACCCCGTGCCAGTGAAAAAAAAAGAGAACCTGGCTGATTAACAGGAAAAAGCCGCCCGGCAATGTTCAAATACCTGATCCGCTCCACATAAAAACACTCTCCTGAAAAAAGAAGCGAAACCGCAGAGTCCTCAGAAATCCGACTCCCGCCACGGGAACACCGGCACCAGCCCCCAGAAAGCCGCCCCGGGAAACCAATAAAGAAAGCCCCGGAGCGTTTTCCCGGGCTCTTAGAACCTCCCGGCCCCGGTTTTATCTGAACTCACTCAGGGAATGAAGCTATCTGTTCATAGCATAACTTTCCAGGAATATACTTTAATACTGTCAGCGCAGCCGGACGAAACTCAAAAAAGGCATTTCGGCCCAGGAATGCTGCATACTGAGTCTCAATTACCGGTATATGAGTTACGATTATCACTCTTTTTTCGCAGTACTCGCTGAAAACAAGCTCGGCAATTCCGGATCCCCCCGGCCTGAGAGCCACATCCTGAATTCTTTCCTCATACTTTAAATGCCGTCCTACAATCTCGGCAGTCTCACAGGCCCGCTCCGCATCACTGGAAAACAGCGCGGAAACCCCGGTAATCCCGAGTTCCTCGCTTATAAAGCGCGCCGAACGTTCAGCCGCGGCAATTCCGGCAGCATTAAGCCCCTTGCGGCCGTCAGCAGTAACTGAATAATCACCATGACGCATCAGAATTACCAATCCGCCCCCGGCAACAGCATCTCTGGCATTCATCTGTACAGTCCCCCCTGAAAATCACAACAAAAGAATCCTTTTCAGCCGGTTCAGCCGAAAAAAATCGCCCTGTACAAAAATACACCAGCTTCCCTGCCGGCAGAGTATCAAAAAGTCCTAAAAAGTGATACAAGACCAATTTTGAAAGCCTGCTGAGCGAAAAAATTAACAGACTCGCAATTTTTCCATTATCTTAAAACAGATCTGAGCACCGACGGACTTTTCAGTCTGCCCCCTGCCGTTTTCCTGTTAAGGCGAGTAATTTTCAGGAAGCAGAACAGAGGTGAAGATGCCGCGGCTGCTATATTGAGGCGAATCCGGACGGATTCCCGATATTGATTCTGGCGGTATATGCCGCAGATAAGAAAAAAGGATTTTATTTTCATGTCTAATGAAGCTGTGTTAAAGGTTCGCGAGTATATGAACCGCAACATCGTCGGCCAGCCAGAGCTGGTAGACGGACTGCTTACAGCGCTGCTCGCTGATGGCCACATTCTTGTAGAAGGACCTCCCGGACTGGCAAAGACCCGTGCCATCAAGCTCCTGGCCGAATGCATCGAAGGTCGCTTTCACCGTATTCAGTTCACACCGGATCTTCTGCCTGCCGACCTTACCGGTACAGATATATATCGGCCTCAGGATGGTACTTTCGTATTCCAGCCTGGTCCTCTGTTCCACCACCTGCTCCTGGCGGACGAAATCAACCGTTCACCGGCAAAGGTGCAGTCGGCACTTCTGGAAGCGATGGCTGAAAGACAGATTACCATCGGCAAGATGACTTACCGGCTTCCCGATCTGTTCTTGGTAATGGCTACCCAGAACCCTCTGGAACAGGAAGGCACCTACCCGCTCCCCGAAGCTCAGCTTGACCGTTTCATGCTTAAGCTGGAGCTTAACTATCCGGATCAGGGTACCGAGCTGCAGATTCTCAGACTGAACCATCTTGAATCCAGAAACGCAGCCCGCGAGGAGCCGCCTTCACTGACCCAGAACGAGCTGTTCGCGGCCAGAAGAGAGGTTCTTGAGGTAACTCTGCCGGATATTCTGGAAAGCTACATCATCAATCTGACTATGGCTACCCGTCGTCCGTACAGCTACGATTCCACTGATCTGGCCAGATGGATTGCCTGCGGTGTATCTCCTCGTGCCACCATGGCATTGGCTAACTGTGCCCGGGTTAACGCCTGGCTTGACAGCCGGAGCTATGTAGCACCTGAAGATATTCAGTACTGCGTCTATCCGGTATTCAGACATCGTATGTTCCTGACAATGGAAGCGGAAGCTGACCGCGTGGATGCCAACCGAGTCATCGAGCTCCTTACCAAGAAGGTAGTGGTAGCCTGAGGATCGGTATAAAGACCAGAGGAGCAGAGGCAACACTCTGCTTCTCTTTGTATCAAACAGCATTTTTCGTGACAAACCGTTATGCACCAGAAGGATTAAACAATGCCAAACGGGATTGAGCTTAAATTTGAGGAACTGATGCTGGTTCCTCCTTTGTCACAGCTATTACCCAACATCATGGTTGCGAGTCAGCGCTATGGTCTCCTGAGAGCAAACAGCCGCGGCAGAGGAATGGAATTCTCTGAGGTTCGTTCCTATCAGCCGGGCGACGATATCAGAACCATAGACTGGAGAATAACTGCCCGCACCGGAAAAACCTTTACCAAGCTCTTCAGAGAAGAGCGCGATCGTAACGTATACATTATTCTGGATCTGGATCCGGCCATGTATTTCGGATCTCAGGGACAGCTGAAGGCTCGCTTCGGATCGCTGATCGCAGCATCCTGCGCCTGGCAGGCTTTTGACATGAAGGACAAGGTTGGCGGGATGATAATTCTCGGTGACACTCCGATACGACACAAGCCTGGCGGAATGCGCGGCGACATGCTAGCCTGGATTCGCAAGGTATACGAAGCATACCAAATCGGGCTGAGACGCCAGAATTTTGATTACTCCATAAGCAACGGACTGGAAATTTTTGTAAACCACGCCCGCCCGGGAAGCGTCTTTCACATAATCAGCGACTTCTACCGTCTGAACGACAATGCCTGGCTGTATCTGAGAAGACTCAACAAGTCTCACATTGTGAGAACCTATCAGATATATGACAAGCTGGAAATGGAAATTGACGGCAAGGGTACCGTGGGCATCAACACCGGAAACAATCAGGGCTTCATCAGCTCTCTCAACAAGGATTTTGTTGACAACTACCGGCGTATCGGAGTCCACCGCATACACAATATTAACCGCATGCTTACCGAAGCTTCTCAGAAAAACATTTGCATAGATGTTTCAGACCCGCTGCTGGGAAAGAGAGAAGAGCAGGACACTAGCGACAGCGAAAACGAGGTGAAGTAAATGGAATTTGACTATTCACTTCTGAGGGATATTCACGAGGGTGTGCCTCCGTCGGACTACAGCGTCTGGTGGCTTTGGGTTATCCTGGGAATTGTTGTGGCCGGCATGATTTTTTATGTGCTGTACCGTCTCTTCCCGCTCTTTGCGGCTTATCTGCGCCTTCGCAAGATTGACATAAAAAGCGAGGCCTTTGTTCCTCTCATAAACTACTGGCTGAAGGAAACTGCCCTTATTATGTACCCTCGCGATCGCATTGCCGGTCTTTGCGGTGAAAAGTGGCTTGAGTTTCTGGATCGTCCGGATTCCGTACCGGTACAGAAGGACATAATCTCCAACGGAGCTCTTAACTCCTTCAAGTCCGGCAGCAAGTATATGGAGCAGCAGATCCGTGATTCGGAGTTTGAAAAGGTAGCCACCCTGTATCAGGCCTCGAGAACCTCCGGACGCGAACAGTCCACTGCCAATAACAGCCATGTCAAAGGCGGCAACGGTACCAGCTTTGAGCTTTTTACCACCGCCTGGAATCAGGTAATTTACGATTATCACAACATCGGCATTAACGATAAAGAAAAGAAAATGCTTGTTTCTCAGTGTAAGAAATGGCTCTTTGCAAACCTAAGGAGAAGACTATGGGTACTCAGGTAGGATTCCATTGGTTCTGGATGATCCTTCTGGTTTTTCTTCCCCTGATCATCAGAGTTCTTCCGGGCAAGAGCAAGAAAAACGAGTTTATCTACATTACCTCGCTGCCGCATTATCTGCCGCATGAACCCAAGAACAAGGTTTATTTCCTGTTCGGGCTGGGCATGGCTGCCTGGTTTTTTCTGATACTGGCAATAATGCGCCCCTATTACCTTGACACCATGATAGTCATCAACCGGCCGCACCGTGACATCATGCTGGCCGTTGATATTTCCGACTCCATGGAAATTCAGGACATGTATGATGCCAGCAACAAGCCGATTTCGCGCTTTCAGGTAGTGAAGAAGCAGCTCAAGGAATTTATTGAAAACCGGGACGGCAAATTCAATGACCGTATGGGAGTCATCCTGTTTGCGGATCATGCCTACGTGCTGTCACCTCTGACCTTCGATAAAAAATCTCTTTTAGAGCTGGTGGACGAAATTGATGCCAGCATGGCCGGACAGCTGACCAATATCGGCGATGCCATTAATCTTGCCGTGGAACGCTTTGAGGAGGCCGGCACCAATCAGAAGATCATGATTCTTCTCTCCGACGGACGCAACACCGCTGAAGGCATTCAGCCTTTGGAAGCGGCCTCCATCGCCCGCGACAAGGATATGAAGATTTACACCATCGGTTTTGGCGGCGGCGTTTTCTCTGCCGACGACCGGGGGCTTGACAGCCATGATACCAGCGCGGAGCTTGACGAGGAAACTCTCAAGAAAATTGCGGAAACGACTCACGGAGCCTATTACAGAGCCCGGGACAGCAGATCCCTTCACGGCCGCTATCAGGAGATCAACTTCCTGGAAGCCACAGAATCGGATGCCGAGTCGTTCCAGCCTGAAAGGGAGCTGTATTTTTATCCTTTAATTATTTCCCTCATTCTGGCTTTGGCAACAGCTATACAAGTAAGGAGAATCAATGGTTGATTTTACTTTGCTGCGTCCGGTAATGCTGGGCGCCCTGCTCCTGCCGCTGATATTCATCTATGTAGATTTTGCCAAGAATTACAAGCTGCAGAGCTTCATAAAGGAAGACATCATTAATTTCCTTATTCCCAAGAAACGCGTCCAGCTCAATGAGGCTGATGCAGAATCTGAGGACGAAGTTGAAGATGCCCGTCCCGGAGTTCAAAAAATTACCGAACAGGAAAGAAAGGATCTGATCGCCAAGCCCAAGCTCTGGAAGAAATACGGCTGGCTTCTCATTCCGTATATTTCCGCAGTGATCGCCCTGTCCGGTCCTGCTATTAAACAGAAAAGCGAGCTCTTCCAGACCGACGAAAACTGGGTGTGGCTTATTGATTCCTCTCCGTCAATGATGGCGGCAGATCTTAAGCCCAGCCGCTTCCAGAGAGCCCGTTTCAGTCTGATCGAGCTTCTGAATGCTTCGAAGCAGCACCGCCGGATATCGATTATGGGCTTTACCAGCAATACCTATGTGGTAACGCCTCTGACCGACGACACCTCGACCCTGCTCTTTTCTCTGCAGGAAATGAGCCCGGAGATCATGCCCACTCTCGGATCTGATCCTCTTCAGGCTCTCGAGATGGCCGAAAAGGTTCTTGACCGCGAGCAGGAGTCCCAGAAGGCTCTCAATAACAGCCAGGACACCCCGGGCAACATTCTGCTCGTTACCGACGACATCAAGGATGAAAACGAGCTCATAGCGGTATCGGATTTCATTCAGCGCTGCAAGTATCCGGTATACATCTATGCCATCGGAACCCCGACCGGGAAGCCCGTGCGCTTCAGAGGAGAGCTCATGCATGACAGCAACGGCGAAACCGTAATGGCAAGACTGCACACCGAGCTCATTGACGAGGTTGCCAAGCGCTCCGGCGCCAAGATCTACTACGAGTTCAACGATGAGGCTCCGCACCTGGAACAGATGTACAGCTACGAACACCCGAAGTATCAGCAGACTGCCAAGAGCAAGTACCAGAACAAGGATATCGGCTACATCTTCCTGCTGGTTTCCCTGCTTTCCGTATTCGGATTTGTTCGCAACTACTTCTTTGCGCTGCTGTTTGCCTTCATGGTGGGAACCGCCACTCTGCTCACCCCGACCCCGGCACTGGCTGACGTCACTGAAATGACCGAGGAGGAAGGCGAGAAGCATCCTAACGAGTACGGCTATCTCCTGTACAAGGACCGCCAGTATGAAAAGGCTCTGTTCTATCTGAAGGATCATATGTGGCGCGGCAATGCCTGGTACCGCATCGGGCGCTATGACAAGGCCCTGCAGGAATACCAGAGTCTTGGGAACGATGCCGAAGCAAAATACAATATCGGGAACTGCTTTGCCCATATGAATACCCCCGGAGCTCTCAAGGATGCGATTCTGGCTTACGAACAGGCTCTGGAGCTTAATCCGGATCACTCCGAGGCCAGCATGAACAAGACCGTTATTGTCGAGTATCTCAGGAAGCTGGACGAGATCAGCAAAAGCCGTCAGGTAAGCGTTATCGACGAAAGCTCGGCTCAGTCTCTGAATACTGTCAACACAGAAGCCAGCACCGTGATGATCGATCCGGGCGAACGCGGCAGTCTGTTACAGAAACGGTTCATTCTTCAGCAGAAAAAGAAACAAGCAAGAGGTAATTTGGAACAGCTATGGTAGTCAGTAAGTTTTTTTCTGTAATGCTCCTTGCTCTGCTCGGTCTCTCGGGACTGGGAGCTTTGGATGCGGTGCATGCGGCAGAAAATGCCGACCAGACGGGCGCAGCGCCGGCTGCAGCTCCGACGAAAAGCTCCTTCAAAATCAGTACCGACAAGACCGTGCTGTTCCACGACGGTACCGGATTCAAGCTGTATATCGCTTTGACAACTCCGCGGCCGATATCCGCCGGGGATCTCAACTACACAGTGCTTAATAAGGACTTTACAGTCGGCAACGTGGTGTTTTCCAGCACCAATGAGTACACCCATACCTGGGTAATACCGCTGGTGCCGAACCGGGCCGGTCTCATAAAGATCCCTCCCATGCCCGTTGGCAATACCTCGGATCTCAGCACTCCCAAGTTTGACCTCAAGGTAAAGCAGGTTGAGGGCATTCGCGCCAAGAATTATATCAAAGCGCAGCTCAGGGCTCAGAACCCCATAAAAAACCAGCTGGCCATGTACCGCGTAGAAGTGGACAATCTGCCGCAGGTCAAAATCACCACCTACACTCCCCCTAAGGGAGCCGGTGTGCATTTTGAGCTGTTTGCCGAGAGAACCGTCAGCCGGGCCAGCGCCGGAAACCGGTTCTACAAGACCACCATCCGCGAATACAAGGCGGTATTTACCAAGGAAGGCCAGATTACCATTCAGGGCCCCTCTATCAGCGGCAATGTTCTGTCAGGGAACGGGGAAAGCCAGTTCATGCAGAAGGCCAAGGATGTTACCATCACCGTGGGACCGAATCCGGAAAATCTCATTGTCTCCGACAATCTGAGCATTTCTGTTAAGTGGAATCCTGTTGATGAAAACATTCATGTAGGTGACCCCATCACCAGAACCATTACCTATATTGCCACCAACAACAGCCTTTCCCAGCTGCCTCGGGTTCCGGTACCGGATTTCAACGAGATGGACTTTGAGTACTATGAGGATGTTACCACCGAAACGGAACAGCTCATGCGCAACAAGCAGCTCAAATCCACCAGAGTTGTCAAGCAGGTGTTCGTTCCCCTGCGCAACCACACCAAGTTTGTGGCAGACCAGAGCGTTATCGAATGGAAGAACCCCAATGACGGCAAGGTCAACAGCATTGTCGTTCTCGGAACCACCTATGATATCAACGGCTTCAGTTTCAGCGATTACATCCCCCGCGATCCCAAAACTGCCTACAAGGTGTTTGCAGCAATTGTGGCCGGAATCCTGTTCATTATCTTCATAATTTACAGCATACTCATGTACCGCAGAAGATATGGCATCTACGGCTGGCTGCATCAGCGTGTTGACTACATGGGATACTGGAGAGCCTTCGCCGGATCCTGGAAGAAGGATGATCCTATAAAATGCCGTACCGCCATCATTGAATGGGCTCAGAAGCGCTGGCCGGAAAAGACTATAGTCGGCCTTTCCGGACTCCCCTTCTACAACAATCCCGGGGTCAAGGAGGAGATGGAAAAGCTCTCCTGTGCCTGCTGGTCCAAGGGGGCTGACGCCTCAAAATGGGACGGAAAGAAGCTCTATAAGCTTGTTTCCAAAAACAAGAATTATAAGAAGCCCAAAGCCAAGCGCGGCATTAACCCTTATGGTCTTAACGGGGAGATTTACGAGACCGTGCGGCAGACTCTGAAATAATTATAATGAAGGAGACATAACTACACTGATAAATCTATTCTTACTTCGTTTTGCGGCATGATTCATTGGGTCATGCCTTTTTTATTTTCCGTCCCCCGGAAATCATTCCTTTACCGGATGATTTCACCTTCAGCGGCCGGATTTTCGGAAATAATATATTCACCTCCGGCAGTTCCGGAATTCCCGTTTTCGCTGCCGGATATCCGTTCCCGGTAATTAGAGCCGCACCAAATATCACAAACGTTTTCACAGTATTTTATTTTCCTGTTGTCCCAGCATGACTGAATTTTCTGGGACTGGTGTTAAAAGATTATTGATATTTGCCAAAAAAACGTGATCCTTGTTGACTGACTGCAATTTGCAGGTTTTATAAAATCCCATTTATTAAGATAATGGTATATGTATTTAAAGCAGTACTGAAGGGGATTTTTAACATGAGCGAGATGTTCTCCTATGTGGCGAAACAGCCGATACTAGACGCCGATAAAAATACAGTAGGATATGAGCTTCTGTATCGTAACGGGCTTACTAACGCCTACCCTAAGGAAATCACCGCAGAGGCTGCAACAGCAACCCTGATTACACAGCAGTTTATAGACAACAAAATTTCATCTCTCGTAGGCGACAAGCTCTGTTTTATAAATTTCCCCTATCCTCTGTTTGTACACAACATCATTGATTTTCTGCCGGTTGACCAGGTAGTGATTGAGGTTCTTGAAGACTGCGTGCCCAACGATTCCCTTTTTGAGCACATCAAGAGTCTGAAATCAAAAGGATTCCGCATTGCCCTGGACGATTTCAACATGAGCCCGGACTGGGAGCGTTTCCTGCTTTTTGTAGACATTATTAAATTCGATTTCAGGGCCTATCCGGTACCGGTTATCAGAAGCTATATTTCCAAGCATACCCGTTTCCCCAATCTCTCATTTCTGGCGGAAAAAATCGAAACCCCCGAGGATTTTGACGCAGCACAGCAAATAGGATGTACCCTCTATCAGGGCTACTTCTTCTCCAAACCGATAATAGTCAAGGATCGTGCACTATCCCAGAATCAAATGACAGTGATGCAGCTTTTCCGGGAGGTTGCCTCTATTGAAATCAATTATGACGCTGTAGAAAAGCTGCTTAAGCAGGACCTGTCTCTGGCATACAAGCTTCTGCGCTATGCCAACAACGTCCGCTACGGTTCCGAGCCCATCACCTCGTTCCGCCATGCGGTGGTATATATGGGCAAGCAGGAGCTCCGGCGCTTCGTATACCTGATCTCCGCCACATCACTGGGGAATGACGCCCCCTCAGAGCTCTATCAGATGTCCCTGACCAGAGCAGCCTTCTGCGAAATGCTTTCCAAGGAAAGAAAAGGTCATACGGATCCCGACGAGGCTTTTCTGTGCGGCCTGTTTTCCCTCCTGGACACCATCATGCAGAAGGATATGAAGGAGATTATGGACGAAATGCCCATCTCAGCTCCCATTAAGGAGGCCATACTCAAAAACAAGGGAGAGATGGCCTTCTACCTCAACTTCGTAAAGGATTATGAAAATCTGGATTTTGACACTGTAACTCTCCGTGCCAAGAGACTGGGCATTACCGAATCCCGGGCAATTGAAATCTATCAGCAGTCCAACGAATGGGCCGGAAAATTCATGAAGAGCTGATCTCCGATTCTTGTTATAAAGCCGGTGCTATGCCGGTTTTTTTTTACCCGGCAAAAGTGTATGCAATTTCCTCCATTCCGGTGCTTCTCAGAACTGCATAATAATCAGAATACTCATAATTCCTGAGCCCGCTTTCATATCTCCGAAAGAGCGATTTTCCTCCGGGAATTTAATCCTTCCCTCCTGAAAATACGGATACTTAATATTTTGCAACATCAGAAAATAACGAATTTATCATATTCGGACGAATATTTAAATCCTGTATATACACCAGGAATATCATCCTTCCGCAACCGCTATAATTAATCAATAATCACACATCGGCAAAGCCGCCTAAAAAGCATTTGAATAATTGTACCGCAGCATTGTTCCGGAATTCAGTTATCAGGTTTTATCACAATTATCTAGTTTAGTTTTTAACCGTTTTTCGAGATTTGAACCGGTACTTTTGCAGTGCTGATTTCGATTTTATTAAAGTTTGAAAAAAAAATTAGTAAAAACATTTTAAACCATAAAAAACTGTGTATAATAGAGTAAACGAATTCATTAGAAAGATAACAAGGAATGAATAATGGCTTTTTCTCATGAAACCAAAGCAAATGCTTTAAAAAGTGCTCTCAGCACCGTTAAATCACTTAAAACCGCTACCAAGGATTTAACCATAGCCGAACTCCAGGATATTATCACCAAGGTTAATCAGGTTATTGAGGAACGCAAGCAGGAAATTGCCGACCGCGAAAATCGTCTTAAGGCTTATGAAGAAGCCCTGAAGCAGATTGATGCCATTCGCGAAAGCTCCGGCATCTCCGAAGAGGATTTCCTTGCTCACTATACTAAGAATACCGCCCCTTCAGAGAAGAAAGAGCGCAAGCCGAGAAAGCCTGTTGTTCCTAAGTACCGCTACACCACTCTTGCCGGCGAGGAAAAGCTTTGGACCGGTCAGGGCAAAACTCCGCTTCCTCTCAAGGAACGCATGGATGCTGACGGAATTACTGACAAGGAACACTACAGAATGTCCGATGATGAAATTGCCGCCATCGAACAGCAGATGAATGCTCAGTAATTTTTAATTATTACTTCTTTTGATTTGGCTTCTCTCATAGAGAAGCCTTTTAATTTCATCATTGTCCGCCATCATTTCTGATAATCGGTTAATAATTCTCCTTTTTACATTTCCCTTCCTATCACTGGCAGTAAGGAATTATTCTCAGTATCATTTTTACTTCAATACTGATATTTGCGCCTGTAAATATACTTTCGGAGAACGCGGTATTTCATCACCTCAGGAGTTGTTCACGCTCTTAATAATTTCCTGATTATCGGATATTTTTGATAAACAGTTCTGCTTTCCCGCAGTAAACTGACCGGCAGG
Organism: Succinimonas amylolytica DSM 2873; assembly: GCF_000378405.1. GTDB lineage: Bacteria > Pseudomonadota > Gammaproteobacteria > Enterobacterales > Succinivibrionaceae > Succinimonas > Succinimonas amylolytica. The sequence continues at coordinate 1,907,257 of NZ_KB899636.1, read as the reverse complement.
ATCCGTCATATAAATCCGGGCAAATTCTATTTAAGATCTTCTCAGGTTTCGGCACTCCTTAATAATACGTCCCTGAAGTTATGGATAATGCTCCGCAAAAGGCCTATAATTATCTGGGCGGAATCGGATTCCCTTTTTATCCCGGGTACCGCTTTCTCAGATATTTCATCCGTTTCTTCTTCATCAGGATTTCTTATGAAAGGACAGGTCATCAACATTATTGTATTTGCACTTCTGGTTGCCGCAGCTCTGGCGTGTTCGCTTGAACATCCGGTAATCTGGAGTCTCAGCCGCTGGGACATTTCTCACGGACATGAGTACTGGCAGTTCCTGACCGGAAATTTCGCCCATTACGACACCCAGCATCTTGTGGAAAATCTTGCCGGCCTGTTTCTGATATGGTTTTTCTTCTTCGGAGAATCATGTGCCACCTGGGGACACCGCCTGACTTCGTTTGTGTTTTCGGGAATCTGTGTCACCCTGGGAATATTCTTCCTTACTGATACCACGGAGTACGCCGGCATGTCCGGAGCCCTGCACGGCATGGCAGCCGCCGCAGCACTGGCCAGACTGTTTCTGGAAAAGGACTGGAAAGGAGCCGTGATTCTGGCCGCTATCGGCATTAAAATCTACATCGATTTCAATCATCCCCAGTTCGGGTTCGACGAAATTACCCGCAACCTGTATGGCAGCAATTTCAATTTCACCTCGCTGAGACAGCAGGTGAACGAGGCAGCAAACTATAGGGTATCGGCCCCGTCCCACCTCTACGGAGCTATTGGCGGCCTCCTAGCCGGTGCCGGGTTTATTATCCATAAAAGATAATGGCGGAGAAACGGGAGCTTATTTTCGGCTGTTCATAGCCATCCGGACAAGGCTTCCCGGTTCCGTTCCCCGGATCTGAGAATTTCGCTTTATGACCACTGTAACCTTTGTAATGACCACCTTCTGGAAACGCAGGGTACTGCCGGCGTTTTTTAAGGGATACCGGATCAGATTCGCCGGAATAAGAAGTCTGAAACACCGGCTGAACACCGGGCAGCTTTCTGCAAAACCAGGCGACGATGACATTGTGGCATTCTGGGCTTCCAATGAAGCCCACTGTACGAAACTCAGGAATCTGGCTAGGGATCTCGCCGCCCGGGGCATTCCAGTTATCAGAATCGAAGATGCCTTTATCAGATCCAACGGCCTCGGCTGCAACTTTTTCTATCCCTACTCTCTGGCCCTGGACAGATCCGGAATTTACTACGATCCTTCCGGTCCGTCGGATCTGGAAAACATTCTGACATCTCTCCGTACCCGTTCTGATTATCAGGAACTCCGCACCCGGGCTGACAGGCTCCGCCGGATCGTTATTGACGGCGGGATAACAAAATACCGCAGCGGCTGCCGCATTAATCCGGTACACGAGGTTGCCGCTCTGCTCCGGGAGAATCCCGGAAAATTCGATCGGGTTATTTTTATCCCCGCTCAGGTGGATCAGGATGCCTCGGTGGTTCTGGGCGGACTGGGCTATAACAATCTCTCCCTCATTCGCAGAGTCCGGAAGGATAATCCCCGGGCACTTATCATCGTAAAAATCCATCCCGATGTCCTGAGCGGACTTCGCAACGGCTTTCCGGAAAAGGACGAGCTTAAGCATCATGTCGATTTTCTGTGCACCGACAGCTACAGCCCTCTGGATCTGGCGGAAATCGCAGACGAGATTCATACCATGTGCTCCCTCACCGGTTTTGAAGCTCTGCTCCGGGGAAAAAAGGTGGTCTGCTATGGCATGCCGTTTTACGCCGGCTACGGTCTTACCGAAGACATCTGTGCGCTGGATGGAAACGAAATTGCAGTAGCGGCCCGTAAACGCCGTGCAAACGTCATCACCGATATTACGGATCTGGTTATCGGATCCCTTATCCTCTATCCCCGCTACTTTAACTGGGACACCGGCTGCGAGGCTTCCGCAGAAGAAGTAGTCTCCGTTCTGCTGAACCATCCTGAAGGAACCCGGCAGAACCGGATTTTCAGGATCCGCAACCAGCTGTACCTCCTGTTCCGGAAATGCTGCACCCTGACCGCAGGGCTTGCCGGGCAGAAGCGTCCGGACTGATACTGCCGTCCTTACAAATTAGCGGCTTCTGAATAAATTGGCTCTTCCTGGATTCGCAGGACAAAACCTTCTCCAAAACAAAAACAGAAAGGCACAGCCGCTGTTCGCGGCCATGCCTTTCAGAGCCAGGTCATATCCGGCTCAAAGCTCCTTTCCCGGCAGGAGAGGAGCGGGAGTCATTTCAGATCCCCGGAGAATCAGTGCCGGCTCTTAAAGCTGTCCATAAACTCGGTAAGAGCCTGCACGCCCTCCAGTGGCATCGCATTATAAAGACTGGCACGCATGCCTCCAAGAACACGGTGGCCCTTGAGACCTACCAGACCGGCTTCCTTGGCCTCTTTCAGGAAGGCCTCATTCAGAGATTCGTCACGGAGATTGAACACTACATTCATGCGGGAACGGTATGCCGGATCCACGCTGTTTACGTAGTAGCCGTCTGAGGAATCAATAAAATCATAAAGCAGTGCGGCTTTTGCAGCATTGCGCTTTTCCATCGCCTCCAGACCGCCAATCTCATCCCGGATCCACTTGAACACCAGTCCGGAAAGATACCAGGCGAAGGTATTCGGAGTATTGAACATGGATCCCTTGTCGCAGGTGATTCTGAAGTCGCAGATATCGGGAGTGAAGGGAGCTGCCTCGCGGATAAGATCTTCGCGGATAATGACCACACAGAAACCGGACGGTCCGATATTCTTCTGTGCACCGGCATAGATAATACCGAACTTGCTCACATCCACCGGCCGGGACAGAATCGTTGAAGAGGCATCAGCCACCAGAGGGACACTGCCGGTATTCAGCGGCTCAAAAATCTCGATGCCGTGAATGGTTTCGTTCATGCAGTAGTGAACATAGGCGGCCTGCGGATCCAGCTTCAGCGCATCCATATTCAGAGAATGCTGGCCCTTCTCATTCAGGCATTCCAGTTCAATGGCGTTAACACCGGTATATTTCCTGGCCTCCTTAAGAGCATATCCGGACCAGGCTCCGGTATGAACATAGTCGGCAGTACCGTCTTTGGCGGCCAGATTCATGGGAACGCTGGCAAACATGCCGCGGCCGCCGCCGTGCATAAAGAGAACCTTGTAATTATCCGGAAGCTTCATGATATCCCGAAGATCCTGGACCGCTTCGTCAGCAAGAGCCTGATATTCCTTGGAACGATGAGACATTTCGATAACGCTCATGCCCAGTCCGTTATAGTTAAGAAACTCCTTCTGTGCCCTGGCCATCACCGGCTCGGGAAGCATGGAAGGTCCAGCTGAAAAATTATAAACTTTACTCATTTCTAAGCGGCCTATGGATAATTACTGAATAAAGGTAACCGTACCTTTATCACCTCTGACGGCACCGGAAAAATTCCGGAAGCCCGTCATATCACACGCAGTCCGGCGACAGTCCGAACGGTGTCCCCGAAAAGCTCCGGAGAAACGCCTCCGGCAGCGGAATTATATCATAAATGCCCCTGCCGTTTCGCAGACTCCGGGAAATCCGCGCATATAGAAATCGCCACCGGGCATTCAGCACCGGACAAAAATCCCCTAAGCCCTGATCCGGCTGTTCCTGCCAAAATAATCCCGGCAGGGAGAACCTGAAGCATATTTCCCGGAGTACAGACATCGGGTAGGGGGAGCCTAACTCACCCCTCCCACACCACCGAACGTGCGGATCCGCATTCGGCGGTTCAAAACGATAAACGCAGAAGTAAATATATCAGCCCTTCCACGCAAACTGTTCCAAAGTAGCCCATCCCTCACTCAGCAGACGCTTATTACTAAGAATTCTGTGAATTACAGGAGTCATGGACATAGTCCAGTACCTATTAGAGGAATACGCATATTCGGATTTTAAAGGAACTCGCTTCGCCCTTTTCCTGAACTCCTCAAGCCTTTTGCCCGGCTTCTTCCACTGCTTCCAGAGAAGCTGCCTGACACGCCTTCTGATCCACGCATCCGTTTCTTTCATCCACGAGTCTGGAACAGCCCCGTAGAAATAATTACTCCATCCGCGTATCTTCATTTCCAGCTTACGCTTGACCGTGGCTATACCACCTTTTGCCCTTCTATCGAGGATTTCTTTGACGGAGTTTGCAAACTTCACACGCTTCTTCTTATGAACCGTTGGGAAATAACGTGTACCCGGATAGGCGTCCTTTAATTTTTGGCTCACACGCTGAGTGAAAGCAAAACCTAAGAACTGTGATTCCTCACTGGCCCTGACTATT
>NZ_KB899636.1:1850082-1898534 GCF_000378405.1 Succinimonas amylolytica DSM 2873 | reverse complement strand
ATCTCACCCCTGAGGTATCCTTCACATTCCGTGCTATCTTTCCCTGCAGGCCGGCCGTCGCTTATGTCTTATGCCTTGTTTTCTGGACTCTGGCTGCGTTCCTTAAATTTTCACACTCGTTTTGTTCGGCCCTTCACACGCATACTCCTCGCTACTACGGCCTCTGCTGACTTCCTGCCATTCGTTGTTACTACCCATTAATGAGCTGACAGGATCTCCTCGGGTAAGCCCTACATCTTTCCTCCCACCACTGCCACCTTTACATTCAGAGTTTCCGTCTGGCTATCGGACTTCGAGTTATTTTGCACTCTTATCCACTCTGCCTGCCTGAAGTGATTCCTGTACGTCAGTTCGGGATTTCACTATTGCTTCTTTCAGCTATTACATTACTGTAACCACCTTGCAATTCGCTAACACTTACCACCAGCGGTCGTGTTCGGGACTTTCACCCTACAGATATAGAACATGCCGAGCACACAAAAAGGGCAGAACCCTGACCGGTCCTGCCCTTCCAATTTATCGGAAAAAATCTCCCTTATTCCTGCGGTACAGAATCTCCGTCCTGAAGAGCTGCCTCAGATGCGGCTAACGGGTTATCCCCGGAAGTCTCTGAAGCGGCGGTATCTCCGGAGGCTTCCGGAGCTTCTCCGGATGCACCGGTGTTTTCGCTGTCAGGAACGTTAAGTCCGCGGATCTCGGCATCGTTTTCCAGATCCTCGCTCAGAACCTTCTCTACGGCAATGAGCTCTGAATTATCAGAAATATTGATAAGCTTCACGCCCTGGGAGAAGCGGCCGCAGACTCTGATCTGTTCTACCTTGGTACGGATCAGAATGCCGTCGCTGGTAATAAGAACGATCTGATCATCCTTCTGCACCTGGAGCACCCCGACAACCTGCGCCTGACTGCCGTTATGCTGTGTCAGCTTAATGGATATCACTCCCTTGCAGTTACGGCTGCAGAGACGGTACTTGGAAAGCGGAGTAAGCTTGCCGAGACCGCTGGAGGAAACAGTAAGCACCATGCCGCCGTCCTGCTTGAAGACCACCATGGAAACCACTTCGGCTCCCGGAGCGAGCTTAATGGCACGCACGCCTCTGGAGGAACGTCCGGAAGGACGGATGCACCTGGCATCGGGAGCCGGATTCCAGTAGGAGGAGATATCCTTTTCCGCAGAAACGGAAACATCGTCATCGGAATCTTCAGTATCCTCTGCCTCAGGAATATCCTCGGCGGTATCGTCTTCGGCTTCCGGAGCATCGCTGTCCTCATCGAAAGCGCCGTCCTGGGCTCCGTAGTATTCGTTAAATACCACGGCATAGCCGTTGGACGAGAACACCCCGATAACATCCTTGCCTTCGGTGATGGCACTTCCTGCCAGACTGTCTCCTTCCATGAATCTGATAGCCAGAATGCCGTTCTTTCTGAGATTCTTGAAGAGGGACAGCCGGGTCTTCTTGATAAGACCCTTCTTGGTAATCAGCATCAGGTAGCGTTCGTCATCGAATTTATCTACCGGCAGAATGCTGATAATACGCTCGTTCTCCTCCAGTGCCAGCAGGTTGACAATCGGGAGTCCCTTGGACTGTGAAGAAGAGGTAGGCAGCTCGTAAACCTTAAGAGGATAAACCTTGCCTATGGAGGAGAAGCAGAGAATGGTATCATGAGTATTAACGATATAAATATTATCGATAACATCCTCGTCCTTAACCCTGGCGGCTCTCTTGCCGCGGCCGCCGCGCTTCTGCTCGCGGTATTCAGCCAGAGGCTGGTACTTCACATAGCCGGTACGGGACATGGTAATCACCGCGGTTTCAGGAACGATCAGATCCTCCATGGTAATTTCAGGACGTTCGCCCTGAATTTCGCTGCGGCGTTTATCTCCGTAGTCCTCGCGGATCTGGATAAGCTCCTTTCTGATAACATCCTCCAGAACAGCGTCGTTTTCCAGAATTGCCAGGAAACCGCGAATCTTAGCCACAAGATCCGTGTAGGTGTCCTGAACCTCGTTGTACGCCATGCCGGTGAGACGATGGAGCGGCATGTTGAGGATGTTCTCTGCCTGACGATCCGAAATGTGGTAAAGACCGTCATGAATGCCATAGGAAGGATCCTCCAGATCCTCCGGCCGGCAGATTTCGGAGCCATCGGCGGCTCTGGCAATCAGGTTGTCAAGAAGGGAGAAGCTCCAGCCGCGGTTCATGAGCCCCTCTTTGGCCTCAGTCTTGTTCTGGGATTCCCTGATGATCCGGATCACCTCATCAATGTTGGAAAGCACCACCAGAATGCCTTCCAGAAGATGGGCCTGGCTCCGGGAACGTCTGAGATCATGCACGGTTCTGCGGGTAACCACTTCCCGGCGATGCTTGATAAAGGCTCCCAGAATCTGCTTAAGATTCATTACCTCCGGGTGCCCGTCGTTGAGAGCCAGCATGTTAATGCCATAGCTGATCTGCATGTTGGTACGCTTGAACAGCTGGTTCAGGATAATTTCCGGCGCCTCGCCCTTGCGAAGCTCGATAACAATACGCACGTCATGCTTGCGGCCGGAGTAATCGTTGACATCGGTCATGCCCTCGATAATTTTTTCCCGGATACAGGCATTGATGCGGGTTACCAGCTCCTTCTTGTTGACGTTATAGGGAATTTCGTCAATAACAATGCTCTGCTTCTCGCCCGGTTTTCCTTCAATGTGGGTGCGGGATCTGATGATAATGGAACCATGACCGGTTTCATAGGCTTCTCTTACGCCGGAAACACCGTAGATAATACCGCCTGTCGGAAAATCCGGACCCTGAATGTGCTTCATAAGACCATCAGTGCCGATATCCGGATTATCCATCAGGGCCAGGGTGGCATCGATAACCTCCCGCATATTGTGGCTGGGGATATTGGTGGCCATGCCGACAGCAATACCGGAGGAACCGTTGACCAGAAGGTTCGGGAAGCGGTTCGGCATAACTGAGGGCATAAGCTCGGAGCCGTCATAGTTAGGCACCTGATCGACGGTTTCCTTGAAATCGTTGCGGGGACCGAGATCCATTACCATTTCATTGGTAAGACGGGACATCTTGATTTCGGTATAACGCATGGCCGCAGCCTTGTCACCGTCAAGATTTCCGAAATTTCCCTGCCCGATTACCAGAGGATACCTGAGAGAGAAGTCCTGAGCCATGCGAACCAGGGTGTCATAGGCCGAAGTATCGCCGTGGGGATGATACTTACCGATAACATCGCCCACCACCTTGGCTGATTTCACGGTTTTCCCGGAGCTGTCAAAACCGTTGATATACATGGAATAAAGGCATCTGCGGTGCACCGGCTTGAGACCGTCCCGCACGTCCGGCAGCGCTCTGTCCACAATTACGCTCATGGCATAATTGATAAATGCCGTCTTTAACTGCTCGGTAATTTTTACCGTTCTGATATTCAATGGCTGAAGACGCGAATCCTCGGTCCGGGGCTGCTGCTCTTCGGAGTTCTGATCCTCAGGAGGATTGTTGTTCCCGTTATCGCTCATTTCACTGATTCTCACAAAACAAACAAAACATAAAATATAACCCGTGCATTATAGCACATCCGCCCTTCCGGCCTCTGAAAAAATCACACTTCATCGGGCAAGTGCAGAATCATGGCCCCTGACAGGAGTTTTCCGGAAGACGGAAAGACATGTTTATGAATTATTTTTAAAGAGTTAGATATTATATCAGTATAGACATCTCATCAAGATCAATAAAAGATCTGTATATTAGCCGTCAATCCCTGCATGGAAGCTTTAAAGAACTTCCGGAATCAGATTTCCGGAAATTTTAAGGCTTAAAATACGCCCAGTACCGCACTCTCGCCAGCCCCGTCTACAAGGTTTTCCGAAAAAGTGGTAAACTTCCCAGACTTCGGATCGGGGTTCCGGCTTTCCCGCCCCGCTGTTTCACAGCGGACACCGGAAATTCCGAAGCGGCCGGCTTCCGGCTCTCCTGCAGCCCCGGGCAATTCAAGATTAACAATACAGCAAAGAGGTACTGACCAGATGTGGTTTAAGAGCATGAGGGTTTATCATCTTGAAACCCCCTTTAAATATTCGCCTGATGAATTAAACGAACTTATCTCAAAGCAGAAATTTCAGCCGTGTCAGGGTCAGGATCTGGTTCGTTTCGGCTGGACTGACGTTATGGGCAACAAAACCCAGGAACCAATGCTGGTTCACAAAATCGGCAATGATTACTTCTTCCGCTGCCTTTTTGAAAAGAAGATGCTTCCTTCCAGCGTGGTGAACGAAATGCTGGCGGATCGGATTGACGAAATTCAGAGCACCCAGGCCCGCACTGTCCGCAAAAAGGAACGCGACGATATCAAGGCCGATATTATCACCGAGCTCCTGCCCAAGGCCTTCCCGATTCACAAGGAGGTCTGGCTGTGGATCAACGCCCAGTACGGCTACGTGGCAGTAAATTCCACCAGCGGCAAGGTCTGCGACGATATTCTGGCCCTGCTCCGCAAGGGACTGAACTCATTCCCGGCCAAGCCGATTGCCGTTAACAACGACATCAGCTCCTGCCTGACCGACTGGCTCTCCAAGGATGACGCCCCGGACGGGGTGATTATCGGGGACGAAACCGAGCTCAAGTCTGAAAACGGCATTATCAGAGCCAAGAAGCAGGATCTTTCCAGCGACGAAATCAAGACCCATCTCGAAGCCGGAAAGATGGTAACCAGCCTGGCTCTTTCCCTTAACGAGGAAATCTCCTTTATTATCGACTCCGACTTCAGCTTCAAGAGAATCCGGCTTTCCGACACCGTACTTGAAGAGAATGTGACCGTCTCCGACGATCCGGCCGTGCAGATTGATGCTGATCTGGCCCTGATGTCCGGCGAATACTGCAAGATGATCCCTGCTATGATCGCGGCTTTCGGCGGACTCATGATGCCGGCCGAGGACTAATACGGCAGAAAATGCTTCCGAGAACGGCACTGTCCAGGCCCGGGAACTGAAGCAAAAACAGGGAGAGCTCTTTCGAAGCTCTCCCTCCGCCTGCAAAGGAATCCGGCTGATCCGGATTTTTTTGTGTCCGCACTACCCACCCAGGAGACTCAGAATCATCTGGGACCTCTGGTTTGCCTGGCTCAGCATCGCCTGCGCTGCCTGCTGGATAATGTTCTGCTGAATCATATTAGAGGTTTCCTCAGCAAAGTCGGTATCACGGATCCGGCTTCTGGCAGCAGTAACATTCTCCGCAATATTGCTCTGATTCCTGATAGTGGATTCCAGCCGGTTCTGCACGGCTCCGAACTCCGCCCTCTTGCTGTCCACTGCGGCAATAAACTTGTCAATATTGGCAAGGACATTCTGGGCTCCGGCCTGAGTGCTGACATCAAAGGCCTTCCCGTCCGATCCTGAAAAATCATCACTGTCACAGTCGGCAATGCCGTCCGTAACCCCCATGGCAGCCGCCAGCTCCTTTACCGACCACTTTGCCGCCGTAACCTCCTCGGTGCCGCCGCCATCCTTGGGCTTCTGAAACTTCGCAGCCAGATTCATGGAAATGGTCTGATTGGCATTGGCCCCCACCTGGAAGGATATGGTCTGATCGGATGAGCCTCTCTCAAAAACATTCATGCCGCCATAGGTGGTATCCTTGGAAATCCGATCGATTTCGGCACAGAGCGAGGAGACCTCCTGCTGAATAGCCTGGCGATCCTCATCGGAATTGGTGCCGTTGGAGGCCTGGAGTGCCAGGGTACGGATCCGCTGGTACATGGTGGTCATTTCATCCATGGCTCCCTCGGCAGTCTGCGCAAAGGAAATACCGTCCATGGCGTTTCTGTTACCCTGATTAAGACCGTTGATCTGGGAGGTCAGCCGGTTTGAAATCTGAAGCCCTGCAGCATCATCCTTGGCACTGTTGATACGCAGGCCGGATGCCAGTCTCTTGTAGGAGGTATCCAGGGCATTGGTGGAATTCGCCAGCATGCGCTGAGCATTGATTGAGGCTATGTTGGTTAAGTAAAGAGCCATAACAGCACCTCCGGATTTTATTTCTCTCAGTTTAGCTATGTCATATCCCAAACGGCAGAAAACAGTGCTGCCGCCGGTTTTATAATACTAATCAGGGGAACATATACTCCCTCTGATCGCTTAGCGGCCAGAACATCAGGGACTTTAACCAAATCGGACGCGAAATTCCGGGAAATAGCAGATTTTTTGAAAGAGATCAAAAAAGCGGCCGTCATCAGCATTTTCAGAAATATGACACTCTTTATCTGAAGCAGGAGAGCGGCCAAACTCCCGCAGAGCGACATGAGCATTATTCAAGCAGACTGCCGGAAAAGAAACAGGACCATACCAAACTCCCGGACATCACCTCTTTACACCGGCCCGGTAATGAGCATCTATAAAATCAGCCACCTCCCGGAAGGAATCAATGCTCTCCTGAAGCTCCGGCATGAATATCTGAAAATCGTGGGGCATGCCGGGATAAACGGTAAACCGGGCCTCGCCGCCGGCCGCGCTGACCTTTCTTAAAAGATCCATCGCCTCATCCATAAACATGTCATACTGCCCGGCCTGAATAAGAAGCGGCGGCAAACCTGAAAGGTCGGCATTTACCGGAGAAAGCCGGGGATCGGCCAGGGGAACAGCCCCGGCATAGGATGGCTGCCGCACCTCATGATACATCACCGGATTGGCAGTAACTCCCAGCACCAGATCCCGCTCTCTGTTAGTTTCCCGGGAGGGATAATCCGCAGTCATGGCGGTCCAGGGAGAAAACAGCACCATGGCTCCGGGTTCCGGCAGTCCCAGCTCCCGGAGCTGCACCGCCAGGGCGAGAGCCAGATTACCGCCGGCGGAATCCCCCATAACTACAATATCTCCGGCCCTGACGCCCTGTTCCAAAATGTACCGGTAAGCGCTGAGAGCGTCCTCCAGGGCTGCCGGATACTGATGTCCGGGAGAGATGCGGTAATCCACCATAACCAGCATTCCGGCGGCTGCCTGCTCAAGCTGCATTACGCCCCACATCCGGTAAAGATCGGTAAGTGGCAGGATATAGCCGCCCCCGTGAAACTGCAGTACCACCCGCCCTCCGGCAGCCCCTTCCCGGGAAAGCGTCTCAAGCTTTACTCCGTTCGCATTAAAACACCGATGGGAAATTCCTGAAGGTGCGGCAAATGGCGGCACCGGAACCTCTCCCGCCGCCGGATGAAAGTAGCCATTTATCCTTTCTGCGATATATTCCTGACGGGACTGACCTTCCAGTGAAAGCCCCTTCAGGGATGATGGCTCCGGCAGCGTTCCGCAGGCGGAAACTGCCAGCAAAAACCCTGTCGCGGCCGCAAGCATTCCAGTCCTTAGCAGTCTGAACGGATTAATAGGTGTTTTCATAAAAGGATCTCTTTTGTCATATGTACCAGAGGCCCGGGGATTTATGCGGCATATTGCCTGGCGCGGCCCCCGTACCGCTTAGAAAAATATGCTCTTCCGGAAAACTTGTCCCCTTTTCAGCGCTAAACCTTTGATCCCGGTCAGAATATAACCGCCTTCAAGAAAATACCGGATTATGGAAAACACTGCCTCAGGGATACAGAAACCGGAAGGAACTATTTCCCGAAAGAATCATCCAGAACCCTTGTCCGGCCGCACCGGACATAAAAAAACGACCCCGAAAAAGAGGTCGTCAAAAGGTTCAAATTAAGTTTATATTTAAGAGGAAAAACAAACCGGTTTTCCTGGAACGACCCGGAAGCCCCCTGTTAAAGGAATCCGCCCGGATCTTTCCTTGCATTATCTCCTTATCCGAGAAGACTCAGAGCCACCTGCGGTCTCTGGTTTGCCTGGCTCAGAATAGACTGGGAGGCCTGCTGGATAATGTTCTGCTGGGTCATGGCAGCTGTCTCGGAAGCGAAGTCAGTGTCGCGGATACGGCTTCTGGCTGCGCTGACGTTTTCGGAAACGTTGCTCTGATTTCTGACTGTGGACTCCAGCCGGTTCTGCACAGCACCATATTCAGCTCTCTTTGAATCCACTGCAGCAATGAACTTATCGATATTGGCCAGTACCTTTTGTGCCTTGTCAGCAGTGGAAATATCCAGAGCTCCGTCGGTGACATAATTGGCAACTGCCTCCCCGTCATCACCTTCTGAGGCTTTAATAGCATTGGCCACAGACTGCACATGCCAATTGGCAATAGCCTCATCGCCTATCTTACCCTTGGTATCAATGGAAATGGTCTGCCCAGAATCAGCACCAACCTGAAAGGATATGGAACCACGGGAGAGGAGAGCTTCGCCGCCCCAGGTGGTATCAGTGTCAATTCTGTCAATTTCCGCGCACAGGGCCTTAACTTCCTGCTGGAGAGCCTTGCGGTCATCGGTGCTGTTAGTGCCGTTAGCAGACTGGAGAGCCAGGGTACGGATCCGCTGGTACATATTGGTCATTTCGTCCATGGCACCTTCAGCAGTCTGGGCGAAGGAAATGCCGTCCTGAGCATTGCGGTTGCCCTGATTAAGGCCGTTAATCTGGGAGGTCAGACGGTCAGAAATCTGAAGACCGGCGGCATCGTCCTTGGCACTGTTGATACGAAGACCGGAGGCCAGACGCTTGTAGGAGGTATCCAGAGAACTGGTGGAGTTGGCCATCATGCGCTGGGCATTCAGGGACGATACATTGGTATTAACGTAAAGTGCCATAATTTTGTTCCTCTCAAATGGGATTCCTGTTCCGGAATCACTGTTTTTATAGTTGTGCGGCAGGATATTGCTTTAAAGATGTTCCGCGCTTCATGTCCTTTTAGCGGAAAACACTGCCCAAACTTTAACCAAAACCGGCATTTATCAGAGCGTAATTAGAAAAATGTGTTTTCTGTCACAATGACTCTAACATCACCCACACCAGATAATACGATAACAGAAATTTCAGTTCCCCCTTACCCCTAAAAGAGAAAGCCGGACACAAAGTCCGGCAGTTTTATCCCTGAATTCAGCTACTTTCCGCCTGTTACCCCAGGAGACTCAGAGCTACCTGCGGTCTCTGGTTGGCCTGGCTCAGAATGGACTGGGAGGCCTGCTGGATAATGTTCTGCTGGGTCATGGCGGCAGTCTCGGAAGCGAAGTCAGTGTCGCGGATCCGACTTCTGGCAGCGCTGACGTTTTCGGAAACGTTGCTCTGATTCCGGATAGTGGATTCCAGACGGTTCTGCACGGCACCCAGTTCGGCACGCTTGCTGTCGATAGAGGCAATAAACTTATCAATGTGTGTCAGAGTGTTCTGGGCGGTTTTGGCAGAGGAAATGTCAAAACTGGCATTGGCAGTGGTAGCGCCCTGCTTCAGAAATCTGTCCTTTCCCTTATCCGCCTGCCCCGCAACGTCAGCCTCCAGATATTTTCCATCCGAAAAGCCATTGGCAAGAGCCACATCAGCCACACTGAACCCCAGCTTGTTGGCCCCGGATTTCAGGCTAAGCTCTATAGAGATCTTCTGTTCGGCATCTGCACCTACCTGAAAATCCACAGTCGAGCTAGTTCTGTTATGGGCGGCTGCAGAACCGGCTGACAGGCCTGAGGTAGCTACAACAGTAGACTTTTCACCGGTAAGGAGGCGCTGATCACTGCCGCCGAAAGTAGTATCCTTGGAAATTCTGTCAATTTCAGCGCACAGGGAATCAACCTCCTGCTGAAGAGCAGTGCGATCTTCAGAGCTGTTGGTGCCGTTGGCAGACTGGAGAGCCAGTGTGCGGATGCGCTGGTACATGGAGACCATTTCGTCCATGGCGCCTTCTGCTGTCTGTGCCATGGAAATACCGTCCTGGGCATTACGGTTACCCTGGTTAAGACCGTTAACCTGGGAAGTCAGACGATCGGAAATCTGGAGGCCGGCGGCGTCGTCCTTGGCACTGTTGATACGAAGACCAGAAGCCAGACGCTTATAGGAGGTATCCAGGGAATTGGTGGAGTTGGCCATCATGCGCTGGGCATTCAGGGACGATACATTGGTATTAACATAAAGTGCCATTTTGTTTTCCTCTCAATCTTATGCTGCAGGTTCCTTTCATGGGAACCTTTTGAAATATGTCTGCGGTCCTGCCGCTCATGACCATTTAGCGGAATCTTTTCAGGAATCTTTACCGAAACCGGTGTTTCCCGGACCGGGATTATTAAAAAATGAGTCTTCCGTCACATAAGACTTAAAGTGCCAGGCACCAGACAATATGGTAACGGAAAATTCTGTTCCTTCCTTACCCCGAAAATATAAAGCCGGACATAAAGTCCGGCCGTTTTATCCCTGAATTCAGCTACTTTCCGCCTGTTACCCCAGGAGACTCAGTGCTACCTGCGGTCTCTGGTTAGCCTGGCTCAGAATGGACTGGGAGGCCTGCTGGATAATGTTCTGCTGGGTCATGGCAGCAGTCTCGGAAGCGAAGTCAGTGTCGCGGATACGGCTTCTGGCTGCGCTGACGTTTTCGGAAACGTTGCTCTGGTTCCGGATAGTGGATTCCAGACGGTTCTGCACAGCACCCAGTTCGGCACGCTTGCTGTCGATAGAGGCAATAAACTTATCAATGTGTGTCAGAGTGTTCTGGGCGGTTTTGGCAGAGGAAATGTCAAAACTGGCATTGGCAGTGGTAGCGCCCTGCTTCAGAAATCTGTCCTTTCCCTTATCCGCCTGCCCCGCAACGTCAGCCTCCAGATATTTTCCATCCGAAAAGCCATTGGCAAGAGCCACATCAGCCACACTGAACCCCAGCTTGTTGGCCCCGGATTTCAGGCTAAGCTCTATAGAGATCTTCTGTTCGGCATCTGCACCTACCTGAAAATCCACAGTCGAGCTAGTTCTGTTATGGGCGGCTGCAGAACCGGCTGACAGGCCTGAGGTAGCTACAACAGTAGACTTTTCACCGGTAAGGAGGCGCTGATCACTGCCGCCGAAAGTAGTATCCTTGGAAATTCTGTCAATTTCAGCGCACAGGGAATCAACCTCCTGCTGAAGAGCAGTGCGATCTTCAGAGCTGTTGGTGCCGTTGGCAGACTGGAGAGCCAGTGTGCGGATGCGCTGGTACATGGAGACCATTTCGTCCATGGCGCCTTCTGCTGTCTGTGCCATGGAAATACCGTCCTGGGCATTACGGTTACCCTGGTTAAGACCGTTAACCTGGGAAGTCAGACGATCGGAAATCTGGAGGCCGGCGGCGTCGTCCTTGGCACTGTTGATACGAAGACCAGAAGCCAGACGCTTATAGGAGGTATCCAGGGAATTGGTGGAGTTGGC
The DNA here is from genome assembly GCF_000378405.1 of Succinimonas amylolytica DSM 2873. GTDB lineage: Bacteria > Pseudomonadota > Gammaproteobacteria > Enterobacterales > Succinivibrionaceae > Succinimonas > Succinimonas amylolytica. The sequence goes on along the minus strand of NZ_KB899636.1, from coordinate 1,887,274 downwards.
CATCATGCGCTGGGCATTCAGGGACGATACATTGGTATTAACATAAAGTGCCATTTTGTTTTCCTCTCAATCTTATGCTGCAGGTTCCTTTCATGGGAACCTTTTGAAATATGTCTGCGGTCCTGCCGCTCATGACCATTTAGCGGAATCTTTTCAGGAATCTTTACCGAAACCGGTGTTTCCCGGACCGGGATTATTAAAAAATGAGTCTTCCGTCACATAAGACTTAAAGTGCCAGGCACCAGACAATATGGTAACGGAAAATTCTGTTCCTTCCTTACCCCGAAAATATAAAGCCGGACATAAAGTCCGGCCGTTTTATCCCTGAATTCAGCTACTTTCCGCCTGTTACCCCAGGAGACTCAGTGCTACCTGCGGTCTCTGGTTAGCCTGGCTCAGAATGGACTGGGAGGCCTGCTGGATAATGTTCTGCTGGGTCATGGCAGCAGTCTCGGAAGCGAAGTCAGTGTCGCGGATACGGCTTCTGGCTGCGCTGACGTTTTCGGAAACGTTGCTCTGGTTCCGGATAGTGGATTCCAGACGGTTCTGCACGGCACCGAAGTCAGCTCTCTTGGCATCCACGGCAGCGATGAACTTGTCAATAGTTCCCAGAACAGCCTGAGCCTTGGTACCATCAGCACCGGAGATATCAAAAGCTCCGGCGGCGGTCAAGGTATGACTGGTTCCGTTAATGGCAGTATTCATATTTGCCACAGTCCAGCCGCCGGCCGCCAATGTGGCATCTGTTCCGTCAGACTTTCTAAACTTGTTCATGTTCACAGAAATGGTCTGATTGCTATCAGCTCCTACCTGGAATGCTACATCAGTAGCGGTGCCATCCAGCAGTTTAACGCCGGCAAAGGTGGTCTGGGAGCTGATCCTGTCGATTTCCCCGCAGAGGGCGGTTACTTCCTGCTGAAGTGCCGTACGGTCTTCAGTACTGTTGGTACCGTTGGCAGACTGGAGAGCCAAAGTCCTGATTCTCTGGAACATATTTGCCATCTCGTCCATAGCGCCTTCAGCGGTCTGGGCATAGGAGATACCGTCCTGCGCGTTGCGGTTGCCCTGATTGAGACCGTTAATCTGAGAGGTCAGACGGTCAGAAATCTGGAGACCTGCGGCATCGTCCTTGGCACTGTTGATACGGAGACCGGAGGCCAGACGCTTGTAGGAGGTATCTAGGGAATTGGTGGAGTTAGCCATCATGCGCTGGGCATTCAGCGACGAAACGTTGGTGTTTACATACAGAGCCATTTTATTTTCCTCTCATTTTTTAACTCAGCCATCATGGGGCTGGATTGTTATATTTCAGGGGGATAATCCCTGATTCATGACTACTTAGCGGTCCTTTTCTCAAAAACTTAACAGTTCTGGTTAAATATTCACCAATAATCAGACAGAGATCACAGTCTAAAACAGAATGAGGCTACGTAACGACTTTTCGGCTATTTCTGATTCCAAGGTTACCTGCCACTGTCATCCGTACCGTTGCGCTATAGTTCAGCGCTCCCCATATCTGACAGCCCTGAAAAGCGCAGACGAAGCTCGCCCCATAGAAAAAAAAAAAACGTCCAGACAAGGATCAGTGTCTCATAGCACACAGAAGTCTGGTAGCAGGACTTACAATGGAACTTTTACCGGGACTTTCACAAGAACAGACAAATCCGCCGGAACGTACCGCCGGGCATCACATACCAAGAAGCTTCAGAGCCATCTGCGGCCGCTGATTTGCCTGGCTTAGAATAGCCTGTACCACCTGCAGCATGATGTTCTGCTGCATCATGTTCGCAATCTCCGCAGCATAGTCAGTGTCCCGGATGCGGCTCCGGGCCTGGGAAAGATTTTCAATAGTGTTGCTCTGGTACCTGATTGTGGAATCGAGACGATTCTGAATGGCCCCGAAATAGGCTCTCTTGCTGTCAACGGCCGCAATAAAGCCGTCAATGTGTTCCAGCACCTTCGTAGCCCCCTCCTGAGTGGAGATATCAAAGGCCATGCCGTCAGAACCGGAATACTGCAGGGGATCCGAGGAGGTCAGTCCCTCGGAAATCCCCATGGCATCAGCCAGAGCAGCCACCGACCATTTTCCGGCCCGGACTGTTTCAGCCTCGCCGGAATCATTCTTTCTGGTAAAGCCGGCATCTAGCGACATGGAAATGGTCTGCCCGGCATAGGCCCCCACCTGGAAGGAAATACTCCGGTTCCCCTCCTCTCTCTCAAAAATCTTCTCACCGCCGAAGGTGGTATCCTTTGAAATCCTGTCAATTTCAGCGCAAAGAGACGACACCTCCTCCTGAAGAGCCTGCCGATCCCGGGATGACATAGTTCCGCTGGCGGACTGAAGTGCCAGAACGCGGATCCTCTGGTACATACTGGTCATTTCGTCCATGGCTCCCTCGGCCACCGCGGCAAAGGAAATACCGTCCTGGGCATTGCGGTTGCCCTGGGTCAGCCCTTCAATTTCAGAGGTGAGACGGTTCGCTATCTGAAGTCCGGCAGGATCATCCCTGGCACTGTTGATCCGAAGTCCGGAGGCCAGGCGCCTGTAGGATGCATCCAGCGCATTCTGGGTATTTGCCAGCATTCGCTGAGCGAACAGCGAGGCTGTATTTGTAGTAATGTAAATAGCCATAGCTGATATCCTGAGAAGAAGTCCCCGGTAAACGCGGTTCAGACACCGGCGCAGCATCCTGGACGCTCCGGAGCTTCTTTTTTATATTCTGACTCTATCCCTGCATAAAGAGCGGCCGTTTCCCGCGGATCTTTACCATTTTAAGTTCCGGAACCGGTCTGGCTCACAATATTTCGGAGGAGAACGATGCCGCCTCACCCGCACACTGTGCCGGAATATTCCGCCCCGAAAACTAAAAAACCGGGACATGCCCGGTTTTGGTACTCTGGAACTTCTCAGAATCAGCCTCCCAGAAGACTGAGAGCAGCCTGAGGTCTCTGATTGGCCTGAGAAAGAATACTCTGAGATGCCTGCTGAATAATGTTCTGCTGCGTCATAGCTGCCGACTCGGAGGCAAAGTCGGTATCGCGAATCCGGCTTCTGGCTGCAGCCACGTTTTCCGAAACATTGCTCTGGTTTCTGATAGTGGATTCCAGACGGTTCTGCACCGCACCGAACTCGGCTCTCTTGGCATCCACCGCGGCAATAAACTTATCAACGCAGCCAAGAACATCCTGAGCATGGTTTTCCACATCAAATGCCTTGCCCTCGCTGCCAGAAAAATCTGTAGCAGTAATGTCTTTAAATACATCGTCTCCGGCAGTGCCAAAGGCTGTGGCCAGATCCTTTACAGACCAGCCACCTGCAGTCTGGTCTGCATTATTCTTGTCCTTCACTGTAGCCTTCAGATTTACTGAAATAACCTGATTGGCATCGGCTCCCACCTGGAAATCCACCTGTCCCTTGGTGCCGGTTCCCTTGGTGCCGTCAAGAATCTTTTCGCCGCCCCAGGTGGTATCGTTGCTGATACGGTCAATTTCAGCACAGAGAGAGGAGACCTCCTGCTGAATGGCCTTCCGGTCATCAGCGGAATTGGTGCCGTTGGCAGCCTGCAGCGCCAAAGTACGGATTCTCTGATACATGGTTACCATTTCATCCATGGCACCTTCGGCGGTCTGTGCCAGAGAAATGCCGTCCTGAGCATTTCTGTTGCCCTGATCCAGCCCGTTTACCTGCGAGGTCAGACGGTCGGAAATCTGGAGTCCCGCAGCATCATCCTTGGCACTGTTTATTCTGAGACCGGAAGCCAGTCTCTTGTAGGAGGTATCCAGCGCATTGGTTGAATTTGCCATCATGCGCTGGGCATTCAGGGATGACGAATTGGTGTTTACATACATAGCCATATACGCTGCCTCTTAAATACTGTTTCATGCTGAAGACTGTTAATCATTGATCGTCAGTCTCAATTTACCATACCGACTCACCCTTATCGGTTAATCCCCTCAAAACTTTAAAAGAGAGTGCCGAAATCGCTAAAAAAACACTTGAATTTATGACAGAAATCAAACTTCTGTCTAAACTGCCCTCTCCGAAAAAACGCTCCCCGTTCCGGCTGATTTATTCCTGAGACCAGCCCATCAAATACAGTCCTGCTGTCATCCTGACAAACTGCGAGCTTCCCGGATTCTTTTACTGACCGGCAGCAAAAGAGGCCGCATCGCAGGACACGGCCTCTTTTCTGACTGTTACCGGGGAGTCCCGGAAATCACTGTCTGTTCCGGCTGCCCCGGATTAGCGCAAAACCCGCAGGCTCCGGGAATCAGAGCACCTTTACAATGGCATCGCAGAGCGGATCAATATTGGAGGTGGTAATGCCTGCCACACTGATACGGCCGCTGCCGACAATGTAAATACCGAACTCGGACTTGAGACGGGCTACCTGCTCCTTGCTAAGTCCGGAGAAGGAGAACATGCCGTACTGGTTGTTGATAAAGCTGAAATCAACCTTGGCATTGCGTTCCTTAAGCTTGTCCACCAGGAGGGAACGCATTTCCTTGATGCGGTCACGCATTTCCTTAACCTCTTCCTCCCAGAGAGCACGCAGCTCCGGAGTGGAAAGAACGGTAGTAACAATGCTGGCACCATGGACCGGAGGATTGGAGAAATTGGCACGAACCGCAATCTTGAGCTGGGAGAACACGCGATCAGCATCGTCCTTGGTGGCAGACACCACGGTAATGGCACCGATACGCTCGTTATAAAGGCCGAAGTTCTTGGAGAAGGAGCTGGCGATAAGAACTTCCGGATTGTACTTAAGGAAGGCTCTGATACCGGCGGCATCCTCATCAATGCCGTTGCCGAAGCCCTGATAGGCAAAATCAAAGAACGGCAGAAGACCGAGTTCGGCAACCAGCTTAGCCAGTTCCTCCCACTGAGCGGCATCAGGATCAATACCGGTAGGATTGTGGCAGCACGCATGAAGCAGCACTGCATCTCCGGCCTTGGCCTTGGTTCTCAGATCGTTCTTCATACCTTCGAAATCCAGACCCTGGGTAGCCTTGTCATAGTAGGCATAGCGGCCGATTTCCAGACCTGCCTTGCCGAATACCTGCATATGATTGGCCCAGGTAGGATCGGAAATCCAGATTTTGGCGGTTACATTCTGCTGCTTCAGGAAATCTGCGCCAACACGGAGAGCGCCGGTGCCGCCGGGAGCCTGAGCAGTACGGGCACGATCTGCTGCCAGAATCTCGCTGTCCTTTCCCAGAACCAGCTCGCGTACCAGTCTGCCGTATTCCGGAGCGCCAACAATGGGCAGATAGCTCTTGGTCTTCTCGGTGGCAAGAATGATTTCCTCAGCCTTCTTAACGCACTTAAGGATCGGAGTCTGGCCTTCGTTATTCTTGAAAATGCCGACACCGAGATTAATCTTCTCGGCGCGGGAATCGTTCTTGAACTCTTCTGTAAGACCTAAAATAGGATCTGCCGGAGCAGCTGCAATTTTTTCAAAAAACATGTTTATACCCAATATTGTTCAGGATGATAGTCTGAAAAACCGGACAGGTTTCCGCGTCTGGTTAACCGTTTCCAGAAGGGAATTATAAAACCTTGATCACATTAAAACAACCGAAACCGCAAAAAACCTCCCGGGAGGCCGGCCCGTATCTGCGGGGACCTTCCGGGACTTTTCAGTAGACGCCCCGGTCGTCCCGGCGGGTTTTAAAGAATTTCAGAAACCACATATACTGCTTTTCTCTTCCGGTAACCAGCTTCTCGATGGCCGCATTCATTCTTCTGACATCCGCCTCCAGATCCCCTGAAGGATAGCCCTCAAAATAGCGATCGAACACCACCTCGTATTTGTGGTGCTCCTCGTTGTAGCAGGAAAACATGGGCACCACCACCGCATCTGCCATTCTGGCCAGCCGGGGCATTACCGTCAGGGTACACTTCTCTTCGGCAAAAAATCTGACAAAAATCGAATTCGCCGTCCCGAGATCCTGATCCGGAAGAAAGAAGGAGTGATAGCCGTCCCGGAGAGCCCGCACAATGGACTTAAGTCCGGCGCCTCTTTCATAAACCTTGCCGCCGAACTTGAGTCTCATGGAATTCATAAACCAGTCATAGACCGGATTCCTGGAGGTGTGCATCATGGTGCACATGGTAAGCCCCGATGCCGAAAGAAAAAGGCCGGCATGATCAATGGCCCAGGCATGGGGGGCCATGAAAATCACGGGCTTTCCGAGAGAAAGAGCCTCCCGGAAATGCTCCTCGCCGGTGACCATATAGGTTTTGCGAAGATAGCTCTGCGATCTGAAAAAAGCCTCCCCGTAGCCCAGCACGACCTTGAGCCCCACCCGGAAAAAATCAGCGGTGATGCGATCGAGCTCCTCCTCGGTGCTGTCAGGAAAACAGAGTCTGAGATTGACACGCACAATCTTCTTCTGCTTAAAGGGAAGCCGCATCAGGGGCCGGTACAGAAAATCCGCTGCAAGATCCCGGATCACCGGAGGAACAAAGGCCAGAATTCCGGCAATTCCCAGAAGAATCCAGACCGGGATAAACCGGGGATGAAGGTATTCCTTCCGGAATGACCTGTCAAACTTCCGGTCAGAATTCCCGGATGAGGGCTGTTTTCCCGCAGTCTCCCGGGACGGATTATCATTGTTGCTGGTCATACGGCATTCCCTGTTTCAGCCTTGAGTGTTCCTAATTATCACTGTAAAAAAACGCTGCTCCGTCTCTGTCATTTTCAGGCAGATCTCCGGCTTTCCGGGCAGGAACTCCGATCCCGAAACATGCCGGGAGGGAACAGCTGTTCCGCATCGCTAAATATAGCATATCCGCTGTATTCCGGAATGGCATCACCGCTCCGATTTTCAGTAAAAAGGTACTTCCGGAGCCGGAACCGGGCCCTGAAAATAATCAGCAAGCCGGAAAATCATCAGAAATCAGTATTGCTCCTTATCGCAAAATCCGGCCCCCCGGGATCTGAAAGTAAAAACACTTCACGATTTAGCTATAAGATTGTTGGATCTTCGTGACAAAAAGGATAAAAGGCTTAAAATATAGACGTTTTTCGGGAGATTCGTTTCACACTGCCCAGCACGAAAACTCACCGGCAAACACCAGTATCCACCATTATCACAGCAAAGCGGCGGCGCGGGGAGGCAACCGTAAATGTCCGATAACCATAACGACAGCATCAGCGGCGAACTAAGCAGGCGTCAGTCGTACCTGAATTCCTTCAATTTTGTGTCCTTCCCCAACGACAGTACCATCGTTATCGATCAGAAGTTTTCCATAACGCGCATTATGAACGGCGACACCGTCAGGTTTGTGCTGGCCAATCTTAACGAATACTGGAAAACCGATCTGCGCTTTGATTTCACCTTTGCCAGGGCCGAGCTGGAAGCCATTGAGGATCAGGATGAATACGGAGTCAGATATCTTCATTTCTCGCTGATAAACGGTGATGCCGTCTCCGGCAGGATCTCCATAAAAATCGGCTACGAAAACGGAAGCCACGCCACCTCTGAAAAAATCGCTGAATTCTTCGGCTGCACTGAAGTTTTTCAGAAGCTTGAGCAGGAATAGCCGGCTCTTCTGCCCCCGGAAGCCTCCTTTTCCCGGCTTCCTTTTCCTTTCCCGTTCTTTTTTTCCCGAGACAGCTCCGCGTTACAGTTCCGGCACCGGGAATATCTGCTGCGGTCTGTAATAAGAGAATCGCTCTGTGGTATCATGTGACAGTAAAAGACCGGAACCCGGATGCGGCTCTGAGCCCCGAAACACCGGCACGGCAACAGAATGGAGTATTCCGACATGCAGACACCTGCCACCAGATTCCTTGACAGCAAGAAGATTTCCTATAAGACCTACGAATACGAATGCAATGGCGCGAAGCACGATTTCGGGCATATCGCCGCAAACGAGCTTAACAGGGATCAGAACGAGGTTTTTAAAACCCTGCTCATTCATCATGAAAAGACCTACATCACTGCGGTAATCCCGGTCAACTGCAATCTGAACCTGAAAAACGCCGCCAGAATCGCCGGGGTGAAAAATGCCGAAATGGTAAAGCCCGAGGATGCCGAAAGACTCACCGGCTATGTCTGCGGCGGCATCAGCCCCTTCGGCCAGAAGCGGCGCACCGTCACCATTCTGGCAGCGTCGGCGCTGGGCCTTCCGGAAATACTGGTAAGCGGCGGAAGACGCGGGTTTTCCGTCGGCCTCAGTCCTGCGGATCTGATTTCCGCTCTCGGAGCCCTCACCGGGGACATCACAGAGCCCCAGTAGCCGGTTCTTCCCGCCCCGTTTTCCCGGAATACCGGGCTTTCTGAGACCATAACGCCGTTTTTCAGGATTCAGATTCCTTGCTGGGACCGGCCGTTCACATTCATAACTGCTGCCTGTCGTGCACTGTCAGATGGCTTTTCTGCTATTTCCCGCCTTCACTCTTCGCAGCATAGTAATCCTTTCTCAGACTCCGTGTTTTAGAAATATAGGTACCGGCCACAGAAACCGTCTGCTCCCCCCGGATATCCTTTTCCGGAACCGCGTAGGCATCCGCATCCCGGGCTCTTACGGACAGGCTGTCTCCCGTTTCATCGTCCAGACGCGATTTAAGAGATGCCCAGAGCAGAAAAAAATACCCTACCGCCAGCACAAACCCGATCATAAGTGCCGATTCTCCATCGTCTCCCGCAGAAATAAGCCTCAGAAGCTCGGCGGCAGTAATAAGAAACGCCAGAAAACCGCCGCCGTACGCCACTCCGGAATGCTCGAACACAAAAGGGATCCGGGTCCGGTAAAGCACATACCAGATTCCTCCTGCCAGAAAAAGCATCGGCAGAGGAACCAGAAGCTGCAGAAATCCGGGCAGACTGTCGGCCAGAAAGCCCAGCTCAATTACCCCGGTAATGACCAGCACCGTCAGAAGAAACACTCCGAATCCGGCATTGCCGAGCGCTACCGGAAAATCGCCGGTAAGCCTTCCGGTCTGTCCGTTCATAACATAGGGATAGCATTTCCCACGGTAGCTCATTTCCAGCCGCCATACAGGTAGCATGGCATATCTTACGGACAAAGGCGTGATTTTATAGTGTCTTTCGGCAAAGCTTACGGCATCGTATTCCCCTTCCGGCATTAGCAGGCGATCCAGGGAAACAGTTACCCGCCTTTCTGCCTCCGCAAAGCTTCTTCCGGCATTACGGTTCGCAATTCTGGCATCCAGCCCCGAGAGATAGCCGGCACTGAACGGTACACCCCGCGTCATGTCATAGGGCTCGATGCTCTGGGATTCCCGGTCATCCAGCTCCGTGGTCCCGTCCTGGGGCACCCCGTGAAACTCCCGGCTTCCGGCACCGGAGCAGTCAAATGCCGTATGCTCGAAACAGTGCTCACTCTTTTTAACAATTTTCTCGGCCAGAATCCGGGCCCGGCCCGAGGCCGCAACATCGTATATCCAGAAGGGAATGTAGCGGGCAGCAATACCGTTTTCCCGGGCCTCGGTTCGGAAACTCCGCGGAATAAAATGCCGCCGGTTCAGGAGCTTCCGGTATTCCTTAAGAAAATATTCCCGGTCCTTCTGAAATGGGATAATAAAATCCGGCTCCTCCGCGGCGCTGATCCGATCTGAAAAAACAATGACCGCTCCGCAGAACGGACATTTTTCAGAAGCGCTCAGAATACCGGGATAAATCGCACCGCCGCAGGAGGCGCAGGAGTAAACCTGACGGCGTCCCGGACGCTTCCGGTTTTTCTCCGGAGCACCGACCGGTTCTGCGGCACCGGTACCCGATCCGGATTCCCGGGAGCGGCGGTCATACTCCGGAACGGGGAGATGGGTGCCGCAGTGCCCGCACTTAAGCTCCTGCGAAGCAATGTCAAAAATCATCATGCCATTACATGAAAAACAGCGGCAGCTTTCGGGAACTTTCATAAAAACCTCGGAAATATCGGAATCCGGACCTGTTACGGCATCCGGCAATTATCAGCTCCTGCCATTATAATCGCAGTGCCTTATATGACTGCAAATTTCCTCCCCGGAAGCCGATCCGCTTCCCTTTTCAGAAGACTAAAGAACGGATCCACCGGGGAATTTGCTGAAAAACGGCGCCAGGAAAAAAAACTCTTGCATTAAAATTTCGATCAGGTACAATAGGCCACGTTTCCGGTGCGGTGAGGTGTCCGAGTGGTTGAAGGAGCACGCCTGGAAAGCGTGTATACGGCATAAACCGTATCAAGGGTTCAAATCCCTTCCTCACCGCCAGATTTCTTTCCCTCCTTTTAAATCTTTTTCTTGCTTCTCCCTGCTCTTCATTCTGTTTTTTCTTCTTGCCCCGCCCTCATCGCATTGCGTCTCTTTCATGGCACGGCATCTGATTCCAGGCTATCATGATCTGACAGGATAATTTTCAGTTATGAAGATTAAAGCATTTCTAACCGTCAGTTACATACGATTAAAAAGAATGCGCTCAAATTCGAGAAATTACCCACCAGAAAGAAATAATACTTGATTATTAGCTTATAATATATCAAAAACAGAATAAAGCAGGACTGACTGTTTAATACAGCCCGGAGGAAATCAGAATGGATGTGAGAAAAGACAATACTCTTTGGATTAGCTTAAAGGAACTGTGGGAACAGCACCCTAACCTGGAGGTAACAATTGATGCCGATGACTTTCCTTGTAAGGTTCTGAGAGCCCGGGAATGCGATCCTAGCAAGGAAATTTACCATCGTAAAATCGGGTTCAGAGAAGGTGAGGTATGCGAAACAGAAAGAGGATGGCGACTTCACCTGGAGCTTAGCGACCTTAGAAAGCAGATTTCTGACATTGATGAATTAAGGTTTTAAAAGCCTACAGGGCGTAAACTGCACCCTGGAGTGCGGGGCACGCCCCCACAGACAATCGGATTTTTGGGTTCTTTTACACCTAAGGACTATTAGATTTCAGAGAGCCTGAATGTAGGGAATGCTTTTAAAACCGGTTTTTGGTTCCCCCATAAATTTTCTTCATAAAAGAGGCTTCTGCCCCGGACTTCCCATCCCCCAGATCCCTTCATTAATGAGTTCCTCAGGCCTGCTCCATTCCCGTACAGGACTTTTTTACCGCCCCATCCAGCTTTTTTTGTTTTCAGATGGTCATTTAATAAACAAAACGACTAAAAAAGCACCGCTTAAATACCCTGAAGGTAACTTTTTTCAAAAAAATATTGCTTTACCTCTGAGAATCAGTAAAATAGCATTCGTTTCCGGTGCGGTGAGGTGTCCGAGTGGTTGAAGGAGCACGCCTGGAAAGCGTGTATACGGCATAAACCGTATCAAGGGTTCAAATCCCTTCCTCACCGCCATGACTTTCCTGCCCGCTTTTCCGTTTTTCTTTATTTTCCTTTTCTTTCTGTTTATCTTTTGTTCTCTGATCCTTGAATTAAAACTCCGCATTTTTGCCGTGGTGGCGTTTCACCTGTAAGGCCCTGTATGTTTGTCATTTCTGTTTCGGATCCGGGGATTCCCTTACCGTCGCTCCTGACAGCACGTACTGATCCCGCGGAATTCCGCAATACGGTTTTCCAGCAGACTCACTGAAATTATCCTTAAACCGGAGCAGAAACAGCAACCCCGGCAATTAAAAAGGAGAGCTCCGATTTTTCACAAAGCTCTCCTTCTGGAGTCATGAGTTCATGACCCAAACTCAGAAAATACTATTCAAGATACTTGAAGTCAATGGCCAGGATCTTTTCACGCCACTCGGCAGGGCCGTTAACATGAACGTTGCTGCCCTCGGAATCCACGGCCACCATTACCGGCATGTCCTGTACCTCAAACTCGTACACAGCCTCCATTCCCAGCTCCGGGAATGCCAGCACCCGGGCCTTCTTGATGGCCTTGGACACCAGATAGGCGGCACCGCCTACGGCCATAAGATAAACAGCCTTGTGATTCTTGATAGAGGCCACGGCAGCCGGACCGCGGTCAGCCTTGCCGATCATGCCGTAAAGTCCGGTCTTGCTCAGCATGGTTTCCACAAACTTGTCCATTCTGGTGGAGGTGGTGGGACCTGCCGGACCTACCACTTCATCACCTACCGGATCTACCGGTCCCACATAGTAGATAAACTTGCCATGGAAGTCCACTCCGTCAGGCAGCGGCTTTCCTTCGGCAATAAGATCGCAGATCTTCTTGTGAGCAGCGTCGCGGCCGGTAAGAATGGTACCATTGAGAAGCAGAGTCTCGCCGCTCTTCCAGGTAGCCATCTCCTCCTTGGTTACGGTATCGAGATTAACTCTTCTGGCATTGTCGCTGCCGCCAACCTCAATATCCGGCCATTCGTCCAGAGAAGGCGGCACCAGATCCACCGGTCCTGTACCGTCGAGCTCAAAGGATACGTGTCTCGTGGCAGCGCAATTCGGAATCATGCATACCGGCTTGGAGGCGGCATGGGTCGGGAAGCTCTTGACCTTCACATCCATAACAGTGGTAAGGCCGCCCAGTCCCTGAGCGCCGATGCCCAGACGGTTAACCTTGTCATAGAGACTGAGACGAAGCTTTTCTTCAGCAGTCTCGGCCCCCTTCCTGATAAGGTCGTCAATATCAATCGGCTCCATCAGAGCTTCCTTGGCCATAAGGGCTGCCTTTTCAGCGGTACCGCCGATACCGATACCCAGCATGCCCGGAGGACACCAGCCGGCCCCCATATGAGGAAGCTGATCCAGTACCCAGTCCTCAATAGAATCTGAAGGATTCAGCATGGCCATCTTGGTCTTGTTTTCAGACCCGCCGCCCTTGGCAGCAATTTCCACAACCACCTTGTCACCTTCGATAAATTCAATATGGGTTACAGCAGGAGTGTTGTCCCGGGTATTGACACGGTTTCCGGCAGGATCCTTCAGCACACTTTTACGAAGAGGATTCTCAGAAGAGCAGTAGGCTCTCCGGCAGCCCTCGTTCACCATGTCCTGCACCAGCATGTCGCCCTCAAAGGTAACATTGCGGCCGATCTTTACAAAGCAGGTTACAATGCCGGTGTCCTGACAGAGCGGCCGATGTCCGATGGCGCACATTTTGGAGTTAACCAGAATCTGAGCAATAGCTGATTTGGCGGCCGGATTCTGCTCCCGGTCGTAGGCTTTTTTGAGACCTCTGACAAAATCAACCGGATGGTAATAAGAAATGTACTGCAGTGCCTCATAGATGGAATCAATAAAGTCCTGCTGTTTTATTACAGTCATTAGGAAACTCCTATAATACTCGCTGAACGCAGAAACGGATCAAGCCCGCTCCTTATTATTATCTGCCCCGTAGCGGCTTTCCGGAAAAACATTCTGACAAACCTGAAACCGCCGGGTAAAAACTCCGCCATTATAGCACGGCGGGACAGTGCCCGCATAAGATGCCACGGCGGCACCTCCTAAAAAATGAGGATTCGGAACAAAAAGAAGCTTTTTTCATGGAAAGCGCGAAACAGGGGCCCGCGTTTACTTTAAAAGTCCGGTACCGTTTCGGGATTCCTGGAGAAATAGCGGATGTTTTCCGGGAATAAAAAAAGCCCCTCTTAATCCTGGTCCGGAACTCTATCTGCCGGACTGGGATTAAGGGAGGCCTGCCCCGGAAAACCGGTCTTCAGAGATTTTCCACAATGTCCTTGATGAGCTTCGGTCCCTTGTAGATGAAGCCTGTGTAGATCTGCAGAAGATCAGCACCGGCCGCCAGCTTTTCCCGGGCCGCCAGCGGGGAATCAATGCCGCCGACACCGATAATCGGAATTTCCCCCTTAAGTTCCTCCCGGATTTTTTTCAGCTTTGCCGTGCTTTTCTGAAACAGCGGTCTGCCGCTTAATCCGCCAGCCTCGGTCACATGAGGCATATCCCGTATCATTTCCCGATCCAGGGTGGTATTGGTAGCAATCACTCCGTCCACTCCGTATTTCCGGAATATCCCGCAAACCTCGGCAATTTCCGAATCCAGAAGCTCCGGAGCCAGCTTGACAGCCAGGGGAACATAGCGGCTGTACCTGTTTTTTAGCTCCGCCTGCTTCTTTTTAAGAGCCGCAATCAGGCTTTCCAGTGCGGAACCGTGCTGCAGCGTTCTCAGATTGGGAGTATTCGGGGAGGAGATGTTCACCGTAACATAGGTAGCATACGGATAAACCTTCTCCAGACAGTACAGATAGTCATCGTCGGCCTTCTCCAGTGGCGTGGTCTTGTTTTTGCCGATATTGATGCCCAGAACTCCCTCATAGCTGCTTTCCCGCACGTTGGCTACCAGGTTGTCTACTCCGAGATTGTTAAACCCCATACGGTTGATAATGCCTTCGGCCGGAATGACCCGGAACAGCCTGGGCCCGGGATTTCCAGGCTGGGCCTTCGGAGTTACGGTTCCCACTTCCACAAAACCGAAGCCCAGAGCCCCCAGAGCATTCAGAGCCACTCCGTCCTTGTCCAGCCCCGCAGCAAGCCCTACCGGATTCGGGAATTCGATCCCCATTACCTTCCGGGGACGCTTTTCCACATTCTGCCGGATCAGTCCGGTCAGGAGGGAACTCTGTCCCATAAAATTCATTAATTTCATGGTGACATTATGAGCCGTTTCAGCGTTCAGCTGAAAAAGACAGGGCCTTACCAGTCCTTCGTACATTCCGTAAAACATTTTCGTCTCCATTCCTGAAAACCGGGCCAGCAACCCGAAAACTCAATAAAAAGCCAGTCTTACCGGCAGCAGCCTAGCCGATCTTCTCCATCCGGGTCAGCCGGTTGCTGCTGTCCAGGACAATCCTGAAACGGCCGTGAATCCCCTGCCGGGTGGTGAAATTCATGAAGTGCTGGGCATTAATGTCAATCCTGAGTCCGGTATCGCTCACCACCATGACCCGGCGGATTTCCCCGCGGTACATAGCCAGCACCTCCTCGGCACTCAGAGACACACTGAAGGTAATAACGTTATCCGCCATTTAAAGATGCCTCAAAGATTTGTCAATAAGCTCATATACGGCATCTGAAAGATCCGGTTCCCCAAGCAGCTTCTCGAAGCATCCTTTTATCATATCGCAGCGCTTTCTGTCAAAGCGGCGCAACGCCAGCATCGGGGTAAGAATTCTGGCTGCCACATGGCCGTTGGTCCTGTTAAGCTGCCGTACCGTCTCGGTGAGGAACTCGTAGCCGCTGCCGTCTATGGCGTGGAAGCATTCCGGATTCCCGGAGGCAAAGGCCCCGATAAGAGCCCGCACCCGGTTCGGATTACCGATGTCAAAGCATTTGTGCCTCATAAGATCCCGCACCCGGTTCAGGGTATCAGGACGGGGGGCCATGGCCACGGCTCGAAACAGGTTGTCAAACACCAGCGGATTCCCGGACCATTTTTCCTCAAAGTCCCCAAGGATCTCCGCCTCGGAGCTGAGACCATAGCGCACTGCGGTCTTCATGGCTGCCAGGGTGTCGGTCATATTGTCCGAAATCCGGTAATGATGCAGCACCAGCGCTGCAGCACCGGCCGCATCTCCGGAAAGCGTCAGGGAACGGGCCTGAAAATCCAGCAAAAATTCGGCCAAGGCCCGTTCTCCCATCTGTTCCGGGGTTACAGCATAGGAGCCGGGAGTCCGCACCCGCTCCTCATAAACCTGAAGAGATCTCCCGTAAAGACGGGAAATCTCATCCCTGAGTCCGATAACCAGACAATCCCTGAGATGCCGGTAAACCGCAAACACCGCATCCAGATTAACCACCCGGAAATTCTCGATAACGGAATTAATGGAAGGCAGCGTCATCACAAAAGCGGCAAAACGCCGATCCATATCGCTGTTCAGAATATAGCGATAGGCTTCAATGAGCGCTTTAGGTTCGGAAAACGGCAGATTTCTTTCAAAGTTCTCCGCATTACGGTAAAAATAATTGATTATAAGACTCTGCACCGCATCATAGCGGGATACCGGGTCTTCTGCATGCATGAGAAGAATGCGGAGATCCTCCTCGGTATAGGGATATTCCAGCTTCACGGGGGCGCTGAAGCCTTCCAGGAGGGCCGGCACCGGCCGTTCCGGCACGTTTTCAAAAAGCCAGGACTGGCTTTCCTCATCGGCAATCTGCACCGGTGCCGCCGGGACACCGTCTTTTATCAGCGGAATCCGGTTGCCCTGTCTGTCATAAAGAGACATTTTGATGGGAATGACAAAAGGCTTCTTCTCAGGCTGCCGCGGTGTGGGCGGGGTTTTCTGCTTTACCGTAAGCTCGCATTTCCGGGTTCTTTCATCATAGTTCATGCTCACCGTAACCACGGGAGTTCCCGACTGGCTGTACCAGTTACGGAACTGCCGGAGATCCGTGCCGGTGGCCTCCTCCATGGCCGAAACAAAATCCTCGCAGGTTACCGCCTTGCCGTCATATCTGGAGATATAGAGCCGCATGCCCTTCTGAAAACCTTCCTCGCCCAGAATGGTATGAATCATCCGGATCACCTCGGCCCCCTTGTCATAAACAGTGGCCGAATAGAAATTGTTCATCTCCATCACATAATCAGGACGCACCGGATGCGCCATCGGGCCGGAATCCTCGGCAAACTGCGGCCCCCGGATTACCCTGATGGCCTTGAGACGCTCAATGGCCCGGCATCCCAGATCCGAGGAAAATTCCTGATCCCGGAATACCGTCAGACCTTCCTTAAGGCTCAGCTGAAACCAGTCCCGGAGCGTAACCCGATCCCCGGTCCAGTTATGAAAATATTCATGTCCGATTACCGAAAGCACGTTTTCATAATCGGTATCCGTGGCACTGGCCGGATCCACCAGCACATACCGGGAATTAAAAATATTCAGGCTCTTGTTTTCCATGGCTCCGGCATTGAAGAAATCCACGGAAACCACATTGAATCTGCTGAGATCGTATTCCAGGCCGAATCTGTCCTCGTCCCACTTCATGGCCCGGAGTACGGAATCGATGGCGGCATCGCCGAAGGGTGCCATGCCCCGATCCACATAAAGGCGCACCTGCACCTTTTTACCGCTTCTGGTAACAAATTCCCGGGAAAGCTCGTCAAAGTCTCCGGCCACCAGAGCAAAAAGATAGCTGGGCTTCGGAAAGGGATCCTTCCAGGTTACAGTACGCACTCCGTCCTGAGTGCTGTCGGACACCGGATTGCCATTGCTGAGCATGAAGGGATACTGTCCGGCGGGAGCGGAAATGTGAACGGTATAACGGGACAGAACATCGGAGCGATCCAGAAAGTAGGTAATTCTCCGGAAGCCCTCCGGCTCATTCTGGGTGCAGAACTTGCCGTCGGAAACGTAAAGCCCCATAAGCTCGGTATTGTCGGCAGGGGATATTTCGGTAACCACCTCCAGCCAGAATTCCTTTTCGGAAACCGGTATTGTCAGGGATTTTGCGGTCTCCGTAAAGGAGCATTCCTGGCCGTTGATTCTGACCCCCAGAAGTTTCAGGCCGTCCCCGTCAAGCACCAGAGGCTGCGAAAGATCCGGGGTAAGTCTTTTAACCTTGCTTTTCTGAACAACCCTGGTTTTTGTCAGATCCAGACTGAAGCTTAAATCGACATCGGTAATGGTAAACAGGGGAGGTTTATAATCAAGACGACGTTTTTCCTGACGGGATACAGCCATTTACTTCCAACTCCAGATAAAGATAAAACCGCGTATTTGCGGAGATGCGGCCCCGGGCCTGAACTGTCCGCCCTATTATAACCGTCTCCGCCGAAATCCGGGATTTTTTCTGAAAACATTTACATAAACAGCTGGAGAAGACATCAGTAGCAGATGCTAAACCCGGGAGGCGGCCGGACTCTCCCCGGAACCCTGCCCCCGCAATACCGAAGGGCTTTCCGGAAGAGCTCCGCAATTTCAGACCTGCCGGAATACTCCTGAAAGGAGCCGCATAGGGAACAAAACCGCCCCGGGAAACCTGACCTTCCTGCCGGAGGCAGAAGCAGCGGTCATTTTTTCTCAGTCCCGCTCTCCGGGGATGCGGCAGCGCTCTTTTCCTTCTCTCCATCGCTGTCGTCCGAGCCCATATTGAATTCAAACTTATAGAGAGCATCCACCGCCTGCTCCAGGGAGCTTACCCCCTCAATATAGAACTTCGGGAACATTTCATATCTGATGCGGAACTCGGAAATGGCATTGTAGATACCGTAGCCATAGGCCACCTGAAGCTTCGGCATAATATAGGCAGAGAGCTCCACCGAGGTTTCATCCCCGTCGCCCCGGGAATCCAGAGCCATGTCCTGAAGTCCCAGCTTCTCTCCCACATCGCTGAGCACCCCTTCCGCCTGCATAAGCCCGGCTCCCAGAAGAAGCTGCGTGCTCATGTCATTGGTGTTGGCAGAACTGGCATCCATGCCCTTGCCCCGGAGCAGGTAGGAGAGAGTCTCACTCTGAGACAGCTGCGGCTTGGAAAATAATTTGATATGCGGACGGGAGGCCGTGCCGGTGACCGCAATACCCACCGTAATATTGTCATTGTCCATGGAACGGGGATTGCGAATGGCGCGGATATCAAGATTGGGCTCTGAGGGATCGCCAACAAAGCTGATACGCCCTCTTTTGATAATCAGATCCTGACCGAATTTATGAATCGTCCCGTTTTCGGCTCTGATCTCACCGGTCAGACTCATCTGTCTCCGGGGGGGCTGCTTTATCTGGAGCTTGCCCCGGATATCGCTCTTTAATCCCATAGCCGTGAGCTTGACGTCATTGCCGATGCTGATATCAAGATCCAGTCCCATGGGCAGCGTTCCCCCGCGCTGAAAGCTGTACCCGCCGTCCTCGGTTCTGACCATTTCATGCACATCCTTGGAGAGTGCCTGGGAGCTGGGCGGCAGGGAACGCACCTTGATCCTGGCATAGGGCATGGCAATCTTTCCGGAAAGCTCGTTCACCTTGTCAGAAAAGTGTCCCGCGATGTTCACTTTTACAATTCCCTGGCCGTACCCGAAAAGATCCAGCAGCAGGTCATCGGTATCCAGGGAAATAGTGGCATCCAGCTCCGGATCCCAGGTCAGCTTGCCATTAAAACGGCCGTTCTTTTCCAGTATCACAAAGCCGCCATGCATATCAGCACTGTGCCCGTTAAAGCTCAGCGTGGTATTGATATCGGAAATGGTGCCGAGATCCATCGCCGGAGTAACATTCATGTCTCGAATCCGGATCTGGCCGTTCAGACCGGGGCTGGTCAGACTTCCCGCAAAGGTCCCGTTCCCTTCAAGATAACCGGAGGATGCTGCTACCTCCCCCAGCATTTTCGAAAGCAGTCCGAGGTTGATGCTGTTAATCCGGTAGGTTCCCGAAAGAGACTGCTTCTGCCCCGCAGGATCCGTCACCGCAAGTTCGGCATTCAAAGAACCGTTCGTTCCCAGATCTGCCAGAAAAACGGTGTTAAGCCGGTCGGGACGGATGGCGGCATTCAGAGACACCCGGTCAAAGGTCATTTCTCTTCTGTCATATACCAGGCTGCCGCCCGGAATCTCCAGGGAAACTGAGCCCTGCGGACGGTTTCGAACCAGAGTCAGATCGGCATTGAGGGCTGCTGAAAACGGGAGACTGATAATTTCCGGAATAAAGGCCCTGAAGGAATTCAGCTTGATTTCCGGTGCCGTCAGCTTTACCCGGGCCTGAGCCGGATTCCATTCCAGATTCTGAAAGGTAAGCTGGTTGCCGTTCACAAGCCAGGAATGCTCCCGCGCCCTGACCTGAAGATCCGGAGACAGCCTGGTCTCCACTGCAAGGTGGTCCTTAAGAGCGGTCGTCAGTTCTCTGGTAACCAGACTGAGTCTGGAAACATCCGCAAGATAGCGGGTTCTCCGGGCATCCAGTCCGCCATGGAGGGCCAGATCAAGATGCCCGGCCACGGTTCTGGCCTTCAGGGAAAGATCATGAGATTCCTCGCCGCCCTTAAGACTGAGATGCAGCGTATCCACGAATTTGCTGCCGCCGGAGAACAGCTCGCCAAGCTTCAGAGCCAGATCCGCCTTCGTCAGATGCTCGTTCCGGGAGGCGGCATCCAGTCCGAGATCCAGCTTTCTGAGCTTCAGATCCCCAAACTCCAGTTCCTGAGATTTCAGATTCACCACGGCATTGGGGGCGGTAAGGCTTCCGGTCATACTGACTTTTCCGGAGATACCTCCCTTCAGATCGGGATACAGCAGGGAGAGATCCTTAAGATCAATATCGGCAGCCAGATCCGACTTCTGTCCGAGAACCCCCTCTGCTGTGAGATAGTTTTTGCCGCCGTTAATCAGAGAAAGCCCCCGGATTTCGGCGTCCAGGCTGCTGTTAGCTCTGATAAGCCTTCCGGAAAGCGAAAGAGGATACCCCTTGAGAACGCCCTGAAGATCCAGATCCTTTACTTCGGTTTTCCAGGAACTGTCAGCGGCCTTCATGGCAAATTCCGGCCGGAGACTAAGCTCCAGCGCGGCCGGGAAATCCGGTACAAAGCGGGACAGATCATCGGTCCGGGCCTTCACCTCCCCCTTAAAGCCGTAGATTTTGTCAAAATCGGCATGACCGTTAAGCTTAACCTCGTGCTTTTTGTCCGTTGAGACAACACTGAGGCTCTTAATATCAGCAGAAACCATATCCGTAAAGGCGGCAAGCTTAAGATTAAGCTCCGGATAGTTCAGTGCCCGGATACCGCCGGCTGCGATTTCAGCAGTTATTCCGTCAAGAGTGCCCCGGGCTGAAGTCTCCAGCGTTCCGGCGGAATACTCGGGATTCAGAATCGGCCAGCCCAGATTCCTGCCGCTGACACGGGCTTCAAAAGGCAGGGACGGCCCCAGAGTATTCAGTCTGGCATCAGCAGTCACATCCGCCTTGCCGGAGATGACCGCATGAACATTCAAATCGACAAGATCCCCCTTTCCGGTAGCGGCAAGCCTGTGATGATCCAGGAAATCAAACCACTCGTCGTTTTCCGACCAGGCGCTCAGATTCACATCCATAGGGTAATAGTCCCTGAGCGTCATAGTACTGTCGGTAAGCACGGCATGTCCGAGATGATGATCCACCCGGAACTCTGATACGCTGATATCGGCCCCGATATAGCTCCCTTTCAGAAAGCCTCTCATAACGCCGGTGTCATAAACCGTCTGATGATAGCGGACAAAATCCAGGGTAAGGGCATCCACCCTGATTTTTATGGGAAGAAATACTGTGGGCAGCTTTGAAACAGCATCTGCAATTTCGGTTCTGGAAAAGGGGTCCTTCATCAGAGGCACCGGGGGCGACGGCGGAGAATCCGGCATTCTCTCGTCATGAAGCTGCACATCGATATAGCTGGCATCGGCGGTATGCACTGTAACGGTATCGTCCTTAAGTCCCGCTCTGAGATAAAGATCGGAAACAGCTACATCCACGGCATCCGAAAGCATGAGAAAATTCTTTACCCTGACAGCATCCACATGAACATCAAGAGGAATGGAAATAAAGCTTTCCTCGGACGCCGCCTCTTCCTCCGTATCCTCAGGCGGAGTTTCAGGATTCAGCGCCGGAGCGGGAGCAATTGCCGCTGTGGGATCCGGAACCTCGGGATTAACCCGAATCATCCGGCCGGTTTCATAGTCCCGGACCCAGGAAGCGGTTTCCCGCAGCCTGGCTGCCAGAAAATCCCCGATAAGCGGCATTTCCAAAGGACGGTTTCCGATCACGAGAAGCACATCCTGGGCCACAAGATCGTCAACGGTAAAATGCCCCAGAAGCAGGCCGGCCAGATTATACTGAATCTCAAAATCCCTGGCTGAAACAGAGATTACATCCGGAATATCCAGGCTGAAGTTCCGGATATGGAAGCCCCGCCCCAGATGTCCGGACACCATTTCGCCGCTGAGCCCCTCCACCTTGTCCGCAGCCAGGCTCCAGGCCAGACTGGTACCCCGGGAGGTAAAAATAATCATGAGACCGGCAGCAATTCCCAGAATTGAAAAGCCGATTATCGCCCGCACCGTCACCGAAATGATTTTCCATAACAGCCGCCACCAGGAAAAGCGCTTAACTCTGCCGTTTGTCTGTGCCATGATAAACTCCTACAGATCCGGACCTATTCCGAAGTGAAGGTGGAACGGAATGGAGGTCTCTGACACACCGAATCCCAGATCCAGCTTTATGAGGCCGATCTTGGTCACGCAGCGCACTCCGGTACCCACACCGATGTACACTTCATCCTCCTCAAACTTGTCGGGGGCATTGCCGGCATCAATAAACAGGGTCTGCCGGAGATCCTCGATGACCGGAATCTGAATTTCCGCTGATGCCACACTGAGATAGCGGCCGCCCTTCAGGGTGCCGTTGGAGAATGTTTCCGACAGCGTCTTGTAGCCAAAACCCCGGATAGTGGTGTCACCGCCGGTGAAGAAACGGTATGACGGAGGAATTTTGCTGGTGTCGTGGCTGATATTCACCCCTTCGTCGAAGCGCAGAAGGAAACGGGAATTCTGTGTGGGACTGAAAAGCCACCGGATCTGCCCCGTAAGCTGCAGAAACGTTACATCAGAACCGACATGCTCCGAGGCCCCGAACGCCCGGATCATGTAGCGCTGCCCCTCCCGGGGATCCTGCATCGGAAAAAATTTCAGATAGGTCATGGAGCTGCCGATGCCGGTAATCTGGGCATAGCCGCTTTCCATGCCCTGCTTGTAGTCCTCGGTATGAAAGGCCACATAGGTGTCGTACTGCCAGTTCCGCCCCAGCTTCGAAAAGTAATGCGCCGAAGCCTCGAAAATGGTGGAATCGGTGTCGTTGATGTCGTCATAGGCCTGCTGCGCCTGAAAATAATAGTAATCCTTCAGCGGGTCCTTGCGGGGAATGGTATAACGAACCAGCGCCTCCTGTCTTATACGGGAAAGCTTCATCTGCATATTAAGAGAATGCCCGTACTCGTTGATAAGAGGCATGAGCCACTTGACCTGCCCCCGCAGCCCTTCATCGGTGGCGTAGCCGATACCGGTCTCCACAATGTTGAATTTTCTGCGGGTCAGCGTGATGTCCACCGGAATAACATAGTCCAGATTCTCCGGATTGTTGCTTTTACTGATATCAGGCACCACCTCAGCTGACTCAAAATACCCCGTGTCGTAGAGCGAACCGCTCATGGCCGAAAGACGGTTCATGCTGAAATAGTCATTTTCCTTGATGGTTATCAGGGGGGCAATGATATCCTTGTACCGGGAATCCCCCTTGAAGGTAATCTTCCCGTAGCGGTAACGGTGTCCGGAATCCAGCACCAGAAAAATATCTGCGGTATTCTCGTCAGTGTTCACAATAACCGACGAGCTGATAAAATGGGCATCGAAATAGCCCATGGTCAGAGCCCGGCTGAACAGCAGGGATTTTACATCCTCGTAATCGGTATGACGGAACGGCGTATGGGATTTCAGCTTGATATTGCTGAGGCCAAACATGTACAGAGGATCGTTCAGAGCCTCCCCGACCACCACAATATCGCTCCTTCTGATAAACACCGGCTTGCCCTTGCTCACTTTAACAGTAAGCTCTGCCGAAGTGCTTTTCCTGAATACGAGTTCGATTTTCGGGGAATAATAGCCAAACACCTTAAGCGCATTCCGCACCGACTCCAGAATCTTTTCCTCGCTGGAGGCAAAGTTCACCTTTCTGAAATCCGGAAGCGTGCTGAGATAGGCTTCAACGTTTTCCTTAATCTCCCCTTCCAGACCTTTTACCAGGTAGGTGATTTTGGATTCATCGGCCCTGGCTTCGGGGGAAACGCTATCCTGACTGCCAGACTCCTGCTGTCCCGGAGGGCAGTTTTCACCGCAGGAATCCGCCAAAGCTGGAAAACACACAAACGGCATAATGCAGGTCAGAAGAAGTACCGGAAACCTGAGTCCCATAAGAAAACCCGAAATATCTGAAAACACAGGTGCATTATACTGACTTTTGCGGCGAGTTCAAAAAAGAGGGGGGCCGGACAGGCAATAAGTGTGCCGCACATGGAATTCAGGCCAGTCCTCACAAAAGCCCCCGGGGACAGCCGGAGTTTTGGCACTTTCATCCGGAACTGTGCGGGCGGTAATCAGCTGTTACCGACCGGGGTATAATGCAAAAAAAACGGCCTCATAGGATATCAGTCCTGCCGGGGAATTCTATTTTTTGTCGGATGATCTGACATATCTGATAACAGCGGCTGCTCTGTTAATTATCCCGTAGATGCAATTCAGAATTCCCGCCAGCACTATCGCAAACCCGACATTGCAGTAAAAAAAGCTCAGATTATAGATCCGCATGCTGATATACTGCACCGAATAGGCAATAACGATAGTAATTACCAGATTGATGGTGTACGGCATGTAGGCAAAAATAAAGCTAAAAATCATAATAGCGGCCAGCACTATCAGGATATCTATAAGAAAGTGGCCATGACTGAACTGCCCGTTCAATACCATATTAACGACATTGGCCAGAATAACCACACCGCTTACTGAGCCGACCGGAGTTTTATGCACGTCACCAAGCTCTGTAAAGGTGCTTCCCATAAGAACTATCCTGCCTGACAGATCAGGAAAATCATAGGTGCTGTTTATCTGGTCCGGACGGTACAGAACACCGAGCTGGGCCACCCGGGCCTTTTTATCCAGAGCCCGGATATTTTCCGGAAGAAGATAACGGTAAACAATTCTGGAGCTGAGAAGGCTGCTTCCGGATAAAAGATCAGCCAGGGATTCCGGAATGACTTCCGGCACAAAGTCTTCCCGGGCCAGAGCTCTCCGGATATCCCGTTCCGCTCCGGCTCTTTTGTCCGGCGGAAATGAACTGTGAAGAAAGGCCAGAAGCGCCACCGAAAGATGTCCGCTGTCAGAAGCAAGCCATCTGGCCCTTCTGACAACCCGGTCGTCATTTCTCTCCCAGACACCAAAATTCGCAAAAGCCACGCTGTCCGGATATTCCTCAGCCAGACGGTTCATTTCGGGAGTGTTCGGATACGGAATAATAATGATAGAACGGCGTTTTTTCGCTTCCTCCGCAGCTGTCCGGAATCTTTCCAGAAATGCGGCATCATCGTCAAACTGACTGCCGTTCTTCAGAATAACCGGTGCCGGACGCCGGAACACAAAATCGAAAATTACCACAGATGCCCCCCGCCTTACTGCGGAAATCAGGGTATCCGCCACAGCGCTGCGGGGCGTCCAGTATCCCAGAGTATAGCTCTCCCTGTAGTATGTCTCATCAAATTCAATAAGCCTGATATCGGAAGAAAATGATTGCGCTTCGTTTCCCTCAAGAATCGCCCACCGGTAGTTATTTTCAGTCAGCCGGTCATAGGAGCTGTCCAGGGAATAACCGACAAAATCGAACCGTTCGGGAAAAAGGAAGCAGATACTGATCACCGACATCAGAAAAACGTTTACATAAAAAATTGTGCGTCTCAGGAATACCTTCTCTGAAAAAAAGAAATGCACGAACAGCAGCTTTATATACCTAAGCAGTTTCATAGTCTTCCATCCGGCAATCTGTCAGTGCCGCTATTCAAAGTCTCCGAATTTTCCCCGCCAGCCAAACCTCCCCCGTCCTGAAATCAGGGGCCGGGGAGGCGGGGGACGGAACGGTCCATGAGAACAGTGTCCTTTTCCGCACTGCCGGTTCCGCTGTTTCCGGGGTCTTTTGAAGGTTCTTTTGCATGCCCGGGGTTACGGTTTGTTGTCAGGGAGGCCGGCACATTAATCGCGTCTGTTACAGACAGACTCTCTTTCCGGCTTCCCGGTTTCTGTTTCGAGATCCGCACCGGATCGGAAAATTCAAATTCCTGGCCATCGGGAGAAAGCGGCACAAACCTGAGAACAGCCCCCCTGGCCGGAATCACCACATCTCCGAGATAAACATACGACTGAAATTCCGGGGGACATAAAACCGTGCCATTACGATTAATCCGGTAGAGACATTTGTCGTTTCCGTCAAAGCCCCCCTTCAGGTGCTCGACATAGCCAAACGCTTTTTCTGAAGAAGCGGCACTGGCAGCCCCCAGCAGAACCAGAAAAAGTCCCATACCTAAAAAAGAAACGCCAGATCCTGAATTTATGTTCATGCCACTTCTCCTGCCGGATTATTCACAATACCGGCGTTTTATTATCCGTCACCCACGGAAACATGGTATTTACAGCACCCCGGAAATCCCGAAAACACTACCGTCTGCCACCCGGAAGGAAGTCTGAAAAATAAAAAGACGGCAGCTGAAACTGTCAGCGGTTTCAGAATAGGAAACTCGTGCCTGATTCCGACCGGAGCTCCCTGCCATGCAAAGTGCCCAGTTTTCGTCTGCAGGCTGTCAGCTGGGGCACCAAAAAAGGCCGGAGAGTATTCTTCATTTTAAACCTGACAAAAGCCCCCGGAAAAGAAAATTCTGTCAGCAATTCCATGAGTCTCATATTCCGGAGAAAGTCCCGGAAGGCTGTCTTCCGGCGGGGCCTGAAATTCCGGATTCTGAAACGTATCCGGGCGGAGAAAGCAGAAAATGCCCGGCAATTAAAAAGGGCCGTTCCCTTCCGGAAACGGCCCTGATGAAAAGAAATCAGCGCTTATCTTTTAACAAGAGCGTGCAGCTCCTGAATGCTATGCACCTCACGGGTCTCGTCAACATTGTTGTCGACGGCGTCGGCACAGGCCAGAGCAGCCTTGATGGTAGTGGTGTAGGCCACCTTGAACTGCAGAGCGCCGCGGCGCAGAGTCTTGGAATCCTCGATAGCCTGACGTCCCTCGGTGGTGTTGATAATATAGTTATAAACACCGCTCTTCATGTAGTCCAGAATGTTCGGACGGCCCTGGTATACCTTCTTCACAGGACGGCACGGCACTCCGGCTGCAGTCAGCACCTGAGCAGTACCGTGGGTGGCATCAAGCTCAAAGCCTTCATTAATGAGCCTTCTTCCCAGATCCGGCAGGAGATACTTGTCGGAATCACGTACGGAGAGAAGAACCCTGCCGCCCTTGACGATTCTGCTGTTAGCGCCCATCTCAGCCTTGGCAAAAGCTTCAGGGAAGGTCTTGCCCACGCCCATAACCTCACCGGTGGAACGCATTTCCGGTCCGAGGAGCGGATCCACTCCCGGGAACTTGTTAAACGGCAGCACCACTTCCTTCACGGAATAGTACGGCGGGATAACCTGGGCCGTCAGTCCCTGCTCTTCAAGAGACTTGCCGGTCATAATCCTGGCAGCCACCTTGGCCAGAGGAACACCAGTGGCCTTGGACACAAAGGGAACGGTACGGGCAGCACGGGGGTTTACCTCGATGAGATAAACCTGCTCATCCTTAACTGCGAACTGAATGTTCATTAAACCGCATACATTGAGCTCAAAGGCCAGCTTTTCAGTCTGTCTTCTGATTTCATTCTGCAGTTTTTCCGACAGGTGATACGGCGGGAGGGAACAGCTGGAGTCACCGGAGTGAATGCCGCACTGCTCGATATGCTCCATAATGCCGCCGATAACACAGTGCCTGCCGTCGCAGACCGCATCCACATCTACCTCGGTGGCATTGTCCAGGAACTTGTCCAGAAGCACCGGAGACTCGTTGGAAACCTTTACGGCCTCCTTGAAGTAGCGGCGGAGATCGATTTCATCATAAACAACCTCCATGGCCCGGCCACCCAGCACGTAGGAAGGACGCACCACCAGAGGATAGGTGATTTCCTGGGCCTCGCGCACCGCTTCCTCCAGGGAGAAGGTGGTGGCATTCTTAGGCTGCAGGAGATGGAGACGGTTAACGGCCTGCTGGAATCTTTCACGATCCTCGGCCCGGTCAATGGAATCAGGACTGGTGCCGATGATAGGAACGCCAGCCTTTTCCAGCGGCAGTGCCAGCTTCAGCGGGGTCTGACCGCCGAACTGAACAATAACGCCCTCAGGATTCTCCACGCGGACGATTTCCAGCACATCCTCCAGGGTTACCGGCTCGAAATACAGTCTGTCAGAGGTATCGTAGTCGGTGGATACGGTTTCCGGGTTGCAGTTGACCATAATAGTCTCATAGCCGTCCTCGCGAAGCGCCATGGCGGCATGAACACAGCAATAGTCAAACTCAATACCCTGACCTATACGGTTCGGGCCGCCGCCAAGAATCATGATCTTCTTCTTGGTGGTTTCCGCAACCTCGGATTCCTCGTCATATGAGGAATACATATAAGCAGTGGTGGTGGCGAACTCGGCGGCGCAGGTATCAACCCTCTTGTATACCGGAAGCACGCCCAGGCGGTTGCGCAGCTTGCGAACCTCACGCTCGGAAACACCTACCAGCCGGCTGATGCGGATGTCAGAGAAGCCCTTCTTCTTGATAAAGCGCATGAACTCCTCGTCAAGACCGGAGAAGCCGGTTTCGGAAATCTGGTGTTCGATTTTTACCAGCTCCTCCACCTGTACCAGGAACCAGGGATCGATATCGGTGAGTTCGTGAACATCATCAAGACTCATACCGGCACGGAAGGCATCGGCCAGATACCAGATGCGGGCAGCTCCGGCATCCTGAAGCTCGTGTTCAATACGGGCCTTGGCATCCGGGGCCTTAAGATCAATTTCCGGATCCAGACCGCTCTTCCCGATTTCAAGACCGCGGAGAGCCTTCTGCAGAGATTCCTGGAAGTTGCGGCCGATGGCCATAACCTCACCGACGGACTTCATCTGGGTAGTGAGACGATCATTGGCCTGCGGGAACTTCTCAAAATTAAACCGGGGGATCTTGGTAACCACATAGTCCAGGGTCGGTTCGAAGGAGGCCGGGGTACGGTCGCCGGTAATGTCATTGCGAAGCTCGTCCAGGGTGTAGCCCACGGCCAGCTTGGCGGCAATCTTGGCAATCGGGAAACCGGTAGCCTTGGAAGCCAGAGCTGAGGAGCGGGAAACCCGGGGGTTCATCTCGATAATAACCATGCGGCCGGTCCGGGGATCAATACCGAACTGCACGTTGGATCCGCCGGTCTCCACTCCGATCTCGCGCAGCACCGCCATAGCGGCATCGCGCATTATCTGGTACTCCTTGTCGGTAAGGGTCTGTGCCGGAGCCACAGTAATGGAATCGCCGGTGTGAATACCCATGGGGTCAAAGTTTTCGATGGAGCAGACGATAATGCAGTTATCATTCTTGTCCCGGACCACCTCCATCTCATATTCCTTCCACCCGATCAGGGATTCGTCAATGAGCAGCTCGTGAGTTGGAGACAGATCCAAACCGCGGTTGCAGATCTCCTCGAATTCCTCAGGATTGTAGGCAATACCGCCGCCGGAGCCGCCCATGGTGAAGGAGGGACGGATAATGCAGGGGAAACCTACCACGCTCTGCACCTTCCAGGCCTCTTCCATGCTGTGGGCAATACCGGCCTTCGGGCAGCTCAGGCCAATCTTTTTCATAGCCTCGTCGAAACGGTCTCTGTTTTCGGCCTTGTCGATGGCATCGGCGGTGGCGCCGATCATCTCCACGTGGTACTTCTCCAGCACTCCGTGGGTTGCCAGATCCAGGGCGCAGTTAAGAGCCGTCTGGCCGCCCATGGTGGGCAGAATGGCATCGGGACGTTCCTTATCGATGATACGCTCCACTACCTGCCAGTTTATAGGCTCGATATAGGTAGCGTCGGCCATCTCCGGATCTGTCATTATGGTGGCGGGGTTGGAGTTTACCAGAATAACACGGTAGCCTTCCTCGCGAAGAGCCTTGCACGCCTGGGCTCCCGAATAGTCAAATTCGCAGGCCTGACCGATTACGATAGGACCGGCCCCCAGAATAAGAATACTCTTGAGATCTGTACGCTTGGTCATTTAATTCTGCCCCTCACGATATTGTTTGATAAGCTCGACAAAGTGATCAAAAAGACCGGCGACATCATGAGGCCCCGGGCTGGCTTCCGGATGTCCCTGGAAGCTGAAGGCCGGCTTGTCCTTGCGGCGCATTCCCTGCAGAGTGCCGTCAAACAGCGCGATATGGGTTACCTCGAGGCAGTCCGGCAGGGTGTCCATGTCCACGGCAAAGCCATGGTTCTGGGACGTGATGGCTACGGTTTTGTCAAACACATTCTGCACCGGCTGATTGGCACCGTGCTGCCCGAACTTGGTCTTAATGGTTTTGGCACCGGAAGCCAGTCCAAGGAGCTGGTGCCCGAGACAGATCCCGAATACCGGAACACCGCGATCCAGAATTTCTCTGATGGCCTCCTGAGCGTAGGTGCAGGGCTCCGGATCCCCGGGGCCGTTGGAGAGAAACACCCCGTCAGGATTCATAGCCAGAACCTCTGACGCGGGAGTAGTGGCCGGAACCACGGTAATACGGCAGCCGCGATCGGCAATCATGCGGAGAATATTGCGCTTCACCCCAAAATCATAGGCCACTACATGGTAGGGAAGATCCTCGGGATTCTGCTTTTTGTATCCGGAACCGAGACTCCAGGAGCCTTCAGTCCACTCGTACTTTTCCTTGCAGGTAACCTCTTTGGCCAGGTCCATGCCCTTGAGGCCGGGGAACTCCCGTGCCCTTCTGAGAGCCTCTTCCTCGTCAAGATTCTCTCCGGCCATAATGCAGCCGTTCTGGGCACCCTTTTCCCGCAGGATACGGGTAAGCTTGCGGGTATCAATGTCGCAGATACCGACAACGCCGTGATTGGTGAGATAGTCGGAAAGAGGAGTCTGGCTGCGGAAATTAGAAGCCAGAAGCGGCAAATCTCTGATTACCAGCCCCTGAACCTGAATATCAGGCGATTCTTCATCTTCGGAATTACAGCCATAATTGCCAATATGAGGATATGTAAGTGTTACGATTTGCTTGGAATAGGATGGATCAGTGAGGATTTCCTGATAACCGGTCATAGCGGTATTAAAAACAACCTCACCGACAGCACAGCCCTTAGCGCCAAATGAAACACCTCTGAATACTGTGCCATCTTCTAACACCAGTAATGCAGAATGAGTCAAGATGACCTCCAGAATTACTATTTTTACGGAAAACTGCAAGGCATGATTTTGCATGAAAAAACACACGCAAAATCAAAGTTAAATTTTGAGCATTTTATACTATCGGCAAAAATTATCAAGAAATATCACAAAATGAGATCCTGCCGACAGCTTTTAATTGATTTTTTAGCTTTTCTTCCAAAAACAGAATTCCGCTTTCCGAAAATCAGCTGTTCCATCCTCCGGCAGGCACAAAAAATCGGGACGGAGACTGCGGGAAAATGAACCGGAACCAGATCCGGACCTCGCTTCCCCTGCTGTCCGGACCACCGCCGTCCGCCCGGTAATAACAGCACCTTCCGAAACTCAGGTTCTGCCTTTTGCAGACTCCAGACTGTCAATCCGGATCTCCTGGCCATCCTTTACATTCTTGACATAAACGTCGACCTGATTAAAGGCGATTTCGATATTGTGCTCTCTGAAGGTTTTCAGAATATCGCTGTTCATGGTATCGATGCACGGGTAGCGGTCCCCGGTTTTTCTGGTGAAGACATAGAATTCCACGTTCAGATTGCTGTCCCCGAAGCTCATGAAATACATTTTCGGCTCCGGATCCCGCATGACATAGGGATTTCTCCGGGCAATGTCCATGAGAAGACTCCGCACCTGATCCATGTCGGAATCGTATCCCACTCCCACTTTGACTGCCACCCTGGTAACAGTGTCCATCAGGGTCCAGTTGGTGAGAGCGCTCGTTATGAGCGCGCGGTTTGGCACTACATATTCCTTGTGATCAAAATCCATAATGGTGGTAGCGCGGATACGAATCCTGCTGACAGTACCGCTATGATCATTGATAGTAATGATATCCCCGATGCGTACCGGTCTTTCAAACAGCAGAATAAGACCGGAAACAAAATTGGCAAAAATCTCCTGAAGACCGAAGCCCAGACCTACCGAAAGAGCCGCCACCAGCCACTGCACCTTATCCCAGCTAAGTCCCAGTGTGGTACAGACAAAGGAAGCATCCACCGCTATCAGCAGATAGGTGATAATAGTGGTAATGGAATAATTGTACTTCCTGAGAAGCTCCCAGTGATTGAAAAGAAGCACCTCCATTACTCCGGGCAGGTTCTTTATGACGATGGTGCCGATACCCAGAGCATATATTACCAGCAGAATATCAAAGGCCGTAACCGCCTTTATGGCCTCGCCGACTCCGATACTGTATACGGTGAAGTTTTTCAGATAATTTGTTACGGTGAAAAGATCTCCCCAGAAGCTGAGCAGAATAACCACCAGGAGGAGCAGGAATATGTGATCCACAATGGTTACGGTCTGCTGACTTACCTGATAGGCACTGATTTCATCCTTCTGCACCATAAACAGGGAGTCCTCATCATCGTCATCCGGACTCTCATCTCCGCCGGCCCTCCGTCTGAGGCGCTCCTCATTCCACTGTCTCAGACGATTCTTTATGGTATACACCCGGAAGGTTCTCTTCACCAGGCTTCTTAAAAGATCGTACCCCATAATAATGAAGAGAGAGACGATTATCCTTTCGCAAAGCAGCACCGCGGAATAGTAATACCCCATAAAGGTTATCACCATCTGGGTAACGCACAGCACCAGAGCCACCGCGATAATAAACTTCTTCCGGAAAAGCACCTCCTTCCTTCTCAGGCTTATGATCACGAGACGCAGGAATTCACAGGACAGATAGGCTGATATCAGAAACAGAATCAGCTGTCCCGTAACATCGGAGGTAAATATATTCTGGGTATTGATCCGCCACTGCACGGTAATCCAGATGGCACATACGCAGATAAAAATATTCCGGTATCCGCAGTAGAATCTCCGGTCATAGGAAATATTGAAGAGCCTTTCGTTGAGGCCGCCCTTGCGGTATATTCTGAGAAAAAATGTCGCTCCCGCAATCAAAAGCGCCAGCCCCCAGAGCGTTTCATAAAAATTATGGCCGCCCAGAAGCTCCTGGGTAACCTCATCCCGGAATTCCGTTACCGAAAGAAGCGCATAGCCAGCGATAGCAGTAATAAGAAATACCAGAAGCGCTTGCATAAAATCTGCCAGAACGGCCAGTGGCGCATCGCCGTAGCCGGCCTTTCTGGGTTTTACCAGATTGGCAAGAATCTCAGCCTTGCGGGTGTTCAGCTTCCATCCCGCCCAGAAAGACACGATAAAAGCGAGAATCAGAAAACCCAAATTAATGCAGGATGGCACGGAAGGAGCAATCAGTCTGACGTTCACAATATAGTTCATCAGCATGAAATCCCTGTTTTCAACCTTTTCCTTAAAGTTCTGGATCCATTTGCGGCCCAGACTGACGTTGGAGGGATTCCAGAACAGGGCGCTCTTGATCTGCTGGTTGAGACCGGAGCGGATTCTTTCATAGATATCGTGATTAATCTGCAGATTGGTGGCATTGCGGGTATTGGTATTGAGAAGAACATTAAGCTCCGAAAGAAGCTTCATCCTGATGTCCAGATGCTTCTTTACCAGATTCTCAATTTCGGGATTCTTTATAAATTCCGCCTGATTCTCCGCGTAGATTTTCTTTCTTAAGGCATCCAGTCCGTTAAGATCGTTGCGGTTGTTGTATATCATCATCCGGCGGTCTGAAAGATTGTCGGTAAAATTCTCCGGAAAATCTATCTTCCGGTAATAATTGGTCTGGGTCAGCAGAATCCGGGCCAGATTCACCGTTCCCTTGAAGTAGGCAATCTGATTCTTAAGATCCTCGTCAAAGCTCTTGGCCTCGGCAATCATCTGGGAGAGTGTGGCGTTATCCGCCTCGTAGACAGTATTCTCCCGGTTTACTAGCTCGATATCCTCCTGAATCCGGCGGTTCATTTCCGCCAGCCGTGCTACCACCGGATAATCCTTGGCTCCCGAAACCTCTTCACTGGCCTCTACCATGGTAGAGCTGAGCTGCTTCCGCCGCATTTCGGCATGGAAAGACTTAGTCTTTTCCAGAAACTCAGTGGCC
This sequence comes from Succinimonas amylolytica DSM 2873, assembly GCF_000378405.1. GTDB lineage: Bacteria > Pseudomonadota > Gammaproteobacteria > Enterobacterales > Succinivibrionaceae > Succinimonas > Succinimonas amylolytica. The sequence goes on along the minus strand of NZ_KB899636.1, from coordinate 1,853,441 downwards.
GCGGCCAGAATTTCCTGACGATAGTTAACCCCGATAGCCAGATTTTTATAGGAAATCTCGTAATTATTAAGAATAAACTGGGTAACGTTGATCTTTGACGAACAGCTGGCATTCTGAGCCTTCAGTCTGAGATAGCGGGACGGGTAGGCATTGCGATCCAGCTCTCTGAGCAGATTGGTGTTTTCCTGGATCTGATTGCCCAGCTCTCCGATTTTTGCAGTAGAGACCTCTATATAGCTGCTGGAATTGTCATAAAAGTTCTTCACCCTGCTGTAGGCAGTCTGCGCACTTTCCTTCTTGGAAGTGTACTTGGCAATCAAAAGGGCCAGATCAGCGTCGGAAATCTTATTGTTAAGGAGCTTCTTATCGGCTTCAAGCTCCTTAAAGAACTCTTTGTTTTCCCTGAGATAACGGTTGTTCTTCGGATCCATGTTGATAAAGGTATAGACCCACTCCATGGTTTTTACATCACTCAGAATCTCCTGATTGTATTTTCTGATTTCCTGATAATCCTCGAGACTCTGAAGCTGCTCCGGAGTTATGCTGCCGTCTTTCTCCTTTTCCTGAAGATTCCGGATAATTTTATCGATCTCCCCGACAGAAACCCCTATTTTGGAGGGATCATTCGGATCGACATCACTGGCGACAACCGAAATGTTTTTATCTTTTTTGCTTCCGGGAACATCTCCGGCACGATCAGCAGCATCAATAGAGAGTGCCGCATGCTCCGGGTCTTTTTTCGTCTTTGCAGGTCTGGTGCCGGCGGCAAAGGATTCTAAAGGAACAGCAGACAGACAGACAATTATGGTTAGTGCCAGCACTGCGGCATATCTGAAAAATTTAATCTTGGACATAAAGCAAAAAACGTAACAAACAGTGTCTCAGAGTTTCGGGATTAGTCCGGGAGAAAGCCGGGGCCACCGATTCCCCGCCCGGAATCTGACTGAAATATAGCATATCGAAACCGCAAAATACACCTGTCCCGCCGGAAATAATTCCCGGAAGGCGGCCGCAGCAAAGACACCGAAAAAAAAACGCGGTGAGACCGCTTTATCCGGTCATCAAGCCTTCCGCCAGCAGCAGAGCCGCGTCCGTAACACTCCCGGGGGATAGGAATCGCTAATGCGGAGCACCGGACACACAAAAAAGAGGAACTGTCACAGACAGCCCCCCTTTTGATTAGTTCATTCTCCGGAAAAGCTGCTGCGAGGCCTCTCTTCCGCTAAAACGAGCCCCGGAATCAGGAAATTCTGATCCCCAGAGCCTGTCTCAGGTAGGCACCGGCACCGATAAGTCCGCAATACTTCTGGGTAATGACATATACCGGAATCTGAGAAAGGTACTTCTTGAAGCGCCCCTTGTCCTCAAAGGCCACCCGGAAGCCGGAATTCTTAAAGAACTCCAGGAAGCGAGGCACAATGCCGCCGGCAATATAAACACCGCCAAAGGCACCCATGTTAAGAGCGAGGTTACCGCCAAAACGTCCCATCATAACGCAGAAAAGGCTGAGAGCACGGTGGCAGTCGGTATCAGGATCGTCACGGAGAGCTCTTTCAGTTACATCCTTCGGTTCCAGTGCTTCCGGCTGTCTGTTGTCAGAAATGACAATAGCCCGGTAAATATTCACCAGGCCCATGCCGGAAAGCAGCCTCTCAAAGGAAACATGTCCGATCTCCTCGCGAAGCACAGCCAGGAGAGAATCCTCCTCCTCGCTGTTGGGTGCAAAATCCACATGGCCGCCCTCACCCGGAACGCTTACCCAGGTATCCTTAAAATTGAAAAGATGTGCCACGCCAAGACCGGTACCCGCACCGTATACCACCACCGGCTTGTCCTTCAGGGGCTCCTCACCGCCAATCTTCACCAGGTCATCGCTGCCCAGCACCGGAATAGCCATGGACTGGCCGGTGAAATCGTTGATGATCTCCAGATGATCCAGCTTCAGATTGGCCTTCATCTCAGAAATATAGAATTCCCAGGGATTGTTGGTCATCACCACATGATCGCCGGTAATGGGACAGGCAATGGCAATACAGGCGTCCTTGACCTTGATATCGGCATGATTGCCAAAGTACAGCCTGATTACATCCTCAAGGCTGGAGTTTTCCAGAGCGGAAAATACCTCAACATTGCTAATCTCACCGTTTTCAAGATTGCAAAATGCCAGGCGGGCATTGGTACCGCCTACATCTCCAACCAGAGCAAAATTTGCCATTTTTATAAACTCCCAAATCTCAACTTAATAAAACCGGACTGCAAAAAAAATTCATTCAGGACTCACTTCTGCTCTTGCTTCTGAGCCGGCTGAAAAACTGGCACGGCATACCGCAAGGAAAACAGAGAATCTCTTCGTTAATTCTGCTTATTATGTTACATAAACGGCAAAAAGTAATGAAATTTTTATAGCTTTTTTGTGAGATTGCAGGTGATGCTGCAGACTCGGATATTCTGAAAACATTTTCAACCCCAAATGCTTTCTCAGGAAACTGCAAAGCAGGTACCGGACATAAACAGAACCATTATTGCCGCCGGCAGATTTATCTGCATGCCCCCGGATCTTCAAAGACGGATTTTCCCCCGGGGCAGGCACGCCGGAATCAGAAAGAGCTGCTAAACACTCTAATCGGAACAATACGCGGAAAAAACTCTGACCGCCGTGGAATTTAATGCACGGGTTCCCTTTTATGTTTTCATTTCACTGTGCGGCGTTATCAAAATTTCAGCATTTTTATAAAAACTTCCAGCGCCATCCGAAAAAAAATTACAAAGATGTGCCACAAACAGCAAATTTTCTTCAAAAAGATGAAACCGTTTTCTATTGCCGTGGTACAATATAAAAGTGCCGCGAGAACCTTTTCAGAACGCTCAAAATTTAGCCAGAACGTCCTGTAACCGCACGGCCGGCACAAAGAAATCAAGCTGATAAAAATGCAGAAAGGCTGTAGTTTTGTTTCAGATAATACTGTCATACCTGAAACAAAACCCCTGACAAATGAGAGTTAAGAGGACTGATTGATGAATTTTTGTATTAGGTCTTAAACCTTCTTTTTATGGCTTCGGGGATTCTTGACAAAAGTGCTGGTGAATCCGTACCATATCGCACACAAAAATCGGGATGTGCTGAAGGAATTTGCAATGGAAGCGAAGATCACAAATAACAATCTTCCTGCTAATCAGCACGATACTGACACTTCCAAACTGGACAACCTTTATTCGTTAATCGAAAAACTTACATCAACCATTCAAGAGCAGACCTCAACCATTCAAGAGCAGACCTCAACCATTCAAGAGCAGACCTCAACCATTCAGAAGCAGACTTCAACCATTCAGAAGCAGACTTCAACCATTCAGAAGCAGAC
>NZ_KB899636.1:1819381-1848722 GCF_000378405.1 Succinimonas amylolytica DSM 2873 | reverse complement strand
TAAAGCGGTCAAGTACTCTCACAATCAGTGGGAAAAATTCACCAGAATTCTGGAGGACGGCTCTATTCCTCTGGATAACTCGGCCGCCGAGAGAGCTATTCGTGACTTTGCAGTGCTGAGACATTCAATGCCCAGCGGATTTGGCTCTATTGAGGGAGCTAAGTCTACGGCTGTGTTTTCATCATTTCACGAAACCTGCAAAATCCATGGAGTTGACCTGGAAGATTACCTTGAATTTCTGTTCAGATATATGGGTATTCACAGAGACGAACTGAAAGATGAATCGCTGTCTGATGAAAGAAGAAATACTATTCTTGAGCAGGCAATGCCATGGAAATTTAAGAAGGCCTAAAGTGCTGACTTTAGACCTAATACGAATTTTCTGGATTCCATATTTGACAGATATGATTCCCTGAGCCGTACCGAAAAGAAAATCGCTGATGCGGTGAAGGCTGATCCCCACTCGGTAATCAGCTCCAGCATTGCCAGTCTGGCAAAGCTGGCTGACGTATCAGAACCCTCCGTGCACAGATTCTGCCAGCATCTCAACCTCAAGGGCTTTCCGGAATTCAAGCTCAGACTGGCTCAGAGCATAGCCAAGGGAACCCCTTACGTGAATATTCATGTAGAGGCCAACGATACCACCGAAAACTACACCAAAAAGATCTTCGAGGCTTCCATTTCCGCGCTGACCGAAGCCCAGAAGAGTCTTGACATCTATGTCATCAAAAGATGCGTGGACATTCTGAGCTGTGCCAAGAAAATCACCTTCTGCGGTCTGGGATCCAGTGCCGTGGTGGCTCATGACATGATGAACAAGTTCTTCCGGTTCAACATTCCCTGCAACTATTTCGAGGATCCGGTGATGATGCTGATGAGCGCAGCCAATTCCAATCTCGAAGAGGTATTCATCCTGATCTCCCACACGGGACGCACCAAGGATCTGGTGGATGTCGCCACCCTGGCCCGCAGCCGCAACGCCACTGTCATCGGAATGACCTCCAAAAACTCCCCGCTGGCCGAGGAATGCACGCTGGTACTGTCCATGAACATTCCCGAGGATACAGACATATATATCCCCATGGCCTCCCAGCTGGCCCAGCTTACCATGGTTGACGTGCTGGCCACGGGTCTCATACTCAGAAAGGGGCCGCAGTTCATTGAAAGTCTCAAGAAGGTCAAGGAAGGCATTCAGGAATCGCGCTTTGCCCCGGGAGCAACGCATACCGCCTCTGCCGCTGCTCCCGCTGAAAACATTGCTGCCGGACAGCGATCTCAGGCCGGGGAACGCCCGGCGTAGCCCGCTGCCGGATCTGATAAACAGGAGTACTGTCGATGTCCCGTATTCTGGCAATCATGGATTCCAGCTGGCTGTACCGTTTTAAAATCCTCGGTTCCGTCATCATTCCCTGGAGCGACGCTCTGGAATTTTCGGACACTCTTCCGGTGCCGGAGGACTATCTGGAGCTTCTGAAAAGCATCAGCATCCCCCGCCGGGGCTACATAACGAAGATTTTTCTGATTATCAATATCACCCGGGCCTACAGCTACGATGAAAGTCTGGACGTCAGCATAAGCGAGGTGGAATTTCTGGTAGCTATGGACGAAGTCGCCCAGGACAAGCTCGGTCAGAAATGGCCGGAGTTCCATTTTGAGGTGCTTCCGAAAAATTTTCTGAAGGGGCAGAACTACGAATTTCAGGTCCTGGATCGTCAGGCCCGCATGGGAGCGGCGGCCGCCCTGATACTTCTGGGCATCGCTCCTGCTCCCGACTGCATCACCGAACAGGCCCTCCTGGACATGGCTCCGGACATTTCCGATTCAGTAATGATGGGAATCCGGCTCCATTCCCTGAAACGCCACTACTATACCACCGGCTACAATGAAAGAACCCTGATGTCGCTGGTTATTTCCTACGTCAGAGATTCCTCCTTCGGCTATCCGGAAACAGATGCCGGATTCTGTTTTGACATCATGGACATCTTTCACTACCTCGTGAACCGCGGAGACATCACTCCGCCGTCTCATGACAAGGCCTCGTTCAACACCGTAATTCTTAACGAACTCCGTGAGCTTCAGAAAAGTGCTCCCGATATGGCAATTCTGGATCTCATCGGCGCCATGGAAAAGCTGCCCGGCTGCCAGCGCATCATTAACGTGTTCAGCAACCTTTCCGACAACATGCCGCTCATCCCCTTCTTTTATCTCAAGGCCATCAGCCAGATCCGGGGCAAAAAGAAGCGCTGGAATCAGAAATTTATCACCGGCCTCGCCACCTGGCTCTCCAATGACCGGGAAAAGGAATGCTTCGCCACCATTCTGGGAGCTGCCATGGGCTTTGAAAAGCTCTCACTCCCTCTGTACCGCTTTCTGTCAGTCAGCATCATCAGCGACTGCGAGGATCCCAACACCTGCATTGCCGGGTCCACCGGAAAGCTTGAGGATGAAAATTTCCTTAATGTTGATGATTTCGACCACGATTCCCCGCTGGCCGCAGCAAATCCTGAAGAGAGCTCCGCCGGCGACAGTACGGCAGCCCCGGATCAGACCGGCAGTGTCAAGGATGGCAGAACTGCCTCCGCTGACAATCCCGATGCCTGCTCCTTTCTGGATTACCGCAATTACAGCCAGACCATGGAAGACGGGAATCCGGAGCTTCTTAATGTATTCAGCATCAGATTTTCTGAAAATGATCAGGAATTTGATCTCCCGGAGTTCATCAATACCGACGACACCTTTAATGCATTTATGTCCGATGACGAGGAACCGGACGCCTTTTCAGACGACAGGACATTTCGGGGCGGCAGCTTTCCGGAGGAGGCACCGGTTTCAGCGGCGATTCTGGACATCGGAAGCTCCAGAAAGGAAAATCTGAAAAATGCAGAGGAAGCCCCCGAAGACCGCTTTGCCGTCATGTTTCCGGTTCCCTTTGTTACCGGTCAGAAGAGCGTCCCCCCCTACTGCCGGGCCAGTATGGATGCCCTGAGCCAGGCGCTGCAGATTACCCACAATATGTCGGAGATCTCGGATGCCGAGCTCCGGGACTCCGTGCTGAGCCTTATCGAAACCGAGGCCCCGGTGCGGAGAGAGTTTCTTCTGGCCAGACTCCGTCTTATTGCCCGGCGCAACAAGACGCCCTTCAGAAAGGGGCAGGAGGAGCTCAAAATTCAGAATCTGATAAGTCAGGTCATTTCCGAAAACGGATATATCACCGACAGCGAAGGATTTATCTACCGGCGGAAGCAGTTTGTCCATGCCCGCTCCCGCAATCTGGCAGACTCCCGGGGGGACAGTACCGTTTCCGATTATCTCCGGAGTCCCGAAAACATTTCCCGGGCTGAAATCGCCGCCGCCTACTATGCCGCCAAAAGCTCCGGAAACCTTCTTATTAACGACATTACCATTCAGGACATTATAGACATCTTCCACCTGAAATCCCGGGGAGAAAAGGCTCAGGAAAACCTGAAAAGAATTCAGGAGGTCATGGAAGCTCTTGCTGCCATCCCGGACATCAAAAAGGCGCTGCAGGAACACTATGCAGCCCACCGGGAAAAATAGCAGAATTGCCTCTTCCGGACACCGCGCACCTCCGGGATCGCCGGAATTCCGGAAATTATTCTGCCGCTTTTACCGCCCCTGCTGCTGGTTCCGCTCTGGGATAGCGGGGACATACTCATCCGGAAGAGAGAGTCCGCGCTTCATCATGGCAGCGGCATAATCAGGGTTTTTCAGGCGGTTACGGGAATTCCGCACCTCCTCTTTGGTAACCCCTCTTTCAGCCAGAAATACAGACAGTATGGATATAACGGTTGCCGGTCCCATAAACAGCGGAAAGCACGGCAAGGGAACAGCCCCCAGAAGCCCCGCTCCCAGAATCAGGATTCCGCCTGCCGCCATACCGCAAGGGATGTACTTCATAAATGAGAGATCCGCAGTTTTTTCAGCAAGGGCCGGTTCCTGGCAGTTCGGCCTGAAATATACCAGTCCGCAGCGGGGACAGCGGGCAAAAACGGCACGGGGATATTTTTTCCCGCAAGGGCCGCACGATTTAAGACACTTCTCGCTGAGTGCATTATCGCAGTGCGGACAATAAGCCGGATCGTACCATTTTCTGAAAAAATGAAAGCTTGCCGGACGGTACGGCAGAGCCTGCTCCAGCTCCTCCGGGGTAAAATCCCTGTCCAAACTCCTGGAATCTGACATAATATCCCCCTGATTAGCCCATTCCGGCTGTTTTTCCTTCCAAAACACGGCACGGCGTGCTGCAATTGTGATCCTTGCCACTTTCATAACCTGAAATATTTCCCTAACCTGCATCACAGGACAGGATTTCGCTACAATTGCTGCAGGACTGGCCTAAAACGCTTCTCTCAAAACATACTGCCGGGACGTAATCCTGATGATACGGAAATAAATACCTCCCGGTATCATTGATTCCAATCCAGAATACAGTTCATTCAAAGGACAAGCAAATATGAAATGCCCACGTTGTAACGCCGAACTTCCAAATCAGAACTCCGCGTTCTGTCCGTATTGCGGACAGTCTCTGCAGGCTTCCCAGCCGGTAAACGGCAATCCCTACGGCAATCCCTATGCCGGAAATAACCAGCCCTTCCGGGATTCCTCATACCAGAACCCGGGAAACAGTCCGTCACCGGAGGAGTTCCAGTCTGCCATGAAAGGGCTCAACACGATGGTTGTTCTGACCATCGTAACGCTGGTGCTGATGTTCGTGCCCTACCTGAACATCATAAGCTGGGTACTGCTCCTGATTATACTCATTATGTCTCTGTTTCTCACCGACCGGACGAAGAGAATTTTTGACAAAGCCGGCTACCCGGTGTACTCGCTGATTGTCGCCGGCATTAAAACCAAGTGCAAAATTCTGCTGGGAATCCAGGTTCTGTACTTTATTGGCGGTTTTGCTTTAGGTTTTGCCTCAGCGGTTTCACCCGAGGCCGGATCTGAAAACGCGACACTGATACTCGGAACCTGTGCCGTATTTATCATTATCTCCATAATAGCCCTGTTCCTGCAGATTTACTGCTTTGTCCGGCTGTTTACCGTCAAAAACGCGATTACACAGCTGTCTGTGGGCGTAGCCATTCCTGAAAAGCCGGGCAGGGCTGCGGTAATATGGGCTGTCTGCGGTGTAACCCTGCTGATAGGCATAGCCGTAGTCGGAATTGTTGCCGCCATTGCCCTTCCGGCATACGCCAAATATATGAGCAGAGCCCGCTTTAGCGAGATAACCGCTGGCGCTGACGGTGTACGCCGGGCCGTGGAGCTCTGCTACCTCGAGAACGGGAGCCTTGACAGGTGCAGTACCGGCAAGGGGGTGCAGGGAAATGGCTGGATACTCGCAAATCCAGAAGACTACAGCACCAAATACATTGCCCGTATTGAGGTTAAAAAAGGCGTGATTACTGCTACCGCCATTCAGGCGAACGGACTCAGGGGAAGCACCATAATATATGTTCCCGAGCCTCATGGAAAAACTCTGAACTGGAAGACAAGCGAGAGATCTACCTGCAAGCATAATGATCTCTGCTAATTAAAAAGCCGGAATCCTCCCTGCCAGCACAGAGAGAAACAATTCCGGATGAGAATCCTCATATAAGGTTCTTAAAAGAATGAAGGCGCCATCTCCGGCGCCTTTTTTATCGTATTCACGGCCCAAAAAAAGGCCGGAAATCCGCAGTTACTAATCTTCCTTCTTCTCTCCAAAGGCCTGGTCAAGAGCATCCTGGGTAGCCTTTAGACTGTCGTCAAGCGCCCCCTTGACCTGCTTCTTGGCGTTGTCAATCTGATCCCGGACATAGTTGTGGGCAAAGCTGTTCAGCTGATCCGGATTCTTGCCGCAGATATCACGGTCCATTCCGGAGCTGAAGGTGATCATATTCTTGACCTTCAGAAACTTCTCCACGTCAGCGGCATCACCGGCATTACGTTTCCGGATTTCCCCGATAACCTCCTTAAGACTTGACTGATAGGCCTCCTCAGAAGAGCAGTCCACCTGAGGCTGACAGCCGGCAAGCAGGAACAGCGCAGCTATTCCGGATAATACAGCTATGAATTTCATAATTTTCCTTCCCCAAATACAAAAAAAGAAGGAGAACACATGTTCTCCCCCTCTCTCAGCTAATTAAAAACCTGTAGCATTATGCTGCCAGTGCACTCTTTGCCTTCTCAACAAGAACAGCAAAGGTGGACTTGTCATATACTGCTATGTTGGCGAGGATCTTACGATCGATTTCGATAGAAGCCTTCTTAAGACCGCAGACAAATCTGCTGTAAGAAAGGCCGCACTGACGGGCAGCAGCGTTGATACGAACTACCCACAGCTGACGGAACTGACGCTTCTTCTGACGACGATCGCGATAAGCATACTGACCGGCTTTGGTAACAGCCTGCACTGCCACACGGTAAGTACGGGAACGAGCACCGTAATAACCCTTGGCAGCCTTTAAGATCTTCTTGTGACGTGCACGAGCGGTAACACCGCGTTTAACTCTTGCCATTTTCGACTACTCCTTCCCTTTATGCGTACGGTAACAGATTTACAATGTTGCGCAGATCAGACTTGTGAACTGCAGACATAGCACGTAAATGACGCTTACGCTTGGTGGACTTCTTTGTCAGAATATGACGGTGGTTACAGTGTTTGCACTTGAAGCCGTTAGCGGTCTTCTTGAAACGCTTGTGCGCACCCTTATCGGTTTTAATTTTAGGCATTGTATAAAAACTCCGCATTGTTAAAAACACACGACAGACTCGGTGATCCCAGGATACTTGCAAACCTGATCTGTCACTTCTTCTTCGGCGCAAAAACCATCATGGCCTGCCGCCCTTCAAACTTCGAAGTGCTTTCGACCACTGCAAGACCCCGTTCCTCACAAAGTTCTTTTTCAATACGCTTCATGATATCCAGTCCGATGTCCTGATGGGTCATCTCCCGGCCACGGAATCTTACAGTAACTTTGGCTTTGTCGCCATCCTCAAGAAAGCGAACCAGGTTGCGTAGTTTTACCTGGTAATCGCCTTCGTCAGTTCCAGGACGGAATTTGATTTCCTTGACCTGAACCTGCTTTTGTTTCTTCTTCTGCTCCTTCAGAGCCTTGCTTTTCTCGTAAAGATACTTGCCATAGTCCATTATCTTGCAGACAGGAGGATTGGCACTGGGGCTGATTTCCACCAGATCCACACCTTCCCTTTCAGCTATCTCCCGGGCAGCGCTCGGGCTCATTACCCCCAGCTGACTGCCGTCTGCACCGATAACGCGGATCTCGCGACATCTGATTTCGTCGTTTATCCGGGTTTTGTTGGCCACCTGCTTGTTGCCAGTTTTCTTGACGTTATTAATGGTCTTTCTCCTCACGATTTACTAAGCCGCGCGAAATGATATCCTTTTTAATATAAGAAATCAAGTCCTCAATTGAAAAAGCTCCTAAATCCTTGCCGCTTCTGGTTCTCAGGGCCACCGTGCCGGATTCAACCTCCTTGGCGCCGCAGACCAGCATAAAGGGAACTCTCATCATGGTATGCTCGCGTACCTTATAGCCAACCTTCTCGTTTCGGAGATCGGTCTTGACTCTGATACCGGCCTGATCCAGGGTATCAGCCACCTGTCTGACATAATCAGCCTGATCATCGGTAATACCCATTACCACTGCCTGCACCGGAGCCAGCCAGGTAGGAAATGCGCCGGCGTACTGCTCGGTAAGGATTCCGATAAATCTCTCCAGGGAACCCAGAACGGCACGGTGAATCATTATCGGGGTATGCTCCTTGCCATCCTCGGCAATATACTTGGCACCGAGACGATCCGGCAGGAAGAAGTCCAGCTGCACCGTACCGCACTGCCAGGCTCTGCCCAGACAGTCGTGCAGGGTAAACTCAATCTTCGGGCCGTAGAAGGCACCCTCACCCGGCTGGTACTCAAATTCCAGCCCGTTCTGTCTCAGAGCCTCGGCCAGATCCTTTTCAGCCTGCTCCCACATGGCATCATCGCCAATACGCTTTTCGGGACGGGTGGACAGCTTGATATCAATCTTCTCGAAATTGAAATTCGAGTAGATGTCATAGACCATCCTGATGCAGCCGCTCACCTCAGACATAATCTGGTTTTCGGCACAGAAAATATGAGCATCATCCTGGGTGAAGCCGCGAACGCGCATAAGTCCGTGCAGCGCGCCGGAGGGCTCGTTGCGGTGGCAGCTTCCAAACTCGGCCATCCTTATGGGAAGATCTCTGTAGGAACGCAGCCGGGAATTAAAAATCTGAATATGGCCCGGACAGTTCATGGGCTTTATGGCATATTCCCGGTTTTCGGACTTGGTGGTAAACATGTTTTCGGCATACTTGTCCCAGTGCCCGGAGCGCACCCAGAGGGAACGGTCCATCATTCGGGGAGTATTAACCTCAATGTACCTGTACTGATGCAGCTTCTCGCGCACAAAATTCTCCAGAATCCGGAAAATGGTCCATCCGTCATTGTGCCAGAACACCAGTCCCGGAGCCTCCTGCTGCAGATGGAACAGATCCTGCCGGGGACCGATCTTGCGGTGATCGCGCTTGGCAGCCTCCTCCAGACGCTGCAGATATGCCTGAAGCTCCTTCTTGTCTGCCCAGGCGGTACCGTAAATACGCTGCAGCATCTTGTTGTTGGAATCGCCGCGCCAGTAGGCACCGGCAATCTTGAGAATCTTGAAGTTTCTCAGGAAACGGGAATTCGGCACATGAGGACCGCGGCACATATCGATATAGTTCTCATGATGGTAAAGAGCCGGATGGTCATCATGAGAAATATTTTCTTCCAGAATCAGCTTTTTGTAAGGTTCGTTTCTTTCGTCAAACACCTCGTGAGCCCGATCCCAGGAAACCACTTCCTTGATTACGGGATAGTTCTTCTCGGCGCACTCGTACATCTTCTTTTCCAGAGTCGCCAGATCCTCTTCGGTCAGGCTGTGATCGAGATCCACATCGTAGTAAAAGCCGTCCTCGATTACAGGTCCGATAGCCATCTGGGTTTCCGGCCAGAGGGACTTTATTGCCTGTCCCAGAAGATGGGCGCAGGAGTGTCTGATAATATCGATGCCTTCCTTGTCCTTCGGAGTGATAATGCAGAGGGAGCAGTCCTCTGAAATTACCTCGCAGGCATCTACAGGTTTACCGTTTACCTTCCCAGCGACACAGGACTTGGCTAAACCAGCACCAATGCTCTCTGCCACCTCGTAAACAGTTACAGGCTTATCAAAATTTCTAATGCTTCCGTCAGGAAGAGTAATTGCAGGCATTTGCACAACCTCACGCATGCCGGTACAGACCAAGTACCAGTGCACGCTTCTTACAAAAAAAGGGGAACCCCCGGATCCGGAAGAAAAACTTCCACCAAAAATATTAAAACAGCTGACAACTATAGTAGGGTACAGGGACGGTGTCAAGAGCGACGCTAAAGCATGCGTCACCGGCATATGTGCAGTTCCCCGGCTTAAATCGGAAACAGTGTGTTAAAATATTGGTGTTCCGCAGCTCATCCCGGTTGCTGCGGGCTTCCAGGAACAATCCGGCAATACAGCCGTCTCATATTCGTACAGACGCAAGGTTGAGAAAGGAGTTCGGCTCTCATCCCCGCCTCTCAGAAGCAGCGGGTTCCGGGCCTAGATTACTTTATGAAGATTGATTTTAAGTGGCTGAGACATCAGCTTTTAGTGGTTTTCGCCTGCGGTCTTTTCTATTTCGCCCTGTCGGTGCCGTTTATAGATTTTTTACGTCTTTCTGAAACCACCGAGGTCCGCCCCTACTGCGTGCTTCCTTTTTTTCTGTCCGTGGTTTACGGCCTTCCGGGAGCTATCGGCACCGCTATCGGAAACGTCTTTTCCGACATGTACTACGGAGGCATGGATTACCGGATATACTTTCTCGGATTCAATTTCCAGCTCATCTACGGGTACGGCGGCTCCTGTCTCTGGAAATACCTGCGACGCCGGGACAGCAATATTTTCCGTCTCGACAAGGTTTCCAAAATTGCCCAGTACCTGCTGATTATTCTTCTGATGAGCATTGTCATAACCGTCATGGTATGGGCTACTCTCTACAGCTTTTACAGCCTGCCGTTTTTCGGAGTCGGCTTTCTGAGCACTTTACTGAACCACCTGATATTCTTCATTGTCCCGGGAATTCCGTTTTTCGTCATATATTCCTATTACCTCCAGAAAAACAATCCGGCGGCGCGCCCGGCAGACGGAAAAACCTATCTCTTCACCCTTACAGAAAAGTTTATCCTCTTTTTCCTCCTGATTTCCCTGATTATTTCCCTCATTGTTTCTGCCGGTGCCTATATTTTCTTCACCTCCTACAATCTCTATGATCAGACCACGATGTGGAGCTACATTTACATCATAAGCGGCATAACGCTCTATGTCTGTCTCTGGCCCACCCTTATCGTGCTTCGGAACGTGGAAAACCAGATTTCAAGTCCTATCGAGGATATGGCCGCCATCGGCAGGCATTTCGGCGAGCTGAATGATATCGGTGCCGAGATTAAGATGATTAAATCCGTTACCGAACAGTACGTCGTATTCAATTCCGAAGTGGGAACCATGGCCAAATCATTCCAGACCATGTCTCATAAAATCGAGGAATACATTCTGAAGCTCACCACCATATCCAAAGAGCAGACCCGGGTAGCAACGCAGCTGAACATCGCCAGAGATATCCAGAACGGAGTCTTTCCGGATCCTCTGACATTTCCGGAAGCGGATTTCCACGCTGCGATCCGGCCGGCGCTGCAGGTAGGCGGCGATTTCTATGACTACTTCAGAATCGGGGAAAACAAGGTGGGCTTTGTTATTGCCGATGTTTCCGGAAAAGGTATCCCCGCCTCGCTGTTCATGATGATCTCCAAAATCATCATTCAGCAGAACCTGGAGAACGGTCTTACCCCGGGCCAGGCCCTGACGAAATCCAATAACGAAATCTGCCGCAATAACCGGGCCGACATGTTCGTCACCGTCTTCTGCGCCAGACTGGATCTTAAAACCGGAGTTCTGGAATATTCCAGTGCCGGACATGACCATCCCATAGTTTCCATAAACAACGGAGATTTCACAATATTGCAGAATAAAACCGGCTTTGTCCTTGGGGAGATAGAAGATGTCAGCTATACTGATGCGGCTCTTCAGCTAAATCGAGGAGATATTGTTTTTGTTTACACAGACGGGGTTCCTGAAGCAGTTAACAATGACAATGAGCAGTTTGGATTCGAAAGAATGGTATCATCGCTTAACGCCTCCCGCGATAAAAGCATGAAGGAACTGTGCGAAAACATGGGGAAAGCCATTGACGATTTCTCTGGCGAAGCCCAGCAGTTTGACGATATTACCATGCTTGCGATCAGGAAAAACTGATATTACGGAGCAGTCCCATGATTGTTGAAAAAGAATTCAATTCCGACATAGAGTCCCTGAACGACATTCAGGATTTCATCAGCCAGACGGCTAAGAACTGCGATATTCCCGAGAATATCATTCTGAGACTTAATATATGCACGGATGAAATTGTATCGAACATTATAAAATTCAGCGAAGCCCGGACGCTTTCCCTGAAATTTGTCTCCGGTGATGACGGGCGATCTTTCTGTTCCATATCCTATATCGATAACGGAAAGCCCTTCAATCCGGTCACCGAAGCAAAGGAGCTTGATACCTCCGTACCGCTGGAAGATCGCGAGGAAGGCGGGATGGGAGTTTTTATTGTCAAAAAGATGACAAAATCCGTTACATATGAAAGGGACGGAAACCTTAACATATTTACCATCAGCATCTAGCCCTGATCCTGCGAGCGCTTTAATAAAAAGATACGGTGAGACGCTCTGCTTCAGGTGTTTTATATTCTGGGAGAATAAAAATGGAATTAACCGGAAGAATCGAAACCTCCAATGCCGAGGAATGGAAAGAAAAAATAGTTGCCGGTATTCCGGAAAGCGGAGACTATGTACTGGAGTGCAGCGGACTTTCGTACATTTCCTCCTCCGGCATTCGTATTATCATAAAGGTCTACAAGGAACTGAAGAAGCGCGGCGACAGACTGATCATCAGCAACGTTTCGCCGGCGGTAATGGAAGTGCTGGATCTCACCGGAGTGTCCGAATTCGTTACTTTTAATTAGACTGCCTCTTCTGACCGGAAGGTACTGCTTCCGGGAAAAACGGACGTCCGGAGAATATCCGGCCGGCCGTTTTTTTGGCGCTGTGACCGGCCGGGATTTTTATACCAGAAAACCGATCCGCCCGGTCTCCGGACATCAGGAACCGGAATCCGGCCCCCTCCGGTATCTCAGGGCCCGCTATAAAAATGACATGAGAGCGCTGATCACCCCAAAATAAGCAGGCAGAATATTACCGCCTGAATAACTGCATAAAACTCACCTTCCGCCGGGACTCCGGGGGTGGCGGGAGTTCTTTCAGCTTCCTTGCGGATCTTCATTCTGTGCTGCCGCACGGCGATAATCCCCGCTATCAGGGAATATCAGTGCCAGGGAAATACCTCCTAGCGGGGGAACCTCCAGAACGCAAATCAGTACAAATACCAGCCCTGCTACCAGAAGCAGGAGCAGGATATAGCTGCTAAAGCAGCGGTCTTCTCCGGAGATTCCTCATGAAAAGACCAGTAATCAGAAATGCGCTTCAGGGCTGTCTCCTCATAGCCTGTTCCAGCCCCCGCCAAAAGAGAATTCCGTCCGGTACTGCCGGCCGCGATAATGATAAACACCGCAGCGGGGAACTGACGCCGGCCCCGGAGAAAAAAAAGTAGCCCTCCGGCCCGTGCGCGGAGGGAGACGTATTTAAAATAACAAAGATTACTGAAACCGTCGCAGACACAGGCAAACGATTTCAGTTCACCGCCAAAAATCGCTGGCGTATGCCCCTGATTTATGGCTGAATCTTCTCAATCCTGATGGCACAAACCTTATATTCCGGAATGCGGGCATACTTGTCCAGGACGGCATTGGTGAGAATATTGGCAAAACCGTCCGCAAAGTGGAACGGCATCCAGGTCTCGCCGGGAGACACCTTGTCGCTAACCCGGGCCTGAGATTCGATAGTGCCTCTCCGGGAGGTCAGTCTGACCTGTTCCAGATGGGAAATTCCCAGTCTTGCGGCATCCTCGGTATTAATCTCAATAAAGGAATGACCTTCCTTTTCCACCAGCCCCCGGGTTCTTCCCGTCATGGCCATGGTGTTGTAATGATAAAGAATGCGTCCGGTCATCAGAATAAAAGGATAGTCACTGTCCGGAAGCTCCTGACTCTCGCAGTAGCGGGCGGGATAGAGCCAGCCCAGACCGCGGGTGAACTTCCCGACATGAAGAATGGGAGTTCCCGGGTGATCCTTGGACGGGCACGGCCACTGAATGCTCTCGCCGGCATCCAGACGGCGGTGGCTGATCCCCGCAAAGCTCGGCGTCAGACTGGCTATCTCATCCATAATCTCATCCGGTCTGAGATGCGGCTGCGGATACCCCATGCGGTTCATAAGATCAATGAAGATCTCCGTATCCGGCCGCATCTCTCCTTCAAGAGTGACTGCCTTTCTGACCCGCTGCACCCGCCGCTCCGTATTGCTGAAGGTGCCTTCCTTTTCAGCATAGCTGATCCCGGGCAGTATTACATCGGCATACTGGGTGGTCCGGGTCATGAAGATCTCTGACATTACCAGGAAATCCAGACTTTCCAGAGCCTTTATCACATGTCCCTGATCGGGATCGGTAACTACCGGATCCTCCCCGAAAATAAAGAGCCCCCGCACCTCCTTTCTGATAGCAGCCGGGAAGACATCAGTGGCATGGAGACCGGGTTTTCTGTTCAGACGGACATTCCAGGCCTTTTCAAACTTCTCAATAACATCCTCGCGGGTAATTTTCTGATACCCCGGCAGATCTCCGGGAAGAGCCCCCATATCACAGGCGCCCTGCACGTTGTTCTGTCCCCGGAGCGGATTGACCCCGCAGCCGCTCTTCCCCAGTTTTCCGGTAATCATGGCCAGATTGGAAAGAGACATTACCCCCTCCGTGCCGGTGGAATGCTCGGTAACCCCCAGACAGTAGATTATCGGAGCTTTGGCTGCCGTGGCATACATTCTGGCCGCTTCTCTGAGATGATCGGGATCAATATGGCAGATCTCCGCCACCTTCTCGGGAGTATAATCCCGGACAATCTCACAGAGCTCCTCGTAGCCCTCGGTTCTGGTTCTGATAAATTCCATATCGGCCAGACCTTCCGAAATGATGATATTTATCATGCCGTTCACGAAAGCCACATTGGTACCGGGCTTCAGCATAAGATGAATGTCGGCCATTCTGGAAAGACCAATTTTCCGGGGATCCGCCACAATAAGATGCGCCCCCTTTCTGACTGCCTGCCGGATCTGCATGCCAATAACCGGATGAGCCTCCTCCGGATTGGAGCCTACCAGCAGAATCAGATCCACATCCTCAGTGATGTCGGCGATGGGGTTGGTCATGGCTCCGGATCCCAGGGTCATGGCCAGTCCCGCCACAGTAGCAGAATGACAGACCCGGGCACAGTTATCCACGTTATTGGTACCGAAAGCACAGCGCACCATTTTCTGAAGCATGTAGCAGTCCTCGTTGGGAGAACGGGAACAGGCAAAACCGGCCAGTGCATCCGGACCATACCGGTTCTTGATTTCCAGGAATTTTCTGGCCACCAGATCCAGAGCTTCATCCCAGGTGGCTCTCTCAAACTCCCCGGTTGCCCGGTTCTTGATAAGAGGATAGCGCAGCCGGTCAGGAGAATTCACAAAATTGAACGACCCGAAGCGTCCCTTGACGCACAGAAGCCCCTTGTTGGATGGGCCGTTGGCCGGCATTACGTCAAGAATGGTATTGTCCTTCACCAGAAGATAGAACTGACAGCCCGTGGCACAGTGCGGACAGGTGGTCAGTACCTTGTTCACCTTGCTGGTCTGGTATTTGCGCATGTTCTTGGTAACCAGAGCACCGGTGGGACATGCCGAGGCGCAGTTCCCGCAGAGCTCACAGCTGGTTTCCTTCCAGTCCTTGCCGAAGGGAGCCTCAATAAAGGTCTTGGTGCCGATTTTGGAGGCATTGAGCACACCGTTGCCCACAATGCGGCTGCACATGCTGACACAGCGCTGGCAGCCTATGCACAAATCCGGATAATACGACAGAAAAGGATTATCTACCCGGTTGGGAAGTCTGACCTCCCCATGTGCCTTGTAGGGATTTTCCAGGGGAAGCTCAAACTCATTGGCCAGCTTCTGAAGCTCGCAGTCGCCGGTCTTGGCACAGCTCAGACAGCGGACATCATGATTAGCCAGCATAAGCTGCAGTACCAGCTGTCTGGCCAGATGAACCTTGTCCGTATGGGTGCTGATCACCATGCCGTCCCAGATCCGGGTATTGCAGGAGGGCACCAGACTGGATACCCCCTCCACCTCTACCACGCACATCCGGCAGGCTCCAATCTCGTTGACGTTCTTAAGATGGCATAATGTCGGGATATAGATGCCGTTCTCCCGGGCCACCTCAAGAACAGTCTGTCCCTGACGGGCCAGAACCTCGCTTCCGTCTATAGTCAGGCGCACTTCATCACTCATTACAAAAGGCCTCCCTTCATGGTACCGCTCCCGAAAACATCACACCGGAGACACTTGCCGCATTCCTGCATGGCCTCTTCGCGGGACATGCTGTTCTCCACCGGACAAAAGCTCTTTTTTCTTTCCCGGGCCGACTTCTCCGTAAGATTGACTCTCCCCATATGATGCCGCATATTGCCGCAGCTTTGCGGAATCTCGATATTCATCCGGTAATGGTGATGATAGCCCAGATACGAATCAATATTGATGGCGGCGATCTTGCCGGCCCCGATGGCCATAATGGCCGTGGCCGGTCCGCTGACGCAGTCGCCGCCGGCAAACACTCCGGGATGATTCCTGAGCGCTGTGGTGGCATCTGTGATGAAATTACCCCGGGAAGACTTTTCGTAGGCAGTAAAATCATCTGAGACAATAGCCTGTCCGATTGCCATGAATATGATATCGCAGGGAATTTCGTATTCCTCCTTGGCAGCATCTCTTACCATGGGCATCCCGGTGTTGCTGTCATAGAAGCTGGTAATCTGCGGCTTGGTGATCAGACTCTTCACATTCCCGTTCTCGTCAACCCGAATCTCGGACGGAGCATACATGGTCATAAGCTCCACCCCTTCTTCAATAGCCCCCTGAATTTCTGAAGGGAGCGCCGTCATGTCCACCTGGGGCTCCCTTACTGCCAGAGTGACCGAAGCCGCCCCGCAGCGCACCGCGGAACGGGCGCAGTCCATGGCCACATTGCCGCCGCCGATAACCACCACGTTCTTTCCGGAAAAGTCCGGAAGATCCCCGTGCCCGATGCGGTCCAGCATCTCAACGGCCGATGCCACATTGGGATTGTCATAGTTTTTGATGGGGATTACCCGCCCCTTCTGGGCGCCGATGGAAAGATAAACAGCGTCATACTCCTTCTCCAGCTCCTCGGTGGTAATGTCCTTCCCGATGCTGACATTAAGGTGCACCTCAATCCCGCCCAGGGCCAGAATGGCATTGATATCCTCGTCCAGCCGATCCTTGGGAAGCCGGTAGCCCGGGATTCCGTAGCGGAGCATGCCCCCGAGCTTCTCCTTCGCCTCGTAAATCACCACCGAATGCCCCATGCGGGACAGAAAATAGGCACAGGTAAGACCGGACGGACCGCCCCCTACCACCGCGATTCTTTTGCCGGTATTAACATTACGGGGCGGCGAAGGAATTTTGTCGGCCCGGATCTGATCCACCGCAAATTTCTTAAGTCCTCTGATATTGATTTCCGCGTCTATCAGAGTTCTCCGGCACTGAGCCTCGCAGGGTCTTTCACACACAAAGGCGCAGGCCGTCGGAAAGGGATTGTCCTCTCTTATCAGGTTTATGGCATCGGCGTATCTTTCATCCCTGATGAGCGCAATATAACCGGGAATATTAACATTGGCCGGACAGTTATACATGCAGGGAACCTTTACCGACACGCTGGCCTGACACTGGTGATGGTTGATGTGGTACAGGTACTCGTCCTTAAAATTCTTGATATTGGCCAGCACCATGTAGGCCGCCTCGTAGCCGATGGCGCAGTCGGCAGTATCCTTTATGGTCTGAGCCAGCCACAGCATGTCCACATACATATCCATGTCCGCACTGCCATCCAGCACCTTCTGCAGCATGTTCTCCAGCTGCTCCAGACCTTTGGCGCAGGGAACGCACTTGCCGCAGGTCTGACTGCGGGCGGTACGCAGATAGGCGATATGGGTGGAAATGCAGCATACCCCGGGAGGATTTGCCGCTACTCTCCTCTGAAATGTTGATAAAAAGCTTTTTATCAGTTTGCTGCGCTGCGTGTTTTTTAGCTCTTGCTTCTGATCCATAAAAACTACCGTCCCGATTATGTAAGAGAATGGCTGACAGATCCGCACCTTCTGAACGGGCTGCCCCGCTGCCCCCGGAATAATGAGCAGGAAGGAGATATCGGGAAAGAAAAAACCAAACCCCGGCGGGATTATTTCAAAGCGCCTGTTACCGGGGGACGGAAATTCTGAACAACGAAAGAAATGACATTTTACGGAGCCGTCTTGCCTGTTACAATTTTAATGGCTTAAAACCGCGAAACGGGATTTCGGAATGCGAATTTTGAAGAAGGTCACTGACTATCCTCACACTTTTTTAACATTCCGAAGCAACACTGAAAATATTTTCAAAGTGCAGAAACTCCTGCGGTCCGGCTGATCCCGGAATTACAGCCCCCGGATCAGGATACCGGAACCCGGCCCGGTTCCGGTATTTCCCGAAATCTCCGGGAGTATTGATGTTAAGGTAGCACCCCGCAAGCTCCTGGGGAACCGCGGCAAGACGGAAATCCGCCTGCATAACGGCATCACGGAGCCGGTAGTTCCCCCTGCGGATTGCCTCCCTGAAAAGCGGTATCATTTTCCGGGAATAAAGCGCCGCCAGAGGCTGCCACTTTCCGTCCGCCACCGGAATCAGGGCCGCCTCTCCCCGGTAAAGTCCGCAGATTCTCCGGGCCTCGGCTTCCGGATAATCCGGCATATCGCAGGCAATAAAAAGCACGCAGTCCTGCACCGCATGCCCCAGCACTGTCAGAATTCCCCCCATAGGGCCGCTTCCGGGATACTCGTCCCGGATAACTGAAAACCCGGGAAAGCTGTAATTCTGAGCAGTATTCTCCGAGAGATACCGACCGGAAAAACTGCTCATGCTCCGGCAGATTTTCTCGAAGAAAGCCGGAGCCCCCGCTCCGGCTGCCACCGGAAGCACCGCCTTGTCCGTGCCCATCCGGGAGGAAAGACCGCCGGTCAGTACCGCCACGCCAATATCAGGAACAGTGATATTCTCCATGAACGCCGCCTGTCTTGTGAAGAAGCCGTATATTCCCGATGGTCATGTTTTTCTGGACCGCCTTGCACATGTCGTAAACCGCAAGCGCCGCCACGGACACGGCGGTGAGGGCCTCCATCTCCACCCCGGTGGCCCCCCGGTTTTTTACCGTGGCCTCAATGCGGACGGCAGAGGCCTTTTCATCCGGGGAAAGAACCAGATCCACCCCGGACAGCAGCAGGGGATGACACATGGGAATCAGATCCGGTGTGCGTTTGGCCCCCATGATTCCGGCCACCTGCGCCACCGTCAGGACATCGCCCTTTCTGATCCCGCCGCTCTTTATGAGCGCCAGAGTTTCAGGGGTTACGTAGATAAACCCCTCAGCCGTCGCGGTTCTCAGGGTATCATTCTTGGCGGATACATCCACCATGCGGGAACCGCCCTGATCGTTAAAATGGGTAAAATCCTCCAAAATATCCTCCTGTCTCCTGACCTGGGGTATCCCCGTCTTCTGTCCCGGGACTAACCCCCGATCTCCTGCATCGGAATCCGGATGCCGGAAGCATCTGCGGTAATGCCGTGCTCCTCCGGCTTAAGTCCGGAGGCTATCCGGAACACCCTGACAATTTCGGCCCGGGAAAGATGCCGGAGATCAAATTCCCGGCCGCCAAAAAGACATAGCCGGAGCCGGCCGTCCGAAAGCACCCGGATCCTGTTGCATTCCCGGCAGAAGCTCCCGGTTATCGGGGCAATAATGCCAATACGGCCGGGACTTCCCTCCCGGCGGTACATCCGGGCCACCCCGGATCTGCCGGCTTCACCCGGGATCTCTGTCAGATCCGGAAGAGCCCTGAGCACCACCCCCCCGGCTGCAAAATGCTCCCGCACGGAAAAATCCGCCCCTCCTGCCGGCATAAGCTCGATAAATCTTATATCCAGAGGATAGCGATCCGCGAGAGCGGCCAGCTCTCTTACAGAAGCTGCGTCATCATTAAGACCATGAAGCAGCACGGTATTGATCTTTACCCTCTCAAAACCGCAGGAAAGTGCCGTCTCCAGCCCGGAAAGCACCTTTCCGAGACAGCTTCTGCCGGTAATCCTTTCAAATTTTGCGGGATTCAGAGTGTCTATGCTGATATTGACCCGGGACACCCCCGCCGCAAAAAGCTCCCGGGCCATTCCGGCAAGGTAAAGGCCGTTGGTGGTAAGCGCCAGCTCCCGCACTGCCGGAAGCTCCCGGATGCCCCGGCAGATCTCCGCAATATCCCTCCGGATCAGGGGCTCTCCTCCGGTCAGTCTGACCTTATGGCATCCGGCCTCCGCCAGCGCTCCGGTGATCCTGAATATTTCCGGAGGACTAAGCTCGCCGTCCGGGGTATCCCGGCACTGCCGATCCGCGCAGTAAATACAGGAAAAACCGCACCGGCGAGTCACTGACAGTCTTAGATAGCTGATTTCCCTGGAGGCCCTGTCCCGCACTTAAAAATCTCCTAATATCTTCCGAAGGTGCAGTTCGGATAATGGCACTGCCCGCATAGCTGGCACAGCCCGCCCTCGGCCAGATTCAGAAGATCCGCCCGGGAAAACCGGATACCGGCAAAAATCTGCGGCAGGAGCACATCCAGCAAGGTTACCGGCCGGGAAATTGCCGCCCCGGGAACGCCCAGCATGACCACCTGATCACGATATGCCAGAAGCGTCATGTTTCCGGGCTGGGCCGGCATACCGTGAGTCAGAATCTCCGCCCCGGTTTCCCGAATGGCCCGGGGCGTCACATCATCGGGATCCACGGACATCCCGCCGGTAAACAGCAGAAGATCCGCCCCCGACGCAATAAACTCCTCTGCCGCAGCCGCAATCATGCCGGTATCATCATCGCACACCCGTACCCCCAGCACCTCTCCGGGATACCGTTTCAGAAGGGAGCGCAGCACCGGCTCGAATCTGTCGCTGATCCTGCCGGAATAAATTTCAGATCCGGTAATGATTATCCCCGTCCTGAGCGGCCGGTAGGGATGCAGCTCAAAAAGCCGTTCCTTCCGGCAGAGCTCCTCAGCCCTGAGAATATTCTCCTCGGCAGTTACCAGAGGAACAATCCGCATGGAGGCCATCCGGGCGCCCTTTTTAACGGCATAATGGTTCGGGAGCGAAGTAATTGTCAGGTCCGGAATTTCATTTACCGCGCCAAGGAGTTTTCTGTTCACCAGAAAAAGTCCCGCAGTATCGGATATCAGGAGGACCTTGCCCTCGGAGGGGCCCTCGTAATGGGCGCCCGGCACCGGAGCCATTCCGGCCATGCGAAGTGCGCAGTCATCCTCATGGATCTCCCTTATGGAATCGTCCCAGACAAAAAGATGCCGCTTCCCGATATTCAGAAGATGTTCGACATCTCCGGCTCCGATAACCGTGTTCCTTCTGAAGGCCACGCCCTTGAAACCGTCTCTGATTTCGGTAATGTCATGGCAGAGCCGCATGCCGACAGCATCCTGAACAGCCACCTTTTTCATTTATGAACCTCTCAGATAATGAAACCGTCCAGCATGTCTCCGGCCTTCACCGGACCGTGATCTCCGGGGACAATGGCCAGAATCCCCGCTCCGGACAGGCTGCTTATGACCACATTGCCCTGTTCCCGGGAAGGTGTCAGACATACCATGCCGTCCTCAATACTCATAGCCCCCCTGAGAATCCGCTCTCCTTTGCCGCCTTTCGGAAAATCCCGGGTGATTTTAACTCTGATAAGCTCGGGATTATAACGGGACATTCCGGCGTATTTGCGCAAAACCGGAGCCGCAATGCAGTAAAACGCGGTAAGGGCCGACACCGGATTCCCGGACAGGGCAATACAGGGCTTTCCCTGATAAAAGCCATAGACTCCGGCCATTCCGGGCTTCATTTTTACTCCGTGGATGACAATTTCCGCTCCGATTTTCCGGAAGGCATCCGGGACCAGATCGTAATCTCCCGCCGAAACCCCGCCGGTCAGAAGCACGGCATCATGCTCCCGGAGAGCCTTTGAAAGAAGTGTCGCAATCCCGTCCGTATCATCGTCGGCCCGGCCCAGATAAGCGGGCAGAAAGCCGTTTTTAAGAAGCTCTGCCGTCAGGGTATAGCGATTGGAATTGTAGATTTTACTGCCGGTAAGCGTCTCTCCCGCCTCCGCAAGCTCGTTTCCGGTACTGATAACAGCCACCCGGAGCTTTCTGTAAACCGGTATTTCAGTAAGTCCCTGAGATGACAGAAGCCCCATAACAGCGGTGTCGGCAATGACGCCATCCCGGGCCAGAAGCGTCCCCTGCTGCACATCCTCCCCGGCCCGGATGATATTCTGTCCGGCTGACAGCGGGAAGGACAGTATTACCGTCTCCCGGGTAAATACGGTATCCTCGTATTTAACTACTGCATCCGCTCCTTCAGGAAGCGGGGATCCGGTAAGCAGCTTCACCGCCTCCCCGTCCCGGAGAGCCCTACCGGCCGGCTCCCCGGGACGGATTTCTCCGATAATGGCCAGGGTTACCGGATGTTCCGGCGACGCCTCCCGGGTGTCAGCACTTCTCAGGGCATAGCCGTCATAGGGCGACCGGTCATAATGGGGAATCATCATTTCCGCTGTGATATCCCCCGCCACCACGCGGCCGTAGGCCGCACTGAGCGGAATCTTTTCCTGAGATATCCGGGAAACCTTCTGAAGCAGAAGATCCCGGCTTTCCCTGAAAGGCCTTTTTCCAAACTGCGTATCCATATCTGTCCTGCCTCCTGTCATGCCATAAGCCCTGTCACCGCCTGATCCGGAATAAACAGAGAAACCACTCGCTCCGTCCCGGGGCGCCATACGTCACGGGACACCTCCCAGTAAAGAGGCTCCGGCTCCGGAACTGTTCTGTTATAAAGCTCCAGAGTGAAACCGCAGAGATTCACAGTCACCGCGGCAATCTCAAAGGTGTGCCGGGTCCCCGGAATCCCGGGATCCGGCAGGAGCCCGATAGCGTTCATAAGCATCCCGGCCGCCGTAATCCGGGCAGGATCCGGAAACCGTCCGGAGCTTCCGGCCCGGACTTTAAGGGGAACCCGGATCCCCCATCCCGGAACCATGAGAAAGCCTTCATTGTCAACGGTAGCCGGCACTATATTCTTGATTCCTGTTAGCCGGGCTCCGTTTACTGTCCCGGGGTTTTCAAAAACCTCTCTTACCGATCCCCTGGTCTCAATTATGCCATTGTTCATAATAGCCACCTGATCGGCAATGCGGTAAACCTCGTCTCTGTTATGGGAAACAAACAGCACCGTTTTGCCGAATTCCCTGATAACGGCACGAAGCTCCCGCTCCATGCTGAAGCGGAGATGCTCGTCCAGTGCGGAAAACGGTTCATCCAGCATCATGATATCGGCATCGTTTACCAGAATTCTGGCCAGGGCTGTCCTTTGCATCTGGCCTCCGGAGATTTCCGAAGCCCTGCTGTTCATGACTCCGGAAAGCTGCATTCTGTCAATAATGTCCCGGGCTCGCGCCGTCCGCTCCCGGAAATGCCGGCCCCCGGACCTTCTGACACTGACGAGAATATTCTCATATACTGTCATATGGGGAAAGAGCGCATAGTTCTGAAAAAGATACCCCGTTCTTCTTTCCTGAGGCGGGAGATTAATGCGCCTCTCCCGATCAAACACCGTCCGGTCAGCGATGGCAATCCGCCCGCGATCCGGCTTCACAACGCCGGAAATGCACTGCATGGTCATGCTTTTTCCGGAACCGGAGGCTCCCAGAAGAGCCAGCACCCCGCCGGTGACAGAAAACGCCACCTTCAGGGTAAAGCTGTCCAGCTTCTTTTCAAAATCGGCGAATAACGACACTTTCAGAGCTCTCTTTTCTCAGCATTTCCGCGGTCCGGTTTTCAGGATGCGGGGCTAGGTTTTCCTTTTCCGTTCCAGCAGGTTTATCACCAGCAGCACTGCAAACGAAATCAGAAGGTTTATCAGCACCCACTTCACGGCCAGATCATCGTTCTCCGTGCGCCAGAGCTGATAGACCGTAGTGGAAATAGTGGCCGTCTCCCCCGGAGTATAGCCGGAAATCATGCTGGTGGCACCGTATTCCCCCAGGGCCCTGGCAAAGGCCAGTACCAGCCCGGCGATAATCCCCTGCCGGCATAACGGAATTCTGATCCGCCAGAAAATATAGGTATCGCTGAGCCCCAGAGTCCGGGCCGCATTGCCGATATTGCCGTCAAAGGATTCAAAGGCGCCACGGCAGGTACGGTACATCAGCGGAAACGAAACCGCTGCCGTGGCAAAAACCGCCGACCACCAGGTCATGGTAAGCCGCAGATCAAAATGCTCCAGAAAAAACGCTCCCACCGGACGATGGGGCCCCAGAATCCGCAAAAGCAGGTAGCCGATAACGGTGGGCGGCAGCACCAGCGGGATGGTCAGCACTACGTCCAGAACCCCCTTCAGCATTCTCGGAAGCCGGGAAACATAATACGCGGTTCCAATGCCGGCAAAAAAAACAGCGGCCGTCGCTATCAGAGCCACGCGCACCGAATTGTACAGAGGATAAAGATCCAGTGTCTGCTCCATATCGCCGCTCCTTTCTCAGATCCCGGTCTCCGCTGCCCGTCTCCGCCCCGGAGCCTTCATGAAGCCGCTCACTGCTTTTTCCCGATAACGGTAAAGCCCACCCTCTCGAAGATGCTGACGGATTCCGGGGTTTTCAGGTAATCCAGGAAGATCCGGGCCTCCCCGGAATGCTGTGATTTTTTCAGGGCCGCCGCCGGATAGATCACCTGTCCCGCCATTTCCGGGGTGGCGGTATCCACTGTCTTAAGTCCGGCAGAAGCGGCATCAGTGGCATAGACTATGCCGGCATCCACCGTTCCCTCGGAAACCTGGGCAGTGACCTCCTTGACATTGCTGCCCAGAGTAAGGGCCTTCCGGGCATAAAGATCCTGCACATCCAGATGGTAGTAATCAAAAATACGGAGCGTATACTGTCCTACCGGAACATCAGAATTGCCGATTGCCAGAAACACCCGGCCCTCCCTGAGCTGCGCGGCCAGGTCGTCAAAGCTTTTCAGTACCTTTTTGCTGTCCTGCGAAACCGCCAGCACCACCTTGTTCTCCAGAAGATTGAACCTGGTGTCCCCGTCAATATAATCCAGCCCTTTAGGATTCTTTGCCGCCCCGGCCCTGATATCCAGAGCATCCATCTGCTTCGGAGAGGCGGAAACAAAAATATCGCAAAGGGCGCCCTCGGCAATCTGAGTCCTGAGGGTTCCCGAGGAATCAAAGCTGAACACCACCCTGACCCCGGGATGCAGCTTTTCGTAGCTTTTGCCGATTTCGGTCAGAGTTTCGGTAAGCGAGGCCGCCGCAAAAACCGTAAGCCGGATCTCCTTTTCCCCGGAAGCCTGATCAGGGGCTGCATTCTTGCCGGAATGCTCCCCGGTTTCAGCGTCGCCGCAGCCGGAAAGCACGGTCATCACCCCGGAAAACAGCAGCGCCAGAAGAGCTTTCCCTGGCAGATTTTTTCCTGTTCCTGCCTTGCTTCCGTAAGAGCTTCTGCTACGATATAGCTCCATTTTTCTCTCCATAATTTCATAAAAATGCACTAATGCCGGCCGCAATCCCCGTCCCGTCCCAGAAGAATGCCGAGGCCGTGCCAGAGCTCGGTCATAATAACGTCCAGACACTCCTCCACCGCCCTGCGGCTTCCCGGCAGATTGACTATGAGCGTCCGGTTTCTGATGACGGACACCGCCCGGGAAAGCATGGCTCTTCTGGTGATCTTCAGGGATTCGGCCCGGATTGCCTCTGCAATGCCAGGAACGTTGCGGGTCGCCACCGCCAGCGTAGCCTCGGGAGTAACATCCCGTTCGGAAAACCCTGTTCCGCCGGTAGTAACGATAAGATCCGCTCCCGCCGCATCTGCCAGCCGGATGAGCTCCAGCCGGATCCGGTCCTCGTCATCCGGAAGCAGCACGGTTTCCAGAATCTCATACCCGGCGGCAGCAAGACGTGCGGCAATAAAGGGGCCGCTTTCATCCCGGCATTCGCCCCGGAAGCCCCGGTCGCTCAGTGTTACCACTGCCGCCCTGAAGGGAGTCCGGACGGAAACAGGGCTCTCCTGCAAAGCGTCATTGCTGCCCGCTGTATCCGGGATCATTTCCCGTGGCACGACACTGCTTTCCCCGGAGGCTTCCTGTTCCAGGATAAAAGCCCGATCTCCGGGCTTTATGCTGCCCCCGGACACCACGCGCGCAAAAACCCCCTCCCGGGGCATAATGCAGTCTCCGATCTGCCGGTAAATGGCGCAGTGGCTGTGACATTTCTTCCCGATCTGGGTAATTTCCAGAATCCCCTCTCCCGCCTGCATCCGGATACCCGGAATCAGACGTTTAAAATCGATTCCCGAAACAATCAGGTTTTCTCCGAAATCTCCGGGATTTACCTGGGCCCCCCGGGCCTTAAAGGCGGCAATGCTTTCCTGCGAAAGCAGACTTACCTGCCGGTGCCAGCTTCCGGCATGGGCATCGTCAACAATACCCCAGTCCGGCTTCAGGACGGCTCCGGAAACCGGCTTTTTCGGGATTCCGCGTTTTTCGCTTACAGAGACCGCACAGATAATGCCTGCGCTGCCATGATCGTTGCTGCTGCCGTGCATCTTGCACTGTACCTCTTTACTGACTATATGGTGTCCGGCATGACCGGAGCATCCCCGGCAATGACTGCGGCAGGACTCGGGACGGGGAATCCGGGCCACCGGAAAAACCGTTTCCGGAACTGCACTCCGGACAAGATTCAGGAGATCCCGGGAACGGGTCAGAGCGCTCAGGGCAGGATAACCTGAAGGCAGCGTTCCTGACACCAGTTCTGCATTCATACTGTCAGTGCCGTCCGTCCCGGCTCCCGAAAGAGCGAAGGTTTTTCCGGTAAGACGATCGGAAATCTCATCAGGGTTTCTGAAACACACTATCCGGGGCAGATCATATTCGTATCCGCCCTCCACAATGCAGTAGTCAAGCCCGTCACCGGACAGAATCCCCAGAATGTCATTCAGATCCCGCTTCCGGGGATAAATAAAATCCGTTTCATTCCTGCCGAAGGCCACCACGGCATCGGCTCCGGCCCGGCGATGACGCTCCGTATTGGAAGCCTTCCCCTCCTCGATAGCAAACCCGGGGCAGTTTATGCACTTAACCGTACCGACCCGAAAGCCTTCCGCCTTAAGAAGCCTTATCAGAATTTCGACAGTAGTGGTCTTGCCGGATTTCCGGACTCCCACCGCCTGAAACACCTTCATCCCGAGATCCTCACTCCCCCGAGCCGGCACCACTGGCCGCTTTCTACGGCTGCCGGACTCAATGCTGCAATTGTAATGGCGATGCGGCCGTTACTGACAAGGAAACAGGTGATTTTTGAGAACTGACAGCTATTATCCGGAAATTACCGCGCCGCCCCTAAAAGCAAAACGGCAAAAAATCGGAAAAAGCCAGAAAACAGCAGAACTGTCAGAATGAATACAGACCGGAAAACGCCCCGTGAATAATTCTCCCGGGATTTCACAGAACAGCGGCTAAGCCGGCTATTCCCTGAGAAGAGCCAGGGCAATCTGCGGCAGACTGTTTGCCTGGGACAGGATGGCCGAGCTGGCCTGCTGAATAATAGAAGTCCGGGTCATTTCCGCCACTTCCTGAGCATAATCCGCATCCCGGATGCGGCTTCTGGCGGCACTGACGTTCTCCGCTGCGTTTGACTGATTTCTTACCGCTGACTCCAGCCGGTTCTGCACCGCCCCCAGTTCAGCCCGGTGGCTGTCTATCCTTTCTATAAAGCTCTGGGCATACCCGATAACCTTCTGCGCGGCGTCCGGAGTGGAAACATCCAGACTTACCTTGCCGTCTTTTCCTAGGGTAAATCCCGTAATGTGCTGGCTTAAAGGCTCCTGAGGATCCACCACTCTGGTGGCAGCGGTATTGGCATTGCCGGAGACCAGATACAGCCCGTTGAGATCCACTCCCAGGTAGGTATCGATATTAGTGCCGTAGGCGGAATAGCTGCAGGCAAAATTTCCGGTAGCATCATCATAATGAATCAGATTTCCGGTATATTTGAGACCGATGGCCGCCTCCACCGTCTCATTGGCATCGGCTCCCACCTGGAAGGAATAGGAACGGCTCTCATGATACCTGTCGATTACCCCCTGCTCCGTGTGATTTGCGCCGGACGGAAACATCATAACCGGTCTTACGGTAATGAACTGATCGCGCATGCCGGCTTCCTGGGTTACCTTGTAATCATGCTCCCCTGACAGAATTTTCATGCCATTGTAGCTGGTATCCGCAGCGATCCGGTTGATTTCACTGGAAAGCTGGGCCACCTCTTCCTGAATCGCCTGACGGTCCGCTTCCGCATTGGAACCGTTGGCCGCCTGAATGGCCAGCCCCCGGATTCTCTGCAGACTGCCGGTGATTTCATCCATGGCTCCCTCGGCAACCTGAAGCATGGAGATACCGTCCACAGCATTCCGGTTGCCCTGGTTAAGGCCGTTTATCTGCGAGGTGAGCCGGTCGGAAATCTGAAGTCCGGCCGCGTCGTCCCGGGCGCTGTTAATCCGGAGACCGGAGGCCAGTCTCCTGCTGGTAATATCCAGAAAACCGGTGGCATTTGCCAAATTCCTGGTGGCATTCAGAGATGCCACATTGGTATTTACATAAAGAGCCATCTCTCTCTATCCCTTATCCCGTATCGTTTTCTGTGCCGTTTCTGGCAGCTGTCAGGACCGGGTCTCTGAAATTTCACCGCTGGGGCCCCGTGAATCCGTGCAGCCTGTTTCTCTCACAGCTTCATATGAAAAATTCATGCCACATCAGAATATTTTTTTAATATCTCCCTCATATGAAGTGCCGGCACCTGTTTCCGGAAAAGCCGGAACATTGCAGACAGGGGCGGACGGTAAAGCGTTCCGGAATTTCCGGATGATAATAATTCCCGGAATAACCGGTCTCTCCGGATGACAGCTGCGGTTTACGACAAATTTTTGGCAGGACCTGTCCGTAAGAAAAGCTAAAACAATGACCGGCAGAAAGACTGAAAGCAGGTTCCCAGATATACGGTCTGATAAAAATCACTTGATTCAGGTACTATTGCAGCCATCGGATAAATTATCAGAAGGTTCCGATGGCTGGTTCCTCAAATAAGGCGATAGTCGGGAAGTATGCCAAAATGCTTACCGACTGCGCCGCCAGTAATCTTTCAGTTCGTCAGTATGCCTTCAGTCACGGCATCAGTAATTCCATGCTATACAGGAGAACTTTCAATGAAAGCCGAGGATAATATTTTATTGGGGATAGTATAAGAAAGATCAGGAGACGGAACACCGGAAATAAAAGAGGCTCTACCACAATTCGCAGAGGATCTTTTATTGCAATTGCTATACGTTACCCTCGGTAAACTTTATTTAATTTTTTAACAACGACTGAACATAATTTTTTATGAAAACAGATACCATAGGCGTATACATTCCGTACAAGAGGATCCTCCATATAAACCGTTGCATAGCCTTTTTCAGTAATCTGTTTCACTGCTTTTTCAGCAGCAATCAGCCTTGCCCCAAAGGGCCTGTCAGTCTGTTTAAGTTCCAGAATAGCCACGGTATCACTGTTTTTTGAAGCAATTATGATATCAACGTAGCCGTCCCCGGATTCAAAATTGGACTTATGCTCCTCTATGAATGACGTGCCGTTGACCAGCAGTCCGTTCATAAAACCGTGATAATAATTTTCTTTGTATTAGGTCTAAAGTCAGCACTTTAGGCCTTCTTAAATTTCCACGGCATTGCCTGCTCAAGAATAGCATTTCTTCTTTCATCAGACAGCGATTCATCTTTCAGTTCGTCTCTGT
>NZ_KB899636.1:1812088-1817536 GCF_000378405.1 Succinimonas amylolytica DSM 2873 | reverse complement strand
ACATCCCGATTTTTGTGTGCGATATGGTACGGATTCACCAGCACTTTTGTCAAGAATCCCCGAAGCCATAAAAAGAAGGTTTAAGACCTAATACTTTTCTTTAGGTGCGTTCGCGGCAAAATCTCTGATTGAAACGTATTTGCCAAGGAGCGTGTTAAGGTTATCCTGCACCTTTTCGGCATCACCTTCAAACAAACCTTTTACCAGTTCAGCGGTACTGGCTTTCATAACTGAATTAGTCTTAAACTAATTCAGAATTTTATCTCTGAAGCAGTCTCTTATCTCTTCATTTGGAATGTACAGGCTGTATTCCGTTTTTATTGATTTTTCAATATTAAGAGACAGAAAGTCATAGAAGGTGGACATGGTAAGTGTTTTACCGAAACGTCTCGGTCTGGTAATGAGCATGACTTTCGAGGTATTTTCTTTAAAAACAGTCCTGAGAAAAGGAGTCTTGTCCACGCAATAACTGTTGCTTTCAATTAATTCGTGAAATAATTCCGCTCCGATACCTATAGACTTCAGCATTCTGTTCCACCTCTGAATCTGACCATCACCTCTGAAAAGGCCTTTCCCAGGTCCGCTGTTCACGAAGTGATTGAAGCGCAGAAAGGCTCTATGTCTGTCATTATCCCATAACCTGCCTAATCGTCAGTCGCCAACATCTTACTTTTTGATAAAAATTAAAGTATAAATTATCCCCAAACCATTAATAATATTGACACTTCACCGATTCGTTCTCTACCAGTCAAGTTGTCTACCACACTGCCGTGTTAGGGTAACTTACCATTTTTTCTCATTTCTTAGCCTTTCAGAACAATTTTTCAAAATAATTCCGCTCAAAATTGCCCTTCACATTCAGCAGATACAGATAGTTAGGAGCACCAAAAAGCTCCGGTTTTATCAACAAGAACGATGAGCATACAGAAGCACTTGAAGCCTTGAAGCCCTGAATACCGCGAACACCTATCGAGCTTTTACCATGCGCTGCCGTGAAACCGGGAACGTCCCGGCAGTTCTCAGGGAATCCCGGCCAAAACTGGAAATCTCACCGCAAGTGCCGGACTCAGATCCTTATGTCTCCTGTGTACGCCGACTGCCACCTCCCACCAGCGGTCGTATTAGGGACTTTCACCCTGTAGATACAGAACATCCCGAACACACAAAAGGCCGGGGATCCCCGGCCGGAAGAGCAGCTTTCCCAAATTGAGAGGAAAAACAGTTATGAAGACCGGCAGTGCCTCTGCCGGCCTTTTCAGTCAGCTCTGAAGCAGCGACAGTGCCACCTGGGTTCTCTGGTTGGCCTGACTCAGGATGCTCTGGGATGCCTGCTGCAGGATATTCTGCTGGGTCATGGCCGCGGTTTCTGTTGCGAAGTCGGCATCGCGAATGCGGCTGCGGGCAGCGGAGACATTCTCAGAAACATTGGTCTGGTTTCTGATGGTGGATTCCAGCCGGTTCTGCACTGCGCCAAGCTCGGCCCGCTTGCTGTCGATGGAGGCGATAAACTTGTCGACATGCTTCAGCGTATTCTGAGCCGACACCTGGGTGGAAACATCAAATGCTACATTGTTTGTAGAACCGTTCTGCTTCAGAAAGTAATCGGCATGGCTGTCATCAAGCTCATTGGCGGTTCCGAGGCCGTTTGCCTTGGCCACATCGGCCACACTGAACCCCAGCTTGTCAGAACTGAAGCTGAGTTCAATTCCTATGGTCTGGTTGGCATCGGCGCCTACCTGAAAATCCACGTGGGAGCTGGTTCTGTTGATGACCAGAGCGGTACTGGATACAACCAGAGCCCCGCTGTCAATAACAGCTGATTTTTCGCCGCTAAGAAGTCGCTGATCATTGCCGGAAAAGGTGGTATCCCGGGAAATTCTGTCAATTTCCAGGCAGAGAGAGCTCACCTCCTGCTGTATGGCCTCGCGGTCGGCGTCAGAATTGGAACCGTTGGCGGACTGCAGAGCCAGGGTACGGATACGCTGGTACATTGAAGTGATTTCATCCATGGCCCCCTCGGCAGTCTGGGCAAATGAGATACCGTCCATGGCATTGCGGTTTCCCTGGTTAAGACCATTAATCTGGGAGGTCAGACGGTCAGAAATCTGGAGTCCTGCCGCATCGTCCTTGGCACTGTTTATGCGGAGACCGGAGGCCAGACGCCTGTAGGAGGTATCAAGAGCATTGGTGGAATTTGCAAGGTTGCGGTTCGCATTCAGCGACGAGACGTTGGTATTTACATAAAGAGCCATTTTTAAATCTCCTGAGCTTAAATCTGCCAGCCAAAGCCAAAAGCAGTTTTTTGTTATGAAACCGGAGCCGCTTTCCAATACGGCATGCCCCTTCGGAAAAATCCCGGACCGGGGCTCCGGATTTTTGGTTACCGGCTTTCTTATGAAAGATTCATGCCAGAAGCTCAGCACTCAGCAATTTTTTTTTGGAACGGTCTTCAGGAACGGCTGGGCTTCCGGATCGCAGACAGGAATACCTGCCACCGAAACAGCATATTCCGCTAGCCGCGCAGGGACATTTTTTTGACAGCTGGAATTTTTGGGAACATCCTTCACGGACTGCTGCCGCTGCCCTTCTTAGCAGGGTAAAATCCGCCAGTCTTTATGCTTGCCCGGAACTCCCGCCGCCCCTCCCATTTTCCCGCCCTCCCATTTTCCCGCCCTCCCATTTTCCCGCCCAGCCCATTTACCCATGCTCCTCCCGATACTGTTTTTGAAAAGAATGACCGGATACTGTAAAATCGGGGTTCCGTGGCCGTTCTGCCATAAATGACGGCAATTGCCCTGACAGACTGTTACCCGTATTTTGGAAGATACACGCTTTGTGTCTGACTCAAGTCACCAGCAGCAAAAATAATGACAAACAAGAAATCCGCCCCCCTTTTTGAAAAATTCAAGCTTAGCGATCTCCGGCATGAAATCAGAAAGCTTCTGATGCTTGCCGGGCCAATCTTTATCGGACAGCTTTCCGCCAGTATTCTGGGCGTAACCGACAGTCTGATGTCAGGGGCCATCAGCACCGTGGATCTGGCTGCCATCTCCCTGGGAGCCCTTCTTTATCTTCCGGTAAGTCTTTTCTGTTTTGGAATCCCCTTCGGCATGGGGCCGATTGCTGCCCACCTGTACGGTGCCGGAAAGTTTGCGGAAATCCCCCGGACCGTTTTCAATGCGATTTACCCCTCCGCTGCCGTCATAGCTCCCTGCATTATCGGCCTTTTCATTCTGCCGGATCTGCTTCTGGATTCTGTAGAGGAACCGGAGCTGGCCCGGAAAACCGTCTCCTACCTCCGGTGGATGACCCTGGCTCTTCCGGCTCAGCAGATCTTTTTCATCTGCAAAAATGCCCTGGAGGGACTATCAGTGGCGGTCCCGTCCATGGTGATCGGCATCCTGATCTGTGTGCTAAACATTCCGGCCAATCTGGTATTTATGTACGGCCATCTCGGTTTTCCGGCTCTGGGTTCCCCCGGCTGCGGCATTTCCTCCGCCCTGGTATCCTGGATTGCCGCCCTGCTGATTATTCTCTACGCTGTTAAAAGCTCCCGGCTCCGCAAATCCGGAATCCGCATTGCCGGAAGATTTTACCGTCCAGTAGCAGAGGATATCCGTCATATCTGCCTGGTAGGGCTCCCGATATCAGTTGCCGCAGTGCTGGAGAGCTCGATATTCACAGTGTCGGGATATCTCCTGACACGTTTCGGCAGTGCCACGGTGGCAGCCAGCCAGATCGCCTCCACGGTATACACCATGGCCTTCATGATCCCGATCTCCATGTCCATTGCAGTTTCAATCCGCACCGGTCAGCATCTGGGGGCCGGATCTCTTTTCCGGACCAAGCTCTGTGCCCTGAGCGGATTTATCGTGTCCTCTATCATGGTTATTCCATTCATGTTTATCATCTACATGAACCGGTATGATATCATCGGATGGTTTACGGACGATCCCGAGGTCATTGCCATAGCGGCCCCGCTGTTCCTTTTTGTTCTGGGATACCAGACCCAGGATCCCTTTTTCGGAACAGCCATGGGAATCCTCCGAGGCTTCAAGGATACCCGGATATTCATGGTACTGAACATCGTGATTCTCTGGGGTCTCGCAGTGCCTCTGGCATGGACTGTCGGTCTTACGGACATTACCGGAAGTGTCCGCGGGGTTAACGGCATCTGGGCGGTAATAGTATCATGCTACTATCTCATGACGGCCGCCTTTATCTGGAGAGATGTCTGGCTGTTCCGGCATCCCGGCAGATATCTGGGAACCGGATTCCCTAACAGTTCTGAAAAGGAGTAAACCATGAAACCAGGAATAACGGGAATATTGTGTCTGTCCGGCCTCTTGGCTCTGACAGGATGCGGCGGGGAGACTCCGGCCGCCGGGAATGCCGCGGTGCCACCGGAAAATGCAGCCCAAGCCACACAGACGCCCCCCGCCGAAAAAGCTCCGGCCTCAGGAACCTTCCGGGCCTCCCATCAGGAAATCGCCGCCTGCAGGACGGCCATGCTTAAAACGCCGGACAGTGCTCTCAAGGTTTGTTTTCCGCCTGCCGAAAAGGGAGATCCCGAAGCGCAGTATCTGGTAGCGACCATCTATGGAAACGCCATCGGGGTACGTGAGGATTTCAACAAGCAGGTTTCCTGGCTGCACAAGGCTCAGACCGGAGGAAATCTCCAGGCCGAGGTAGAGCTCGGAATCATCGGCATTATGATCTATACCGGAAACCACGTGGGAAATACCGGAAAACAGGCCCTTTTCTATCTTAACGACGCCAAAAACCGGGGCTCGGTGAAAGCCAGAACCACTCTCGCCAGAATTATGGGAACCGAATCCTACAAGGATCTCGGCATCTACGATCCCGAAAAATCTCATCAGGAAATGCTGGAACTGGCCAGGCTGGGAGTTCCCGAAGCAATGATTCTGGCCAGCCATAACTACATAACCGGATTCGGAACCGCCGTCAACCATCACAAGGCGGTAAAATATCTGGAGGATGCCGCTCACAAGGGCATTCCCTTTGCCTATAAGAAGCTGGCCGAAATCTACCTCAATAACGAGAATTTCAAAAACCGGGATCTGGGCTATGCCTATTTCTTTGCCTATACCGCCTGCGACAATTCCTCCGACAACATGAGAACCCTGGATTCCCTGGCGGAAATCTTTGAGGGCAAGGTAAAGAGTCTTAATCTCGCCAGAAGACGCGGTATTCAGATTCATGATGACCACGGCTGCAAGACCTACACCGACTACGAAAAGGAGGAATTTGATCTTCCTCCTGAAAATAAGACTCCGGCGGCCAGCGAAAAACCGGGAGCCGATGCTGACGACGATATCTGGGAAAAGGAATAATTATCACCGGCTACCAGTTTTACGATATTCCTGAAAGAGGCGCCCTGAAAAGCGCCTTTGTTTTTCCGTCTGCAAAATCACCGCTCCGCACGGC
>NZ_KB899636.1:1771292-1810038 GCF_000378405.1 Succinimonas amylolytica DSM 2873 | reverse complement strand
AACTGCAGATTCGAAGATCAGTGAGAACGTTTTCCTGAAACAGCAATGAAATATTTTCAGAAAAAGCTTTACAACCCGGGTTTTTCGGCTATAATCCGAAGTTCGACAGTTTGCGTAACATAGATCTCTGCAAATCCTTGCTAGATAAGATTTTTTGTAATGCTAGGTAGTTTTAGGCTGTTTCAGCTTTTTAGGGCCTGCCGAAATTTTTTTCATTGTGTCTTTCATCACTACCTCATGGGTCAGTTCTGTGAGTCCACAACATTCCAGGAGATCAGAAATGAGTTCTGAGTTGTTGTAGTCAGGCTGATAACCATTGCCGTTATCTACCTCTATTACACGTATGTCCTTCAAAGCCTGAATTATCTGTTCAATTGAGTATTTTCCGTCGGGATACTTCAGTTTATTCTCGTTTAAGGAAGCAATTTTCTGTTCAACTCCTCGAAGCAGTACCAGAGCCATAAAACAAACAAGAAAATGAGCCGTTATCCTCTGATCCTTGCTATGATAGAAAGGCCGTGATTCCAGATCTGTTTTCATAATCCGGAAACATTCCTCAATCTCCCACCGCCGGGCACTGATTGCAGCAATCTGCTCGGCAGGCATCTTGTCAGCAAAAATATTTGTAGTTACAGCATAAAAGCCGTCAAACCTAGCATCTTCCTCTATCTTTTGAGTGTTTAGGAAAGCAGAGGCATTAACAGCTATTTCACCATCTTCTGTTGAATACGTCTTTTCAATGAGAGATTTGGGGCTATGGTCACTTTCACGGTCAAAAGTCCTGTTCTCAATCATTTTTGCTGCTCTTTTGATTTTTCGTTCTCTCAGAGACCTCAAAAATTCGTAGTACTTGATGGAGAATGTGACAATCAGTCTGGCATCCATGCCTTCAGCTGTTGTCCGCTCCTTGAAAAAAATCGTGTGATAATGCTCTGCATAGCAGGCTGGATCAGACAGTTTGCTGAGATCAAAATTTGTTTTAGTCACCCGCTTTCCGGCTGTATCAAGAGAAAAATAAGACCATTCCTTCAGATGGAGTTTCAGTTTCTTGATTGACTGGGTGCATATGAAGTGCCGCTGCCCGCGGAATCCCATTTTTACCAGCAGGTCATCTTCTCCAACATTGTTGAAAGATCTGTTGGCATCACCCGAAAGCCCCGCATCGGTACAGACTGTGATATCAGTCGTTTTGAAGTTCTTTATAAGCTCTTTTTCAAGTGGAACTATGGTCGTCTGCTCATTGGTATTGCCGGGGTTGATACAGAACCCCAGAGGGATACCGTTGCCGTCCATGAATAACCCCATTTGGACGATTGGATTTGGACGATTCTCTTTTGATTTGCCGTATTTTCTCAGTGTATGGTTCTTCTTCCAATCATCCGGCATATCATCCCTGTCACAATCTTCCAGTTCCTTTTCAGAATAGAAATTGGTGCAGTCGTAGTAGAGATGGTTCACATCACGTTCGCAGACATTCGCTGTGTACTGATACAGTCTGTCCTGAACTAGACTGACGTCTTCGTTTAGAACATCCATGGCTCTGTAGATGTGCTGCAGTTCGATTTCATACTTTTCGAAGAACCTGTGCTGGAAGTCATTAACCAGTGCCAGTTTTGACGATGGGAACAGGATCCGTCCGAAGAGCATGACCTTGAGAACCTCTGTAAGGTCATATCCGGTAATGTGAGGATGTTTGTCCTGAAGCTCCTCGCATATCCGGTTCATTCCAAACTCGTAGTACAGTTTCTCCAGAATCAGATAGCCAGCATTGAAGATGTTGCTTTTCTTGTCCTTAAGGTGATCCTCCCTGAGTTTGATTACAATCTCACGCTGTTTTTCTGACTTTTCCTTCAACGCCCTGGCATTCAGTGAATTCACATAGTTCCTGCACCAGGCTTCAGCGTCATCAACCTTATACTTCTCTCTTATGGCACTGGCACAACCTAACTTCTCAATCGTCCTTGATGTTCTCCTGCCAGTTTCTGTCCGGCAGTCTTCAATAACAAAGTAATAGTAGTTGTCCGGCTTTCCGGTGTGGCTTAGTCTCATGGTAACAGCGGATGGTTAGTTCAACAGACAAACTATAGTATAACATATTACGAATGTTACGCAATATTTTTTAATAACTTTTTAGGCAAAAAAGCAAGCCACCATTGGGCTTCGGGCAATCTTGTTTAAGATCAACTGTCGAACTTCCGATTATCACCGGCTACCAGTTTTACGATATTCCTGAAAGAGGCGCCCTGAAAAGCGCCTTTGTTTTTCCGTCTGCAAAATCACCGCTCCGCACGGCAGGATGAACCGGGAGGCGAGTCATAAAACTGCAGATTCGAAGATCAGTGAGAACGTTTTCCTGAAACAGCAATGAAATATTTTCAGAAAAAGCTTTACAACCCGGGTTTTTCGGCTATAATGAGCGAGCTTTCAGCGTAAAGCGTTTCTTCAGAATGCGTCTGTAGCTCAGTTGGTTAGAGCATCACCTTGACATGGTGGGGGTCGTTGATTCGAGTTCAATCAGACGCACCATTCTTTTCTTCGAAGTCTTTTATTTTTCCCTTTTTCATTTGCAATCACTGTTGTTCGTGTTTTGTTTTCTGTCCCCAAACCTGGCTGATCCGGAATCTGTTCCTGCAATCTGTTATTTCATCT
This sequence comes from Succinimonas amylolytica DSM 2873, assembly GCF_000378405.1. Taxonomy (GTDB): domain Bacteria; phylum Pseudomonadota; class Gammaproteobacteria; order Enterobacterales; family Succinivibrionaceae; genus Succinimonas; species Succinimonas amylolytica. Next base: position 1,807,389 of record NZ_KB899636.1, on the reverse strand, counting down.
CCTGACAGTTATCTGAAGCAAAAAAAACGGGGAAAACCTCCCCGCTAATCCGCATCATCCTGGCAGCCTACCCGGTTTCGCAGACATCCCAGATCTGCTGATTTGGCTGCAAATCAGTCAAATTGACCGGAAGCTCATCTTTCTGGTGCGCCAGATTACGCACCGCAGTCAGCACCTGCACCAGCCGGCCATCCTCAAATTTGGAGGGAATATATGTCAGAAGACACCATTCGCTCGCCGGGTTCTGGTAGGTGATGCAAAGCTGCCTTTTATCTGCAATGCGATCCGCTAGGGTCGCAAGATCGGTAAAGCGGTATACCCTCTCCTTGTACTTGTCGGAAACAAACTTTTCAATAAATATGTTTCTGGCCAGATCATAAGGCTGACTGGTAACACCGGTTCTCTCCATCATGGATACCGGCATAAAGTAGGGAGTAAAGGTCCGCTCCTCCAGATTAAAGGCAACCAGAGCCGAATATACATGCCGGAGAGCATGGGTTACAGTCTTGAAGTGCTCTGCGGTTATCAGATCCGGATCCACCTGTCTCGCGGTATAGAGAATTCTGACAGCCTCGCCCCGCTCATTGCTTTCCAGAGAAAAGAGCTCCATTCTGAAAAACGAGTCGTCCACCACGTTCTGAAAATCGCAGGAAATGGAAGTGACGTCCTGCAGGCGCTCGGGAATGGTGGAAAAATCCAAAAACTTCATCAGCCTGTAGTGATACTCCGGCTTTATAAGCGCTGCCACAGCATCAAAAAGCTTCTGATTTAAATTCCGGGTTCCCAGATCCAGAAAACGGTGCATCTCGTAGCTGGAAACCACCTCTTCGCAGACATTGCTTCTAAGATCAATGCTGATGATATCGGTAAACAGTCCGGCAATGCTCCGGAAAACCGATTCCTGATCCGGCTTTCCGGAAAGAGGAACGACAGTCCTTCCGTCATCGGAGGCTCTTTCCGCATTTTTGGAATAGACCAGACTGGAACTCTTGCAGAGCATCTGTTCATAATTCCTGGTCAGTCTCTTTCCGGTTTCCAGAGCCATTTCAAAAGGTTCCGGTCTCCCGAAATAATATCCCTGAATCATTTCACAGCCGATTACCTTCAGAAAGTCCAGCTGCTCCTGCGTTTCCACCCCCTCGGCCAGAGTATGAATCCCCAGGGCCTTGGCCATGTTTACAATCGGTTTGATTATAGCCTTCGACCGGGGACTGAAATTCCTCATGAAGCCCATGTCGATCTTTATTTCGTCAAACTCAAAATCTCTCAGGGTGCTCAGCGATGAATAGGCGCTGCCGAAATCATCCATAAGAACATCAAATCCGCCCTCATGGAAACGGTTGATCTCTCCCTTCATCTTGTTGATATCCGCCATTACCGTCGTTTCGGTAATTTCCACCTTGAAGAGCTCCCGGGGAAGACTGTAGCGTTCCGCAATGGCAACGACCTCGGTAAAGGGATCACACTTCACAAAATCGGTGCGGGAAAGATTAAAGGATACCGGAACCACACTGATGCCGCGTCTTATGGCCTCCACCAGATCCCGGGCCACATGCTCGATTATGTAAAGATCCAGCTTGTAGGTAAGCGCGTAGTCATCCAGCACGGGAATAAATACCCCGGGGGAGACCATGCCCATTTCAGGATCCATCCAGCGGGCCAGAGCCTCGTAGCCGCACAGCTTTCCGCTCTGGGAAATCACCTGCGGCTGGTAATAGACCTGGATGTGCTCCTTTTCCAGAGCCTCGTCAATATGTCCGATAATATAATCACGGTTCAGAATTTCATTGCGGATCTTTTTATCGTAATAAACGAAACAGGATTCATGGCGTTTTCTTTCATAGTCACAGGCTATTCTGGCCTTGTCGCAGGCGCTGCTGGAGCTCAGGGGGGCATCCTCGGGATCCAGAACATAAATTCCAGCCCTGACAGAAAGGGTGTTGCCTTCATTTACCCTGGCCATTTCCTCAAAAATTCTGTTGAGCTTGTTCTCCAGCCCGCCGACTGGCGTATAGGCGTAAAAATGATCCTCCCCGAAACGGGAGCAGTTCATGATACCGAAGTACTTCTTGAGAATATTGGCAAAGCTGACAATAAGGGCATCCCCTCCAGAAATGCCATATTTCTCGTTATACATCTTAAGGCCGTTAAGGTTGAAGGAGATCATGGCGGGGAACTCACCGGTTCTGGCAATAATGCTCTCGACGTCATTAGAAAGTTTCAGAAAACGGGACATGGACGGAAAATCAGTCAGAATATCCCTTTCATCCCGGGCAAAGACAATGAAAAAATAGATAAGATCCCCCAGAACCTCATCCCTTAGGAACCGGCAGAACAGCTCTACATCCCGCTTCCAGCTATTATCTGAAGGACAGTTCCCTACAAAATGGAACATGTCGCTTGACATCCCCCCTTCGTCCCGCCATTTCAGGAGGCTGCCGGAAATAATGGCAATGTCGGTATCGGAGACCAGGCGATGCCATGTTCCTCCGGTAATTCTCAGGAAGTCCTCCGGAGTCTGACACTCCATGATATCCATCAGGGTGCTGTTAGCATAGATAATCTCGCCAGGAGCATCGGCCCAGCAGGCCAGAAAACCTCCGGGCAGTGCAGAGTAATGCGCAAAATGAGCAGCGCTACCGGAAATCTCTCCCAGCCTGCTGTTCAGATATTCAAACCTGTTTTCCGAATCTGAATAAATCATCTCAAAATCCTGGAGCAGATCAGAAATTCAAGACCGGCCACCGGGGATGGCCCGTAGCTCTCGGCCTGGAGTCCCTGCAAAAGAAAGATTCTCCAGCAAGGTATCTGCACCATCATTATAATAATTAAAACCGTAGCCCCGAAAACGGAACTCAGCATAAACTCTCATACTCCGTAACAGTTTTACATATTTCCACAATAAAAAATGAGCGCTTTTTTTCACTTTCAGACAAAAAACTCCGAAATCATGTGACCGGTTTCAGATAATTGCAAGTTCGCTGTCGTCTGACGAAAAACGCCGGAGATTTGCCGTTGCTCCGCAAAAATCCGGTTCCGACAGCAAAAACAATGCTAAACAGCGCCCTGTTAACAGTTTTTTGCCGTTGTACCTGTATAATACAGTGTTTTTGAAAAAGTAATTTTCCGGACAGACGGATACAGGAACAAAGCGGTCGCAGAATGCCACCGGCTCCGTCTGGCCTCTCAGGGATGTGTAAAGGATGAAAAGACTTGCAATCTACAGCTATTCAGGAATCCAGGGGATCGTAGCGCCCTATGTGCACCACTTTCTTAAAAACCTGCTCCCCTGGTGCCATGACATCATTTTTGTAACTCCCCGGGCCCTGGTTCCCGAAGAGCGGACAAATCTGGGGCGGATTGGAATTCAGATTGTGGAAAGATGCACTCCCGGAACCTCGGCAAACAGCTTTATCAAGGGATGGGAAAATGTCCGGGATCCGGAAAAATACGATGAAATCATCCTGTGCGATGACCTCGTATACGGTCCGGTGTTTCCGCTGGATCAGCTTTTCAGAAAAATGGAGGATTCATTCCTGAACTGCGACCTCTGGACCGTTTTCGCCCAGAATCCGGAAAGCTTTATAAAGGAACAGGATTCCCCCGAATTTACCAGGCCGGAGGATTCCGCCTTCAGCTTCATCGCCTTCAAAAAATCCGTTTTCACCGGCAGTGTCTTCAAGGAGTTCTTCAGCCGCAAGGATGTTATCTGGAACTCGATTCCCGAACAGGTTGCCGGCTTTGAAATCCCCCTCCTGGACCGGCTGGCGCAGGAAAATTTCAAACTGAGCACCTATGTACAGTCCAAACGCAGTGCCGGAATCTGGTATTCCGGAACACTTTTTCCGCTGGAAGCTCTTTATGAAAGTGCGCCTCTGGTAAAAAAGGAAGTATTCACCGGCAGTGCCGAGGCCTATCTGGATCACGGCCGGGGCAGTCAGGCCAGACAGACACTGCAGTTCATCACCGAAAAAACCGATTATCCATCGGAGCTCATCTGGCAGGATCTCCTGGCGGAGCGCAGTCTTTCGGAAATCCGGGATCAGCTCTGTATCTCCTGGATCTTCGAGGGGGACGGCCGCCCCCGCAAAAACGTCTCCGAGATCCTCAAAAGCCGGCTGCTCCTGCTTCTTTACGTGGATAGCCTGGAGGATCTCCGGGCGGTATATGATCTTACCGAGGGCTTTAAGCCCCTGGCAGACATCTACATTGTTTCACCGGACGAGAAGGTGCTGGACGAGGCCCGCAACATTATTCATACCAAATTCTCGCACCGGCTGGAATTCTGCCGCAAGGAGCTCAGGAAAGGCGGTGTCGCCGCCGCACTGCTGCTGGATCTGGCCAAAACAGTCAAGAACTATGATTTCGTCTGTGTGATGCAGGGCCCCGGTTCCATTGAGGCGGCAGACTGGGGCTCCCGGAATGAAATATTCAGAAACAGCGCGGAAAACCTAGCAGTAAGCGCTGCCTTTATCGGCAATGTTATCAGTACCTTCATAGACAATCCCCGGCTGGGAATTCTCACTGCTCCGGCCATTAAGTGGGGCACCGAATACGCTTCCGAGTATGATGAGCAGGACAGCATGAAACCCGAAATCAAAAAACTTCTCCGGGAATGGAAGCTTCAGGTTCCGGAGGATCCTGTTCCGCTCCAGATTCCCGGATCCATGCTCTGGTTCCGGACCTGTGCCGTGGCCCCGCTGTTCGATACCGGCTGGAGCTACAGCGAGATTCCGGAGACTCAGGGAAGCACCTCCCCGAAGAATCATCCCGCTGCTGCCGCCCGGATGGCGGTAATGCCGTACATTGCCCAGAACCAGGGATTCTACGCCGGGACTGTAATGAGCACCGAGGGGGCCTCGATCTATATGGCCAATCTTCTCAGAATTGAAAGAGCCTATAACAGGACCATTTTTGAGGTACTCCCCAAAAAAGGCTACGCCAGAACCATCAACAGCTTCCGCCATCTTACCGACAGTCTGGAACGGGGCCGCCGGGAAAAGGTTCAGAAGTACGCCGTGCTGAACATGCTTACCCTGGGGAAGGTTCCTTCCATAAACAAAAGGTTCAAATACCTTAACGAGGACTGATGATACACCGCCCTGAGAAATCCGGGGCTTATACGGGACAGATTCAGAAAAACGGATACAGCTCAAATGCGCATACTAAAGACCCCTCACAGAAACCTGGTGCTTTCCTACCGGGACTATTTTGCCGGCAAGGGAATTCAGGTCAGAATTTTCGAGGAGGACGGGGCCTACGTTCTGGAATCTCTGCGGGACGAGGAAGACTTTCTGGTGTTAAAGGAAATGAATTACCTCAAAAATCAGGAAAATCCGGAGACTGTTCTTGTACAGGCTGCCTGGGATTCCGGGAGCAATGATCGCGGCATCGCCCTTCCGGACAATGGAGGATGTGCCATCCCTCTTAAAAGCATTTTCACAGTTACCGGACTCACCATCACTGTTTGCATTGTAATATTTCTGCTGCAGAGCTTTATGGACAGCGGACTCTCCAGGCCGGTATTCGATGCCCTGTCGCTGAATGCGGAAAAATTCAGGCAGGGGGAATACTGGCGTATCATAACCCCGGCCTTCATGCATTTCGGACTCATGCATATCGCCTTCAACACCGTTATCTTCGGTGTTCTGGGATGGCAGATAGAAAAGTTTCTGAGCAGCTCCAGACTGCTGGTTCTCCTGGTGATTGCTGCCATTGTGGGAAATGTTTCCGAATACTGCATCCTTGCCGGGGAGCATGAGATGGCTCCGGAAAACTTCGGAGGGCTCTCCGGAGCTGTAGACGGTGTTATCGGCTACCTGGCAGTAATCTCCCGCTACCCCGCACTTCCCGTCCGGATGCGGATGATGCCGGGACTGTTTATCATCACCCTGATAATGATCGTGGTGGCAGGTCTCTTTATGAACGGCATTGCCAATGCCGCCCATGTGGGCGGACTTATTGCCGGCCTGGCCATGGGAGGGCTGGATCTGTTTCTTCTCAGAACAGGAAGCCTGACCTTCAGAAACGATCCGTAAAATGATAGCCGCCGGCAGCAGTAACCGTTACCGCCAGGAAATGAATTAAGGGTAAGGGCCCCGGATCCCTCAGACTTCCCCGCAGGACACTGTTTCAGAAAGCCGGAATCTTCATAGAGACCGGCAGGAAAAATGTCTGATGGGATTATCTGCTGCCGCTAATCCCCGGATCTTCAGGAATACTGCAAAAAAAAGTGCAGCAATCAGCTTTCAGAAAACAGGAGCGGCCTATGGCGCTTAAAGAAGGAACCCCGGCACCGGATTTCTGTCTTCCGGATCAGAACGGAAACCTCCATTCTCCAAAGCTTTATCGCGGAAAAAAGATTATCCTCTACTTCTATCCCCGGGACAATACTCCGGGCTGTACGAAGCAGGCCTGCGGCTTTAGAGAGCGTTATTCCCTTTTCCAGGAACTTCAAACAGTAATCCTGGGAGTAAGCCGGGACAGCACAGCGTCCCATCTCCGTTTTCAGGAAAAACTGGCACTCCCCTTTCCGCTGCTCTCGGATCCGGAGCTTACAGTGCACCGGGCATATGAGGTCCTCCAGCCGAAGAAGACGGCACAGGGGACAAAGGAAGGCACCGTCCGTTCTGCATTTCTGATTGATGAGAACGGCATTCTTCTTAAGGCTCTCTCAGGAGTAAAGGCGACAGACAATCCCGGGGAAATGCTGGAGCTTCTTAAAGCTGCGAGCCTCTGAATAATTCCGGAAGCAGAACAAATACTTCCGGCCAGCTACCCCCAACCGCCCCGGAAAAAAGCAGACCGCATAAAGAAGCTGCTATTACCGGAGTGCGCCGGCCCTGAGCGGAGAAGCGCATGATTTCTGCCAGTTCCCCCTGAGAGCAAGACAGCAAAGAAGCAGGAAAACGATAACAGGATAAACCTCTGGTTCTGAAATGCTGTTAAATTCCCCCTGCTTCAGGCTTCTCTTTTAATACCGGCGAAAGACAGCAGGCCACCTTCTTCCGGCCCTCTCCAAGACAAAAACCCCCGCTTTCTGTACCGTTACTGTGTAGAGAAAACGGGGGCTTGTCAGCTGTAAACGCAGGCTACGACACCGCTCTTCTCACGGCAAAGAACTTGAGCCCGCCTAATATCATCTCCGACTCTATGGGAGTACAGTCAGTGAACTTCAGGTTTTCAGAAAGAAGCTTGCTCTGACTCCGGTAGGAGGAGCCCTGCTCTCCCAGAATATTCACCACCGCCGTCCTGACAGAAGGTGACAGGGCGCTTACCACTCCCGAGTCATGCTTTTCATAATGCCCGATAGTATTAATAATCACGTTTCCAATGCGTTCTGCATATGATTCGTCCGTGATATTCCAGACACCTCTGGCAATGTTGGTAGCAAGATAGCGGTAATTGCCGGAGAATTTACCGCCGGAAGTCTTGGAAATGGTTTGTACCGCTTCCTCCAGAACCTGCTCAAGACTGATTACCAGAAGGTCCAGCTCGGCGATGTTATTGCCCAGCGGGCGCTTTTCCCGGGCTTTAGTAATATGCTGGCTCATGCTGTCCAGACAGGGTACATATTCACTGCTGTCAGGAGTAAGTGCCGCCAGCCTGACGATCACCTTCATGAGCTCGTCATTATCTCCCCAGATCGCCTTTACCAGTTCCTCGATCTGCTTCACTCTGAAGCTGCCGGCGGGGTCGCTGCCAGCAAAGGTGCTGTCCTGAACGTTACCGACCGGATTCTTCGCCGGAGTCTCCTGCTTCATCCAGCCATTTCTGCCCTCATACTGCTGATACTGAGCACTTCTGACAATAGCCCTCCGTACCAGATCCTTCATTATTTCCCTCTTGTTGCGGTGTTCCCGGAAAATCATCACCAGCTTGAAAACAATGTAAAGCAGAATACTCGAAAAAATAGCCGGAACGGCCCACCAGGGAGCTTCGGAGTTAATGAAATCCATAAACCCCAGCTCTTCCGAATTTACAGCAGCTTTGGGAACATAAGGCTTTGTCAGGGTATTCTTCTGTCCGTAAAAATTCTTTTTATCAGTCCCCTTTCCGAAACGCTCCTTATCGGAAATCTGATTCCGGGTCAGCTCCTCAAGAATCGGCTTCAGAGCATCCTCGGCCGGAGCATAATAGCCATCCCGGGCTTTTTTCAGCCATTCGGCAGCCTTCGCCTTATCCTGCAGCACGCCATAGCCGTGCAGATACAGAAGACCGAGACGGTACTCGGCTTCATGATCTCCGGCCGACCCCCCGGCCCGGTACATCCTGTAGGCCCGGACATAATCCCGGGTTCCGGTCTGTCCGTTCTCAGCCATTTTTCCCAGCTGGGTAAAGGCCGGCCCGAAGCCCCGATCAGAGGACGCCTTAAACCAGCCAAAGGATTCCGGAATATCCTGATTGATCTCCAGTCCTCTGAAAAACTTCATCCCCACATCATAGAGAGCCTGACCATCCCCGGCCACAGCTTTCTGACAAAGCTCCGTTTCTATTCGAGCATCCGTGCATGACTTGACAGAAACCGCCTGAGCCTCCAGAGCCCCCAGAAGCGTTATCCCCCATATCATCATGCCACTCAGGTACCAGCGCATATCCTTAAACCTGTTTTCGTACTTCAAAACATTTCCCCGGAGCCTTCAGATCCCGGGAAAAAGCAGACATCCATATCCAGCCTCGCATATTATACTTTGATCGCCTTAATTAAACATCCTGTTGCTTGCATTTAATGTGCAATCCGACTGTTTTTTGCCACGAATTCCCTCTCCGGCAAGCCCCACTTGCAAAAAATTGCAGATATCTCCCATAAAACACGCCGCATTTCCCGTTTCTGCAATGCATGACCAAAGATCGGGGTATAATGAATGCTCCAGCTTTTACCACCAACCGGAGATGCAACAAAGATGGCACGAGCACCGTCAGGCTCCAACATAGTCAGAATATCTCTGAAAAACCCGGCCCCGAACAGAAGCTTTCGTCTCAGCGAGATGACCGGAAGTTCCTACATCCCCGCGTCTTTCAGAGATATCCTGAAGCAGTTCCGCCTCCAGATCGGCAATGTCAGAATGCTGAACACCTGCCTCCGGGAACTGTTTGAAATCCTTTATCTGGACACCGCAGAACTGGAAAGCGGTTCCCCCGGAGAGATTTTTCGCACCATACGGACTTTTCTCAAAAAGGAGGTGCAAGCCGAGTTTGCGCCTCCCGGGAACTTTACCGGCGGTTTTTCCGCCTACAGCCGTTTTATCATCTGTCAGGGCTATGACCTTTTCAGTGATCCGGACATCGTTGCCGCCCGGACCTATGTCGGGCACAAAAACACCAACGCGCTGGCGGCACACCGGATGCGGGTAGCAGAAGAAAAAATCAGCGGCTTTCTGGTTTTTGTGCACCTTTTTGAAGCCATCTGGCTGGCAGCTCCGAACGGGGAACTGACTTCGGAGCAGCGCATCGCTCTCAAGGATTATCTGGAAAAAACCCCCTTTCCCGCTGAAGGACAGCTCTACCTTCAGTACTGCTTCTCCGGATTACTGTCCTGCGGCATCATTAAAACAGTTCTTTCCGAAAAGGGAGGATATCTCAAGCCGCTGGCTCCCGGAAGCGGCAATTTCAAGAAATTTCTCACCATTCTGAGTGAACTCGGAACGCTGAACAGCAGCTGCCGGATCCCCGCGGTTTCTGATACGGAATGCTGGTATATCGATGAGCTTCTGAAATATTACCAGTACAGCCTCCAGAAAAAAAGGAATCAGAGCTCCGATCACTCCGCAGTTGAGGAAATCAGCGTCATCGTTCAGAAAACGGCCGGAATATTCCGGGATCTCCTGGGCACCTTTGCGGATTTTCCGGAACCGGTTTTCGCCAGCGCAGACGTTCCTCCGGGCGCCTATCAGTCCGAAATCTGTGCCAATGCCCGTAAAATCCGCTTTATCTGCCCGGAACGCCTGAAATTTTATGACACCAGTATTCTCTACATCATGGACGTGGCAGTCCCAAACGCCTATTTGTATGCTGATACCCGGGAAGTCTCTGACAATACCTTCTGGAATTTTGCGATAAACTTCCGCCCCACGGAGGTATCCGTCCCCCAGGAACCCGTAAGCACCTTCGGGAGCACTTCTGCCGACAGAAGAAAGCTCTTCGCCCTGAGCCTGCAGAATCCCGAGCTGTACCCGCCCTCGGAAACCGTACTGGCTGCAGTGTCCGGAAATCTGCAATACCGTCTTCTGGCTGAGGGTTTTCTCGGCACCATCTCGAAGACAAACCGGATTCGGGCCTACTCCTGGCTTCTGCACAGCTTTCAGAACCTGCTCAGAATAAACAACTCCTTCTCCTGCGACTACAGAAAGATTCTCTCTGTTATGGGCGAGGATATCTCCATTTACCTTCTTCTCTGGCCGGAAGAAATAACAAACAGTATTCGCCAGCTGATCTTCACAACTCCTTTTTTCGGCCCCTACGCGAACCTGAGACTTTCCATGCTGGCCTGGTGCTATGGCAGTCTGGAGGCTGCTCTGAGCGGAAAGCCCCCCATCAGAAAAGGCCGGACCATATCCGGGAACCCTGTTCCTCCAGCCACCGCGGAGGAAATTCAGGATCTCATGTTTCAGAAATACATCCTGAACCAGGACAGCTATACCAGGTCTGTAAGGTTTTCCGGAGACTCCTCCCGGCTTCTTTATGCCAATGCCAGAATGCTGTTCCGGAAAAGCCTTTCTGAAAAACCGGAACTCTTCACGGAATTTGTCAGAAGCGCCGTTCCCGACACCATTCCCTGCAGCTTCACCGGACTCTTCAGAGCTCTGACGGACTACAAGGCAAAGGTGTTCACAGCGTACTTCCCCAGATTGTTCCGCGCAGACCCGGATATCCAGAAGGAGATCTGCAAGCTCTCGGAATCTATCAAGCTCCGGCAGAGCATCATTCACCAGTATCTTGCCACAGCCGGCAGCAACATCCAGAACGACATTGTCTACCGGATTATAGAGCATGGCATTAATGGCAGCGGAACGCCACTCCCCGGATCCCTGACCGTATTCCGTGATCGGCTGACAAATGAAGGCTTCTGGAGCAGTCAGGATCTGAAAAAGGCATTCAGAATCAGCCATCTGGGAAAACAGCGGCTCTGCATTGAAATTTTGCGGTACACCACAGAGATTCTGGGGGTAGCAATGTTCCCGAACCCGGATTACGAACGCTATGAGGAAATGGTAAGCGCCTTCAGCAGCTTCTCCTTCAGACATCAGCCTCCGCTTCCGCCCCTCAGGCAGAGCGCCGGAGCACTGCTCTGCTTCCGGATTGCCCTGGATGCCGCCACGGTATACACGGTTCAGGGAAAACTTCTGGAATTCTTTAAAACCTGGATCAAATCCTCCAATCTGCCGGCTTCAGAAGCAGAGGGGCTTACAATCTACGCCTCCGAAATCACCGCCATACGGCAGGCCTCAGGACGGTCCTGCCGTCCGGGAGGCGAACTGTCTCTGCGAACCTTTTCCGAAACAGAACAGGATCTTCTGAAGCGCATGATGCATATTGTGATCTCCGGAGGGGATCCGGCCGCTACCTTTAAAAACATTTCCGTCATAAATCTGCACCTTCAGGGGAAATTTATGACGGAAATCCTTAATAAATTCCAGCGGAATCCGGGAGCGGACTCCCGGATATTACCTCCTCTGTCCGGAAAAGGAGGGCCGAGCGCTTTCGGAATGCCGGAGGAAAACAGATCCTCCCCCATGCTGGATCCGGAACTTATCAGAAAGAAATATCAGGAAACTACGCAGGTTCAGGAAATTCTGGCTCCGATATTCTCCGAGCAGGCAGAAGAAGCCGTTCCCGCCGAGAACATAAAGGAAACGGCCCGGAACATGGGGACTCCCCTGAACAGAGCTCTCGGCAAACCCGCTGCCCCGGAAAATGAGAAACAGGATTCGGCAGACAGCATGCCGCCGGAGGATCTTTCAGATATTGTGAATCAGGATGGCGTCATCTCCGGAAAAACCATATTCGGACTGCTCCCGAAAAACTGCCGGGAGCTAATCCTGCGGCTCTGTCAGCTGGGAGAATTTTCAGAAGAGGATTTCCGGAAGGTCTGCCGCGATTTCGGACTGATGAGCGATGGAGCCATGGAAATCATCAACAGCTGGGCCCTGGAACATCTGGACTGCACTCTTATCGAAGCAGACGATCCGATGTTTTTTGACCGGGATCTTCTTAATGACCTCCTGCAGGACGATCCGGGTTAGCGTTAGGCTCACTCATCAGAAAACTCTCCCTCCTCCGGCAGGCTTCCGGATTCCGGTGCGGCAGCTGTTTCGTCATTCCGGAGTTCCATGCCGGTGATTTCAGCGGTAAATGACGCTCCGAGCACCCGGATGCCTACCGTATCCCCCTTTCTGGTATTGCCGGAGGTGACAATGCCTCCGGAGGCCCGCGATACAATGGCATAGCCCTGACTGAGCAGTGTCAGGGGATTCCTGGCATTAAGCCTTCCGGCACACACCTCAAGAGAACGCCTGGCATCCAGGATTCCTGCCGTGACATTTTCACGCATCCTGTTAAGCAGAAGATCCAGACGGTGATGATATCCCGACAGATCCGGACTGACACGCAAAAAGGAAATCCCGATGTCATGAATCCGGCTTCGGGATTCATTAATGCTGCCGTTCATGGCAGCCCTGAGCCGGTTCTTAAGATCCAGAAGTCTTCCGGCCCGTTCCTGGAGGCATTTCTGCGGAGAATTCCGGATAAGACGCCGTTCCAGATCCTGAAGACGATTCTGGCTGTTCCGGACACTGCTTCTGACAATGTCAAAACGCGAGCGCAGATTCAGGAGATACTGTCTTCGCTCCGCCAAAAGACCGCCAAAGGCCCAGCAGAGCCGCTGTTCCAGGTGAGAAAGATTGCGATTCTGCTCCCGGGCAAACACCAGGGGAGAAACATTGTTCATACGGCTTCCGAGGTGTCCAAGATGATTCTGAAGTCCTGAGAGATGCTTAAGCATGACAGATTCATAACGCTGCTGGCAGGAATTAAGATACTGCTCTGCATCCCGGAGATCCGTGGTTACCGCCTCCGCCGCTGCCGTAGGGGTAATCGCCTTGAACGAAGCCACGTGGTCGAGCAGTGTATCATTTGCCGAATGACCGATCCCGGTAACAATGGGAATGCGGGTCTGCGTTGCATAAAGACAAAGACGGAGATCATTAAAACAGGACAGATCCTCAAGACTGCCTCCGCCGCGCACCACCAGAAGCACATCGCAGCGGTCCCTGTAGCTCCTCATATTGGCAAGATAGATAGCATTCATAATCTCGCCGGGAGCGGCCTCCCCCTGAACCGCACAGTAGTAAAGCACAATGTTCACCAGAGGATTTCGTTTTTTAATAGTTCCCACGGCATCCCGCACGGCCTGCTTTCCCTGGGCTGTAACAATTCCGATGGTAGTAATGCGGGAACGCGGGGGCAGCGGCAGCAGGTTTCTGGTATAGCCGTTATCCTCAAGATAACGGATCCCCTCCCGCAGAGCCTGCATAATCAGGCCTTCCCGGTCTGTTATGGTGATGCTGTCTGCAATAAAGGACAGGGAACCGGACGGGGCATAGTAGGAAAATCTTCCGGTAACCTCCGCCATTTTTCCGGTACGGTTCTGCTCCGGTGCCGGAATACCGCGAATCCGGAACATGCAGCATCTGATAACACTGTTCTGATCCCTGAGAGAAAAAAACAGATTTTTCCGCAACGACCATTCCGAAATCTCCCCCCTGACACGGACGTTCCTGATAACCTCCACCTTTTCGCGCACCTCTGCCGCAATTTCGGATACCGAATATACGCGGGGGGCGGCTTCCGGAACCAGCAGATCCGTTTCCGGAAACGGAGAAAAATCCGGAACCGCCGCATAGCGCAAAGCACCTCTTCCGGAAAGTGTTCCCGCTGGAAGCAGACTGCCACCAGGGGCACCCGTCCCCGATCCCGCTTTCTCAGTCATCCTCCCCCCCTGGCTTAATACAATGCGAAACAGCAGAACAGCCCGGCGTACTCCGGAAGCTGCTTGAGCAAAATAAAAAAGGAAACACCCTGGGGCATTTCCTGAAACAAAAGCAGAGAAACAGTGCTCAGACCTTCTTCATTTCGTCAAAGACACCGGAAACATCCTTGATATTCTTGTCAATATCCTCGTTGAGTCTGGCAGCAGATGCCACCTTCTTCTGGATCTCACCGCAGCTTGTAGCAATTTCCTCCACAATGTCGGAATTATCGGAAACAGTGACCTTCTCCCGGATTACATTGAATTCGTCAGTAAGTGCGGTGATAATTTCATTTACCACCGTTACCTTTTCGTCATGCTGCTGCTTAACATTATTGAACTTCTTGATAGCGTCCTCGGCTGAAGCAGAAACCCCGTCCAGAAGCTGCCGGTTCTTGTCCGCCTCGGCAATAATGGCGGTAATCTGGTTAGTAAAGCTCTCCACACTTGAATCAATCTTGGAAGAGGCATCAGCGGTATCCAGAGAAAGCTTCTTGACTTCGCCGGCTACCACCGCAAATCCGCGGCCGTGCTCGCCTGCTCTGGCGGCCTCGATGGTGGCATTAAGAGCAAGAAGGTTGGTCTGGCCGGACAGCGTGGAAATAATCTGGGTACATTCCTTGATAGAGTCCATCTGCTCCTTGAGAGCAGTAAAGGATTTCACAAACTTGTCCTGGAACTCGTGCAAATCCTCAATATCGGTTCTTATGGAACTAATCACATCCTTTAGAAGCTCCACATTCTGCATGCTCTCATGCACGGATTCCACAATTCGGCGTCCGGAGGAGCTTACTGTATCGCTGAACTTTCCGATTTCGGAAAAATCCGAATGGGACTGGGCCAGACCTGACACGGATTCATTGAAACTGTCCATATCATCTCTCAGCTCCTGGGCAATCGCCTTCAGATTATCATACTGGGCACAGAGAGTGTCAGCAAGAGCAGCTCCCTTGCCGGCCATGCTTTTCAGCTCCTGCGCGCATTTTTCTGATTTATTGTTAAACAAGAACATCTTTAATTACTCACTCTCAAATTATATCCCGACACAGACACAGCCGTCCCGACTATTCAAATCAAAATACCAGGTGTCAGATTCCGGTTCTGTTTCGAGAATAGCGCTCCGAAAAGTCTGACAGCGTTTTTCTTATCATATAGGGAATAATGCTTAATATTTGTGAACAATGGCAACATTTTTCGCTTTCACCCCTTTAAAACAAGGATTTGTTAGCAAAAATGAGAAATAAGCAGAGCTGGCAGAAAACTTTTTCATAGAAATATCTGCCGTTTCGCCGGTGCATTTTCAGAAACACTGGTCTGAATACCGAAATCACTACCGAAAACGGATAATCAGCGAATACCGGAACAATGCCGGAGCTAATGGAAAACACGTCAGGAAAAAAACGAGGCAGTGTGGAGGCGCGATTCAGAGTCGAACTGAACTACACGAATTTGCAATCCGCTGCATAACCGCTTTGCTATCGCGCCAGTGAGAGCCGTAAAAGGTGGAGGCGCGATTCAGAGTCGAACTGAACTACACGAATTTGCAATCCGCTGCATAACCGCTTTGCTATCGCGCCAGTGAGAACCGTAAAAGGTGGAGGCGCGATTCAGAGTCGAACTGAACTACACGAATTTGCAATCCGCTGCATAACCGCTTTGCTATCGCGCCCCGTTTTCATGGCATCCGCGACCTCTTTATCAGGATGGCTCGCGAACGCAGATGATTATACTGAAAAAACATATCTTGTCAAAAACAAAATGAAATTTTCTGAAAATCGGGAACTATCAGCACTTTCTGAAAATATCCTATATCCGGCAGGCTGCATATTTTTTATAGAAAACGCCGTTTCCCGCCGATTTTTTAAACGATGTCATGATTTTGCATCCTTTTCATCAGAATTATGTCCAAAAGCCTCTGCCGAAAAACTATAATTTTCAGTAATCATTGATCTGACTTCCGGAAAACTTCCGGTTCGGCACCACCGAATCCGATAAAAACAGGAGATGTCAATAATGCTGTTCAAGGTTAAACCGATTGCCGCTTTCGCATCCTGCATTGCCCTGATCATGTGCGCAGAAGTCGCAGGAGCCATGAATTCCGTAACCCTGGGATCCGACATTAACACCTCCTTCTCCGGAACCTATCTCAGCTATGTGCTAACCCCTAAAAAAAGCAACGACAAGTTCAATCCCATGACTGTGCGCATGTTCCCTTCCTCATTCAATCTTCTGTCGGGAGGGATAAATTTTCAGGACATTCAGTACAATGACGACTATTATCAGCTGACCATCTACAGAAACAAGACCCCCCTGGCCCAGGTAATCGCCGTAAGAAAAGACTCCGCCGGAAAAGTAAAAAGCAGCATTATAAACTCGGAATTCACCGGAAATCTGATCTCGGCAAATAACGTTCCGGAAACTCCGGATGCGGTACTGTTTGAAAACATCACCAATGAATGCTCTGTGGACAACAAGCTGAAAACCAAAACCTTCGGCACCTCTACTATCGGCTATCTGGACTGCGGCAGCCGCAGCACTCACCTCTTCTATTCCAGGCTGACTCCGGACACTCCGCTGTCCCAGCCCTACGAATCGCCGTTTGGCGTCAGCGATTCCGGCAGCAGTTCCCCGGAAGCTGCCGAAAAGAGCAGCAGCGCTAAAAAATCCGGAGCAGAGAAAGCCGGAGACCAGGACCGGGAGACCGTCTCCCGCCAGGAAAACATCGTACTGGTGCACATACTCTCGGAGAGTGAAATTGATCACCGCCAGCCCTTCTCTGTAATTTCCGGCATCGGACTTCCGGTTAATTCCATAAACCGCTATCTCTCGTCAGACTTTGCGCAACTGTCCCCTGACGAACAGTCTGAGGCAATACGCGAGGCCTTGTCGCAGGACGTCAGCTTCACTCATGCCCGGAACGAGGATCTTATCACCAGAAAGCTCCTGGATCCGTCCTATACTGTAAAGGAAATGCGCAAGCTTCCCCTTTCAGGGATTTCAAGCTCCCGGAATAACAACGGCCTTGTCATCAGAAACCGGGCAGAAAACTATTTTGGCAACAACATTACCGTATTCGCGAACTCTGCCGGAAATAATATCAGCACCATTGTCATAGCCGCCACCGCCACCCCCATGATTCTCAGTACCAGCGATATCGATTCTCTGGCGGATGAAATTTCCGGGGATCCGGCATGCAGATCTTCGGGAGTCAACACTCTCCAGCTCACTAACGAGGATGCCATGGAGATCGACTGCGAGGTTACCTTCACTACCAGACATCTGCCCCGGCATTACTACCTTATAAGCGAAAAAGGACGTTTTTCAGCCTCCAAGTCCCAAAAGAATGCCAAAAGCTCCCCCAGCTATGAACGTGTTCAGCTAATTATGCTGGCCGGGAACACCTCCAATCGTGAAATGGACGATGTAGTCAACAGTCTGCATCTTTCGGAAAACTACCGCTGGCATCTTTCATTCAACGATCCCACGGAACAGGATCTCGACACTATTTTCAACATTCCCAAAACCAGAAAATGGTACGAAATCTACAAGGCTGCAGATGTTGATGATCGCGTAAATACCGCCTGGTATCGTTTTGCAATGGAAGGAGCGGCCATTTACGAGCAGAATAAGAATCAGACACCGGAAACCATTCTGAGGCTTCTCCAGTCCTGTGCCGCAAAAATTTCCGCGGATTTCCCGGATCCCCCCGAAGATAAATAGCCGAAGTCTCAGCCCCGGCCACCTCCTGAAACCGCACCCGAACGCTGGAAAGGAAACAGCAGACTGACTGAAACACCATTGAGTAAAGTCGCTCTGATGGTGCAGCCGCAAATTGAACTTTTGCAAGCAAGGCAAAAATAATTTTCAAATATGCTACATGCATCAAAAATAACGTTATAATATTGTTAACAAAAACAGACTTTATCTCGTAAACGGCACGGTCACGAATTTTTTTAACAGCGGATATTCCGAAAACAGTCCCTGAAATACGACTGGTATCATGTTTTGAAAAACTTGGCTGCCTTTAAGCAGGGCATCACGCGTCTATAAGTGGTATATTTGTAGTTTGTAGTGTATTTGGAGAATCCCCCCCCTTTGAAAAAGGTGGTCCGGATAAAAAGTTCTTCCGTAATACGGATTACCGGAGAAAAATAGTAGTTAGCAGGGAGAGACCTTATGTCAATATCAGCGCAGAACAAAGCTTTTGGCGTAGCTGCGATACTGAGCCTAGTATGTTTGGGCGTTCTGTATTTTGTAAGCCGGGGAGAAGTCTCCCGGGTTGCAGATCAGGCTCGAGAACGCATTGAAGCGTCGGTCACCAACTCATCATTCGATGGTGTTCTGCTGGTGAATGAATACAATCTGACCGAGCTCAAGGTTGAAAAAAACGGTTCCAGCATCTACAACTATTCCGCTCCGGAGTTGCAGTCCCCTGTTGCCAGCATAATTCTGCCCCTTGATAACACTATCTCCTCCAATGATGTCAAGGTCAGCTATTCCCTGTCCCCCTCTCCTGCTCTGAAGGATCTCCTGATCCGCGTGTGCACTGCAGTGGTTTCCATCTTACTGTCAGCCGCATTTGCAGTGTCCATTGTGTCCAAAAACAATGAAAAGGACATTCTCGACATGAGAAAGGCCATTGTGGACAAGCGGTATGAGGATCTCCCCTACGAGGAACTCACCCAGGTGCTTACCAAGCAGGAAAAGGAAAACTCTACCAAGCTCAAGGACGCTCTGGAAAAGGTGGAAACACTCGAAACCCAGGCTGCCATCGATCCGCTTACTGGCCTCTTCAATCGCAACATGTTCAAGAGAGATTTCACCCGGGAGCTCACCAAGCAGACCAACGGCACCAGCATTCTGGGCATCATCAGATCCTCCAGCGTGCAGGACATCAACCAGAGCCGCGGCTATCAGATGGGTGACAAGTACATCCATGACGTTGCCAAGCTGGTTAACAATGCCATCAAGAGCTTCAACAATGCCAAGGCCTACCGCATTTCCGGCTCCGATTTCGCTATTCTCATTCCCGGCGGAAAAGAAGAGCAGATCATGCTCCTTAACCAGGATCTCAAGGTTCAGATCGAAAGCTTCCGCAAGGATTTTGATTTTGACAGCATCTGCTACAGCGGCTATACCCTCTTTACCAACAACGAAAGAGAAGAGGTTATTTTCTCCCGCGCTGATTTTGCACTTGCCAGAGCTCAGACCGGCCCTATCAACGGCTATTATGTTCAGAAGGAAGATACCGAAGGCTATCTCCAGGGTGAAATGCACTGGCGTCAGACTGTGCTTGACATCATTAACAGAAAGGCTATTACCCTGTACTACCAGCCTATCAGAAGCATGAACATCTCTATTCGTCCGTACTTCGAAATCTATGCCCGCTTCTTTACCAAGGACGGCGAGTCTCTTTCCACTGAGTCCATTCTGGCGGCCGCTCTCAGACATGACCTTCTGGTTCGTCTTGAAGAAATGATCATTGAATCCATCATCGCCAAGTACAGAAAGCTGCAGAAAGGCTCTGATGCCCGTTTCGGAATCAATCTCTCCGCTAACGCGCTCATCAGCACCTCCTTCCTCCTCTGGCTGGAAAGAACCCTGCTGAGAAACGCCGACATTGCCCCTAACCTGGTATTTGAGATTGACGAGCAGATCCTCTCCAGCAACGTAATGGCAGCCGAAAGACTTTTCTCCATCATCGGACGGTCTCACGCCAATACCAGCATCAGCCATTTCGGACACGGCATTGAGTCCTTCACCATCTACAGAGATCTGAAGCCTAACTATATTAAGCTCGATCCGAACCTCTGCCAGAAGTTCGACAACGACCTGAGCTCACTGCAGTTTATCCGCATGATCATCGAGGTATCTCACAGACTGGGATGCGTGGTGGTTGCCGAAGGCGTGGAAAGCATAGCCCAGAAGCAGCATCTGGAAAACCTGTACATTGATGCCGTTCAGGGCTATGTAGTAGCCAAGCCTGCCGAGCTCACCGATGAGGTGGATCTGGAAAAGGAAAAGAACGGTCCGGCTCCGGCCCCCCGGCCGATGTACGGCTGAAAGCCCGGCCTGAATTAGCCTGACCTAATAAGGACAGTAAGCGCATCAGATTAAGTTTTGATGCGCTTTTTATTATGAAGCTTTCGGAAGAAAGACGGTGAAATCAAGTATGCCATGAACTGCCGCTCCAACCTCTCCGTGTTTATTATCGCCTTTCTCCAGTTCCTGTTTACACGTTCCTCTTACACCTCCCCTTCCATGCAAATTGCGTCTGTGCTTAGCAAAATATCATGTTATTAAAGCCTCCCCTTTGCCAGTCTTTCCGAAATAGGGTTCAGAAATGGAAAAGCGTGAGCGAAATAATAGATAAATTTGCTAGTAAGTCTGACAATGTTGAAAACATGTCAGAACCTCTGCCAGAGCGGTCAGATACAAAAATTCTGGAGCAGAAAAACAGACAGTTTATCTAGCAGGTTTTAAGACATTTAAAAAAAGCACTGACAGCTGGGAACACCCCCCTATAAATAGAGAATCCCGCATAATAAAAGCCCGTCCGCGGGGACAGGCTTTTTTCTTCAGTGTCCGACAGAAACTATCCCAGAAGGCTCAGCGCTACCTGCGGCCGCTGATTAGCCTGGCTCAGAATGGACTGGGATGCCTGCTGGATAATGTTCTGCTGGGTCATGGCCGCAGTCTCGGAGGCAAAATCGGTATCCCGGATGCGGCTTCTGGCGGCAGCCACATTCTCCGCCACGTTGCACTGGTTTCTGATGGCGGACTCCAGCCGGTTCTGCACCGCGCCGAAGTCGGCTCTCTTGGCATCCACAACCGCTATGTACGAATCAATGGTAGCCAGCACATCCTGAGCCTTGTCGACATTGGAAATATCAAAGGACTTTCCGGACTTGGTATTTCCGGTGTCCCCCGGTCTGGCTACATCCTTGGTACCATTAATTGTAGCTGACGAATTACCTATCACGGTATACAGATCCTTTACAGTCCAGCCACCAAGATTGCTGGCTGTTCCGATTCCGTTTACCTTGTTCAGATATGATTTTGTAGATCCCTGCATGCTAAGCGAAATCTGCTGATTGGCATCAGCTCCCACCTGAAAGCTTATGGAGGTTTTATCAAAAATCGTCTCGCCGGCGAAGGTGGTATCAGTGGTTATCCTGTCGATTTCGGCGCAGAGCGACTCCACCTCCTGCTGAAGAGCATTCCGATCATCCTGCGAATTGGTACCGTTGGCAGACTGGAGCGCCAGGGTGCGGATTCGCTGGTACATATTGGTCATTTCCTCCATGGCGCCCTCGGCAGTCTGGGCGAAGGAAATACCGTCCTGAGCATTGCGATTCCCCTGATTAAGGCCGTTAATCTGGGACGTAAGACGATCGGAAATCTGAAGCCCCGCGGCATCGTCCTTGGCGCTGTTTATGCGGAGTCCTGAAGCCAGCCGTTTATAGGAGGTATCCAGAGCGTTGGTGGAATTTGCCATCATGCGCTGGGCATTCAGCGATGAGACATTGGTATTGACATACAGTGCCATGTTTTATTCCTCTCAAATCTGTCACGGGTTCTCCTGGAAATTCCTGAAAATCCCCGGAAGTCAGTTATTCTTATTACTATGGTATGGAAATGCCTTTATAGCGGAAGCTGCTAAATAACAGCCCCTGCGAATACATAGCGGCGGAACAGCTGGGAACTTGATTTAAAAACGAGTAAATTTCAACACATTGCGACAAATGTCACCATGTTTTCTATTACCCCCGCCTCCAAAGCAGCCCCGTTTCTTCCGGATACCTACCTGTTACAGACTTTTCCGGACACAGCAAAAATGCCGTTCTCCTGATAGCGGAAAACGGCATTCAGATCTGTATATAGCAATGCTTTACCAAAACACGGCTGGCGGCGCTGGCCAGGCTTCTAAAGAACGGCCTCTATTTCCTCGGAAATAAGCCGCAAAGCCTCCAGCGGATCCTGGCTTCTCGTAATCGGTCTTCCGATAACCAGATAGTCGGATCCCCCTCTCAGGGCGTCCGCGGGAGTAACAATCCGTATCTGGTCATTGGTTTCCGCCCATTTCGGCCTGATCCCCGGAGTTACAATTAAGAACTCTCCGGGAATGCTTTTCCTGATGATTCCGGCTTCCCTGGCACTGGAAACAACTCCGTCAAGACCGGAATTCCGGGCCAGTACGGCCAGCCTGGTCACTTCGTTTTCAACGGTATCCATAATCCCCACTCCGGAAAGCTGGGAGGCATCCATGCTGGTAAGCACGGTAACGGCAATCAGCTTCGGACGATCCTTTCCGAACTCCTGAAGCGCCTCTGCGGCCCTGGTCATCATTTTTTCACCGCCCATGGCATGAACATTAACCATCCATACTCCCAGCTCTGCTGCCCCGGCCACGGCCCGGGCCACCGTATTGGGAATGTCATGAAACTTGAGATCCAGAAAGATCTCAAAGCCCTGTCCCTGATAGCGCCGGACCATTTCCGGACCAAATCGGGTAAACATCTCCTTTCCTATTTTCAGCCGGGCTCTGGCGGGATCCAGGCGTGCTACCAGAGCATCCGCTTCCCGCTCCGTGGCAAAATCAAGCGCTACGATTATCCTCGGATCCTTTACCCCGGAATCTGTTTTACGAGTAGCTGACTCAGTCATATTCAATCCTTAAAAAAATCAGGCAGGAGGCAAAGATTCCTGCGAAAAATCAACTGAAGCATTTGGCTGCATGGTCTCCCATTTATGACAGCTGGGACACTTCCAGAACAGCATCTGCGATTTAAAGCCGCAGTGCCGGCAGACAAAACGGCTGGAATTAATCTTCTGGGCATCAATAAGGCTTTTGAAAACCAGCAGCTTCTGCTGACTCTGAGAATCCAGAGACTCCAGCCGGAGATCCATCAGCAAGGAAAACACTCTGATACTGGAGTATTTCTTAAGATACCTGATAATAAACTCCTCGGCATCGGAAACCCCCCGGGTATTGCAGATAATAGTGGCAATCCGGAGAGCCACCGCCTCGGATCCGGAGCGCTGGAGCCACTTTTCCAGAATCTCCAGCTCCTGTGCGCCGCTATCCTCCGGAAAACACCGTGCCAGGAGCTTAACGCAGAGACTGATCATCTGGGGAGCCGCTTCGGAAAAGGCCTCCAGAGCCTCCAGAGCCTCCCGGAACCGCCTGTTTTCAATATTAATCTTGGCAATGTTAAGATAAGCCCTGACGCAGGTGCCATTCACCTGAACCGCCTTTTTAAAGTATTCCAGAGCTTCCTTTTCCTGCTTTACCGAAAAGGCGTCATTGCCAAGCTCGCAGAAATACTCGGCTTCCTTGATGCTGATATTTGCCGCAGAACGAAAAATGTTCCGGAAGCTCTTTATAGTATCCAGAGCCTTATGCCATTCCTTTTCCTGGTCATACAGCTTTACCAGAAGCTCACAGGCCCGGGATTTTTCTGCATCATAGCTGATAAGCTCCTTCAGAATTTCCTCGGCCTTGTCCAGAAGTCCCGACTTAATAAAATCCCGGGCCAGCTCCAGAAGAGCACATGCTCTTTCATCGGAGGAAAGGCCCTCCATGATCATGATATTGTTATGAAAATTGATGGCCCGCTCCATCTCCCCTCTTTCGCGGTAAAGATTTCCCAGAGCGAGGTTTTCCTCAAAGCTGTGATTGGACTGACTGTCATAGAAACTGATAAGCTCGTCGGCAGCCTTTTTGCGGTCATGATTAAAAAAGAAATTGAGACCGCGGGTAAGATTTCTGATCTTTCCTGAATTTCTGTTCTCATTGTTCCGGAGCGCAGCATGATACCCCATATACCAGCCGTAAAAAGCTGCCACTGGCAAAAGGAGGAACAGAAGCTCAATCATGATACGGCCGCATCTCCTGTCAGTCAGCCGGCAGAAATAGCTCTGACTGTTCCGGAATCTTCAGGAACATCCAGGAGGGTATCCTTTTTGGGAATCCCTTCACCAGGGGCCGGCACCCCGTCCCGCTCCATCCTGCGAATCCGGCGTTTCAGATTCCGGATGGCAATCCACTGGGAGAAAACGATGTAAGCCCAGATCAGACTGAAAAACACCGCCCCCGCCAGAAACGAAAACCCCATAAGCGCAGAAACCGTGATTTCCGTCTTCCCTGCCAGCAGATTCAGCACCACACTGCTGTCGTTGGACATTCCCAGAGCCAGTGTCAGAACCATTATCACCAGCAAAAACAGAAAATAGCAATACTTTAATATTTTACGAATCATAAACACTTTCCGGTAAAGTCGGCCTTTATGCCGAAATCACCCACACTAAACAATACGAAACCGGTCTCCGGACACTCTGTCCCGCCCGATATTATAACAGCAAAAAACAGGAAGCCCCGTCCTTATGAAAGCACCAGGCCCGCGATTCCGGAAAACTCAGAAAATCCGCACCTTCAGTATCAGCTTTTTCACCTCGGCAGGAGCATTAATGCAGCACAGCGGCTTGTGAATCTCTCCGGGATAAAAGATCACAAAATCGCCAGGACCGAGATCCGTATAGGAAAGCGGCACTGCCCGATCCAGAAATCCGATATCCTTTTCGTCCGAATAGGGAATGCCTTCCGGATCATTGCCGGAAGCCGCCCCGATTTTCAGAGCCTCCGCCCGGAAACCAATCCGCTCCCTGCCTTCCAGGATCACATGAACATCAAGATAGCGCCGGTGGTATTCTGCCATTCTGACATCCTGAGGTTCAGTCATGTTCGTGTCGAAATTCGCAAAAACGCGGCCGTCGGTCTCCAGCTCCAGCCGTCCTTCGGGAAGCCTATCCCGAAGAGCTCTGTTAATCCATACCGCATATTCGCCCAGCAGCTTTTCTGAAAATTCGTCCCCAAGATGCCCCGCAATCATAAAAACCCCATTTCAATATTTCAGCACACATCTCCTGAATTTTACTATTTTTCGGCAATGCTGTTAAAGTTTTTCATCCCGCACTTCCTGTCTTCCCACCAGACATTCTGACTGAAAACGCCGGAATAAATGTCACGATTATCCGAGTGACAAACCGCAGTCTTTTGATACTTCCGGCTGTAAAAGGTAGAATAGCGGCATTCAGGGGCTTCCACGGGAATCCGGTAGCCCCCTTCTCTAGCAGCTTTTACAGGTATAAAGATATGAAGGTAAAACCACTGGTCAGTAATTTCATTCCCCCGGAAATCAAGCATGATTCGGCCGGCATGGACATCTATTTTCAGGAAGACACGGTGCTGTCCGCCGGAAGGGACAATGTGGTAAAGCTGGGATTCGCCGCCGAAGTTCCTCACGGCTTTGTTGCCCTGCTTCTGCCAAGAAGCAGTGCCGGAATCCGCGGCATCGCGCTTAGAAACACTGTCGGAGTTATTGACAGCGACTACCGCGGGGAATGGATTGCCCACCTCGTGGTTGACGAGGCAGAAGACAACACCTCCAGTACAGCCATCAGCTATAAGAGGGGCGAACGTGCCATTCAGGCCATTATTGTTCCAGTACGCTATGAAACCGTTGAAATCACCGATGAGCTTTCGGACACCAGCCGCGGTCAGGGCGGTTTCGGAAGTACCGGAAAATAGTCCCGAAAAACACCGGTTTTACTGCTCACAAACAGTCTAAAGCGAGATTTGTTCATGACCCCAATATTCGCAGTCTATAAAAAAGTACCTCTGGTTCTGCAGATCGTTATCGGTCTCATAATCGGAATTATCCTGGCAGTTTACTGTCCGGAGCCTTTTTCCTTTGTAAAAGGTTTCGGCGAACTGTTTGTCAAGGCGCTCAAGAGCGTGGCACCGCTTCTGGTGCTGGTGCTGGTCACCTCCGCCATTGCCGCTCATCAGAAGGGTAGCAGGAATCAGCTCTGGAAACTCATCATAATCTATTTTGTCTCCACCTTCCTGGCTGCTGTTACCGCCGTTGCCGCCTCCTTCATATTTCCCACAACAGTGAACCTGAAAACAGCCGGTCCCGAGAGCGCCGCCGCTGTCAGCAGCATCGCAGATGTTCTTTCAAACATTCTGGTTAGTGCTGTGGACAATCCGGTTAACGCCCTCATCAATGCCAACTACATTTCGATTCTGGTATGGGCATCGGCTCTCGGCTTTATGTTCCGCAATGCCGCCGATACCACTAAAAGGGTTCTGGAGGATCTGGCCTCGGTGGTGACCAATATTGTAAGAATCGTGATCTGCCTGGCCCCGCTGGGAGTTATGGGACTGGTTTACGACTCCATTGTTTCGCAGGGAGGCATTGAAGGACTGGCCAAATATCTGCTGGTAATCGAGGTACTGGTAGCCGTAATGGCCATATCCGCTCTCATCATTAATCCGTTTCTGGTATTCCTTATTACCCGCAGAAACCCCTTCCCGCTGGTTTTCAACTGCCTTGTCAACAGCGCCTACTATGCATTCTTCACCAGAAGCTCGGCGGCCAACATTCCGGTAAACATGCAGCTTTGCGACAAAATGAAAGTTCCCAGAAGCATGAGCTCAATATCCATTCCTCTGGGAGCCACCGTGAATATGGCCGGAGCTGCAATAACCGTGAGTGTTCTTACCCTCACAGCGGTGGCTTCGCTTAATGGCGGAACACTTCCCCTGGACATCTGGACAGCAATTCTCCTCTGCTTCATGGCTTCAATCTGTGCCTGCGGAGCCGGAGGGATTGCCGGAGGATCCCTGATGCTGATACCTTTGGCCTGTTCTCTCTTCGGTATCGGAAACGACATTGCCATGCAGATGGTCGGTATCGGAATGGTCATCGGAGTGGTTCAGGATTCCTGCGAAACAGCCCTGAACAGCTCCTCCGACGCACTGTTTACCATTGCGCTGAGTAAAAGGCAGCAAATGAAGGAAGAAGCCCGGATTCAGGCTGTAAAAGCAGCGTCTGAAACCAATTTCTGAAAAAGCTCCACTGTTTCACCAAAACGGGATTACGCATCCCGTTTTTTTATCCGCGAACATACCAGGTCTGTATCACAGCTCCGTATTTGCCTGACAAACAGGCTGCGTGCTTTTAAAAATCTCCCATAATGTCAGTGCTTGGACAGGATGTCCCAAAATCCGCCTGCTCAGTGATTTTCTTTTCTGCTGTAATTTTTGCTGCCTAATGCCACGTGATTCTGGTTCCGGATACGGGCCTCTCATAGTCAGTTATTAATTCCTGATGAATAATTCCCTGGCCGGAATTTATCATCAGCCCCAGACCATAAATAATCAGGGCTGGATATGCCGTATACACCACGAGCCTTTGCTCCCTTCCGCCTTCCGGAGCGGAAAATTCCATAAAGTCCCGAAAATCCGGGGGCAGAGATGCGATCCCGGTGCCCACCGACGGGAGTTCCACACGGATAGAGCCAGGATGAAAAATGACTTTGGCTTGAGGTGAGGCAGGGTAGGATGAGATGTGATAGGGATAATTATGGTTAACAGCGACAAAAAAAAACCGGAATCCATCTCTGAACTCCGGCTTTTCATTTTTTCAGTCATCAGGCTGCCAAAAGACAGCTCCTCACGTCTGAATTATTCGCCCTTTGCAAGCTTGAAAGCTTCCTGCATTGCATTGGTATTGTTCTTGGAAGCTTCCTTGTTAGAAGCCTTGATATCGTCGAAGGTCTTCTTCTCTTCAGCACGAGCCTTGGCACGTACAGAGAGAGAAAGCTTGTGCTCACGACGATCGATGCCCAGGAACACAGCCTCAACGCTGTCACCAACGGCAAATACGGTGGTGGCATCATCAACATTGTCGGTAGAAGCATCAGCAGCGCGGATGTAGCCCTCAACGTCATCGGCAAGAGCAACAACAGCACCCTCAGGGGTTACAGACTTGATGGTACCGGTAACTACAGAAGAACCCTTCTTGAGGTTTTCTGCATAAGCAGAGAACGGCTCTTCTTCAAGCTGACGAATACCCAGAGATACGCGCTCACGATCAGCTTCGATGCTGGTAATTACAGCAGTAACTTCCTTGCCCTTCATTTCCTTGTAGCTCATAAGGGTCTTTTCGCCCTCAGAGCTGCTGATATCCTTAAGGTGTACCAGACCGTCAATACCGCCCTCAAGACCAACAAACATACCGAACTCGGTAACGCTCTTGATAATGCCGGTGATCTTCTCGCCAACCTTATGCTGCTCGCTGAAGATCTTCCAAGGATTCGGCTTGCACTGCTTGAGGCCGAGAGAAATACGACGCTTGTCCGGATCGATGTCGAGAACCTTTACTCTTACCTTCTCGCCAATAGAAACGAACTTGGAAGGATGAACGTTCTTGTTGGTCCAGTCCATCTCGGAAACGTGAACGAGGCCTTCAACGCCCTCTTCAATCTCAACAAAGCAGCCGTAATCAGCGAGGTTGGTAACAGTACCCTCGATTTCGGTGTTTGCAGGATAACGTTCAGCAATGTTAGCCCAGGGATCAGGTCCCAGCTGCTTCAGGCCAAGGGATACACGGCTTCTTTCCTTGTCGAACTTAAGAACCTTAACTTCGATTTCCTGACCAACGGAAACAACCTCACCAGGATGCTTAACACGCTTCCAGGCCATATCAGTAATGTGGAGGAGACCGTCAATGCCGCCGAGGTCAACGAATGCACCGTAATCGGTAAGATTCTTGACAACGCCGGTAATAACCTGACCTTCCTCAAGCTGACCAAGAATGGTCTGACGATCAGCATTGTGCTCGGTTTCAATAACAGCACGGCGGGAAACAACCACGTTGTTCCGCTTCTGATCAAGTTTAATAACCTTGAATTCCAGAGGCTTCTTCTCAATGTCGCTGGTATCGCGAACAGGACGTACATCAACAAGAGAACCAGGCAGGAAGGCACGAATACCCTCAACGGATACAGTAAAGCCGCCCTTAACCTTGTCTTCGATAACGCCTACAACAACTTCGTTATTCTTAAGAGCTTCTTCCAGCTTGCTCCAGGATTCAACACGCTTAGCTTCGTCACGTGAAACAACAGTAGAGCCGTCATCATCAGCAATACTCTTGAGGACTACATCAACCTCGTCGCCTACCTGAACGGTAACATTGCCCTCGGCATCCTTGAAGGAATCAACAGGAACAATGGATTCGGATTTGGAATGAGTATCGATGATTACAGACTTGTCATCAACGGAAACAACAACACCCTTAACAACAGTGTTAAGTTTGGTGCTCTCACTTTTTTCAAAAAGCTCAGCAAAAGATTCGGACATAATAAGTACTTAAAAAAATTTTAAAAAAGCCGCCAGACATCATGCCGGGAGGAGTTACACAAAAATTGCCGCCATCCGTGGCTGCAACGATCTTCAACGAGTGACCACCAGGTCATCGTTCAAAGTTTGAGCATTATATCAGTTTTTTGAAAAAACAAAAGTATCATCACAAAAATAGCGGCTATTTTCTGAACAGCAGTTTTCCCAGCGTTACTATTCACAGCCGGTTCATAATAGCTGTTTTCTGCATCAGCCGTTACTCCGCCTGGCCTAGCAGTCATTTCTCCCTTATTTTTTGTTTTTCAGTCCTGATCAGCGACATGGTTCAGCCTTCTGACAAAAACCGATCTCCCGCACCATTCCCCCATTTAACCCCTTAAAAAATCTAACTTTGTTTAACCTTTACTTGATTTTTAATCCTTGTGGTATAACCCTACCATAAGGATTTTTATATCCAATTGGAGGAAAATATGACTGGAAGCTATCCTTTGTGAAACAGAAATCCGGGGGGGTTTACGCATACGAAAATCTGCCACCCCTCCTTTCTTCTTTCGTCGGACAGCGGTGGTACTTTTAAGGACTGTGAATAGTAACTTCCCAGCCGGAAATCCGCCTTCATCCGGCTGGCAAATCAAGAACTACCAGGCTGTCAGTTTCCTTTGGACAGTGCCGCAAACACCAGCACCAGAATCAGCGTCAGATTAATCAGGGAAGAGCTTACAGAGGTTTTCTTAAGATACGGATCCAGCACCTTTCCGCTGTTTTTTCCGGAACCGGCAAAAGCGGCCGCCCTGAAAAACGGAATCAGCACCGGAATCAGCAAAAGAGCCCACCAGGAGTTGACAATTACCCCGATCACAAACAGCAGAAGTGCTGCAGCATTACAAAGTCCCCAGTGATACATCCGGCCTCCGGCAAGCCCCATTCTGACCACAAGAGAATTTTTTCCGCCGGCAATATCGCTCTCATAATCCCGGAGATTGTTCACATTGAGAACCATCACCGCCATAATTCCGGCGTTGCATCCGGCCAGAACCCCGCAGACACTGACCTGATGGGCAATCATGTACTCAGCCCCCATGACCGATACCAGCCCGAAAAAAATGA
This sequence comes from Succinimonas amylolytica DSM 2873, assembly GCF_000378405.1. Taxonomy (GTDB): domain Bacteria; phylum Pseudomonadota; class Gammaproteobacteria; order Enterobacterales; family Succinivibrionaceae; genus Succinimonas; species Succinimonas amylolytica. The sequence continues at coordinate 1,777,048 of NZ_KB899636.1, read as the reverse complement.
ATACCGAAAGATCCCCCAGCCCCAGGTAGCTGTAGGCAATGCCGATGGTATAGGTTACCGCAGCCGCCACGGCAAGTGCCCCCAGAATGCAGAAGCCCAATAGCGCCGCCGGACTGTCCATAAAAGCCAGAAGGAGCGACACACTGCCAGTGCCCAGTGCCAGCACCCCTGCGGTCAGTATTCCCCGGAGAAGCTCCTTTCTGGTCATCCCCCCCTGCTGAAGAACGCTGATCCGGCCCTCGCGGACAGCATTATCAACACCGGAAACGCTGTCGCCGTAATCATTGGCAAAATTTGAAAGAATCTGGAGAAGCACCGCCGTCGCCAGAATAAAAACAGCCAGAATTCCCAGTCTGACGGGGGAGTCTCCCGGGGCAGACTCCAGACATCCTATAGCCACGCCAAGAAGCACTGCCGAAAGGGACAGCGGCAGCGTTCTCAGTCTCATGGCTTCCAGCCATTTCCCTGCCGTCCCGCGTGTCTGTCTCCCGGAATCGCTGCCGTTTACAGATATCTGTTCATCCATTGCGTTCACATCCGTTACTCCGCTTTCTCTCTTAACTTCTGCCTTATTCCCTGTCACTCTCTCTATGCTTCCTGCTAGCTGCGATACAGAGCCGTCAGACGGTCGATTTCCGCATTAACCCGTTTTTCCGATACGGGATACATGGTTCCCAGGCTCTGCGCAAACAGTGAAACCCTAAGTTCCTCCAGCATATACCTTACCAGATGAACTTCCCGGGGAACCGTTTTTCCGGAAAACATCCCCAGCAGGGATTCATACCGGTCCTCCACAGCCTGGCATTTCAGCATTAGCAGACGATCCCGTGAAGGATCCCGGGGCAGTCTCTCAATACGCTTCAGCATGGCATCCAGATAGCGTGGCAGCTCTGAATAGTATTTCATGGTCGCGGAAGTAGCAAAGCCCTTGCAGACCAGACGGTTCAGCTCTCCTCCGATATCGCTGAAGGCATAGGCAGTTTGAAGATCCATTCTCCCCCGAAGGTGCTTTCTGACATCATTGGCACGAAGAAGAATCTGCTCCGCCTTCTCTGCCAGAACCAGCACCCGGTCGTAAATAGAGGATTTGGCCTCCTCCACTATGCTGTCGAAGGATTTCTGATCCCGGCAGGCTCCGCCCTGCGATTCCATAATATCGTCCAGTGCCAGTGATTCCAGATCTGCTATCAGAGTCTGCACACTGCCAACGGCATTAAAATACATCGCCAGCTTGGCCCTGTTGGGAAGCTTGCTTTCCAGATACCGGAGAGGACTCGGGATGGAAAGCATGATAAGACGCTTCTCCCCCTGCCACATTTCCCGATCCGCCTCGTCACGGGAGCCATAAAGCTCCAGAGTAACACCGTCTCCGGAATCATGAAGAGCCGGATAGGCAATTACCTCCAGACTGCCGGTTCTTCTGGTTTCTGTTTCCGGTATGGTGCCGAAGGTCCAGGAATCGGATTTGGTATTGCGGGGCGCATCTCTGAGAACCTCGGCAAGGGTATTCTTGACATCCTCCTTAAGCTGATGCCGGAGAAGACCGAGATCCCTGCCTTCGGCAATAAGCCTCCCCTTGGTATTCACGATACGGAAATAAAAACTGAGGTGTCTGGGAAGATTTTCCAGTGCAAAATCCTCCTTCTTAATCACGGTTCCGGCCATTTTGGTCATTCTGGCGGTAAGAGCGTCCCAAAAGTAGCCATCCCCGGGGCTCAGACTCTCAAACAGGGTGCGGGCATGATCCGGAGCCGGCACAAAACTGCGGCGCAGGACTTTGGGAAGAGCCCTGATAAGCTCTGTAAACAATTCCAGCCGCAGACCGGGAATCAGCCACAGAAAAATGTCCTCGGGTATCTGATTAAGTACGGTAATCGGGATGACTGCGGTAACCCCGTCATTCTCCTTTGTGGGATCAAAATTATAGGTAAGCGGGATTCTGAAATTTCCGGCCTCCAGATGATCCGGATAAAGGTCCGGACTTATCATGGAAGTGTCCCGGCGTTTCAGCATCTCCATATCGTAATTCAGGAATCCGGAATCCTCCTTTTCCTTTACCTGCCACCATTTTTCAAAGGAACGGGCATCGGCAATGTCCTCCGGAATTCTTTCGTCATAGAAGGCAAACAGAGTTTCCTCGCTTACCAGAATATCGCGATGGCGGGATTTCTCCTCCAGATCCTCCACCTTTTCCACCAGATCCAGATTGTGCCGGAAGAAGGCCGCCCTGGTGAAAAACTCGCCGTTTACCAGCCCTTCCCGGATCATCAGTTCCCGGCAGAGCGCGGGGTTATGCCTGGTGTAGTTCACCGTACGTCCCGCAAACAGGGTAAGTCCCAGAAACATACCCTTTTCATGAGCCATAACCGCACCGTTTTTCTTGCTCCAGTACTCATCACTCCAGAAATAGCGTACCAGATGGGGAGCCAGCTTTTCCAGCCATAGCGGATCAATCGCGGCCACAGTTCTGGCATATACCTTCGAGGTTTCAGCAATCTCTGCGGCCATAATCCATGCAGGAGCCTTCCTGGACACTCCGGAACCCGGAAATATGTAGAATCTGGTACTACGGGTTCCCTGATACTCATAGCCCTCGGATGATTTCATGCCTATCTGCCCTAAAACTCCGGACAGAAGAGACATATGGAGTTCCTCATAGGTGGCAGGTTCGGTATTTTCCTTAAAGCCGTTCTCCCCGGCACACTCCCGGATCTGAGCCAGAATGTCAAACCATTCCCGCATTCTCAGAAACGACAGGAACTCCTTTTTCATGGTCTTCTTCATCTGGGAGGCTGTCTGTTCGTCCCTGAGCTTTACAAGATAGTCATACAGCCTGAGAATCGAGATAAAGTCAGATTTCTCGTCGTTAAAGCGGGCGTGACTCGTATCCGAAGTCTGCCGCATATTCAAAGGGCGCTCCCGAACATCCCTGGCTGAAAGAGCGGCAGTAATTATCAGGGTCTCTCTGAGAGCCCCTCTCCGGGAAGATTCAACCAGCATGCGGGAAAAACGGGGATCACAGGGGAATCTGGCCATGAGCTTTCCTGTGGAAGTAAGGCGCACGGTTCCGTTTTGATCCTTCTCTATGGCTCCCAGCTGTTCCAGAAGATTAATACCGTCATTTATCATCCGGTTTTCGGGAGGATCAATAAAAGGAAATCCCCCAATATCGGTGATTCTGAGAGAAAGCATTTTAAGAATAACCTGAGCCAGATTAGTTCTCTGAATCTCCGGCGGAGTGAACTCGGGCCGCGAAAGAAAGTCCTGCTCGCTGTAAAGACGGATGCAGATACCGGCAGAAAGACGCCCGGAGCGTCCCTTTCGCTGATTGGCACTGGCCTGGGATATCCTGGTTATCGGAAGGCGCTGCACCTTGGTTCTGGGACTGTAGAAGCTGATGCGCGCCGTGCCGGGATCAATAACGTAGCGAATCCCGGGGACGGTAACCGAGGTTTCCGCCACATTAGTGGCCAGAACTATTCTCCGGAGCGCATGCTCCTGAAAAACCCGGTTCTGCTCCGTATTGCTGAGTCGGGCATACAGAGGAAGAATTTCAGTGCCCTTAAGATTGCACTTCCCGAGAAAGGCAGCCATGTCGGCAATGTCCTTTTCTCCGTTAAGAAACACCAGGATGTCTCCCAGAGGATCCTCCTGGGTAAGCTCGTCCACAGCCCTCAGTACAGCATGTTCCAGATCGTCATCATCGATCTCCGGCTCGTCGTTTTCGTCAAATTCCTCGTTTATCGGCTCGTATCTTACCTCTACCGGATAGGTGCGGCCGGAAACGATTTTAACGGGAGCATTTCCAAAATGCCTGGCGAATTTCTCCACATCAATGGTGGCCGAGGTAATAATAAGCTTGAGATCCTTTCTTTTTTTCAGAAGATCATGAAGAAAGCCCAGAATAAAGTCGATATTAAGGCTGCGCTCATGAGCTTCGTCAACAATAATGACCTCATAATCATTAAGCCAGCGATCATTCTCCAGCTCAGAAAGCAGAATACCATCAGTCATGAGCTTGATAACGGTATTGTCTGCCGTGCGGTCGCCAAAGCGCACCTTGTATCCCACCAGTGTTCCCAGAGGTACGCCAATCTCCCGGGAAATTCTGTCGGCCACTGTTCTTGCCGCCAGACGGCGGGGCTGGGTGTGCCCGATCATTCCCCTTCTGCCCAGACCGGCCTCCAGGCAGATTTTGGGAAGCTGAGTGGTTTTACCGGAACCGGTGTCACCGGCAATAACCACCACCTGATGCTTCCTTATAAGTTCAGCAATCTCCTCATGATGCTGGCTTACGGGAAGCTCCTCGGGATATGAAACTGCCGGGATCTGGGCCGCACGGAGAGTGGCCTTTTCAATAGCGGCCGCTGTTTCCAGAGCCAGTACTTCAATCTTTGTTTCATCCGGATTCCGTACGGGTTTTTCGCGGGTTCCAAATACTGTACGGGCTTTACGGAGGATGCGGGAACTGTCTGAAATCAAAGCTTTCCTGAGAGCGTCCCGAAGAGAATTGTAGGTAATCTTAACGTCCATATTCACCATCTTTCCGGGGGATCAGAACCCGGAAACTTATCAAATATTGCTAGCAATGCTGTCAGTCGCGTGATTATACCAAAAGGGAACGGCTAATGACGGCCGGATAAATGAAAAGGTGGGGGAAAAGGCCGGAACCAGGCGCAAATGGTGTCAGAAAGGGAGCTGCAAGATGATAAAGAATTACCATACAGACTCTATTGTCAATGACCAGATAATATGTCCCCTTTTTGCTGAGTGATAAAATTTTTGTGTAAACAAGGTAATGCTGTGGCATAATTATGGGCCCAGTTATGTCGCAGTTAGTTTTCACAAATGAAAAGGAATGAACAATGGCAAGACAAAAACATAGTCAAGCTGCTCAGGATGTATTTCAGGCAATTGCCAATGGATGTGCCAATGGCTCCATTACTGATGTACAGGAGACCATGCGTGAAGCACTGGGAATAGCTGTTGAACAGATGCTTAAGGGAGAACTGGATAGCCATTTGGGATACAACCGGTCTTTCCAGGGGGCAAAGCAGACAACAGATCGTCGTAATGGGTACAGCAGCAAGACTGTTAAAACCAATCTTGGAGAGATTGTTATCGATGTGCCGAGAGATCGTGACGGTAGCTTTGAGCCTAGTCTTTTAGGAACCTACAAGACTGATTTATGCGGAATTGATGACAAGATCTATTCCCTGTATGGCATGGGAATGAGTCAGTCCGATATCGCCAAAACCATCTCGGAAATCTACCACTGCGAAATCAGCCAGGCCATGGTTTCATGTATTATTGCAAGGCTTACCCCAGTGATTCAGGAATGGCGGTCACGCCGGCTGGAGTCAGTATATGCGGTAGTATACGTTGACTGCATCTATGTCAGCATGAACAGTCAGGAGGCAAGTCAGCCAGCCTCAAAACATGCGGTGTACGTAATTATGGGTATCAACATGGAGGGCAAAAAGGATATTCTTGGGCTGTGGATTGATCCGACAGAATCAAAATCCAAATGGCTGAATATACTGGACAGCCTTAAGGAACGCGGAGTAGAAGACATTTTCTTTATGTGCATGGACGGTGTATCAGGACTGGAGGAAGGCGTTAAAACCATTTTCCCTAATACGGTGGTACAGCGTTGCATAGTGCACCTTATGAGAAACGCACTAGAATTCGTTCCATGCAAGGCGTATAAGGCTTTCTGCGATTCTATAAAGGCTGTATATAATGCCGTTGATAAA
>NZ_KB899636.1:1766348-1769067 GCF_000378405.1 Succinimonas amylolytica DSM 2873 | reverse complement strand
GGAGCTCTGGGGCAAGAAATATCCTGGTGCCGTAAAATGCTGGGAACGTAATCTTGACACTGTACTGCAGCTGTTTGATTACCCATCGGCCATCAGAAAGCTTATATACACGACCAATGCGATAGAGAGTACAAACTCCAGCCTGAGAAAGGTAACTAAAAAGGGAACTTTCGAATCGCCGGATGCTGTTTACCGGGCTATGTATCTGAGGATACTTACGCTAAAAGAAAAGTGGGACAAGAGTCGAGTACAGAACTGGACCACAATTAAAAATGAATTTCTTCAACTACCACTTACAAAAGAGAGAATGGAGAAGTTAGTTTTTAAGAGTTAAATCACAGTTTACACAAAATAGTATTTACTCCCTTTTTGCTCAATCGGTTTGTCCCAATATCTGAACAATATTGCTCACTGGCTTTGTATTGCGTGCGGACTGGACAGAGGGACTTCTACAAAAAACCACCCGCATATATCGAGTCCCCAAATTCAATTTGCAGGCATTACCAATGAAAATGGTTAGTTTATTGTACATTTGTGATCAGTATGTTGTATCCTGTAGGCTAATTGCCTGTTTAGGCGTCTCTGAAAAAAGGAATTCGGAAATACTGACTAAATAGAAAGATATTCATTATTCTTCCTGTAAAGACCGCAAACTCTTGTCACTGTGCTTTCTGTTGTATTTAACAATCTCGCAGTTTCGGATATAGACATCGGAGGTTTACGCAGGACATGACACTCAATAATTCTTTTATGAAGCTCAACGTTTGCCTTTCTGCCATTATATTTTCCTTGTTGTCTGGCCAGCGCAATGCCTTCTTTTTGGCGTTTCCGTCTAAACTCGTAATCGTCCCTGGACATTTGAAGTGCTATTTTTAAAAGGAGCTCCTGCATGGTTTCAAGAACTATTTTTGACATACTGTCATCAGTCTTATTGATTATATCTGTGAAATCAACGATGCCAGGAACAAGCAGCTTAGCACCTTTAGACTTAATTTGATCAATTAGATGCTTCGCATCATCAATGGGTAAACGACTGATACGATCCATCTTCTCAGCTACAATGTAATCGCCAGGTTGAAGTTCCTGGATGAGTTTTTGCAGTTCAGGACGGTCTTCAATCGCTCCTGATGCCTTCTCTCTGTAAACACCGGCAATATAGAAGCCCTGAGCTTTTGCATCATCAATCAGGTGTTCCTGACGTTCTATGGTCTGTTCCTCTGTGGAAACTCGAATATAGATACGAACATTACCCCTAGTAGCCATTATCTGCCCCGACTTTTTTTGAATTCTGAAATTGAAAGTTGTTTATGAGAGTCATTAGGGGATGGAAAATCAATATTTAATGATTTTCTTAGTTCATCCATCTCCTCATTTCCCTTTGCTGCATTTGTTACTTCTTCGTTACTTAATCTTTTCCACCTCTTTTCAATAAAAGGCTTTAAATCAATCCCCGCAGGGACATACCAATGATTAATCTTGCGATCCCATTTTGCACCATAACCATTTGCTTCATCGTTGCATCCTATAGGGACAGAAAAATAGTATTTGAGTTTCCCGCTATATTTTTCCTGCTCCACCGAGTTATCTATTATAAATGGATTAGTTTTATAAAACAATTTTTGACTAAAAAATCTACTATAGTTCTATCACTTGCTGTATAAAAATCCGTTAAATACTCTTCAAAAGCAGCATAATTATCTTTTTGTATAGCCAATAAATCAAAATCATTTTTTATTAACTGAGTATTACACAAAAAAAGAGTTGTTCGTTTATTCCCATCCCAAAAAGGTTGTAATTTTGATAAATTACAAAAACACTCCGAAACAACAGATTTGTAATTATCTTTTGTAATATTATTAAGAGAAGATATTTCTTTTTTGACGTTTTCTACCTCTGGAAGTGGAATTTCTCCAATACACGGAATTGAACACAATCCATTTCTTAAAGCACCTGTAGCCAGAGCTTGATTTTTAGCCAAAGAAGAATTCAATCGTATATATAAATCCAGATCTATAGCTTGCTTGGAAAGATCCAAAGATTCCATGTAATTCAGAGTGTTTATTACATTATTGATAACAAGTGATTCTTCTTCAGGGAATTCCAACATGGCAAAATTATCATTATTTAGAAGTTTCTCAGTTTGAATATCTGTTAAATCAATTCCTTCAAATCTTAATAATGACTGTACGAAATTAATTTTAACTTCCATTCGAAAATCTTTAAGATTAGCCATTGATGTACATATCCTCTAAAACTAAATTGTTTTCAAATTCATAAAAATTAAGTTCTTTGTTTTTATACAAATATATAAAATTATTATTAGAATGTAGTATTCTGCTTTCATTACAAAATAGATTTATATTACGAAGTTGAAGAAGCTTTTCATTGTTTGAAATAAACTCAATATTATTCGCATAATTCAAAACGTCATTAGCACTAACAGATCTGAATAAAGCCCCATAATAACCAAAAACTCTTTGTAAAAAGAAATAGTCTCTAAAAGTTATATTTTGACATCTTTTATTCACAAATAAATCAACTACATGCCTATACCTTACATTTGGATGATCTATTACGTTTGTATAAACTGTCCAAAGAACAATGTCCTTTATTTTTGCTTTATCACCTAAACTCTCTGGTAGAGTATGACTAAACCATCCTAGCTGTCATTTCAAAGTTATCGTTCCCTATTCCCTCTAACCCACGTCATCCTTTACAA
>NZ_KB899636.1:1758825-1764508 GCF_000378405.1 Succinimonas amylolytica DSM 2873 | reverse complement strand
CCAGAAAATTACTGGCAATAAGGATTAAGGTTCAGATGTATCTTGCCACGAGTATGTTTCGAACCTTTTAGTCATACAAAGTCGTAGAGCTTAGGCTATAATTTTCGCTTCTATTTAGTTATTCCCAAAGACTTTGATCTTTTATAGTTAGACTTCACCTCTGCCGGAATCAGTTCATTTTGGATTCTTACGAAACAATTACCGGTATTCCCTGCTAAGCTTCCCTGTAACACATATTTTTCAGAAAGATAATGCTATCTGTGATAGACTTTCCATGTCAGACACTGTCTGCGCGGACACGGACTTTCCTTCAAGCAGTTAATACCGGTTATCATGCTGAAATTATTCATTTTTCTGATCATTACCCTGACAGTAAAGTATGTCCTCTGGTTCATGGTTACCAGCCCGGAAAAAATCTTCGGGAGAGGTGAGACTCCGAGTCCCGAGGAACAGAAAAAGCTCTACCTCCTGGGCGTGTTCCAGCTGGCCGGATACGTGGGACGCGACATAAATATCGACACCCCGGGCAGAAACCGCGTGGTTGCCGAATACATTAGACGCCTTACCGGAAACGGCGAAAACACCGAGCTCTGCATAAACGCCTTTCAGACCGGTCTTTCTCCCAGTTACAAGGTTACCTCCGGCATCAGATTTATCCGCGCTTCCGAAAAGTATTCCGGAAAAAGGGTCAATCTGGGCATTCTTATGACCTTCATCGTCACTCTGGCTCTCAGCGACGAAATACTCACTGACAGGGAAAAACTCAGACTCCAGGAGATTGCCGCCCTTCTGAACTACCCCTCCGCAAAGCTTGACGCCCTGATCGAGGAATGCAATATCATGAAGGAGTGGCAGAGTTTCAGGGACAGCGAGTACGGTAACTTTACCGGAAAATATTCAGAAAACAGCAGCTTCTCCGGCGGCAGCAGCTACAGCGACGGATTTTCCGGAAACAGCACGTACAACGAAAGCTACGGTCAAAGCTCCGCCCACGACAGCGAATCCCGCTACAATAGCGGGTACACAGGTGCCGGAAACAGCTCCGGCAGCGGTCAGGGCAGATCCTGGAATCAGGACAGCTCTTCAGGTTATACCTGGCAGGAATCCCAGGCCCTCAGAAAAGCCTTTGAAATTCTCGGAGTTTCGGAAAATGCCTCCCCCCGGGAAATTAAAAGGGCCTATCACCGGATGATCCGAAAATACCATCCCGACATGATAAAGGCCCGGGGACTTCCCGAGGAAATGTCGCAGATCTATGCCGACAGAGCCCAGGAAATAAATGACGCCTACACCCTGATCACCAGCAGCCGGAACGACATTTCCTGACGAAGACCGGACCTCCTCAGAAGAACCGGATTCCTTCCGAAATAATTCGTTCCCCGGATTTAGAAGAATACGCCTCAAATTTCGGAAGTGCCGCAGATTAACCTTTCCAATACTGTGCTATACTCTCGCATCAAAACTGTTTATATATTATCACCATGGTCTTCCCGAAATGTCTTATTACACCCTAGCCATATTATTTTTCGTAGGATGGTATCTCGTCGAGAAGATCTACAACCTGTACGTGGGCGGCGGCATCTCCGGAAGAAGCTTCATGGACGGAGGAACCTCCACTCTTAATGACCGGGAAATCCATAATCTTTATCTCAGCGGCGTTTTTCAGCTGGCCGGCTACATTGGCAGAAGCACCAGCAATGACAACCCCTACCGTAACGCCATTGTTCAGGATTATATCCGGCAGCTGGCCACCTCTCCGGAAACAGCCGAGCTCTGTCAGACCGCTTTTTTTGCCGGATTCGCCAAAGACTATAATCCCATGAACGCCGTGCGCCTCCTTAACAGGTACACCAGCTTTTCCGGACAGAAGCCCAATATCAAGTACCTGATGAATTTTGTCGTCACCATCGCTCTCTGCGACGGCGTAATCTCCACTGTTGAGGATCAGCGTCTTAACGAGCTTTGCCGGCTTCTGAAATTTCCTCAGAAAGACCTGAGACGCATGATTGACGAGTGCCGCCGGATGCAGTCCTGGAAAAACTTCTCGACCTACAATGATGAATTCGCCTATCACGGTGCCTTCGACAGTCACTGGAAGGAGCAGCAGGAGCATGGCTGGAACCAGAGACAGTACGAGGAGCAAAAGAAGAGAGAGGAAGAGGAAAAACGCCGTCAGGAGGAGGAACGCCGGGCCGCGATGGAGGCTGACCGGATGATGAGCCTGGCCGATGCCTATCAGATTCTCGGAGTGCCGGCTTCGGCATCGGACAGAGAAATCCGTAAGGCTTTCCACAAACTCATCAGAAAATACCATCCGGATCTGGTAAAGGCCCGCGGGCTTCCCGAGGAAATGGCCCATATCTATGCCGACAAGGCCCAGACAATAAATACGGCCTATGAGACGATCTGTAAAGACAGAGCCGCATGAAGCACTTTTTAGTACCAGTCTGGAACGTGCCATTAAATTCCGAACACTGACCCTGGCGATTTTTAAGGTGAGCCGTTTAAAAACAGGCGCTTTTCCGGCATTGCTGTTTTTACCCCCGGAGGCACCATCCCCGATCTGAAAAAATTGAAGTTTTTGCGGAATAAACGGCCAATATCTATTGCCCTGGGGCCGAAACCATAAACAGGCGCTCTGCAAAACGATATTCCGGATTCAGCCCCCTCGGAAGCTGTCTTTCCGGTGAATTTTAATGATAGGAAACCTAATCAAGAATGTCAGAAAAATTTTTCGTTATCCTTATCGCAGTGGTCAATGTCACCGCTTTCACCATTTTAGTCATACCCACCATTTTCCCTCACATCTCCAGAAAATTCCGCTCGAAGAAACAAAAAGACGACTTCAAAAAAAGTTATGCCGGAACAAATCCCTTTGCCACAGACAAAAACGACTATATAAATCTGTATCTTCGGGGGGTTTTTCAGCTGGCTGGCTATATCGGGAAATGCACTGATGATCAGAACCCCTACCGTAACGCCGTAGTGCAGGGTTATATCCGCAAAATGGCCACCTCTCCGGAAACCGCAGAAATCTGCAAAACAGCGTTTTTTGCCGGCTGCGACGAATACTACTCTCCGAAGCAGGCCGCACGCTACTTCGAAAGATATGCCACCTATTCCCGGAAAAAGCCCAATATCCGGTACATGATGAATTTCATCGTTACTATCGCCCTCTGCGACGGACAGATCTCAGAAATCGAAGAAAAACGGCTCCTCGAAATCTGTGATCTGCTCCATTTCAACTACCGCAATCTTTACGGTATTATCCATGAATGCCGGAGACTGCAGTCATGGACCAAATTTGCTCCCGGACAGGAGGACTTTTCTTCCCGTGATGCCTACGACTGGGGAGATCAGCAGGCTGAGGCCAGACAACGGGAGGAACAGCGGAAACGGGAGGAGCAAAGACAGCAGAATTATTCGTACGGGGAATACAGCGAAAACAGCAGCTACCAGGAAGGAAGCTCCGCAAGAGACGAAACCGGTCAAACTCCCGGAGATGCCTTCCGGGTTCTCGGCATCCCGGAATCCGCCTCCGAACGGCAGATCAAAAAAGCATTCCACAAACTCATCAGAAAATACCATCCGGATCTGCTGAAGGGACGGGGACTGCCGGAGGAAATGACTCAGATATATGCCGACAAGACCAGGATCATCAACGAAGCATACGAAACCGTACGGAAATACCGGAATTTCTAACCACCGGATCCGGTTCCTGTTTCGGCCTTCCCGGATTAACGAAATCTGAATCCCGCAGGCAGAGAAAGAACTGCTGGCACCATCTGGCTGGCACCGTAATTATACCAGCCGGTATTTCTGATTCTCTCCCGAAGTTCCCGGGCTTTTTCAGGCTGACAGGAAACCCCCTCCCCCTTTTCATACATCTCCGCCAGAAGCATAATAGCCGGAACATTGCCCTCCTGGGCTGCCTTGTCAAGATAACGGAACCCCCGGGGCAGATCCGCAACCGATCCATATCCGGAATGAAGCATCCATCCCGCAAGATACATGGCATCGGGAAGATTTCTTTCTGCAGCTTTTTCTATATACGGAAACGCCCGGAGATAATCAGCTTTAACGCCAATACCGTAAAGATAGGCCCGTCCCAGATTAAGAATACCTTCGCGAAGATCCTTGCGGGCGGCAATTTCATACATTTTGAACGCCTTTTCCGGATCTTTGGCCACTCCAATGCCGTTCTCGTACATAAAACCAAGATTATTTACGGCCGGAGCATAACCGTGAGAGACCGCTTTACCGAACCAGTCAAGAGCCCGTTCCGGAGATCTGTCCACCCCGGCTCCGTTATAAAACATAAGGCCCAACAGGTTCTCTGAAAAGGGTTCGCCTCTTTCCGCCGCCTTTTTCAGAAGCTCCATTGCCGGTGCGGTATCTGAAGGATAGTAATCAGAAAAACCCTGATACTGCAAAAAGCCTCTGAGCGCCATGGCCCGGGCATGCTCCTTTCTGACGGCCTCCTCAAGATACTCCCAGGATTTGTTCTCATCCCGGAGAAGATCGCGCCCCTTGCCGACACGGTAAAGCTGCGACATATAAAACAGCCCATGGGGATTCCCGTTCTCGGCAGCCTTTCTGAAGGCATGAACAATATGGCCGAACATCTCGCCGTTAACCTGATTTCCCGCATCGTACCTGAGAATAAAATTATTGGCTATCCGGGCCCAGGAATCTCCGGAATCATCCTGGAATGCTGCATGACACTCACTGTCGAGAGAGGTAAGCCGAATACAATCAGCAAGGCTCATTTCGGAAGCTGCGGAAACGGAAACGAGCCCAAGGAAAGACGCCAATGCCGCCAATCCCAAAACGGCACCATGCTTGATTCTAGTCATTATTTGTTGTAATCCTCAGGAACTGTCGCACCAAAAGGCGCCACCGGGGAATCAATAGCCATTCCCCCTTCTGTAACAGCCCTTATAACATATCAGAAACGAAAAAGACACCCCATAGTTACAGTTCCGGACAAAAATTTTGTTACCATGAAGGAAGCCTAGCCTGCCATAAATCAATTCTGCCCTGCTTAATCCGTCCCGGATATTCCGGCTTGGGGGCAGCCGACGGAATAAGCCAGTTTTTGCCCCTGAGTACAGATCCCCTGATACGGCCTTCACTGCTGAGCCTGGAAAACCGTCTTCCTGCGATATTCCGCTTTTACGCGATCCTGGATGTTGTCCGAAGCTCCAGGTACTGCCCTCCGGAAATACTATTTCGGGTATGCTGGAGCTGTATTTTATCGTTCTCGTAAAAAATACCTCATATGCCGCGCCAGCCCCCTGCAACCAAAGTTCCAAACATGACTATAAAGTCATCTTTGTTCTATTGAGCAACTGATGTACCGTCTGGAAACAGAATATCCGTGCAGTATATTTTGCTTTTTGCATATGCTAAGCTAAAATGCTCCCCTTGTCGATGACCAGATAATATATCCCTTTTTTGCTGATCAGTTTGCTTGGTGATATGTCTGTTATGCGCCACACGTTCAGGCTATCTGTCTACGCTGTTGTTAACATTTGGAAAATATATGCAGCCTTTTAATATAAAACTTACATTTCGCAGTTGAAGCTGGTTAATTTCCTATTGCCTCAAAAATGATAATTTTTTAAAAATTATCCACCATAGGTTTTCTGGTATCTGCTCCCCAGTAATTCCAGTATTTGGC
>NZ_KB899636.1:1730928-1757395 GCF_000378405.1 Succinimonas amylolytica DSM 2873 | reverse complement strand
AAAGCTCCAACCAGTCCCAAATGCCCCATGGTTAAAGGTTTAAGCTGCTCTCTCGTAATAACGGCCATGACATCCCCCAAAATTGGCAATAATCGCCGTATTCTAGGGAAATAAAATCGCCTGCCACAAGCGAGATAATATTAAAGCGATCCTTGTATCACATTTTAAAAATAAATATTTTATATATGTATTTTTTGTGACAAACCCCTATATTAATCGACGTCACAACATGCTAGTCTCAAAAAGGAATTTGAAATTCCTCCAGCCCATTATAAAAAGTGGTAATTAAGCAATCTCAACTGCGAAATGTAAGATAAAATTACTCATCACCTCCATTATCGTCAGTTTCTTTTTAGTCGGATGCGAAGGAACTGGAACTTCCGTCCTAGATAATGACGATTCTTCATCCGATGCTACAACATCAAAAGCAGATAAGCCTGCGGAAGATCCGGAAAACCCGGCGGAACACTCAGACCCTACAGATACCCCTGCAAAACCGGCAGATTCCGAAGATCCGGAAAAAACAGCTGAGTCCGACAATTCTTCTGCAGACCCTGCTAAACCGGAAACTCCAAAAACTCCGTCAAAACCGATCGTTGTGCCGGCAGATCCGAATAAACCTGTTAAGCCTTCGAATCCTTCAGATAACAAGACTCCGGAAGATTCTAGCAAAGATAACAGTTCCGGAGATTCAAACAAAGATAACAACTCCGGTGATTCGAACAAAGATAACAACTCCGGTGATTCGAACAAAGATAATAATTCCGGTGATTCGAACAAAGATAACAACTCCGGTGATTCGAACAAAGATAACAACTCCGGTGATTCGAACAAAGATAACAACTCCGGAGATTCAAACAAAGATAACAATTCCGGTGATTCGAACAAAGATAACAATTCCGGTGATTCAAACAAAGATAATAATTCCGAAAATTCGAACGACGATAACAATCCCGGAGATTCGAACGACGATAATAATTCCGAAGATTCGAACGACGATAATAATTCCGAAGATTCGAACGACGACAATAATTCCGAAGATTCAAACGACGATAACAATTCCGAAGAACTGGATGATACTATAACAACAGGTGTTCTCAAGGTTAAGGTTATCGATGGCTATATAAGAGGCGTTCCGGTATGCGTTGTAGATGATACAGAGTCTACACTGCCATGCGATGATAGATTCAGCCCTTCAGAAGATACCGCTGAGTACACAACCGGTGATAACGGTGATATCGAGATTAACCTGGATAAAGATCGAATTGATATTCTTAAAGAAAAGGGATTTGTAAAATTCAAGGCAACCGTTCCGAAGGGAACTACTGATAATATTTTTGGTTACGGAACTTTGACAGACCGTGATTTTATGCTTGTCGGAACAAAATATTTTGACGAGGATACCTTCAATTCTCAAATCGCCGATGATGCGCCGGCATTTGTAGTATCTCCTTTCACCACCATAGCTGAAATAGTTCTGAGGAATAAGGAATCCAGCGCGGAAATCTACAAAGCAACAGTCGATACCATTACCGCATCTCTCGGAATCGACAATACTGTTATGACAGATATTACCGCAACTGACTACGGTACTCCTGAACTGTGCGGCGATGATGAGAAAGAAGCCCAGTGCATAAAGGCGCTTATTGCCGGCGAGACCCTGGTAAGAACCGGTTATATCCCGCAGCCTGAGGATACCGAAAAACTGGATATGACAATTGACGCAGCAACTATTGCTGAGGAACTTGAAACCAGAGTTAAACCGATGGTGAATTATATTACCGAAATGGATGAAATCACTCCGGATAATATCGCAGCATATCTGGCAGCACAGAGATACCAGTATGAGGCACTGAGTGCAGGCATTGCCGATGACTGGCGCTGTGCTGTAAACAGGCTCAGTGAGGCAGTGTGCTGGGGCAACAACGCCTGGAACAACCTGGGGGATCCTGCCTTCACTGAAGAAAAGAAGAGCACCGGAACCTACTCTGGTGGTAATAATGATAATTTGATGTACCTGGTAGGCAACTACTCCGCAACACCGCGCAATGTTAAAATCAGAAACCCGCAGGTAACTGATGAAACTGCTGACGATTATTACGTAAATCTAACCGGAGTGTCAAAGGTAGTGACCGGAAACGGACATGCCTGTGCAATAACTCACTACGGCGAAGTATACTGCTGGGGCAGTAATTCCAGCAGTCAGCTCGGACTCGGCAGTGCGGAGTACAAAACTGAAAACATGAACATAGGTTATGCCAGCAAGGTTGTAACCGGTGAACAGGGTGCTAGCTCCGGACATCTCAGTCTTGTGGTAGATCTGTCTCTCGGAGTGGATCACAGCTGTGCACTGACCTTCGCAGGAGATATCTACTGCTGGGGTGACAATACTGCCCAGGAGCTTGGTGATGCGTTCGAAAGCCAGACTGTAAGACCGATTTTTACTGTAAATGACTGCAACGGTGATATTACAGATAAAATAAAGATTGTTACAGATCCTGTCAGGGTACCTGCCGGTGACGTAAAGTTCAGGAGCATTACCAAATCTGGTTTCTGGGCACACTGCGCTCTGTCAACAGAGGAAACAACAGATGAAGAAGGGCATAATCTATGGTGCTGGGGTAATGACGTGGGTGGTTTGGTTACAAGTCACAACAGAAAACTGTATGGGGCAGATGTAAAGAATTACTTTGATAACAACTATCAAATTCCTACATCTGTTGATACATGTTATACCCCTGGTAACAACTCGCAAACGATTAGTTCTGGTGTTTGGTATTATTATGATACAGATTACATAGGCAGAAAATGGCCGATGTTTGGACAGAAAATTACCAACGTTCAGAATGTCCTTGATGGAAAATCATTCTATGTACGTGACGGAGAACAAGATACTCATGTGGATGAGTTCATTGAGGATAAACATTATGAACTTCTTGGTTACATAGATGATGATGGTGAGGAACATCAGTTCTCACAAAACTCGGAGATTATTAACAAGGGAATCGAAATCAAACATGTGGCGGCAATAGATATCATAGGTTATACAGCCATCACTGGTTATCGTTCTGATTCTGACAGTTCTTTTTACTATGTTACAACCGATTCTAACAATAAATTATTTTTAGTTGAAACTGACAATAGTAATAATCGTAGCGAATATAATAGGATACTTAGTGGTGCGAAAGAAATATGGATAGTGCCATCTGATGGCAAAAAGATCACCGATATTGTGGCTAATCAGAATGGCTATGTTTTTGTACTCACCGACGAAAACAAAATGTATGGTTTTTCTAGCACATCAGACAATCTATCATACGGACTGATTGGGAACAATTCTGAAATAGTGTTTGATGGTGTGTCACCTTCAATCAATGCTGTTTCTGTAAATCAGAGATCTGCCTGTGCCCTTGTTTCTGACACAGCAGCAAACGATTCAAACACTCTCTGGTGCTGGGGTTCCAATACTTTTGGGCAGACCGGTTTGGGTGAATATCAAACTCTGTTCTCATTTGGGGAAGCTCAGGAAGCATGGTCTAATCCATGGTATACTCGTTATAATCATCATATTTATAGTAGTGGTTATTTGGGAGGCGGTTACAATGAATTTTTTGATAAGCCTGATTCCTATGATAATACTCCGAAGAAAGTTCAATGGTCGGACTGATTAGCTGATTTTCGTTAACACATTTCTCTTTATACAGGCGGATCTTCGGATCCGCCTTTTTGTGCCAATAAGTCTGTTAGGGCACGCTGGTTGCATGTTATCAGGTCCGATTACCTACCCCGGTTTCAAAAAGAGATTCTCTGTGGAAAAATCCTATAACAGTCCCGTCAGACAATCAGAAAGAAGCTTAGCACAGACACGCTATCCTGATCACCGATCCCGAACACTCGCCGACAGGAATAGCGAACACTCCGTATTTCGAAAAATACCTATCGTCAAATCAGGTACTTTTGGAGCTGTGAACAGTAAAAAGGTTACGGCTACAGGCTACTCAGTACCGGCAGGCTCCTCCAGGGGAATATCCTTTCTGCCGGTAAAGAGTTCATGATAATGCCCCGGGGCCACCGTATCCTCTCCGGATCCAAAAAACTGCGGGCGGTAGAAAAGCACCTTGTAGGGAAAAATTTCATGAGAGGCATGCCGTTCATAGCGATCCATGAGAGCCCGGGCCATTTCATTATCCCGGGGAGCCCCGCAGCCGTTTTCATAGAGAGATGACAGCACCCTTTCAGCCGGATAGAACTGTTTTTCAACGGCACGTGATGACCAGGTAAAGGCGTCATGACAGCTCTTGGGAATGTTGTGTCCCTCAGCGTAGCTCTTGCCCAGAAGATACATGGAAACCGCTGACCCCATCTCCGCACCTTTTCTGAGCCAGTCTATAGCCTCTAAAACCTGGCCCTGTCCAAATTTTTCCTGACCGCCGAGATAAATCCTGGCAATCCCGGCTGCAGCATCGGCTTCCCCGTTTTCAAAAGCCCGGATAAAGATAGCAATATTCCGTTCGTTCTTCACCGGATCAGAGGTTCCCTCCACTCTGACATTGCGAATGGCCTGATTAAGAATGGCAGCCTTGTCGCCGGCTTTAATCGCCTTCTCGAAATAATAATCAGAAAGGCGCAAATCCCGTTCTGTTCCGATACCTTCGCCGTACATCACGCCGATAGCATTGTCGGCACCGGGAATTCCGGCCTCACTGCTGATTTTAAAAAGCCGGAGAGCCTCTTTCGGATCAAAGAACGGCGCATTAGAAACCAGCTTAAGCCACCCCAGGGCATAGGCCGCATTAGGATCCCCCATCTCCACAGCCCTGACATACCACTTAACAGAATCCTTCAGGGAATTAATGACCCCGGTGCCGCTGAGATAGCAGTAGCCAACAAAGCTTACCGCCGGAGAAAAACCCTTTTCCGCGGCTCTCATGGCCCAGGAGTACGACACCAGAAAATCCTGCTTGATATCCCCGTCGCCCACCATGTAGAGAAGAGCCAGATAGTACTGCGCCTCCGGAACGCCGTTCAAAGCCGCCAGATGCAGAAGCCGTACGGCTTCATCATGCTTTTCACTGACATTATTAAGGTAATACAGAGCCAGTTCGGTTTCTGCCTGGGGATCATGGTTTCTGATCGCCAGGCCGTAAGCGGTTATTCCCCTGAAATAGCGGTTTCTGTCCGGAGTGTCCTTAAGGTAGAGAGCCCCGATCTTCCGCAGGGCCTCCCGATCCATATCATGAAGTCCCCGGGTGCACAAATCCGCCGGAAGGCCGTCCTGAATACAGTCATCCCTGGAAAAAAGACCGTAGAGCATATCCTGCGACAGAGCCCAGGCTCCGGAGGACGCCAGTAAGGCCGTAAACAATATCGCCCGCGAAAATCTGGTCATCTTGCTAGCACGCCATCCCGATAAACAATAAAAAACCCTGAATCATGTTCACAATTATACCTGTTCGGAAAGTAGCACTGCGGTAAATATCTTCGGAAAACTTCAAATGACGTTACGCGCGTAACACCTTATGAAAAATAAGCGCTGTATAAAGTGACCTGCATGGCTTTTTACAGGACACCGCTGTCAAAAACACTCCTCTTTCCGGGAAATTTTGTTCTTGATAATTTCAGGAATTACCATAAACTAACAGACAGGCTTATTTCCGTTACGTATTTCCTCATGTTCCGCTATGGATACACTTAACTACTCCATTCTGATTATCGGTCTTTTGCTGTCAGTAAGCATATTTGCGAGCCGTATCTCCTCGATTATGGGACTTCCGGTGCTCCTGCTCTTCCTGGGAATAGGCATGCTCTGCGGTTCGGAAGGAATCATTCTTAAAATCGCCTTCAACAACTACGATCTGTCCTTCATGATCGCCAACATAGCACTGGCGGTTATTCTGTTTTCCGGAGGCTGTCAGACCTCTCTC
Source organism: Succinimonas amylolytica DSM 2873 (assembly GCF_000378405.1). GTDB lineage: Bacteria > Pseudomonadota > Gammaproteobacteria > Enterobacterales > Succinivibrionaceae > Succinimonas > Succinimonas amylolytica. The sequence goes on along the minus strand of NZ_KB899636.1, from coordinate 1,751,471 downwards.
AGCACCTTCAGGAACGTTGCTGTCCAGTCCGTGGTGCTATCCACTGTCGGAGTGCTGATAACCTCGGCCATCGTCGGCGGCGCCGCATACTATCTGTTCAAGCTGCCCTTCTATCAGTGCATGCTGGTGGGCGCCATTGTCGGATCCACCGACGCCGGTGCCGTGTTCAGCCTCCTGGGCAACAACGGGGTTACCCTGAAAAACAAGGTTGAATCCCCCCTGCAGATCGAATCGGCCACTAACGACCCGATGGCCATCTTTCTCACCATGACGCTGATCAGCCTGATCCGTGCCGAAAATACCGGCACCGCCGTATCAATACTTGACGCTGTCGTTTTCTTTGTAAAGCAGTTTGCCTTCGGTACCGGCTTCGGCATCATCTTCGGGCTCCTGGCACGCTACCTTATCAGCATTATCAGCATTCCCACCGGACTCTACACTCTTCTGGTAATCGGCATTGCCTTTACGGGCTTCGCCATTACTGCCAGCCTGGACGGGTCGGGCTTTCTGGCGATTTTCATTATCGGCATGTGCATCGGCAACCGCAAAAACCGTCAGGTAAACTATATTCTCCCGGTACTGGACGGACTGACCTGGCTTTCCCAGATCGGCCTCTTTCTCATTCTGGGACTTCTGGTAACCCCCAGCAGTCTCATGCCCTATATGGGAACAGGGATTATCATCGCCCTGGTGCTGACCTTTATCGCCCGTCCGGTAGCGGTATTTCTGTGCCTGAAACCTTTTTTTACCTACAGCACTGCAGATCTGGCCTTCATTTCCTGGGTGGGGCTCCGGGGATCGGTGCCGATTGTTCTGGCCATCTACCCTATCATGTTCAGCGTTCCCTACGGCGAAATGTATTTCAACGTGGCGTTTGTAATCGTAATCTTCTCGCTTCTGGTGCAGGGAGCCTCGATTCTGCCCATGGCGAAGGTGTTTCGGGTCTACGCCCCCAGTACTCTGGCACCGATCAGCAAGGGCGATATCGGCATTTCCATTGACGATGACTACCAGATCTTCAGCTACGAAATCCTGCACAACAAATTTCAGGACATTCCTCTCCGGGATATCAAGTTCCCCAGCAAAACCCAGGTAGCGGCGGTATTCAAAAAGGGACAGATGGTGAAGCCCAGCGGCAGCACCACCCTCAGAAAGGGGGATGTGGTCTCCATTATCGGCCACAACGAGGATGAGGAATTTCTGAACTTTATCTTCAACGGCAATGCCGACGTCCGGAAGACCCCGCATTTCTATCACGGGGACATCATCCTGGACGGCAAGCTGAAGATGACCGAGGTTTCCCGGGACTACAGCCTGATTATCACCACTCTTGAAAAGCCGCTGACCCTGAATGAATTTCTTTCCTATCAGCTCGGAGGCTTCCCGGCAGTGGGTGATCGGCTTACAATTATCGATATCAGACTTTACGTAAAGGAAACCCAGGAAGACAAAATCACCAAAATCGGATACGAAAAGCTGGATTCCATCTGAGTTTGCATACCGGTAAATGGAGATACAGATCCCGTAATATGCGTACATTTGGCAAATTTAAGGTAAAATGCAGCAGTCCTGAATATTTTTGTGCTGCATGCATTCAGTGAATTAAATTAAACATGAGAAGATCATCCCCGGAGAGATATGCATAGCCGCCTGGAAAGAGCGTCATAACAGCACCGATTAACTGCAGAGTAATTTAAATCCATGACCAAAATCAAGAATACACACCGCATCAGACATCTTTACGGAAAATCAGCTCCCAAGCTACTGGCCATCGGAGTTCTGGCTGCCATTCTGGGAACCGGCGGCTATCTGATATTCGGAGGCGGATCCGACAAGAAGCCTGATGACATTTCAATTGTTGACGAGATCACCACCCCGGAGGATGCTGCGGCAGCACTATATAACAGCATTCTTTCCGAAAACTACCTTCATAATGTCAGGCTGGTGGCTAAACTCCGCAATCTTGATTTTGAGAAGCGCAATGAGCTGCCGTCCTCTGCCATGACGGAGGATGACCGCAATCATCCGGTCAATATCACTCCGTATCTTTCAGAGGTTGCGGTTCAGGAAGTGGACAAACGCATCAGAAGCTATGAAGAGCACCTCATTAACCGGCAGACCACCTCCAACTACAAGTTCTACGTGGACAGCCTGGCCAGCATATTCACGTTCTACCACTCTCTGGAACCGGATATTTCTGACATGGAACGCACCATTACTGCCTACCAGGCCTTCGACAAGAACATTGACTACACCATCAATGACATCCGCTCCCTCTATGGTACCATCAATGCTCTCCGGGTCTGCCGTTTTCTTATCGGAGAAGGCAACTACAGCCGCATCTCCCCCTTCGATATGAGAGACTTCATCACCCATGAGGTTAACAGCCTGATACAGAAGCTGCCGCTGGATCCTGAAGAAAAAGTGCGGGATATCAGCGAATACAACTCCGAGGATTTCGCTGTCCTGACACCGGAAAAGCTCCAGGAGGTACAGAAGCTCAATCTGTCACTGCCTTCTGTAATCAACTACATCTCCCTCATCGATGGCATCAAGCCGGATCAGCGAACCAGAAACTACAACTCTATCAGGGAAAACTACAGCAAAACCCTGTCCCGGAGTCAGAGTTATCTCGACCGGGCCCGGGTCTTCTACGAATGCCGGCTGAACACCTCGACTCCCTTCACTGTTTCCGGAAAAAGCACCGGCAAGGTTTTCCGGGATGTGGCCCGTTCCGGAAAACTGCAGCTGAATGCCGTGGAACTTAAGCTTACCACCCCGATAGCCGCCTGTGAGGATCTCGGCACTATTTACGTTCTGGTACCGGAAATGAAGGACTATGAGGAGCTTCTCAAACGCGGCATCAACAAAATGGGCGACAGTGACCGGGCCATGTTCAAGACGGATCTGAATCTCCTTGCCGGCCTCTATTCCGGACAGAAGGAGATTCCTCTTTCCATCAACGCCTCCGAGGTAGCCGCCGTGGAAAATCCTCTGGAACAGAATCCCCGGCAGGGACGTTTTGTGGGCACCTCCGAAAGCGGTCCTCTCTTCAACGTCAACCTGAAGTCCATGAAGCTTCTGGAGACTCTGGACATCAGTCCGGAATCAATGCAGATGTTCCATCATAACGGCCAGATGGCAGACACCGCCAGAAAGTCCCGTCATATGCTGTACCTGGTGCAGGAATTCATGCGGGCCGAGGATGCCATGTCCAGTCTGGATTTCGACCGTCTCAATCAGGATCCGTTCCACTATCTTTATGAGCGCAGCCGCGGAATCTACGCCGACAACCTGGAACAGCAGGAAAAGGATCTGAAAGCAGCTTCGGTAAATGTGGCTGACACCGTTCTGGCGGCCAATACCGAGGATACGGATATCACTGATACCGGCAGCACCCATACCCTGGTGGAAAGCGAGGTGACTATTACAGAACCGGCCGCACCGGATACCGCTCCTGCCGGAAACGAGGCAGGAACGGAAAGCACCGCTCTGGCTTCCCGGGAAACGGATTCCGGCAGTCAGAACCCCCCGGCAGGAACAGTTGAAACCCCGGTCTCGGAATCCGGCATCGTGGCAGTGCTGTCAGAAGAAAACCAGCCTGAGGAAGTCAAGCCGGAAAAGCCTCTTCTGACACCCCGGGAACTTCGTGACGTGAAGCCGGACGTGCTCAGACAGGAAATTGCCAGAAACAATCAGGATGCCGTTTACGAGCTGGCAATCCGCAACATTAACGGCATCAAGGGCGTGAAAAAGAACCTGCGCGAAGGCCAGGCACTGCTGGATCAGTCCGCTGCTGGCGGCAACCGCGATGCCGCCTATATGCTTGGCTCTATCTACCTTCATAAGCCCCGCGTTTCCGCCGAAGATACCGCAAAGGGAATTGAACTGATTATCAAGGCCGCCGATCTGGGACATGCCGACGCTCAGAACGATGCAGGACATTTCTATTATGAAGGAAAGCATCTGCCCCAGGACTATCAGAAGGCTCTGGAATACCTCACCCGGGCTTCAGAGCATGAGAACAAGGAGGCAGATTACCTTCTGGCACTGATGTACCGGGAGGGGCATGGCGTTACCAGAAGCCTGGAAAAGGAAATCGCCTTCCTCTCCAGAGCCGCCAAAGGCCGTTATGGCATTCCGAAGGCATCCTTCGATCTTGCCGAAATCTACACCGGCGATCTGAATCCTTCCATAAAGGATGAGAAAAAGGCCCAGGAATACTATATCGATGCCGCCAGAAAAAATGTAAAGGAAGCCTTCCGTCCTGCCGGTATTGCCCTCCTGAAGCAGAATCCCTCCAGCTTTGAGGGGGCAAAGTACCTGAACAGTACGCCTCTCAAAAACGACCGGGAGGCTGAGAATCTGCTCATGAACTACTATATTAAAACCAACGATACCAGAGAGCTGCTCAAGTACATTGCCAAAGCTCCCCGGGAGGTTCAGGAAAAGCATCCCCTGGAGATGGGCATTATGTATGACCAGGGCATAAACGTTAAAAAGGATTATGCCGAGGCTGAAAAATACTACCGCATTGCCATAAAGGAAGGTCAGAGTGCTGCCTTCTGCAGGCTGGGAGACATGTTCCTGGAAGGCCGCGGCGTAAACAAGGACATGCGGGCCGCAGTCGGACAGTACACGCAGGGATCCATGAAGGATGAGGTTTCGTGCATGAACCGGCTGGCCTACATCAAGCTTACCGAACCCCGCTACACCAATGCCAGCGAGGCTTACGCCCTTCTGGATCGGGTGGTGCGTACCGAGAAGGGGAACAAAAAGGCCGTGCAGTATCTCGGAGCCATGAAGATCTACGGCGAGGGAACTCCCAAGGACGAAGCGGAAGGCATAAGACTCCTGAAAAACTCCGGTCTCAAGCCGGCCCTGTTCCTGAGCAGCATGATTTCCGGAGATACCAAGGTTCTGAAAAACTGTGCCGATCCGGTTCAGGCCGGTATCTACGGCATGAAGACCTGGGACAAAAACTGGCTGGCCGCCGCCTCCATAAAGGATCCGCTGTTCATTAAATACTACCTGGATGCCGGCGGAACTCTGGATCTGAAAGCTCTTGAAGCCGCTGCCGCAAAGGTATGCGCTCCGGCAACGCTCCTCTACCCTGCCGGAAAGGGATCGTCAGACGAGAAATCGGAAAAGGCCGAGGATCAGTTCAACACTGCCATGAAATACTACAGCCTGAAAAACTATGACCAGGCCCGCACCTTTATGGAAAAGGCGGCCGCTCAGGGCCATCTCAAGGCTATCACCAATCTCGGCATTTTCCAGCTGTTCGGCATCGGAACCGGAAAGAATGGCGCCCAGGCGTTTTCGACACTGATGAAGGCTGCCAGCAAGAAGGATGTCAAAGCCGCCATGCTGAGCTCCGCCATCAGAATGTACGGCATAGAGGGCGGCCCCCGGGATCCGGGAAAATCCATTGCCTTCCTGACCGATATGGCGGATCAGGGAAACCGTATCGCCGCGGAGCATCTGGTGGCTCTCTATACCATGGGACTGGGAGTCGGAAAGCATGATGGACTGGCATTCCTCAACTTTCTGAAGCTGGGACGCTAGCGCTATGCCGATGATCATTACCGTTGCCATTGTCAGCTGTAACGGCGGTCAGAAATTCAGTGACTGCCTCCACTGTCTGACCTCGCAGCGGGTGATCAGCGCCGATCGGATTCGCATTTATGATCTGGGTTCTCAGGACGGTACTGTGCAGACAGCCCAGACCTACGGCTGCAAGGTAATCCCCCTTGCCAAAAGAGCGTTTGCGAATGAAACTGCCCTGATGCGGCATATTATCTACGACAATCTGGATTCCGACATTCTAATTTCCCTGGCCCAGGATGTGGAAATAGATCCCTCCGGAATCTGCGAGCTTTTCAGATTTTTTCTGAAATACCCGGATCTGGCAGTTGTAACCGGACGGCAGGTCTCCACCCAGAGCCGGCATCATCTTACCCGCTATACCCATAATTTTCTGTTTCCGTTTACCAGAAAAGATATCCCCGCCTGGCATCTCCAGCGAGTATTCAGCAGCTTTGCCATGGTGGCCTGGCGCACCCGCTACCTGGCAATTCCGGGGGTAGTTCCCGGAGCAAATGTCTATGCCTTTGCGGATATCTACATCGCGGCCCGTCTGGCCTCAAAGGGCTACCGCACGCTCTATAACCCCATGGCCATCTGTCTTACCGGAAACACCATCACCGCCCGGAGTGTGTTCCGCACCGGATACCATCTCGCCTGGTTTCTGAAACACCAGTCCTGGCTCAGACACCGCTGGAATCTCAGAACCCAGGACATCAGAATATTTTTCAAAGGGTTTTCCGACTATCTGTCCAGCTATTCTTCAATTCCCTTTATGTTCCTGTTCGCCTGGATCCTTTATTTAAGCACCCTGACAGCCATTCTCCTCTGCAACGTCAGATACTACATTTCAGAAAGGCCGAAAAGAAGATCCGGCAAGGGATTTATCAGAAGACTGTTCGGAAGCAGAAAAGGAGCGGAATAATCTCCATGAACCGAGACCGGCATCCGGGTTCCCTGGATGCGCCTTGTTGCCGGTGTCCCGTTTTCAGGAAAATGCTTGTCCTGATACTGTACTAAATTGACGGCAGAATTTACAATACAAGGCAATTGAGTATTTATTCAGGATCTGTTTCCGGATCATCCTAAATTACTAAGGATTTTTATATGCGTCTCTGGAAAATCGCCGTACCGCTGGCAACCATACTGGCTTTTGGAGCGGTAATCGGCTTCATTATGTTTAAAAATAAAATGACCCAGGAATATCTGGCCAACATGAAGCCGCCGGTAAATCCGGTTTCTGTCATGAAGGTTGCCAAAGCTCCCTGGCAGGAAACCATCAGTGCCATCGGCTTTATCGAACCGAATCAGGGCATTGATGTCTCGTCAGAGGTTTCCGGAAGCATTACCGGGCTGTACTTCGAGTCCGGTGATACTGTCCAGCAGGGACAGATTCTGGTTCAGGTAAATGATTCCGTGGAAAGAGCCAATTATGAGGCCTCCCGGGCCAAGGCGGAAGCGGCTCAGAAAAAATTCGTCCGCTACTCTGCTCTGATCAACAAGGGCAACGTCTCTCAGCAGGATCTGGACAATGCAAAGGCCGACTACGAAGCAGCCATGGCTGATTCTCACTCCATCAAGGCCATGATTGACAAGCTGCAGATCCGGGCACCGTTTACCGGAAAACTCGGTATCCGCAATGTTTATGTGGGACAGTATGTGCAGCCGGGAGCCAAAATCGCCCATCTGGAAGACAACTCCATGGTAAAGGTGCGTTTTGCAGTATCGCAGAATGATGTCGACAAAATCAAACTGGGAGAAAAGGTGGTTCTTACCGTGGACACCTTCCCCGGTGAGGTTTTTGAGGGTGAAATTTCTGCCATTGAAGTTGTCATGAACTACGAATCCGGAGTGCTGCAGGTTCAGGGAACCATTCCCAATCCCCAGTCCAAGCTTGTGACCGGCATGTACGCCAACGTCATGGTACAGCTCCCCTCCGAAACAGAACAGATCGCCATTCCTAAAAATGCCGTGGCCTTCAACCTGTATGGCACCTCCGTATACCGGGTGAAAACCGGACAGGACGGGCAGCTGATTTCCGAACTGGTTAATGTCACCACCGGAAATGAAAACGGCGAAAAAATCGTCATCACCTCCGGACTCAATCCCGGAGACGAAATTGTCACCGAAGGTCAGGTAAGGCTCTCCAACGGCAGCTTTATCAAGGTCACCAACCAGTACGGACTGGATCGTCCGGCTCAGGTTCCGGAGCTCTGAACAGCATGTTTACAGATATCTTCATTAAAAGGCCGGTGCTGGCAGTCTGCATCAGCCTCCTGATTACTCTGCTCGGACTCCAGGCCCTGAAAAACATGGCGGTCAGACAGTACCCTGACATGACCAACACCGTTATTACTGTAACCACCAGCTATTACGGTGCCGGAGCCGATCTTATCCAGGGCTTTATCACCGCTCCTATCGAGCAGGCGGTGGCCCAGGCCGACAACATCGACTACATGACCTCCAGCTCCAAGATGGGCACATCAACCATTACCGTCAACATGAAGCTGAACACGGATCCTAACGGAGCACTGGCGGATATTCTTTCTCGCGTGAACTCGGTGAAGTCCCAGCTGCCGGCCGATGCTCTGGATCCCTCCATCACCCTGTCCACCGGATCTACCACTTCAGTGCTCTATATCTCGTTTTCCAGCAAGGAAATGGTGGGACCGCAGATCACGGACTATCTTAACCGCGTGGTAATTCCGCAGCTGTTTACCGTAAACGGCGTGGCCAAGGTAACCCTTTACGGCGGCAATGACTATGCTCTGAGAATCTGGCTGGATCCTCTCAAGCTGGCGGCACACGGCATGACGGCCGCCGAAGTGGTCGGTATTCTCCAGGCTAACAATTTCCAGACATCATCAGGACAGATCAACAACCTCTTCACCCTGATGAACACCAATACCAACACCCAGGTATCCAATGCCGAGGAGCTTTCCGAGCTGATTATCTCCTCGAAGAACGGCACGGTGGTCAGGCTCAGGGATGTGGCAAAGGTATCCATGGCTGCCAACCACGACACTTTCCGTTCCATTGCCAACGGCCAGAAAGGCGTAGTTGCCGCTATTGACGCCACTCCTACCGCCAACCCGCTGGATATCGCCGCGGATGTGAAGAAAATGATGCCCTCCCTGGAAAAGGGACTGCCGCCGTCAATGAAGATGGACATTATCTATGACAGTACCATTTCCATTGAGGAATCCATTCACGAGGTTATACACACCATAGTGGAAGCCGCCGCCATCGTGCTGGTGGTCATTACTCTGTTTATGGGATCCTTCCGGGCCGTGGTGATTCCGATCATCACTATTCCGCTCTCCATGATCGGCGTAATCATGCTGATGAGCGTCTGCGGCTTCTCCATTAACCTCATGACCCTTCTGGCCATGGTGCTGGCCATCGGTCTGGTGGTGGACGACGCCATCGTAGTGGTGGAAAATGTTGACCGCCATATCAAAAACGGTCTTAATCCGTTCCGGGCAGCCATTATCGGAACCCGGGAAATCGCCATTCCGGTAATATCCATGACCATCACCCTGGGAGCAGTTTATTCCCCGATTGCCCTGATGGGCGGCATCACCGGATCCCTGTTCACGGAATTCGCCCTGACTCTGGCAGGTTCAGTGCTGATATCCGGCATTATCGCCCTTACCCTGTCCCCGATGATGTGCTCCAAAATGCTGAAGGCCGAAGAAAAGCCCGGCATATTTGAAAGCGTGGTAAACCGGGTACTGGACGGACTTACCGGTATTTACACCAAAATGCTGAGTGCCGTGCTGACTACAAGAACCCCGATTGTCATTACCGCCCTGGTAATTATGGCAACTCTCCCCTATCTGTTTATGAATACCGCCTCCGAGCTGGCTCCTTATGAGGATACCGGAGCATTCATGATGATGGGCAAGGCGCCTAGCAACGCCAACCTGGACTATCTGGAGGACGGCATCAAGAAGCTGACCGCAGAAGCCGCCAAGGATCCTGCAGTCTCCAGCACCCTGGGCATGATTGGTGTTCCGGCTTCCAACCAGGGCATGGCTATTCTGGTTCTTAAGGAGTTCGCCCAGCGCGACAAGCAGGCCGATGTGGTTACCCGGGTATCCCCCAATCTCACCCAGAATCCCAATATCAACGCCACCGTGTTCCAGATGCCCCCGCTGCCGGGAAGCTCCAGCGGTCTTCCGCTGCAGTTTGTAATCATGACTCCGAATTCCTTCGAGGAGCTTTTTGATGTGGCTGAGAATGTCATGGACAAAGCCCGGAAGAGCGGACTTTTTATCTACTCCGACAGCGATCTGAGCTATGACTCCCCCACTCTCTACATCGATGTGGATCGTAAAAAGGCCGGCGCCTACGGAATCACCATGAGCGATATCGGACAGACGCTCTCCACCATGATTGCCGACGGCTATGTCAACCGCGTGTCCATTGACGGCCGTTCCTATGAGGTTATTCCCCAGACTGAACGTATTGACCGCATGAACCCGGATTCTCTTAACAAGTACTTCGTCAGAAATCCTGAAGGGAAAATGATCTCTCTGAGATCTCTTTTGAATGTCAAGGTTAAGACTGAGCCGGCCACCCTGTCCAAGATGTCGCAGCAGAATGCTGCCACCCTGAGCTTTGCGCTGAATCCGGGAGTCTCCATGGGTGATGCCGTCAGCTTCTTTGAAACAGAGGTGGTACCCTCCCTGCCTGCCGGATATACCCATGACTACAAGGGTGAATCCCGGCAGTTTACCACTGAGGGCAGTTCACTGGCTTCCACCTTCCTCCTGGCAGTATTCATCATCTTCCTGGTACTGGCCTGTCAGTTTGAAAGCTGGAAGGATCCCTGCGTAATCCTGATTGCCGTGCCTCTGGCTATTTCCGGAGCCCTGCTCTTCCTGGCGGTTGGCATGGCTACCCTGAATATCTACACCGAGGTGGGACTCATTACGCTGGTGGGACTGATATCCAAGCACGGCATTCTGATCTGCGAGGTAAGCCGCGAGGAGCAGCTTAAGAACGGTCTTTCCAAGATCGAAGCTGTGAAGAAGGCTGCCTCTGTAAGACTGCGGCCGATTCTGATGACCACCGCCGCCATGGTGGCCGGTCTGGTTCCCCTTCTTACCGCCAGCGGGGCCGGTGCGGAAAGCCGTTTCTCCATCGGACTTGTAATTGTAGCCGGACTTTCCATCGGTACCATGTTCACCCTCTTTGTGCTGCCGGTGATCTACTCCTTCGTAGGACAGGATCACAAGCCGCTTCCGGAATTCATCGAGGATGAGCCCCGGCAGAGTGCAGTGCCGAACCAGGCCTGAGAAGCCTGCCGTACCGTAATGACACTATGAGAAGTGCCGGAATTCTGAATTCTTCAGAGTTCCGGTATTTTTTGGTCAGGAGAAGTATCTCGAGAAATGATTCAGGCTGTATGGCCATAGCCACCAGGAGCTTCTGATCTTCAGGAAGCAAAAGGCATCATTAGAAGACCGGATCCAGCTCTTTTTCATCAGAATAATCTTGCTAAAGCCAGCTCGCAGTCCAAAGATCTGTCAGTTATTTTTGCAGGAAGACTTCCTAAAACACCCTGCCGGTTTCGGGAAGGTCCTGGATAGAAAAGCAGAAAACGCTGCAGTACCTGTAGAATTCGGGAAAGCCCGGAATGCAGCCGGGAAGGATCCCGGAAATAAGCTCCCCGTGAATATGATAAGACTGCACTGAAACCCGCTAGCTATTGCCAAGATACCAGTCTACAGTCTTTACAATTCCGGTATCAAAGTTTTCATCAGCCTGCCAGCCCAGTTCAGAGGAAATCTTGTCAGCATTTATGGCATACCTCAAATCATGTCCTGCCCGATCCGGAACAAAGGTTATGAGTTCCTCATACTTATGACCGTTAGCGCGGGGCTTCCTTTCGTCAAGAATGGCACAGATGGTCTTAACAATGGTGATATTATTCCTTTCGTTATGACCGCCAATGTTGTAGGTTTCACCAGAAACCCCGTTATGGAAAATCAGGTCTATAGCCTTGCAGTGATCAAGAACATACAGCCAGTCTCTGACATTCACGCCCTTTCCGTAAACAGGCAGCGGCTTTTCGGCAAGAGCATGGGAAATTATCAGCGGGATCAGCTTCTCACGGTGCTGCCGGGGACCGTAGTTATTGGAACAATTGGAGGTTGTCACATTCATGCCGTAGGTATGATGGTAGGCTCGCACCAGAAAATCTGATCCGGCCTTGCTGGCAGAATAGGGACTGTTGGGAGCATAGGGCGTGGTTTCGTAAAAATAGCCTCCCGCGGCTTCCAAAGTGCCGAACACTTCGTCCGTGGAGATGTGATGGAATCTCGCAGCGCTGTAGCCCTCCCGGAATTTATAAGGTCCCTCCATCCAGTGCTTCCTGGCCACATCCAGGAGATTCAGAGTTCCCATTACATTGGTTTCGACAAAAATCCGCGGCCCCTTTATGGAATTGTCAACATGGCTTTCCGCTGCAAAATGGATAACACCCCGAATGTCATATTTACTAAACAGCCCGGTAAGGAGCGCTTCATCGCAGATATCCCCTTTTACAAAAAGATAATTGTCTCTGCCTTCACATTCCCTGACATTCTCCAGATTTCCGGCATAGGTCAGCTTGTCGAGGTTGATAACAAAATAATCCGGGTATTTACGGCAGAAGTAGGTAACAAAATTTGAACCGATAAAACCGGCACCTCCGGTTACTAAAATTGACTTAGGCACTTCTTTAAACTCTCTTTCCAGTAGGGAATGTCGATCCTGAAAACTTTTTTAATAAGATTCTTGTCCAGAACACTGTAATGCGGCCGGTGAGCCCTGACAGGATACTCGGAGGACGGTACCGGATTTACCTTGCAGTCATACCCGGACAGGGACATGATTTCATATGAGAAATCATACCAGGAACACACCCCTTCATTGGTATAGTGATAGATACCGGCATTTTCCTCACTAACCTCAGGCAGAATCCGGACAATGGCGTCTGCCAGATCCCCGGCAAATGTCGGGGTGCCGATCTGATCGTTCACCACGTTGACGGCCTCCCTGGTACTGCCCAGCATTCTCATGGTTTTTACAAAGTTATTCCCGTGACTTGAATAAAGCCAGGCAGTACGGATAATCACCGCCCTGGGGTTATTCTCCAGAACCAGTTTTTCTCCTGCCAGCTTTGTTCTTCCATAGGCGGAGAGCGGACAGGGGGGAGCGTCCGGAGTGTAGGGAACACTGCTATTGCCGTCAAAAACGTAATCTGTGGAGATATGTATGAGCCGGCACCCGGTTTTTGCAAGATTGCCGGGCCCCGCCGCATTTATCCTGTAGGCCAGTTCCTCCTCATCCTCCGCTCTGTCAACTGCCGTATATGCAGCACAATTGACTATGGCCGCAATCTGATTATCACGGACAAAGGAACCTACCGCGGCGGCATCCGTAATATCAAGCTCATTAACATCAGCATAAACCGCCTCCGGAAGAAGCTTTCTGAGCTCTGTTCCCAGCTGCCCCCGGCTTCCGGTCACCAGTATTCTATCGTTCATCGGGAATATCCTTCAGTCTGGCGGCAAGACGATCCTTCCCGGAAGTTATGATTCTGTCCTCAGGAATTTTCCAGTCAACTCCGATATCAGGATCATTATAGGCAATGCCGAATTCCGCTTCCCTGCAGTAGAAATTATCAACCTTATATGCGAAAACAGCCTCAGTGCTCAGTACAGAAAAGCCGTGCAGAAAATGCCTGGGGATATAAAGCTGTCTCTGATTATCGCCGGAAAGCTCTACCGCCACATGCTTTCCGAAGGTCGGAGAGCCCTTTCTGATATCCACCGCCACATCGAGCACCCTGCCGCTGAGAACCCGTACCAGCTTTGCCTGGGAATGCTCTCCCAGCTGACAGTGCAGCCCGCGGACCACCCCGTAACAGGATTTTGACTGGTTATCCTGCACAAAGCGGCAGGAAATGCCGTTGGCAGTAAAAACCTTCTCGTTATAGCTCTCAAAAAAATATCCCCGGGAATCCTGAAATACAGAGGGTTCTACAATTAAAACACCTTCAATTGAGGTTTTGAGAAAATTCATCTTCGGACAACACCGCAAACCTGAAAATGCAAAAAACTGTCATAAGAGAAATTGATCGCTGGCCACAGCCTGTAAATGCCTGCCATAAACCGACTTGCCGTACATTCTGGCACATTCCAGAAGCATTTCTCTGTCAATCCAGCCATTATTGTATGCAATTTCCTCCAGCACCGCTATTGAAATGCCGGCCATGCTCTGCACGGATTTAACAAAGGTCTGCGCCGCATAGAGACTGTCCACGGTTCCGGTATCAAACCAGGCAAAACCGCGCCCCAGAGGAATCACCGACAGCTGATTCTTCTGAAGATATATCCTGTTAAGGTCAGTAATCTCCAGCTCGCCTCTCTGGGACGGCTTAAGACTTCTGGCATACTCGCATACCCGGCTGTCATAAAAATAGAGTCCGGTAACCGCATAATTGCTTTTGGGATTCCGGGGCTTTTCCTCAATGGAAAGGACACTCTTGTCTCTGCCGAATTCAATAACCCCGAAACGTCCGGGATCGTCAACATGATAGCCGAATACCATAGCACCGCTGGTAAGCTTCCCGGCCTCTTCGAGATAGCGGGACAAACCGGCACCGTAAAAAATATTGTCGCCCAGCACCAGAGCACAGCTGTCTCCTCTGATAAAGCTCTCACCAATAATAAAGGCCTGGGCCAGCCCGTCCGGTGAAGGCTGTTCGGCATAGGACAGACGGAGACCATACCGCGAACCGTCTCCCAGAAGATTTCGGAAATTCGGAAGGTCCTTAGGTGTGGAAATGAGCAGAATGTCCCGAATGCCAGCCAGCATCAGTACGGACAGGGGATAAAAAATCATGGGCTTGTCGTACACCGGAAGAAGCTGCTTGCTGGTAACCAGCGTCAGAGGATAGAGACGTGTGCCGGAACCTCCGGCTAGAATTATACCTTTCATAAAAGCTCTCTTTACTGCAATGGTGCCCGATAACAGGTCCCGGCTTCTAAAACCATCTTCCGGCGGATACATCTCATCCTGTCACCAGGAAAACTGCAGACCAGGAAGCTCCCTCGTTACACCGCCATTCCGCTGCCCGCAGAAATATCCCGTCCGGGGAGATTCCGCTGTCAGTCATATCCGCTGCTGTTCAGGCTCTGCCAGATTCATAAGCAGCCAGAAAAAAGATCACTGTGATACTACTGCCAATATAATTCATCATTGACTGCCATGTCTTCCGGCTCCCCCGAAAAACCGGAACCGTATCCCAATATCGGGCAATTATTCTTTCTATTTCCAGAAAGAGCCTTAAGATAGTTTCCGGCGGGGTTTCGGCCACTGGCCGGAGAATTTTGATTCTTAAGACTAGATTTTTTAAACTCCCGGGCAACCGGAGTTTTTTCCTGATCGCGCAGGCGATTGCATGTGGAATTATCTGTACGTTTCGTACATAAACTCCGCCGCTTCACCCAATTTCGGCCTTTCCCGCATGTTCTCCGCCCTTGCTCTTCTCCGCCCTTGCTCTTCTCCCCTGCTGAAGTGATTTCCCTTGCCAGTCTTCTGCTACTGATTACATTTAATCGCCAACTCAAAAAATCGAGGCCTCTAGCATAATAGCATCACCGTCAGAACCGAAATATTGCCCCCGGAAATGTTTTTGCTACCATCACAGAAATCTCTCTTATTACCAGAAAACTCTTCAGGAGTCCTCCCATGAACACCACTGCCTCCCCATCCTATATGAAAGCTCCGGACCCCGGCACAGCTGTATCTTCAGATGAAGCCCCGGAAAATACAGCAGCATTCAGCATGAACTGTCTGTTTTCTGAAGAAAACCTCCTGAAAATCATCTACAGCAAAATAATCGGCAAAAACAAAAACGTCCTGGGGCTTGATTCTGTATCCTCGCAGGCCTTTATCAGCAGACTGCGGGACGAAATTGACATCATCAGAAGAAAAACTGCTGCCGGAACCTACAGCTTCACCCGCTACCGTCTTCAGCTGATCTCCAAGGGACCGGACAAAACACCCCGGAAGATCTGCATACCTACAGTGAGAGACCGGGTAGTCATCGCCCTCCTGTCAGAATATCTGAAACACGCCTTTCCGGAAGAAACCCGGCCACTCATGCCGAATCTGGTAATAAAACGCTTTCTCAGCAAGAGAAGCGCCCATACCAGATTTTTCAAGCTGGACATCACCACTTTTTTCGGAACCATTGATCATCATCTCCTGTTCCGGAAGCTCCGGGAGAAAATTCATGACCAGATGGTTCTGGATCTTTTTCAGAAGCTCGTAATCACGGATTCCTACGATCCGGAATCAAAAAAGACTGACAAATCCCGCTCCGAAAGGCAATACGGAATACCGGAAGGTCTTTCCTGCTCCGGTCTTCTGGCAGAAATTTATCTTGCGGACCTGGACAGGAAATACTCCGGATATCCGGGAATCACCTTTTTCCGCTATGTGGATGACATTCTGGTACTCTGTGAACCTGACAGCTTCCAGACGGTAAAAAACGCCATAGATCAGGATATGGCGGATCTTAAGCTCCGGATAAACCATGAAAAGGATGAGGACGGCGAACTTGCCGGACATCTCCAGTACCTGGGCTACGTGTTCGACGGCCCGCGGATTACTGTAAGAAAATCCTCTGTTCTCAAACATGAGGAAGCTCTTGAAAAAATGTTCCGTAAATACTCGGAGCTTCTTAAGAATCCGCAAATCTCAGTCATAGAAAAATGCACTCTCCTGTTTGAGTTCAAAGCCAAGATTTCACTGCTCTGTTCCGGTGTAAAAGTGGACGAAAAACAGCTGGGATGGCTTTCATACTACAGAAAGATCAATGATACCAGGCTTCTTCATCATCTGGACTGGCTGGTAGAACACTTCTTCGCACGCTTCAATACTGAAAAATTCCCCGTCAAAAGGCATGTCCGGGCCTATTACGAGTTCAGCAGGAACATCAGGAAATCTACTTACATTTACAAAATTGACAGCATGAGGGTTCACTCTTTCAGCCTTACTGACAATATCGCAAAAATGCACCAGAGCTTTGACAGGGCCCTTACGGAAATTAATGACGGTCAGAACCGGGAGGCTGTGGTATCCTTCATCCTCAGCCATCCCGGAAAATTTCCCGGGCTGCTTCAGGACTTCTATAACAGTTCCGCAGAAAGCACCGGCGAGAACCGGAAAACCTCCACAGATCCCGATACTGCTGATACCGCAAAGGAAGACGCTACTCCTGCGGATCCGGATTCCGCCATCATCCCTGAGAAAGGCTCCGGCACTCCGGAACCGGCCATGGATTCCACAGGTTCCGCTGCCACTGATGAGGGGGACCATCCCGCCCCGGCAAACAGTGCCGTATCTTCAGATTCTGCGGATACCGGGACTAGAACCGGACATGACGGCAATACGGCGGATGACACCGGCAGCACCGCGGATGATGCCGAAAATACTGTCCAAACGTCTCTAGACACCCCCGAAATTCAGAAAATTCTCAAAAAATTCGAAAAAGGCGGGGAAATCACCCCCCGGGATTACCTCCTTCTCAGCAAAGGAACTGACATTGATCTGATTGTAAGAGAACTGGCCGGCGAAGATTCTGAAGTATCTCAAAAGCAGATCGATGCCATAGCCAGCAGTCTGGTCATCGGAGAAATGATCGAAGATCCCATAATCAGGGAGGATTTGGAAGAATCAGGCTACTACTGACAAAAAGCTCCGGCACCGCGCCGGAGCTTATGACCAAAGACGGCGGTATTCCATAAGAGAGCGCCGTCTTCTTCCTTTCAGTCGAGAGTTACCCTGAAGCATTCCTCAAAATTGCGGGACACCGTGTTACACAGGGTTTCGTAGGTCACTTCCTTTAATTCCGCCACTGTCTTTGCGGTATAGGAGACAAAAGCCGGCTCGTTTGGCTTCCCGCGCTTCGGAACCGGGGCAAGATAGGGACTGTCAGTTTCCACCAGAAGACGATCCAGAGGAACATAACGGCAGACCTCCCTGACGTTTTCTCCCTTGTTGAAGGTAACAATACCGGAAATCGAAATAAAAAGCCCCATATCCAGGGATTTCCTGGCCACATCAACAGTATCGCAGTAGCAATGCATCACCCCGCCCGCATCCTGGAAGTTCACCCCTTTCAGAATGTCAAGACATCTGGCGGCAGATCCTCTGGCATGAATAATGAGGGGCTTATGCATCCTTTCGGCAATCACTGCCTGCCGGGCAAAGCTCTCCTCCTGAATACTCCGGGTTTCCGGGGTGCAGACAAAATCCAGTCCGGTTTCTCCTACCGCCACAATTTTGTCCCGGGAAAGAAATTCCTCGAGAACCGCATCCTCCCAGTCTTTGTTATCCGGAGTGATATTCTCGGGATGCATGGCGGCAGCCCCCCAGACATGAGGTAAATCCCTGATCATGTCATACATGCGGGGAAAGCTCTCAAAATCCACCCCCGGACACAGCAAATGGGTAACCCCGGACTCACGAGCTCTTTTAAGAACCTCTTCCGGTCCCTGAAAAAGATTCTCATAATCCAGACTGTCAAGATGACAATGCGAGTCGACTAAAAACATCTGCCCTCCCTGTTCCGGCTGCAAGTCCTGTTAAAACCGGGGGTATTTTACACCACGGAGGATTTTTTGCGACAGGAATAACAATCTGCTGCCGGAATGACTCCTCATTAAAGCACTGCTAACCGGGCAGATCCGTAATAAATCCCGGCAGCACTCCTGAAATCCCGGTTTTACGGTCGCCAGAGGCGGCTGACCGCAACCCCCGGTAAAAATGCTATAATGGAGTCGCAACAGCAGTCTTTAAAGGAGACATCATCATGGCAGAGCAAACTCTTTTTACCAGAATCATTAATCACGAAATCCCCGCGGATATCAAATATCAGGATGAGGATGTGACCGTCTTTGCAGACATTAATCCCCGTGCCAAAGTGCATCTTCTTGTTGTTCCCACCAGGGCCATCGCCTCAATTAACGATCTTGCCGATGATGATGCCCTGCTGATCGGCAAGCTGGTTCTCACCGCCAAAAAAATGGCCGAAAAAATGGGAATTGCCGCTGACGGCTACCGCCTGATTTTCAACGTCGGCGAACACGGCGGCCAGGCTGTGCCGCACATTCATCTGCACCTTATCGGCGGAGAGCCTCTCGGTATCGGCGGTTTCCTGACAAAGGCAGAATCCAGATGAAACTAAGTCAGGCTATCATATCCGTTATTGCAGCCGGAACCGTAGCAACCATGCTTTCCGGCTGCAATCTGATGGACGTTTTCAGTAGCAATGACAGCGGGAAGAAAGCCAATTCTCCGGAGGTCTATTCCCATCACGACAGAAGGCAACAGAACCGTAAAAGACAGGAGAATCCGGACAAGCCGCAGAAACCGAAGCCTGCGGCCCCGAGAGCAGAATCGCCTTCAAATGTCAGGGAAGCCCCGCCAGAACCGCATATTGTCAGCAGTAACAGAAATACTGAAATATCATCTGCCGGACAGCGGGATCTTTCCGCCAGAACAACGGAACTCCGGGATCCTGTTTACGAAAAGCCGGTGGCCAGCTGTGCCGATAACGCTCCGGCCATCCAGAATGCCGTGCGCAGTCTGGCCCGGATGGCCATAAATGCCTATCAGCCAAAGCAGCCGAACCTGACGCTGGTCAACGGGTTCTCAGCCGGAAAGGGAATCTGCTACAAAGGTACGTCCCTCACAGCAATACTTAAGGATGAGCTTTCATCATCCGGGCGCTATAACATCATGAATTCCCAGCTCGAAAAGAAGATGCGCGCGCAGCAGGGACAGGCCTCTAATGCTTTTCTTGTCAGACTTGCCAAAGCTCAGAATGTTGACTACATTATTTCGGGACAAACCATGATTCAGCGGGAAAAGCCGGTGGCCATCCTCCGGATCATGTCACTTGCCACCGGTTCCGTAGTCTGGCAGCGTTCCGTTCCTATCGAATGATGACAGTTCGGGGGCTGTGTTCCCCGTATTCAAGACAAGGAACAGAAAATTCCGAATGCTCCGAACAGCCGGAGCATTTTGTTTTTGAGAAGGAGCAAGGTAGAACATATTGACGCTGTTTTGATATGGAGAAGCTCCTCCAATCTGCTTAGATGCTACTATTGATTCTCCTTGCTGTAGTTTTCAGGAGATCTTATTCGCAGTCCTGGGCTCATTCCCGAAATTCCCGTTTCAGACTTCTGTCCGGCTCGTGTTATCCCCCTCCCGGTAAAATGTCATGCTTTACCGTAGGCATCATTTCGTTTCTCGGCTGCCCAGAGAACGCCTTTACGGGAGAGCTTACTCCGAATAGCCTTCATCTGTGCGACATTTGCCCTATTATGGCGGAGATTTTTCGGAAAATAAACATCCCGGTTTTCGGAAAGTCCGGAACGAGCACTTTAATAACGGAGCTTAAAAGAGATCACAAAAGAAGTCCTTGTAAGACCGTTATTAAGCAGAGTATTTTCTCGGTTGCATTACTATGTCAGGGATCTAAAATGACTATAGCGGTAAGTTGGAACAGGGACGTTCCCCGGCGATCTTCATGGAAGAAAGAGGCGCCACCGCAGAAACCGGCGACTGAGGTTGCGGTTTCGCCTTGGAACAGATGTTCCGGTGTCATCGGGGGTTCAAAACGAATCCCCGTCCTTTTTTTGTCTGCTTGATAACAGCGGGAAAGCCTCCAAATCCGAGTCTGACATCCTCGGGCATTATTTCGCTAACAGTTCCTGCCCATAACTCTTGTAAACATTAAAACCGACCATACATTCAGAACAAAAACAGCAGATGCAGCGGAAAAATATCTATGAATACAGTGCTGTCATCATTAGCAGAAAAAGCCTGCGAAAATACTGTCAGCTCAGGTTTTCCAGCATTGCTTCAAATTCCTGAGCAGTTACGCA
>NZ_KB899636.1:1721519-1729678 GCF_000378405.1 Succinimonas amylolytica DSM 2873 | reverse complement strand
GCTTCAAATTCCTGAGCAGTTACGCAGAGTTTCTCCAACGCCACATCCTTTGTGATAAAGCCTGACTTGTAAAAATCGATAACGGTTCTCATCACGCCTCTTTCCAGCCCTCTTTCCTCGCCTATTTTCACACCCCTTTCCAGCCCTCTTTCCTCACCTTCTTTGATGAGGCCTGGAGCAGCTTTCTCTACAGCTTCCTCAGCGGCTTTTTGCCGTTCATCTTTAAGATAGTCATGAAATATTTCCCTGGATTTAATTGACAGCTCCATAGCATCCACCATTTTTGTTTCATTCTTACAAATAAACTGCACCATGATATCATAGCCTTTCTCGGCGCACGCCTTCTTGAGGGCCTCTACGCATTCTACACCATTGTGGCATTTTGTTCTGAGATCCGCCGCAAGCCCGGAGAATCCTACGTACTGACCTGCAATGGTACTGCTTTCATCCGTGCCGAGCACATGTATCCCGAAATTCAAATCTTCGGCTGCGGGGGTTATCTTTCGGCCATACATGCTGGCAAATTTCATCATTTTTTCCCGGTTCTCTTTTCCTGGGCCGCTGTATATCATGCAAAATCTCGGACGTGGCAAATAGAACTGCGGGTACCCGTATTTATCATAATGATGATCGTCAATGTAATTACCATAGGTCGCGGTGATATATTCCAGAAAACGAAAAGGCATATTGGGATTCCAGGTGCTCTGAGCCTCCACCAGAACGATGAACTCGTCCCCCTCATCATCCCCATGCTTTACATAGAATCCCAGATCATTGCTGATCTGCGTTTTGAAAGACTCTCTTGTTTTCAGGGTAACCACTTCAATGCAATCAGCCGTAACCTCCCGTTCTGCAAAATCACGGTAAAATCTCCTCAGATAATCAGGATCCTTAAAAAGGCTGTTAAAACTTACGTCGAAAAAATTGACCTCGCCAAATTGATTAATACTGTTCGCTTCATCCTCGTTTTGAGCTTTGCTGTTCTTCAGAATTATCTTAATATCATCTGGCAAATTTTTAAGAAGTTTTTCGTCAAGTTCTTTCATGCTTTCTACCCTTTACAACTTTTGACAGCGCTTATTATAAAAGCAGCAGCAAGACTGTAAACAAAAAATTGCCGCAGATTTTAAATTAATATTTTTAAACATATTTATCTGAGCAAGTATAGTAACACATAACGGATGCGGTTATATTTCTATACCCTTCAAAAACAGGCTCATTAAAAATTTTCTACACATACCCAAAAATATATTTTTCTTGATAACTAATCGCTATTATTGTGTTAGTCAAACAAGCTTTGTCCAAAAACCATTCCAAATTTAATTAACATATGTCATATTTTCAGTAATAACTTTTGTCTAAATCTTGCCTTTTCCCTTACGATTAAATAAGATCTGTCAATGTAGAGACAAACAACATTTGTCTTAACAGGAGTAGGCATGAACACCAAGAAAAGCTTTCTTATCAAAGACTGGGATAAGTTTGTCAAAGAGGGACGCGGTGATGGGCGATGTGAAAAGTATCGTCCTGCTTTCACCGTGAGGGAAGTTTGTTCCAGAACTCAGCGCGAACGCGTGTTTATCGGGAGATTCGGAAGAACCTTTGAAAACATGTCTCACGGCGAAACGCTGACACTGCTTCAGCTTGACTGGAATGATGATGTAGCAGAGGTTCGGGAGCAGTTTCCGCTGGATCCCGATATCACTGCTAAAATAGCCGATGAACTTCATCTGTGTCATCCGGGGTATACCAGAGGCGGGACAATCATGACCACAGACTTTTTGGTTACCTGGAAGAAGCCTGACGGTTCGGTTTTCAAAAAAGCCTTTCAAGTCAAGAGCAGCGAGCGGGATTTGGAAAACGGCAGAACCAGGGCAAAGCTGCAAATCGAGTCTGAATACTGGAAAAGAAAGGGTATTCCCTGGTGCGTTCTTCTCTCCAAGTCATATAACCGAATATTCTGTTCCAATCTTGAAATCCTGCATCCCTACCGGGAAACCAGATTCACAGACAGGGATCTGAAATTTATGCTTGATATTCTTAAGCGGGAGATCGTCTGCAATTATTTCCTGCAATACAGTTCCGCATCAGGAGAACTGGAACCGCTGCCTGATAAAGGGATATCGCTTTCTGTTACGGACGGGCTTAAAATTTTGCTCAGCCGCAAGCTGCTCGTATTTCCGGATCACAGCAAACTGCTGACGGACTGCCATCTCAGAGATTTCAGGGAGAATAGCCATGTATCTTGTTAATACCGTGTTCA
Source organism: Succinimonas amylolytica DSM 2873 (assembly GCF_000378405.1). Lineage (GTDB taxonomy): Bacteria > Pseudomonadota > Gammaproteobacteria > Enterobacterales > Succinivibrionaceae > Succinimonas > Succinimonas amylolytica. The sequence continues at coordinate 1,727,415 of NZ_KB899636.1, read as the reverse complement.
GGTCCAATGACGATGCCAAATACAGGCTGATACAGAGGGATGAGAAGAAGGTTTGGCTTTTTCCGATGGAACGCGATACTCCGGTATGCGATGAACTCACGCTTGGGGATTTCCAGAAGCAGTGCGATCAAGGCTCCTTTGTGGAAATTCCTGATCCGTACTCAGAACTGCAGTTCCGAAAAGCAACGGAAGCGGAAATCAGTCGCGGACGGGAAAATCTGGAACTGATTAAACCTCTGCTTGAGGAAGGGGCTCGTCCGTTTGAGAAAAATCACCTGAGAAATCTCATCAAGGATATGAGCGCCGGACTTGAAGGAAATGAACGTCTGGCCTGGCAGCGTAAAATCAAGCGCACTCTGGTCTTGTGGTGGCAGAGAGGCCAGGTTCCGGCAGTTCTTATGCCGGACTGGGCTCCCAAGAAAGAGGTAAGGGAGTACAAGGAAAAGCCGGGAAGGAAAAGTTCGCTGACCAATGCCGCGCCGGGACTGAACGATGAGATAAGGAAGGAATTTGACAGGGTTTGCCGGAAAATGCTTTTGGTTCCGGAACACGATTCTGTCAAAAATGCCTACAGCAAATTTCTTCATGACTGGATGGCGTCAAAAAACGTATCGCAGGAAGAATCGCCAACCTTCAATCAGTTTCGTCATTATTACACTTCGACATATCCAAAGGCTGACAGAGCAAAGGCTCAAAGCACGGCAAGGGAGTATGAAAAGGACGTCAGGCCGCTTACGGGAAGCACGTATGATATTGCAAAGGGGCCGGGACATGTTTATGAGATTGATTGTAAGTTTCCCAGATATACGGTCTGATAAAACCACTTTGTTTTAGGTACCATTGTAGCCATCGGATAAATTATCAGGAGGTTCCGATGGTTAGTTCTTCAAATAAGGCGATAGTCGAGAAGTATGCCAAAATGCTTACCGACTGCGCCGCCAGTAATCTTTCAGTTCGTCAGTATGCCTTCAGTCATGGCATCAGTAATTCCATGCTTTACAAGTGGATCAAAATATTCAAAGAGAGGATCTCCCGAGGTGAATCATTTCCCGGTCTTGTTCTTCCCGTTATTTCCTATCCTGCGAGTCCGCAGCATATTCCGGATCTCGTTGAGATCACTGATTCTCCCGTTTCCTGTCAGCCCCGGTTATCAGCAAGAACGCTAGGCACGATCACTTTAAAAAATCAGACTACTCTGGATATCAGCGGCGATATTGCACCTGAACAGCTGTTAATGTTAATCAAGGCGGTATCATCATGTTAGGCGACATTTCCAGGGTTCAGAAATACTTCATAATCTGCGGACATACTGATATGCGGGCGGGTATTGAGGGGTTAAGAAGTCTTGTATCGCAGAAGCACGGACTTAATCCATATGAATCATGTGCATTCTTCTTTTGCGGCCGGCGCAAGGATCGGCTGAAGGTGCTTGTCTGGGAAGGTGACGGTTTCTGTCTGCTTTATAAAAGATTTGAAGACGGATCCCTGAAATGGCCCAAAGATGCCGACGAAGCCAGAGAAATTACTTCCAGACAGCTTAGATGGCTTTTGGACGGTCTTACAATCGATCCAAAGCATTACACCAAAGAGCTGAATACATCAAATCTATAGATAATAGATTTGCATACATCCTGTATCGTAGAATATCTATATCAATTTTGCGTAAAAGATTGTATAATTAAAGGCGCTGCAAGGTCTCATCCAGATATCCGGTGTTATATGGAATTGTCATTTGCATTACTTGAACTTATTAGAGCGGAGTCCAGAGAATCCCGGGCAGAGATTCTCAAGACTATCCTGACCGCGCAAAACGGCGATGTTCAGATAATTACACTGTTTCTGGAGCTTCTTGAATATGCCGGCGAGGTCAGAGATGATTGGGATCATGCTGTAACACGCATCAACATGATGATCAGAAAGTATTTCAAAGTTGGTAATAGCGAACGGCTTCAAAAAGTACTGAAAAAAGCCCTGGGTATCAATCTGAAAGAACTACCGGACGATTACGGTGTTATCGATTTGTTTGCCGGAATGGATAATGAAATACAGGGTCTTAATTCTTCTGACAAAGATGGGAACTTAGGAGAAACATCTGATAATGGGGAAAAAACGAAGCTGTCTGATCATCATGCTTCCAGTAATGGTAGTACCAATGCCGGGGTTTCTGGTAATACAACTCCCAAAAAAGGCCGTAACACCGGAAGCCGTAACGTCATGAATCTTGACGACCTTGAGAACAATCCCCTCATTAAGAAAATTGATATCCCTGATAAGGTACATCCTGAAGAGCAGAGATGTCCTCTTTGCGGAACCAAAATGAACATTCTCTATGACGAGGTGTACAGCAAAGAACTCTCCATTGAGGTAAACATCGGGCTGATACGGCATCATCGCAATGTTTATGCCTGCCCGAATCATGAAAATCATGAACGGGAAACTTCTGAGATAGTAAGACCGAAAGCTCAGCATTCAAAGCTGCTTTCCCACAGTGCCTGTAGCAATAGGCTTTTGGCAACAATCATCTGGCTGAAATGCTCCGCTTCGTTGCCGTTATACAGACAGGAACGAATCTTCTGCGAATGGTCGGGAGGCTTCCGAATACCGTGCAAAAGCATGAGCAGCTGGATAATCGAAGCAGATGAAATAGCTTTCAGGTATGTGGTTAAACGATTGCTTTACCATCTGAAGCAACAAGATGTCATACACGTAGATGAAACACCTCTGCTGGTACTTCGAAACGGAAACTCGCGAGAAGACGGCACGACCGGGAAGTCGTACCTGTGGGCCGTTGCGTCCTCAAAATGGGCGGAACAGAAGATTGCTGCCTTTGCATACTTTCCAGGCAGAGCAGGAGCTTATGCTGATGAACTCCTGGAGGGCTTCAATGGAGCTATTGAAACTGATGAATACGCAGGATATAACCATTTTGCCCACAGGCTGCTCTGCTGGATTCACCTGAATCGGAAGTTTAAGGCCTGCCTTTTGGATGAGCTGGGCGCATACAAGGGCAAAGAACCGACAAGGCTGGCTCATGTGTTGCTTCTGACGGCACAATTATTCAATATTGAGAAGGAATGCAATAACCTGACGGCAGAGCAAAGACTGAAGATTCGCCAGGAGAAATCCAGACCTGTTGTGGAGGATCTGTTCGCCTATTTCCACAGGCTGGTGGATGAAAAGATGATATTGCCTAAGTCCAACTTCATGGCCGCCGTTAAGTATGGTCTGAATTATGAGAACGACTTCAAGGCATTTCTCGAGAATGGCAACTACGATATCTCGAACAACACCGTCGAACGCAATATAAGGCTTATTGCTGTTGGAAGGAAGAACTGGATGCTCTCCGGCTCGCCTGCTGGAGCCAGGGCATTGGCTGACTGTTATACCCTGGTGGAAACGGCAGCTCAGAACGGACTGAATCCTGTCAGGTACCTTCAGTATGTGCTAGACAACATCCGAAAGATTCCCGGATACAGACTGCATCCTGAGAAGCTTGACAGTGTCCTGCTTCCATGGCTCCCCGAGGTAGAAAAGGCCTGCAAAGCTGCCACAGCAATGCAGCCTGCTCATGCTGAGGAAAACTGCGAAAAAGCAGATGAGGGATGTCACGAATCAGCAGAAACCGATTCTGAAACATCAGCAGGCAGAGAAATTATCAATGGAGTCATTAACGGTGTTCGCAACACGGCCATCTGGTTGCGAGGAACTATGGCCTCTGCAGGCAATATAACCGCATGATATGTATATGTCAGAAACCGGAACGCCGTTTCCGGGCTTTCCAATTCCAAATACACCGCATGATTCCTAAAAACAAAATGTCCCTAACCGTCTAACCTCTCTAAAAATGCCGCTTGCAAGTGGTAACAAGGGGGAGAACGATCCCTATTTTAGACTCTTTATCACATCAGTGTCAGCCCCTCATGGTTAAGTGTAGGCCAAAAGCAGGAATGTTGCTTATATCCCGTCAATTCTTTTTTGCTTTCTGATATTGCTGTTAATCGGGTTGAGATCTCCCAGTCTCGAATTTAGAACTTTTCTTTTTCAATTGCAATCCCCGGATATCTAGGAAACATACGATTGATTCCACCCTGGACAATATAAATCTGCTTAACAATGACCGTACCGAAGTAGTGGGCAGACCGTATCTTTACGTAGTCACAGATGTTTTTACGGGAATGATTGTCGGCTTTGATCTCTCATTTGAAGCTCCGCAGTTAAAGACAGCCGGGGATGCCCTGTTCTGCGCCATAGAGGAAAAGACATCCTTTTGCAAACGGCATGGCATTGATATTGTCCGCAGATGGTGGCCGGCTCAGGGAGTTCCGGCTAAGATAGTTGCTGATAATGCCGAGCTTACCACTGATCAGGTGCTTCATCTTAATCGGGCTTACGGCATAGATGTGTGTTTTACCTCAACCGGACGAGGCGATCAGAAAGGGACGGTGGAAAACAGCATCGGGCTGATTCAATATCGTGTGAGGCACAATCTTATCAGGCACGGGCTGGTACTTAAGGACGGAAGGATTCTTCGCAAAGCCGGAGATAAAGACAGCAGGGGCGATGCTGTACTGACGCTTGACGACTATCGGCTTATGGTAATCAGGGCAATACTGATCTTAAACCGGCGGAAACGCATAAATACGCCTTACGATTTGCCAGGCAATGTTCCAAACAGGTGTTTGAGCATCTGGAAGTATTATGAAAGCCGCGGAAAATCATTCCTGCGGCATGAGACAGATCCGAGAATTCTGCGGCTGACCCTTCTGAAACACTACACTCCCACATGTTCGGCAAAGGGCTTGTGTGTTGAAGGAATACGTTATCTTCCGGAAGACAGCGAATATCTCAAATACTTCCGTCGTTATAACTCGCCGCAGTATCTCGAGGGATGGCAGCTTGTTCTTGACCCCTCGGATGTTACGCACGCCTGGCTGCAGCCTGATGAAGCCCGCAAGCCGTGCAAATATGTCATATGCTCGCTTGCTCCGTCAAGCGCCCACCTGACCGGAATGACCCTGCGGGCTGCCCAGGAATACATTAAGACCGCTGTAAAAACAGAAGCGGAAGAACAGCTCAGGGATGAGGCATTCAAAAGCGAGCAGATGTCACTGATGGACGATATTGTGAACGATGCGAAATCAAAGAAGCCCGCAGATCCGCGATCCGTCAGGAAAAAAGTAGAGGGCATCAGGGAAAACCGCAGTAATGAAATTGAAAACAGAGAATCCGGTTCTCCGCGGGTACCGACAAGCTCAGACAGCATGCCGGCGCCGCCGGAAAAGGTTCCTGAGCCGAAAGAAACTGCGGCATCGGCGTCTTCGAACTCTGCTGAAACAGTATCCGGCCTTTCGGAAAAGAAAACTCATGAGAAAACCTCAAATCATGATCGGTCAGCGGAAAACAGAAATCTGGGATTAGACATGCACTTCAGCGGTGGTAACATTGACTTGGAATAACGTTCAACAGGGACAGAGCAGCAATTATGGCGCATGGCATTCATAAAATTGAGGCTGAATACACACCGTATCCAATAGAGAGTTATCAGGATAATCCGCTGATTGAGGCTCTGCCCTGCTACCTTGAGTACAGCGGCCGCGCTATTTTGAACATGCTGTCCGGATATCCTGAGGTACCGCATCCTGAAGCAGGAAACCGGCAGCGTTCAGCATGGCTCTCTCAGCTGTCTTCAAATCTGTTCATCCCTCTGTTACGGCACTATGAACTGGGCACGCTGATAACAACGCTTATTTTGCAGGGATATGAGAAACGCAAGCCGGTAAACGGACAATATGTCAGCATGCTGCAGCGGGCTTATCACGAAAGGATGCAAGGAAAGAATAACGAAGTAAATTTCGGGGGCAGAATAAGCGCTTCTCCCATGACGTTATCTCTGATC
>NZ_KB899636.1:1645404-1719713 GCF_000378405.1 Succinimonas amylolytica DSM 2873 | reverse complement strand
AAACCGCAGAATAGCGGGAAGAGACAGATGGCGCGACATAATATCCAGGCTGGCAAAAAATGCAGGCATCTCAGATGTAAAAGCATACCGCAGGAACAACGGTGTTTTTATAACTTCTCCGACACTTGCAGATCAATGCATCACATTCTGGGGAGAAAACTGGCTTGCTCAAAACTTCAGCCAGATACTCAGCAGTTCCACCATTCAGCTTGGGAATTACTGGCTGAAGTACCTGATTCTCATAAAAGCCCTGGACAAAGATCCCTCTCTGTCATTCGATAGGTACATCTCTCAAATAACATCCAAATGTTAATTGAACAAAATAGACAAATGTAAATTGAATTATTAGCATTTTTTAGACAAAGCTTAATTTGCTAATACAATTATGTACCAAACACCAGAAAACTCCTTATATAACAAGCTATCATAAATCAGATTTTTAAGAAGCAAGAATCAGCTATGCATGAATAAAATAAGGATAAGAATGAGAAAGCAACTACACGCTGACTATGCGGTTTACGCCCGCAACCATATACTGGGTTCATGGGTCTTTTCTATAAGAAAAAGCAGGGATCTGCCTCATCTGCATGATAGGAAGTCAGAGCGGTTTCGGAATGTCAGACTTTTTTCCAGTGCTATCAGAAATAAGTATCTGAAAAGGGATTAGTTTAACGAATTTTCCCGGATGACAGGAGCCTGCCAAAAACAAACCATTTAGCCAGGTTTTGAAACATTTTGCTTAAGCACTGCTAGCATTAACACGGAAAAAGCAACCGCTAGAGCGTCCACGTCAATTGCGAACGCAGTGAGTTCGTATTTGGCATGACGAAGAACCTTTTCATTCTGCTGTGATGAATAATTACTAAAAAACCGCTGCCCGGCTTCTGCTGCAGGCATGCCCAGGTTACAAGATAATGCGTTCACTCTGCCCCTGAAAGCATAAATGCAGTCCTCCGTTACGCACATACCGGTACATACGGGCTATCAGAAAAAATGCGACAGCTTTCCTGGAAAAGCCACACCACCTGAAACAAAAAAATCCCCGAAAGGTGCGCCCTCTCGGAGATTTCTGACCTATGAAAGAATTCCGTTATCAGCCGTTATTCAGATCCTCCTGACTCTTCAGGAATTCCCGGTTCTGATTGTATTCAATATCGGATTCAGCGCGGGAGGAATCAATAACAATCTGATTGTCCTCGCCATAGCGGAAGTTATATATCTGATTGTTAAGGAAGCTGTCCCGGGCAGAATCCTCCGGAAGCACAGGATTCACCACATCGGTAAGCACCAGAATATAACTTCCGGCTGCACCGGTAAACGACTTGTAGGTCACATTGCCCTTCTCGGGAACCGGCATGGCAAAAAGATTTCTGACCACTTCAGAATTTACATCGCCGGCTTTAATGCGACTGATGGTAACCGGCTCGGACAGCACAATAAGACCATCCCGGACAAACTTCTCCACAGATTCGCTCTTTGCCAGACTTTCTGTAACCGCCTTCAGTGTGCTTCCGGAAGCCTCTTCAGCCTTGGCGGCGATAACTGCATCGCGAACCTCATTCATGACATCATTAAGAGGCTTGGGCACCGGCTCCTTGTAGCCTTCCACATGCAGCACCACCATGGCATTGTCGCCAAGCTCAACCACGTCAGAGTTCACCGAACCGTCCCGAATCTCGTTCTGGAACATCACCCGCTGCACTTCTGGCTGATTAAGAGGGAAAACGGCATCCCGATCTCCGCTGGAAACGAAATCGCTGGTTTTAATCTGCACGGATTTGGACATCTCTCCGCCTTCCTCCCGGGCGGCATTGGCGGCCAGCATGGCAGCATCCAGAGAATCAGGATTCTCAAAGCTGGTATCGGCAATAATCTGCTTCTTGTCCATATAGAGTTCCCGGCTTTGCACCTTGGTGTACTGCTCGATGACGTCATTTCTGACCTGCTCAAACTCCGCACCGTGCCCCGGCTCGATACCGTCAAGACGGATAAGATGCCAGCCGAACTGAGTATTTACAGGTTCGGAAACATCACCCTTGTTCTCCAGAGCAAAGGCAGCCTTTTCAAAGGAGGAATCCATTACCCCCTGAGCAAAAGCCGGCAGACGGCCGCCCTTATCCTTGCTCACCGGATCCTCGGAATACTTCCTGGCAAGCTCCTCGAAGGAGGCACCGTTTTTAAGCTCCTCGGCCACAGCGGCAATTTTTTCCTCGGCATCCTCTCCGGTAATCAGGATATGCGAAACGGTACGCTTCTCCGGGATGGTATAAAGCTCGGCATGGAGGTTGAAGAACTTCTTAAGATCCTCGTCGGTATATTTCACATCTTTTACAAAATCACCGGAAGTAATGTAAATGTAGGATACCTTGACCTTTTCCGGCAAAAGAAAATCCTTGCTGTGCGCCTCATAGTAGGCTTTGATCTCGGCATCGGAAGCGGTCTGATTCTTCTTGTAGGAATCCAGAGCCATGTCGATCTTCCTGAAGGTTCTCTCCTGAGTCTGGATTCTGGCAATCACCGCCACGTCATCCGGAAGAGCAAAGCCGCTGTCGAACGCAGTTTTCAGATAGATCTCCTTGGCAATATCGCCCTTCAGAGCTTCCGAAAAGAACAGCGGGGAAGGATATCCGGCCAGACTCAGCACCTTCTTGAACTGGGCATCGCTAAACTTGCCGTTTACCTGAAATTCCGGCATCTCGCGGATTTTGGTCTTTACCAGATCATCGGAAACCACCACACCGGAATTATAGATATGGTCGGAAACCACCTGATCGGTGATCATTCTTTCCAGGGTCTGCTTTCTGAGTGCGGCATTGAAGGCCGGATCCCGTGCCTGCTCCCGGAATGAATTTCCCAGTTGTCTTTCCAGTCTGTTCTTCTCCAGCCGGAACTGCTGCTCCAGTTCACCGCTGCTGATGGACCTTCCGTTAACCTTTGCCGGGTTAAGATCAATCTTCGGTGCAAGGTAGGTGCCAACACCGGCAATGGCAAACGATACCATGATAATAATGAATAAAAACTTTGCGACAGGCCCTGTTGACCCTTCGCGGAGCTTGTCTGTAAACATTAAACTCTTACTCCGACCATAAAACTTCAATCTGCTTCGCCGCCGGGGATCCGCTCCCTGCAGCATGGCAAAAGCCCACGAATTTTCCTCTCCCGGGATTTTACCTCAGACTCCGTGAATAACGTCAGGAACGCTTCACCAGGAAAACGTTTCCCGCCTCAAAAACACCGGAACCTGCAACACATCCGTGCATTGTACACTAAACGCGCCCTGTTAGCACCAAATCTCTGTGCCGGCCCCGATTTTCATAGCTGCCGGAAAACGAAAAGGCGCACTCGCGTGCGCCACATTGCTTTAATCAAAATCACAGTGTCCGGTAACAAGCCACTGCCTGCCGCATTAAGAGGATTTCTTGGCAGACTTTTTCTTCTTAGGCTTGTTAACAGCTTCCTTCAGGAGCTTGCCGGCACGGAATACAGGAACTTTGCAAGCAGGGATCTGAACCTTCTCGCCGGTACGGGGGTTGTGCCCCTCGCGAGCCTTGCGGTCATGAACTTCAAAAGTACCAAAACCAACCAGGACGACATTCTCACCGGCGGCAAGAGACTCCTGAACAGCCTGCAAAAGAGAAGAAAGAGCGTTCTCGGCATCCTTCTTGGTTAAGCCGCCAATCTCGGCCATCTTTTCAATTAATTGACTCTTTGTCATAAGGTCCTCGTTTCACTCACTTTGTGAAATAGATTGTTATCCCAGACTTTAAAACTCCCACGCGGTGCATGAAAAGCTTCTCGTCTTTGTTCAAACAAAATTATGCCTTTTATCATTGTTAAAAACAGATAAAATCAATGATTTTTCGTACGAGATCACTAATTTAATGCTTCTCCCCCCTGATTTTGCGTTGCGCGACATGATTTGTCCTTCGATTTTCAGCCTCTCAGCGCCCGGAACAGGCCATTTTTTTGTATCACATTCTCCGAACAGCAGGGATTTTCAGACAAAAAAGCTCCCCGTTGTTCATAAAAACTCACATAGTACTGCAATTCCGCAAAGGAACGCCGGCTCCCGGCACTTTGAGAAGCAGGATTACTGCCTCCGGCTGCGGGATTCTCCGCCAGAAAAACGGAATTATTCCGGTAACAGACAATTACCTTCCGGCACAGACAGGGGCCTTTCTGTCAGCTGAAAAACGGCCGGATAGCACAAAAAAACTGCTCCGGCATTCCGGACAGAAGATGCCTTTCACCTCCCCGGTACCCCCGGCAGCCGATTCTGCAAATCCCGGACGTACAGAAAGACACCTGCCCCATTGAGATTTCGCTCCTCTCATTTCCGGGGCACGGGCGTAAAAAAACCGTTCCGGCCATAAAAAGAAATCTGGGCAGTGGAACGGTCTTCCGGAAGCGCACGGTAAAAACACCGTCCGGTCAGGAGGAAGGTGCCCCCAGGTTTTTCAGAACGTCGCAGCGGAAAGCCCGGGCAAGAACCTCTTCGATGTTCTTCACCGGCATAATATTAAGATCCTTTCTGATCGCTGCCGGCACCTCCTCCAGATCCTTCACATTTTCATCCGGAATGAGAATGTCACGAATTCCTTCCCTTCTGGCAGCACTGAGCTTTGCCCTAAGCCCTCCGATGGGCAGCACCTTGCCATGAAGGGAGATTTCGCCGGTCATGGCAATATCTCCCCGTACCGGAATTCCGGTAACAATGCTGACAATGGCGGTGGCAATGCTGACACCGGCACTGGGCCCGTCCTTGGGAACCGCTCCGGCGGGAAAGTGGATATGAAGATCATGCTTCCTGAAAAAATCATCCGGTACTCCGAGACGCGATGACAGCACTCTTACCACGGTAATGGCGGCGGCAATAGACTCCTTCATGACATCGCCCAGCTTGCCGGTGAACACCTCCCGGCCCTGCCCCGGCATAGCCTCAGCCTCAATCGACAGCACATCGCCGCCAAAGGGGGTATAGGCCAGCCCGTTCACTGTGCCCACAATGTCCCGATGCTCGTTTTTAAGCGGCGGCTCTCCGGGGCCGAGATAGGACAAAAGCTTCCGGCAGTCTATGCGGATTCTGGAAATCTTCCTGCTGGAAAGACGGATTTCCTTCACAGCCTTCTGCAAAAGCCGGGAAATAAGACGATCCAGATTTCTGACTCCGGCCTCTCTGGTATGGCTGGTAATAAGCTCCCGGAGCGCATTGTCGGTAATCACCACCTCCTCCCGGGAAACCCCGTTGTACTGAAACTGCCGCGGAATCAGAAATTTCTGGGCCAGCTGAAACTTCTCCTCCATGGTATAGCCATCCAGCTGAATAATCTCCATGCGATCCAGAAGCGGTGCCGGGATATCCAGGGTGTTGGCAGTGGCGACAAACATTACATTCGAGAGATCGAACCCCACCTCCAGATAGGTATCCATGAAGGAATTGTTCTGTTCCGGATCCAGAACCTCCAGAAGCGCGGCCGAGGGATCGCCGTGGTTGCTGATACCGGAAACCTTGTCTATTTCGTCTAAAAGAAACAGCGGGTTATTGACTCCGATCTTGGTCATAGCCCGCATGATTTTTCCCATATCAGAACCGGTATAGGTACGGTTGAAGCCCCGGATATCGGCCTCGTCATGAATGCCGCCCAGAGCCAGACGGGTATACTTTCTTCCTGTAGCCCGTGCCAGAGAACGGCCCAGAGAGGTCTTTCCCACGCCGGGAGGCCCCACCAGGCATATAATGGGGGCATGCAGTCTGTCAGACCGCTTCTGTACTGCCAGATACTCCAGAATGCGCTCCTTGACTTTTTCCAGTCCGTAATGATCTTCATCCAGTACCCTGCGCGCGTATTCCAGATCATCCTTAACCTCGGTTTCCTCGATCCATGGCAGAGACATGAGGTTATTGATGTAGTTGCGCACCATGGCCGATTCGGCACGGTCCCCGGAAGCCAGTCTGAGTCTTTTGGCCTCCTTCTGGTATTTCCGGATCACCTCCTTCGGCATGCGGGGATCATTAAGCTTCCGTTCTATTTCCGCCTTGTCATCCAGCATGTCATCCACCGCGAGATCCTCGGAAGAGCCGCTCTTCTGCGAATCCTCGCCGTCACCGTGCCCGTGCCTGATGTAGCTCCGGAGATCCATAAGCTCATCCCGGATAGCATCCATTTCAAACCGCAGGGCATCAGGATCCAGGCTGGTATCACGGCTGATCGGACCGGCAATATTAATGGCAAAATGCTCAATACGGGGATAAATTCTGTCAGAAATCTCCTGTACCAGATCGTTATAGGAGGTCATTCCGGCAAAATGCTCCGCTATTTCCTTTCCGGTAACCTCCTGAAACAGATTCGGCACTCCCGTTTCCAGAAGCTCCCGATCCTGCCGCTGCATTACCAGAAGCAGCGCAAATACCAGCCGGAGAATATTGCGGCTGTGCTCAGCCGACATCAGAAAATACGGAGGCTGGATAAAGCATTTCCGAAAATACTCCGCCATCATGACCAGCTGATTGTGCAGCGAAATCAGAAGCCGTTCGTCGGCGGCATCAGAATAGACGATTCTCCGGTAATCGGAAGTGAAGTAGTAGGAGGTAAAATGCCCGCCATGCTCAGTGATGGCAGCCGCCGTGGAAACCCAGTCCACCACGGCAAAGCCCTTTACCGAGACAAACAGCGTGGGAGACTGCCGGAGGGGATCAAAATTATCCGGACAAACCTTTCTCACCAGCAGACATTCCTGGGCGATAACCCCCCGGAAGGAATTCTGGGGAATGCTTTCAAAAGCGTGCAGCCCCTCCGGACGGTTCATCACCATCAGAAAGGAATCCCCCTCGGCAATATGACTGATAAGACCATTAAACGACGGATCCAGCTTAAACACCGGATCTGTGTAAGGACACAGAACCCCCTTCTCGGGCACCAAAAACAGTCTGCTGTTACTCATAAAACACCTTACTCCCCGAAGCATCCCCGGGAGGGCTGTCCGGCCGATACCGAAGGCCGAAAAAACATAAACGCGATTTCAGACAGAAAACCTGGCAACACTATAATTCTATATCAAAGGCGCCATTTTGTGAAAAACGTGCCGGGAAATCACGCTCCGGGAGCCGCGGCCTCCGGAGCTCCAGTGCCTCCCAGGCTCTCCCTGTCATTCGCCTCCCGCAGGGAAACTACCTCTGATATGCCACAATCAGCCTGAGGAGAACAAGGAGCACGGCTCCGGCCGCATAAAACAGCAGGAGGCGGTGCCTTCTGCAAAAGCTGCTCCGTTTCGCCCCGGCTACCGCCTTAAGGTAGTTTTCCGAGGCCCGGGTATCAAAAATCCGGTAGACATTAATCCCCTTGTCCATAGCCAGTCTGAAATCCGGCAGTTTTCCGGTAGCATTCGGCTGAGTCAGAAGAATTTTTTCCGTAGCGAAATCAATGCTCTTCATCTGCCGGAGTCTGTCAGGAGCCTGAAAGCTTTCCAGATCGCAGAAAAAATCAATTCCTGCCAGATCATCATAGATAAACCGGGGAATCGCCAGAGGAGCCTCGCGCGGATCCAGCAGGCATAAACGGGAGTCCGGAAAGCAGAATATCACCGCAAAGCCGATTTCATCAGCCCCGGAAGGATAATGGCAGTCTATAATGAGCGGAAATTTCCGGCACACATAGCGGAGGATATCCGGTTCGCCAATCTCCGCAAGATCCCCGAAGCCAAAATTCCGGATCATAAACTTGCGGCTGTAATGATTGCCAGCCCAGTAACGGAAGAAGTTCAGACTTTTGTATTTCTCCATATCAAGAGAGAGGCCGCAGGAATCCGCATTCCGGATAAGCTCATAAAACAGAGGGGTATCGGAAATCCCTTTTCGCAGTTTTTCATAAAAGCTCCGGAGCTGTTTCAGATTTCTGAAGATCCGGTCATCGTACTGTCCCAGAAGTGCCTCGGGAATTTCCTCCCAGCCCCCGGTTTTAAGAATCTGAAAAATCATGTATCCCCGTCACAGTAAAACAAAAAGCACCGCCGCCAGAAGCACCAGCGGCATCATCAGCAGAATTCCGGTCTTCAGAATATAGCGGTTAAGGCCGCTCCCCGCCCTCCGCGGGCTTATACGAACCCCCCTGGCAATGCTCTCCGCATCGCTTACGAAATCCATTCCTTCTCCCGCAGCCTCCTCCCCGGCAATGCCATAATCCCGGATTTTCTGAAAAAGCACCTCCTCTCCTGAAAGATCCGTCTCCGCACCGCAAAGCCGTCCGATCGCCTCCTGAAATACGGGATCGCTCCCGAAGCATGAGCTGTCCAGCGCCAGCCGGAGGTATTTTTTAACATCATCCCGCTGCGAAGGAGAGAGCCGGATACCGCCCCCGCTGAGCAGATTTCCTCCGCGCCGGAAAAGACTTTCCAGCTCCCGTCTTGCCGCTTTGTCCTCCCGGCAGGAATAGAGACGATAAAAACGGCCGTAGCCCGCCCAGAACTCCAGGAACTCTCTCCGGGAGGCGCTCTCCGCCGGAGTCTGACTGCCCGGAGAACCGGTTTCTGATGGAACGGCCAGCGGCCCGTTGCCGGGAAAGACAGCCTGTTCTTCATTCATTTGCGTGCCCTGAGCTCCCGATGGTATGGCGTAAACCGGATATCGATTCTTCTGTTCATGTTGTCGGATTCCGTATCCGAAGGAAGCGGCCCCGGACAGGAACTTTCCGGGACTGCCCCTGATTCTGCAGTTTCCCGGTACTTCCGGCCCTCAACGGAGCACGGTGCCGGACGCGATTCCGCATAACCGCTGACAGAAAACAGCCTTTTCCCCTCGCTGTTGGTGTAGCTGTCAAGGTCCCTGCCGCTGGACAGAAGCTCCTCCCAGAAGGAAATGGCCCGCAGGGCTGAAAGTCCCCAGTTGCCATGAAGAGCCCGGTTGTCATAAAAGTTCTTGTCCGTATGTCCCTCGATAAAGACCGTATCAATATCTCCCCTGACCCTGGCAGATCTGAGCTCCTCCGTAAGTACGGTGCTGATCCGGCGCACTGTATCCCGATACCGCTCCGGAATATCGTATTTAGCGGACTCGAACTGCATGAGATTGGAGTCGATGTGAATGGTTTTGTTTGCCTCGTCCAAAGTCACCATCACACCTTCCGCAAGAAGTCTCTCGTATATTCTCCGCATTACCGACCTCAGCCGGTTGTCCGCCTCGCTGTACCGGGAAAGCTCCTGACTGAGATCATGGTTCCGCGCCTCCAGACTGCGTTTTTCCAGATAAAGCTCCTCGTTTCTGGCCCGGAGCCTGGAATTTTCCTCCAGAAGCTCCTTCTTGTCCCGGTACGAAGACATGGAAAGCAGCATCACGGAACAGATGATGATAATAAAAATAAACAAGAGCGCCGTCATGATATCCGTGTAGGACATCCAGAAATTCTTGCCGTCGGAATAATCTGCACTGTCAGCATGGCCGGAATCATCCGCGCCCCTGTAATCCGGTTTAAGCATTGCCTGTCTCCGCTTCAGAGGAAAAGTCTCTGTTAAGTACCTTAAAGCTGGTCAGCCGAAACACCTGGGCCAGCACGGAAAGCACCGCCGCCTCCCGGCCGGGGAAGATCCCGCCGTAAAGAATTCCGATCCGCTCCGAGCTCCCGCCGGGATCATTATCCCCGCTGTTACGGCGGGGAACATAAAGCCGCAGGGAATCAAAACCGATTTCGGTTTTCCAGACCTCCGCCATAGGCACCCGGTAATCGCCGGAAGCATAGCATTCCCTGCGGGATTTTCCGCTATAGAAGTCAGCCAGCATCCGGAACATCCCGGTAACAGAGGTGCTGCTGCCGGAAAACTGATTCCGCTTCTCCATAAAACAGTGATACGAACTCCGTCCCCGATCCTGATAAAGCTTCAGAAAAGAGCTTCCGTAAAGCTCCGGAAGGTCGGAGGTTACCTCGTAAACCGCATCCGGCTTCCTAAGCCGGAGATTTTCCCGGGTAATTCCGGCAGCGGAAATATCCGTAAGCCAGTCATAATCGCAGGAGATCCGGAAAAGCCTGGTCAGACTGCGCATCACGTCCATCCCGAGAGCCCTGACAGCACTCCGGCCAAACAGGGTTTGCTCCCCGAAAAAGTATTCTTCCAGAACTGCCCGGGCATCAGGGAAACGCTCCTGCGGAAAAATACCTGCCAGTACACTGCCCGATTTCTCGCGCTCCCGGAGAATATTATCCACGGCCTCGTTAATATCCGGATACGCTATCACCGCCTTCTTGAAAAAGGCATAATAGCAGAGTCCGTGAGCGCAGAAAAAACCTTCGGTTATGTGACTGTTGATCTCCTGGAAAATCCGTCCGGCCACAATCCCTCCGACACCTCCGCTGGCGTCAATGAAGCTCCGGAACTCTCCAAGATAGAACGCCAGCCGGTCACAGAAATCAGTGACCATGGACTGAACATCCCGGCTGAGCCAGTATCTTAAAAGCAGCGGATAGCGCTCCCGGGGACAGGAGTTTATCCTGCTGAAAATGCTGTTTGCCCGAAGATAGAGATCTCCGGAAATGCAGCGCTCGCAAAAATCCTGATAATATTTTTTTAAAGCATTTTCCGAAAGAATGCTGCCGTTACAGCCGGCAATAAGATGGGGATTCACGCCGCTGAACAGAATTCTCCAGGAACGAAACCAGTAATTTTCTCCGGATACAGCGCAGCAGAGCTCCCGGAGAACACTGTCCCGAAAATTCCCGAGAACTCCGGAAACAGCATCCCGCACCGCCGGCAGATTCCACAGGGAGGAGTGCTTCCCCGTTCTGTCGGCATAAAGCTCCGGAATTTCCAGAAAAAGAGCCTGCAGCAGAATGCTCAGAAGATCCAGCATTTCCCGAAGCCCCTCCGGAGACGCCGGATACCCGGGATCAAGCTCCGCCTTTTTCCGAAGCTCACAGTACCCGAGAGAAGCCAGGGTAACGTCTGAACACACTCCCGACAGCCCCGCATCAGCAAGAAGAGCTCCGGATCTGACAAGGTGCAGCACCTTCCGGAAGGCGGAAACGGGATTGTCGGGTTCCTCCCTGAGACACACAAAAACTGGTATTCCTCCCCCGTTTTCAGGAGAAAGCCCCTCAAGCTCCCCTTCCCGGCTTACAAAAAGCGTTTCCGGATCCCCCCGGCCGTATTCTCCGGCGGAAAAAGGCCGGGAAAACACATAACAGAGCGGCCTAATCATGGCTGAAGCCCCCAGAGATATTCCAGCGCATATTCCCGGGACCGGAAACAGCGGATATGGACGGCCGCACTTGCATCCCCGGAACTCTCCGGAATCCCCGCGGGGGCAAAATAAACCAGAAAGAAGCGCTCATCCTCTCTGAAGATACAGGCGTTGACCTCTGAAAAACGCACTCTGCCAAGACAGGGAATTCCCAGCATTTCGCCCAAAAGGACGCGAAGCCGGGGGGTGAGCCAGAGTTCGGGGTTCGCAACCGCAAGTCCGGCGCACTCCGTTCTGATCCCGGAAAGGCCGCTTTCCGGAGTATCCGGAATTCCCAGGTAGCGCCCCCCGGCATCAATAAAGCTCTGTACCAGAAGCCAGTCTGAAAAGCCCGCCGTATTTCTCCCGAAAACCGTCATTCCTCCCGGTTCCAGCCGGCCTTCCCGGGTCTCCTTATCCTGAAAGCCCGCCTCTCCGTAAAACAAGCCGGCGCATTCCCGGAACCTGCGGAACTCCGGAGACTCCAGTTCCCGAATCCAGGGATACTGCATCATCCTGATAAGCTTCAGGCCGGAGTTCCGAAATTCCTGATAAAACTGCAGCTTTCCGGCCCGGGGGGTATCGCCGGAAGCCATCTCGGACAGAAAATACAGGTCTGAAAGACAGATCCCTGCAAGCCCCAGGCTGCGCATCCACTCCGTTTCCAGCCCCATCAGCTCTTCGCGGTTCCGGGGACGTCCGAAGTGCCTCAGGCAGGCGCTGATAAGCCCCTCGGCACCGGCACGGTCATAGGTCATGGGGCGGAGCAGTCCGGTAAGGGCATTGAGAATCAGGCATTCCATGAATCCGGAATGGATTTCCCGGATATCAAACAGCGGAAAACCGGTGTTTTCCGGAGCCATAATAGTCTCCGCAAAATCCCGGGCCTCATCAAAGGAACGGATCTCCCGGGGCCGTCCCTCCCACCGGAGATTCATAAGGGGCGTAAAAAACACCGCTCCGGTTTTTTCCCCGAAAATATAGCTGATAAAGTTTTTTTTCCAGACCTCGTTCCGCACCTCGGCAAGATTGCAGAGCTTGATAAAAAGCCGTCCGAGAAGCATATTCCGCTCCCGGACGCTGCGGGAGGATCTCTCGGCAAGAGTCCCCTCCTCGGCCTTTTTAAGGATATTCCGGGCCTCCCGGCGGAGAAACAGGATGCTTTTCCTTTTGAAATCCACTTCGGCCAGAAAGCCATAGCGCTGATTGCGGTCCCGGGCCGTCTCCGGGTCGCTGACAAACATTCTTCCAAAATCCCGGGAGGGATCCGCAAAGCCGGAGGAATAGCTGCCGCCGGGAGCGGTAACATCAATGCTTTTAAGAGATTTTCTGATATAGTCGCGATAATTGAACTTTCTGCCGGAATCCTCATAGCGGTGATTGTCCGTAGCCTCGTCATACATCCGGGCTATTTCCGAGTCATCCACGGGAGCTGCTTCTGAAAATGTAAGCTGGTGCACGCTTCTGTTGAAATCGCTCCACATGGCAGAGAGATCTCTCGTGAATACATCAAAATTAAACTTCTGCTTCATAAGCGCCGACTCACATTCCTGCCGCCTTCATAAAAGCGGCCGTTCCTTCAGATTCAGTCTTCCCGGAAGTTTTTCCGGAAGCGGCCTCACCCCTCCCGGAGGCTTTCTATGGCGTTACTGAGCTCCCGGATTCCGGTAAGGATGGTCTTGTTGTAGGCCTCGGACCACTGCCGTACAAAACCGGCATTCTTTTCCAGCATTTCATCCAGAGACTCATTAATCCGGGGTTCAAAGCCTCTGATCCCCTGAAGTCCGCGCTCCAGCTCCTCCGTAGCCCTTCTGAGCACGAGTATCCGCTCATCAAAATGCGCGGCCAGATCCGATACCGCAGAAATTCCCTGCCGCATGCCCGCCGCACTGTTATTAAGCTCATTTACCGCAGCGCTCAGCGTGGCTGTCATGTCCTCCAGAGTCCGGAGCTCATTCTGCTTTCCGGAAACAGCGGTCCGGATACTCATATCCATTTCGGAACAGAGAGCGGCAAAGCTCCCGGAGGTCCTCTGCCAGTCGGCCACGTTGGCGGCGATGTCCCGGCTGTAGCTGTCCAGACTGTTGCCGATTTTTTCGTACTGGGCGGTAATAATGCCGGTAGCGGTTCTGGCAGAATTTACAAACTCCTCCCCGGCGGCCCTGACGGTATCGGTCTGCAGGGTGATCGCCCGGTTAAGACGATCCTCCAGCTTGTCCAGGGTTTTCAGAATCACGTCGGTGGTGCGGTTATCCATATCCCGGATATACATGGTGATTTTCTGGGAAAGCTCTCTGGTCATCCGGTCCGACATACCGTCGAGAGCCGCCACGATTTCCCGGGTCATGCCCCGGATGCAGCCCTGGACCGTCCGGTTATCGCTCTCACCGCTGTCCTCACTGAGAACTGACAGTGCCGCTTCCGAGGATACGTTCGGAGGATAGGCCATATCCAGCTGACGGCAGATATCATGGATCCAGCCAGTTGCGGTGTGGTGCACCAGCGTTATAAGGATATTGGCGACAATGCTGGCCCCTATGCCCCAGACCGAGGTTACAAAGGCAGTTCCGGCTCCTGACAGCAGCGCTCCCAGCCTGATCTTGACCTCCTCCTCCGGAAGCTCCCCGCCGGTACCGGTGATCCAGCCGCTAATCCCGGAATCATTAAGACCGTACAGAAGGCCGATAAAGGTACCAAGAACCCCAAGACCTGTCAGAAGAGACGGCACAAATCCCTTCACCGGTATACCGCTTCCCAGATAGCGCCAGTTAAACACCTCCCGGGCCTCGCCGCGGTTGCAGTAGTACCATTCGCCGTTTTTGCGGTAGCGGATAAGCATATTCTCAAAAAGCCGGCCCGGATGCTTAAGCCGCTCATGTCCGTCCAGAGCCTCAAAAAACTTCTGAGACTCCTGACAGCGGCTGACCACGGTGTCATCCCCGCCGGAGGCTTCACTCAGGGATTTCTTTATAAAATTCACGATCAGCCAAATCCTGATGGCACTGCAAGGAAGATACAGCAGCAGCAATGCAAAAAGAACCGCAATTGCAATGCAGAACCCCCAGGCCAGATCATCCTGCGGCATGATAAAAATCCCTGACAGATCCGGATACTGTGCTTTAAACCATTCAGAAAAAACAGACATAACAAAAACTTTATAAAAGCGATAACACAACAGCGACTGCCAGCGCCGTTACTGCCGCCAGCACTGCCAGATAATAGAAGCTCAGGAGCGAACAGCCCCGGGACTCCTGGTAGCCTCCGGTCCGGAAACTCCTTACAAAACGCTCCCCGGAGTCTGTTTCAGAGCGTTTCCGGGATACCGGTACCGGGGAAACCGTTTCCGGTATCTCCAAGGGCAGATCCCCGGGCAGAGTCTCCGCAGGATCATCTCCCGGAATACTCTCCTTGTCAGAGACCTCCGGAACAGGAGCCTGCGGCTGAGCCTCCCCAGAACCGGCAGCGCTCTCTTCCGGGAGACTCCCGGAATCCTCCGGCTCCCGCCTCTCCTCAGGAACGTCCTTCCGGGACATATTTCCGGAACCGTCCCCGGTAATAAAGGCCTGAGCCCGCTCCGGCCCGGGGAAGGTCTCCGTGCGGTTTACATCCAGATCGGCCGGAGACAGCTTCTGGAGCGCCAGAAGCACCCCGCCGGCATCATAGATGCGCAGCTGAAAGCTTTTATGACTGCAGGCGGCCAGAGAGACCATCTCCCGGGAAAGCTCAAAGACATAGCGCCCCTGGAGCGGCCGTCCCGGATAGTCGCAGTGAATCTTCCAGCGAAACTCCTCTCCCCGGTTTACGTTCCCTCCCGGACCAATATAGGAGCTCCCGCCCAGACTCATTAACGAAAATGTCAGCCCTTCAGGAGAAACCCCGTAAAACTCCGCCGGAAATCTGCCGTCAGAAGAAGCCAGCCCCAGGCGGCAGCGCCTGTTTTTCGCCTCAGCCATTCCGGATACCGCTCTCGATGCTGCGATACTCGGCCACCAGATCCTTCAGGAGATCCTCCAGCTTTTCCGAAAAGCCGAATTTTGACTGATAGCCGGCGTTTTCCACAAAAACCCGGGACAGCGCCTGGGCCCAGACCACCAGCCGCGGCTTGCGGTTTTTGTCCGCCTGTTCTCCCAGAATGCCGTCCAGATCCTGCACGGTGTCCACCGCAGGATGCTCCTGCACTGCAGTGCCGTTAAGGGTGTAGATAAAGTCCGAAAGAATCAGATTCACCACCTCCGGAACCTTGGCCCCGGTATCCCGGTTACCGCTGTCCAGGGAGCTCATTCTGTCCACCTGGGCCATCACCACCTTCCGAAGGTCCGTTCTTTCTGCAAAATTCACCAGTTCCTGAGCCGTGGCAGCCACAAAATCATGGCTTAAAGGCAGCATACGGCGATCCCAGCTCCGGGACAGCGCCAGGGACTGCATCCAGTCCACCCATTTGTTATAAAGCTTTTCGCTGTCCCGGAGGCCCAGTGAGCCGGCACCGGCCGGTACCGCCCCCGCGGAGCTTCCGTTTTCTTCCCCCGCATCGTAATCACGGGACTCGGCCGGAGTTCCCAGAAACTCAAAATCCAGGTCATCGAAATCCGGCACCTCCGGGGAATCTCCGCTGGCAGCAGGTCCGGGAGATACAGCGTTCCCGCCAGCCTCAGGCTCCTCGTCGGCAGGACTGAAATGAATCTCGTTCAGAACATCGTCCCAGGCCTTCTTGATTTCGGAAAGCGGCATATTGAACACATTTACAAAATCACCGAACTGCCGGGCCAGAAGCTCTCGTTTTTTGGCAATCTCGGCATAGACCACCGTACTGAAGGTCTTTTTCTTGACAGCCTGTCGTTCGTCCTGGGAGGAGCTGACCACGTTCCACTGCTGAAACAGCGGAATCAGCCGATCCCGGAGCAGAAGCTCCAGCGCATTCCGGATCGCTTCCTTTTTGATAGTGCGGATATCAATGCTGTGAATGCTTTTAACCAGATTGTCCAGCCCGCCGTCGTTGACCTTAAGCACCGCCTCCCAGGCCTCCTCCGGCTTATTGACATAGGTTCTGATGTCGCTGTCCCGGCAGAGCTCCTGCTTCATGCGATCGAGACGTTCCTGGTATCCCTGGCGAATCCCCAGCTCATTGGTGTCCGACTTATCAATGAAGGAACAGTCAAGTCCGGGCTTCCGCACCAGAAAGATGTTGCTGAAGGGATGCGGGGAGTCCTCGGAACCGTCCCAGTTTCTGAGCCATTCGCACTGTCCGAATTTTTCAAGCACCGTCTGCTGCAGCAGGCCGCCCCTGCCATACACCCGGTTTTCCTTGTCCAGATCCTCGCAAATGCGCTTGTCAAATTTGGTAAGAGCCCAGAAAAGTCCGCAGTGATGACTGCTTCTGGCGGTGCTGTCACTGCCCTGGGTCTGATTTATCCACCGGGAAATAACATCCGCAATTCTGGGGGAATTAATCTGACTGTCCGCAGCCGTGCACAGAATCAGGGCATTGAGATCATAGTTTTCGGTATACTTCTCAAAAAGATACGCCACCTTGCCGCGCAGAAAGGCATCCGACATAATTTCCCGTTCTCCGGGAGAATTGAGAGCACCGAGCTCCCGATCCAGGCGGCCCCGGTACCCCGGAAAATCCAGCACATCATTGTTTTTAATAATGTCGAATTTCGGATTCTCCACCGGAATGCGGATTTCAGCCGTAAGTGCCGCAAGCTCGCTCATCCGGATGGGCTTAACCCCGTTCCTGGTCTTCACATAGCATTCGGTATCATCGGAAGACTCCAGCTTTTTCAGGGCATCGACATTTATCAGGGATACAGAATCCCGGGACACGACCACCGCCTTTATGGGAGCACTGACCGTTTCCAGGTGATCCAGGCGCTCCAGCGTTCCGGCCAGTCTGAGAAAAAGCTCCCGGAACCGCTCATTGCCGCCCCAGAGCACCGAGTAATATTCCGCCCGATCCGCCACTCCAAAACGGATTACCCTCTCCCGCCCCAGGGTCCAGAAGGCCTCTCCCAGAGAACCGTTAAGAACGCCGTAGCGGGATTCGATGTACTTCTCCAGCGAGGTGATTTCATTTTCGGGAATACTCCGGACGCCCCGCTCCGCCGGGAGCCGGGAAAGCTTTTCGGTAACCTGTCTGCTCAGCTGTCTGATTTCGGAAATCCCCGTGGCAGTGTCAATAAAATCCGAATAGTAGGAATTCACCAGGATTTTGACGATTTCGCACTCCGCAATAAAAGTCAGCCGTACCGGATATTCGGGATCCGCATCCTCGTCTCTGTCGGAATACATGGAAAAGCGGGTCACCAGACCGGTGGATTCCTTGCCGCTGCCCTGGGGATTTATTTTCTGGACAAAATCATAGCTTTCCTGGCCCAGTCTGGTTATCAGCCGGTGCTCGCCATTGGAGGCCATGGCAGAAACCAAATAGGATTTTCCCGCCTGCGACTCCCCGAAAAGGCCGATTCCCGGTTTGTTGCGGGCCGTGCGCCGCATTACCGAGGCCTGGTAGATAGCATCATAAAGCGAGGCCAGATGCCGGTTCTGTCCGGATTTAACGGCCGGACTGACCCGCGAGGCATCATTAATCCATTTAATGGCCTTCTGAGAATTCTGCTCTGCTCTTTCCCAGAGCCGGGACAGGTCTGACAATTCTTCTGTGCTCATAGCTATCTCCTGCAAACCACGCCGTTATCCAGCCAGTAATCGTTCTCACCCAGCTTGCTGTCCGGAAGGGTGCAGAGCTTCAGGAACACATTGGCATTCTCCCCTTCAGTAATCACCTCAATGCTGTCCCGGGTGCTGCCGGAGCAGCCTCTGACCCGGGTAACATCCTTAAGAACCAGCCGGTCCTGCTGATAGCGCCCGGAATCCTCGGAAGTGCTCTCGGCCCGATCCAGACAGAGCTCGATGTAGGACTCGCTGATATTGGCAATACTGCGGGAAAGCTTCTCATCCAGGGTCAGCTTGTAAAGCGGCGTTGCCGGCCAGCGCTCAATTTTTACCGGCCTTGATCCGATGGTCATTCTGCCGCTCACCCGGAAGGAATTCTCGAACTTGTAGGAGCTGTTCTCCTCCAAATCCACTCCGGAATAGAACAGCGAGGAATTCAGAATCCGGCCGCCGGTATCCAGGGCGCCGATATAGCGGATATTGGAACGCAGTCTGCAGGATCCCACCTTAAGATAAAAATTCTCTACCTGGGAGATTTCGCTGAGATAGGCGATCATCGCTCCCACGGCCACCGCCGTCTTGGGATCCCGGATCCGGCCGCCGGAAGCAAAGGGATACCAGTCTCCCACCCGCAGGGAGGACATCTGCACAATACGTGACGGTGTCAGATCCACCTTGTTTCTGAAAGCAGAAACAATTCCGGGCAGGGTGGAAGGATGTCCCGAAAGAAGCACGATATCGCAGCGATACTGGTTTATCACCTCTGCAATAAACGAAATCGCCTTGCTGCAGATATCATAGCGGGAGCTGCAGGTAGCCAGACGCTCATGAAGGAGCCGGATATCCATGTTAAGCACCACATCCAGAAGAGAGATGCTCCGGGAGTCCTTTTTTCTCCTGAGCTCATCGGAAAAAAACGCCTCAACCCTGGCAAATGTCTCGTCGCTTCCGAGATCCCGGCCGGAATCCTTCAGAATCTGCCCGAAGGTTCGCCCGTCCAGATCCCGGTACTTTTCGGTGCCGAAATCCTGATAGGAGTTAATAATGGCCACCGCCACGGGGCAGAGTACCTGCAGGGTGAGCTGCTTCCTGCTGGTGGAGTGCTGCACGGAATTATCATGGGGCTCCGAACCCAGCTTCTCGAATATATAATCCTCGGCAAAGCTTTCGGAAAAACCCAGCCGCCCCGTCAGATAAGCCCGGACGGAGGGAATAACATAGGTCTGAATGATATCCAGAAGGAGATCGTCTCCGGCCACCTTGAAGCTTTCATGAAAGCGCTGGCCGGGGATAATGCCGCCGCCCTCGCCGTAACGGTAGTCGTTAATGACAAAATCCGTGGTACCGCCGCCAATGTCCACAGTGGCGATGGTAATTTTCTTTTCCGGGGAGTCGGGATTTCTTACGGCCTCAAGACTGTTGACCCGCCAGAAATCCTCCCAGTGCCCGGAGTACTTGCTGGTAACCTCGTTGTAAAGATATACCGCCTGACTGGAAAAAGCTTCGTCCCACTTGATCTCGCACTCCGGATACGGCGGCCAGACAGACTGGGAGGAAAAATCCGGCCGTGTCATGGGATCGGACAGATCCCACTTCATGGCCCGCCAGAACACTGCCACGGCATCCTCCAGATGTCTCCGGAAAATCGCCACCTCCTCAAGAGGCATTCCGGGGGGCACGGTAAGTATGATATTACGGAGCATGCGCGGAGTATCACGCTGCTTGCCGTTCCACCGGGAGGCAATGCCGTTTATCTGCTGCTCGGCCTGCGCGATGATTTCCATCAGAAGGAGCATCATAAGAGAGCTTCTGCTGAAACCGGATTCCATGGCAGGATAGGAATCCGGCTCGCGGTAGAGCGGCACCCCGGCACCGTTCACCAGCGAGGCTATGCGTGATTCCAGAAGGTTCGGCTTATTGTCGGTATCCGTATGGGGATTGAAGATCCAGGCATATCTGGCACGATCCTCATCCCAGAGGTATCTTTTGGGGCTGGACATGCCGGAACGGGATTCGTTTCCGGAGAGCAGCCAGGAAAGATGCATGGCCTCATTCCCGGTACGCACCAGGGAATTCCATTCGAAATTCTGATATCCGAGCTCCGGAAACTTCAGTGAAAACGACGGACTGGCAAACTCCACACTGCTGGAAAAGGCATTGCGGTAAACCTGCTCGGGACTGGAGAGATCCCGGAGCTCCAGGGAATAGGAGCTTTTGAGACTGTCCCGTCCCTCCAGCAAAAGACCGCAGACCCGGGAATTTCCGATATCCAGCACCATGGTAACCTCGATGGGCTCCTCTCCGTTTCGGGAGAAGGGTCTGACCACCACGGGCGGGCAGCCGGTAAGGTTCTTTCCGTGGGGTAAAGGCCGTCCGGTGACCGATCTGTCCAGGAGCACAAACAGCAGTGCCTGGTAGAACCCTTTCCAGATCCCGGAGGTCAGACCCGTCTGAATCCTGGAGGGGGACTTCTCGCTTCTCTTCATGAAATCCTTCCAGTATTTTTCGAGAAGAGATTTCATAAAGCCTTCCTCCAGGAAGCCCAGAATCCGGTCAAACCGGTCGCACAGACTGTAGGAAAGGCCGCTTGACACCACGGAATCACTGAGATAATGCTTCTCGGAACCCTTTCCGGACTGATCTCCGCTGCTGGTGGCGGTATCAAAGGCCAGCACCAGACGGTATCTGTTTACAGCGATCTGCTTTATATAGCCCCGGCACCAGTTTAAGGGAGCGCTGGAATTGTCCAGAAAATACGGAAGCGGCACCCAGCGGCCCGCAAAAGCATTCAGAACATCCTCCAGATGAATTTTCTCGAAATTTCCCGGAGGCAGGGAAGCCCGGGTAACCAGATCCAGAAGCCGGCCGCGATCCTGGGAGCTTATTACCTCATCTCCGGAAAGCTCCCGGACTGCCCGGAGCAGATGCATCTCCGGGGAAAACTGAAAGGTTTCCAGACGATCCCGGGCATCCGTGTCAGAAAAATCCAGATCAAGATCCAGAAACTGCACCCCGGTATTCTGGAACAAAACCAGTCTGTCATTTTCAGAAAACTTTGGAATTTCAGGTATCATGACTATTCCTTGGATAATTTAACATACTGAACAAACCCCTTCTGGCCGTTATTTCTGGGAATCGCCCGGCAGAAAGAACCGTCGCTGTCATAGCAGAGCATCTCCTTCGGAAAGGAGGACAGATCGCACCCGTTCCCGATTTTGATGTTCTCGTCAATAAAAAACACCCGGCCGTTATCAATTCTGGAAAAACGGCCCCGGAGCGAGCAGCGCACGCTGTTATTCTCATCGGTAACGGTATAGGCCACTCTTCTGCCGCCCTCCTCCAGAGGTCCGAGATCCCGGTAGGAAATCTTAAGGTAGCTTCCGGGATTTTCCGTACCGCCCGGTTCTTCAGTAAGGCTTCCTGATCCGGAACCGCCAAGGTTCTCCCGGAATTCCCCGGTCCCCGGTGAGCTGCCTGCGCTGTCGGGATCTGCAGGAGTGCCGCCAGTATCTCCGGAAATACCGGTGTTCCCGGCATTAGGTTCCAGAGAATCGTCATCACCCCCCGGTGCGGCTCCCCCCTTCCCGGTATCGAATTCCGGATTGTAGAGGGAAGGATCCTGGCTTCCGGGAGCGGAATTCCCGCCTTCCGCGGTGCCGGAGGACTCTCCGTTCCGGGCCTCGCTATTACCGGTATCCGGGGAATCCGGAGCAATAACGGCGTCTCCGGTATAATGTCCCGTAGCACTACCTGTCTCAGGCGTTACCGGGATCGGAACTCCTTCCGCCTCTCCCGGCAGAACTGCCGGAGTCTCCGGATCCCGGGAACCGGGTTTCCCGTTCAGAACCGGGGCCTCCCGGTACCAGGGAAGCATCTCATAAAGCGGCTTCCCGGGATGGGAAACGTACCACAGCATAACCGTAAGGAGAAGAATCAGCAGACACGCCAGTACAAAAACCGTCAGCCATTTGACAAAGGGAGGGATGACAGTTTTATCAGAACCTGGGACGGAGCTTTCCTCTCCGCCATTGCTGTTTCCGGTCTCCCCGGTGGCAGGATGGTCACTGCCGGACTCCGGTACAGCATCCGGCACCCCGTGAAAGCTGTTTTCTCCGGGAGCATAGCTGTCAGATTCCGCCGTTCCCGCAGTCTCCGGGGCCGGAGCGTACTCGGATACCGGAACCGCAGCAGCCAGGACTTCGCCCCCACTGCCGTTTTCCGGAGCGTCCGCCGCGGGATCCGGAAAGCGGCTTCCCGGGACGGTGTTTTCTGATATCAGATGTTCCGCGGTAACCCGATCGCTCCAGTCATAATTCAGGGAACGGTACCCGCCGTCCTCGCCATTATCCGGCACAAAGCTGTCCAGAGGGTGATGAAACCGCCAGTCCTGATCAGTCTCTGCCTCCGGAACGCCGTCCGCCACTTCCGCACTGCCGCCGCCGATTCTGCGGTAGGGATTGATTCTGTAGCCGTAAAGGGCCACTACCGGAATCCGGCCGTTTACAATAAAAATACAGTCATCGGAGTCAGGAAGGTGCAGAAAGGCTCCCAGCCCTCCGGCAAAATCGGAATTGTAAAAAAAACGCAGGAAGATCATTTTGTCCGGCTTGGGACGGGTGGCAATAAGCTTCCGGGCTCTGGCAGCAAGATATGAAAAATCATAGGCCACCTGCCGTTTCACCTCATCCTGTCTGTCTGGCGGAAGCTCGGACAGACACATTACAGATTTGATATCAGGAACAGCCTCAGGTATGAAAACGCTGATATAGTCG
Source organism: Succinimonas amylolytica DSM 2873 (assembly GCF_000378405.1). Classification (GTDB taxonomy): domain Bacteria; phylum Pseudomonadota; class Gammaproteobacteria; order Enterobacterales; family Succinivibrionaceae; genus Succinimonas; species Succinimonas amylolytica. The sequence continues at coordinate 1,697,069 of NZ_KB899636.1, read as the reverse complement.
GCATTCTCGTTCTGAACGGCAAAGAGCTGCCTGAAGTGAAGCTTCACACTGTCCGGTTCAGATACAAGAAGAGTATCGCAAATCCCTTTGAGAAGCTGAGACTGAATCTTTCTGACGCTGTGTCCCTGTTCTCCGACACTGAGATATCTGCTTTTTTCGTACCTTCTAAGAAAATTTACATCGCTGCTGTCCATAAAAAGAGCTCCGGCACTGCGCCCTTATACTGCCGGCGCTGTCAGGGCCGGCGTGTTAAAAATCATCTCTCAGAAATCATAATAAAGAGGATTTCCGAATAGTCAAGAAAAGCGCCGGACCGGTATGATAATTATTGAATCTGCTAAAAATTATCCGCCGGAGAAAACTATTCCGGTTCCGGGATTTCAGTTCGCAGCGCCCTGCGGCACCTAAAAAGCTGCCGGTTCACTCATAAGCCTCTCTCCTGCGAGATACCTCCAGGTCACATCACATCATGCCGGAAACGCGCATTTCTGCTAGAATCCCCCTAAAGCAGGAACCGGCCCCGGAAAACGAACTCCGGAGAAAATGTTTTATGCATTACGCCGCCCTTAACAATCCTTATCCTTAAGATAGCAGGATAAACACCAGAATGAGATACAGCAGGAACAGAAAAAAGCCAGGCTGGCGGGGGCTATGGGGGGAACCAGTCATCCTCATGTACGCCGCTTTCATCATTTTCTCTCTGGGAATCGTGGTGAACACAGGCATGGAGGTCTTTAACGCGACTGAAACCGGCCTCGGCCACCGGGTGGAAGAACTGGTCAACGAAAACCTGTCGCAGAACGGATCGCCGCTCCGTATCACCGGCATCGACAATATGAACTGCCGGGAAAGCAGAAAAAGCTCCGAGACACAGTATCAAGGAGAATGCCAGGCTGCCGCCAGCTATTCCGACGGAACGGAGGGTATAATCTGTATTACGGAGCTCAGGATTTACGGGCATCGCCAAAAGTACGGCCGCAAACTGGTCTATACCAAAGTTACGGCAAGGCAGTGCGGAAACGGTCCGGACTTCGCGTTTTCCCGGGAATACCGGTAAGGCCATCCCCGGATCCGGTATAAATCAGGTCAGATCAAAGCTTGCTGCAACCAGGCTCATAACATCCTCATCCGCAAGCTGGTCATTCAGCAGCACCGAAACCCAGTTCTTATGATTCATGTGATATCCCGGAAGAATTGCGGGATGCCTGGAAAGCTCCCGGGAGCGTTCCGCCCCCGCCTTAAGGTTGATGATATCCTGCCTTTCCGCCGATCCGTCCCTGAAAAGCACCTCCCGTCTGACATTCATAATCAGGGCAAACCATTTTCCGGTATCATGATGGCGATACACTCCATAGCTCTGATACTGACTTTTATCCCAGGGAAAATCCGGACTTATCCCGTACCTCCCGAAAATCAGCCCGGAAATACGATTCGCCTGCTCCGATACAAAAAGAACCTCCCGGGTGCACGCAGATGCAATCTGCCGGAGCAGAGTCCCCAGGGCCTCCCGCACGGCACTGACATAAGCACCGCTGAAGCCTGAAGCCCGAAGCGGGACATACTCCTCGCCGGTCAGGGTATCTGTTACCATTACTGACAGCACTCCTCCAGAGGTAATCAGAATCTGTACCTGAAAAGCGCCGTCCATAATACCGGAACTGAACTCATACCCCCGGGAGGTTTTTCTGAAGCCGAATTTTTCCAAAGCTTCCGGAATAAAGCGTCTCCTCTGAAAAACGGTACTGACCATATCGTCCATATCCTGCTCCATTATTGCGTTTCACATTAGTTTCCGCCCGGACTCCAGCTATTCCATGAGGCAGCTCATTAATGCAAAAACTCCTGCCTAAGCAGGAGTCTTCTAAAGCAGCCTTCCGGAACAGTATCAGGATCCGGATCCGGTACTGAGAAGCTGGGAATCGTAAACCAGAATAGGATCACGCCCCTCTATCACGTCCTTATTGATAATAACCTTGGCCACATCGCTGTTTGAAGGAAGCTCATACATGGTATCCAGAAGAATTCCCTCCATAATGGACCGGAGTCCGCGGGCACCGGTATGTCTCTCAATAGCCTTGTCGGCCATAGCCTCCAGAGCGTCGTCGGTAAACTCCAGCTTCACCTTGCCCAGCTTGAACATGGCTTCATACTGCCTGGTAAGGGCATTTTTAGGGGCTCTCAGAATGGTTACCAGCGCATCCTTGTCCAGTTCGTCCAGAGAAGCAATGACCGGAAGACGGCCGATAAGCTCGGGAATAATGCCGAACTTGCTCAGATCATCCGGCTCCACGGCTTCAATACGCTCCGAAAGAGTGAGCTTGTTGCTCTCCCCGAACACCTCAGCTCCGAAGCCGATACCGGAATTCTTCTGCACACGGCGCTCCACAATTTTGTCGATACCGGCAAAAGCACCGCCGCAGATAAAGAGAATCTTAGAGGTATCAACCTGTACAAAATCCTGCTGCGGATGCTTTCTGCCGCCCTGCGGAGGTACAGAAGCGATAGTGCCTTCAATCAGCTTCAGCAGAGCCTGCTGCACGCCTTCGCCGCTGACATCGCGGGTAATGGAGGGATTCTCGGACTTGCGGGCAATCTTGTCGATTTCATCAATGAACACAATGCCCTTCTGGGCCTTCTGCACATCATAATCGCAGTTCTGCAGAAGCTTCTGGATAATATTCTCCACATCCTCGCCCACATAGCCGGCCTCAGTAAGAGTAGTGGCATCTGCCATGGCAAAAGGCACATTCAGAAAACGCGCCAGGGTCTGAGCCAGAAGCGTTTTGCCGGAACCGGTAGGACCGATAAGCAGAATGTTGGACTTGCCCAGCTCCACGCCGTCATATTCGTCTCCCACCAGCTGACGCTTGTAATGGTTGTATACGGCTACGGACAGAATCTTCTTGGCTTTTTCCTGCCCGATAACATACTCATCCAGATGGGCCTTAAGCTCCCGCGGAGTAGGCAGCTTCTTCAGATCCTCAAGGTAATCGGTCTTCTCGTTCTGTTTTTTCTTCTGATCCTTAGAAATAATGTCATTGCAGAGATCAACGCACTCATTGCAGATATAAACGTCGTCTCCGCCCTTAATAAGCCGCGCCACTTCATACTGGGACTTGTTGCAGAAGGAACAATGCAGAGTCTTGGTCCCTCCGCCAGCGGTGCCGTCTTTCTTATTTCCTGCCATTTAAATTTCCTGTGTCTTCCTGTTCTGTAACCTTCTTTGGATGATGCCTCTCTTTCTTACGGACGCTTCGTCAAGACCTCGTCAATAAGACCAAAATTTCTGGCTTCCTCGGCAGACATGAAATTATCTCTGTCGGTGGCCTGAACTACTTCCTCATAGCTGCGGCCAGTATGGAAGGACAGCTTCTTGTTCATTTCCTCCTTGATGCGGAGAGTCTCCCGGGCATGGATTTCAATATCCGAAGCCTGTCCCTTGAAACCGCCCAGAACCTGATGAATCATAATCCTGGAACTGGGAAGAGAATATCTCTTTCCCGGAGCACCGGCTGCCAGAAGGAAGGAACCCATGGAACAGGCCTGTCCCAGACAGAGGGTACATACATCAGGCTTGATAAACTGCATGGTATCATACACGCTCATTCCGGCAGTTACCACACCGCCGGGGGAATTTATGTAGAGATAAATATCCTTGTCCGGGTCTTCCGATTCCAGGAACAGAAGCTGAGCCACCACCAGATTTGCCATGTGATCCTCAACCTCGCCGACCAGAAACACTATCCTTTCCTTTAAAAGACGGGAATAGATATCGTACGATCTTTCGCCCTTTGCGGTCTGTTCAATAACATAAGGAATCAATGCTGCCTTTTCAGCAAGGCTGCCGGTACTGCTTTCAAATGACATGCTGTCTTCATCCAAAAATTAACTTGCCATGTAATCAATTAGCGGATTTTACCATTTTACAGGAAGATTGGCGATAAAAAGCTGACAATTTTATGATGTGAAACGCCCCGAACCGCGCAGGAACAAGATCGGTAAATGAAACAGGCAACAGATCCAGGAGAAGGCAGGTGGCAGCTCTTGGGGAGGTTCCGGGTACAGTTCTGAAAAGAAAAAACCTGCCGGAGACAATTCCAGCAGGTTCTGCTATCTGCCCGGAGTCCGGTACGGCTCCGGAAAAACCTGATTAAACCAGGTTCTGACCAACGAGCTCGGTAAAGCTCTTCTTGATAACGTTCAGCTTGGCGTGCTCAAAGAAGAAATCGGCAATCTGCTTCTGGAAGGACAGATCAGCAAACTGAGAATACATCTGCTTGTTGTTCATAACAGCCTTCTTGTATTCTTCAGAGCTGTCATAGGCAGAAGCAATCATGTCAATGTAGGATTCAACAGCCTTCTGATCCAGCTTGATGCCGTACTTTGATACAAACGCATCAATAACGTATCTGGTGGTAAGTCCCCGCTTAACGTTATTCTCAATAACCTCATCGGCAGGAAGAGATCTGTTTCTCTTCTCATATTCCTTCTTGGCATTGGAAACATGCTGGGAAACCAGTCTGGACGGAACTTCAAAGCCGCCAAATTCGCTGACCAGCTTTTCAATAACGGTTTTGACGTTGGCACCGTTAACGAGCTTGCTCAGTTCGCGCTCCATGTTCTTGCGAACTTCAGCACGGAACTCTTCCTCGGTCTTGGCAGTATCACTGTAGAATGAAATGAACTTTTCATCCAGCTCCGGAAGCTGATTCTCGGACACCTTCTCCAGCTTGGACTTGAAAACAGCGGCCTTGCCGGCAAGATCCTTGTTTCCGTAGTCCTCAGGGAAAGTTACATTGATATCAAATTCATCGCCAGCCTTATGCCCGATAATCTGATCCTCAAATCCGGGAATCATTCTGCCGGCACCGAGAATCAAAGGATAGCCGGAAGCCTTGCCGCCCTCAAAGGCGTTGCCATCGATAAATCCCTCGTAGGTAAGCTCTACACGGTCATCCTTGGCAGCCACCTTGTCGGCATTCTCAACCCACTTGCCGGACTGACGTCTCAGATTGGTAATCATCTGTTCCAAATCAGCGTCACCGATTTCGCCTTCAACCTTTTCAACGTCAACAGTGGCAAGATCCTTCTCAAGGTTAACTTCAGGCTTAACCTCGATATCCAGGGTGTAGACCAGATCCTGATCCGGACCGTTGTTGGTGATATTGCCTACCACCGGAATACTGTCCCCTTCAATGTTAGCAATCTTGCTCTGCACCATAGCCGGATAAACAGACTTGTTAATGAGACTGCTGAGGGTTCTCTCAGCAATCTCGGCACCGTAATCACGCTCAATGATGTTTGCCGGAACGTGACCAGAACGGAACCCGGGGAACTTGCGATTCCGGGAAATCATCACGAATTCCTTCTGACGTGCCTTTTTGTAATCCTCTGAAGGAATGGTTACCTTCAACTGGCGGTTTAAACCTTCGGAAGCTTCAATAGAAACTTGCATTCTTATACCTCAACAAACGGAAACACAGCAAGCATGAACAGCCTTCAGCACGATGAAGGAAACAATAATATCTCTCTGTGTATCTGCTTTACCCATGTCCTGAAGGACGGCACTGTCAGTAAAGACGGCCATCTTTGGGGCATGGAACCAAATCTATATGTCCAGAAAACACCATGGACATCCTGAAAACTGCGGCATTATATAACCCCCGCGCCGAGATGTAAACAGTCTCGCTAATATTACCGGAGGCGCGTTTCCTAATCAGGACAGAATCTCTTCTGACGGGGCGGAAGAGGCATGCAGAGCCACGGCAGGAGGTGCGGCCGGGAAGAAAAGATAAGATATGGGAATGGGAAAGAAAAAAAGAACAGGAACGTAACGCACGGAAACTGTTCAGAAAAAGTTACGTGAAGACCGCAGCAGACATCAGGAATTGAGCTTGAGCAGAAGCTCGCAGGCTCTTTTCAGAACCTCGAGCTTCTCCCGGTCTCTGTCCGAACAGGTACCGGCAGCGTCGGGATGGTATTTTCTAACTCTGTCATGATAGGCACGCCGGATCCTCCGGGGAGACAGATCCAGAAATTCACCGTCATCCCCTCCGGGAAAGCCCAGAATCCTGTAGGCCGCCCGGATTTCCGACGGCTTGCTGGTACCGCCCCGGAAAATATATCTTCTGAGCCCCGGGTGAATGGCATAGTCATACATGCTCTCCCGGGTGGCTGATCCCAGCTGCTCCTCGGTGGCCGAATCCGTGAAGGTGTTCTTCTGAATCAGAATACCGCGCAGCTCCTGAGCCTTGACATTCCCGTTAAAACAGGCTTCATCAAGAAAATACACCGCCCTTCTCCGGATTTCCGGGGTCTTCCGCTCCTGTGCAAGATACCATCTGGCCAGATAGTAGCAGGCCATGCCGGATCCGCCGTAGGCCCCCTCCTCGTACCAGTACTGCGCCAGAAATTCGTTGCGGGGCACCCCCTTGCCGTATTCGTAAAAGGTACCCAGTTCGGCAGCACATTCCCGGTTTCCCAGCTTGGCCCCCTCATAGAAATGCTGAAATGCCCGGCTGTAATCCGAGTTTATCCCGATGCCGTTCTGAAATTTCCGCCCCATGTCATAGTGATGCTCGCCCTGCCTGCGGAGAACAAGGGCCTTCTCCAAAAGCTCCTTCTCGGACTCCTCCGAGGCGGGACCGCCCTCCTCACGCTTCCTGCGAAAAGAGGTGAGGCATTCCTTGGACAAAAACCACAGAGACACCACCGCCGTAGCAAGCCCGGCCGCCTGCAAGGCCTCGGCGCTCTGAAACATGCCGGTGGTGCCCACGGCTCCCAGAGTCATATAGGCGCCGATCTTGGTTTTCAGAGTAATCAGTCTGGAGGAAATACCGTTAATTTTCAAGGAAAGTCTTGTCCGTACTGCAAACAGGGAACGGCAGACGGCATAGGAACCGCTCCGGAACAAACTCCCGGAAAAGTCCGCGCTCCCAGCCGCCCGCCAAGAAGTATCATTTCCGGGATTATACAAAATTGTCCGGCGATTTTTAGCGTTTCAGGTCACAGAGCCAGGAGAGAGGAGCACTTCTCCCCGTATCAGAAACCGTCTACAGCCGGGCTGGCACGGTCCCGCTCCCGGTCTTCGGCTGATTATTTTTTCCTCATCATTTTGGTTATAAAATATTTTTATCGGTAGCTGTAAATATATTCAAATTGCCTATATCAAAACATGCGGCTAACATTTTATTAACCAGACAGAAGGCTGGAATAAGCTTCCCGGCTTTTCAGACTTTCCGTCATTTTCAGATAAAACCCAGGAGCAGGAACAGCGTCCTGCAATTTCAACAAGGAGACAAAACCGCTATGACACAGGCAAACAGCCCCGTAAAAACCGGAATCATCGGCTACCCCCGCATCGGTGCCGCCCGCGAACTCAAATTTCTTTCCGAAGCCTTCTTCAGAGAGGAAATAGCAGAAAATGAATTCTATCAGAAGGTTCACGCTCTCAGAAAAAGCAATCTGGAATTTCTGAAAAATTCCGGCCTGGACAGCATTCCCTCCCTGGACTTCTCACTCTATGACAGCATTCTGGACATCATTCAGGCGCTGGGCTTTATTCCGGAACGCTTTCAGAATCTGGGTCTTCAGGGACTGAAACTCTATTTCGCCATGGCCCGCGGCTATCAGAAGAACGGCCGGAACGCCGTGGCGCTTTCCATGAAAAAATGGTTCAACACCAACTACCACTATCTGGTACCGGAATACGATGACGCCGTAGCCCCGAAAATCAATGCCGGTTTTCTGATCTCCGCTCTGAAAGAAGCCCAGGAGGCCGGAATTCAGACACGTCCGGTACTGCCAGGACCGTTCACCTTCGTGAAGCTCACCAGAATCACCGGATCAAAAAGCGCTTCCGAGCTGGAGGAGACTGTAACCGCTCTCTATAAGGAGCTCATTCTCGTCCTCGCAAAAGAAACCGGCATCGCGGAAATTTCTCTCCTGGAACCCTATCTCGCAAAGGATCTTTCCGAAGAAGACTGCGAACTGTTCCGGCGTATCCACAAAAATCTCATCTCTGCAGTACCGCTCCGGGTTTATCTTGCAACCTGCTTCGGAGATCTCCGAAACATCATAAGTGCCATTCCGGAACTGGGATATTCCGGACTTACCCTGGATCTCGTGGAAGGAAAGGAAAATCTCCGTCTCCTCGACAGCGTAAGTTTCAAACCCGGCTTCGAACTGGGACTCGGTGTGGTCAGCGGCATTAACATCTGGCGTAACAACTATGAAAAATCACTGGAGACGGTTCGCCGGGTTCAGGAAAAGCATCCGGACGCAGCCATTGTAATAACCACCTCCTCCTCTCTCCTGCATGTGCCGGTAACCCTCCGCAATGAAAAATCCCTTCCGGAGGAAAAGCTGAAATACCTGGCCTTTGCCGAGGAAAAGATCGGCGAACTCCGGGATCTCCGGGACATTCTGAACGGCACCTCCAGTCCGGATGTTCTGGAAAAGAACCAGGAGCTCTTTAAAACCCCCAGAACTGCCGCCGATACCGCTACCGAAAACCGCGTGAAGAATCTTCAGGCTTCCGATTTTGAAAGACAGCCTGTCCGCAGCGAGCGTCTCAAAATCCAGGATCAGGCCTTCGGCTTCCCGGCACTTCCCACCACCACTATCGGATCCTTCCCCCAGACTGCCGAGATTCGCGCTCTCCGCAAGAACCTCCGTTCCGGTGCCATTTCCAGAGCCGACTATGATGCTGAAATCAGAAAGCATATTGCCGCCTGCATAAAAGAACAGGAAAAGGTCGGACTTGACGTTCTGGTTCACGGTGAATTCGAAAGAAACGACATGGTGGAATTTTTCGGAAGAAAGCTGGACGGCTATATCTTCACCGACAACGGCTGGGTACAGTCCTACGGCACGCGCTGCGTTAAGCCGCCGGTAATCTGGAGCACCATCAGAAGAACCGCCCCGCTTACCGTGGATATTGCAGGCTATGCCCAGAGTCTTACCGCAAAGCCGGTTAAGGGCATGCTCACCGGCCCGATTACCATCCTGAACTGGTCCTTCCCCAGTGAAGATATTCCGGCCCGGGAATCCGTCATGGAGCTCGCCCTGGCAATTCGCGATGAGGTTCTGGATCTTGAAAAGGCCGGAATCCGCATTATCCAGATCGATGAGGCCGCTCTCCGCGAAAAGCTGCCGCTCCGCCGCGCGGATCAGCAGGAATACCTCTCTCTGGCAGTGCAGGCCTTCAGACTGACTGCTTCCGGAGTGAAGCCGGAAACACAGATCCACACTCACATGTGCTACAGCGAATTCGGTGACATTCTGAAGAGCATTGATGACATGGATGCCGACGTCATCTCCTTTGAGGCCTCCCGTTCCAGCCTGACTCTGCTGAAACAGCTCCGCGACGCCGGCTTTGAAACCAGAACCGGTCCGGGGGTTTATGACATTCACTCTCCGAGAATCCCCTCTGTGGAGGAGTTCACCGCCACCATCAGAAAGATTCTGGACATTCTGCCCCGGGAACAGGTGTGGATCAATCCGGACTGCGGTCTTAAGACCCGCGGCAATGCCGAAGTCTGGCCGTGTCTGGAAAACATGCTGACCGCCACCCGGAAAATCCGCGGGGAACAGGCCTGATCCGGATATAACCGGCTGAACCGGTTCTGAAGACACGAGTCCCGGGAGTACTGCTCCCGGGACTCTTTTATTGAGGATGACAGAATTTCCGGAATCCGGGGGCGCCCCGGAGCATTTCAGTTCCCGGTATTCCGCTCCGCAAGGGAGGTCAGAACAGCCCGGACAGTTTCCTCGGGAGACCCTGGAACTACTCCGTATCCGGAACGAAATCTGGCCTTCATGCCGGCAGAAGGAGCCGGCACCGCAACAAGGATGAATTCCGCAGAAATTCCCGTATCCAAAAGCGCCTTAAGCCTTTCCCGGAGTTCCTCCTCTGATTCGTCAGGGGAAGCGGCAACTACAAATATCCAGGAAGCCCCGTTTTCCACCGCCAGATCCGCTTCGGCGGCAGTTCCGGATGGCCCCTGAAATGCCGGACGCCGCAGGATTACAGGCCTTTCCCGCCCCGAATCCCTGCCGCACAGTCTGGTCTCAAGCTTCCAGGCAAGATATGCCGGCCAGAGGTAAATACTGACGCAGTCAGCGTAGAAAGCGCTTTTAACATCCTTAAGCACCAGAGCCTTTTTCTTTTTGTCATGCTCGTATCCGGAAATAAAGCCCAGATCCTTAAGCCAGAGGACAAACTGAAAATTTAGAGAATGGCGATCCGGAATTTCTCCGGAAGGAATCTCCAGATCCCCGCCGTTCAGAGCGGTGCGCAGATCACAGTCAAAGTGATCCAGGCGGGAACGGTTCTGCCAGAAAAACCCGGCAAATTCATTGAAGCTGCCATTAACCTCTGCCGGTATGGTATTGTGATCCTCAGCGGAAATTCCTTTCCGCGACAGGAATTCCCGGAGTCTCAGAAATCCCGGGTCCGTTGCATAAAACGCCGGGGTGGCTTCCTTCCGGACCGGCTCCTGTCCGCATTTCCGGAGGTGTGCCTGAGGATTTCCGGCCATATCCCCGGAGGCAATATCGGAAAGCACGGAATCCCGGAGCACTCTCTTGAAGGAAGGAATATCCACAATCCGGATCCCTGATTCCCGGGACAGAGGCAGAATCTGTTCCGGCTCAATATCCGCAGCCAGCAGAAAAGCATTGCGTCCCAGTACCGGATAACGCTCCGCAAGTTCCCGGTAGCGCCCGAGATCCTCCTGCCAGCCTTCCCGGACGCCGGTTTTGCATTCAATCCAGAAAGGAAGACCGTTCAGAAGGAAAAAGAGGTCCATTTCAAAGTCCTCTTCGTCCCCGGACCTTACCGCAAGGTTGGCCGCCAGATAAAGCCGGATCTCCGGAGACTCCTCAAAAAGCTCCCCGATGGTTTCCTCTGAAAGCTTGCGGGCCAGAACCTCCAGCCAGCCTCCGGTCAGAAAGTAGCGTCCCGCCGGCTCCTCGGTAAGACGGGAGGAAAGATCCAGGAGAACGTCCCGCCCCGAAGCTGCGGCAGATTCCCCGGCAGTCTCCCCCGCACTGTCGGCAAAGCCGAGATCGCGAAGATCCCGCCTGAGGCGGATAAGAACCTCCCGGGAATCAGGATCCGTTCTGACACGGAATCTGAAATCATACCTGTCGGCGCTGTAGGTTCTCCGGATCTCCCGGAGAACCGGGGCAAGAACCCCGTAATTCTCACCGATAAAGCCGGCCAGATCCCTAAGACGGTCCGGAGGTATGGCAGAGGCGGTTCTCCGGAGTCCGGCGGATACTATATAAAGATCATGATCGTTAAGAAAGCTCCGCACCGGCTCAAGCTCAGGAGGGATAACCACCGACGCCAGCTCCTCCCTGACCCCGGGCACCATGAAAAACGGAAACTGCGCCCCCGGCTTCAGAGCGGAACGGCGGGACTGGTTCCGGGAATTGCCCTGAACGCAGGATACCAGAACCGCCAGATTGCGGTTGATTCCCTGAAGCTCGGCCTTAATATCGGTCAGAAGAGCGGTCAGAGTCTGCCCGGAAATGTCGTTGCCATGACCGGGCATTTCCCCTGCGACACCCCCCGGAGCTGCGCCGTTCCCGGACGTTTCCCGGTCATTATCATCATCCCCCGCTCTGGTAATGGTATCCAGAAGCCGGTTAAGCAACTCGCTGTTCGGAACCGCCATCAGTAAAACTCCTTAAAAACAGAAATGCCGGATGCTTCATATTTCGGAAAACTGCTCACCCGCCGCGGGACTCTGTTACACCCTTAATGTATTTTCTGAAAAAATTTTGCCCGAACATTTTACTAAACTTTTGAATTAATCACATTTTCAAGGTAAAATGCGCGTCAAATTTGCCGGGGTATCCGGCATTTCAGACGATAGGCTTATTTCTTAAGGAATATGTATGAAGAAAACTAAGATGGTATGTACAATCGGACCGAAGTCCGAGCCCCGCGAAGTCCTTCAGGATCTTCTTGATTCTGGCATGAACGTTATGCGTCTCAACTTCTCTCACGGTGATCATGAGGAACAGGGCGCCCGCATTAAGACCATTAATGCAATTATGCAGGATACCGGCAAAATCTACGCCATCATTCTTGATACCAAAGGTCCTGAAATCCGCACCGGCGAAGTTCCCAACGACGGTGAGGTTGAACTGGTAAAGGGACAGAAATTTACCGTTCACACCGACATGTCCAAGCCTACCACCAACGAGAGCTGCGCAGTTTCCTATCCGGGACTCATTCACGACATCGAAGTAGGCAAGATCATCCTCATCGATGACGGTCTTATCGGACTCAAGGTTCTTTCCAAGAACGCCGACGAAACTGCTGCAGAATGCGAAGTTCTGAACACCACCAAGCTTGGCAACAAAAAGGGTGTTAACCTTCCTGGCGTAATCACCAACCTTCCTGCCCTTTCCGCAAAGGACAAGGGAGACCTGGAGTTCGGTGCTCAGGTTGGTGTTGACTTTATCGCTGTTTCCTTCGTCCGCAAGAAGAAGGACGTTGAAGACGTTCGTAACTTCCTTGACACTCATGGCGGCCAGGACATCAAGATCATTTCCAAGATCGAAAACCAGGAAGGTCTTGATAACTTTGAAGACATTCTTGCTGCTTCCGACGGCATCATGGTTGCCCGCGGCGACATGGGTGTAGAAATTCCGCCTCAGGAAGTTATTTTTGCTCAGAAGCGCATCATCCGTCGCTGCAACGAGGTAGGCAAGATCGTTGTTACCGCTACCCAGATGCTTGACTCCATGCAGAAGAATCCGCGTCCGACCCGTGCCGAAGCAGGCGACGTTGCCAACGCAATTCTCGACGGTACCGATGCTGTAATGCTTTCCGGCGAGTCTGCCAAGGGCAAATATCCTCGCGAGGCTGTTCGCACCATGGCTTCCATCTGCGAGCGTACCGATCCGGTTGTAACTCCGCGCTACCTCGATGATCATAACACCAACGAGATCACCGAAGCCGTATGTCAGGGTGCCGTAGAAATGGCCTGCAACCTGAAGTCCCCGCTCATCGTGGTATCCACCGTTCAGGGTCGTACCGCCCGCTCCATCCGCAAGTACTTCCCGACCAGCAACATCCTGGCTGTTACCCCTAACATGAAGACTGCCCGTCAGCTCTGCATCGTTCGCGGTGTAACTCCTGTTGTTCACGAGAAGGTCCATTCTCTTGACGAGTTCATCTCCGTTGCCCGTGAAGAGGCTGTAAAGAGCGGACTTGCTGCCAAGGGTGATGCCATTGTAGTTGTATGCGGCGCTCAGGTAGCTTCCGGAACCACCAACACCTCTTCTGTACAGGTTCTGTAATATCAGAAAAAGGCTCCGGCACACAAACTGTTCCGGGGCCGGCTGATAAAAAGCGCTGTATAGCAAAAAGAGCTTAATGCAATGCCCCCGTAAGCTGAACAGGCTTTACGGGGGCTTTTTTATGAAGCTTAAATACAAAGATAGAGCCGGAATGTACAGACTTCGGGTAAGTTTCCCAGATATACAATCTGATAAAAACTCCTCGGTTTAGGTACCATTGTACTTACCACCAGATTTTCGGGATCTGTTTAATGGATATAGCCGGGAAAACAGCATTATTCAGGATGCCTTTTGAGAATTGCTGCGAGCCGGAGTATCTGAGAGAACCCCGTCTCACAGGAAAAACAAGTCTGGATGCGTTATTCTGATGCTTGATCCAGCTGGCTCTTTTCCATCACCGCACAGGTCTTTTTAAAGAATACTATGCCAAACTTCCGTATACTGTCGAAATCATCCTGAAACTCCTGATCATAATTATTTCTTTCAATCTGATCCAGAGCCTCTGCGCATTCCTTTTTACGGACGGAAGCTTTTGAGTTCCCGCTTATTTTGAATTCCATGATAACGGCTGCGCTGATGCTGTTATTCATAATTGCCAGATCAAAGTAGCCGTTTCCGCTTTCACGATTGGATTTGAGTTCCTTCGGCGATCCTGCGGTTATGCCCAGTACCCCGGTAATAAAGCCATGGTAAAAGTCTTCTTTTCCGGTGTCACGCACGCTGATAAAGGATTGCAGCATCTTGTTTATGATTGCTGATACCCTCGTGGCATTTCCGTCAAACAAACTTTCGCGGAGATCCCGGGACCTTCTGCCCCATTCCGGATTGTTTTCGCTGAACAGTGTCTTCACCTCTTCTCTGAAAAGCACTCAAGAACCTCCTTGTTCGGAATTTTCACCACCACTCGGTATTGTTCCGAGGGAACCATATCCTTTGCCACCGTAAAATAACCGGTGTGCAGCATCATAGTGGTGAAGGTATCAAAATCAGTATCTGAGGTAATGTCCGGATAGGAGGTGAATTCCCGGAGGGCAATTTCTTCTGTTTTACCTTCCAGAAGATTCTGAAAGCGTTCGACATCCTTCTCCCGGGGATGCCTCAAGCAGATTTCTATAATGTTATTGCCGCTGGAATTTACCCAGTAGTTTTCCGGCAGGAATGTGGCTGGATTGTTTTCAGGACGGAGAGCACGGGACATGAATTTTATAACGCTCCACGGGCACAGCATGCTGTTTCCTGCAAAGTTATAGCCGTCATACCATTCAAGAACATCAGGAAGGCGGTTTTCCATGCCGCTCTGTCTGAGAAGCTTTATAGTTTCGTCCCTGGTAAGCCCGATAAATTTGGAATACGAAGTATCATTAATGCCGAATTCGTCAAAGTTGTTAATGTCTGTGAAGATGCTCTGATGGGCGATGCCGGAGGCAGCCGGTAACAAAGCCCATTTCCATGTTGCTGTCGTTTGTTTTAAGGGATTTTGGGTTATCAGCTTTTCAAAGTCTTCAACTCCGACTTTAAAATTCCGGTATGTCAGTAATTCCGTCATATCCTGTTCCTTGCGAAATCATCTTCAAATGATTTGGGCATACCGCAGCAGGCTGAGTCATTTTATCAAGCGACTGCATTACTTGTTCTTTTTCATGTATTTTTTCGGCAGTCTTGCACATCCCCTCGGGAATACCGGAATCCCCGTGGCAAATAATGCGGGAGAAGGAAGGATTTTTTGTTTTCGGGCTTAAACTCTGTGCTTTTTGACAGATCGAAATCGGGGCTTATTTTCCGGAAATACAGTGAATCCGGGAACATCCTGAGGATCATTCGTTACGGATTATGCTGATGGCGATCATGCCCGTTTACGGTACGGTGAAACCTTGCATGGGAAAGGTAACTGTAAAACTGTGCAGATCTGTGCAAATAATGGTTATGGAGTGAAAACAGGCGGGGAAATCATCTAACGGAGTTGAAAACGAAAACATGATTCTCATTGCCAACCGCCAAAAACACAAAACTATGAGCTGACAGAAAAATGTCAGTTCAGCTCTTGCAGCACTTTCTGCTGTATTTGCTAATGACGAAACAGACTCTTGGTTCAACCGTGGCGAACTGCCTTTCAGTGTATGTTCATCAACGGATACAGATGATACGGAATCGGTAGAAATGGATGAGACTCCATTCTCTGAAGAACCGATTATTGATGCATTGACAACGGCAATTCAGGACAGTCAAAAAGCTGCTGCATAAATACATGCTAAAGAGCTGCAGCAGCTAATATGAAACATCTCGTTATTTTTCGCCTGAAGCGCTTCCCCTCTCGTCAGGAGGCACCAGACCGGCCAGAACCAGCCCTTCTCTGGTATACGCTCCGGGAAAATTTTCTTCCTGGGACATCTCAGTCAGAAAAATGCTGATACAGGCATTAACAAACAGATCAACGGGAATCTCGTCACGAAGGTAGCTTCTTAAAGCCTTCAGCATGCGGTTTTTTCCGGTAAGGCACTCTTCGGGGAAAAACTCGTAATCCATATAGGTGAAGGTATAATCCCAGTACAGCATTCCCCGGTTATCCAGGAAATAACCGTCAATTCTCATATCCGAACAGTCGCAGCCTTTATACCCGGCCTTCAGATTTCCCTGGGAATCCGTGCTGATAATAACCAGAGGCGCAGCACTCTCCTCAGTATCGGGATACGAACTTACCTCCCTGACGATATCCCCCTTTTTGAAAGGTACCGGAAAACAGAACCAGAGGGACTGCAGCACATCCGTTAAATCAACCGCCTCACTGTCCGGAGGATTGTACTTCACGGAATTATCACGGGGGGAAATGCTATCAAGTGAAAGCGGCTCCAGATTTCGGGCAGCATCAAGAAGCAGGGTTTCCGCCCCGGGCTTCTCAGTTATCTTTTTTGTGATCCTTACCGAGGTTACCCGGTATTCCGGATCCGCGTCGCTGTTAATTTCGCCTATCTCCTGTCGTACCGCTTCAAGACAGGCGGAATAGCCTGAGTAAAACGGAGTCAGGTCACTGCTATTCCATTTATAGCGTCCCTGCCTGATTTGAAAGGTAAAGACAGCTCCGGGGCTTTCAGCACAAAATTCAGAAAATCTTCTCTTTTCATTCTCGATACCCTTTTTCAGGATATCATGCAAAAAATACCGCTCTCCGAAGTGTCTGAAATGCGGGGACTCCAGTTCCGCATCCGGCATGGTATCTATGATATCCTGCCAGGCCGCATGGCGTTCCCTGATTGTAAGTGTGCGGCATTGAAAAACCAGCCAGGCCGCTTCCGGAGATGAAAACTGATAATCAATCTCCTTAAGGTAATTGCGGACATCCTTTGAATTTATAAAGCTGTATATGTCATTATTATTCATGGAGAGATTCCCTGTAATTATCTGTACGCAATGCCCGAAATGACAAAACTCTGTAATCTGCCGGATATATCAGCTATGACTGACCGGAATCAGAAAGAATCTCTGCTGACTGTACGGAGCCCCGTACTATGCCGGATCCCCCATTCTGAATAGCCGGAATACCACCTGCCCGGCCCGGCCCTCACGGTAAGGCGTCAGGAAGGACGGTATCCGGATAGCAGATTCCGATTCCTGCTCCACATACACAAAGCCGTCCTTCCTGACGACTCCGGGAAGAAGAGCAAACACCTCCTCCAGAATCCCCTTCCGGAAGGGAGGATCCAGAAATATGATATCAAAGGGCTCGCCGCGATAGGAACCGAGCCAGGACAGCGCCTCCCCCCCGATAATCTCCGGAGAAGTCCCGGCCTCCCCGGTGTCTGAGGCAAGAAGCGCGGCATTCTTTTTCAGACTGAGACAGACCTGGCGGTCCATTTCCAGCATTACCACTCTCGCAGCCCCCCGGGACCAGGCTTCAAACCCAAGACTGCCGCTTCCGGAAAAGAGATCCAGGCAGGAGGTTCCGGCAATCTGAAACATAAGCCAGTTAAACAGGGTTTCCTTCACACGGTCAGTGGTAGGCCTGAGCCCTTCACTGTCCAGTACCGGAAGCCGGCGTCCCCGGAAACGTCCTCCGATAATCCGGACCATGCCGGTTCCCCGTCCGGATTTGCCGCTGTTTCCCGGTTTGCCCGCCCTGGCAGGATTATCCCCGAAACTCCGTCCCGGAGCAGACCTGTGATTTTTTGTCATTGTTGCTGTCCTTTCATTTTTCATGCCGTAGGTCCGGATAACCAGCCTCCCCGCCGCCTCCTTTCGCATGTCTGCCCGGAACCGGTTTTCCAGGACAGTACCGCAGTGTTATGAGGCAAAGAACTTGTCATAGTACCCCAAAGTAAACACCACAACGATTATCATGGGAATGACATATCTGAAATACGGTCTCAACCAGGCCGGGAGCCGGAGTCCTGTGCCGGTATTCATTTCCTTCAGAAAACGGTCAAAGCCCCAGCCGAAGGACACAAAAAGAGCAAAACCGAGAGAGCCCAGGGGGAGAATATTGTAGGATTCAATAAAATCCTCAAAATCCAGAATTCCCCACCCCATGATGGTAATATCCGACCAGAGATTAAAACCGAGTCCGCAGGGAACGGCCGCCAGAAAAAGCAGCAAGGTGTTTATCACCACCGAACTCTTCCTGGTGCTCCCGAAAAAGTCGTTGAAATTTGCCAGCGCATTTTCAAAAACCGTAATTACCGTAGTAATGGCCGCAAAGAACATAAACACAAAGAACACCGTGCCCAGAATCATTCCGTACTCCATGCGGCTGAATACCGACAGCATGGTATTAAACAGCAGTGAAGGTCCCGCATCGGGCTTAAGGCCCATGCTGATACAGGCCGGGAAAATAATAAGACCGGCCATGAGTGCCACAAAAGTGTCGGTACCGGCAATCCACAGGGATTCCCCCAGAATGGAACGCTTCTTGTCAATGTAGCTCCCGAATACCAGAAGACAGCCCTGGCCGACACTGAGAGTGAAAAATGCCTGATTGAGGGCATCCCAGACCACATTGATAATTCCGGCCTCCATCATTTTGCCGAAATCGGGGTAAAGGTAATATTTTACGCCCTCCATGGCTCCGGGAAGCGTGAGGCTGTAAACCGCCATGCCGGCCAGAAGAAACAGGAGTGCCAGCAGCATGGGCTTTACCACCCGCTCCACCCCGTTTTTGATGCCGAAGAAGCATACCAGGCCACTCATTGCAATCACTGCGGCACAGAACCCCAGGGACAGATCCGGAGAACTGATAAGAGAGCTGAAGGACTCCCCGGGAGCTATGCTGCTTTGTGCCTCCTGAGCCGGAACAACTCCCGTCAGCGCTGCCAGAAAGCTCCAGAGGTAATAAAGAAGCCAGCCCGTGATCACTGCGTAATAGGACAGGAGAACATACGGGCCCAGAGCCATCAGGTATTTCAGAAGATGCCATCTGCTCCCGGAAGGCTCCAGTTCCTCAAAAGCCCTGGTCACACTTCTCCGGGAAGCCCTGCCGATAGCCAGCTCCATGGAGAGACAGGGGATGCCCAGCAGTACCAGGCAGAGAAGATAAATAAGAACAAAGGCCGCCCCGCCGTTATGTCCGGCAATATACGGAAAACGCCAGACATTTCCGAGACCGATGGCACAGCCCGCCGATATCATAATAAATCCCAGCCGGGAAGAGATGATTCCCCGGGCCGGACTCGGGTGATCCTTTAATTCAGTTGTCATTTATGAGCTCCACTTGGAAATAACGCCCGCATAGCCGGTAATAAGTATCAGCACAATAATAAACGGCAGAAAAATCCGGAAATACCCGGAGGTCCAGGCCGGCAGCCTCAGACCGGCTCCGGTGTTGACCTCCTTCCGGAAATTGTGAAATCCCCATCCCGCAGCGGCAAACAGCGTCATAAACAGGGCCCCGCAGGGCAGAATGTTGGTACTGACGATAAAGTCCCAGAGATCCAGAAAATTACTCCGGCCTCCCAGAGGATGAATATCGTTATAAATGTTGAATCCGAAAATCACCGGCAGCGCCAGAACCGTAATCAGAAGGGTATTCAGCAAAGCTCCCGGAATTCTCCGGATCCCGAAAAGATCCCGTACTGCCGCCATATTGCCCTCAAACACCGTAGCCACGGTGGTAAATGCCGCAACAAACATGAAAAAGAAGAACAGCACTCCGGCAGTCTGTCCGTGCTCCATCCCCGAAAACACATTGATCATCGTAATAAAAAGAAGATCCGGTCCGCTGTCCGGCCTTAGGCCGTAGCTGAAGCAGGCCGGAAAAATAATAAGCCCGGCCAGAAACGCCACCATAAAGTCCAGACCGACAATATAAAGCGATTCGTTCACAAGAGAGTGCTCCTTGGAGGCATAGCTCCCGAAAACCAGAAGCGACCCCTGTCCCACGCTCAGCGTGAAAAAAGCCTGGGTAAGCGCTTCAGTAAGCACCCGGGGAACCCCGGCATTCCGAAACCGGTCCAGATCCGGATAAAGGTAGTAGCGCACCCCTTCCATGGCACCGGGAAGCGTCAGACAATAGGCTGCCAGTGCTATCATCATAAAGAGGAGGAGCAGCATAAGAGGCTTCGTAACCGCCTCCAGGCCCTTCTCTACCCGGCGGAGCGCGATAATTCCGGCAGCTGCGATAACAGCCAGTGTTGCCGTAAGCATGGCTGCCGGATTCCCGAGAAAGCTCTCAAACATTTTCAGGCTGGCGGCTCCGGCCTCTGCCTGACTGGCATAATGCTGGCTTCCAAAGTCCCCGCCTATGAAATAGCAGAGATAGTACAAAAGCCATCCGGTAAGAACGGTATAAAAACCAAGAAGAATATAGGGACCGAAAATCAGTACATACCGTGAAAGATGCCACCAGCTTCCGGGAGGTTCAGCAGCTTCATAGGCCCGGGTAATGGATTTTCCGGTAGCCCGGCCCAAAGACATCTCCAGCATAACCGCCGGAACCCCCACCAGAATCAGGCAGAGAATATAGACTGCTACAAAAATGCCGCCGCCATTCTCACCGGCAACATAGGGAAAGCGCCAGACATTTCCGAGGCCGATAGCACACCCTGCAGACAGCAGAATCAAGCCCAGCCGGGACTTTAGTTTCTCAGCCCCCTGGTGCTGACCGGCTTCTGTATCCATCCCGATATCCCTCAGATTTTCATTCATAACAGCAAAAACTCCTGACAGGAAAAATTATCCGTGTTTTTGACGCCGCCGCTATTTTACCTGAAATTGCTCCCGCGCGCCGGATCAAAATCTCCGGGAGAACATAACAAATGACTGCTTAATGATTCAAAGGACGAAAGAGATGAGAAGAAGAAAGAAAAAGAAGAAAGAAATAAAGCGAGATGAGGTAAGCAGAACGAGAACTGCCAGTATGATAACAGACGGTACCGGCACCTCTGCTGCTGTATCCGGGAAACAGCAGATCCCGGGCCGGAAACCGCCGGACTTTTTTTGAAAACAAAGTCCCCTGTCAGCCAGAAAATTACTGTAAAAGAGTTCTGGCCAGAACCCTGGCATGCTCCAGAGCTTCTCTTTCAATACGGTTCCGATCATCCTCCGTGCTCATTCCCGGAATGAAAAGCATCCCGTAAGAAGCCACATAATCGGTAACCTTCATGCCGCAGTTACGGGCCGTAAGCCTAAGCGGCAGCAGAATTTCTCTCAGCGTTGCGGTCTGGGAGCCGTCATGGCGGTAGGCGGTTTCAGGACCACCGGTGGTAACGGAAAGCACCATCCTTTTTCCCCGCAGCCGGTCCCCCTTTGAGCCATAGGCAAATCCGTGCAGCCAGACCCTGTCAATCCAGTTCTTCATAAGACCGGGAACGGAATACCAGTGCAGCGGGAAGGCCAGAACGATGATATCGGCACCGGCCAGAGCCTCCTGCTCGGCAGCCACGTCAAACTGTTCGTCAGGATAAAGCACTCCCAGCTCCCGGACATTAGCGGCAGGAACGAGCTCCTTTACGTTCCTGAGAATAAGCCTGTTTGCCAGCGAAGTGGCAGGATCCGGATGTCCGGAAACAATAAGAATCTGAGGCATGGCAGTCTCCTGTTAATCAAAAATATGCCGGCCCAAAATCACCGGCTTCAGAAATCAAGATTAGCACAGAAACCCGCGATCCTCCCGTAAAGCTGTATAATCCCGTCATTATTGCCGGGAGTGATCACAAACATTAAAAAAACTGCTCCCTAACTCCTGAAAAATCCAGCTCCGGAGGAAATTCCGGCTCCGTATCCGGCAGCTATAGCCGGATCATCCGCTCCGGAAATCAGGATCTTCACATCATTAAAACCGCAATTTTTGAAACAAAATCTCTCTAAAACGCTAATTTCAAATTAAAATAGAGAAAACGGAGCAGTTCCGACAGCAAACTCCCCCGCGATTTACTGCTTACGGCCTTCCCCTGCCGAAACAGACTGCAACAATAACATGCTGAGCTTTCAGAGCGGGGAGAATAAGGAGAATTTATGTCTGAAGATCCTGCGCTGGACCGCAACAACTGGCCGGACGAAATGAAAAGCCTCTTCACGCCATTGGAAGAGAAGCTTAAAGCCTATCTCCCCCCTGAACAGATTCAGGAGGTGGCGGAGGCTTATGCCTATTCCTACAGAGCCCACAGCGGACAGACCCGTTCCAGCGGGGAGCCGTACATCACCCACCCGCTGGCCGTAACCGCCATTCTTGCCGACATGCATCTGGACGTAGAGGCGCTCATGGCCTCCCTGCTTCACGACGTGATTGAAGATACCCGGGTCACCCAGAACGATATCAAACGTATTTTCAACGACACAGTGGCCGACCTGGTTAACGGCGTCACCAAAATGGAAAAAATCCGGTTCAGCGACTACAAGGAGGCCCAGGTCGCAAACATTCAGAAGATGCTCCTGGCCATGACCAACGACACCCGGGTCATTCTCATCAAGCTGGCGGACCGCACCCACAACATGCAGACTATCGGCGCTCTCCGGCCGGACAAGCGGATGCGCATTGCCCGGGAGACTCTGGATATTTATGCCCCTATTGCCTACCGGCTGGGCATAAGCAAAATGAAAAACGAGCTTCAGGATCTCTGTTTCCGTGCCATATACCCCTACAGATACCGGGTACTGGAGGCCACAGTGGCTCAGGGGCAGAAAAACCGGATGGACACCTATAACGAGCTTATGGAATCCATGCGATCCTGCTTTCGCAAAATCGGCATCCGTTTTCAGGTAAAAGTCCGCGAGAAGTGTCTGGCTACCATCTATCACAAAATGAAAACCGATCACCTGCGGCTGCACACCCTGCTCAGCGTATTCAGCTTCCTGGTAATTGTGGATTCCGTAGACAGCTGCTACCGGGCACTGGGGCAGGTACACGCCCTCTTCAAGCCCAAGCAGGGGTATTTCAAGGACTATATTGCGCTCCCGAAAATGAACGGCTATCAGGGCCTTCATACCACTGTTATGGGAAGTGACGGCCAGGAGCTAGAAATTCATATCAGAACCGAGTATATGGACATGATGGCCAAACAGGGGGTTGCCGCCCACTGGGTTTACAAGCTCCGCAAAAACGGCGGCATGGGGAACGGCTCTGAAACCACGATGTATGCCAACCGCTGGATGCAGAGTCTCAAGGATCTCATGAACAACACCTCCTCGTCCTTTGATTTTCTGGAAAACGTCAAGGCCAACCTTTTTCCGGAAGAAATCTACGTTTTTGACGGCAGCAGCAAGGTGCTGGAGCTGCCCAAGGGTGCTACCCCGGTGGATTTCGCCTATGCCATAAGCGCCGATCTCGGCAATCGCTGCCGGGCGGCCGAGGTTGACCACAAGCCCTTTCCTCTGGATCACTCCCTGTCCTCGGGCCAGCAGGTGCACATCATTGCCAGCGAAACTCCCTTCGCCCAGCCCCGCTGGCTGGACTCCGTGGTTACACTGAAAGCCCGGCAGGCCATCAAGGACTTTCTGCAGGGCATTAACGCCGCCAGTTCCGAGGAGCACGGCAGAAAGCTCCTGCAGCTGGCCATGGGAGACATACCGCTCGACAGCATTGATTCCGAAAACATTGCCCGGGTACTCCGGACTATCCATATTGACAGTCTGAACACCCTCTTCCGCAAAATTACCATGGGGGAATCCAACGCCGTCCTGGTAGCCCGCGCCCTTCTGGGAGAGCGCAGCGGCTCGGTATCCGAAGGAGATACCGGTAGCGGCATTATCTCCAACATCGAGGGCGTCAAGCACGAATTCGCCTCCTGCTGCTTCCCGCTGCCCGGAGACCGGATCACCGGAATATACGACGGCGACAAGGGCCTGCTCATGGTTCACCGCACTTCATGCCCGTCCATTGCCGAAGCCGAAAAAAATCCCTCCTGCAGCTGCCTCTCGCTGTCATGGAACAAGAATTATCAGGGACATGCGTTTTTCAAGACCGCCCTGCATATTCAGTACATCACAAGACCGGCCATTCTCGGTGAAATCGTAAGCCTGGTCAGCATGACAGGAGCGGAGATCCTGTCCATAACCCAGACGGATTACCGGGAGGAAAGCGACCACAGTCTGGACATTCTGATAGAGATCAAGAATCAGAGCCATCTGGAAACGGTGATCTCCACTCTGATTAAAATTAACGGCATTAAGGATGTTTCGAGAAGGAAGAGAGTTCCGGAAAGCAGACAGGGCTGAGACATATCTCTTTTGTAAAAAGCGCCGGAAAGTTGCATCATTTCAGTGTTAGTTACGGACGCGGCTTCATGAAAACGGAATACCAGCCTCTCCTGCTTCCCTTATCCTATGCCAGATGTGCGAGACTGCGGAGAATCCGCTCCGCATCCGTAAGAATCAGAACCTGCCTGATCAATAGTTATTTCTTCATTTCCTTGATCTCACCAACCTGCACATCGATGCAAGACATCTCCGGCAGGCACACCGGGAGCGGCGAATCTATGCGAAACAAATTTTTCCGCCTCACAATCACTATTACTTCATTGACGAATTCTCTAAAAAAAATAAAAATAGCGGATGACTGACGGATAATGTTGGGCTTCTACAGGGAAACAGGCAGTAACTCAGATACAGGATATAGCCTTATGACAGATTCAGCGAAAATACCTCAGAATATCGATTCTGGAATTGGCAGACTCAGAGCCGACAGCTTCAGAGTGGCTTCCTTTGGCGAAGGCTTCATGTGGTGCTGGCATGCCCTGCTGAGCCTGAAAACCAGCCTGTTCTGGGCTGTTCTTCTGATAATCATAATCTCGGTTGGCGTCTCCTCCGCTCTCCCGGTTCCCGGACTGACCACCCTGATCACATTTGTATTTTCGGGCATTGCCGCCTCATATGCTCTCCAATACGGATTCAGAAAAGGCCTTACCCCGGCTTTTCCTGATACCGTGAAGGCACTTAAAACCAACTTCTGGAACATGCTTTTTCTGACACTGTGGGATATTGTCATCTGGCTGGCCCTGGTATCCGGAAGCCTGGTGCTTATTCTGCTGTTCTTCGGATCCGGAACTTTTGAAATTCTGAGTCAGCTCTGGACAATGCTGGAAGCCTCAGCAAATGAAGCGGGATTTTCCTTAACCAGCATTGCCGGCAATAACGAGGTGCAGAAGATTCCCCAGGCCTGCCTCATCTTCGTCCACAAACTGCTCGCGGATGCGGCCCTTGTTAAAACCCTGCTGTTCTACGGGATAATTTATTTCCTGGCGGGCTCCCTGGTGGCACTCATCATGTACTCTCTGGAATTTTTCAGTGTTCCCCTGGTAATGTGCTCCGGAATGCCGGCTCTCCGGGCGCTATGGGAAAGTTTCAAGGCCTTCAGTCTCAATATCATGAGCATCACCGGCATGTGCGCAGGATATCTTGTGATATGGCTCATCTTCAACAGCGTCTGGCTGTTTCTGGGCTTCATCGCCCCGCCTCTCATGACGTTTTCGATATTCGGAATGGGCTTTACCACCCTCTTTGTCGGCATATTCCATATTCTCATCCGGGTAAATGCCACGAAAGACGTGTTCTGGTACCGCTCCTTTGAAGAAAGCCTGCCGCTTTACAAGGAGGAAAACAGCAGAAACCATAAAGGACCGCAGATTGCCACTGCCGATTTTCCGGAAACAAAGGAACTGCCCCGGGATCCGGAGTAACCAGATCCGAAAACAGCCCTGGTCAGGGTGAAATAGACTACTGCGGCCTCCGCCCCGGCTCCCGGTTATCGTGCTGTATCCGGCAGAATCCCGGGGACTGGACATTCCGACTGCTGACCGGCACCTGTCTCAGCAGTGCTTCGCCGCCTTTCCCGGCCTCTGACGCCGGGAATATTCATAACGGATCCGCGGAGCTGTCTTCCCTGCCCTCCTCTCATGCGCCAATGCTGATTTTTACCGATTGCGACTGTCCTCCTGCACGATCATTAAGGCTTTTCCGCCACTCTGAAAAGGAGCGCATTTTCATGACATGATTTGAATCTGCTCTGAAAGCATTCCGGAGAAAACACTCCCTGATGACTCCGTTCTAGGGCACTACCTTTTTTCCGAAAATCTCCCATCTCTGGCTTAAAACTCAAGCCAGTTCACTAAAATAGGGTATCAAAGGAAACAGCAGGAAACTTTTGATATACAATGAACCGAATATCTGATAGCAAAGTAACAAAGAAGCAAGCAGTACCGGATTCGCAAATGAAGACTTTTTCTCTTTCAGTCCTTGCGGCAGCAATAGCCGTGATGCTGGCCCCGGCGGTCATGGCTGACGAAATCGAGGCGCAGCAGAAGATTATCAATGAATGCGTAAAAGACGGCATCCAGGAAAATGTCTGCACGGAATCCCTGAAGGATCCCAAACTTCAGATCTTTATTGGCGGACAGTACTTCAACGGCACCAAAAAGGTTACCCCCGACTACACCAAGGCACTGTCGTGGTTTCGCATGGCCGGCAATAACCCGGTGGCGGAATACAATATCGGACTCATCTACGAACTGGGCGGTCACGGAGTTATGGCCGACACCCATACTGCCATAGCTCATTACACCAACGCTGCAGCAGGATTGCACCCCGGAGCCATGTACAAACTGGGCCGCATCTACAGCAACGGCAACAAAATGGAGATAGATCTCGTCAAGGCCGGAGAATATTTTCGGGAGTCTCATGATCTGGGCTACCCCTACGGCAGCTACGGACTGGCGCTTTGGTACGTTAATACCATGCCGGAGAGCTACTGGACCCGGCCTGACATGTGCCAGAAGGTTAAGGATCTCCTTCAGAAGGCAGAGGACGGCAATGTTCCGGAGGCTTTCACTCTGGACGGTGTGCTCCATGAAAGAGGAATTCTCTGTACTGAAAAAAACGAGCAGCGTGCCATTGAATTATATAACCAGGCTTCCTACGAAGGAGATTACGAGGCTCAGGGGATGAGTGCCCGGCTGCTTATCAGGCAGGGAAATTTCGATGAGGCCTTCAGAATGCTGAATGCTTCAGTAAATGACGAAAACAACAACTATGCCATGTGCGTACTGGCGGATCTCTATGCCAACCGGGCCGCCGGCAGCCGGTACAGTCCGGAGAAGGCCCACGAATATTTTAAGAGCGCCGCCGACAACAACGCCCCCTGCGGTCTTTTCCATATCGGACTGGAGTATTTTCAGGCCACACCTCCCGACTACGACAAAGCTCTGGAATACTTTGTCAGGGCACATGAATTCGGCAGTGCCGACGCGGAATATTATCTGGGCCTGATGTACAGCCGGGGCATTGGAGTACCCGAAAACTCCTCCAAGGCCATCCGCTATCTTCAGAATGCCAATCTGGCCGGCAATATCAGCGCACAGAACGCCCTGGGAGAAATGCTCCTTAACGGCGACGGTCTCAAGCAGAATTACAAAAGAGCCTTCAACTTTATCAGCAAGAGCGCTCTCGCCGGACTTCCCGAAGCCATGGTAAGTCTGGGCCGGATCTATGCCAAGGGACTGGGGCAGCCTCAGGATCTGGCCATGGCCCGGGAATGGTATCTCAAAGGCCATGAAGCCGGAGGTCTGGACGTGCTGCCGTATATCGGGGAACTGGATGTGCTGGAAGGGAATTACCAGCAGGCCCTCGAAAACTTCACAGAATCGGAAAAGACCCCGAATCCCGAAGCCGAATACTGGCTGGGACATATGTATGAAAACGGACTGGGCGTAGACCGAAACTATGGCGAGGCTCAGAAATACTATGAGCTTTCCATAAAGAACGGCGGTGTCCGGGCACTGGCAGCCCTGGGAAAAATGTACCGGGACGGCAAAACCGGCAAAACCGAACCGGAAAAGGCCTTCGAGCTTTTCACCAAAGCCGCGGCACTGAAGGATCCGGAAGCAATCTTCAATATCGCCCGGGCTTATGAAAACGGCAGCGGAGTCACCGCTGACAGCCAGAAAGCCTACAGACACTTTTCCGATGCCGCCAAGCGCGGTCATCCCGAAGCCATGTACTACGTCGGCCGGTACCTGGAGGAAGGCGTATTCACCAATGCCAATATTCAGGAAGCCGTAAAATACTATAAGCTGGCAGCAGAGCACCATGTTCCGGAAGCGGAGATGGCCATGGGCCGCTGCTATGAAAAGGGGCTTGGTGTCGCCAGATCACTTCCAAAGTCCTATGAAAGCTATCTGAGTGCCGCTGCCCACGGCAATCGCGAAGCCATGAGAATCACCGGAGACAACCTGATAAACGGCAACGGCACTGAAAAGGATCCCTACACTGCCTACCAGTGGTATCAGAAGGCTGCGGATCTTGACGATCCCTATTCCGCCACAGTTGCGGCTGCAATCTACACCAGCGGCTATACGGATCCCCGAAACCCGGAACGGATCATTGCCGCCAATCCCGATAAGGCACGGAAATATCTGAAGAAAGGGATTAACCAGAATTTCCCGGATGCCCAGGCGTTTCTGGCAAAATGCTACCTTGACGGCAGGCTGACCGGAAAGGATCCCAAGAAGGCCTATGACCTGTTCCTGAAGGCAGCGGCCGGAAATCCTCCGTTCCCAGGCAATCAGGAGTCTCTTTATTATCTCGGATATATGACCGAGTACGGTATCGGCGTTACTCAGAACTTCATCAGTGCCGTAACCTGGTACGAACAGGCGGTGCAGCTGCATAACCATGATGCCGAACTGGCTCTGGGACTGCTGTATCTCAACGCCACCCCCAGTTCCGGCATCACTCAGGACAGAAGTCTGGGCATGAGGCTTATCAGAGATGCGGCCAACGGCGGCAACATGGAAGCCGCAAAAGTACTGGAACAGCTGGAAAAATAAATTAACTCCGGAGAGACGGGAGCTTCCGGCCATTCTCCGGGAGCGGTTTTGTTCCGGAAAAGGTTACTCCGCATCCCCGGGCAGAGAGCATCATGTCCTTTTTCATCAGATATATCAGAAACGATCTTGAAGGGATCTACACCGCTGAACTGCTCCGCGGCTGTCTCAGCATGCTTCTGGCAGTGATTTTTAACGAACTCGCGGCTCCGAATCCCGCCAATGCCTACATTCTTATCGTGGGACTGTACGGCCTCAGATCCCTTTACGGCGCCACACTCCTCCGCAGACTCGGAAATATCCTGCTAAGCCTGCTGCTCCTCACAGGGACTCTGGCTGTTTCCCTGTATTTCGGTCAGGAAAAGCTGTATCTCCCTCAGCTGGTTTTCTGCATCACGCTCTGTACAGGAACGGTCTGGGCCCTCCGGAAAGCCCCGGGGTTTTCCGGAACCATCATGTTCATGAGCGTTTTCTCCGTAGTAAACTTCGGCATGGGCCTTATTGACCACGAACACGAGATCCTGTTCCCGGAGCTTTTCAGATCCGCCCTGCTCGGAAGCACAGCGGTATTTCTCGCCGTACTTCTGATTCCCGCAGTAAAAATCCACTGGTGCGCAGTTATCAACCTCTGCTTTTATCATGACCTCCGGGAATTCGCCAGGACAATGACGGAGCTCGGAGAGCTTAATACGTTTTCGGAAATTGACGGAAAAGCCAAGAACCGGCTTCTCATGCTGCAGAGCTCACTGTTCAACATCACCTCGTATGTTAACGATCCCCTGCGTAAAAACCGCTATCTCAGACTCCTGAACTCTCTTATGCTCATCACCTACTGGCCTCACGGTGCCGGAGCCTCAGAGGAGCACAAAAAGCGCATTACCGGCATCAGAAAAGGCTTTTTTGAGAAGCTTCTCGGCGTTCTTTCCGCCAGAAATCCTGAGCGCCTCAGAGTTCTTCTAAAGGAGCTGGATAACTTTAAAAACGAAATCTCCTGCCTGCCCCGGGATCCCTTCTGCGGCGGAGAAATGACCTCTGAGACCGCTGCGGCAATCCGGGAAATTGCCGTTCTTATGAAGGAGAAAATCGGACATGACTGACAGCATAAGACCGGATACCGTAAAGCGCATCCGAAAAAAACGGGACAGTCTTCTCCTAAGACAGATGCTATCCATGGGGCTCTCCATGCTGACGGCCGAAATCGTGTCCATGCTTTATCCCGTGGATCAGAGCTTCTGGATTGCCCTGACAACCTTCTGCGTCTGTCTCTATATCAGCACCCCCCTTACCGCCCTGAGACGCACAGCACACAGAATTCTGGGCAGCATCTACGGGGTTATTATCGCCGGCATCGCCTGCCTGTGTTTTCCGGAAACCGCCGGACTGCTGACCTTTCTGGTACTGTTTTCCGGTCTTACCCTCTGGAGCCGGGCCTTTATGAGCCTCTACTGGCTGTTTGTGTCCTTTATGACTGCTTCGGTAATCATGCTCCTGGCCCTGCTGATGCGGCACACCTCCCTGACTCCTGACTACCTGATTACAGAAAGGGTGGCCTTTACCATTCTGGGGGCGGCAATATCCCTCATCATTAGCTCGCTGGTCATGCCGGCCACAGAAAGACTGGACATGCTGCGCACCTACCGGCACTACCTCACCATGTTCTACCTGGAATACCGCATCTGTGTTTTCCGGCTGACAGAAACCGGCAGGAACGATTCCGGAATTAATCCCCGGGATATCTTTAAAAGCAGCCGTACCTATCAGGAAAAACTTCCGGTATGGCGATATGCCCTGCTATTCAATGTATTTATCTACAGGAGCTTTGTACGTTTCCTGCACCGCATTCATAAAATGAGGCTGATGAACCGGGTGCTTCTGACCAGCATTTCCACCCTCCCCCCGGAGGCCCTCCCGGATCCGGAAACAAAAGAACTGCTTTCACATAACAGAACCGAAACCAAGAAGGTGATCCTCAGTCTTATCCGGCTGAACCGCGATGCCGCCTCCAGCCATCTCGCCAGACTGGCGGAAATCAACAGTCTTCTGGAGAAACGTCTTCTCGGCCAGAAAGGAGTCAGTGCCACCATTATGCTTACCCTGCGGGAACTGGAAAGTGATCTCTCCCATCTGGCAGGCGGGGCCGTTCAGATGTACCTGACGTACAAAAACGGCAGCCGGGACTGAATTCCAGGAATTATACGCGCTGCTAAAACGACAACCGTCATACCGGGGCTTCACGACAGCCCGAAACAGATCCGGAAAAATAAGGGGATTTTCGGATCTGCAGTTTCCCTGATAAGATCCAGAAGCTCATCATCCGTATTAGGATTCACGATCCCCCGTCCCGAACAGCGAAATCACGCTTAAGGCAGAGAATAGCCGGCGGCCATATAAAGGCCGTACCACTCCTCCCGGGTCAGCTGTACCTGGGTGGCCCTGAGAAGATCGCCGAAATGACCGGGATTAACCGTCCCCAGAATAACCTGCAGTCTCCGGTCAAGTCTGAGATTCCAGGCTGCAGCCACGGCCGCTTTCGATACCCCGTATTTTCCGGCAAGCTCTGCCAGCCTGGCATTCAGGGGCCCGTAGCCAGGATTATCGATAAAGGTACCCTGAAAGGTGCCGAACTGCAGCGGACTCCATGTCTGGATACGGATATCGTTGAGGCGGCAGTAGTCAAGAACCCCCTGAGATCTGCTGAGGCCATTCGGGGAATAGGTATTGGTCTCCAGTCCCTCCGAAACCATCGGGGCAAAGGCCAGACTGAGCTGCAGCTGGTTATAGCCGATTTTGCGGTCAAGATAATGTCCGAGATACTCAATCTGCACCGGGTTGAAATTTGAGACCCCGAACTCCCGCACCCTGCCGGAATCGTAGAGTTCCCGGAAGGCTGCCGCTATTTCCTCCGGCTCCCAGAGAACATCAGGGCGGTGTATAAGAAGCACGTCCAGATAGCCGCAGCCGAGACGTTTCAGAATGCCATCAGTAGCATTGATAAGGTACTCTGAAGAACAGTCGTAGGCGATACCAGGTCTGATACCGCATTTGGACTGAATGATAAGCTCCTCCCGGGGATGACCGCGAGTTTTCAGCCATTCCCCGAAAACAGATTCCGAAGCACCGTTGCCATAGATATCCGCATGATCAAACCACCGGACCCCGGAATCCCACGCATAGTCCAAAAAATGCATCGCCTCTTCACGACCGCGCCCTGAAAGACGCATCATGCCGGAAATTATTCTTTGAGAATCTGCGGTATCTGAAACGTTAATCATGATTGTTAAGCCCCTGTTATCCTGTTGTACTCACCACATGTATCAGGATAGCAGGAATGCCGAAAATGACAAACAGATAAAGAGTTTTCAGAATATTCTCAGGATATAAAAAAGCCCGCACCTCCGGGAATACTACCCCTGAAGATGCAGGCCATGCTGTCAGAGCCGGGAGCGGAATCCCGGCCAGGATGTGACGTGTCTTAGCCTCCCAGAGCAACCATGCAGCTTATCATGAACTGCGGGCTCAGAATACGCAGGAACATGGTTAGCGGATACACGGTGGCATAGCTCAGGGCCGAAGCTTCGGAATTCTTGTAAAGACCGTTGGCAAAGGCCAGAGCCGGAGGGTCGGTCATGGAACCGGCCATCATGCCGCACATCTGGAGATAGTTAACATGAGCCACCTTGTAGGCCAGAACACCGGCAATGAAAATAGGTATGAAGGTTACAAATACACCCATCCCCATCCAGGTAAGGCCGTCGCCATGCAGAAGGTCGTCAAAGAAGCCATTGGCACCGGATCTGAAGCCGACTATCGCCAGGAACAGCACAATACCGATTTCGCGGAGGGCGCTGTTTCCAGCTGCCGGCATAAACCAGTTCATTCTGTTGAAGGTGATGGTATGGCCGTAGCAGGAGAGCAGAATCGCTACCACAAGAGGACCGCCTGCCAGACCCAGCTTAAGGGGGGCTGTAAGTCCCGGAATCGGAAGAGAGAAGCAGCCCAGACACATGCCGAGAGCCAGACCGACAAATATCGGAAGCATCTTGACCTTTGAGAGAGCTGCGGCACTGTTGCCGACAATCTTGATAACCTCTTCAATGGACTCCGGACGGCCAACGAGATTCAGCTGGTCACCGAAGTTGAGAACCGTTCCTCTGTGAGGAATAAAGCCAACACCAGTACGGATAATGCGGGAAATTACCACCTCGTGCCGGGACTTGAGATCCAGCTCTTCAAGAGTTTTTCCGAATACCTTTTCGTTGGTAACCACTACCTTCTTAACTTCAAATTCGGTTCCCTTGGTACTGAGCGATACCTTGATGCTTTCGCCGATATTTTCGGAGGCCTTCAAAAGCTTGTCGCCATCACCCACCAGGTGAAGGATATCCCCCTCCTGGAGAACCTCGTCAGCCTTGGGCACCATAAGCACGTTGCTTCTCTTGAGACGGGAGCAGAGCACGGTGTCATTCTGAAGAGCCAGCACCTCACCGAGTTTCTTTCCGAAATACTGCGGATTCTTGAGAACCACATTCTGGGTATTGAGAGCCTTGTGGCTGCTCTTCTTCATAAGATCGTAACGCTCGCCTTCCTTGTTTACATCGATGCGGAAGATCATTCTGATGATAAACATGGTCATAATGATGCCAAGAACACCGAACGGATATGCCATGGCATAGGCCTTGGGAACATTGGCGGAAACGAGACCGCGGGCATCAATCTCGGCCCCGGTGAAGGATGAAACCATGCTGTCCAGCATCTGCTGCCCGGCACCGAGAGCAGGAGTATTGGTAACGGCTCCGGAATAAATACCGATTACATGATCGATGCGCATCCCGAAAAACAGACAGTAGCAGGTAGCGATGACAGAACCCAGAAGTACAATCAGAACTGCGAAGCTGTTAAGCTTGAGCCCGTTACCCTTCATGCTGGCAAAAAATCCCGGACCTACCTGAACGCCGATGGTGTATACAAAAAGAATCAGGCCAAACTCCTGCATGTAATGCAGAATATCATTGAAGGCCACAAACTTGGCATAGCTCTGGACCACTTTCGGATCTGAAGATTGCGCCGCACTGGACAGAGCAACGGCCGAAGGGATCCACCCCATGTACGAAGCCAGCCATCCTACAAAAATACCACCGAAGAGCACGCCACCGATGCCGATGCCGACCCCGCGAATTCTTATATCTCCAAGCAGTATGCCGACTATCGATACCAAGGAAATTAGCACCGTAATCACAGCTATGGTACTGCTGAAATCAAAGAGTCCCATAAACAAGATCCGAGATAAAAAAAACAAAGAACAAAACCAGGAACCAGACGACAGCCGAAACATTTTGGATAAACAAAAAAAGTCCCGTACTCTCTGATCGCGCGTATTTTACATTTTTTTTGAGCAAATTAAAACTTTTTGCAAAAAATCCTTTGTGTCCAAAAACCGGGACTCCAGCAGGTAAAAAAACACCTCTGCACCATCAGAATGCATGTCATTCCGCCTATGCTCCGGAGTAACCCGCCTCATCCGCCGGAATTCTCAGAAGAAAGATACAAAACTGAAGATAAGCAAACATATTTGACGCTTCAGTACCCGATAAAGTAAGGTATAATCTACAGGTTATTTTCTTCTGTTCTATTCTGGGTCACTATAGTTGTATGCAAAATGCTGTAAACAATTCTTCGGGATTTGTGCCGGCAATGAGGGCGCTGTTCCATAACTTCATGGGAGATGCCCCAATCTGGTACAAGCGGTTTATTCTGCTGTGTCTCGTTCTGAATCCGGTGCTGTTTGCCATAAGCCCTTTTCTGTCGGGCTGGTGTCTTGTCGGCGAGTTTATTTTCACCCTGGCCATGGCTCTCAAATGCTATCCGCTGATTCCTGGCGGTGTTCTGGCCATAGAGGCTGTGGCTATCGGAATGACCGATACCGGCACCATCTATCATGAAATCGAGGGAAATCTTGAAGTTATTCTCCTCCTGATGTTCATGGTGGCGGGTATTCATTTTGTGAAAAAGCTCCTGCTTCTGGTATTCACCCAGCTCCTGATAAAGGTACGCTCAAAGGTGATACTGTCCCTGATTTTCTGCTTCATGGCCGCATTTCTCTCTGCCTTCCTCGACGCCCTGACTGTGCTGGCGGTAATAATCACGGTCTGCTCCGGCTTCTATGCCGTATATCACGAGGTTATTGCCGGCGCCGGCTCCAAGCTCACTGACAACGATAAGTTTGCCGGCCCTGACCGTGAAGATCTGGACAACTTCAGAGCCTTCCTGAGATCCCTTCTCATGCACGCCGGTGTCGGTACCGCTCTTGGCGGAATCTGCACCATTGTGGGAGAACCTCAGAATCTTATCATCGGCCATATCGCCGGCTGGCACTTCTCGGAATTCGCGCTTCGGGTAATGCCGGTTTCCGCTCCGGTTTTTGTCCTGGGCCTAATTACCTGCTGGGCCGTGGAAACCTTTAAGATCTTTGACTTCGGAGTCACACTTCCGGAAAAGGTCTTCAAAATTCTCAAGGAATCCAGCGATCGTCAGGTAAAAGCCTACTCAAAGGAGGCCCGGGTATCCCTGATCATGCAGGCTCTGGTCTGCTGCTGGCTGATTACCGGTCTCGCCTACCATCTGGCAGTCCCCGGGCTTATCGGTCTTTCCGTAATCGTTCTGGCCACTGCCTTTACCGGTGTCAACAAGGAACACGAAATCGGCAATGCCTTTACCGAAAACATGCCTTTCACCACGCTGCTCTGTGTGTTCTTTGCCGTGGTAGCAGTTATCAACAGTCTGGGACTTTTTGACCCGATTATTCATGCTGTGCTGTCCGTATCTCCGGAAAACCAGCTGCCGCTCTTCTACATTGCCAACGGATTGCTCTCCATGGTTTCCGACAATGTATTCGTGGCCACGGTGTATATCAATCAGGTAGCTCAGGCTCTGGCCTGCGGCAAGATCGATGCCGAACAGTTCAACCATCTGGCAATCGCCATCAATGCCGGTACCAATCTGCCTTCAGTGGCAACCCCCAACGGCCAGGCAGCCTTCCTGTTCCTGCTGACCTCTGCCCTGGCTCCGCTGATCCGTCTTTCCTATGTAAGAATGATGTGGATGGCTCTGCCGTACACTCTGGTTATGGGTATTGCCGGCTTTTTCTGCACCTGGCTGGTACTTCCTGCAGTGACCGACTGGTTCATCAGCATGGGATGGGTTGAGCACACTGTTCCCGAAGGACTGGCTCAGTGTCTTGCTCCGGTTCCTGTGAAATAGCAGGCTAGCAGTCCGTCGTTGCGGAACTGTCCTGCAACGACGCTTCCGACAGGAAACGCAGTTCTAGGGACTGCGTTTTTTTATCCTTAAAAGCGGCAAATACCGGCAAAAATCTGTCCTGATGAGAGCTTATACGGAGATGATACCGGGAAATATGTGCGGCCGATCCGTCTCTCAGGCATTCCGAAAACGCTTCTCAGACGATCCATGTATAATGATCGGCAGTTCAGTTTCGGGTGCGCCTCCGGAACACCGCGAAACATTGTTTCAGACAGCACTGTCACTTAAAGCGAGGTATCACTGTGTCTGCAAGAAAAATTATGAGTCTGGTGCTGACAGCCGCCCTGCCCCTGTCAGTCTGGGCGGTACCGGTAGAAACCGATGCCACTGGAAAAGATCAGGAAGCGGCTCTTAAAAAGGCCGAGGTTAATGCCGTAAGGAATGTGATGCTCACTATAACCGATGAGGAATTTGTGCGCGGACATGTTTCCGATATTCGTCAGCAAATCATCCTTAACAGCGGGGAGCTCGTTACCGGTTCAGAAATACTTTCCTCGGAAAGCAATGGCAAGGGACAGACCAAAGTGCGCGCCAGATTCGAGGTAGATCGGGACAAGATCGCCGGAATCATCAGCAAAATCGGAGGCGGCAGTGCCGAAACTCCGGTAACTGCTGACACCGGAAACACGGAATCCCCGAGTACAACTGACACCGCCAGCACCGGAAACACGGAACCCCCGAAACCGGAAACCGCAACAAATGACACTCAGAAAACCGAGACTGCCGGCACCGTAACCCCCGCCTCCGGCCCTGAGGTGGCTCCGGCTCCGACTCCCGGTGCGGATCCCCGGGTAGCCGAAAGATGGCTGGTCACCAAAATTGCCCGCGATATTCATGACGGACTTACCGCCGTGGGAGACGAGGTAGCAGTCCGGGAAGTCAGCAGAAAGACCGCGGACAATGGCGAGGAAATAACCCAGTACGAAATTGCAGAACTTGATCCTGAGGTCGAAGACAGCTCTGCTGACAGCTCCCGCAAAATTTTTGAATTCATCACCACCCGGGCTCCGGAGGGAGTCACTGCAAAGCTGAACATTTCCGATGCTTTATATGAAGCCATGGATATCGAGGATGTCCAGCGGGAC
Source organism: Succinimonas amylolytica DSM 2873 (assembly GCF_000378405.1). Classification (GTDB taxonomy): domain Bacteria; phylum Pseudomonadota; class Gammaproteobacteria; order Enterobacterales; family Succinivibrionaceae; genus Succinimonas; species Succinimonas amylolytica. The sequence goes on along the minus strand of NZ_KB899636.1, from coordinate 1,660,108 downwards.
ACCGTTAAGAACATTCTGTCCGGAACTAAAGGCTTCTACAGCATTGCGGACGACAGCCTAAAAGTAACCACCAGTCTGAAGGAGGATTCCCGTACCGCTGACGACATAACCGTCAAGTGGGCTCCTGCGGTTATGGAAACCACCATGCATAACCTGACAGCCTACAAGGATTCTCTTGACTACTCCATCAGCATTCCGTCCCTGGAAATTCTGGAAACTGAAGAAGCTGATGAAGAAGCTGATGGAGCAGCAGAGGAGAAAAAGGAAAGCAGCAAAAAGGACGTACTTCTGTTCGGGCTCTCCAATTTCAGTCTCACGGCGCAGAATCGCCTGGACGGCTTTAAGACAGATCTTGCCGCCGGAAAAGTCAGCTACAGCCCTCTGGAAATCACAGATGTCAAGACCGGCTTCTCGTCAAAAATCGATGCCGCTGCACACAAAAACTCCCTCAGCTACAGTTTTAAGATGGCACAGCTGGTATTCGCCGAGCCGGACGCCGGAGAAAACGAACGCTTTGACGTCAAAAACGCATCACTGGATCTTTCTCTCAATAACCTTGACACCACTGCCATGGCCGCTGCCTGCGGAGACAAGACTGCCGGTATGAATATGCTCCAGTTCTCCAAATGTAACATGACCATTGACGATGATGCCAGGGAGGCCGCATTTCTCGGACTTCTGGGATGGGATTTCTCCGCAAATATCAACCTGAGTGCCCAGCTGGGCGGATCCCAGGTCTCTGCCAAGGCCACTGCCGGAATCAAACCGCAGGAGAAGTCCTCGGAGAGTGCCGACGGTGCCGCACCTTCTCTGCCGAATATCCCGGGGGACATTATTCTTGATGCCGACATCAGCATTGATGCCGCCCTTCTGGGCAAACCGCAGTACATTCCGGAAGATGTGACCGCCATGCTGAAGCAGTATGCCCAGGATCCGGCAGCTACTGTCTACACCTATCATCTGGAATTCCGCGACGGAGCACTGAAGATAAACGGAAAGGACATGCAGTAAGACTGTTCCGGAAATTACGCACTATATAAAACTAGCAACGGAGTCTCCTGAATCCGTTGCTTTTTTATTGATATAAAATCACTTCTTTTTTTCTCTATTTCTGACAAGATATCGTCTATAGCTCCCAACAATATTAATATTTTTGTGACATATAACAAATTGTTTATAACATTTAATTTTTAATGTTTGACAAACATGCAAACCAATCACAAACTTTTAATACTAATAAACATAAAATATTACCTTGGAGACGCATCATGGACGGTTTCAAATCATCTGAGATGAAGTCAATATTGCATTCAAAAAGATCTAATATCTACTTTTTAGAACATTGCCGAGTGATGCAAAAAGACGGAAGAGTTCTATACCTAACAGAAGATTCCAAACAAGAAAGCTATTTCAATATTCCTATATGCAATACGATCGTAATTCTTCTAGGCTCTGGAACATCAATCACCCAGGCAGCTGCCAGAATGCTTGCCCAAGCTGGTGTACTATTTGGCTTTTGCGGTGGAGGTGGCACTCCACTATTCGATGGTAACAGCATTGAATTCGTTACTCCTCAAAGCGAATACCGTCCTCCTTTGTTTGTGCAACAGTGGCTATCATTCTGGTACATTGACGAATTCAGACTCAAAGCTGCAAAGCAACTCCAACGCTATCGCATATCATTTATTAAAAAAATCTGGTCCAGTAACAGAGACCTTAACCAGTTTGGATTGTCAATCAGTGACGAATTATACAGCGCTCTCAATGATTACTCATCTCAAAACGACAATGCATCTAATGTAACAAATCTTCTTACGATTGAGGCTCGTTTTACCAAATTGTTATATAAATACGCTGCTACAACTTTGCTCAAGAGCGAATTCTCTCGTTCTAAAGAAGGCGAAAGCACCGATCTTGCAAATAGTTTTTTGGATCATGGAAACTATCTGGCCTACGGTCTTGCTGCATCAGTATTGTGGGTACTGGGAATCCCGCATGCGTTTGCACTTATGCATGGAAAAACTAGACGCGGCGCACTAGTGTTTGACGTGGCAGATATCATCAAGGATGCTGTAGTTCTGCCTTGGGCATTTATTTGTGCTGCACGTAATTATCAGGACAGTACCTTCAGAAAACAGCTTATTGTGGTTTTTAATGAACTAAAGGTTATGGATTACATGTTCGACAGTGTTCAGCAGATTTGTTCAGATAACAACCAGATGGAGACCTAGTAGCCATGATGGTAATGTTTATCTCAGAGTCCGAAAAAAATGCTATAAAATCCACACGAAAGGTGCTGGATGCCTTTGCCAATAGAATCGGGGAAAATACCTGGCAGACTGTTATTACAAAAGAAGGCCTTGAAATGGTCCGCCATCTCCTCAGACAAACTGCAAGTAAAAACACCTCAGTCAGTTGCCATTGGATTAGGAGTCGACAGATTTCAGAATTATTATGGGTCGTGGGCAACAAAAACAAATTTGATGAAGACGGAAATGTCCCAGTAAACAGTACCGGCAGAAAAATTCTAAAACACTACAAGGAAACCGGTTGGAACTTCATGCCTTTGGTGCAAGCTCTTTCTGCCGTTGCAGCTCTGATGCACGATATTGGAAAAGCATCATCATATTTTCAGGACAAACTCCGTAATTCCTCCTGTACTGCAGATCCGTTTCGGCACGAATTTGTGTCAGCAATAATCATCCAGGGAATATCCCGCTATTATGCTGAGAATGGACGTGACATATGGACAGAACTTGCCGCTGGAAATATGCCTCAAATAGCTGATTTTATACATCATTGCAGAGATCCTGAGAAAGAAAACAAACCTCAGTATCATCCTTTTAGGAAAGAATCATCAATTGTTCTCTGCTGTATTGTTTGGCTTGTACTAAGTCATCACAGATTACCTCTGCCGGTTAATGCTCGTGGCGATACTGTTACTAAAAATGATTTAAGCAATGGAGCTACAAGCATTTCGGAACTGTTGTCATACATTACTCCTGGATATACCTACAGACGCTTCACAGAGAATAATTCAGATGACACCAGGAATTTTAAGGCAGATTTGAATCATTGCTTTGATTTTTCTTATGAGTTTTCTGACTTTTCCGAAAAATGGCGCAATGACCTGAAAAAATGGTGTTATAGACTACTGGAAGCTTCATCTGAGATCGAAAAATTCGCAAATGACGGAACCCTGAGACTGGTGCTCAGATACGCTAGACTTTCATTGATGCTCGGAGATCACTTCTATTCATCGCTGGAAGCTGATCCAAAATGGAAAAGCAATTGTTCTCTCTACGCCAACACAGATCGGGAACGCGGTGGTTTTCGGCAAAAACTTGATGAACATCTGTGCGGAGTTAAAAACATCGCACTTAAAGTCTCTCACTACCTTCCCGCTCTTGAAAATGATCTTCCGCACACTGGAATTATCCAGGCACTGAAACATAAATCCAAGGGCAAATATATCTGGCAGGATCAGGCTGTAACAGCCATTAAAAAATTCCGAACTGAAAACCCCGATGTCATAGGAGGTTTTATCCTTAATCTGGCTAGCACCGGCTGCGGCAAAACAACTGCCAACGCAAAAATCGCGACCACATTTGGAGAAAATCCAGGAACACTACGTTTTACACTAGCACTTGGATTGAGAACTCTTACTTTGCAAACCGGTGATGAATATCGTGACAGATTGCGTCTGACAGATGAAGAATTGGCTGTGGTCATCGGCTCGGCTAGCGTGCAATATCTTCACGAACAGGAGAGGAAACAGCATATACTTGAAAAAAAATTGTTCCCCCAAGAATCGGATGAAAATATGTTTGGGGGATCGGAATCACTGGAAGATTTGTATGAAGATGAGACCTTCTTCGAAGGCGAGCTTCCACATGAAGGTTTTGCAACACTATTCAAAAATTCAGCTTCATCAAAAATGCTATACGCTCCAGTACTATGCTGTACCATCGATCAAATCATGAATGCCACAGAATGCTGTCGCGGTGGTCGCTACATGTTGCCCTTGCTACGAATAATGTCATCAGACCTCATAATTGATGAAGTTGATGATTTTACAGGAAATGATCTGAAGGCCATCGGAAGACTCATCCACCTTTGTGGTACTTTGGGTAGAAAAGTGGTTCTTTCCTCTGCAACAATCCCTCCTGAAATTGCAATTTGTTACTTCTATGCATACAAGGAAGGTTTTAAAAACTATTGCGATGCAAGAGCCATAAAGCCTAATATCATGGTGGCATGGCTTGATGAGAATGAAAGCAGCGTGGAAAAAATTAGCTGCATAGAATCATCTCAAAATCTTAATTTTGGGAGGCTTCACTCAAATTTTTCAAAGCGACAGACAGACAGACTCAAAAGATCTGTCCCTCTAAGAACAGGGTACATCTGCAACTGTCCCATTGAAAATGACGATAACTATTCTGACAAAAAAGAAAATCGCACTGAAATCTACTTCGAGCACATGTTACAAGCTGCTTTGTCATTGCATCATAATCATCATTTACATGATGCAGAAAGCGGCAAAAAGGTCTCTTTCGGAGTAATCCGTTTTGCTAATATTGATCCCTGTGTAGAGTTTGCAAAATACCTATGCAAATACTCTCTTCCCGCTGACACTGAAATTAAAATAATGGTTTACCACAGCAGACAAACTCTGCTACTACGTCATGAAGAAGAACAGTACCTGGACAATATTTTAAAAAGGCATGGAGAAAACCCTCAAGCACCGGTTATTCTGACAGATCCTGTAATCAGAAAACTCATAGATACCACATTCACAACCAATATTCTCTTTATAGTCATATGTACTCCTGTAGAAGAGGTTGGTAGGGATCATGACTATGACTGGGCTGTAATAGAACCCAGTTCTTGGCGTAGCATTGTCCAAATGTCAGGTAGGGTAAATCGTCACCGGCAGATACCTATATTGACACCAAATATAGCAATCATGCAATACAACATCAAAGCTTTTAAATATAAAAACAGAAAATCTTGGGATAACGGAAAAACTTGCCTTTATTACACCAAACCAGGTTACGAAACAGCCCATCCATCAATGCCATCCCATGACATGAAAATGCTACTTCCCTCATGGAACAACATAATCAATGCTGCCGATCGCCTGACTATGATTTCAGATTACAAGACCCCTCCAAATAATGGAAATATTATTGCATGGTACGAGCATAAAGTAATTAAATGTTTATTGTATAGTAACGAGCCTGATTCAACAAAAGAATATCCTGTAAGCTACTGGGATCTTAGTGCAATTACCCAAAAACTCAGCAGATTCCGTGATAGCACACCAACCATTACTCTGACTTTAAAAAAGTGTGAACCAGACGAAAATTATTATTCTTTCTATATACATGACAAACAAAATAATTTGACCAAGGTAGAGAATATCTATAATATTAATAATACATCATTACAGGATATAAAATTGTTTAACAGTAGAATGTGGCTTATGAGAGACTACGGTTCAACAATTGAGAAATATGCCGTACTTAACGGTATTCAATCAACGGAAGTTATGGAGCGTTTTGGTACTATTGAAATACCAGACTACGGAAATGTAGCTAACTGGAATTACAGTGACGTATTCGGAATGTACAAAACAGACAAAGGGGAGCATAACGAGGATGATAGATAAGGCTATATATGATTTCATTAGCGGGCTCAAAGAAGAACTGAACACTCCCGAAAAATTCATACCTAACGTAGCACTCAATGCAAAATACATAACCTGTGCTACACACCCGTGCCAGTTCTCGCATCCTTATGCAAATCAGGATAAGAATTCCAAGATTACACCCATTGTATTTTTTGGTTCCGCATCAGCTGATGGCTACATAAGATCAGGAAACATAAAGTCCAAGCGTAATATTGATATGTATGGTAGTGCTGGTTATGCCACAATCATGAAGTTTCTTGCCACACCAATGAGCAATGGAAAAACGGTGCTTGATAATATCAGAGAAGATACTCCCGAAGGGAAGGAACTGCTGTCTTCTTCAGGGAATTCAGCTACCGAGCTACGCGAACAAATTCTACAAGTATTCAAACCGTGCAAAGACACCCATGTTACGTCATCTAAAATCAAGCAAGTTTATTTCACGTTAGGAAATGGGCAGTACCATATCCTGTCTTTACTCACTCCATCAGCCTTGGTTTACGAACTAAAAAACAGAATTTCTGCGATAAGAGATGATGCAAAAGATAAAAAAGAACTCATAAGGAAGGGAGAGGGAGCAACAACTGGTTCGTTCCGGGAAATTTACAACCTTACTACTCTTAAATATGGAGGAACCCAGCCACAGAACATCAGCCAACTCAATACTGAAAACGGCGGAATAACCAAACTGCTATTCAGTGCGCCGCCTACTCTAGAAGATCACAAAATTAGATTACCTCGTCGAGATTTCTTCTCTGAATGTCTAAACAAACGCACTTTTAAATGGGAATTTAGCAGGTTATTAAAACTAATCACACTCCCTAAGGATTCGCCAATACCTTTAGAAAAGCAAAGAAAATTCCGCGATAGGATATTTGAAGAAATCATATTGTCCATATCGGAAAGAATGTTTATCGTTCGCGCAGCTCTTATAAACATCCCAAGTACGCTCAAAATTTCACAGCAAATTTGGCTTAGTAAGGATGAAACATTACGTGCCCAAAATAACAGCTGGGAAAGTGAAATACAGAATGATATGGCACGCTGGATAATTGAAAACCTAAAACGAGAGCATTCCGTAGTACTCGGAGATGCTGAAATGGTAGAAATAAAAAATATTATAGATAGTTATAGAGACTTGTGGAAATGAGTATAAAAACTTTTTTGATATTACCCCACATTAAGGTCAATAATGCTAATGCATGGTCAAGTCCTTACACTGCCGGATTCCCGTCCGTATGTGCCTTCGGCGGAGCCGTCCATGCGTTGCAACGTAAATTCAATGAAAAAGGCTTTAATAATTTTGAAATAAACGGGCTGGGGATCATTAATCACAAATTCAGCATGCGTACCTACAGGGAAGGACAATATAGTGATTTATCAATAATAGCCGGTGCAAATCCCTTGGATAAAGACGGAAATCGTCCTTCATTTGTTCCGGAAATTAAATGCATACTGGAAGTTTCTTTACTGTGCGAACTTGCTGGAATCACAAATGATGATGAAGATGAGGATATAGAACATACTGCAAATGATTTACTAAATAGCGGTTTTAGAATAGCTTCAGGAGATGTACAACCGACAGAAACTCCATATATTACAAGGGTAAATACTACCAACGAAGAAGATGAGAATTTCAGAAAAGATATCATCCACAGACTAATGCCTGGATATGCTCTCATCGAACGCCGCGAGTTAATGATAGAGAGCATGAAACTTGGTAATGATGCATTGGATGCACTGATAGAGCACATCTCTGTCATAGCCGAGCCTCACATTAATAACGGAAAAGTTGACATCGAGCGCTACCGAAAAAATCGTGGATGGTTAGTACCTATAAGCACTGGTTACGCAGCCATCAATGAGCTTGGAAGAGCAACAAATCAAAGAGATCCGGAAACACCGCACTGCTTCGCAGAAGCCATAGTCACGCTTGGCGAATTCAAAATGCTTCACCGCTTTCATAACATTAATTCCTTGCTATGGCGTAGATATTATGACGCGAACACAGGAATTTACTGCTACAGCCAATACGAAGAGGAGAGTCAGCAGACATATACAGGGGAGGAGGATGAAGAAAACTCAGAATTATTCAATATTTGATTTGTAAAACATTATTTTCTGATTTGGAGAACTATATCCATGGTAGCAAAAAAAAGCGATTTTCCGTCGGTACTTGCATTTGAGCGTAAACTCAACCCATCAGATGGTTTTTTATACGGAACAAGATGGAATGATAAAGGAAATGCCGTCCCCCTTAAGCTTGTAGAAAAATCAGTTAGAGGAACAATCTCTAACCGTCTTAAAACTGCAATATCCGGGGATCCCCTAAAACTTAATTCCGAAGTACAAAAACCAAACTTGCAAACAGTTGACTTTTGTGCTTTACCACAGGATTGCGACACACTTAAGATGGTATTTACTGTTAAAGTGCTTGGCAAAGTCGGGGAGCCTTCATCTTGCAATATGGCAGACTTTCAGAACAAACTCAGATCTGCAGTATCTGCATATTCCAATACCTTCGGTTTTAAAGAACTTGGAAAACGGTATGCGTACAATATCGCGTCTGGTCGCTTTTTGTGGCGAAACCGAGTAGGTGCTGAAGCAATTCAAGTATATGTCAAAGTACTAGGATCAGAGAAAGCATGGGTATTTGACGGAAAGACCTACCCTATCCGTACTTTTGACAAATCTGACGAAAAAATAGTAGCACTTGGCGAACTGATAGCGGATACACTCTCCGGTTCTGAATCTGTAACATTAGAGGTTACAACCTATGCCAAAATTGAAAATGGACAGGAAGTTTTCCCTAGCGAAGAATTGGTACTGGACAAAGGAAAAAACAGTAGTAAAAGCAAAATCCTATATGCTGTGGATGGTATAGCTGCCGTTCATTCACAGAAAATAGGAAACGCACTAAGAACGGTCGACACTTGGTATCCAGAATACACTGATCCTGTGAATGGTGCCGGACCAATAGCCGCAGAGCCTTATGGTGCAGTAACAAATATGGGTAAGGCATTCCGAAATCCAAAGGACAAAGTAGATTTTTACACGCTTTTTGACCGGTTTACCTGTGGTACACCTCTCGACAATGATAACGACAAGCATTATGTTATGTCGGTTCTTATCCGTGGTGGTGTCTTTGGCAAAGGTGACAAGGAATAATGAGAACACTATACTACCAGGATCTCATACTTTTACCTAATCAGGAGGTCTCAGCGACTTTCCTGATGGGTAAAGTGATTTCTGCACTGCATTTGATATTCGTAGAAGACGAACATAAAACTGGATGCGTCAATATAGGTCTTGGATTTCCAAGATTCAATAGAGAAAAACGAACTCTGGGAAATATTGTTCGTCTTTATGCATCTAGTCCCGATATTCTCCTTAATTCATCTTGTAACAGTAGATTACTTCGTCTTACTGATTACATAAAGAAAGGGGAAATACAGCCAATTCCTAATATTGTCCAAGGATATGTCCAGTATCGACGGATTCAGTTCAAGGAGAATAAGGAACGGCTTGTGAGACGTTATGCTCAAAGACATCATGTGGATATGAAACAGGCAGAAAAGGAATACTCCTGTTACAAAAATCCAGAAAATAACCTCCCTTATGTCACTCTTGACAGCCTAAGTAGCGGACAACGCTTCAGACTGTATATCGACGAAGTGTTGCAGGTTGAGAACAACAATACTTTGGTTTTTAGTAGCTATGGACTTATAAAGTCAGGAGCTCTACCTTATTTCAGCAATTCAACTTAATTGAAAACCATGGAGGATATAACATAGATTTATCTTTGATATTTTTATTCTAATGTTTTGTAAAACAACCATTTTTTTGGGAGAGACTAACGAGTTGTTGCATTTTCTACAATTTGTAAGGTCTCGTTATTTATTCATATATGACTCATTCCAACATCATATATCTTATTAAAACTGGTTACTGTTTATGTAAATAGTCATTTGATTCTTGTAGTACAATTAAACTTCTTGTAGTTATCTGCCGCATAGGCAGCTTAGAAAATGGATCCGCAAATGTCTGCGCGGGCGTCGTCGTTATCTGCCGCATAGGCAGCTTAGAAAATAAAATGCCGATTATATCCACTTGCAGAAATGTTATCTGCCGCATAGGCAGCTTAGAAATTTAGCTTTATTCTTAATTGCTTGTTTAGCAGGTTATCTGCCGCATAGGCAGCTTAGAAATTAGTCAGAGAGAGGCCGGGGGCTACCCGACCGTTATCTGCCGCATAGGCAGCTTAGAAACTGTTCCAAAGCCAGTGTTAAAAAATTCAAAGTGTTATCTGCCGCATAGGCAGCTTAGAAAGGAGGTTCCCGCCTTAATCTTCTGCTCATAGCGTTATCTGCCGCATAGGCAGCTTAGAAAGCTATTATGGCGGCCTTTTCTTTTTCCTTTATGTTATCTGCCGCATAGGCAGCTTAGAAAGTTTCGAAAGTTTCCGGTAAATACATCATTACTGTTATCTGCCGCATAGGCAGCTTAGAAAACACATAGCAGATTATACGTATATCAAAAAAGGTTATCTGCCGCATAGGCAGCTTAGAAATTGTCATCGCCGCGGCGGAGGGGGTGCTTCTCCGTTATCTGCCGCATAGGCAGCTTAGAAATGATTTTGCCTTAGCTGCTTTTGAATTAAATTGTTATCTGCCGCATAGGCAGCTTAGAAATATTTGGTGCTATTTTTTTGTGCCTACAAAATGTTATCTGCCGCATAGGCAGCTTAGAAATCCAGCTTAGAAATGATAAAACCTGCCACAGGGTTATCTGCCGCATAGGCAGCTTAGAAAGCACTCTCTGAAAGATTTTACCTGCTTCTGCTGTTATCTGCCGCATAGGCAGCTTAGAAATTGCTAGTAAGGGATCTCCCGCCTCTCGGTCTGTTATCTGCCGCATAGGCAGCTTAGAAAAAAAGAAAAGTAACAATTTAAAAATTTAACAAGTTATCTGCCGCATAGGCAGCTTAGAAAGGTAATCTGATAACTTCCTCTGGGATATGTAAGTTATCTGCCGCATAGGCAGCTTAGAAATGCCAGGAGGTAAGGTGGGGGAGGTTGTAAGCGTTATCTGCCGCATAGGCAGCTTAGAAAAGCCCGGTATCCGCATTTTTCTGATGTAAGCCGTTATCTGCCGCATAGGCAGCTTAGAAATCAGTGATAATTGCATAGCTTTTGCTTCCGACGTTATCTGCCGCATAGGCAGCTTAGAAACGGTGGACAGGTGCGCCGCTATACGATACCTAGTTATCTGCCGCATAGGCAGCTTAGAAAGAGATAATGAGAGCGGCGGCAGAAGAAACAGCGTTATCTGCCGCATAGGCAGCTTAGAAAAAAAAATGGAAGTAACAAGATTAAAAGAAATTGTTATCTGCCGCATAGGCAGCTTAGAAATCCCGCCTGACGCCACCATCGCGGATATCATGGTTATCTGCCGCATAGGCAGCTTAGAAAGACATATAAGAACGTGCCAAAAAAAGCTTTTCGTTATCTGCCGCATAGGCAGCTTAGAAATTTTACAATATCCGGTTCATAACCTTTCATAAGTTATCTGCCGCATAGGCAGCTTAGAAACGGTTAAATTTTGTAGTATCATGCATTAATTCGTTATCTGCCGCATAGGCAGCTTAGAAAGTATAGGATTTGCTCAAAATGCCCTATATTGCGTTATCTGCCGCATAGGCAGCTTAGAAACACTCTTATTATGTGACAATTATCACATATTGGTTATCTGCCGCATAGGCAGCTTAGAAATCCTTATCTGTGGAAAAGTATTTCCCGTTGCTGTTATCTGCCGCATAGGCAGCTTAGAAAGGCACGTTATGCCGCAGGAACTTGCAACACGTGTTATCTGCCGCATAGGCAGCTTAGAAATTTTTTGTTTAAAAATCTGTTTTAATAAATCCGTTATCTGCCGCATAGGCAGCTTAGAAAGATACTGGCAGGAGGGTTATCGGTTAAATTCTGTTATCTGCCGCATAGGCAGCTTAGAAAAACAGAAGTCAAAGCGCCAGTAGTGCGTTATGGTTATCTGCCGCATAGGCAGCTTAGAAAAGACATCATCAAAGGATCTCCGGTGCTTTGGAGTTATCTGCCGCATAGGCAGCTTAGAAAGGAAACTGTCTCTCTCCCGATTCAGTGATAACGTTATCTGCCGCATAGGCAGCTTAGAAAGTGTCTTCATGCTCCCCGCCCGCGCGGGCTTCGTTATCTGCCGCATAGGCAGCTTAGAAAGGATCGGTAATATCAGCCACAAACAAGATATTGTTATCTGCCGCATAGGCAGCTTAGAAAGCGACGCTAACCCTCACGTGCTCATCACCGGAGTTATCTGCCGCATAGGCAGCTTAGAAAGCACGTAACAAAAAAAATGATATTGTCTATGAGTTATCTGCCGCATAGGCAGCTTAGAAAAGGAAAAAACAGGGGGAAATACAAAAAAAACTGTTATCTGCCGCATAGGCAGCTTAGAAACTTACATCATAAGGCTTTACGCTTACATTAATGTTATCTGCCGCATAGGCAGCTTAGAAATTGTTTTTATTATTATCAAAACTGATACACTGGTTATCTGCCGCATAGGCAGCTTAGAAAACAGACTGTCGGACAGCTGGACGCGCTTATCGGTTATCTGCCGCATAGGCAGCTTAGAAAGGGAGATTTTAGGCATAGACCTCCCGGAATATGTTATCTGCCGCATAGGCAGCTTAGAAAGCCTGTCCTCCGGAGGTGCGGGAGCTCTTATCGTTATCTGCCGCATAGGCAGCTTAGAAATGCTGGAGCGATTCGGTTATTCCGTCCCTGACGTTATCTGCCGCATAGGCAGCTTAGAAAACAATGAACTAAAATTTAAATTTACACCTTCTGTTATCTGCCGCATAGGCAGCTTAGAAAACGGGGAACATTAAAACGGGGAGGTTAAAAATGTTATCTGCCGCATAGGCAGCTTAGAAACCCAAATGACAGAGAGAGAAAAGGAGAGGAAAAGTTATCTGCCGCATAGGCAGCTTAGAAATGACTACTCCGGAGACCGTTTTCAAGTTTTCAGTTATCTGCCGCATAGGCAGCTTAGAAATTAACGCTGAACAGGCATACGTCCGGAAAATGGTTATCTGCCGCATAGGCAGCTTAGAAAGTGAAGTGCTCCAGAGCAATGCCCCGACATACGTTATCTGCCGCATAGGCAGCTTAGAAAAGCCGGCAATATTCCCGGAACCTGTCCCATTCGTTATCTGCCGCATAGGCAGCTTAGAAAAGAATGACAATGGTCTGGCCGATACCGGTAGCGTTATCTGCCGCATAGGCAGCTTAGAAAGCTCCCATAGCAGATCAAATAATGAGGTATATGTTATCTGCCGCATAGGCAGCTTAGAAATCCATCCACGCCGCGAAGGCATTCATGGTAGCGTTATCTGCCGCATAGGCAGCTTAGAAATCAGCGGTCAGTCCGGCGGCGCCGGCCTTAACGTTATCTGCCGCATAGGCAGCTTAGAAAATGGACGGAATCCCGGAGGGCGGTTACATAATGTTATCTGCCGCATAGGCAGCTTAGAAAAGCTTTTACCGTTCAATGTAAGATGTAACATAGTTATCTGCCGCATAGGCAGCTTAGAAAGGTATAACTTGTATTATCTTTGAGACTAATTTGTTATCTGCCGCATAGGCAGCTTAGAAAACCAGTGCCGCAGTTCTGCCGGTGTCATAAATGTTATCTGCCGCATAGGCAGCTTAGAAATGAAGCCTGAAATAATGAGAGCGGCGGCGGAAGTTATCTGCCGCATAGGCAGCTTAGAAATTGCTCATTGATACTATTACCAATATACAGAAGTTATCTGCCGCATAGGCAGCTTAGAAAATGAGCCAGGGATTTTCTCAGGAGCGGGAAAGGTTATCTGCCGCATAGGCAGCTTAGAAATTGTAATTTTCCCCACCGAGGAGGGAAACAACGGTTATCTGCCGCATAGGCAGCTTAGAAATTTCATTACCGTGTACTGTTGCGGCATCCCATGTTATCTGCCGCATAGGCAGCTTAGAAAGTTCCGTTTACGTATATAATGATCTCATATCCGTTATCTGCCGCATAGGCAGCTTAGAAAGCTTATTATATGCGTCCATGTGAACGCCATTAGTTATCTGCCGCATAGGCAGCTTAGAAAATCAGGAAGGTGGCCTGATATTTAGGGTCGGCGTTATCTGCCGCATAGGCAGCTTAGAAAGATATATAGAAAAGTCCCGTAAAATGCTTTCTGTTATCTGCCGCATAGGCAGCTTAGAAAAAAAGTCCCCATATAACACGTTTTTAACACGTGTTATCTGCCGCATAGGCAGCTTAGAAAGCAAGTATATCATGCAGTTCTGCAAACGTTCGGTTATCTGCCGCATAGGCAGCTTAGAAAAATAGTTTAATTTTTAGTCATTCTTCGGTTTAGTTATCTGCCGCATAGGCAGCTTAGAAAGTATAGCATATAACTTCGGCACGCTAAGTCCATGTTATCTGCCGCATAGGCAGCTTAGAAATGTTCAGCGTTAAGGTGCGGGAGGTTGTACGCGTTATCTGCCGCATAGGCAGCTTAGAAAGGCCGTGTGTACGAACTTGCACCGAATAGCGAGTTATCTGCCGCATAGGCAGCTTAGAAATTCAAAAAAAGTATTAGGTCTTAAACCGTCTTTTTAAGGCTTCAGGGATTCTTGACAAAAGTGCTGGTGAATCCGTACCATATCGCACACGAAAATCGGGATGTGTTGAAGGATTTTGCAATGGAAGCGAAGATCACAAATAACAATCTTCCTGCTAATCAGCACGATACTGATACTTCCAAACTGGACAACCTTTACTCGTTAATCGAAAAACTTACATCAACCATTCAAGAACAGACCTCAACCATTCAAGAGCAGACCTCAACCATTCAGAAGCAGACTTCAACCATTCAGAAGCAGACTGAAGCCTTTCAAAATCAAGCCAAAAAAGTTGAAGAACAGGAGAATAGGATCAGCG
>NZ_KB899636.1:1590248-1641944 GCF_000378405.1 Succinimonas amylolytica DSM 2873 | reverse complement strand
GATAACTCGGCCGCCGAGAGAGCTATTCGTGACTTTGCAGTGCTGAGACATTCAATGCCCAGCGGATTTGGCTCTATCGAGGGAGCGAAGTCCACTGCTGTGTTTTCATCATTTCATGAAACCTGCAAGGTCCATGGAATCGACCTGGAAGATTACCTTGAATTTCTGTTCAGATATATGGGGATTCACAGAGACGAACTGAAAGATGAATCGCTGTCTGATGAAAGAAGAAATGCTATTCTTGAGCAGGCAATGCCGTGGAAATTTAAGAAGGCCTAAAGTACTGACTTTAGACCTAATACAATTTTTAAATTGTTATCTGCCGCATAGGCAGCTTAGAAAAGGAGGCCGGGGAGGCGTATAAGCTGTTTTCCGTTATCTGCCGCATAGGCAGCTTAGAAAGCAAAAAGGATATTATAGAACCTGTTTAATGCGTTATCTGCCGCATAGGCAGCTTAGAAAATCACCAGAATAAGACAGGGTTCCATCAAAAAGTTATCTGCCGCATAGGCAGCTTAGAAAGGCGAATATTTCGAGGCCCGCCGGAACTCCCGGTTATCTGCCGCATAGGCAGCTTAGAAAGGATATTCAAAATCAGATAACATAACGATTATGTTATCTGCCGCATAGGCAGCTGCTTAGAAAGCTTTCAGAAAACAATTTGAGAGACTCAAGAAGTTTCCTACGGGTAAAGCACTTTTAGCCACCAGCCGTGATAAAACCGGCAGCGCCGGACTTATCCCCAAAGTGGCAAAAATCAAAAAAAGGCGCCACCCCTGAAAAACAGCCTTCTCCAAGGTCATCCTTCAGTTCTTCCCGAAAATCCCCGCGAACTTATCCACGGTTACGGTGAACAAAACTGTGAATTAAGGAATTTTTTCAAAAACCGGAAAAATAGTTCTTGATTTTCCGAAACGGGATGCCGTACCGGGCTTGCCAATGAGAAAAATCCGGAGCCGCTGCACCATACAGAGACCCCGTTTCCGCACAGGAACAGCACTCCTTAATCCCCCGCACGAACCTGGGAGCCGGAATGCAATACCGGAAATGTGGCAACCAGATCTGCACTGCGGTAAACGTAAAGCCGCTCGCCTATATACCTTACCAGAAGCTTCACGCCGCGATACCCCCGGGGAAGCTCGTACCTGTTGCCGTGATACTCCATAATGCCCTGCTGATCCACAAGGCAGTATTCCCCGGGCAGGAGGAGGTAGCGGGCTTCGGAAAGCAGATCCTTCCCGGATTCCCCGTCTTCTTCGACAACCACGATCCCGGAGTCTTCAAGCCTGCGGATAGGTGCTATTTCTCCGGCCAGTTCGGATACCACCTTCTGAATATCGTAGAGATCCTCAAGAACGCCGGAATAATCCTTAAGCCTGTGAACCAGCATGTCCAGCGGAGTTTCCCTGTCTTGCGCAATATTCAGGGCCAGAACCTGGATTTCCGGATGTCTGGCCAGCCAGATCCTGCCGTATGAGGAGGCGGAAACCCGGCGCCAGAAAGATAGATCATCCGGAGTGTTCCTTTCCACAATGTAAATAATGCCCTGAGGCCGATGAAAAAGTCCGTAGCTATCAATAAAATCCCAAAGATTCACCCCGGTTACCATATCCCCAGTAAGAACCTCTGCATTAAACCGGGAGCCCATTCTGTAAGAACCAAGAAGATAAAGATCCAGATCATCTCCGGAGGACAGACGAAACTGAATGCGGGATTTTCCGAAAACCAGAAGAAAATCCCCGGGCGATCTGCTGTCAGAAGAATCAGACATAAGAAAAATCCCCTCCTCCGAAAAAACGAAAACAGGCTTGTGCGATCCGGAGTATACCGGATTATCTTCATCCGGACAAAACATTCCGAATCATCGGGATTATACCGTTACTATTTTTGTACTGAAGTCGCGGATTTCCCGGCATTTTTGGGAGAGATTCCGCTCTTCTCAAAAAAATTCTTGCAAAATCCGTGTTGCCGGAATTAAAATTCCTGACGTTAGTTTCTTTAACCCTTTTTTTTGCGGTTTAATGTTATGTACACTGTGGCCTTTTACGCTTTACTTACCTGGTGGCGCACTCGTTCCTGCGAGTGGGGCTAAGTCGTGCATTTTTGACGAATTTCATAAAAGGACCCGCTCGTAACAGCGGGTTTTTTTGTTGAAATTCAAGGATAAGAGATCATATGAGTAATTCAAAACTTTCAGCTGAGACAGGATACGTGCAGGATCCTCTGGCGTTGTTCTATGACCTTACCGATTCCGGAAATCAGAAAAACAACATTCTTCTCGAATCCCTGGAAATACACACCAAGTCCGGCAATCAAAGCATTCTGGGTATAAGCAGCGCCCTCAGAATCAGCTGTCTGGGCCGGCGGGTGTATATCAGGGCACTTAGCAATAACGGTGCCGGAGCCCTTGCCAGACTCCTTCCGCTGCTTCCTGATGCAGTTACTGTAATCCCGGAAAACGCCAGCACTACTGTACTGGAATACCCGGAAACCGACCGTAATCAGGATGAGGACTCCAGACTTCAGGGACTGACAGTACTGGACTGTCTCCGGAAAATCCTGCTGATTGAACCGGAAACCGGCACCCGCGAGGACAATCTTCTTACCGGAGTATTCGGCTATGACCTTATCACTTCTGTGGAGAATCTTCCGGAGGTCAGTGAAGGGACCAACACCTGTCCGGATTACTGTTTCTACCTTATCGACACCTGGATCACCGTTAACCACAAAACCCGCTCCAGCACCGTAAACGCCATCTCCTATCAGGAAGCGGAAACCGCCGTGCTTCGCGAAAGAGTCAGAGCCCTGACCGCCAGACTTGATAACTACGAAGAGGTGCAGCGCCCTGAGGAAATCCCGCTGGGAGATGCACATATCGCTGTCAGTGTCAGCGACAGCGACTTCCACGGCATTGTGGAACAGATGAAAGGGTATATCTTCCAGGGCGATGTATTCCAGGTGGTACCTTCCCGGACCTTTTCCATCCCCTGCCCCTCTCCGGTGAATGCCTACCACTACCTTAAAAAGACCAATCCCTCTCCCTACATGTTCTTCATGTCAGATGAGGACTTCATCATTTTCGGAGCTTCTCCGGAAAGCTCGGTGAAGTACACCAGGAATACCAACGAGGTACAGATGTATCCCATTGCCGGAACCAGAGGCCGCGGCAGAAAACCCGACGGATCTGTGGATCTGGATCTGGACAGCAAAATCGAGCTGGAGCTCCGCCGGGACATCAAGGAAAACGCCGAGCATCTCATGCTGGTGGATCTGGCTCGCAACGACATCGCCCGCATCAGTACTCCCGGATCCAGATACGTTCCGGATCTCCTGAATGTTGACCGTTACAGCCATGTAATGCATCTGGTATCACGGGTGGTGGGACAGCTTCGCCCTGAACTTGACGCTCTCCATGCCTACCAGGCCTGCCTTAATATGGGCACCCTGACCGGAGCCCCGAAAATCAGAGCTACCGAAATTATCAGAGCTACCGAAAAGGAACGGCGCGGCAGCTACGGCGGTGCTATCGGCTTTCTGACCGGTGCCGGAGACATGGACACCTCCATAGTCATCCGCTCTGCCTTCGTAAAGGACGGCATAGCTCATGTTCAGGCCGGCTGCGGCGTCGTCTACGATTCCAATCCCCGGGACGAGGCTGACGAAACCCGGAAAAAGGCGGCGGCAGTTCTGAATGCCATCGCGCTCGCTCACCACAAGACACTGGAGGAGATTCAGTAATATGGCCTCTATCATCTTCATGGATAACTTTGATTCCTTCACCTACAATCTGGTGGATCTCTTCAGAAGTCTGGGACATCAGGTTACCGTTTACCGGAATTCCATTTCCGCCGACACCGTTATAAGAGCACTCGAAAATGCCCCCGGAACCCCGCTCCTGGTGCTGTCTCCCGGACCGGGAACTCCCGAGGCTGCCGGTTCCATGCCCGAACTCATCAGAAAGGCTGCCGGCCGGTTTCCTATCCTCGGCATCTGTCTTGGCCATCAGGCCATCTGCCAGTACTACGGTGGCACCGTAGGACCGGCAGGAGAGATTATGCACGGCAAAATTTCCTTTATCGAGCATAACGGAAAGGACATGTTCTCCGGGATTCCCAGTCCCATGCCCGTAGCCCGCTACCATTCGCTGGCAGCCACCTACGTTCCGGACAATCTCGAGGAAATCGCCTCTTTCCACGGCATCTGCATGGCGGTGCTTAACCGCAGGGATCGGGTACTCGGCTTTCAGTTCCATCCGGAATCAGTGATGACCACCCGCGGAGCAGAGCTTCTTATAAACAGCATCAGATTTCTGACAGAATAATAGGGAGAACCTTTCAAAATGTCATTTCCTATTGCCGAAAAGCTTTATCAGGGTCAGGATCTCACCAGGACGGAAACCCTGGATCTTTTTAAGGATATTTTTGCCGGTAAAATCGATCCGGTACTTCTAAGCTCTGTGCTTACCGCTCTGAAGATCAAGGGCGAAACCCCGGTGGAAATCGCCGCTGCAGCAACCGCCATGATCGGTGCCGCTGTTCCGTTTGAACAGAAGCGGGATTTCCCAGTCGGCGAAATCGTCGGTACCGGCGGCGACGGCCACAACACCATAAACATCTCCACCATGAGCGCCGTAGTGGCCTCGTCTCTGGGACTTCACATCGCCAAGCACGGCAACCGCGGCGTTTCCTCCAAATCAGGAGCTTCAGATTTCCTGGAGGCCTTCGGTGTCAATATCAGAATGACTCCGGACCAGGCCTTCCGCTGTCTTGACAGCATTGGTCTCACCTTCCTCTTTGCCCAGGTGTATCACAGCGGCATGAAATACGCCGGCCCGGTCCGGAAAATTCTGGGAACCCGTACCATCTTTAATATTCTGGGACCGCTGACCAATCCTTCCCGTCCTGACTATATGGTGATGGGCGTTTATTCCAAGGAGCTTATCGGCCCCATGGCGCAGGCGCTTCACCAGCTGGGCATGAAGAAAGCCCTGGTGGTCTGGGGATCCGGCATTGACGAAATTGCGGTACACGGTCCTTCCTATGCGGCAATGCTTGATAACGGCGTAATCACCTCCCGGATTATCACCCCTGAAGAATTCGGCCTGGATACCTATACTCTGGATGATATCAAGGGCGGCGAACCTGAGGAGAATGTAGAAATAGCCAGAAACATCTTTGCCGGAAAGGGAACCCCGGCCCAGACCGCCGCCGTGGCAGCCAACGCCGGAGCCCTGCTCTATATCGGAGGCAAGGCGCAAAGTCTCCGGGAAGGTGCCGCAATGGTCAGGGAGCAGCTTGCAAGCGGCGGGGCTCTCAGGCAGATTCAGGAATTTGCCCGCCTGAGCAGAATGATGGAGGCCTAAGTGTCAGACCCTAAACCGCTGACTCCGGGCTCGGAGCTTTGCTCCGAGCTCCGGGAAAACCCGGCCATCAATGCCGCCTCGGTAGACGGAAACGTTCTGGCAACAATTCTGAATGCCAAGCCCGCCTGGATTCGGGAAATGCAGAACCGTTTTCCGGAGGAAGAAATATCCCGGAATATTATTAAAAGCGAGCGTTCCTTTTACGAGGCGCTTTCCCGGGGGAAAACCCGGTTCATTCTGGAATGCAAGAAAGCCTCTCCGTCCCGGGGACTGATCCGTCCCGACTTTGATCCGGTAGCCATTGCCAGAGTATATGAAAACTACGCTGCTGCCATATCCGTGCTTGCCGATGAGCGGTATTTTCAGGGGAAATACGAATATATCCGGGAGGTAAGCCGGGCCGTGCGGCTGCCGGTGCTCTGCAAGGACTTCATTTACGACCCCTATCAGGTGCTTCTGGCCCGCTATTTCGGGGGAGACGCCATCCTCCTTATGCTGTCAGTGCTTACCGATGAAGCCTATCTCCGGCTGGCGGATCTGGCACATTCCCTGGGTATGGGGATCCTGACCGAGGCCTCCGGCGAAGAGGAAATCGCCCGGGCAGTCAGACTGGGCGCCCGGGTTATCGGCATCAACAACCGGAATCTGCGCAACCTCTCCGTGGATCTGGGCCGGGTAGCCGAAATGGCCCGACTAATTCCTGAAGACCGCATTGCCATAAGCGAATCCGGTATTCGCTCCCACAATGAAATTCTGCGCCTCAGGAATCACGTAAAGGGTTTTCTTATCGGAAGCACCCTTACGGCCAGCCCTGACGTGGAGCTGGCGGTACGCCGGGTAATTCTCGGAGAAAACAAAGTCTGCGGGATCATGAGACCCGGGGATGCCATCAATTCCTGGCTGGCGGGATTTGTCTGGAACGGCCTGATTTTTGCGAAAAAATCCCCCCGGGCAGTAACTCAGGAACAGGCCCGGGAGATTATCATCGCCACCAGAACCGCCGGAGGAAGACAGGGCTTTGTAGGAGTTTTTGTGAATGAGGACAAGTCTGCCGTGGCGGAACTGGTTCGGGAACTGGGACTTGCCGCTGTACAGCTGCACGGCAGCGAGGATCCGGAATACGCCAGGGAACTGCGTGCCATGCTGCCCCGGGAATGCGGGATCTGGAAGGCTATTCCGGTAGGAGACTCCGGCTTTCCGGAAAACACTGTCAGAGAATGGCTGAACACTGCCGACCGGGTGGTTCTGGATACCAAATCCGGAACTGCCTTCGGCGGCACCGGAAAATCCTTTGACTGGAACAGCATTTCCCTTGCAGATCGCTCCGGGATAACCGTGGCCGGCGGACTCACCCCCGACAATATCGCCGTAGCAGTACGTGAAAGTCTTGCCTCAGGCTACGATTTTAACAGCGGACTTGAAGAAGCTCCGGGAATAAAGTCTGCGGACGGAATCTTCCGGGCCATGTCCGTGCTCAGGGATTACTGACAGGAATGCACAGATATTCTCCTGCACGGTGCTGAAACCACAGCACGGGATTTCATAGAAACCCGATTCTGCCGGAATCGGGTTTTTGGTCTTCCTGGAGTACCGCAGGAATTTTTGCGGCTAAAGTCGCAGACTGCCATGCCAGAACCGGGAAGGCATTTCCCTTTTGTGTACCGGTAGCGGAGGAAGACTGGCAGTTTCAGTAAAGGGGTGTTACTTCACCGAAAAAAAACTCTCTCCGCCGGTTTTCAGAGTGATCTGCCTGGTTCCTGCCGGGTAGTCATGAAATTCCTGCTTTTTGCCGGAGCGGGTTTCAATAAGCAAATCAAATCTGTCAGAGGACACCTCAAGAGCGAGATTGCAGGACTGTCTGCTGCCGAGGTGCTTGCCCTTTATAAGATTCTTCCCCCAGTCCGGACTGTCCGGAGCTGCTGTATAAATTCCGGTAATATCGTGCTCGGAATTATTGGCAAGAATAAAGGCCCCGGCATTCTGAACCAGCAGCAGTGCGCCGGCGCCAAGAACCGTCATAAAAATTTTTGTTTTCATAACTAGCTTCCGCAAATCATGTCGTACCGCAGTCCTGTGTCAGGAACAGCAGGTGAATCCTTTCAAAAGGAAGTGTGCTTTTCGGCTTCAGGGCATATGATACCAGTAAGTTCCGGTTATGTCCCGTAATAACGGCCGGAAGATCCGGCATGATAAAGGAAATGCCTGCCCGGCTCCTCATGCCGTTATCAGGAGATTCACCCTTGCCTCCAGGGGCGTTTCTGCCGATAATGAGGCCTGCTGCAGCATCGCTGCCACATCCCCCAAAAAATGTCCGGAAAACCACAGGAGACTGATATGAACCGCGCCGCAGAAATTCCCTTTAAATCCGGACTTGATACCCTGAAAAGCCTTACCGATTCCGAGCTTGCCGCAAAGGTGCCTCCGGAGAATCTCCGGATTTCCGCAGAATTTATCAGGCAGGATCTTTTTCCTCTGACGGAGGCCGTGCTTTCAGAATTTTCCAAATTCCGCTTCTCCCCTGCCGCATCTCCCCGTCCCGGCATCTTCATTGTCGTTATCGCCGGCGGCGTAAGCTCCGGAAAATCATCCACCGCACTCATGCTGAAAAGACTTCTGACACTCTCCGGCCTCCGGACGGAGACCGTGTCCAGCGATGGCTTTATCTATCCCTCCGCCTGGCTTAACGAGCACAAACTCATGGATAAAAAGGGCTTCCCGGTTTCCTACGATGCCAGATACATGGAGGATTTTCTGAAAGCTGCCAAAAATCCCGCAGGAGATATTGCTGCCCCTCTCTACTCCCACAAGGTTTATGACCGTCTTCCCGACAAGAGACAGATAATTCCCCGGGATACCGACATTCTGATATTCGAGGGCGTAAATCTTCTGGCTCCGGCTGAAGAATACGGCATTCCGGGAATTAAAGCCCCCGGAGACTATGCCGATCTCATCATCTACATTGACGCTCCGGAAGCTCTTGCCGAAAAGTGGCACCGGGAACGCTGCCTGGAAATAATCCTGAAAACCAGAGATACCCCGGAGAGCTTCTTTTCCAGATACGCCGGAATGACGACTTCTGAAATCGAAAAGGAAATACGCAAGGTCTGGGAGAGCATCAATCATGTCAATCTCATAAAATATATCATCCCCTATGCCGGCAGAGCCCATCTCAAAATTCCGGTATATCCGGAACACCGGCTGGGAGTTCCGGAACGGCAGCTCCGGAACTGAGGCCGCCATCCCCGGAATCGCGGAACAAAAGAAACTGCCAAGAATAAGGAAAGTGCGGAAAAGGATTCAAAATGTAGCGTGAATCCCGGAAATGGTATGAACCCCCTGCCTTTCCTTTTTTTGCTTTTTACGGCTAATTATTTCTGAATTCATGCCATACTTCCCAAAATACCTGTTAACAAATAGACAGACGGCATCCGTCGTGCCACAATCTGAAGATAGGGGAAAACGATTGCAAAAGCTGAATTTCCCATGATTCAGACATCACCAGACGGGATGTGGCATTACTATGAGCAACATAAACGACATTTTCAAGGACACTTTTTTAGAAAAGGCGATTCACGATATTCAGGACTTTGTGGAAAGAAATCAGCAGGAATGTCCGGAAGACCTGCCGGATCTGTTTGATCTCTACCGGAAGCGTGATTTCAGCAATTTGTTTTCAGGGTTTTCGCACATCAAGAAGAATCTCCATACCTATCTTCAGGACACCCCTGACAGAAACCGCCGTTTTCTGCTCATTGACGCCCATCTCATGATCCTGGACCGGATTGCCCGGGAAAACGAATATGCCAGCATGTTTTTCATGAAAAGACGTTTTGAACAGGAAAAACTGATAAGAGAGTCAAACGCCAAGGCCAAGGCCATGCAGGATCAGTACGACCAGGCCTCCCAGGAGGCCAGCAAAATCACTCTGGAATACACTGTCTCCCAGGGCGAGCTCAACAAGCTGACCGCAGAACTGGAGAAGCTCCAGGGTGAATATGCCTCCCTGCAGGATAATGCTGACAGTTGCGGGGATCTCAGTACCCGGGAGGATCTCCAGAAGGATCTGGAGACTCTCAGCAACAAAATCACCGAGCAGGAAAGTGCCATAAACGAACTGAAAATTGTAAAAATGCCGAAACTGGCAGCCATGAAGAGAGATGCCGAGGAAACCAAAAACTTCTGCTATATCAATCTGCTGGATGCCAACCGTTCCGCCACCTCTGCCATGAAGGCCATCGGTGAGAGAAAGAAACTTAATCCGATCCAGAGTCAGCTCCTGAATTCCCAGTGTGCCGCCGGTGTGGCCCGGACTCATGCCCCCCTGATAGCATCCGAAGACGAGGAATTCTTTCACACCATCAGAGACAACCTGGTGCACTGCTGGGAAAACTGCCTCTTTGACAAAATGAACATTCTTCTGGATCAGGCAACAGAAAAGCCCGTGGAATATCCGGACGAACAGGAAAATGAGGAAAATCTCCTCAGGGTTCTGCATGAGCTCAGCGGTCTTATCAAGGAGACTCAGGATCGAATTGAAAACATGAAGAACTCTCCGGAATGGAAATATGTCTCGGATCCGTCCCTCTGGGGGTCTTATTTCCAGAAGCTGAACAGCATGTTCATGTAGCGGCTTTCCGGCTCCGGACTTGGAGGCCCTGGGATTCATAATCAATGTCAGGTTATGACCGCTATCCCTGGAGCTATGCCGGAAGGATCTCTTTCAGGAATTCCTCCTTCGTCAGGGAGGATTCTTTTATATGTTTTCCAGATATCAGGTGATTGCTACTGAAAAAGAAAAATTACAGGATTAAAACTTTCACAAACCTCAGGACTATAGAAAGCTTCTTGTTCTGAGGTCTTTTCTTTTCAAATCATATCAAAAATTCATCTGTTTCCCCTGTTTTTTGGAAATAATCTGCCTTTTTAACTCCTGTTTTATCGTAAAAGTTAGTGATTTCTTTGCAAAATTATCATTTTTTATGTCTTTATTAGTCCGTTTATGATATAATACGGACTATATATAAGAGGTGTTTTTATGAAGGTTCCTGAAGAAATCAGAAAGGTTAAAAGACCGGTTAATACTATTGTTGAAGACTCTGGCAGAGATGGTCCTAAAAGGTATTCTGTACGTGAGCGGAGTGCGGTTAAATACGTACCGGGAAAAAATCCTCAGCCGCATAATGGGAAAGTTGTCGGACATATCATCAATTTTAAGTTTGTTCCAGTTGATAACAAAGCTTCGACAGAGGCAAAACCTAAGATGCTATCCTACGGTTCTGTAGCTTTGGCAAAATCTGTATGTGACGACATAACAGATGATTTACTCGCGGTATATGATGCTGGAAAAGTATATTCCATCATGTCGCTGGCAATCATAAGAGTAATAAGACCGTCTACACCTTTAAGCCGTGTATCAGCTCACTACCGGCGAACCTTTACCAGTGTCTTTTTTCCGGGAGCTGCTGTTTCACAGAACTCTCTTGGCAATCTGATTGACTATCTTGGAGTTGATGAAGACAGAAGAAAAGCGTTCTTTTTGAAACGAATCAGTTCAGTGATGGCAGAACATCATATTGCGATTGATGGGACACTCAAGCAGGATAACAGCACGGTCAATGATTTGTCAGCATTCTCTTACAAAGCCAGAGTAAAAAACACAAAAGACATCTCTGTTATATACGCATACGATATTGAAAAAATGGAACCGGTCTGCGCACAGGTATTTCCGGGTAACTGTATTGATGCCAGTGCTTACTCGACATTCATAAGAAACAACAATATCGATAAAGGTATCATCGTTGCTGACAAAGGTTTTCCTCCAAGCAAAATTAAAAATGAGCTCAACAGCAGACCGAACCTGCATTTCCTTACTCCTATAAAACGGAATGACGTACGAATAAAGGATAATGACATGTTGTCATTCCAGGGGGTTCTTTCTGGAATTGCAACCAATGTTCTTTACTGTAAAAAACAAATCAAGGGCGGAAGGTATCTGTATGCATTCCTTGATCAGTCAAAGTCATCTCTTGAAGCTAAAACCTTTCTAACTAAAGCTAAGCAGGATTCAGAGTTTGATTATGAGAAATACTGTGACAAAAAAGATAAATTCGGTCTGATTGTTTTAGAATCAGATCAGGATCTGCCTCCTGTTGTTGCTTATACGTGCTATGAAGAACGATGGAAACTCGAGATGGTGTTTAAGTATTACAAGATGGATGAAGATTTGGACAGAACAAGGGTTCAGGGAGATTTTGCTGTAATAGGAAGTGAATTCGTGAACTTCATTTCTACTTTGATAACCTGCAGGATTATCAATAAGGCTCAGAAGTCTGGAGTTCTAAAAGAAATGTCATACGGCGAAATGATGGATGATCTGTCATCCGCATGGAGAATGACTGATGCGCCTTTAAATGTACCGGCATCATCAGATGACGAATACTGGGTTCATACCCTCAATACAGTAATGGAAACATTAGAAAAGTTGGGACTTTCAGTTCCTGCAGCAAAACCTGAACCAAAGAAAAGAGGAAGAAAGCCCAAGGTAAAAGAACAGTCCGAAACAACACCTCGTAGACCGAGGGGGAGACCAAGAAAGGTTACAGTTTCACAAAACACTGAAAATTAGAGGTTATAGTCCGTAGAATTGTGAAACTTTTACAGGATAGAACGCTTGATTATTCTCTTGCTGTAAAGGAATGTTACAGCAGCAGGAGCCAAAGCCAGTGAGCAATATTGTATCTCCGAAGTTCAGATATTGGGACAAACCGATTGAGCAAAAGAGGGACATATTATCTGGTCATCGACAACTGTACCTTGAGGTTCATGAATTTGAATAAAAGAGTGTAATTTCCAGCTTCCTACATAAGCTACGCGGAAGTTGTGTTATCAAAAACAAGGCTCTAAGCATTGATTTATAACACTCTTTTGAACATTTGTTATTGTTTTCTATGATCTCTGTCGTTTAAGTTCTATTTCTCTTCTAATCACTTAGATTTAAAGCTCAGGTTTCATTTTAGGCGTGGAATTCAAGATAATAAAAAGAGCCGTTTAAGGCTCTTAAAACAGGATTCCAGCGGAAAGACTCCTTTTTGTGGCTACACCGGATTGGAAACAGATCCGTCCTCGCAGAGAAAATCCGTAAGATTCATCTTTACTCCGGTAATCAGCCGCTTCGGAGCCAGAAGGTCATATCTGATATCGCCCACCCCCGCAAATACCGAGGTTCCGTCACTGCGATCAATATAGATCCGTATCGGCTGCAGATCCGTGGTCAGCATATTAACCGGCCGCACCTTGATACGCTGGCCCAGCATAATCCGCCGTCCCTGAGTCTCGTCAAGCCGGATTTCCGGAAGGCGTCTTACTGCCGTGTCCGGAGGAAGCAGCAGCGCATCCAGCGCAGGAAAAGCAGTATGGCCCTCACTGTGGGATTCATTGAGAATCCGTTCCAGATCCTCAAAGGTAACCATTTTCTCCCGGGGATAGTCAGCCACCTGAAGGCGATCCAGCATGGTTACATGAGCACCGGACCCCATATACTCGCCGAGATCATCCACCAGAGTCCGGATATAGGTTCCCTTGGAGCAGCTGACCTCCATGAGTGCATTTGTGCCGTCAAAGGACAGGAGCTCAATTCTGTAGATAACAATATCCCGCGCCTCCCGGGGAATCTCAATCCCGGCCCGGGCATAGTCATAATAGTGCTTCCCCTGATACTTGAGAGCAGAATACATACTGGGAACCTGCTTCTGCCGGCCCGTAAAATGCTCCAAAGCCTTCATAAGGTCGGATTCCGAAAAATGCACCCGGGATCTGGAAATAACATTGCCGGTGGAATCACTGGTATCGGTACGAATCCCGAAACAGGCATTCACCCGGTAGGTTTTGTCAGCGTCCAGCAGAAACTGGGAAAACTTGGTAGCCTCTCCCAGACAGATGGGAAGCATCCCCGTGGCCAGAGGATCCAGAGCCCCGGTATGTCCGCCCTTCTGGGCATGATACAAACCTCTGATACGAATCATGGCATCATTGGAGGTAATTCCCCGGGGCTTGTTCAAAAGAAGAACGCCGTCAATATCCCTCTTATTTCGTCGTGGCATCGCTGTTTTCTGTTTCCTCGCTGCTATTTTCTGATTCGGCACCGTTCTCAGCACGGAGCTCGGCATCATGACGGACGGTTCTCGAAATCAGATCCGACATCCGGAAGCCCTCGTCCAGAGACTTGTCATAATGAAAACTCACCTCCGGAACGATCCTAAGCTGCATGGCCTGACCGATCATGGTCCGGAAGAAGCCCTTAGCCTTGTTCAGAATCCGGATCCCCTTGTTTACCGACTGCTCGTCGTTGTCCAGGAAGGTTACATAGATTTTTGCATATCTGAGATCGCCGGAGACCCATACATCGCTTACGGTAGCCATCTTCACACGGGGATCCTTCATTTCCCGCATGATAATGCCGGCTACTTCTTTTTTCATCTGCTCAGCTACCCGCTGGGCCCGACTATATTCCTTAGCCATTAAAATTCTCTTTAAAAATTTAAAGTTTAAACAAACACCAAAGGGGCCCCGGAGGCCCCTCTTAAAATCAGGTCATACCCTGAAGGCATCGCATTCGTTATTCAAGAGTACGCTTGACCTCAATATTCTCAAACACTTCGATCTGATCGCCTTCATGGACATCCTGGTAGTTCTTCACGCAGATACCGCATTCGTTGCCGCTCTTAACTTCGGTAACATCGTCCTTGAACCGCCGCAGGGAATCCAGTTCGCCGGTGAAGATAACCACGTTGTCGCGCAGAACGCGGATCGGAGCGGAGCGCTTGACTGTGCCTTCAGTAACCATACATCCGGCGATCTGGCCGAACTTCGGATGACGGAATACCTGACGCACCTCGGCCATACCGATGATCTGCTGCTTGATTTCGGAACCCAGCATACCGCTCAGGGCCTTCTTCACATCATCAATGAGATCGTAAATCACGCTGTAGTAGCGGACATCGATACTGTTGGAGTCTATGAAACGGCGGGCACTGGAATCAGCACGGACGTTGAAGCCGAGGATAATGGCATTGGAAGCCGCTGCCAGAGTGGCATCGGTTTCGGTAATGCCGCCAACGCCCTTGTAGACGATTGTAACCTTGACTTCATCGGTGCCCAGCTTGACCAGAGAATCGCTGATAGCCTCCACAGAACCCTGAACATCGGCCTTGAGCACGATATTAAGTTCATTCTGGGTTCCTTCCTTGAACATGTTCTCCAGCTTAAGCTTCTGCTCTCTGGCAATTTTCACATCACGGAACTTGCCCTGACGGTAGTTGGCAACTTCGCGCGCCTTCTTTTCATCGCGAACCACGGTGCACTGATCACCGGCCACCGGAACACCGGAAAGGCCCAGCACTTCCACCGGAATAGAAGGTCCGGCGCTCTTCACATTCTGACCGAGCTCGTTTCTGAGAGCTCTGACCTTGCCGTACTCCATGCCGCAGAGAACAATGTCTCCCACATTCAGAGTACCCTGCTTAACCAGCACGGAAGCAATAGGACCGCGGCCCTTGTCCAGACGGGATTCGATAACCACGCCGGTGGCCATACCGTCCTTGACAGCCTTGAGTTCCAGAACTTCAGCCTGCAGGGAAATGGCATCCAGAAGATCATCAATGCCGATACCGGTCTTGGCAGACACCTTCACAAACTGGATATCGCCGCCCAGCTCCTCGGGAACAATGCTGTAGTTAAGAAGCTCCTGGGTTACCCGATCCGGGTTGGCATCCGGCTTGTCAATCTTGTTGATGGCCACCACAATAGGCACATTGCCGGCCTTGGCATGCTGGATAGCCTCTACAGTCTGCGGCATGACGCCGTCATCCGCAGCCACCACCAGCACCACAATATCAGTTGCTGCAGCACCGCGGGCACGCATAGCAGTAAACGCTGCATGGCCCGGGGTATCAATAAAGGTGATAACGCCGCCCTTCTTGGTCTTTACATGATAGGCACCGATCTTCTGGGTAATGCCGCCGGCTTCTCCCGAAGCCACCTTGGACTTTCTGATATAGTCCAGGAGAGAGGTCTTGCCATGGTCTACGTGTCCCATGATGGTAACCACCGGAGGACGCGGCTCGGCATGGCTGGCCATATCGCGATCGGAAAGCACCTGCTCCTCCAGTTCGTTCTCCTTGCGAAGAATAACCTTATGCCCCATTTCCTCGGCTACTACCTGGGCGGTTTCCTGATCAATAACCTGGTTGATGGTCACCATATCACCCAGCTTCATGATCACCTTGATGACCTCGGCTGCCTTAACAGCCATCTTTTCAGCAAGCTCGGAAACAGTAATGGTTTCACCGATTTCCACATCTCTCACAATCTGCACTGCCGGCTTCTTAAAGCCGTGAGCCTTCTGATTGGCACGGGCAGCTCCCTTAAGCTGCTTTCTGCTGAACTTCTGAGCGTTGTGACGGGCGCTCCGGTCATCTTCCTCCTCGCGCTTTCCTGCCTTGTTCTGCTGGGTCTGGGTACTGCGCCTTCTGCCGCGTTTTTCCTCTTCGCGCTCCTGTTCCTCTTCGGCTTCCTTGACATAACGTGAGGTACCGTCATCGTCGTCATCCTGAGAATGCGCGCGGGCTTCCTCTTCTTCCTCCCAGCGCTTCTGGTTCTCCTCCAGAATTCTCATGGCCTCCTCGTTCTGACGCTTTACAGCCTCAGCATTACGGCGGGAGCTTTCCTCCTCCTGTGCCTTGCGGAGTTCCAGAGTTTCCTTTTCCTGCTCAAGACGTCTGGCCTTCTCCTCGGGAGATTCCTGAACCTTAGCCTCCAGAGATTTCTTCCGGGCCTCTTCAGTCTGCTTTTTGCGGGCTTCTGCACGGGCCTTCAGCTCAGCTTCGCGCTTTTCGGCTTCAGCCTTGGCACGCAGACGGTTTTCCTCTTCGAGACGCTT
Source organism: Succinimonas amylolytica DSM 2873 (assembly GCF_000378405.1). Lineage (GTDB taxonomy): Bacteria > Pseudomonadota > Gammaproteobacteria > Enterobacterales > Succinivibrionaceae > Succinimonas > Succinimonas amylolytica. The sequence continues at coordinate 1,625,646 of NZ_KB899636.1, read as the reverse complement.
CTTCTCAGCTTCCTCGCGCTTTTTCCTTTCAATATCCTCGGGAGTGGGAACGGTAAAGGTACGCTTTTTCTTGACAATTATTTTGGTACCGTCATCATCCTGGTAGGAACGAATGCCACCCGTAGAGGAAGAATTGGCTCTGGCCCCGTTATTGCGGGTCAGCTTCCTCTGTAGTTTTCCGTTTTTGTTTTCTTCTGCCATATTAATAATTCACTTTAAAATCGTTACTTACAGAAAGACCTCTCATCATCCCTGCTTGCTGTCTCCGGGTGGCAGGAGGTCCGGTTCTGCCGGGAATCCGGCCTAATGCATATACTTCTGCTTAATTGCTGGCATCATCCTTAAACCAGGTCAGGTTGCGGGCTGCCATAATCAGATCGCCGGCTTCCTTTGCTGTTAGCTGCGGAACATCAGAAAGCTCGTCCACATCAAGCTCGGCCAATCCTTCAAGATCACTGATTTCCTTGGCTGCCAAAGCCCTGGCCAGGTTGAAGTCACTGCCGATAAGCTGGATAAGCTGTTCGTCCAGGGATTTGCCGGAAGGTGTAGCGATATTCTTAAGAGATTTTCTGGCAATATCCTGAAGCTCAGCCACAATAGCCTCATCAAGGCCTTCCACATTGGCCATGATTTCGTCAGGCTCAACATAGGCCACTTCCTCAATGCTGGTAAATCCGGCATCCACAAGCCCCTGAGCAAAGTCATCATCGATATTGAGCACGTCAATAAACATCTGCTTGATGGCATTGTGCTCATTCTCGTTCTTCTGCTCAACCTCTTTCAGGGTCATAACCTTGATGCGCATGTCCTTGCCGACTTCCTTGATAAGCCGCTGCGCCAGACGGACATTCTGACCGCTGGTACCAATGGCCAGCTTGTAGTTTTCGTCATCAACGCCCATGATAATGGTATTGCTGTCCATGTCCACAATAACCTGGGAAACAACGGCAGGCTCCATGGCATTTTTTACAAACTTGTTAAAATCATCATCGAAGGAGATGATGTCAACCTTCTCATGACTAAGCTCTTCGGAAACACTCTTGATACGGGAGCCCTTCATGCCTACACAGGCCCCCTTGGCGTCAATACGGCGATCCTTGGCCTTAACCGCCACCTTGGATCTGGATCCCGGATCCCGGACGCAGCTTACGATCTCCACCTGTCCCTCGGCGATTTCAGGAACCTCGATACTGAGAAGCTCCTTCAGAAAATCCACGGAGGTGCGGCTTAACTCCAGGAACTGAGAACCAGATCTGCTGGCATCATCGCGGATAGGAAGGAGAATCCCGCGGATATGATCACCGAAGGAGAAGCTGTCATGCTGCAGCATGTCCTTTCTCTGCAGCACCGCCTCGGCTCCGTTGCCCAGATCCACGAACACCTTTTCATGTCCGGCCTTCTTCACAGTGCCTGTAAGAACCTTGCCAACCTGGTTCTTGAACTGATCAATGACCTGCTGTCTCTCAGCCTCGCGCACCTGCTGCTGCAGCACCTGCTTTACAGTCTGGGCGGTAATGCGGTCGAAGATAATCTCCTTGTTGGTATTCTCGTCGATAACCAGCTCTTCCACGTAATCACCGGGACGAATTTCGGGATCATCTACTCTGGCAGCCTCCAGAGAGATTTCCTTGGAAGGATTTTCCAGAATGCCGTCCGGAGTATCCACCACCAGCCAGCGGCGCTTGATGACGACAGTTCCGCTCTTGCGGTTGATCTCGGCCTTCATGTCAGCTTCCACGTTGCATTTTTTCTTGCTGGCGGTAGCGAGAGCTATTTCCAAAGCCTGAAAAACCTTTTCCTCGTCGAGAGCTTTTTCGTTGGACAACCGCTCTACTATATCAAGTATTTCCTTAGCCATTTTCTGCCTCTTTATTTCCCCTAGACTAAAATTCAGGTACCAGCTGCGCCTTGGACACATTCGGATAGGCTATCTGATAAAGCTTTCCGTCCGTTTCGATTTCAAGGATATCGCCGTCAATTTTTGTAAGAACTCCCCGGAAGCGTCTTCTGTTCTCTACAGGAAGACTGAGCTCGAGAGAAACGGACTTGCCCTGATAGGCCTTTATCTGATCAAGATTGAACAGAAAGCGGTCAAGCCCCGGAGATGACACCTCCAGGTAATAGCTGTACTTGAAGATGTCAGCCACGTCGATAACGCCGTTAATCTGCCGAGATACCTCTTCACAGTCCCCGACGGTAACCCCGCCTTCCTTTTCGATAAAGATCTGTAAAACCGTTTTTTTGGGATTTCTGATAATGCGAATCCCCCAGAGCGCTATTCCAAGATCCGTGAGCACCGGCTCAACGAGCTCGGCAATCTTCTGTTCTATAGCTTTCAAAAAAATCTCCCGAAGTCCATATAAAAAAAGCTCCCGTCATCTTCTGACCGGAGCTTCCCAGATTCAGATTGTCAGCATTCCACGGAAGAAAACTTCCTGAAATGCTTTAGCTGATGTTAACACCAGTTATGTATATCGTCAAGCCATAGTATAAAAAAATAACACCTTCCGTCACTGCCATAACCGGCGCATTCCGGAGAAAACGTTATTTCTTCTGTTCTTTCAGGAGATCGCGGATCTCGGTAAGCAGCTTCACCTCATCCGAAGGTTCAGCCTGAGCCTCTTCGGCCTTCTCTTCCTTGATAATGGAACGCTTCAGATTATTGATAAGCTTCATGGAAATAAAAATTGCAAAGGCAATAATGGTGAAATCGACAATAGTCTGGATAAATGCGCCGTACCCCAGAACCACTGCTTCAGCGGTTTCAGTCTTTTCCTGCAGAGTAATGGCCAGATCCTTGAAATCCACATTACCCACAACCATACCCACCAGCGGCATGATGACATCGGAAACCAGGGAGGAAACGATCTTGCCAAAGGCAGTACCGATTACCACACCGATGGCCATGTCGAGAACATTTCCCTTCATGGCAAAATCCTTGAATTCCTTAAGGAATGAAATTCCCTTTTCAGCTACAGCCATTTTTAACCTCTTTGATTCAAGCAAGCTCAAAAAAACAGAACGCCGCCCCAATTTCCGGAAAAGCAGCTTCCGGAAAAACAGGATCCGGCAAACACCAAACCTCGGCTATTATACCACCATCAAAAAACGTGGCAGGGACATAAGACCGCCCCCAGAACATGAAAAATCCGCCCGGCAGGCCAGAAGCCAGATCTTAAACAACTACGCATGAAATGAATCGCCTATTTGGAATACTGATCATGATCACGCTGCATCCGGCCCAGCTGCCAGGAAAGATAGCTGGCCGTAAGGTGCTCGCGGTGAACATAGCTGTGCCTGGAGATAAATGAATCATAGATTTTGCTGTACAGGGTATAGGAGTTTTTCTGCCGCTGAAACTGTTTCCTATGGCACTTGCCTTTCTGGCAGAGACTGTCCAGCGACTGATAATAGGACATAAGCCCCTCGAAAATTCTCCGGTCATCCTCCTTCCGGCAGACAGAATCGGCGCATTTATGAAAGGCAGGGGGATATCTGGTATAGGCCACATCCTTTTTAAGAAGAAGCATCATCAGATTGGCGGCTCTGATTATTTTCCCTTCCAGCTTCACATATTCTGTGGCTTCCCGGGGATAGCTTTCTCCGAAAAACAGCCGGTTTGAGGATACATAGAATTCCCGGTAGGCCAGATCATAGGCACCTCCGGTCAGAGACAGATCCGTGATTTCGCTGTAATCATTCCCCTCGTCGGTCAGGGCATTTTCAATATAGGGGAGAATATAGGCCCCCATTACTGCGTTGTACTGGTCGATATCTCTTCTGGTCAGCTCGGATCGGGCCATCCTGTTGTAAACATCGATAATGGAATTCATAAGAGCGGTATATGAGGAGAAGTCGAACTTCGTGATATACGTCCGATCCCGGATACGGCTGGCAACAGTGAATTTCAGAGTATTGATAAAGGATATCTGATTGTTGATCATAAACCTGTTGAAAAACTCTCTGTCGCTACGCCCCTCCATTATTTTATTAAAAGCCTCGCTGCGCCGGATCCATGCCCGCTCCTGCTCCTTTACCTGTTCCTCGGAGCAGAAACCGGCCCGGCACAGTTCCCGAAGCTCGTTATATCTGTCGGCAAAGGCCAGATTCTGAATATCTCTGTCCCTGTCAAACTGAAATCCGGTGTCAGCCAGATGTCTGAGAAGAGTGCCGTCCCGGGGATTCAGAGTCAGAATTTCCAGAAAAAGAGATTCGAGAAGCTCCCGGCTGGTTTTATTGTCGGAATAGGTGTCGCTGACTGCCGCAGAAGCCAGAATTCCCTTCACCAGATTAGCCTGGGCCGTAAACTCCCTGATACCGGTCAGCAGGTATTCCTTTCGCCCGTCAGAAAGCTCCGGACCTACCAGCTTCAGCGCTTCCGGAATATAGGTTTCGGCAATTTCCGAAACCACCCGGCCATCATCGGCGGACTTGATAAGCTCCCCGTATGACGTAAGAAGAGCCCCCAGGCTGTCAAAGGTTCTGGCACTGACTTTCTGTTCCGGAATCCGTACTTCCGCCAGCTCATCCAGAACATTGTCAGGAATGGAGGAAAACTCCCTGATATCAGAGGGGGTCAGCAGATACATGTCCCTGCTGGGGGTCTCAAGCATCGCCAGCCGGATCTTTGGCGGCACATCCAATGCCCGGTACACCTCGTTCATATCAACGCTGAAGCCCTTCGAGCTGGTATTTTCCGCATCGTGAATAGCAATCCGGTGCACGCCAATTTTACTGGTGGCAAGAGCTCCCCGGGGCTGCCCAGCTGCCAGAAGCACAAAGCAGGCACTGTAGCAGGCGGCTTTCCCAGGTACAAAAGTGCCCAGATGACCGGAAATAATCATCTGAGCAAGTTCATAGGCTTCCATGACACTGCCGCCGTTACTGTCCAGAATCAGAAGTCCCGGTCTCCCGGGAACCCGGGTACGGTCCAGCAAAGCTCTGAACCTTTTGCCATCACCGTCGGTGATATCTCCGGAAAGGTAATAGATATCAAGTTCAGTAGCAGCATTCTCTCTGGTAATTTCTGCAGCGGAAACCGCATGGGAAACAGTAGCGCACATCAAGAGAAAAAAGAGTCTCTCTGCCATTTTGCCTGGCAATATTTTGTGAAACAGAGTCTGCACCCTCATAAAAAGATCCCCCGAATCCGGTTACTGGCATAAAACTTCAGGATTTTTCATAAGCCTCCCCGGAAAATCCGCTTCCGGAATGATGCGCACCGGCTTTTCCATCCCGGAGCTTTGAAAACAGCATTTCATTTTCTTCGCAGACTTCATGAGGCTGGCTATCCTGTCCGCAGATCAGATTCACGACCAGAAAAAAAAAACGATTACACCTTAACTGCACAGACCTGCCTGGATTGCCAGTCATTTCAGAAAATCACCTAAAGGCTGCTAGCCACAGACATCCTCCAAAAACTCCAGCTCAAAGCCCTTCATAACAATCACTGTCCGGTGCAGTGTCGTACTCTGCGCAAGAATCCGGGCCTTCGGATCCCTGGCATATTCCAGAAGCTGTCTTCCGGCAGCGCCGGTTTCTCTGTACTTATCAGAATTCCGGGCATGGAGTTCAGATACCCAAACTCGACAGGACTGCGGTTTATACCTGAAGCCTCATTTCGGGAACAGAAAAAACGCACTTTGAAATATGATACCGATTTCCTTTCCCGGAAACCACCAGAACGGTCACAGCTTACGGCTGAGAATATAATCAAAAGGCCTGCGCCTTCCAGAAAGCAGCGCATTCATAGCGGTACCAGAGCCTTCAAAAAATCGCACAGCCAAACCAGACCTCCGAAGGCGAGCCCGGGAAATCACGAAAATCAAAATTTGTGACTTTGTCTTCAAAATTTGCCACATTCCTCCGGCGATGGTGTATAATGCATAGCGTTCAATAACAGAAGGCAATCTGGGAATTGACAAGATGAACGGATACAGACTGCAATCAACAATTCATCATCACCACCATCATCACCCGAAATAATCTTTCAGGAGGATGAGTTCTGGAAGATTAAAGCTCTTCCAGCGAGTTGCCGTAGAGACGATTCTGAGGCCCTTGGAAGAGAAAAAGACTTCCAGGGGTTTTTTCATTTACGAGGACAGTAAATCATATGAGTGCTACCAAGAAATTTCGCATCGCCATGCAGAAGAAAGGCAGACTGAGCATCGACACCACCGATCTCTTCAAAAGCTGCGGTCTCAAGATAAACAGCCGGGAGGACCGTCTGATCTCTCATGTGGAGAATATGGATATCGACCTTCTGCGCGTTCGTGATGACGATATTCCGGGACTGGTAATGGATCACGTGGTTGACTGGGGCATCGTCGGCCAGGACGTGCTTGAGGAAATCGGCATGGAACGCCAGCAGGACGGTCTTCCCACCGACTACACTCTGGTACGCAAACTGGATTTCGGCGGCTGCCGGCTTTCCCTTGCCATTCCGGTGGAACAGGAATGGAAGGGAGTTGAAAGTCTGAACGGCCTGAAAATCGCCACCACCTATCCCAACCTCACCAAGCGCTATCTGGACAGTATGGGCGTCAGCTTCAAGGTTGTACACCTCACCGGATCCGTTGAAGTGGCTCCCCGTGCCGGTCTGGCCGATGCCATCTGCGATCTGGTAAGCTCCGGAGCTACTCTGGACGCCAACGGTCTCAAGGAAGTGCAGGTTGTTTACAGATCCCAGGCCGTCCTCATTCAGAGAAACCAGGAGCTCTTCCCTGAAAAGAAGCTTATCGCCGACACCCTGGTAAACCGCATTGACGGCATGATGCAGGCTCACGGCTCCAAGTACATCATGCTGCACGCTCCAAAGGACAAAGTTGAAGAAATCACCGCCCTGCTTCCGGGAGCCGAATCCCCCACACTCCTTACTCTGGAAGGCAACCCGAATCATGTGGCTATGCATGTGGTATCCACCGAAACCCTCTTCTGGGAAACCATGGAAAAGCTGAAGGCTCTGGGTGCCAGCTCCATTCTGGTGCTCCCTATTGAAAAGATGCTGAAATAATCAGGGAAGGTGCAGTTGTATGAAGATCGTTAACTGGTCAGAGCTTTCCGAACAGGAAAGAAAGGACGTTCTGGCCCGCCCCGCCACCTCCGACAACGGAGAAAAGGCCCGGCTGGTAGCCGACATTATTGCCAATATCAGAAACGGCGGAGACAGTGCCCTTCTGGAATACTCACGGAAGTTTGATCGCTTTTCCGGGGATCATCTGAAGCTCACCGATGCCGAAATTGACGCCGCTGCCGGGAGAGTGCCCGCACAGCTCAGGGACGCCCTCAGGATGTCATTTGACAACCTCTGGAAATTCCACGAGGCACAGAAGCCTGCCCCGGTTAAGGTGGAAACCCAGCCCGGAGTGGTCTGCGAGCTTCATACCCACGCCATCGATCCTGTAGGACTTTACGTTCCCGGAGGTTCAGCCCCCCTGGTTAGCACTGTTCTCATGCTGGGAGTTCCTGCCCGCATTGCCGGAGCCCAGAAGATAGTTCTCTGCTCCCCGCCTCCGGTTTCCGATGCCATTGTCTATGCGGCCGGTCTCTGCGGCATCCGCGACATCTATACTATCGGCGGAGCCCAGGCTATTGCCGCCATGGCCTACGGCACCGAGACCGTACCCAAGGTCAGCAAGATTTTCGGACCGGGCAACTCCTTTGTTACCGAGGCCAAGAAGCAGGTATCCGCTGACTTCCGCGGCGCGGCTATAGACATGCCGGCCGGGCCATCAGAGGTAATGGTGATTGCTGATGAAACCGCGGATCCGGCCTTCGCCGCCGCCGACCTGCTGTCCCAGGCCGAGCACGGACCGGATTCCCAGGTGGTGCTGCTTTCTACCAACCCCAACTACGGAAACGAAGTGCTGGCCGAGGTGGAAAAGCAGGTTAAGGCCCTCTCGCGGGAAAACATTGCCGAAAAGGCCCTGGAAAAGAGTATTGCCATTGTCTGCCGGGATCTGGACGAGGCCTGCGAAATCGCCTGCATCTACGCTCCGGAACACCTGATTATCGAAACCGCAGCTCCCCGGGAGCTCCTCCCGAAGATCCGGAATGCCGGATCCATCTTCATCGGAGCCTTTACCCCGGAATCGGCCGGTGACTACGCCAGCGGCACCAACCACACTCTGCCCACCTACGGCTATGCCAAAACCTATTCCTCTCTGGGACTCCAGGATTTTATCCGGAGATATACAGTGCAGGAGGCTACCCCCGCAGGACTGGCAATCATAGCACCGGCAATTTCTGAAATGGCCGATGCCGAAGGACTGACCGCTCACAAGAGAGCAGTAACCGTCAGAATGGAAGCCCTGGAAAAACAGCAGAACAGCTAAGGAGTTCCCGTCATGTCATCAGATGATATTTCTCTTCTTGCAACCAAAAGAGTTCGCGGACTGACTCCGTACCTGTCAGCCCGGCGCATCGGAGGCCAGGGACACACATTCCTCAATGCCAACGAAGCGCCCTCCGCCTCCGCCTTTCTTATGAGCTCCCAGAAGCTGAACCGCTATCCGGACTGTCAGCCGGCCGAGGTACTGGAGGCTTATGCCGCCTACGCCGGCGTCTCTCCTGAAAATGTTCTGGTATCCCGGGGCAGCGACGAAGTCATCGGTCTTCTTATCAGAACCTTCTGCGAACCTGACGAGGACAGCATCATCATCTGCCCTCCCACCTACGGCATGTACCGGGTGAGTGCCGACACCAACGGTGCCCGGGTACTGGAAATTCCGCCGCGGGAGGACTTCAGTCCGGACGCCGCCGCCATCGCCAAAGCCCTGGCCGCCCCGGAAAACCGCGTAAAGCTGGTATTTCTGTGTTCCCCGAACAACCCTACCGGCGACACCGTAAAGAGGGAGGATCTCCTGGAGATCCTGGAAGCCGCCAGAGGCCGGGCAATCGTCGTGGCTGATGAGGCCTACATTGAGTTCTGTCCGGAGGACACCTTCGCGGATCTGCTCCCGGCAAACCCGCACCTTGTCATCACCAGAACCCTGTCCAAGGCCTTCGGTCTTGCCGGAATCCGGTGCGGCTTTGCCCTGGGAAATCCCGAGGTGCTGAAACTCCTGCTCAAGGTCATCGATCCCTACCCGATATGCGATCCCGTGGCCCAGATTGCCGTACAGGCTCTCTCGAAAAACGGCATCGAAATTATGAAGGCCAGAGTTCGGGAGCTTAACGCCCGGAAGGAAAGCTTCATAAAAGAGGTTTCACAGCTCTCCCGCACCGAAGAGGTGTTCGGAACGAAGCCCAATTACGTGCTTTTCAGATTCCGGGACGGCGAGGAGGTCTTCAGAGAATTCGCCCGGCGCGGCGTCATTCTCCGTGACTTTAACGACAAGCCCCGGCTTCGGGACTGCATCCGCATCACCATCGGCAGCGAGCAGGAGATGCAGGAGGTGCTCAGGATCCTGAAGGAGCTGGATAAATAACCAATCAACCATTACAGAGGCGGGCCGGACTCGCCTTTTGAGTTTTACATATGCAGAAATACTTATTCATCGACCGTGACGGTACTCTCATTGACGAACCCAAGCCCAGCGAACAGGTGGACTCTTACGAACTCCTGAAGTTTGAACCCGGAGTAATTTCCGCCCTGAAGAGCCTTTCCGCCGCCGGCTTCCGGCTGGTAATCGTCACCAATCAGGACGGTCTCGGAACTGACAGCCTCCCCGAGGAAAGCTTCCGGGGCCCCAATAATCTCATGCTGAGCATTTTTGAAAGCGAAGGCATTACCTTTGACGAGGTACTTATCTGCCCCCACTTTCCTCATGAAAACTGCTCCTGCCGGAAACCCAAAACCGGTCTCGTAACGGAATACCTGAAGCCGGGCGTCATGGATCCGGAGAACAGCTATTTTATCGGAGACCGGGAAAGCGATGCCGCCATGGGAAAAAACATGGGCATAAACAGTATCCGCTATGACCGGAGCTCCCATAACTGGCAGAAAATCGCCGAGGAGATCCTGACAAAGCCCCGCACCGCCACCGTGGTAAGAAACACCAGAGAAACCAGAATTTCTGTATTTGTGGATCTGGATCATCCGGGACACAGCGAAATCTCCACCGGCATCGGCTTCTTTGATCACATGCTGGATCAGATCGCCACTCACGGAAACTTCACCCTGAAGCTTCATTGCGACGGGGATCTTAACGTTGATGAGCATCATTCGGTGGAGGATACCGGCATTGCTCTTGGAGAGGCCCTGAAAAAAGCCCTGGGCGACAAGCGCGGCATCGGACGCTTCGGTTTCGTGCTGGCCATGGACGAGGTAGCCTCCAAAATTGAGGGACTTCCTGATGACTCCATCACCAATCACGAGGTCACCTGCGCACTGGATATCTCGGGACGGCCCTACGCAGTATTTTCCTGCAATGCCGATTTCCAGAGAGAGGTCGTGGGCGGACTTCCCACTGAAATGGTGCCCCATTTTTTCCACAGTCTCGCCTGCGCCATGGGGCTTACCCTGCACCTTTCGGTAACCAAAGGCAATACCCATCATCAGGTAGAGGCGCTGTTCAAGGGCTTCGGAAGAGCTCTCAGGACAGCTCTCCGCAGGGAAGGACACGATCTGCCGTCCACCAAGGGAGTACTTTAAATGCAGAATCAGAAAATTACCGTAATTGATACCGGCAGCGCTAATCTTACCTCCGTGGTTATTGCACTCCGGCACCTGGGAGCGGATCCCGTAATTTCCACTGATGAAAAGACCATCAGAGAATCGGCCAGACTGATCCTCCCCGGAGTGGGGACGGCCAGCGCTGCCATGAAGCTTCTTGAGGAAAGACAGCTTCCGGAGCTTATCAGATCTCTCACCCAGCCGGTGCTGGGAATCTGTCTCGGCATGCAGATGCTGGGAATTGAATCGCAGGAAAACATGACCGGAGACTCCGGAGAGACTGTGCCGGTATCCTGTCTCGGACTGGTAAACGGCCGGGTCGGACTCATGAAGACCGGAGATCTCCCCCTCCCCCACATGGGCTGGGATCAGGTTTCCTGTGTCCGGGAATCTCCGCTTTTTAAGGACATTCCCGACAATTCGTATTTCTATTTCGTGCATTCCTATGCCATGAACGTCTGTGCGGACACTCTGGCGGTCACGGAGTACGGCGAAAAATTCACGGCCGTGGTGCAGAAGGACAATTTCTTCGGAACCCAGTTCCATCCGGAAAAGTCCGGTAAGATTGGCGCCCGGCTCTTGAACAATTTTTTAAACCTTTAGGAGAGAGACTTCATGATTATCCCGGCAATTGATCTTATAGGCGGCAAGGTAGTCCGTCTGTTTCAGGGAGATTATGCACAGAAAACCGAGTACAGCGCCAGTCCGCAGGATCGTTTTGATCTGTATGTCAGCGAGGGAGCCCGGTATCTCCATCTGGTTGACCTGGACGGCGCCCGGGATCCCGCCGCAAGACAGCTGGAAACCATTGCCTCCCTCATTAAAAACACTCCGGTTCCTGTGGAAATCGGGGGCGGCATCCGCAGCAGAAAGGATGTGGAGGATCTTCTGAATATCGGAGCGGATCGTGTGGTAATCGGATCCTGCGCTGTAAAGAACCCCACTGAGGTAAAGGAATGGTTCCGGGACTACGGAGCCTCTCATATCGTACTGGCTCTGGACATCAACATTGATCCCGTCTCCGGCAAAAGATTCATTGCTGTAAAGGGCTGGCAGGAGAACAGCGGCGTTACCATCGAGGATCTTATTGCCGATTACCGGGAGGCCGGACTCCGTTATGTGCTCTGCACCGATATCAGCAAGGACGGCACTCTCAAGGGAACCAACGTGGCACTTTACACAGATCTCCATCGGGAGTTCCCGGACATCTCCTTTATCGCCTCCGGCGGTATCGGATCCCTGGATGATGTCAGAAACACCGCTCAAAGCGGCGCCTTCGGCGTGGTACTGGGAAGAGCTCTTTTGGAAGGAAAATTCACTGTCAAGGAGGCCCTGGAATGCTGGCCAAACGCATAATACCGTGTCTTGATGTTAAAAACGGAGTGGTTGTCAAGGGCGTGCAGTTCCGCAACCACGAGGTAATGGGAGACATCGTGGATCTGGCAAGACGCTATGCCGAGGAAGGTGCTGACGAGCTGGTATTCTATGATATCACCGCCTCCTCCGACTCCCGGGTAGTGGATAAAAGCTGGGTCAGAAGAGTGGCTGAAGTCATTGACATTCCCTTCTGCGTGGCCGGAGGGATCAAAAGCGTGGAGGATGCCCGCCGTATCCTGGAGTTCGGAGCTGACAAGATTTCGATAAACTCCCCGGCACTGGCAGATCCGGATCTTATCACCCGGCTGGCCGACAAGTTCGGAGTGCAGTGCGTGGTGTGCGGCATTGATTCCTACTATGACCGGGAAACCGGAAAATACTGGGTCAAGCAGTATACCGGAGATGAATCCCGCACTCTCGTGACCAAATGGACCACCCCGGAATGGGTTACCGAGGTTCAGAAAAGAGGCGCCGGGGAAATCGTGCTGAACATGATGAATCAGGACGGCATGAGAAACGGCTATGATCTGGAACAGCTCAGGCTGATCCGCTCCCTCTGCCGGGTTCCGCTTATAGCCTCGGGCGGAGCCGGAGCCATGGAACACTTCCGTGACGGCTTCAAAATTGCCAATACGGACGGCTGTCTTGCTGCTTCGGTGTTCCACAAGGGCCTCATTCATATCCCGGATCTCCGGGAATACCTCAGAAAAGAAGGAGTAACCGTCCGTGACTGACAAGTATAATCTTAACTTCGACATTGACTCTCTGGACTGGGAAAAGTGCCAGGGAATGATTCCGGTTATTGTACAGAACTACCGCTCCGGACTGGTACTTATGCAGGGCTTTATGAACCGGGAAGCCCTGAAAAAGACCATCGCGCTCGGAAAGGTAACCTTCTGGAGCCGCACCAAAAAACGCCTCTGGACCAAAGGCGAGGAATCCCGGCACTACCTGAATCTGAAGGCCATCACCACGGACTGCGATTCCGACTGCCTGCTGATTGCAGCGGATCCCGTAGGACCCACCTGCCATCTGGGAAATGCCAGCTGCTTTGACGGGCATCTTCCTTTGGATGCGGCCAATATCTCGCTTTACGACGCACTGCGGGATCCCGAAACTCCGCTTCCGGATGCTGTTGCTGCCTTTGAAGCTGCGGCCACTCCGGAAAACGGCGCTCTGCTCCTCAAGGCGGTAATGGGAGCCCTGCAGCGAAAGGGAATCCGGCTGAGAGACATTGACGGCATGTTCCGGCAGTAAGAAACCGCCCTCTCATACTGTTCAGGTTTTAAAAGAGAAGAATCCCCGGAAAAAGCCGCAGTCATTACGGCCAAATCCGGGGATTGTTTTTGAAAGGCGGGACGTGAACGGCAAGTGCTGCCGCTCCCGGCATTCAGACCTCTGTCCGGCGCCCCGCAGGAGAAAAACGCGGGCTTCAGCCTCCCAGCCACAATGCCGGTCTTACCAGTACCCCGGCAGCACCAGCCCGGTAGCCGTACGAGTCAAGCTCCCCCAGAGAATTCACTCTGGCCATGCTGCCGGGAAAAGCTCCGGGGGTGCGCAGCCACCAGGTCCCGTAACAGCTGCTGTTTTCCGCATTTTCCGAAAGCCATGAAGCCCGGGGGCATTTTCGATCCAGTTCTCCGCCAAACCACATGAGAACCATCGCGGAGCTGAGACAGAAAACCCGATCCCGCAGCACCGGTGATGTTCCGCCCAGCGGTTTTTCGAGAATGCGGAGCTTTTCTGCGTCAGAAAAAGTTTCGTTATAGAAATCAGTATTCAGCCAGGCCCGGAGCGAGGAGTTCTCCCAGGTTAAATCATTTCTGTCTGTATCATCTAAAGGACGAAAGGCCACTCCGACGGCACTGACCACCAGGGTTTCCCCGCTGTCTGACCAGAGAGCAGTCCAGGAAAGAGGCTCTCCCCCGGGATTTCCTTTCCAGCGATACCGTCCCAGAGTAACTGTGCTTCCGCGGGCCACTCCGCCGCCGCCCCATGCTTCATCTGAAAATCCCATACCGGAACTCCTGTCTCAAATGGCCCCGTCCTGAATCTCCGGCCTCCCGGGGTCAAAACTACTGCGGCTGTTCCACTCCGGAACCGTTATCCTGACAGCTTTCTGAAACCCCAAGCTCGCAGGCCCGGCGATAATAGTCCGCAGCATTGCGGCCTTCCGGAGAATTCGCTTTTCCGTCCGCATAAAAGCCGGCCAGAATAAAGCAGGCTCCGCCGTCATCCAAACTGCAGGCCTTATCGTAGGCTCCCGCCGCATTTCCGTAATCCTCCCGGGTGGCATAGTAGCCGCCGATATTGGCACAGCCCAGAGCTACCCCGGCGTTGCAGGCCAGATCGTAATACCCCAGTGCCTTCTCGAAATCCTGCGGCATTCCCTTGCCGTCATAATAGAGCGCTCCCAGATTGACACAGCCGCGGTAGTCCCCCAGGCTGCAGGCCCGGTCGTACAGATCCCCGGCTTTCCGGAAAAAATACGCCTCGGAATTGCCGATACCGGAAAACATCAGCCCCAGGCTGAAACAGCCGTCCCCCGCATTCAGACTGCAGGCCCGGTCATAAAATGCGGCAGCCTTCCAGCTATCCCGGTCTGTTCCGAGACCGTTATAATTGAGATAGCCCAAAAAAGCACAGGACTTGCCGGAGCCGTAGCTGCAGCCCTTATCGGCATACAGCACCGCCTGACGGAGATCCTTCTTTCCACCGCTGCCGTTTTCAAAAAGAACGGCCAGACTGGCGCAGCTGTCTCCCCGGCCGTAATTGCAGGACAGCCGGTAATATTTCCGGGCCTTCTTATAATCCTGATCCCGGCCCTGACCGTTTTCAAAAACAAGTGCCAGTCCGGCACAGCCCAAACTGCTCTTCATTTCGCAGGCTTTTTCGAAAAGCTCCGCGGCCTTCCGGGGATCCTGAATCCCCCCATGCCCGTTACTGTACGCAATCCCCAGGTTGGCACAGCCGTCTCCGTCACTAAGAGAACAGGATTTTTCCAGATATTTCCGGGCTGTGGCATAATCCTGATCCGTCCCCAGCCCCTGAATGTGGAGCAGTGCCAGACTGGAACACCCCGAACCGTCATTGAATTCGCAGGCCTTCTGATAAAAAGACCGGGCTACGGCATAGTCCTGAGGAATCCCGCTACCGGATTCATAAATAGATCCCAGACTGGCGCAGGAGTCCCCGTTTCCGAGATTGCAGCCCTTTTCAAAAAAGCTGCGGGCCCTGGTATAATCCTGCGGAACCCCGAGCCCGTCTCCATGAATGGCTCCCATATTGAAACAGGCTGCTCCGGTACCGTTCTCGCAATCAGTAAGACAGGCCCGGACGGCATTCTGATAATCCCCTTCCTGAACGGATTTCTGACAGTCCGTCAAGGGGGACTCTGCCGCCGCAGCCGTTCCTGCCGCCAGAAACCCCAGAGCTACTATTAAATACCGGTATTTCATGACATTGCCTCTCCACTCGCGCCCCTTTCCACTGGCTGCCAGATCTGTCCGCCGCACAGGGGAGCTCCTCATTTTCTCCGGCGTAGGACGCTGCCTACTGACGGTCCAAAAAAGCCTGGGCATCCTTAAAAAACGCATCCAGCATATCGGAACGCTCCTGCCTGGTCATGAGACTGCCGTTCTCCTTCCAGTCCAGATCCTCCGCCGGAAGCTCCTTCAGGAATCTGCTGGGTTCCGGGCATACCCGATCCCGCTGATCCCGGCTTTTCCGTTCCTGACAGAGCATAAAGGTCAGCTCCTGCCGGGCCCGGGTCATGCCCACATAGGCCAGACGCCGCTCCTCCTCTACATTTCCGGTCTCCACGGCGGATTTGTGGGGAAGCAGCCCCTCCTCCATTCCAATCATGTAGACAAAGGGAAATTCCAGTCCTTTGGAGGAATGCAGCGTCATAAGCTGCACCTCATCAAGTTCAAAGTCCTGCTCCTCACGGTCCAGAAGCTCCCGGAGCGCCATGCGGGTTACCGCCTCCTCGAAGGACAGTGGACCGTCGTCACTGTCAGGTCCGCCGCTCATGGACCGTTCCACCCAGTCTACCAGGGTCATTACATTGTCAATGCGAAATTCCGCACTCTTTTCGCTTCCGGAATCAGTACGCAGCCAGTCGGTATATCCCAGAGTATCCGGAAGAGCGCGGAGGATCTCATGGGCATGACTTCCGGAAAGATCCTTCCGGAGTTTCATGACCAGCTCCGCAAAGCCCATGAACTTGCCAGCCTCCCGGGCGGGAATATTCTCCCGAAGCCGGGGATCCATACACGCCTGCATAAGGGAAATACTGCAGCTCTCCGCAAACTTCCCGATATGCTCCAGGGCTACAGCGCCAATCTCCCGCCTGGGGGTGTTGATAATCCTCAGAAAGGCCCGGTTATCATCGTCGTTTACCAGTACCCGGAGATAGCACATAAAATCCTTGATCTCAGAAAGCGCAAAAAAGCTGGTGCCGCCGATGACCCGGTAGGGAATATTGCTTTCGGCCAGCGCCTTCTGAATCTCCCGGGACTGATAATTGCCCCGGTAGAGCACGGCATAGTCCTGAAACCGTGTCCGGTAGCGGTAATGATGCCCCAGAAGATCCGTAACCAGCTTTTTGCCCTCCTGATCCGCCTTCGGGATCTCGATAACCCGGATAGGCTTTCCGAACTCCAGTCCCGAATGAAGCTTCTTGATATATTCATGGGGATTGTGAGCGATAAGAGCGTTGGCACATTTCAGGATCCGGCCGCAGGAACGGTAGTTCTCCTCCAGCATAATCACCCGGAGATTGGGAAAATCCTTCCGGAGTCTGGGAATGTTCTCCGGCTGGGCCCCCCGCCAGGAATAAATAGACTGGTCGTCGTCCCCCACTACCGTGAAGCGCTGGTTCTCGGATACCAGAAGGCGGATAAGCTCGTACTGACTCTGATTGGTGTCCTGGTATTCATCCACCAGAAGATAGCGGATGCGGCTTCTCCAGCGGGTCAGCACATCCTGATTGCTCCGGAACAGCCTGACAGTTCTGTAGATAAGGTCGTCAAAATCTATGGCGTTGCAGGAATTCATCATATGCTGGTATTCGCTGTAGATGAGTCCGGCGATCTGGCTTTCGGGATCCCGATCCTCCAGAATTTCCTCCGGGGAGCGGAGATCGTTCTTGAAACGGGACACGGCACCGAGCCAGTAAATGCACTTGTTTTTAAGCTCGTCCTTGGAGAGATCCCCCTGGGCTTTTTCAATAATCTCCTTCATGACGCTCATGGAGTCGTATTCGTCAAACAGGGAAAAGTTTGGCGAAATCCCCAGAGAATAGTACTCATGACGGATAATCTCCAGTCCCAGAGAATGGAAGGTAGAGACCCGGAGGCCTTTGATTACGTCAGGAGAAAGCGCGGCGGAAATTCGCTCCTTCATTTCCTTGGCCGCCTTGTTGGTAAAGGTTACGGCGCAGATATTTCTTGCGGAATAGGAGCACTCCGAGATGAGATGGACGATCTTCTGGGTAATAACCCGGGTTTTTCCGGAACCGGCTCCGGCCAGCACCAGACAAGGACCTCCGATATAGTTCACAGCCTCCAGCTGCGCGGCATTCAGTTTCATGTCAGAACTCGGAGTTTTTGCCGGATCTGATGGTCATGCTCGATGTCGCCATCCGGAAAAAGGCTTCTCTGGTGAGAATGCAGCTCAGGTACATAGTACGCATGGCCAGCAGAAACAGCAGCGTGAAGGAGAGCGCTACCAGAATGCTCTTTAAAGAAGACAGCGAAGAAAAGCCGTTCCTGATAATAAAGTTTCCGAAATAGGCAGTGCCGGATACCGCCAGCAGCATAATCATAAAATGAAAGATTCTGGTTTTGAGAAAGCGGATTCTGAAAGTCTCCAGAAACTTCAGCCGGACCTCCCGGAGTGCCGCGGACCTTTCCGGATTGCCATCAGCTCCGGTACCGTCACCAGCCTCATCCGGAGGGGACAGCAGTGAGGAGATGACCACATTCTGCACAAAGTATTCCCGATCCTGAAGAAAGTCCTTTATGGAAACAATGGTTCTGGTTGCGGTAAGCACCAGGACAAACCAGAAAAGCATGGCAGCGGGAAAAGTCATTTCCTCGTCGGAGAATGACGGAAGTATTACCGTAGTCATGAGCAGTACCGCAGAAATCACTGCCGTCCTGATGGCTGCAGCACGGTGAGCACCAGCCATTCTGTCCAGCTCGGACTCGGGGACATTAACCCGGAACTCAAATCTCATACCGTCGGGGCTGCCAGGATTCGCGGGATTTTCAGGATTGCCGGAATCAAAGCCCAAACTCTCTTCGTTATCAGCGCTGATATTATTATTGTTGCTATCCCGCTCATCTTGGTCGTGCCGGTTTTCTTCTGACATTGATTTCCTCTTGCTAATCCGTGGCGGCTGCCCGTGTCCTTAGCAGCCTGGTCACTATAAAACAGGGCTGTAAACCGTCGGCGATATCATGTTCCGGTCCGTGCCGCCGGATGCTGTCTGAGATCCGGAAAACGCCGTAAAGGTGAATGTTCGTCAGGGGCGGCATCGTCAAGATTATCATACCACATTATCAGAATTCGCGGGGGGCTGTGATATGGCAGAGAGCAGGAGAGTTTTTTCTGGAAAAGATTGCCGTAGCAGCACATAAGATACTCTGCATGACTTACGTAACAGCCGGGAGTTTTTCTTAGGATCATCCAGCAATGGCAGATTTGCTGCAAAAGCCGTCAATTATGACACATGGTCATATATCACTGCTTCAGGAGTGCTATAATTGCAGAAGATTTTGTTTACCAGAGTTTTTAATGACTGACTTAATAGAAATAAAGAATGTTACCTTTTCCTACGGGGCCCGAAGGATCTACGACGACGTCTCACTGACCGTGGAAAAAGGAAAAATCACCGCCTTTCTCGGCCCCAGCGGCACCGGTAAAACCACCATGCTCAGGCTTATCGGCGGACAGCTGGCTCCTGACGAGGGGCAGATATTCTTTGACGGAATCAACGTTCACAGTCTGAACCGGGGTGATCTCTACGAACTCCGGAAGCGCATGAGCATGCTGTTTCAAAGCGGTGCTCTTTTTACTGACATGAATGTTTTTGATAACGTGGCCTTCCCTATCCGGGAGCATACTGATCTCCCCCCGGAAATCATCAATGCCATGGTGCTGATGAAACTGGAGGCGGTAGGACTCCGGGGAGCCCGGGATCTCATGCCCCAGGAGCTTTCCGGCGGCATGGCCAGAAGAGCTGCCCTGGCCCGGGCCATAGCCCTGGATCCCGAGCTTATCATGTACGATGAGCCCTTTGTGGGACAGGATCCCATCACTATGGATGTTCTGGTGCGGCTGATAAAGAAAATGAACGATACCCTGGGACTGACTTCGGTGGTAGTTACCCATGACGTTCCCGAGATCATGGAAATCGCCGACTACCTTTATATTTTCTCCGGCGGCAAGGTTATCGGAAGCGGCACCCCGTTCGATCTGAAAAGAAGCAGCGATCCTCGCATAAAACAGTTCATAAACGGCGAATTCGACGGGCCGGTACCCTTTAACTATCCTGCCGAAACACCATATCTTGAGGCCTTGTGATGATAAATTTCATTTCCGGAATCGGCCGGTTCGGAGTCAGAAAGATTAATGCCCTGGGCCGGGCCACCATCATGCTTTTTTATTCCATTTTCGGAAAGCCCCAGTTCGACAAGAATTTTCCGCAGCTCATTCAGCAGCTTTATGTAGTGGGCGTGCAGTCCATCAGCATCATTGCCATCTCCGGACTCTTCATCGGCATGGTACTGGGACTTCAGGGCTTTAACGTTCTGGTACGCTTCATGGCCGAAGGAGCCCTGGGCCAGCTGGTAGCCCTCTCCATTATCCGCGAGCTGGGACCGGTGGTGGCCGCACTGCTCTTTGCAGGACGCGCCGGGTCTGCACTGACTGCTGAAATCGGACTTAAAAAGGCCACGGAGCAGCTGACCTCCATGGAAATGATGGCTGTGGATCCTCTCCGCCGGGTTATTGCTCCGCGCTTCTGGGCCGGGGTGATTTCCCTGCCGATACTGGCGACCATTTTCACGGTTGTGGGCATCTACGGCGGCAAGCTGGTGGGCGTGGACTGGCTGGGGGTTGACGACGGAATCTTCTGGAGCGGTATGCAGAGCAACGTGGATTTCTGGGACGACCTCGGCATGTGCTTTATTAAAAGCGTGGTCTTTGCAGTAGTGGTCACCTGGATCGCCCTTTTTAACGGCTACGATCTCGTGCCTACCTCGGCCGGAATCAGCAAGGCCACCACCAATACCGTGGTACAGTCATCTCTGGCTGTGCTGGGACTGGACTTTATTCTTACTGCTTTGATGTTCTAAGGTTACATAATATGGTTAAATACAGCAAAACTGAATTCACTGTCGGGCTTTTCATGCTGCTGGGCATCATTGCAGGAGTGATTCTTGCTTTGAAGGTGGCCGGCCTTACCCTGTCCTATGATACCGGTGTCTATACCGTTTACGGCTATTTTGACAACGTGGGTTCCCTCAAGGTGCGAGCTCCGGTGAAAATCGGCGGCGTGGTTATCGGCCGGGTATCCTCCATTTATGTGGATCGGGAGAAGCTGGTTCCGGTAGTAAAGATGGAGATCGAATCCCGGTACAACGAGCTTTCCAGCGAAAGCAAGGCATCGGTGCTTACCGCCGGGCTTATCGGGGAACAGTACATCGGGATTACCCCGGGCTTTTACGACGAGGACATGGGCTCGACCTATCTGAAGGACGGGGATCGGATCATGGATACCGGATCTGCCATTGTTCTTGAGGAGCTTATCGGAAAGTTCCTGTACAGCGTAAAGGGAGACGGCAGCAGCGATTCCGATGCTGACTCCTCCGATAAGTAATCTTCCGGAATGGATCTCCGGAGGGGGCAACCTCAGCCGGGAAAGACTCAAAGCCGCGAGTCTCCTGTTTCAAGCGTCCCGTGCAGAATCTCCCGGCCATGAAGAATAGCAGAGACCGGAGACACCTTAATGGCGACAGCGCAGGAAGTAACGAAATCAGACAGACAATGAGAAACAGCACTTCAGAAAAGAGGCTTTAGAAACATAAAAGTATCTGACAGACGAGACACTGACGGCACATGACTTACTTTTGCAGCTCGGACCAAACAGCGCCCTCTCGTCTTCAGCTATAAGCGAAGCCAGGTGCGGGCTCCAGAACAGCTACAGGATTCTCAGTGACTGTTGGATAAAAAAGCACCGCATTACCGGAAAATCTGTCTTTCTGAAAAAAAAAATCATATTTTGTAAAACAAAATCCGGAAAAAGCTGTCAAAATAGTACCGTCTGACAGCAGATGGCTATACACATATATTCCAGGGAAGAAACATGACATTCAATTCAATCAAAAAGCTGGCTTCTGTATTTATGATTGCAACTGCCGTTGCCTTTACCGTTCCCGTCACCATGTCAGGAACTGCCGAAGCAGCCGAGCAACAGGTTGACACCACAAACCCCTATACCATGATGAAGGTGCTAGCCGACAACGTATTCCAGGATCTCAAAAACACGACGCCCCCCATGACTACCGAAAAAGCCCGGGCCATAATCACCAAGGATCTGCTGCCATATATTGACAACAAATACTCTTCCTTCAAGGTGATCGGAAGCAATCTGAAAAACACCACCAAGGAAGAAAGAGAGGCCTTTACAAGCTCTTTTACCAACTACATCGTGGCCACTTATGCTGATGCTCTCAAGAAATACACCAACCAGACCATCAGAGTACAGGATCCGGAACCGATAACCGACAAGATTACCTCCGTCAAGGTTACGATCTCCGCCCCCGGCGCTGAGGACGTGGAAGTGATCTTCAAAATGCGTCTTAACCCCAAAAACGGCACCTGGAAAGCCTATGACATGGTGGCAGAAGGCATTTCCCTGCTAAGTGCCAAGCAATCCGAGCTTTCCGGACTTATCCGCGACAAGGGGATCAGTGAGGTATGCCGGATTCTGGACAAGCACGTAGCCGATACCATGAACAAGTAGCAGAACAGGTATATAAGGTTTTTTATGGAAAAGCTTTCGGGAAAACTGAATCGGGACAGCGTGGAAACGCTGTGGGAACGCAAGGACAGCCTTTTCAAAACTGAGGAGGCTGATCTCAGCCAGGTTACCAGTGTGGATTCCGCCGGAGCGGCATTCCTGGTGCTTTGGGCCAAAAACACTCCTTCCGGAAAGCTGGCCGTTACCAACATGCCTGAAGATGCCGTGAAGCTCATGCACCTGTTTCGGACTGAACCCCTGTTTGAGTTCCGGACCGGAAATCAGGAGCCGGACGATGCTCCGGAAAGGGAACCGCAGGAACAGAAACCGGCATAGAGAACCATAGCGGGGGCCTTCACGTAATTCCACAGAAAAAGCCATGCTGAGGTCTTTGCATGGCTTTTCTTTTCGAATGAATTCTGATTCTGAGGCCCTTGCTGATAACTGGAAGTTCTGTACTAAATGATAAGTGAGAAAAGCACCTCTTTCCTCAGCCTCCGAAAATGCACGAACACCAGGCCTATACGGGTGCAGTCATTTCATCAATGGTATTGAGACTGTCGATGCAGTCACTGAGATTTTCCAGGCTCATGCCGTCTACAGAAATATCTATGCCGGCTTTTCTTAAATCCTGGGGAAGCTCTCTAACGTACTGTTCTAAAGTTTCGTCATCCTCCACGAAGTAATCCCCGTACGCCGCGCTTAAAAGGCAATACGCCTTATGTTAAGTAAACGTATCTGATCGTCAGTCATACCATGCTCCTTACAAAAGTCTTCTTAAGAAAAGACAGAATACCTCCGAAATACAATACCGTGCCACACTAAAGAAGCCGCCATTGCTGCAGTATTCAGGAAAATCAGGAACGTATTTCTGATTCGTTACTGACGCCACTCCGCATCTCTCATCCGAATATCTGCCCGGGCAGCTTCAGTCTCTCCTTCGGAGGAAACGCCCTGTCAAATTCCAGCACATCCGCCTCTTCCACATAGTATGCCTGCGGCGTCTGGTAAACTCCGGTTATCCGGTCCAGGTATCCCGGAATAAGTTCCCTGCAAAGAAAAAACGAAGAATCGGCCTCTTCCGGGAGATCGTGGTAGCGAATCCCGAAATCCCGGGCATAGCTGAAGCCGCATTTGCCGTAAAAGCCGATATTCCCCTCAAAAAGCACCGCCCCGAACTTCATATCAGCGGCCTTTTCCAGCGTATAGTCCAGAAGCTTTTTACCGTACCCGCGCCTCTGAAGCTCCGGGGAAATGCAGACAGGCCCCATGGTAAGCACCGGAACATCCGCGCCTGAATCCGCATTGATGACAGTTTTCACAAACACGTTCTGGCCGATTATTCTTCCGTCCTGCTCCATCACATAATCCAGCTCCCTCACAAAGGCAGAATCACCTCTGAGAACGTGGATGACATAATGCTCGAAAGCTCCCGGACGGTAAACGTTCCAGAAGGCCTCGCGGATCAAATATTCCGTGGTCTGATAATCAGACTCCCTTTCCGGTCGGATAATGATGTTTTCCATAGCGAAATTCCTCATAAAAGCATTACTTTATACCCTGACACGCTATTCCCGGTTCCGGCCTCTGCAGCTTTCACGCCAGATAAACTCATGGCAGTTCAGGACGGCAAAAAGGAATGCAGTATCCTGTGGAATACCAACTCCGGCACATGTTCCGTAAACCGCTTTCCCTGCCCCGAATTATACCGGTGCCCCTTTCAAGAAAATATCCTGCCGGTGTTCAGTACGAAAGCTCTCCGGCGATATAAAGCCGGTGCGCCTCCGGAGAAAAAAATGATGACAGATCCCCCAGACAGTCAAGATACCACCCCTGCTGCAGTATCGGATATTTCTTTTCATAAAGGGGGGCATAAAAGAAATTCTCCAGAAGCCTCTGGGAGTCCAGCACCCCCTTGGAAAAGCCCAGCCTGGAAGATCTGTCCTGCAAAAAAGTGTCCAGCGCCTTTCTGCATTTGCTGTCGCAGGAATAATTGACAACATCGTACGTAGGCGGAAGAGGAGCAGCATCATGTCGCGCATTGGCCTCCCGGGCCGTTCTCTGTATCAGCGTGCCGTAGCGGCGCACAATGGAATAATGCACTCCGTTTTTGACATAGACACTCTGATCAAAAATTGCCGTGCCAGCTACCAGCGGAACCAGCACGTTATTGCGAATAAAATGCGAAGCCGGAATATCGTTATCCCGGCACACCTGGTCCCGGAGCACCGTAATTGCCTGAAGCACCCGGAGCTGATTCTGATTAAAGCGGCCGGTTTTTCTGAGCTTGAGGTACAGACGATCCGGAGCCAGAACATTTTCAGGATCCTGGGAATGGGAAAGAGTATCCATATGCATGCGAAACCACTTCAGAATTTCCGGCTTCTTCTCCATCTCCTGAATAAGATAATTCATCAGAGGTTCCAGATAGGCCACATCCAGAGCGGCATATTCCAGCTGGGCTTCGGTAAGAGGCCTTCTGAGCCAGTCAGTTCTGGTTTCGGTCTTTTCCAGAGTAATTCCCAGCGTCTTCTCAATTATAGCCGCAAGACCGATGGTGTTTCCGTACCCTAGAAAAGCGGCAGCAGCCTGGGTATCAAAAATATTCCGGGGCAGAATTCGCGAGAGACCTTCTCTTCTGGCATGCTCGGACACTATTTCCAGATCCTCGGCACTGGCATGGCAGATCATGACAGCATCGGTCATCACAATAAAGGAAAGGAGCTCCGCAAAGTTCACCGCAAAGGGATCCACCAGAAAGATTTCCCCGTCTGCCGCCATCTGAAACAGCGCCAGCTTCGGAAAAAATGTCACCTCCCGGAAAAACTCTGTGTCAAAGGCGATGTACCGGGCATTTTTTAGGCTGTCCAGCATTTTTTCAAAACAGTCGGGAGTATCTACATAAGTATAATTCATTGCTATCTTCAAATTATTATTTT
The DNA here is from genome assembly GCF_000378405.1 of Succinimonas amylolytica DSM 2873. Lineage (GTDB taxonomy): Bacteria > Pseudomonadota > Gammaproteobacteria > Enterobacterales > Succinivibrionaceae > Succinimonas > Succinimonas amylolytica. The sequence continues at coordinate 1,600,685 of NZ_KB899636.1, read as the reverse complement.
TACTTCTAATTTAATACATCTCAATTAATATACTTTTACTAAAACAACATCAAAAAGTCAATATTTACCGTATTTTGCCCCGCATTCCCGGCTCAGCACGCCTTCACTGCCGTTTTATAGACTCCGGCGGAAAGATGCGAAAACGACCTCCCGATAGGAAAACTTCTTCTCCCGGACACAAAAAAGCCTGCACGAAGCAGGCCTCTTTATCATACGCAGCTTAAGAATACTGCGAACTTCCGGACTAGCAGTCTTGGGTAACTACAGTTACCTTCGGAGCTGCCGTGGCGGAAGCAGATGCCTCATAGAAAATACCGCAACCCTGAGTAGAGCTGGTTACCTTTGCGGAACCTGTCTGCCAGATGCCGATGCCCCCGGTAGCAGCCAGATACGTCCACTCCTTGGTAGGGGTGGTTCCATCCTTTGCCGCCTCAATATCAACTGCCTTGAGAATACCATTTTCGGTAGCAGCCGGACGGCCATAGACCAATGCCACACTGTCATTACCGGCAGAGGTTGAATCACAGGCTGCAGTGGCAGCACCGGAATTGCAGATAAAGGAACCCGATTCAGCCTTGTCCTTGCCAGCAAGAATTGCCTTGCTGTAGGTCATGCTGACAGCACTCTTCACCGCACCTGCCAGACCGTTAGCAGCACTTATACGGGCATCCTTCTGAAGATCCATGAATTTAGGAGCTGCAGTGGCTGCCAGAATTCCCAATATTACGATTACAACTACAAGCTCAATAAGAGTAAAACCACCCTGTCGTTTCATTTCTTGCCCCACCGGATATTTTAGGTTATGTGTAATAATTGCCCCAATGGACACTCGGTATCGGTACATTATAGGCCTTAAACCGTTACAGGAGCTAGTTTTTTATGCTTCTTAACAGCATATATTTGATCCATCCCAAAAAAAACATACACATATTCCCCTGATTTCCTGAGAACACATCTGTTACGGATCGTTTCTGCGGCTGTCATTTATTCCGGAAAACCTGCTTTCCGTCCTTATCCGGGTTTATGCCTATCCTCTGCAGCTCCATGGCACGAAGCTCCTTGCGCAGAATTTTTCCGACATTGGTTTTGGGCATTTTGTCTATAAACTCGATGTACTTGGGAACCTTGTACTTGGTAAGATGCTTCTGGCAGAGCGTTTTTACCATCTCAGCGGTAAGAGCCTTGTTTTTCCGCACAATAAACACCTTGACCACCTCGCCGCTGTGCTGGCTGGGAACCCCGATAGCCGCCACCTCTGCCACGTTGGGATGCAGAGAAATAACGTCCTCAATCTCAGTGGGATAGACGTTAAAGCCGGAAACCAGAATCATATCCTTCTTGCGTTCCACAATCTTCAGAAAACCCCGGTCGTTGGCCCAGCAGGCGATATCCCCGGTTTTGAGATAGTCTCCGTCAAAGGTGTCTCTGGTGGCCACATCTCTTCCGAAATACCCCTTCATTACCTGAGGACCTTTCACCTCCAGTTCTCCCGGAACTCCGGGCTCGGTAATCACGCTGCCGTCGTCCCCTCTGATAATCACCTCCGTGGACGGCACCGGAATCCCGATAGTACCGTTATACTCACTGATATTGTGAGGACATACCGCCACCAGCGGAGAACACTCTGTAAGGCCGTATCCCTCCAGAATATGAAGTCCGGTATTGGTAAACCAGCGCTGCTCAACCCCCTTCTGCACTGAGGTTCCGCCTCCGATCACCAGCCGCAGCCGGGACAGATGCATGCTGCAGAACTCCTGGTTGTCTATAAGGGCCCCGAACAGGGTGTTGACACCGGTAAGACAGGTAGGATTGAAGGAATGAAGCTCCCGCACCAGACTTTTTATCCGGCGGGGATCCGCAATCAGAAGAGAAGTTCCGCCCAGTCTGAAAAACACCATGAGGTTAATGGTAAGGGCAAAAACGTGATACAGGGGAATGGCGGTAACCACATATTCATCCCCCTCCTGAAGCACCGGACCGTACATCCCCAGAGACTGCTCCACGTTTGCCAGAATATTGTGATGGGTAAGCATAGCCCCCTTGGCCGTCCCGGTAGTGCCTCCGGTGTACTGCAGAAAGGCCAGATCCTCCCGGGAAACCAGCGGCCTGGTATAGGGGCAGCCGGAACCGATGGACAGAACCGTCTTATAGGAAACGGAATTGGGAAGACTGAAGCGCGGCACCAGCCTCTTAAAATACTTGACTGCAATATTGACCAGGGAGCCCCGGAAGGCGCCGCACTCGTCCCCCATATTGGTGACAATAATGCGATCCAGGGATATTTCCAGAAGCGCCTTCTGCAAAGTGTGCGCAAAATTGGAGATGACCACGATTATCCGGGCGCCGGAATCCCTAAGCTGATGCACCAGCTCGCTGGGAGTGTAGAGAGGGTTGACATTCACCACCACCATTCCCGCCAGAAGAGCCCCGAAAAGAGCCACCGGATACTGAATGACGTTAGGAAGCATGAGGGCGATGCGATCCCCTTTTTTGACCTGAAAATCGTTCTCCAGAAAGGCTGCAAAGCTTCTGACTCTTTCATTCAGTTCCCGGTAGGTAACGGAATGCCCCATGCTGATAAAAGCTACGCGGTCGGGATATTTCTCGCACGAAAACTCGTACATATCCAAAAGGGAATTGAAAACGCAGGTATCAACCTCCGCCGGTACATCAGAAGGATAGGAATTTTGCCACGGCCTGTACTGATTCTCTGCCATTTTGGGCCCCTTTTGCAGGCTTCCGCAATAACTATGCCGGAACAACAGGTGTCTCCGGAACGGATTCGGAAACCGATCCTGAACATTATAGCCCTCCGGAGTGATAAAAATTCTGAGCAGAAACAGAAAAAAGGGGCTGTTATGCAAAAATCGTTGATTAATATCAAACTTTAAACAAATAGGGACGGCATGTTTTTGCCGTCCCTGTATAACCCGGCGGCTACAGCCAGGCTATCTGCCGCAGCGGACAGCCACGTTGTGGTTCAGAGTCCTCCAGGCCTCAGACACCAGCTTCACATACCGGTCATGAATGGTCTGGTTTACCGAGTAGTGATAGTGGTAGTTCCCCACGCCCTTCCAGATATCACCGCCGGCCTTTTCTATTTCCCGGCGCATAAGATATCCCATAGCCCAGATGTTGCGGCAGGGGCTGTCCTTCATGTCATCCTTGTCCAGATCAAAACGTTTTATCTCGCCAAGCCTGACATCATTGATCTGTGCCGGACCGCAGTCTTCAGTGCCGTTATTGTTGGTCATGCACTTTCCGTTCACATCGCCCCGTTCCACATAAAGGATAGAAAACAGGAGCTCCTCGGGAAGCTCAAACTGGGAGGCAGTCCACCGGACACAATGAGCGTACGGCTTATAGCGCTTCATTATTTTGGTGTCGTAGGCATATTCCCGCCAGTGCCCCTGGCATTCCGCAGCTTCTTTTCTGTCTGATTTGTCTGGAGCCGCAAACGCCTCTCCACAAAAAAACAGGAGCATCGCAAGTCCGATCCCGGCGACAGTTCTATTTACGGGCATGTTCTGTCAAAACCTCTCTAAGCAGATCCGCGGTCTCTCTTATGGATTCAGGAGACACGTTCCTGTCGCTTACCACAGTGATGCCGAACAATCCGGCATCTTTGCCAGAATCCGGAGAACCTGCCGCCTCCCGGGCTGTTTCCCGGGCCGGAGCAGCGCCATCCCGATCAAAGGAGTTCCTGGCCCTGGCGGAAATTTTCATATTGGTATACCCGGAACTCCGGTTGGGATTCTCCGGCGCGGGATACGGCACGGAAACCTTCCAGTAATACTCATCAGCCTTTTCATCCTCACGGGTGGAGATTATGAACTCCAGAGGAGCGGAAATTCCGGCCAGAAAAAGCTTTACCTTTCCCATGGCCATTTTCTGGGAGGTGGCGGCAGAAACCACCACCGACTTCCGGTCCGCTGCCGGAATTGCCCGGAGGAACTGATTGGATACCTCGGCCCGGGCTATCTCCCAGGGATACCCGGAGGAGTCTTCAAGATTAAAAACAATAATGGCATTCCGGTACAGGTGAAACTGATGATTCGGCTCGTAGGAAAATTCCTTGCGCACCTGGGTTTTCGGGCGAATCACGGGCTTTGCCGGAGCCTGATTGCCGGAAGCGGAGCGACGTTCCCCTGTCAGCTCCGGAGTATCCTCCTCAACCATAACAATATTTCCGTTCTCATCCTGTCTGTATACTCTCTTGGGCCGGCGCTGGGTAACCTGCGGGGAATCATCTCCGGACTGCCTGACTGCCTCGTCAAGAAGCTGCTGCCGGGTACGATAGGAGGTCAGGGTATCTCCAAGCTCCGGAGGCGGAGCCGGATTGTCGAAAGCCAGAACAGCCATGCCGGAACAAAGGGAAAGCAGCACGGCAATGCCGGGCAAAGGACGGAACGGCAGCTCAAATACAGATCCTGCTTTACGGAACAGGCTGCCGCCGATTCCCCGGATACGTCCTTCTGGGATTCCCTGATTCATGCTAGATTTTTACCTCTTCGATGCTCCGGAGATCCTGCCGGAAATAATTGTAGGACAGCACAAAAATCAGCGGATTCCGGGAGGCGCCCGGCACAATACGGAGCTTGGCCACGGTATTAAGTCCGGTGGGTCTGATAATCAGGCTTCCGTCATGGCTCTTCTCCACCCGAAAACCGTCATTTGACACCTGGACACCGGATACCGGCACCGGCTGATTCCTGCTATCCACCAGCTTTATCAGAGTTTCACCGTTCTTGAATACGGACACCTTCTTGTTGGGAACATAGCGGTAGTGCAGGTACACTTCCTTCATGAGAGGCACTTCCGGTGCCGGCGGCGCGGCTGCCGCCCCCTTGCTGGCGGCAGCATCCTGGCGATTATTCCTTTCCGGACGCTTCTCCGGCTGTCTCAGATGTTCCTGCTTCTGCTGCTGTGTCCGATAGCTGGTGAGATTCTCCCCCAGCTCCGGCGGCGGGGCCGGGGACAGAAAATCCTCCGCCGTCGCGGCTAACGACACCGGAAGCAGCAACAGAAGAATAAAAAATTTTTTCATGCTCATTTCACTCATTGGGGCACATTGTATACCTATAGCAGAAATCCTTAAAGATCCGGATGGCATTCTCCGCTCCGGTCCCGGGAATCTCAAAAATCCCGGCTTTCATTCTGAGTCCCGGAGCCTCTTTTGAAGGAGTCCCGTCCGGAATCTGGCGATCCGAGGATCCCCGTCCGAACCCGGAGCTACATTAGTCCGGGCTGAAAACACAGTCTTCCCCTCCGAACGTATCGTGTCCTATAACTTTCATCCAGTCCCTCTGAAAACAGTGCGGCGCATACCCACCCCTGAAAAACTGCGGAATTTCTGACAAAATCTCAGCAGCTGCCGATTTTTTCGCCTATCGTAAAGCCTCTGCCGCCACATGAAAACACTTTCTCGATTTTTTTTGAAAAATGTGTTGACCTTTTTCAAATTTATGGCAATATATGCACATCCTTGAGACGCGGGGTGGAGCAGTCTGGTAGCTCGTCGGGCTCATAACCCGAAGGTCGTTGGTTCAAATCCGGCCCCCGCAACCATTCATATTCTTCTTTCGTATCTTATTCTTGCCTTTCAGATATTTTAATAAACCCGTTCTGTTTTTGTACGTGTAAATTGCAGCACCGACTGAATCAGCACTTTGTTAAAAGCCCCTTCCAAAAGGAAATACCGATATCTCCAAAGCCCGCAGAAAACACAGGTACAGTTACAAGTCTCCGTGCCAGGCAGAAGAGAACCCTTAAGAAACGGCACACCGACTGAACCATATACCATACCGTTCCGTTCTGCACTGCGCCGCTCCTGTTATCCCTGGCCGGCGGAAATCCGGAGCCCCCGGCCCCATGTCAGAACAGCAATCAGGGCTTCTCAAGGGAGGTAAGAGGGTACCATTTAATATCTGCCTTTACCGTTTTCCCGAGCTTTTGGACATAATCCTGAACCTCCGTATACGAGAGCTCGCCGCTTTTACCGTCTCTCCAGGATATTCTGCAGGAACCGGCATCAGTATTTTCAGGGCCGCCCAGTCTCTCAAGCTCCTCCGGTGTCAGCATATACCCCTCGGCTCTGCTGGCTATCCGCCCCCTGTCAAGAGCCACATACGAAAAGGAACGGCATCCTGAACCGCATTCCCCGATAAGCCCTGCCCCCTTTTCATAGAAGGCAAATTCCGGAAGCCCGAACTCATCCTTCTCCGCTGTTCTGGACAGGATCACCTCCGGCTGATTCCACTTTTTTTCATCGAACCCGGCATTTGGTGTCACCGCAACGATAACCGCGGCAGCGTGATTCCGATCCCGGAAAAGCAGCTCCGAATTGCCGTCGCCGTCAATGTCATAAAAGGCGTATTCAGAGGGAGAGATTCCCCGGACAGTTTCATAGGCCTTTCCGGTCAGGGAAAATCCCGCCCCCCGGAAAGCAAACCCCGAACCATTCCAGGCATATTCGGACGTCATTCCGAACAGAAGTCCGTCCACAGTTTCATTCATCACCACAACACCGTTCTTCTCCAGGGAATAGTAGGTTTTGATCACCCCCGTGGATGTGCTGAACTGCGGCCTGAAGGCACTCACCGGATTATCACGGTAGGATGTGAGAGTCTCCTTTGCGGGATCGTAGTCATAGAAGCATACTCTTTCGTCATAGAGCACATCCGCCATGACATGAAAATTGATCCCCAGAATCCGGTGTCCATCGGATCTGTTCCATACCCGGGCCATCACCACATTGCCGTCATCATCTTCGGCGGTCATAAAAAAACCGTTTTTGATGCTGTTCTTTTCCGCACTCTGGAGCCTGCCCTCCGCGGCCCTCTGAATCAGATTTGCGGTAAGAGACACTGGAAACCTGGAATTAAATCCCTTCATAAGCACAAGAACATCAGGGGCCGCACCGGCTCCTGTAACCGGAATAACTGTATCATCAGCACACTGAAATGATGCCCTGTGAATATCCTGAGCCACCGCGTCTGCCGTTACCAGACACCCCAGAAGAACAAGTGCCGACAATTTCATTCAAAAACCTCCCCGAACCCGGATTTCACTGGACGATGTGCACACTGTCTGACAGGCCACGTAAAGTTTTGGCCCCGAACAGGATCACTCATTATTCTACTGCATATTATCCCGCTGCAGGAACAGCCGGCTGCACCACAGCGAATCCCCGAGACCGGCCTTCTGACTTTCCCCCGGCCGAGAAATTTTTGCAGATCCCCTTTAAAAAGCACGCTACCGTCCCTATTTGCATTATTGTGAAGACGTTTTCACAATACCTGTCAGCCGGGAAAAGATCCTGAATTGCCGTCTGCTGTAACTTTTTTCAGAAAAAAGAGTTCTCATATTCGTGAAACATTTTCGCAAAAACGCGATTTTTTCATGTTCATGCGACCATACAAATCAAAATCAGAAAACCTACAAAAACTCTGCGGGATAACACACATGAAATGGAATCTTAAAAAGCTGTTTAAAAACAAATTCGCCGGGATCCTTCCCTTCTTTCTGTTTATCATTGCTGTTACCACCGGCTACGGAACTCACGGCAATCTCCGCAATGTTTCGAATCCCGCATCCAAAAATCCCTCGACCCAACGGCTGGTATACCGCAGAAACCGCGAGGAAAGCGCTGACAGCGTCGCCGACGAATTTCTGACCCGGGCTGCCATGGAGGAGCCTGAGATAACCAGCATTCTTGCCTCTCTCGAAAACGAGGATGTCCGGCTTGACGGCCTGGAATACCGCCTTAAGAGCAAGGACAGCCTGACCCGTAAAATCCTGAAACGCTCTCAGGAACAGAACACTGGAATCCGGGATGCCGCAGCCGGAATCAGCGATGTGCTCCGGTATACCTATGTAACCTCGGATGACAAGTATTCTGAAACAGTAACCCGAGCCCTCAGAAAGCTTTCCCGGGCCGGCATTGAAACCGCGGTATACAAAAGCATCTGGGGCCAGAATGCCTTTGTATATGACTGGAACGGCAAGTACCGCTCCGCCCCGGATCCCAATCAGTATCAGGGTACCAATGTGGTTCTTTATACTCCGGGAGACATTCCTGTCGAGATCCAGTTTCATACTGAAGCCTCCTTCCGCACCAAGCAGAATACTCACCGGTTCTATGAGGTTATCAGGAGCCGCGACTGCTCTCCTGAGGAAAAGGCTGAAGCTATCAGACAGCAGGCCATCCTTAATGCAGAGATTCCGGTGCCGGAAGGGGCCCGGGAACTTCGCTATCCGGTATAGCAGACCCAGACATTCCAATAATCCGGTCTGTCCGCCTCCGGAGTCTCCTCCGTTATTCCTTTTTGGCACTCCTGCCCCGTTTCAGATTTTTACAGCCGGGTAAATTCCGACATAAAGAAACTTTTTATCCAATAAGCTACACGGGGCATGAAAATCAAAAAAAACTTGGATATAATTTGAATGAGAAAACTGTGCTGTTTTTCTGTACAGCAATAAGGCTTCTTGCATTTGAAAAACGATTATTTTTGGAGCGCATCATGCTGATCAGTATTGCCTGCCTGACTGGTTCTCCTGACAATATGGCCAGGGCTCGGGTATTTGGCATTATGAAAAACATCGAAGTCAAAAACCAGAACGACGTACTGAAAGCAATAACGAAGCTCTACCGGCATCCGAAATCGCCTTTCCCGTGCATCGGCACCGTCAGAGCCGGTATTGACGGCATCGTGGCTCCGGCCAACTGCGACACCTTCATGTGGATAACCGTCAATGAAGGCGGAAACGTCATTCTGGACGATTTCGGATCCGGAGATCGCACAAATCGCATGGACAACTTCAACCGCATCTGCCAGATCGCCATGAAGCGCTGCCAGAGCATCTGGAAGTTTTCAGAAATGTGGACCCTCAGCCATCACAAGACCAGTATCGAGGCCCTGGTACGGAATTATGTAAACTTTGTAACGATGACCCAGCCGCGATCCTCCTATCTGAGCTGGCTGGGCGCCTCAGGAGCATTTACCAGAGCTCCGTTCCACAGCTCCGAGGAGCTTTACTATGTCGGCCTCGACATGAGCTCCATCGACAACACTCAGTCAGTAAAGGCTGTTCTGGAGGATGCGTTTTTCAGGGAGTTTGTCAAAAAACACGATAATTCCCTGGAGATTCAGGGCGGAGCCTTTATTTCCAGATTTCTGGAAAGCAGGAGAATTCATGCCGATGCAAAGATAAACTCCTCCAGAACCTTTGACGAAAGGAGAATGGAAAGCCTGAAAAAGGAAATGATTCACAGCTGGCTGAGGAGGTAGCGATTCCCCGGCATACGCAATAACTGCCAGTTTTCCTTTTTCCGGCCAGTACCGGGGATCCCTCTGTCCTGTCCCCATTTCTTTCCTGACCGGAGCGGTATTTTAAACGAATCTGCATGGGATCCTGGTTCTGAATCTGCACGCCTTACAGATTCCGTTTTCTCTCTCAAAGACACAAAACAGCGTCCAGCACCCGGTTTACTGCAGTGCCGTAACCTCGGCTGCACTGCAGACACTGCTTGACACCGCAATATCCTTCACCGGAGTGCCGTCTGAAAGCCGGTAATAGTAGCGAATCTCGCCAATACGGGGCAGAATCCAGTTCCGGTAGGTTTGGTTACCGCAGGTGCGCCGGATTCTTTCCTCAATGAACCGGGAGGATCTGACTGTCTCCCGGGCTCCTTTGGCGGTAATGAAATCCACCTTCAGATTTCCGTCATCCGTAACCGTCATCCGCGGCTTCCCCTCCTCCGGCACAAAACTCTCGTGCATTCTTTCGAAAGCATAGGGAGCAAAGGCGTTGCGGAGATATTCCCGGCTTAGAAGCTTCCCCTGCTCCTTTTCGTAGGCATAGACAAATTCATCGTCAAGACGCACCTCCTCGCTGTCCAGAATCTTTTTTCCGGCAGTTACAGGAGATTTTCCGGTACAGAAGGAATAGGAAATTTTCTTGTTAAAGAAATTCTGCGTGTCATGGAAGAATTCCAGGTAGATATTCTCCGTCCGATGCAGCACTCCCAGTCGCAGAGCCAGAAGGCAGAAGGTTCTTATATGACCGTTATCCTGCACCGGCCCATCCAGATCCAGCGGACCTACATTATCAGTGGCATTAATCCCCATTACCAGTCCGGTTCCGTCCTCTGCCACATGGATATCCACCAAAGAAAAGAAGTTGTCGTATTAGGTCTTAAACCGTCTTTTTAAGGCTTCAGGGATTCTTGACAAAAGTGCTGGTGAATCCGTACCATATCGCACACAAAAATCGTGATGTGCTGAAGGAATTTGCAATGGAAGCGAAGATCACAAATAACAATCTTCCTGCTAATCAGCACGATACTGACACTTCCAAACTGGACAACCTTTACTCGTTAATCGAAAAACTTACATCAACCATTCAAGAGCAGACCTCAACCATTCAGAAGCAGAC
>NZ_KB899636.1:1578336-1588922 GCF_000378405.1 Succinimonas amylolytica DSM 2873 | reverse complement strand
AAATCATTTCTGAAAGCGAGTCCCCCAAAGGGATATATACGGAAAAATTCATTAAAGCGGTCAAGTACTCTCACAATCAGTGGGAAAAATTCACCAGAATCCTGGATGACGGCTCTATTCCTCTGGATAACTCGGCCGCCGAGAGAGCTATTCGTGACTTTGCCGTGCTGAGACATTCAATGCCCAGCGGATTTGGCTCTATCGAGGGAGCGAAGTCCACTGCTGTGTTTTCATCATTTCATGAAACCTGCAAGGTCCATGGAATCGATCTGGAAGATTACCTTGAATTTCTGTTCAGATATATGGGGATTCACAGAGACGAACTGAAAGATGAATCGCTGTCTGATGAAAGAAGAAATGCTATTCTTGAGCAGGCAATGCCGTGGAAATTTAAGAAGGCCTAAAGTACTGACTTTAGACCTAATACAAGTTGTCCAGAGACTGCGGCACTTCATAGGTGTGATAGAAATACGGAAGAAAAAGATTTTCAAAATATTCCCGGGAATAAAACCGGGGCAGCACGGATTCTCCTTCCGATCGGACAGCTTCAGACTGATCTGCCGCCGAGGAAGCCCCGGAAGGCGTATCCGGGGAAGCGGTTTCGGGATCCGCTGCACTGCCGGAATCAGAAGCCGCTCCCCCGAAAACATTGCCGGAAACAGAACTTTCCAGGGAACTGTCATTATCAGAAACTGCAGCGGAAGAACTTTCCGGAACAGGAGCACTTCCGGACTGGCGTTCATTATCCGCCCCGGAGACAGCGGTATCCGCTCCCGCCGTACCGGCAGATCCGGCTTCTCCTGCGCCGCTGTCCTTTGCAGGCTCCTCTGCTGAAGGTGCCCCGGACTCCCGAAAATCAGAAGGAGCTGCTACCGCAGGATCCGGTGCGGGGGAAGATGCCGGGGCAGGTACGGAAGGTTCCGGATCGGGCGTCTCCGGAATCCGGGAGGCACTGATTTCCACGGCTGCCTCCTGAAGCTCCCTCTCCGGTGCTGTTATGGTTCCGGACTCCACCGCAGCAGCAACAGAATCTTCAGCATTGTCGTCATCTTCAGAAACGGAATCGGCTGTTCCGGACGCCTGTTCCCGGCGGGAATCGTTTATGCTTTTCCACACTGGATTAACGGATGCGAGCGCCTCTGTTCCTTCCTCTCCGGCATGACCGTCCGGTTCCGCTACAGGCTCCTCTGCGACCATAGCCGGCCCGGAATCAGAAACGGACAGCGTTTCCGTACTACCCAGAGACTGAACACCGGTATTGTCGTTTTCAGGCCTAGGAAGCTCTGCGGCAGAAACACCGCCTCCGGGAACTCCGGCAAGAAGCAATGACAGGAAAAACCGCTTTAGGTACCGCATGCAACAATCTCCGCGCTATCTTCCGCAGAGCCCGGGATACAGCGTTATATGATGCATACTTCTGCCGCTGCGGTCATAAAGATCACCCTCCACCCGGCGCACTCTGCTGTATGGCGGCCTGTTCTTTGCAATTTTCCGGCAGTAGTTTTCCATCATTCTGTTCCAGGATCTGTTATACAGAACGGATCTGGCAAAAAGAGGCATTTCGGTATAGATCGGACTGGCCACAGCAGTTACAAACACCACCCCTTCATCGGAGAAATTCACCTCAGTGACGGTTCCGAAATGAAAGTCATAGGGAATTTTGGCAGCATATTTTTTGCGGTAGATAGTCTCCAGCTCCTTCCGGGTATAGAATTTCTGACCGTGAGAGGCCTTTTCGGCTGTCGTGACCTGCCGGGAATTGCCGCCTGACACTGCAGCATGGGAAACTGAAAAAAAGGACATCTGCAGGCTCAGTGCCAGCACTGCCACACCAAGAATCCGTAAAACTCCGAATCTGCTTCTGCCATGCGCATGTAAACCGCCTGTCATCGCTCCCACAACATTCCCCCCGCCCGCAGTTACCCGAAAAAGACTCCCCGAAAACGGAAAACCGTCACTCCCCGGGGCAGCCCCGTCATTATACGGGACTTTTTCTGAAAATAATGCCTAGTCCGCCGCAAACACCAGCTGTTTACGAAATTACGTTTTCATTACCGGGCTTTCCCGGCAATTCCTGCTCCGTGCCGCCTTACAGAGAATATTCTGATTCCGGAAAGAATGCTTTCTTTCCGCTCTGTCTTCCTACCAGCCGTTACTCCGGCAGTGCTCAGTGGTCACATCCACGCTGAACAGATAGCGGGTTCCTTCGTAATAAATGAAACGATAGCTGTCCAGCCGATCCACCATTTTATTCCTGAGATTCCGGTTCTGGCAGATATTCTTAAGCACTCCGTAGGGTGTATGATCTCCGGACGCCCTTTTACTGAGCCGAAAAACATTGGTAATGACACTTCCGGGCCCCGCGGAGATATCATAAAGCTCCACATCCTCGGATACCTTTACCGGAAAACGCCGTCCTTCACGCTCCCGGGGCAGCACGTTAAGAAACAGGTTCTTTTCAGTATAGTGTCCTTCCGGGGTAAAGAGTGCCGGATCCCGCGGTATGTCATCAGCTCGCCCGACACTGTATATCATAAGTATCAGTACCTGCGAAACAAAAAATAATAGTTTTTTATGCATTTTATTTATTACTAAAAAGTCTAATTAATCATACTTTAGTATCTGCCGGAATTCTATCAGAAATCCCCGCCGGAAAACGCCCGGATACCGCAAAAACCGGACATGAGTAACATTATGAAGAAAAATGCCGCCATCCGAAACTCCTTCTGGCCGCTTCCGGAAACAGTTTCACCACATGACATTCTCCAGAGAAAGCTCTGCAGTGTCCCGAGATAATGCCCGTCCTCTGAAATCGGTCCTTAGTCCCCTCCGGATAAAAAGCTCATGCACCTCGTCAGGAAGCCGTCTGTAGGCAGCAATAAAATGCGCCAGCAGGTTGAGAAGCCGGTTATGGGCCCGGGAGCTGAATTCCAGCTGCTGCCAGGAGGTAATAACCCGCGTGCGGCGCAAAAACCGGCGGCAGACTTCCACCCGGTCAAACATCAGCCAGAGTTTCCAGTAAAGGCGCTCCTCGGGACTCCTCAGGACAATTCTCTTCCGGAGAGTCACAGGCACCTCAATATCGCCAAGAAGAAGCTCGAGACCATATTTTCTGATGTGTACATAATACAGCCGGAGCTCCTCTTCGAAGACTGCCGTCAGATCCGGAAGGTCTTCCATAATCAGACTGTCAGCCACAAAATGCGGCCGGAGCCGCGTCCTGAACCCCTGACAGCACCCCCTGGCATCCGGGACAGATTCGCAGTACTGATTCCACAGCAAAACATGAAAAGCCCAGTACGCTGCCTTTCCCATGCGCCGGAAAAGGCCGGCCGCATCACGGGAATAAAACCTGATACTCCTGGTCTTATCGCTCATTTCCCCCTCCCTGCTGACATAGACCTGATCACGGAGAAGATGCTAACCGAAAAATTTCTGCTTAGCGTAAAACAAGCCTTTAAGAGCACCGTATCTATCCCTGTCAGGGACGGAAAAAACCGCCTCCGGAACGATTGCCGGAATCATCGGATCCTTCTCCTGAAGAGGAGTCCCTGCTGTCAGAAGAACTGCTGGAGCTCCCCAGGGAGTTTTTGCGAAAATCCACAGCCGCAAAGAAATTGTAGATCATGGGAAGCATGCCCATATAGGCTCCGTTAAGAGCCACAAAGACTTCCGGACTGTCGATCATAAACATTGATACCGAAAACAGCAGGAGAATAATGGTATTGGCATAGACATTGACCCGGATAACGGTAATCATGGTGGTTCTGACCCCCATGAAATAAAAAATCCCGTAGCCGAAAACCGAGGTAATGGCAATGCTGAAGACCATCTTGAAAACAATGGAGATGAACATGGTAATAAAAATCAGCACCGGCATGAGCGTGCTGCTCAGCACTCTGAGATTTGCAGATACAGTTGCGGCATTAACTTCTGTTCCGGGAAGCATTCCCAATTCACGGTAGGTAATGGCACTGCTGCTGATACCGTTAAAAACGCTTACCTGATTTTTTTCAAAGGTTATATGAAAAACCAGCTCCGGGGCCTTCATGCTGCTAATTTCCCGGGGCAGATCCTCACTGTCTACCATAGCATGTTCAGGATTGAACAAAAGTACCGGAGCTCCTCCCGGTGTCCTTATGGAAACATATTTCCGGTTATCCTGGGACTCCCTGAAAATCACTGCGGGAGACTGCTGCTCCAGAAATTCGAACTCGCCGTCCTTGTTGATGACAAAACCGGGGAAACCGGCCAGTAACTTATTAAGGTCAGTGTTGACGTAGTTTACGGTAACGGAAGTCATATAGACGGTGATCACCAGCGACGCCAGCAGAATCACCTCAAAAAAATACTTGGCACTGACGCCTCTGAAGCGGGATATCACCGACACATAAAAGCGTCTGGAACAGACAGCCAGCACGGGATAATAGAACATCCTTCTAAAGAATCGCTTCATGATGAATCTCGCTTACAAAACACTGCATAACAAACAGTCCGGAAAGGGTCTTGGAATCCACCGGATATGACAGCATATTCTACCTGATTTTCCGGCAGGAGCTTCTTCCGGAAAACAAAAATCCCGGAACACTCGCAACGCTCCGGGACACTGTGAACCAAAAAAGCCTAGGGCACGGCTACCGCAGTGAGAACTACTGCTGTGCGGCCTCTGCAGCTTCCTTGACTTCTGCCTCGGTCATGCCGCCGCCGTAAACAGCCTTCATAATGCGGTCATAGGATTCCGGAAGAGCGTTCATGAACACATCCAGAATAAGTCTCACAACATTGGGATCAAAGGTTGAAGCGGCAGAAGCCTGATCATTGGCAGCACCTGTCAGAAGGTACGGGATGCAGGCGGAAGCAGCCACATCTTCAGCCGGGGAAACGTAGTACTTGACCACCTTGTTCTCACCGTTAAGACGGGTAAGCTCTCTTTCAACAGCCACTCTGTTGCCGTCGTTGACAGCCTTCGGCTCCATGAAGCATCTGATAACAACGTAAGGAGTATCATCGAAAATAACCAGAGTCTGAAGAAGCTTGCCCTTCACATCCAGCAGGGTACGATAAATCACGGAATGAAATTCGTCGTTAGCTTCTTCTGCCGGACGAAAAGCCGTAATCTTGTTGTTTTTGAGCATCGCCTCAAAAAGTTCTGCATTCTTGTTCATTATTAGTTTTCCTGTAAAGTTCAAAAGTCACCATGCATTCATATATGATGATTGTGAGATAACGGCTAATTATGTCCCAAATAGCGCCATAACAAATGAATCATTGTCCTGTAATGTGACATGTACCCTGTTTTTAAACCAGAACGTCCCCTGAAACCGCAGGAACGGCAGGCCCCGCAAATCCGGAAGAGTATCCGGAGCAGTGCCTCACGCCCCATGACAGAGCACTGCCGCCCTCCGCCGGGCCATCCTGCACTCCGCCGCAAAAAGTGATTTACAAATTCCCGTCAAAGCAAAATAATGACATATATCACATTAATTATCAGGGAGACGATATCATGGAACTCTCGCAGCACTTCCGGCGTTACCACGATAACTACCTTTTTATGCTGGGACATCTGGCCACCGACATCTGTCAGGGATCCGTGGGGGCAGCACTGGCAGTACTCCTGGCTGCCGGCTATCTCCATACCAATACTGAAATCTCCATGCTGGTTCTGGCCTCCACACTGCTGTCATCCATTGTCCAGCCTCTGGTGGGAATCATCTCGGATCTCAAGCCCCGGCCCTGGATCATGACCGCCGGCATGGTAACGGCGGCTCTGGGCATGGGCTTTATCGGCTTTACCCACAATTTCATTCTGATGTTCGTCCTTATCAGCATCAGCGGCGTGGGCATTGCCATGTTCCATCCTCAGGGCAGCCGCCTCTGCCATGCCTGCTCACACGAGCACATGGGGCGCGGCATGAGCATATTTTCTGTCGGCGGCAACATCGGTTTTGCCATAGGACCACTGGTAATCTCCCTGGCCACCTTCCTGTTCGGACCTCCGGGCATTGCCGTCATCATGTTTCCGGCCCTCATCATGACCTTCGTGTTCCTGAGAAGAAACCAGCACTATCTGGATCTTACGAATACTGAAAACCGCGAGCTCAAATCACATCCCCGGGAAAGGGAAAGCTATTCCGGCTTTGCCATCCTGACGCTGATGATCTTCTTCCGCTCCTGCGTCTATTTCGGACTTACCACCTTTATCCCGCTCTACTTCATGTCCCGGTTCCGCTGGGAGGTGGGCATGGCCAACGCCAATCTCACCCTCATCGCCGTCTGTTCCGCCCTGGCAACCCTGGCCGGAGGGGTTCTGGCGGATCGCATCGGATTTAAAAAGGTGCTGGCCCTGTCAGCAACCCTGGCAGTCCCTTTTCTTGCAGCCTTCGCCATGACCGACTCCGCCGGAACCGCCGTGGCCTTTCTGATCCCGGCTGCCCTGTTTCTGTACGGGAGTCTCTCCGTATCCATGGTAATGGGACAGAAGCTGCTCTGCAATCACATCGGCTTCGCCTCCGGAATCACCATCGGTCTCGGAATTTCCTTCGGAGGTATTACCTCCCCGCTGCTGGGATATATCGGAGACCATTACGGGCTGGAATACACCATGTGGGCCATTACGGTCTCGGCAGTTATTTCAGCGCTGGTATCCTGGTTTATTCCTGATATCGATGCCATCAGGAGGCAAAAACGGGCAAGCACTTCCGAAAGCTGATAAAATCAGGACATCCAGCCAGCATTGTCCTGACAGCATTGCCGTGACAGAATGACTGGCCTCCGTCCCATTCATTGAGGTTATGCAATGTCTTCTGATAGCAACACCCGGGAACAGCCGTCAGCAAAGCCTGTGGCCCGGATTCCTCCGGAATCCGGAAGAACCCGGCAGCCGCTCCCGCTGTCTCTTGAAAAGATCCCGGCCGGATTTCCTGCTCCGAACGGCGGATATGTTGACGGCAGTCTGGATCTGAACGAATTCTGTATCAGTCATCCGGCCTCCTCCTATATTTTTCAGGTAATCGGGGATTCCATGATCGAGGCAGGAATTCTTCCGGACGACTATCTAGTGGTGGATCGGGCCCGGGAGCCCCGGCATGGCGACATTGTCATTGCCGAAGTCGGACAGGAATTTACCGTAAAATATCTGGAGCTTACCCCGGTTCCCAGACTGGTTCCTGCAAATTCCGCCTACCAGCCGGTAGTCATCACTCCGGATCTGGAATGCGAAATTATCGGCGTGGTGGTGACATCGCTCCGAAAATACTGATGCCCTGGCACAGAATAATGCGGCTCCGGACTGTTCCGTAGCTTCCTGAAAACATTCCATACATGTCCCAACCGGGAGAAAAACTGACCGCAGTAACTGATTTCATCGCATATTCGAAAAAAATTTCGGAAAAACCTCATATTTTATCGGGACTGTTTGAAATCATCCGGCATCCTCCTGTACCATTACCCGGAAAATGCGGCCCTCCTGTCTCCGGGCAAGGCTATCCGCCCTTCAATTACAGGCATCTGCAGTAACAGGGAACTCACCGACCGTCTCAGCCTGACAGCTTCCGCATCCCAATACAAAACATACATGGAGTTTAGTATGAAAAAATCAAAACTGGCCATTGCCGCAACGGAAGTCATCCTGTCAATGCTCCTGCTTTCCGGGTGTCACGGTCATGCAAACCACCATAACGATGAAGAGCATCATAATCCCTCTTTCGGAATTGCAAATGATGGCAATGTTCTGACCGGAGCCCCCTTTTCCATTTACGGCTTCTACACCTCAGACATCACAGCAAAATACGGCCGCATCTACCGGGACGCCGCAGCGCAGTCATCTGGCGGAGCTGTTCAGTCAGGAGATGCCGTCCCGGCTCCGGAAGAATGGCATTACGTGATTTCCGCCGACCTCTTCAAGGACAGAACCCTGACTCTCCCCATCGAGGAAGAATTCACCCTGACCGGCTTAAATGGCGAGACTGTTGTCGAAAAGGTTGTTATCGGAGCTAAAGACAGCAATGTAGGCCCCGTTGATCCGCTGTTCAAGTATCAGTGGCATATCTATAACAACGGTACAGAAAACTTCGGAGTGGAACATGCTCCGGTTGCCGGCATGGACCTTAATGTTATTGAAGCCTGGAATAGTCTGACCGCCATGGGAAAAACCCCGGGAGACGGCGTTCATGTTGCCGTTCTTGACACCCCCGCCGATTTCGCACATGAGGATCTGGAATCCCGGAAATTCGAGGACTCGGATGTTCCTGACACCGCCCGAATCCGCAACATAAAAGGACTTACCCCGGAAGATCTCGCCGAGGATGCCGATGATCTTCACGGTACCGGCGTTTCCGGACTCATCGCTGCTGACGGCACTAACGGAAAAGGAGGAGCCGGCATTGCCTTCAATGCAACTCTCACCTCCTATGCCTTTGACAATTATGAAGACGATGACGATGACGGCGATGATGAGGATGAGGCCGACTACTCCTTTGTTAAGAGCAGTCCTGAAAAAATTCTGGAAATTAAAAAAGAAATTGACCGGCGGATTACCGAAACCTTCAAAATGTCTTCAAAGAAGAATACCGATCTCTTCAACATGAGCCTCGGCTTTGACTATTTAACATACAATTCTCCCGCCGTATGGCAGTACCTGAACAATCTCAGAGACAGCAATATCGCCCTTTTCAAGGCTGCCGGCAATGAATTCGAAGATATTGATGACAGTATTATCGAAGAAGAAAGATACGGCAAATATACCAATCTGGATCGTGAATTCAAAATGACTTCCTCGGTAGAAAGGCATCCCTACACCATTAACGTCGGTGCAGTTAACGCTCAGGGAATCAAATCCAGCTACAGCAGCTCCAGTGCAGATCTCTGGGTGTCCGGTCTGGGCGGAGAAATGGGATATTCCGGCGGTGATGACGATTCCGCGGCACTGGTAACCACCATTTCAAGCTATGCGGCATCCGAATACTCAGATACTGACTGGGATGCCGGCTCTCCTTTCAGAATGCTTCCCAATACCGCTTTTTATACCGCCAAAATGAACGGCACCTCCGCAGCAACCCCTACTATTTCCGGAGTAGGCGCGCTGATATATTCGGCAAAGCCGGACATCACCGTTCCGCAGCTCCGGTACATTCTGGCAGCAACCTCCCGCAACGACGAGGCACTCCCTTCTCTGGCCGTGGATGATTCTGTAACCATCTCGGAAATCGAGGGCGTCAGGGTCAATACCGGATGGCAAACCAACAAGGCTGGCATGCGGCATTCCTCATTCTACGGCTTCGGTCTTGCCGATGCCGGAAAGGCGGTGGAAAAGGCCGGAAGCTGCGACAGCGACAAAAACTGCAAAAAACGCGCCGCACTCCCCGAGGAATTCGTAACGGCGGCTAACAGCTGCAGCTATGCGGATTCTGACAAAAAAAACAAGATTATCTGTACCTTCAAGGGGCTGACGGGCAAAGACGGGGAATCTGAAGCAGGCTCCCTGGAGATAGATGCTCTCAGTGTGAACATTGCCGGCTACAGCTTCATTACCGCAGGCCAGACTCTTCCGTCCTGTACCGGGCTTAATGAGGATCCGGAATCCAGCGAATTCCGGGCCGGCGTGGTCAATGCCAACAATGTCACACAGATTAACCTGACTCATTCCGACACCACGGTAGACGCCGTGCTGAAGCCTTACTATACCGGCTGGGACTACTACGGATCCAATGTCTGGACGGATGAGGCCACGGACGGGGACAATCCTCTGGAAATGCCCGCTGCCGGCTTTTACATGGAGAAGGTTTCCGGAGATACCGCCTTTACCATGACCATCCGGTCGCAGTGCCAGCTGGACGTGGCTGAACTGAACCGCACCGCAAAGGTTACAGTTTACGGCTATGCGGACTAGCAGTGGCATAAAGACTCCCGGTGCCTTCAGAACATAATTTGCCGGGAGCCAGAGGCTGATCTCAGCCCCTGGAACACCAGGAAAAGCCGGCACCGTGCCGGCTTTTTTAATCTCTTCAGCACACTACCGGCCGGGTTAACGGGAACCGGACGAATTTTGCCTGATAACCTGCAAACGTCAACGTGATCAATTCCTCAATTTTCTTGGTTTTATGAAATTTTTATTCCATAGATTATCAGAAATATTTTGAGATGTTAAAGTATGTCTCACCATGTTAGTTAGCAGCAAGCCTTTAAAATAAAAGGTTTTATATCAGTTTTAGCATTACAAACGAAAATGATTTCAAAGCCATGAAAGTATTTTCATTAAATATTTCTGTAATATTTTTACAAAATGCTATTGCGTTTTGTGCGGTATATCACTATCATAAAAATGTGCTCAGCGAGATGAGCAGAACAAATTTCGGAGGAAAACGAAATGAAAAGACTTTTTAACAGATACACCGTAACTGACAGCCGCCTGGCTCCTGTAACCCGCGCCTATTTCTTCAGCTACGTTAAGTAGCAGAGTTCCGGACCGAGAGGAGAATAATCCGGCCCGGTTACCAAAATAACAGGCACTTTGCAAAAGAGGTGAACAAAATGAAAAGACTTTTTAACAGATACACCGTAACCGACAGCCGCCTGGCTCCCGTTACCCG
>NZ_KB899636.1:1576091-1577978 GCF_000378405.1 Succinimonas amylolytica DSM 2873 | reverse complement strand
CCCGGTTACCAAGATAAAAGGGACTTTGCAAAAGAGGTGAACAAAATGAAAAGACTTTTTAACAGATACACCGTAACCGACAGCCGCCTGGCTCCTGTAACCCGCACCTACTTCTTCAGCTATATCAGGTAACAGAAAACACCGGGAGCATGCAGATAAAAAAAGCACAGGTCCCGGTTACTGCTGAATATACGTCCGTTCAATTCTCACCTTCAGCCTTCTCTCATATTGTCACCATACGCTTCTGGAAAACTAGTCGCCGGTTTCTGCAGGCTTGCCAAAATCGTCCGGTCTGAGTATCCTGTAAAAAAACGGCAGAAAATGACTTCTGGCAAAGCCGTCAGATACCGGAACATTACCAGTTTTTTTTGGAACAGCAGCCGGAAAAAGCTTATGGAGAGCACCACTATGGATGATTTCGGAAGTTTTTTGTATGACAGCAGTAGAAAAATAAGCTATACCTATAAGGGAATCACCTACCGGCTGGCTTCTCATCCCTACGAACCCTGTCTCTACCTGTACCGGGATAATACCTGCGTCCTGATACTCCATAACGCATTTACTGCTGAGCATCTTCAGGAAGCATTTTCTGCAGGCGAAAGCGTGAGTGACCTGGGCCGGCTGTATGACGAAAAGGCCTTTGCCAGGGTACTGGCGGCATCACTTGACAGCAACCGCTCCGAAATGGATTTCTTCTTTGCCGCCCGCCTGACAGAGCCCCATGCCGCCTCGCGGAAAAAATCTAAGCACCCTGCGAAATGAGTAATACCTATCCTGATTTTTAGTATTAAACACCATGCAAAACACAGGCAGCATAAGATTATTCGGCATTGGAATGGCGCTTCTGGCGGTAACTGCGGTATTTCTGACAGAACAGGTGATCCAGCCGTCGTACTGGCTAAAAAGCGCTATCAAGGTGCTGGCCTTTTCAGTGCCTGTTATCGGGTATGCCTTTCTGACCGGAAAAACCATTCCGGAAACAGTAAATTTAAGAAAAATTTCCCGGCCGGCTCCGCTCTTTCTCTGCATGGTGCTGTTTTTTGCCGGGGCAATGCTCCTGTTTTTTATATTTCATGAACAGCTGAATCTGGCCGGAATCAGGCAGGCTCTGCTGCAAAAGGAGCATCTTACCAGAGAGAACTGTCTCTTTGTCTTTGCCTATATCATTTTCTGTAATTCCTTTCTGGAGGAGGCTTTCTTCAGAGGATTTGTTTTTCAGCTATTCAGAACAAAAGGAGTCGGGGCTCTGCTGAGCGCCGGGCTTTTTTCCGTATATCATATAGGTATATTCATCACCTGGTTCAGCGTTCCTCTGTTTATCCTGTGCGTGACAGGTCTTGCCGGCGTCGGTCTGTTCCTGCAGTGGATTTCTGAAAAATACCGCAGTGTTGCGGCCAGCTATGTGGTGCACGCCTCGGCAAACCTGGCCATAAACCTAATCGGAGCGCTTCTTGTTTTTGGGATTATCGGTAGCTGACATCTCACGGACGATCCGTGAAACACATCCGGTTTTTGTTTGGAAAGCTGATATTATTCCGGATCCCGCCCCCTTGTGCAAAAACACAGAACAGCATTTTCCTGAAGGGTAAGAGCCTGCGGGACGATTTTCCTGCACAATAATGCTATCCGCCCGGGGAAGCAATAAGCGCAGAGAACGGCTCCGAAAAAAGGAGATCCCTGAAAAGCCTCCGGTAGAGAACTCTGACAAGAACGCAGCATAAGCAGATTCTGCCGCCTGACTGGTGTTCTGGTATTCCCCGTGCGAAATGACAGGAGTCGCCAGTTCACGAACATAATCGGGTAGGGGGAGCCTAACTCACCCCTCCCACACCACCGAACGTGCGGATCCGCATTCGGCGGTTCAAAACGATAAACGCAGAAGTAAAT
>NZ_KB899636.1:1541893-1571101 GCF_000378405.1 Succinimonas amylolytica DSM 2873 | reverse complement strand
TAATGAGCTGACAGGATCTCCTCGGGTAAGCCCTACATCTTTCCTCCCACCACTGCCACCTTTACATTCAGAGTTTCCGTCTGGCTATCGGACTTCGAGTTATTTTGCACTCTTATCCACTCTGGCTGCCTGAAGTGATTCCTGTACGTCAGTTCGGGATTTCACTATTGCTTCTTTCAGCTATTACATTACTGTAACCACCTTGCAATTCGCTAACACTTACCACCAGCGGTCGTGTTCGGGACTTTCACCCTACAGATATAGAACATGCCGAGCACACAAAAAAGGCAGATCACTCTGCCTTTTCACACTTACTCACAAATCCGGAAAACGGACTCTGAGAAACAAGATCCGGATTACTTCAGGAACTTGCCCTTCATAGCCGGAACCGTACCGGAGAAGTTCTTAACCAGAACACGGGCCGAGTATGCCGGGATTGATCCCAGATCCACACTGCCGCCGCTCACGGTGTACTTGGTACCGGTAACCAGATCGGTGTAGCTGCCGTCAGTAGCTCCCTCAACACGTACGGAGCTTCCGCTGCTGCCGGTCATGGCTACAATGGCGTTTTCGGATTCATAGATACGCTCGAATACCATCGGATCACCGCCGTTCAGGATCTTCATGCTGCCGCGTCTCATGGCAATGGAAGCCTTTCTGATAGCATTAAGATCGGCCATGTGAGCCACAATGCCGTGCTTGTCCTTGCCGGGACCAATATCGTCACCAACGTAAAGACGGCCGGTTTCGCCCACGAGGTCATTGTTTCCGGAAAGATCCGGATTCAACCCGGCACGGAGATTGTTCTCATCGCCAGCGTACATTACCGGAATGCCGCGGAAGAACCAGAGAACATTCATGCCGAGAGCCATCTGAGCCGGATCATCACAGCACATTCTGGCACCGGAACCGGACCAGGTATTGTCGTTAGCAAGGTCATGGTTCTGGAAGAAGGTTACCAGCTTGGTAGGATCCGCATACTTGGCATCAAAACTATTGATCGGTTCTGCAAGAGCGCCCAAAGAACCGCCCCGCACCGAGTTACGGAACTGGCTCATCAGCGGGAAATCGAGAGCGCTGATGCCGGAATCTCCGGAAGGAGCCTCAGCAGGACCGCTGGTTCTGGTGTAGAACCACGGATGAAGCTGATTCGGAGTATTATCGCCATAGCCCTTGATGAGAGCCTCGCCGAATACGAAGAGATTCTTCTTGTAGGCTCTCCAGACATCAGTCATGGCCTTAAGATCCTCTCTTGGCATATGCTTCATGGTATCCATGCGGATAGCATCCACCCCCATGTCCAGATACATCTTCATCATGGAGTTCATGTAATCCTGAACAATCTTGTCCTCGGTCTTGAGATCCACGCAGTCACCGGCCATGCTGCGGAGCTGTACCTCATCCACGGATTCCCAGTTGTTGGTATAGCCAACGTGGTACCACTTCTCAGGCAGGTAGTTCTGTATTGCCGGATTCCAGAAGTATTTGTCAGGGATACTCTTATCAGTAATGGCATCCCCGGTCACACTGACATCGCCATCTGCAAAATGCACGGTAAAGGTAGCCTCGGCATTAGGATCACCGGCGCAGAGGCTCCTGTGCCAGGCCGGCGCTACCGGGTTATCATTATCGCAGCGATTAATGGATTTATAGTCGCCGATATTCTTCTGATAAACCCCCATATCAATGCCGTTCTTGCCGTACTTCTGATCGATATAGTACTTGGTCGGAATCTTCTCAATCCAGGCCTGACCGCGGATACCGTAGTTGGAGGAGTGATTGACCACCACGTCCTGAACCACCTTGATCCCCTTGGCATGAGCCGCCTTGATGAAATCAAAATAGGTGGCTCCCGGGCTTTCCAGACGGAGATCCGGCTGGAACCAGTCATAGGCATGGTATCCATGATAGTCAAGACCGGAGCGATTCTCTACCGGCGGCGTGATCCAGATAGCGGTAAAGCCCATGGACTTAATGTAATCCAGAGATTCAATAAGTCCCTTAAAGTCGCCTCTCCAGCTCGGATCAGTGGCATCATAGCGGTCTCTGTCATAGTAGTTGTTGCTTTCATCGCCGTCCTTGTAACGGGCGGTAACTACAAAGTAAATGGTTTCATCGCGGAAATCAGTAGCATCGAGAACTGTGCCGCTCTTCTTGATAAACCAGAAGAAGTGCTGCTCCTGCTTCATGCCGTTTGCGCCGACAGAAAGGGTACGGAGTCTGTAGGCAGTGCCAAGGCCGTCAGTGGAGGTATCCTTGAGGGAAATCGGGCCGGTATACTTCGTGGATGACTCGGTAGGCTCAGTATTGTCGAGCGTATAGTAAATGGTTCCGCCTGTAGACTTAAAGTCAGCATCCTGAAGTCCGAGGGTAACCTTCTTATCCTCATGGTAGCTGCCCGGAGCCAGATCTGCGGTCACATAGGGAGCGGAAGGCACTCTGACATCGGAAGAGGCAATGGTAGTGGCGTAATCCATGGAATACCACTCAATGTCACCGATAACAGTGCCAGGGGAGCTTTCGTGGCCGCCGTTATCGCCGCCGTTATCGCCGCCATTATCGCCGCCGTTATCGCCGCCGTTATCGCCGCCGTTGTCACCGCCACTGGGGATATCGGCACCGCCCTCCACAGCTTCTTCAGAGGAACTGCCGCCTTCAGAAGAAAGAACACAGTCGGCCTGAACAGTCCACTTGCCGTCGGCATAGCATCCGGACACCGGAGCATTGGTCAGATCGTCAGTGAGCTTTTCACCGCCCTTCAGGAAGATAACATTAACGGTCTCGGCAGTGATTGCAGAGGTATCATAGAAGGCCCAGTCAGAGCTTTCGGCAGCTCTGGTCATGGCAGCCCCCGGCCATTTTCCGGCAAACAAATCGGAACCATTCCAAAGATAAATGCCGTCGGCATCGCCTTTATAGTAAATACCCTTGGACTGCGGCTTAACAGTCTGTCCCTGTACCGCAAGAACGACATCATAGGACTTTTGGGATTCTGCCTTGCCGTCGGAAACCGTAAGAGTAATCTTCTTGGAACCGCCCTCGGCATAGGTTACCGTAGCTGTGGCTCCGGTAGCGGTCTTCCCGTCTCCCAGAGACCAGCTGTAGGTAAGCGGATCCTTGTCAGCATCACTTGCCACTGCGGTAAGAGTGCCGGTAAGTCCCTTGAAGGCATAATGGAAGTCGGCTTTGGGAGGAGTATTTGTCCCGCCGCCATTGTCTCCGCCGCCGTTATCGCCGGAAGCCTTGATGGAAACCTTGTCGCTGTGCACGGTCTCGGACTTGCCGTCAGAAACCTTTAACGTTACAGTATAGGTTTCGGTCTTGTCGGCATAGGTATGAACCGGATTCTTTTCAGTGGAAGTTCCGTTGTCACCAAAGGACCAGGCATACGACAGATCATCGCCGTCGGCATCAGATGAGGAATTGGTGAAGGTAACCTTGGTGCCTTCCGTCTTGCTGGTAAATTTGGCAGTCGGAGGGGTGTTCTTCTTATTCTCTACCTTGAAGGACACTTTCTTCTTGGCCACATCAATGCCGTCGGATGCTTCAAGAATGACATAGACATCACCGGCTGCCGCAAAAGTATGGGTGGCATCCTTTGACTGCAGAACGGTACCGTCGGAAAGAATCCATCTGAAGCTCAGCACATCGTCGCTGTCGCTGTCCGTGGACTTGTTGGAAAGCGTTACTGTAAGTCCGGACACACTGTATTCAAAATCAGCCACCGGAGCATTGTTGGTGGAACCGGCTTCAGATATCACCACCTGTACTGTGGAAGGATCACTCTGCGCACCGTTCTTGTCTGCCACGGTCAGCACCACATTGTACGTTCCGGGAGCAGCATAGGTATGGCTGGGATTCATCTCCTCGGAAGTAGCCCCGTCACCGAATTCCCACCGGTATGCGGTTACCGAACCTGCGGCATTGTTGGTAAAGCCTACGGTGCGGCTTGCCTTGTCAACTTCATAGGTAAAGGCCGCCTTCAGCGCCTGAGTGCACTTATCAGCCGCAACCGTTATTTTGCGGGTTAGTACTGAGGAAGTCTTGCCATCAGATACCGTAAGCTCCACGGTGTACTCACCGGTGCCCGCATAGGTATGAGATACTGTGGCGCCCTTTTCTTCAGGAGTCTGATCCCCGAAATTCCAGGTATAGGTTAAAGTATCACCATCTTCATCCTGGGCGGTTCCGGTAAAGGTAACTCCCTTGCAGGAGGTGTCAGCACTGGCAATGGAAAGGGAAGCCGGAGCGTGATTGCTGCCAATGTCGATATCCTCAAGGTGATCAAAACCGGAATTGGTCTTGAAGGAGGTGATAATGGCATCGTCGTTAAGGCCCCGGTCCAAAGCTGCGGCAATGCTGGAAACCGCTCCCGGATACTGCTTGACGCTGTTACCGGAGAAAGCCTCACCCTTGGCATTGAGCGCTCTCAGGAATACCAGTCCCGGAGCGTTTTTCTTGACTATGCCCTGATAATCACCGGCGCTGCCGCCGAGCTCCTTGACAATCTGGCTAAGGCTTTCCTCATAGGAAGACAGCCAGAACTCATTTTTGTAGACATAAATCATGTCGGAAAGCGGATTCAGATAGGAAAACCCGCTCTTGGCAGTTCCGTTAAGAGCATCCGCAGAAAAGAAACCGTGATATACGGTACCGTCGGCATTTTCAGTAAGGAACGCATGCTCCGAAATATCTGCAACTTCCCCAAGATTAAGAGATGCCCGCCCTGAAGCATCAGTGGAGGTAACAAATTCCCCGTCCCCGCACTGGCTGTCGTCATTAAGGTCATAGCATACCTTGCTTCCGGCAAGGTACTCAGCGCCCGACCCCTGGACCAGGACATTGATGGAATAAGGCGAGGCGTCGGGCGCCGGCGGCTCACAGCAGTTCGGCACCTTCTCGTCTCCGCCGCCGCCGCCACCGCCGCAGGCAGCAAGCCCCAGACTCATTAATACAGCAAAGGAAAGCTTTTTGTACTTAAGCATATACTGAATACCTTTTATTTATAAACATTCAATGCAGGCTGTCAGGGTCAGGGACTCTGGACAGAATCTTTAAAAGGAACAGCTGTTCAGAGAAACCAGCACAGGTGTTCAATTGTTAGAAAATTGTTAATAATTATTGTGCATTTTTATATGAAAAGGTCTTCAATGCAAGATCACAATTCAATATTTGTGTGATCTGTTTCTATTTTCTGGAGAATAACCGGATTTTCTGAAAACTTCCGGCAGCCAGAATCCCCGGGAATCGAAAACAGAAAATAAACGGACGATTTTTAAAAACTGTGGCATAGACTGAAAAAATACCGCCATTTCATAGCGGAAGCCGAAGTTTTGTGAGATGCTTGAAGAAATGACAGATAACAGGAACGAGGAACGTCATATCCGCCGGCACCGAAATGCCGGAATCTTTCCTTTGGCCAGAAATCTCAGATCAGGAGATTCAGCATGACAGAATTCAGCCTGCCCGTGAGGCGTATTATTCCCGATCCTTCGGTTCATGAGGAGGGAGTGCTCCCCCGGGGAGTTCCTATAGGATCGACCGGAGTGCTGGCGCTTACCGAACGCCAGTCCTACCGTGCCTTAAAGTATACCTGCCTCATGGAGCTGGAGCATTCCACCTCCGCCAACAATGTGCTGCACAGACCCGGAGGTATGGGAACCACTACCTTTCTTTCGATTCTCCGCGCCTACTACGATATTGCCTATAGCCAGATTTTTGAAAGGGTGTTTCCGGTAAGCATTACCCGGAAGGATTTTCCCAACCACAGTGCCTTCGCCATTCTGGACTTTGATTTCTCCGATATCTGGTTCATGTCCTTTCCGCAGATAATATCGGGATCTCTTGCGGCATTTGCAGCCAAATACGGTATGACAGACTATGTCCCCGCCGGAGACAGCATCGCCGTTATGCTTCAGGATTTTCTTATTGCCTACCGAAAAAGTCGGATCAGTCTTCCGATCTATGTAATTGTCGAAAACTACGATACCTTCTCCTATGCGGATCCCTTCGGGAAATCACCCGGCAGCAGAATCTCCCCGGACATGTACCGCATATTCTTCACCATGCTGCAAAGAGCGGAAAATCTGGGGAGCATTGCCCGAATCTTTGTTTCCGGCATTATTCCGGTGTGCAATACCTTTGCCAGTCAGGGCATTAACTTCAACTTCCGGGATATCTCCTTCGCCAGTGAATTTGCCGGAATTGTCGGCTTTACCGAAAAGGACGTGGAAATTCTGGTCAAGGAAATATTCATGTCGGACAGAAAGCAGGATATCAGCTGCTCCCCCGAGGAATTCGCCGACACCCTGGTGGGACAGCTGGACGGCTACAGCTTCAGCCCCGATACCAGCATAAGAATTATCAGCCCCCACACCGTGCTGCAATGTCTGAACCTTTTATTTACCAATGTTCAGAACTCATTTTCCGATGTGAAGAACAGCCGACTGGCAAGGCTGCTGAATGCCGTAAAGACAGACTACAGCATCAACATCACCCGCATCGACCAGGATCTTCGGAAAAACGGTTTCTGCTACTCGGGAAACAACTTCAATATGGGGTATGAAATCGAAAACCAGAAGTTCATCGAGCTTATGTACTTTGCCGGGATCCTCACCATCCGGGATGTGGAAAACGAGTACGGCAAATCATCTGTAATCAACCTGAGACTGGCAAACGCCTACGTAACAGAGCTCTGGCAGAATGCCGCAGGAGTCTGAAATCTCAGCTTTTTGCTCTTTGAAGCCTTGCTGACACCGGTTTGACACCTGATTCCGGCACTTTCACTGCTGCCAGAACCGGAAAATCCCTCCGCAAGTTATATCTTTATCCGGTTTTGCAACATTATCTTTTACCAAATATGGGAATATCTCATAAAATATTATCCGTTATTTATCAGGAGAAAGCGGTTTCGCAACAGACAGCACCTCCCCTTTTTGAAAAATCATCCCTGTCAGCCTGACGCTCCGGAGCAGAGTCCGCAACGTAACTGGCAGCCGGAAATCAGACAAATTTGCGACTGGTAATCACAGAATGAGCACTGATGTACTTTTTTACACCCGGGAAAATCTGATATCGGATCCGGAGAAGGCTGCCCGGCTTCTTCTGACCGACTCTATCACCAGAATCATAATTATCAGGGACAACGTAGAGCTGCGCACTCTGATACCGGAACAGATCCGCTTCCTCCCGGAGGTGGTAATCGGTGAAGAGGTGAAATCCTGTCACGCCTTTCTGGGACTTAAAAATCTGTCCGAAATTTCGGCTATCAGCAATCAGTCCCATGCGGAAAGCCTAGATCTTCACTACATGTTCCGGGGCTGCGAGAGGCTCGTCAGAATTCCCCATTTTTATACCGGAAATGTCACCAGCATGAGAGGCATGTTCGCCAACTGCCGTTCCCTGGAAACCATCCCGGAACTCAATACCGAAAAGGTAACCGACTTCCGCATCATGTTTGAGCACTGCGCATCGCTGGTCTATATTCCGGCACTCCAGGTCTCACCGGAAGCCGAGATTTACGGCATGTTTTCCGGATGCCGCCGGCTGGAAAAATCACGTCTGGCCGAGGACAATCCCCGGGAATTTCTGAATTATCTCCGGGCTTCCCAGTACAACCCCCACAGTGTCAAGGACCGGCAGAAGCTGGATGTCATCGACCGGGTTTTCTCCAGACTGTACAGCAACTATGAGCAGAACATGCAGAACCGCCCCCCGGAAACAGCCTCCGCCACCATAGAGAGTTCATCCGGGAATAGCGAAACCGCCGGATCCTCCGGAGAGACCGCCATGAAAATAAAGGATCTGGCGGAAAGCGTGAAGATTTTGCGCCGTAAAATGGATCTTCATCTCCAGGAAGAGGTAGAGTCCATTGACAAAAAGGTTAATGAAATAGAAAACAGAGTTATCGGAATGGAAAGCAAAATAGACCGTCTGACAGCTCTGGTGGAAAAGCTGATATCAGAAAAATAGTAACCTCCGGAAGGCGGATTTGATTTGTCTCCGGGATTCGGACAACACAACTGCAGATCTAGATACTATGAAAATATGCCTGAATGACATTCTGTTTGCACTCTCTTTTGCCCTGGACTCCGTGGAGCATGAACTTCTGGGGGTATCCACCAACCATGGAAAAAGAGCCGCCCTCCTGGCAACAGCAGTAGGAAGCCGCATGGGGCTTTCCGGGGACTCCCTCACCGATCTGGCCTGCTGCGCCATCCTTCATGACAATGCGCTTACCGAATATATCCAGGCCCGGGAGCTGGCTTCACAGAACACCAATGCTCAAGATCCCGAACTGGATCGGGTACACTGCACCCTGGGGGAAAACAACATCACACTGCTCCCCTGGCGCAGCAATATCACCAACGTAATTCTTTACCATCATGAAAACGCCGACGGCTCCGGACCGTTCGGGAAGAACTGGCAGGAAACCCCTGTCATGGCCCAGCTGGTCCGGCTGGGAGATGTAATTGATGCCCGTTTCAACCTGGATCATGTCGACAGCTACAAGTATCAGCTTGTAAGGGATTTTCTGAAAAGCATGTCCGGAGTTATTTTCACCAGAGAAATGGGAGAAGCTGCCGCGGAAGTGCTGACTGAGGACTTCCTGAAATCCCTGAATTCCGGGAGTCTGGATCAGCTTATCAGCAAAACCGTGCCCTCCAGAACCGAGGATCTCGGCCTGGAGGAGGTCAGAAAGATCGCCCTTCTTTTTGCCAGAATCACCGACTACAAATCAACCTTTACCAGCTCCCATTCCATGGGAGTGGCCCAGAAATCCGAGGTCATGGCCCGGCATTACGGCTGGGATGATGAAAAGACTACACGGTTCTTCTTCGCCGGAGCACTGCACGATATCGGAAAGCTGATCGTCAGCAACGACATTCTGGAAAAGCCGGCCCGGCTGACCAACGAGGAGTTCGCTATGATGCAGAACCACGCCTTCTACACCTATGTGATTCTTCGGAAAATAAACGGAATGAACGACATTACCGCCTGGGCCTCGCACCACCATGAAAAGCTGGACGGCAGCGGATACCCCTTCGGAATGCAGGGAAGCCAGCTGTCACATGAGGAAAGACTGCTTACCTGCATTGATGTCTATCAGGCACTCCGGGAGGATCGCCCCTATAAACAGGGCTTCAGTCACCAGAAATCTATCGAAATCATGAGCTCCATGGCTCGCGACGGACAGATTGACGGAAAGATTGTGGATGATATGAACGATGTTTTCCGGAACGACACCGGAGGCTCGGACAGTGCCCAGGATCCCCGAAATCCGGAAAGCTTTCGGGGAGCCGAAAGCAGAATAGCCGAGGATCTTCCCTTCCGGGCAAAGGATAATGCCCGGGAAAACTGAGCCCAAAGTCAGAACAGCATATCTGTGAAATCTTAAGAACCGTCCCCGGCACACTCAAAGCCGGAAAACCCCCCGGCTTTTTCAGGAAGCCTCATAATAAAGCCAGATGTTAAACCGGCCGCCGGGGGACGGCTTCACGGCTCCGTAGCATTCCCCTCCCCACTGACCTCAGGCACTTTCTCTCCAGGCTCAAAAAAACGGCGCTCCTCCGGAATCAAGAGCGTCCCAACAAAACGCCTCCATATCAGGAAAGCAATGCCAGAAGCTCCTCCGAGGAGAGACTCATAAGCGACTGGCTGTTTCCTTCCAGAATCGACTCTGCCAGATCCTTCTTGGTCTCCTGCAGCGCCAGAATCTTTTCTTCAATGGTGCCCTTGAGAATCAGCCGGTACACGGTTACATTTCTGGTCTGTCCAATACGATGGGCCCGGTCGGTGGCCTGATTCTGCACGGCCAGATTCCACCACGGATCATAGTGAATAACAGTATCCGCCCCCACCAGATTGAGTCCGGTGCCGCCCGCCTTGAGGGAAATGAGGAATACCGGAGTATCACCTTCGTTGAACTCATGAACCATAGTGATACGCTTTTCCTTTGGCGTGCTGCCGGTAATCTTGTAATAGGAGATCTTCCGGGAATTCAGATCCTTCTCCAGAAGCTCCAGCATGGAGGTGAACTGTGAAAACACCAGCATGCGATGACCGGCATCAATGGCTGTCTCTATAAGATCCATGCAGGCCTCTCTCTTGGCACTTTCCTTTTCATAGCCCTCATAGACCAGCGAGGGATCACAGCAGATCTGGCGAATTCTGGTAAGCTCGGCCAGAATCCGGATCTTGTCCTCGCCGCTGTTACCGGATATCTGGATCATCTGCTTCATCTTCATAACCTGGGCGTCATAAAGCTTCTGCTGCTCTCCGGTAATTCTGGTATAGCGCACCTCGTCGATCTTGGCGGGCAGGTTCTTCAGCACATCAGCCTTCTGGCGGCGCAGGATAAACGGAGAAATCATGCTCTTCAGCTTCAGAGTGGCCTCAGGATCCTGCGTCTTCGTTATCGGGGATTCAAACTTTTTGTTGAAGTCCGTATAGCCGTAAAGGAAGCCCGGCATCACAAAGTCAAAAATACTCCAGAGCTCGGACAGCCGGTTCTCAATGGGAGTACCGGTGAGAGCGAAACGGACACTGGCATTAACAGCCTTCACCGCCTTGGAATGGCCGGCCTTGGGATTTTTAATATACTGCGCCTCGTCGATAACCAGAAGCTCGAATTCCAAAGTCTGGTACAGCGCAATATCCCGGGTCAGCAGATCATATGAGGTTACCAGCACGTCCTTGTCGGACAGATCGTTAAGATGCGCTTTCCGGACCGCGAGAGTGCCGGCCATGATGCAGACCCGGATATCCGGAGTGAATCTGGCAAACTCCTCCGCCCAGTTATAAACCAGAGAGGCCGGACACACAATAAGCGAAGGCTTCTTTGCCCCTTCAGAAATGGATGACTTAATAACTGAAATCATCTGCAGGGTCTTGCCGAGTCCCATGTCATCAGCAAGAATACCGCCGAATCCGGCATGCTTAACGGTTTCCAGCCACTTAAAGCCATGCTTCTGGTATTCGCGGAGAACCTCCTTGAGCTCGTCCGCGGGTTCGTAGTCGGAATCCCGGATGGAATTGAAGCTGCGCACAAGACTGCGGTAGGTATTATCCCGGCTCATGGCCAGACTCTCGTGATCCTGCATCAGCTTGTCCAGATACAATGCCCGGAACAAAGGCAGCCTGGCTTTCTTCTGAATCACGTCCGCCGGAACCAGATCGATCTTATCCAGAAACTCCGAAATCTCCCGGAGCATTTCATCATCGGCCAGATCGATAAATTCTCCGGACTTCAGGCGGAACCATTTCTTCCTGAGCCGATAGCTGTTCATAACAGCCAGAAGCTCCTTCCTGTCAATTTCCGCAGCCGTTACCGTAATATCCATCATGTTGCTGGCCACGGAAACCCCGATTCTGATGGACGGGGTCTTCCGAACCTTGAGACTGCTGAAAGCCACGGTTCCTCTTACCGTTCCGAAACGCTCCAGACGCTCCACATTGCCGGAAATAAAGCTGAACAGAAGATCGTCATCCACCTCCCGGTACCAGAGCTCATTTCCGGCAGGCTTCTTGAAAAAGCGCAGCACCTCCCTGACGACGCGCTCCTCCTGCTTGTAGTCATGATAGAACTCGTCCTTCTGATTATCGCCGGTAAGCGTATAGGACTTTTCTTCATAGGAAACCACCAGCTTCAGGGTCACCCGGGCTCCGTCATAATCCAGGAAGAACTCGAACACCGGCTCCGGATTGAGATAGCCGTCCACGAGTCCCTCGCAGTTGTCCACCACGTCCACAAACGGATTATCCATAAGCACCGGAAGCACCCGGTAATAGAACTCACTGAGATTAGGACGACCAACAAAAAGATAGAACCGGCCGTTATCATCGGCAATGTCCGAGAAGGGCTTCAGAAGCTGCACCTCCCTGCCGGATACTTTTTTAAGGGTTTTACTGTCCAGAATGTACTTGTCTACGGCACCGTTACGGATTCTGGGAATAACCCCGGTAAGACTGACTCCGGTGATATTCTTTCTGGCATCCCTGGTAGTATTAAGCTCCAGCCTGAAATTAATGGGAACATCGGCGCCCACAGTAAGACTGTCATGGAGGCCGGAATCATTATCCTCATACTCAATCTGCATATTCCGGGCAGTATCAAAGAAGTTATCCAGATCCTGTCCTGAAAAAGGCATCTGGGCCTGAACCCGGGGCTCTAAATATGAATTGTGCCGGTTTGCAATATCTTCGGTAACCCTGGCAATACTGTCGTGCCTCTTAATGATGAACTGCATAAGCCGCATGCTATCCGGGGTAAAATCCTCAGTTTTGAAATCAATACTGGCAGTCTTTGACAGCTCAAACACCTGTCTGCGACGATAGCAGTAAACCAGATTTTGAATATTCCTTAACACATAGCTTTTTTTTTCGCCGATACGGCCGATTTTAAAGCCAAGATTGGTCTCCTGGGAATTAGTGACTATTCTCGGATAAAGTTCCAGCACCTTCTTCTGTTCATCATCTCCGGATTTGCTGTCGCTATCCAGAGCATCAAGCTCCATCTCGCGGAAGTTCTCAATGCTGCTGAAAAACTTTGTGGCATGGTCATCGGTGGAATCCTGAAAATTGCCTTTAACCCTGATATCATCCAGCAGCTTTACCACCATAGCAAGCTGGTACTCATTCAGAAAATCCTTGCCGTCCAGATCCTCGGGAGTATAGTCATAGGGGATACATCCCATTGAAATACTGTCATTATGTTCCTTATATTCCGGAAGCTCCCAAACAATACGGTTCGCTGTCATTGTGAAGGAAAAGTCAAACCTATCGGGATAGCAGGTGACGTAACCGGTGGCTCCCAGAGAATATTCATTGGTACGGCTGTTTCTGAAATAATCAACGAACATGTGCAATGAAAAACTGCTGTCACTCATCAGTTCCCTGGCAAGATCCATGGCCGCCTTGCACGTCACACAGTTCTCTACGTAGCCCAGCACATCATAAAAAACAATACCGTCCTGCGTCAGAGGAATATTCTGCTTATCATAAAATTTCAGAGCCGGTACCAGCTTGCCGGAACATTTTGTGCGGTATTCTCTGATCTCCTGACTGAACCTATGGAACCGCTCCTTGTTAAAACGAACTCGGTAGGGATAATCCCCTTCTGGCAGGACAAACTTGCCAATATCCTTCATGAGTTCAAGCAACAGGGCTGCCGCATGCTCGCACAGATCCTGGCGGTTATACCGTTTGCAGATCTCGCAGCTGTAGCTAATATCGGAAATACTATCACCAAGTTTTCTCGGGAGATGATATACAGTGCATTCATCAGTAAAAGTGCGGCGCTGTTTTCCGTAACGCCTGGAGGTAACGTCCACAGAAAACTCAAACGTCCCATTGATGCGAAGAGGAATCACATCCTTCCTTCTTTCCCTTTCATAGCTATATAAGAAAGATGAATAGGACACCCGGTAATCAATAACTGTAAGGCCGGAGGCTTTTTTCAGGAGTTCGTCGGTAAAAATATCCTTAAGTTCATATACTTCTTTGAGTATAGGTACATCAAACTCAGTAATCTTATTTATAATCATCACAAAACCTTTAACGTTATCATGGACTTGCTTATAGGCCTATTGGGGGAGTATGGGGCGCATTCCGGAGACCAAACGGAGGATATTCCCTGTACGTGCCGATGCTCTATATTTTCCGGATGGCTGCGGCATGACGTACCGAGCAGAAATGAACGACGCAAGATGATCATAGCCTGATTGGCTGTGATGTCAATTCCCTGATGTCGCTGATTTGCTACCGTATTTTTATGATCCCTTTTCTATCCCTCCATCCTCAGAATTCCTGAAAATACTGTTCTGTACACAAAAAAAGAGGCCTCATTTTTATGAAGCCCCTTGATAATTCACAGCAATGTTACTGTCCGCCTAGGATAGTACGTTATTCATCGTCATCCTCATCGTCATCCTCATCGTCACTGTCATCACCGCTGTCATCCTCATCGTCGCTGTCATCACCGCTGTCATCATCGTCAGAAGAATTACCTCTCAGCTCTTCAAGGACATCATCAAATGACTGAATTATCAGCTCGTTCTTGTCATTGATCTCAAGAGCCACCAGCTCCGAGGAAGCGGAATTTCCGAAGGAATCACTGAAGGCAAAACTGAACAGCAGCTTCGACTCTCCAAGATCCTCATCCTTGATTTTTGAATCCTTGCGGTATTCAAATGTGTCATTATCAAACAGCTCTTCCTCAGTATCCTTGGTAATAGCAGAGGCGTAAAACCGGGTTGTGATTTTATCACCCGGCTTGAGACTGTTGGACAGACGCCCCGGAATCCCGTTTTCATTTATCTTCTGAACCCCCATAATGCCGTAGGTATCAGTCTCCTGATTGTAGGCCACTACCATGTTATAGGGC
Source organism: Succinimonas amylolytica DSM 2873 (assembly GCF_000378405.1). Taxonomy (GTDB): domain Bacteria; phylum Pseudomonadota; class Gammaproteobacteria; order Enterobacterales; family Succinivibrionaceae; genus Succinimonas; species Succinimonas amylolytica. The sequence goes on along the minus strand of NZ_KB899636.1, from coordinate 1,556,718 downwards.
ACTCCGTTTATCTTTATATCGCAGTCATAGGTAATGTAGTCATCGGTGGCATTTGCCACAGTGAGCGGCAGCAGATGCCCGTCCATAGCGGCCCAGGTTCCGTCCATGGTATCTGTAAAAATCCCCTTCTCCCAGTCCTCGGATACCCGCTTATCGGATCCGATGTACACCAGAAGTCCATTCGGAGTTTCCTTATTCGGCGGAGAATATAGCATTACCTGCAGTTCCACGCTGCTGATAGAGGACAGGAGCTCCTTCGGAACCTTTACAAAGGCATTGGAGTCCTTGTCGAAGGAGATTTTGATATCCTCAAGACTGGTAATATCCTTCTTCTGGGCTGTCTGAGCCGTCTGTGCAAAGGCCACCAGATGACCGGTGCTGGTATGGAAATTAGCACTGAAAAGAGACTGCGGCGGTGAATCCGGTCCCGGTTCCGTGGGGTGGTCAGGGCCGGGGACAGCAGTTCCGGAGCCGGATTGAGCACCGTTGTCCATATAGCCGGCATACTGCTTATTAATCTTCTGCATCCGGGCCAGGAATTCATTGCCGTCCTCGATACGCTTCTGCATCCGATCCACGCTTTTCCTGTCAATGGTTCCGAGCTGGAGCCCGTAGGCCACATTCAGCACAGACGGAGCTCCTTCCTCCATAACATACCGGTAATGCTCCTTCTGACCGCCCAAAGGATAGTACACCGAAACTCCGGCGCCCTTTTTAAGCCGTCCGTTTTTCCGGTAAATCACATATTTGGAAAGAGCCTTATTAAGATCATCAGCCTCCTTGGGAGCCAGACTCCTGAGATTGTCGGTATACTGCTTAAGATCAATAACATCGGAATAGTTGCCCTTTCTGTGGAGTCCGTAGGATTCAGCCTTGCCGGCAGCTCTGCCGATACTGGTAAAAAGCCGTCCCGAATCATCCAGCTTGTCCACCAGTGCGGCGCCCAGCTGGTTGTAGGAGAACATCAGCTCCGGAAATTCATCCAGAGACACCGCTGACAGCGTAACGCTGTCATCGGAATCATAGGTATGGCAGTCCTGGACGTAGGTATCCACAATGCTCTGCCCCAGCTTTCTGAGGCTCATCTTCGGATTCTTTTCCAGGCTGTCAAGCCACGGGGTATAGAACCAGCCCAGACTGGGCTCAACCTCCTCCGAGGCAATCATCATATGTCCCCAGCGGTTCATAAAGAAGCCAGAGGTAAGAGACCCCATAAGACAGGCATCAAAGCCGATAACGTCAAAAGGCTTTACGGTATCGCCGTAAACTCTTTTAAATGCCTGTTCCAGTTCGGTCATTTTCAGGAAGTCATCTGAAAAGTTTTCATCATAGCCAACGCCGCCCACCGGACCAGAGCCGTGATTCCAGAAAATAATCATCCGGCGCTGCGGGTTGTACCGCTGTTCCCCGAACTCCAGAAAACGCGCCAGAGTGTCCGCCCTGCCCATGCTCTGGTTATTCCAGCTTTTGAGGAGCTCGATATCATTGTCCTTGACCTCGTATATCTGCACCTTGTTGCTGGAAACCACATCGTTCTGCCATTTGGCGGCACCGCCGGTCTGAATCAGAAAGCGGACATTATCGCCGGCCATGCTATCAACAATTTCCTGAAGATCCATGGTGGCGCTGCCCCCGGACTTGTCACCTTCATCTCCGCCGCTCTCCAGATCAGATCCGACAAGATAAAAATAGATAAGCCAGGGAACATTCTCCCTGGCCTGAGCCAGCGGAGAAAAAAGCATAAACGCCAGGAGCGCCAGGAAAACAAAAAGACGTCTTCCGAATTTAGCAAAAAACATAAAAGTACCTTAGTAACAGTTCCGGGAACCCGGCCTCGCCGGAGCGCAAAAAAGCTGCCCGGGAACCAGTGTCATGGCAGAGCAGCGGAAAAAAACGGCGCAGAATGCGTCTTTTTTTCCAAAAAGTCAGAAACGGGCGGACACCCGGTGTTCCGAACACGCCAGCCAGCCGACAGGTTGCAGACAAAAAGAAGGTCCGTGTAATTGTAGATCAAGCGGTGATAAGTGATAAAGGAAAGAATTTCATTGGAAAGATTTCCCTTAAGGAAGAGACGGAACCGCAATATGCTTCTGTCAGGAGGATTCGGACTCTGTTCTGAAATTTCCGGCCGCGGGGAACAGCATACGCGCCTGGTACTGCGAGTACCGCCGGAAACACTCCCGGGACTCCTGACGCCAGGAACAGCAGAACAGGCATCTCCCATCCGGGGAAACAGAGCCCGGGAATCCCCGGTACCGGATCCTTCTGTATCTTTTAGGCTGCCGGGAAGGCTGCTTCACTCCCGGCCGGTTCCAGAATCTGGGATCTGGCCTCCCGGAACACCGGCTCAAGACCGTGCCGCCTAAGCGCCGCACTAACCTCGGCCACGGAACGGCTGTCATTGATAACGAACTGCGAAAGATCATGATGATCTGCAGCGTATCCGCCAGGCTGGGTACTGGATCCGGCACTTATGGAGGTAATCACCACCGGGGTGATCACATCCCGGAACCGGGGGCTTTCCCGGGTTGAAATTGAAATTTCCAGCTCGCGATCAAAGAGTCGCCAGGCGCAGAGACACTGAATCATCTGCCGATCGGACAGCGGATACTCCGGCTGAAAGCCCCCTTCCGCCGGACGCAGCCTCGGAAAGGAAATACTAAGCCGGGTTTCCGGATAGTGCCGGCGCATATACATAAGATGGCGTGTCAGAGCCACCACGTCCGACTTCCAGCGGTAAAGCCCCAGAAGAGCCCCCAGCCCCACCTTGTCAATACCGGCATCCCCTACCCGCTCCGGAGTCTCCATCCGGTAGCGCATGTCCCGTTTTTTTCCGGAAAGATGATTTTCCCGGTAGCACTCCGGATCATAGGTTTCCTGATAGACACAGACATAATCAACCCCGAGACTTTTCATCTCCCGGTATTCCGGCGTGTCCAGAGGCTGAATTTCCAGTGACATATAGCTGGCATACTGATTCACAATCCGGAGCTGCTCCCGGAAATACTCCATCCCGCAGTGCCGGGGATCCTCTCCGGATACCACCAGGATATTCTCGTAGCCCATCCTGCGGATAGCCTCGCATTCCAGACGGGTCTCCTCCGCCGTCAGAAACTTGCGGGGAAATCTGTTATGAGCCGCAAAGCCGCAGTACCGGCAGTTGTTAAGGCAGAGATTCGAAAGATAAAGCGGAAGATACATACTGACCGTATTGCCGAAACGCCTTCTGGTATACTGCTCCGCCAGGACGGCCATATCCGACAGGTACGGCGTCGCCCGGGGCGAAATCAGCGCCATGAAATCTCCGAGATCCAGACTGTCCCCGGTTCTGCTTTTTGAAAGCGCCCTTGACACGTCTCCGTCCGTACAGGCATCCACCGCCGCGTCATAGCCAGCTATTCCTGCGGCAGTGATCTCATCATAAAAGCTCATGACCGGTCTCCGTCACAATCACGCAAAAAAGCCTCCAGGGGGCTGGTGGCATGAGCCTCCTCGGAAACAGCCCCCGGCCCCGAGAGCCAGGCCTGCCGTCCTGCTGCTACTGCTCCGGCGAAGGCCCGGGCCATACCGGCAGGATCCCGGGATACGGAAATAGCGGTATTAACCAGAACTGCATCCGCCCCCAGCTCCATGGCCTCCGCGGCCTGGGAAGGCAGACCGATGCCGGCGTCCACCACAATGGGAGCCTCCTTCTGAGCAATAATGATTTTAAGCATGGCCCGGGTGGCCAGCCCCTGATTACTGCCGATAGGAGCCCCAAGAGGCATTACCGCCGCAGCTCCGGCCCGGGCCAGTCTGAGACACAGCATGGGATCGGCTCCGCAGTAGGCCATCACCAGAAACCCCTCCTTAGCCAGCTCCTCGGTGGCCTTCAGAGTTTCCACAGGATCCGGCATGAGATATCTCACGTCTGGATGAATCTCCACCTTGATAAAGTCAGTACCCAGAGCCTCACAGGCCAGATGAGCGGCAAATACCGCCTCCCGGGCAGTACGGGCTCCGGAAGTGTTGGGGAGCAGGGTTACCGGAAGATCCTTGAGTGCCGGCAGAATAGCATCGGTACGCCCCTGAAAATCCAGCCGTTTCACCGCCATAGTCACCAGCTCTGTACCGGATGCCAGAACAGCCTCCCGGAGGAGAGAGCCGGAAGCGAATTTGCCGGTTCCGGTAAAAAGCCGGGATTTAAATGCCTTGCCGCCAATCAGGAGCGGCGCATCTTCAGCAACAGTCATCAGAAAGCTCCTCCCGCCATAAAAGAAAACACCTCTACCGCATCCCCTTCATGGAGCTCAGCATCATTCAGACGCTCCTTCGGGATAATTTCGTCATTAAGAGCCACCGCATAATGCTCCGGAAGATCCGGAAGCGTCTCCAGAAGTGCTTTGAGAGTCCCCGCCCCGGTTTCGACGGATTTTCCGTTAAGCTGAATTTTCATTTTGATTTTTCCTTTCTGTTTCCGGAATTCTTCTTTTTGGACAGCTTCTGTCCGGAATTCTTCCCGGACCCGGGGGCTTTGTCCTTGTGGCCCTTTGCGGTCCTGGTCTTAGCCGTTTTCTCCGCTTCCGGGCTTCCGTCCGGAAACAGCTCGTCAGAATCCCGGATTCCAAACTTCCTAAGCAGTTCCTGCCATTCCCGGATAGCGGCCCCGGGATCGGGGTTCTCGGTAATCGCAGTAATCACCGCCACGCTGCCGACACCGGTTTTAAGAACCTCCGGAGCATTTGCGATCTTGATGCCGCCGATAGCTACCAGAGGATAGCTTCGTCCCAGAATCCGCACATAATCCGCCAGCCGGGTGGTTCCCTGAGGCGCCGAGGGCATTATTTTGGAACTGGTCGGAAAAATATGCCCGAGAGCGATATAGGAGGGCTTCACCTGAAGCGCCCGCGCAGCTTCGGCATAGCTGTGGGTGGATACGCCCAGCCGGAGTCCGGCATTTCTGATAAGCTCCAGATCGGCAGCCTCCAGATCCTCCTGTCCGAGATGCACCCCGTAGGCATTTTCCTGCACCGCCAGCTCCCAGTGATCGTCTATGAAAACCCGGGCATGATACTTACGACCCAGCTCCACTGCCCTGCGGATTTCCTGCCGGAGCTGTTCCTGGCTGTCCCATTTCTTTATGCGAAGCTGCAGGGTTCTGACTCCCGCCTGGAGACAGCGGAGCACCCAGTCATTGTCCGGAAGCACCGGGTAAAGCCCCAGCTTCTCCGGACACTCCGGAAAGGCCGGCATGCTGGCAGAGAGCCTGCTCCGGAATTCCTGAAAGCACGGAAAGAAAAGCGGCAGATCCTCAAATGCCGGACAGGTGCCGCCGTCCCCCAGAATTCTCATACCGGAAAACACTGCCCGGGATTCCCGGATCCTTCCGGACACGTACATCTCGGCGCGTACCAGAGCCTCCTCCAGGGGGAGGTTCTGTCCCAGAAACGCTGCCACAGCAGCAGAAAGAGCGCAGCCGGTGCCGTGAACTCTGCCCGGCTCCCCGGCGGGAAACAGGGTTCTCCGGTGCGTCAGAACCGCGATACTGCTGGAGACATTCTTAACAAGCATATTAAGGATCGTTCCTTTAAGATCCGGATTTCCGGTGTACTGCTCCAGATGACCGCCCTTGATATAAACACTGTCAGCTCCCGCCTCGGCAAACCAGTCCCCGACAGTACGGGCCCAGAGTCCGCAGGATTCAATGCTGTCCAGACTCTGTGAGGTTCCGGAAAGATTCATGGCTTCCGAAATGTTCGGGGTTATCAGAGAGGCCAGAGGCATAAGATCCTGGGCACATTCCCGGATATCATAATCCGCCAGGGGATCTCCGTTTCCGGCGATGGTAACCGGATCCCAGACCACAGGAAAGTCCGCACCCCGGATCTCCCGCAGCCTGATAAGGAAGCTTACCACTGCCTGAAAAATCTTCTCCGTGGGAATAAGACCGATTTTCACCGCTCTCAGCTTAAAAACCACATTCCGCTCCAGGACAGTCCGGAATACTTCCCTGAGACTGCTGCGCTTTGCGGGATCCGACCTAAGCACCGCTTCTCCGGTCTGCACCGTCATTGCAGTTTCGGCCACCATGGGAATCATTCCCAGCTCCGTCACCACCCGGGCATCCTGAAAGGCTCCGGCGCCGCAGGTGGAATCCGTGGCGGCAATTATAAGAACTATTCCTGGCTCAGACATCTGGCAATCTCCTCCCTGCCAAGATTCCTGATTTCCCGGGAAAGCCGGGCAGAACAGAATTTCGGGCCGCACATGGAACAGTACTCGGAATTCTTGTGGCATTCCTCCGGCAGGTCCTCGTCATGAAATTTCCGGGCCCTTTCCGGATTTATGCTGAGAGCAAACTGATCATTCCACCGGAACTCGAACCGGGCCTTGCTCATGGCGTTATCCCAGGCCATCGCCGCCGGATGCCCCCGCGCCAGATCCGCAGCATGCGCCGCAATCCGGTAAGCCATCAGACCTTCACGGACATCATCTCGCCGGGGCAGCCCCAGATGTTCCTTGGGAGTCACATAGCAGAGCATGGCGGTTCCCATCCAGCCGATCATGGCGGCGCCGATTCCGGAGGTGAAATGGTCATATCCCGGAGCAATGTCAGTTACCAGCGGCCCCAGAGTATAGAAAGGCGCCTCATGACAGAACTCCTTCTGAAGCTCCATGTTCTCCCTGATAAGATGCATAGGCACATGCCCAGGTCCCTCAATAATTACCTGAACGCCCTTCTGCCAGGCTCTTTCTGCCAGTTCGCCGAGAACCTTGAGCTCTCCGAACTGCGCCTCGTCGTTGGCATCGTGAACGGATCCCGGCCTGAGGCCATCCCCCAGAGAAATGGCCACATCGTAGGCTGCGCAGATATCGCAGATCTCGTCAAAGTGGGTATAAAGGAAATTTTCCTGATGATGGGCAATAGACCACCGGGCCATAATTGATCCGCCGCGGGACACGATACCGGTGAGTCTTCTGGTAACAGCGGGAATAAAGCGTCTCAGAAGCCCGGCATGAATAGTGAAATAGTCCACTCCCTGCTCCGCCTGCTCCGTCAGAGTTTCCCGGAACACCGCAAAGTTAAGATCCTCGGCAATGCCGTTTACCTTTTCCAGCGCCTGATAAAGCGGAACAGTTCCAATAGGCACCGGTGAGTTTCTGATGATTCCTTCCCGGGTTTCATGAATCCTGTTCCCGGTACTGAGGTCCATAACAGTATCCGCTCCGTAAATGGTGCTGAACACCATCTTTTCCACTTCTTCGGCCACCGAGGAGGTAATGCTGGAATTTCCGATGTTGGAATTGATCTTCACCCGGAAACGGGAGCCGATAATCATGGGCTCGGCCTCGGGGTGATTGATATTGGCGGGAATGATGGCCCGGCCGGCGGCGATTTCCTCCCGCACCATTTCCGGAGTGACCGTCTCCCGGGGATCCCCGATATTCTCTCTCATGGCCGCATAGCGCATCTCCGGAGTAATAACCCCGGCCCGGGCCAGCGCAAGCTGCGTGATCCCGGAACCGCTTCGGCCCCTTCTGGTGCATTTGGGAGAGATGATACCGCAGGATTCCTGAGCCGGCCTTACGATTTCAAGATCAGTTCTGGCACTGAGCCAGGGCTCTCTCAGCAGGGGAATGCCCCTGGTAACATCAATTTCCGAAGCCGGATCGCCGTAGATGCCGGAGGTATCATAAAGATCCACCTGTTCTCCGTTGGAAAGATTTACAGTGCGACAGGGAACCCGGAATGTACCATCCGGGGAGGTTTTGAAGGTACGTGAGGAGGAGGGATAGGCAAATCCCTGAAGACGTCCCAGACGTTCCTGGGCCTCCTTCTCGGCCTTCATGCGTTCCATAATTGCAGATGCCATAGTTACTCTCATAAAAAGGGGCTGCCGGAACGGGACTCCGCGGTCCTGGGAACTGGTTCCAATTGGCGCTGTTTCCTTCGCAGGCATTATCCTGAGCAGGTGGTACGGATTTCGCGGAAAGCGATCTCAGCCACGGGGCACTCCGACAGACGGTAAAGACATGCTGATTATCCGACAATGCTGCAAAATAATCAATGCCGGAAATATTAAGACTGGACTCGTCAGGCCCGGAAAGAAGACAGCAGCGGAGATCCGTTAGCCAGGGATGTCCCCGGAGGACTTGCGGATATTCTTGTCCTCGTACATCAGCTGATCAGCACGACGTGCCAGCTCCTTCAGAGAACCGTCAAGGGAAGGATCATACACGGCAACTCCGCAGGAAACGCCAACCTTTTCCCAGTCATTCTGCGCCGTGGTGCCGGTAGCGGCCTGCCTTTCCTGAAACTGCTTTATAAGCTGATCCCGGATCTCATAATCCCCGCCCAGAAAAATTACCACAAACTCATCTCCGCCGATCCGGAATACCGGACTGTGCTGAAATACCCGGCAGATCATACTGCAGGAGGTCTGGAGATAAATATTGCCCTTATCATGCCCGTAGCGGTCATTGATGCCCTTCAGGTTGTCGCAGTCAAAAATGCCGATTGCTATCCCGAAACTCTCCCCGCTGTCAAGTCGGTTCTGGAGATGGTTAATATACTCATCATACCCGCCCTTGTTCCTGACATGAGTCAGTGCATCAACAAATACCTTGCTGCTGAGAGCCTTGATCCTGAGTTCACCGTCGGTCACCTTCTTTTCTGCCCGAATGCTGCGTCCCAGCAGTAACAGAATCAGAAGAACTACCGAGACGATTCCCAGAAGCACCGCCACCAGATTGTCAATGATGACGTCAATAAATCCGGTTCTCGCATCTTCAGCCGAATAATGTGTCAGAGCCGCATGAACCGCGCTTTCGGGAACAATGGCCGTGGTTTTTGCCAGAATGGAATAGAGATGGGCATCTCCCCGGCGCAGTGCAATGTAATACTCGATCTCCGCATCAGTATCAACTGTTGTCAAATCCAGCTTGCGGCACTGCTTGGCGACATTATTGACACGATAATTACTGAGAAGCAGAGCATCTGCCTCTCCGGAAGCAATCGCCTCGAGTCCCGTAGCCGTATCCGGGAAATACTTGATCTGCCAGTGCGGAAAATGCTCCCTCAGGTACATTTCATAATTGGTATTACCCCGGTTCACTGCCGCCGTCACCTGATCCCGCCGGAAAAAATCCATTTTGTCGGCATCACGCACCACCGCTTCCATTTTGGTCTTCATAAGCGGGGGAGTCGTGATCATGCCAAGCTCTTCAGCATCAGATGTTACCAGATTAACAGGAAACAGGCAGTCAATCTCGCCATTCCTAAGCGCTTCTATGGCATCATAGACAGTGGGATAGGGAATTGCCTCAAAATCAAGGTGCGCGTTCTCAAAGGCATAGGATGCATAATCCAGATAATTCCTTAAAGTCCCCGTCAGCTCCCCGGTTACCGGATCCCGGGCACAGAATGCAAGATAGTTGTCCTGATAGCCCACCCGGATCTTTCCGTGCTCCTTAAGCCACGACTTTTCTTCAGAGTTGAGAAAAAGATTGGCTTTTGCATCCTTAAAATACTTACTGCTGAGCTGCTGGGCATAAAGGATGTTCTCATCCTGAATACTGCTCATGGCGGCATTGAGCCGGGGGAGAAGATCCGCCCGGCCGGAGGCGACCGCAAAATAGTAATCCGAAGATCCGATCTTCCAGACCGGCACTGCGGTGCGGGGAGCTATATTCACGTCCATGGTAACAAAGGCATCCAGCTTATTCCCCAGCATATGCAGGGATTCCTCCTCCGTGCTGGTGAGCTCAACAAGCTCCGGCCGGACATTATGGGATTCTGCCCACCGGCGGAACATTTCGCTTTGGATGCTGTCCTTGGCAACTCCTACTGTTTTACCGTTCAGGGAGGTGTAATCCGCCGAGGTGACAGCTGTATTGTCAGGAGCGACAAACACATAGTACACCTCCGTTCCCATGGGCAGAGAAGCATACAGGAAACTACGGGAGCGTTCCTCGGTGTATGATACGTTTGCCAGAAGGTCGATGTCCCCCTTGCGCAGCATCTCCAGCAATTCCGACCAGCCGCCCTCCACATACTCGTACCGCCATCCGGTATAGGCTGCCAGCTTCTGCTGGTATTCGTATGAATACCCCGCCCTTCTGCCAAACTGATCCTTCATGAAATACGGAGCTTCATGCCAGCCAACCCGGATGACCTCTTCATCGTTACCGGCCAGAGACATCAGCGGAAAAAGAAAAAGAAATACCACTGCCGTCCGGCGTAGTAGCATGATCGTGCAACGTCCTGCAATAAACAGCAAACTGCAATATCTTCTCATGATTCCGTTCCTTCTGCTCTTCTCAAAGAAAGATGGCACAAAAACCATTTTCAAGAAAACACCTGTCCGGGTAACTGAAACTCCAGACATAAAAGCGGGAACAGAGACAGAACAGCAATTCAGGAGGCGGAATAAGCACCCCGTTTTTCAGAAAAAGCATAAAAAACTTCCGGCAAAAAAGCCGGTTAACGATAATCCCGCGGACACTTCTGATAATATTTATGTTACAGTTCCTACTTCGTACAAATAATATCATGATCCGTATCAGAAGCAGTTAATCAGTTATCCAACATCGTGATAACGTTCACTTACTCCATTAATTATGCCGCTTTAATCCCGGGAAACATCTCCTGCACGGCAGAATCCGAAAAATCCGAAATATCAGCAGCTCTTCGTCCTGCCCCCGCTTCCGTATCAGGGGACTATTTACCGGTCTGGTCATTCCCGGCCGGGGCCTGAGAGCGGGCGGCAAGCTGTTCCGAAAACTCCTCAAAGCTCCGCTCGGCGCCATAGGATGCAAAGGAGTATTCCTGGATTTCCCCCCGATCATTCCTCCAGTACAAATACATCCAGGGGCCCGAGGAACCGCTCTCGGCAGAATCCTGACGCTTGCGGACCTTCCCGCCCTGAATAAGCAGAAGAACCTGGTTCCAGTCATTCTGTGACAGTGCCATGGTTCCTGTTGCGACCGTATCCTTCTCAGTAGTCGGGCCGTAATCCTCCCGCTCTCTCCGGACATGACTGAAAAACGGCTTCCCGTCCTCAAGATAGTAGCGGTATCTCAGAAAGCTGGCATGATAATTGATGTTTTCCCGGGTAAAGACAAATTCGGTAATCTCCTCCAGGGGCAGCTCCTGTCCGGCAGTCAGGGTACCGGCCGCAGCGCCCAGCCCGGACCAGAAACCGGCACAGATCAGAAACAGTCTTTTAATCATTATTTTCTCCCGCCGCCCAGCTGCGGCCCTGCCGGCAGTTCCGCATCTCCCTGCGGATCTCCCGTCTCACTTCTCCAAAAAATAAACCCCGGCAGATCACAGACCGGGGTCATCCGCAGAATCGCGCGTCCTGCTAGGCAGCCTGGTTCAAATCCGCCTCTTTGCCTCCCTGCGCTTCAGCGGAACTCGTATCGCTGCCGGAGTGAGAAGGCTCATCAACAAAAGCCGGATGCTTTTTCTTCTCTGGCGGCTTTTTATCAGTGGCCGACTTACCGGTTCGCATAGGCTCCGTGTAAAACATCACGGCTCCGGAATACTTGTTATGAATAAACTCCCTGATTCTGTCAGAACGGAGCTCGCTGACCAGAGACTGAATCAGAGGATCCTTTTCGTGGCCTTCCCTGACGGCAATAACATTCACATAGGTCAGCGCTGCCAGAGATTCACTCTTTTCAAAAGCCACAGCATCCTTCTCTACATTAAAGCCGGCTGCCAGTGCATAGTTTCCGTTAAGAATCACCATGGCCATCTGATCCTTCACCCGGGGAAGCTGCGCCGCCTCCATTTCCACCAGCTGCAGATTTCTGGGGTTCTCAATTACATCCCGCACGGAAGCGGTAAGCCCGGCCTCGCTGCTCAGCCTGATTAGCCCGTTGTCCTGGAGCAGGAGGAGAGCCCGGGCCTCATTGGTAGTGTCATTGGGGATACCCACATGATCGCCGCTGGCCAGCTCTGAAAGCTGCTTCTTTTTTCCGGGATAAATGCCCAGAGGCTCATAATGAATCCGGCCGGCAACCCTAAGATGAGTGCCGCGATCATGATTAAAATCGTGCAGATATAGCTCGTGCTGCATGTAGTTGGCCTGAATTTCACCGCTCTCGACCACATTATTCGGCTGAACGTAGTCATCAAAGATTCTGATATCCACGTCAATGCCTCTTTTCCTCATGTTTTTGGCAGCCTCTGACAGAATTTCCGCATGAGGAGCGGGAGAGGCTGCAATAGTAATCACCCGGCTCTGCTTTTCCGGACTGCCGCTGCCGTCATTATCAGCTCCGCAGGCAACCAGAAGAATCGCAAGAGCAGAAGCAAGTATTTTTTTCATAACAATTTCTCCTCAGTAATCTAAAGCCGCGTCAGAACATGCCGGCAGCACTGCTAGACAATTCTTCTGTCTAGCTTTCTCGCTATGTACATTCCAGCAACCTGGAATATCTGAACCAGCACTATCAGAAGAATCACGCATATCCACATGATCTTGACGTCATAACGCTGATAGCCGTATTGAATGGCAATGGCTCCGAGACCTCCGCCTCCGATGGCTCCGGCCATGGCCGAATACCCTAAAATTGTTGAAAGAGCAATGGTGGCTCCGGTGATCAGCGAGGTGCGGGATTCCACCAGCATCACCCGGTACATAATCTGCCACAGCGAAGCTCCCATGCTCTGAGCCGCCTCGATAACCCCCCGATCCACCTCATTCAGAGAGGACTCCACCAGCCGGGCGATAAAGGGAGCGGCAGACAGCACCAGAGGAACGATGGCTGCTGTGGAGCCGTAGGATTTTCCCATGATAAAAACCGTCACCGGAATAACCAGCACCATCAGAATTACAAACGGCAGACTGCGGCCGATATTGGTGATGATATCCACAATGCGGTAGACAACGGGATGCGGCCGGAGTCCCTTTTTATGACACAGAGTCAGCACAAATCCCAGAGGCATTCCCAGCACGTACCCGAAAAACGTGGCCCCCAGAGTCATATAAACGGTTTCCCAGATCCCCATGAGAATCTGATCAGTCAGAGTATACATGGCCGCCCTTCACCTCAAAATAAAGTCCCTGTGCTCTGAGATACTCAAAGGTTGCCTTCCGGAGAACCTCATCTTCCGGAAGCTCAAGTATCACCTGTCCGGCAGATCCCACTACGGTATTCTGAACATCGGCATACAGGATACTGACCGGCCCCACCTCCTGAATCAGCGAGGCAATCGCCGGCTTAAGAGCACGATCCCCCTCGATTACTACCCGGATACGCCAGTCAGTATCCAGAGGCGGCAGCGAAAAACCGTCAAAAATGATCTGACGGCCGACTGCGGAACGGGGCTTCATGAACACCTCCAGCACCGGGCCGGTCTCCATAACACGGCCATGATCCATTATCGCCACTCTGGTGCAGATCTCCTTGACCACGGACATCTGATGGGTAATCACCACGATGGTAATCCCCATGGTTTTATTGATTTCTCTCAGGATATCCAGCACCGCTACCGTGGACTGGGGATCCAGAGCCGAAGTGGCCTCATCGCAGAGCAGGATCTCCGGATTGGTGGAAAGAGCCCTGGCAATGGCGACCCGCTGCTTCTGCCCTCCCGAAAGCTGTGCGGGATAAGCCCCGGAGCGATCCTCAAGCCCCACCAGCCCGAGAAGCTCCATTGCCCGGGTTCGGGCCTCAGTTCGGGGAACCCCAGAAATAATCAGCGGGAAACAGACATTGTCGATAACAGTCTTCTGCATCAGCAGATTGAAATGCTGAAAAATCATGGCCGTCTGGTGTCTGAGAGCATTCAGTTCCTTCCGGGTGAGTCCGCTGAGAACCTTTCCGAGCACCCGCACCTCACCGCCTGTCGGAACTTCCAGAAAATTCATGGTACGGACAAGAGTGCTTTTTCCCGCTCCGGACATGCCGATGATGCCGAAAATTTCACCTTTGGCAATATCAAGAGAAACATTGTCAAGAGCCATGACATCTCCCTTTTCGGTTTTAAAAACCTTGCTCACCCCCCTGAGGGAAATCAAAGCTTCCGTGCTGCTGTCAGTCATATTAGCCCTTTCCGTTACAAATCCAGGAGTCCGGCGCATTGAACAAAAAAAGAAACACCCGCGCTGATCTTCCTGAACTCATTGTACCCGGGATAATACGGTGTCTAAATGATCAGCGGTGCATAATGTGTCTTAATTAACAGTTGCACTCAGGATCTCCGGCTGGTACAGGAAAACGATTTCAAACCAAAACAGAAAACAGGAGCGAAATTTCGGCTCCGACGTTTTCCGGATAGCCTCCGGAACAAAATTGCTGACTCAGAGCATCCTGCTTCCTCATTCTATGAAATCAGGGAAAAAAGGCAGCTGAAATACCGGCAGTGTCTCTCTGGGATCTGCTCCCAACTTTGGGCGTGCAAAGTTGTCGCAGTCTGGGATTAGTGCTATCATCTTGAGCAATGCAGCTGTGTCAGGGAAATATCATAATTCAGGATTTAATCGCAGCTTATTTTCGTTGTATTAGGTCTTAAACCGTCTTTTTAAGGCTTCAGGGATTCTTGACAAAAGTGCTGGTGAATCCGTACCATATCGCACACAAAAATCGTGATGTGCTGAAGGAATTTGCAATGGAAGCGAAGATCACAAATAACAATCTTCCTGCTAATCAGCACGATACTGACACTTCCAAACTGGACAACCTTTACTCGTTAATCGAAAAACTTACATCAACCATTCAAGAACAGACCTCAACCATTCAAGAGCAGACCTCAACCATTCAAGAGCAGACCTCAACCATTCAGAAGCAGACTGAAGCCTTTCAAAATCAAGCCAAAAAAGTTGAAGAACAGG
>NZ_KB899636.1:1534783-1540768 GCF_000378405.1 Succinimonas amylolytica DSM 2873 | reverse complement strand
AAAGCGGTCAAGTACTCTCACAATCAGTGGGAAAAATTCACCAGAATTCTGGAGGACGGCTCTATTCCTCTGGATAACTCGGCCGCCGAGAGAGCTATTCGTGACTTTGCAGTGCTGAGACATTCAATGCCCAGCGGATTTGGCTCTATTGAGGGAGCTAAGTCTACGGCTGTGTTTTCATCATTTCATGAAACCTGCAAAGTTCATGGAGTTGATCTGGAAGATTACCTTGAATTTCTGTTCAGATATATGGGTATTCACAGAGACGAACTGAAAGATGAATCGCTGTCTGATGAAAGAAGAAATGCTATTCTTGAGCAGGCAATGCCGTGGAAATTTAAGAAGGCCTAAAGTGCTGACTTTAGACCTAATACTTTTCGTTTAACAGTTTTTCTGACAAAAATATCAGCCAACAGCATTTTAATTCCGGAAACAGGGTTAAAAACCTGCTCCCCGTATTATTTAGTCCCTTAAAAGGCCTTCCAAGATTTAAAATGTTTTTAAAAGCTGACTTTGTATGAAAAACTGTTCCTCGCCTGTGATATACCCCGGTTTTGAAATATTCCCGCCAGCACAAAACTGATACAGAATATTGTCAGTTTTTAGAATTAAATATTGGCAGCTTTAGTAATAGTAGCCCGGGCCACTATTACTAATCAGACCAAATAATAACTATCTAACTAAATGTTTGCAAAATAGCAAGGTGTACTATGGGTTCAGTTATTAATGGATATAACAAAACTCCAATTTTTATAAAACTAGCAATCGGCATGGCCGTAGGTGCTCTTTTGGCCATTTACTGCCCAAAACCATTTATGTGGATTGATGGACTGGGCATTACATTTGTTAATATCCTGAAATATATTGGTCCGTTAATGGTATTTGTTTTTATGATAAATGCCATAGTAAGCTCCAATATCGGCAGAGAAAATACCTTCGGACTCAAAAGAGTAACCCTCATGTTTGTCTCAAGTCTTTTTGCAGCCTCGGTATTTTCTATTATCTGCTGGTTTGTCTGGAAGATTGGCGTGGATCCGAATGACGGAGTTACCCCTTTGAAACAGGTGGAACTGCCTCCTCAGAAAAACATCTTCACAGCCCTGCTTGGAGAAATTGCCTATAATCCGGTCAAGGCCCTGATTGACGGCAAATATCTTTCCATTGTGATGTGGGCAATAGCCTTCGGACTTCTGTTCAGAAAAGCCGAACACTCAACCCAGATGCTGGTTAAGGACACGGCCAATGCCATCACCAAAATTGTCAGATTCTTCATTGCCCTGGCTCCTTTCGGCATCATGGGCCTGATGTTCCATGACATAGTGGCCGGAAAGAGCGAGGCCAACCTGTTCTACTACCCTCATCTCATCATTATGTTTCTGGGGGTTTTCCTGGTAATGTTCCTGGTGATCAATCCGATAATTGTCTACCTCTTCACCAGACAGAACGCTTTCAAAATACTGCCAAAACTTGAAGAAAGCATTATCTATTCGCTGTTCACCGCCAGCTCGGCTGCAAATATTGCGGTAAACCAGAAGGCTGCCGAGGAAAACAATGTTTCAAGACAGCTAAGCTCCGTGGCCATCCCGCTTGGCGCTACTCTTCATAAGCCCGGTTCTGTCATCACCCTCAACATTCTGACTCTGGTGGCTGCCAGCGGCTGCGGTGTCAATATCGGCTTTACGGATATCCTGTGTCTGGGACTGGTATCAATTGTAGCCTCCATGTGTGTTGCCGGCGTGGCTAACGGTACCCAGCTGATTATTCCAATTTGCTGCGGGATTTTCGGACTTAGTGACGGTGTCATCATCCATATCATCGGGGTTAACGCCATCATCACCATTATCAGAGACACTTTATGCACCACTGTCAACAGCAGCTCTGACCTCATGTTCGTTCTGGCTGTTGACCAGCGTCATAAATCAAGAACCTCCAGCCTGGTTGACAATATTATCAACTCCAAACGGCGCAGTGATGGTGAAAAGGAAAGCGCTGACGGCGGGAAGGAAGTCAGCGATGGTGAAAAGGACGGCAATGAAAATGAACGCCGCAGCACCAATGAGGATGTAATCAAGCAGGCATTAAGCCAGAGAAACAATCAGCCTCCGGCAGCTGAAAAGCAGTAAAACCCCGGCACGAAATATCCATAGCCGGATCCCCCAAAAGGCATAGTCTCATGATTATGCCTTTTTTACTGGCTGTCTCTGACAGAGACGCTGAAAATATGAGACTTTAAGGCACAGCACGGAAATATCCTCCGAAATTCCCCATCATGTTTCCCCTGATGTTAAAATGCAGACAGGCGGGAATCTTGAACAAGCCTGAATGACTATTGCAGTCCACGCAGAATGCGCCAAAACGCATATCATGGATATGTTATTCCACCGGCACAGAAGAACAGAAATGGCACACACAAACAGATCCGGAACAATCTCCGGTTCCTTTGACTACTCTGAGTGGGGTACAGCCTTCCGGGACCGGAATATCGTAAAGCATTTCTGCCCCGGCTGCGGAGCGGAATTATCCCCGGGCGTTCTAAGACTGACAGCAGTCTGTCCCTGCTGTCAGGCGGCACTGCCTTTTGCCGCTGTCAGCACCTCCGGCCGTCCTCTGACTCGGGGGCAGGTCTCTTCTGCTCAGAACGGCATCATTATGCTTCGCAATACCAGCAGTGATTTCATCCTGCCGTTTTTCTACGACCGGAAGGATCTGGCAAAGACATATGCCCGGGGACAGAGCACGGATCCCGGGATTCTATCAGACGACCTGAGCCGAAAAATTACCCCGGAAAACATCCGGAGAGTCTATCTGCCCTTCTGGCTAATTGACTTTGAGGCCGCGGGAGATGTCTTCCGGGAAAAACTTCCAAACAGAAGAAGCTTTGGATTCGAAGATAATCAGGATTCCCACCGGGATCTCGCAAAAATCTCCGCCAGAATGGTATTCCGGGAAATTCCGGAGCTAGCTGCGAATATATCTTCCGAAGTTCTCTCGGTTATCAGCGAACCTGAAATCTCCGGAAAAAGTCAGTTTCCCTCCAAACGCACCCCGTCATTCATCGCCGATACCTGTCTGCCCGGAGACAGCAGTATTGACCGGTACTGGCTTGACGAATCAGCCAAGGCCTCCATACTGAAATTTATGCTCCCCTCGGCAGATGATTATGTGAAACAGGATCTCCAAACCCGCCCCCTCCGGATCAGAACCCTGCTTTTCCCGCTGCTTTACGTATCCTGCCGGGAAAACGGGCAGGACTTTATCATGGTCATGAACGGTTTTAGCGGAAGCGTTCATTCCAAATTTCCCCGGGATGAATATAAAGCCGTTCTGGTCAGAAAAACGCTCATCATGATATTTACCGGGACTGATCTATTGTTCTGTGATCAGATTCTCTCCCATGTCCCGCAAACCGGATTTTTTGAGCTCCTGATGGCCGTCCTGTGCGGAGGTTCCCTGTGCGCTCTCATCCCCACACTCCTTATTTCATATTTCATGGCCCCGCTGTTCCGAAAAAGCGCTGCGTTCTGCCGGTTTATGTCATATGTCGTTTCCACGGTCACCACAGCAGCGGGACTTGTTATTGCGATCCGGCATTTCGATGATGCTCCCGCAGGAATTATTGCCGCCGCCGCCCTCTCGGTAACCGTAGCCATGACACTTTTCCGGAAGCAGCCCCCCGAAATAAAAAGGGAGCCCGGGGCCGGTTTCAGATCAGAATTCAGAAGCTACCGGGTACCAAAGGAATGCGAACTTAAAAAATACCGGTAGTATTCACCGGCGCTAGCGAACTTTTTCAGATTCATCTCAGGGAACAGATATGGCATACACAGAATTCTGCAGTTGTCCCGGGTGCTCCGGAAATCTGGTATACAGCATCAGGCATGACAGCCTGTACTGCGAAAAATGCGACAGCTATTACTCCGTCCGGGAATACGATAAAACCGCACGCCGGAAAGAACAGCAGGAAAAATTACCGGGAGCGGAAAATGATACGGCCCCGGCGGCCAGCGAAGAAAAATTTTCCTGTCCTTCCTGCGGCGGCAGCATATCTCCGGGAGTGCTGGGCAACATCGGCAAATGCCCCTTCTGCGACAATTATCTGATATTTTCAGGAAAGATCAAAAGACAGCGCGAGCCGGATCTGATACTTCCCTTCAAAAAGGATCGTGAGGATTTTCTGGAGGCTCTCTGGAAATATTTCAGGAACGCTCCATTTGTTCCGGACGGCTTCAAAAAATATCTCAGATCCCCCGATGCCCGAATCCAGGCCAAATACGTTCCCTTTTGGGTATACAACATTGCTGCCGAGGGCAAAATGAGCTATTCAAGCCCCTACGATGAAAAACGGGGGGTGAGACGCCGCGGCTCATATGAGGCCAATGCCAGCATGCAATTCCGGGGCATTCCGGAAAAAGCCACCCGGAATGCGGATGACGAGATGATCCGCAAACTGGAACCTATTGATACCAGTGAAGCCGAACCCTTCAGCTATTCCTATCTCTCCGGTCTTGACACAGAAATCTGCAAAACTGATGATACCGGAAGCTACAGAAATGCCCGAATCCGGGCGCTGAATTCTATGTATCAGGCAATGGCACCCTATGGCCGGGGGAAAAACGAATCTCAGGATATCAGCATATTCCCGCAGAGCGTATTCTGCGTTCTGGCACCGATCTGGACGCTGGAGTTCTATGACAGGGAGAAAATCATCACTGTTGCCATGAACGGCCATAGCGGAGCCGTCGCCGCTGATAACCTCATGGACAGCACTGTCATTGTTCTTATCAAGCTCACACAGCTGCTTATGGTGCTGTTCATTGTTATGCAGACCGTCTTTCTGGGGCTGCAATCCTATATTCCGGTATATGATTATCTGGCTAAGCTTCCCCGTCTCCCGCATGTCCAGAATGGCATAGTTATGATAGGAGCGCTGCTTCCGTATGCCGCTTTTATGATTGCCTTGCTTTACATCAGAACTCTGCTTTCACACTTTCTCTTCAAAACCAGGCGCCGGACATATATCTCATTCAGTACCGCTCTGTCAGGAGTTCTGGCTATGGCGGTGATTTTTATCTGTGCCTACCCGAAAATTCCTTTCGGCATTTGGGTATTGCTGGGAATTTTTGTTATTCTGCCGATGTGCATGTTTGGATACGGGGAGATCGGCCGGGATATTGAAAAGGACATGGCAGAATATAATGATAATATCCGGAATGATGCCAATTGCTACATTGACCGTTCTGAAAGCGACTGGAACGTCTTTAAAACAGACTGGTGACCGTACTAATCCCCGGAAAAATGCCCTTCCAGCTGCGCATTCTCATCACAGCGGCATGGCTCTGAATAAGGGGCGCACGGATATTGTCGTCATTACTTCAGACGCTGGCGGACAGAGGAGAAAGATCCACGTTTTCCGGAAAAGCGTTACTGTTCACAGCTCTAAAAGTACCTAATCTGACTATAGATATTTTTCGAAATACGGCGTGCCCCTAAACCCAGGATCTGATCGGTGAGCACTCAATGATCAGAGGAGCGTTTCAGTGCTATGCCTTTTTGTGATTGTCTGACTGAAGTGTTAGGATTTTTTTCATAGGGCCTCTTTTTGAAACCGGGTGGGTTAATCGGATCTGATAACACACAACCAGCGTGCCATAACAGACTTAGGAGCTGTGCATAAATAACCTTCACAACTTTTCATAAGTCTAGCCCTATTATGCTATCATGACAATCAACTGTAACGTTGATGTCAATGAGGCTGATATGGTAGAGCTTGACGAGGTTGCAATAGCAACAAAAATTAAAAAGATGCTTCCATTCCTGAATGAATTCCAAAAGCGGATATATCTTGCTTCAGAAGCAGAAATTTTGGGTTATGGCGGTGTTTCGAAAATCAGCAAGGAAACTGGAGTTTCCAGAGTGACCATAAGCTCGGGAATAAAAGAACTCAATTCCCTTGATGGAGAAACATCTGAACAATTGCAAATCAGG
>NZ_KB899636.1:1527612-1532033 GCF_000378405.1 Succinimonas amylolytica DSM 2873 | reverse complement strand
TTACGTGATAATAACGCGGAAGGTCAAATACGAAGACAGCCCGAACGATCAGTCGTTGGCAAAATTCCGGATGGATCAGGTCAAACGCGCCATCTCCAGAGCCAAAATTACTGAAGGTCTGTGTGTGCAGAGCGAAACCAGCAATCAGGGCAAAGTGATCTGTGCCAGCGTCAGCATGACCCAGCCAACTTAACGGGGGCCGGAACGGATCTTACCGAAGAGATCCGGGCCGCCACTCCATTCCAGGGCATGCAGCGTTCCGAATACGGCTTAAGGGCCGTCGCTTTGTTTGTCCGCCGGGGAGCTTTCTTTCATAATAAAAGTCATAGTAACCTAATGCAATAAACTGAACAAACTGCCGCCTTTTTCTATCGAGCTTTATCCCGTACTCTTGATTTTTTACCGTCGTTTTTTTATTTTAGAAATTGTTAAAAATTAAATTTAATTTTATTGGTTTGTGGGAGCTATGATATAGTTCCACTCACCGTGCCAGTCGTCCATGGTGATATTTATCCCGCTAAGTTCTTCATTAGACACCACTTTTCCTTTCTCGTAGACTTTTTCATCCAACTTGCACGCAACCTTTAATCCAGACGAGGTTGTCGTAGCACTGATTAAATTAATGATGATCTCCACTGTTTCCAATGGTCTCCCAGGCCAGTTCTTGCTGATGAAGGCAAACATACGGTGCTCAATTTTGTTCCACTTGCTGGTACCAGGCGGAAAGTGGGACACGTGGATATTCAAACCTGTTTCATTTGCAAAACTCTGAAGGCTGGTCTTCCATAGTTTATTACGTCTGCCGTTACTTCCCCCTCCATCAGCGGTGATATACAGACATGTGGCTTCAGGATACTTTTCAACTCCCATTGTTCGCCACCACTCCCGAATGCTGTTGACGGCAAACTCTGCTGTATCGGCGCTCAACCCGACATTGACAAACCCTTCATTGAAGTTTAAATCGTAAATGCCGTAAGGGCAGGCTTTCCCACACGGACCTTCAAAATCATGATCATTTACCTTCGCCGGATTGCCTTTCGGGGCATATTCTTTTCCTGGATTCTTGTAACTGCCAATCAGTTCTTTTTTCTTGGCATCAACAGATATCACCGGGTTTTTATTGTTCATGAATTCTTTGGCTTTATTGTTGATGTACTGAAACTGAGCATCCCGATCAGGTCCTGCATTTCCGCTCTCTGTATATTTCCGGTTCTGCTGCAGACTGTACCCCATCTCCTCTAGAATATTACCAATGGTTACATAACTGACAGACATTCCTTTTCCCTTGAGTGAAGCCTCAATATTACGAAGACTTTTGGTGGTCCAGCACAATGGATTCTCAGGATTTCCTACTGTACTGTTTTCCAGTAAAAGGTTTATCTCATCTATAACCTGAGGGTATTTTTCACGGATTGATTTCCTTCCACCACCTTCTGCTCTTACCCTGTCACCGCTTGCGCTCCTGTTTTTACCGGTTGTTTTGAACTTAGGATTCGGTTCTATATTTGCGCACTCTTTTTTACCCTCAATGATTGTGACCTGAGAGATCTGTGTTAGCTCATGGAGATCCTTGACACTTCCTCTCCCCAGCATTTCAGATAAAGCTCCAAGAAAAATTCTTCTTTGTTTTTCATCCAGCTGAGGGAGTACTTTCCCTACAAAAATTCTAGTGTTTTCCGGAATCATTCTACCCTCCAATGACTATCACTATGATAGCACACTGTGGCGGGTAAAAACTAATAGATAATTAAACTTTATTTTTTAACAATTCCTTAACAACTCAAACATGTCTTCTATATGTTCACGTTTACGTCCAAGTTTTAGAAGTTCTGCTGCATCATTAATCTTGTTGCAGCACAGACAGAAGATTCCCTTGTATTATTACCTATGGTCAAATTTGGCACTTTTAAGGACTATGAATAGTAACAATAGCATCATATGTCCGCCCCCTGAATCTCACATTTTTCCTCCCTTTATGCATCAATTTCCAGTCAAACGGCTATAATGCTGTTCAAATTTATCAGTAACGGGAGACTTTTACGTGAAAGAAACACTGCAACGCTTTCTCATCAGACTCTGGTTTCCGCACAGCCGTCTTTTCTGGGCATTTCTGTTTCTGGGATTTTTGTTTTATGAATCCTGCGGACTCTATTTCCAGTATGTCCTGAAACTGAATCCCTGTATTGAATGCGTCTACGAAAGAGCCTGCTTCATGTTCTTTGGCATAGCCGCCCTGCTGGGCATTACCGCTCCCAGATTTTTCATTATAAGAATTCTGGCTGTGATTATCTGGCTCATGTCCTCCATCAAGGGGCTTCTCATTTCCATTGAACACCGGGGCTACGAACTTACTAAGGACGATCCCTTTGCCGAAACCTGCGGGTTCTTTGCAGAATTTCCTTCATGGTTCAAACTGGATGAATGGCTTCCCTCGGTGTTCGCCCCCACCGGAATCTGCGGCGACGCCTCCTGGGAATTTGCCGGACTGACCATGGTACAGTGGATCATTATCATTTTTGTGTGCAATGCGGTAACCGCCGGTATCTGGGTACTGCTTTCCTGCATGCCGTACCGTATCTACCGGAAACTGCTTAACGGAGATCGCGTTTCAGAATAACAGCATTAGGAAACTCCCGGGCTGTTCCTGGCCGCATAATCAGCCAGCTTAGAACAGCCCGGAAGGTTCTTAAGACAGCACAGATCCGGCAGCTCCGCAAAATCCCTGTCCTCCCGGTTTTCTTCATGACTTCCCCTCCGAACACTGTTTCTCCCGGCAAATTGATCCCGATCATATGTCAGAGAAGTGCGCTGTCTTTTTAGTGAGACACACAGCATTATTTTTTTTGCCGTTATGTCACAATCTTTAGTTGATAATGTATCCTTTTTTCTTCCAAAAGTTTCCCGCTTTTTTGTTTTACAGGTTCTGCTATGCCCGCACGCAAGTTTATTTCCAAATCCGGTATCGTCCTGGGGACGCTCCTTCTTCTAAGCTCGGCTTTTCCGGCTCACGCGGTTTCGGAATCCTCCGGCTGTCAGGCTGTTGTAATTGAAAATCAATCCTTAAGAATCTGCCCCGAATTCGTAATCGGAGACAATGGCGGTTCATCAGATATCCCGCTGTCCCCGGCAGATAGTATTGGTGTTTATGACAATAAAACCGTCTATTCCAGAACAAACGGCCCTGCGCGGGATCCTGAGATTCTGGGTTTTGTCTCAGATGACAGCGGCGGATTTATCCTGAAAAACACTCTTACCTTTAAATGCCGCAAGAATGCCCCGGACTGTGCCCCGGACAGTCTCCGGGCCCGAAAGCTGAGCAAAACCGTATATCTTGTAAAGGCCGGCAGCATTGCGGAGTGGCAAGAGCTGTACAGAACCATTTCGGCACTCCCCGATGTTGCAAACATCAGCATCTCTAAAGACTATGGCCTGAAAATGAATCTCCGCTAGCAGGAGCATTTTTAAATTTTTACTGTCCTGCGAGGAATCAAAGTTATGAAACCACGTTTTAGCAAATTGTCCGCCTTTGTTCTATCAGCCATTGCCCTGACCGCCTGCGGCGGAGGCGGCGGCAGTGGCGGCAGTACTGATGACAGCGACCGGGAAGAGTCCGTTTATCTTGCCTTTCATGTTCTTGACGGTGATATCGAAAATGCCTACGTTTATGCAGACCTGAACCGCAACTATCAGTGGGACTCCGCAAAAGAACCCCGGGCCAGAACGGATTCCCGTGGGCTGGTAACACTGGATATCGCCAAAAAGGAGCTTAATGAAACCGGCGACACCAGACTTCTCATCATCGCTTCTGCCGGCAGCAGTGCCCCGGATCACATTTATGGCTCCGAAACTGCTCTGGCCACCCCCGTAACCATGTCCCGGAGTATCTTTGTTAACCGGAAAACTCCTGACGGCACCACCTTTATCATCTCCCCGTTCAGCACTCTGGCAGATATCACCGCAGACAACAGTAATGATTCTGAAACCAAAGACCGTTACCAAATCCGGATGGGAACTCTGGCAGAACAGGCCGGCGCAGTAAAAAGTCTGGTTTATCAGGATGCCGGATACAATAAAGACTGCACCAGCCCTGATGATCTGAAAACTCTTATTGCCGGAGAACTTCTGGCCAGAAAGGACTTCCTGCCGCAAACGGACCGGGATCTGGAGAAGTTCAGTCAGATAATCAGCGATGTATCAGAAATCGAGAGCTCCCTTGGCAGCATAAAAAACCTGACAGATTATGTCTATTCCCTAGTAATAGCGGAAATTTCTGAAAACGGCCGGATAAACAGCAGCCGGGAAGAAATTTCAGCTGTGATTACCAATTACCTGAATTACATTCCCAATCTGCCTGCTGATGACGATTCCGGAAAGACTGATGACGGCGATTCCGGAAAAACTGATGACGGCGATTCCGGAAA
>NZ_KB899636.1:1430208-1527382 GCF_000378405.1 Succinimonas amylolytica DSM 2873 | reverse complement strand
TTCCGGAAAGACTGATGACGATGATTCCGGAAGAACTGATGACGGCGATTCCGGAAAAACTGACGCGGACACTGATCCGGAACTGACCTATGTGGAAATTACCAACCATAATCTGAATTTCAATTATGTCAGAAATCCGGACACCACTATTCTCAGCGACCTGGACGGCAAGGCGGATGTGGCTGGCGGCAATAAGGAGTATTTATCATTTACTCCTCATACCGGATCCGCTCTGGAGATTAAGGGGGTTAAATACGGATCAGTCAGAGTGTACAGCGACGGAACCTACCGGTACTACGTGCCCTACTCGCAGCTTAACAGGAAAAACTGGCGAGATTACAGCGAATCCATCATCTTTACCGTCAACGGCACGGTATACAATAAAACCTTCGATCTGATACAGGATCCTCTTTTTGCCCAGCAGGATCACCTCAGAAACACCGGGCTCTATATCGGTTCCGTGGCAGGGCAGGATCTTAACGTAGTTTCAGCCTGGCAGAAGGGATACACCGGCAAGGGAGTTACTGTTGCCATAATCGACTCCGAATTCCAGATCGAGCACGAAGATTTAAAGAAAAATTTCATTCCCGAGCTTTGCTACAGTGCACCGCTGCAGTCATCAGCCCCAGAGGATCTGATGGTAACAGCCATCCCCGGAACAAAAATCCACGGAACTCCGGTAGCCGGAGTCATTGCGGCCACAGCCTTTAACGGCGTCGGAAGCAGAGGCGTTGCGTATAACGCCAGAATTTACGGGCTTACCAAGATAGAAAGTAACGATTATTATTACGCGAACAGCATTATCGGGAAGGCTGATATAGTTAATGAGAGCTTCAGTCCCGCCACGCCTGTGATACTTTCTGGCAACATGGATCTCTCAGATGCCCTGACTGAAAACAGCATTCCAGTTGTCAAATCAGCCGGAAACAATTTTATCTCCACTCCTGCCACCGACATCGGCACGGGTGTCTGTACCGAACTCGGGGTAAACTGTGTATTTATCCAGTCCAGTTACCGGATGAATGCTCCGGGAGTCATTGTGGTCGGTGCCGTGGAATCTGACGGCACCCACGCCACCTACTCTAGCAGCGGCACCAATCTCTGGATTTCAGCCCGCACTGGCACCCTGACCACCGATATTGAAGGCTGTTCCTACAATACGGAAAGCCAGATTATGGATAGCGGAACCTGCAATTACGTTGTTATGGGAGGCACTTCAGCAGCAGCTCCGTCTGCTACCGGGGTTACCGCCCTTGTTCTCGAGGCAGCCGGCAGAAATCTGACAGTCAGTCAGGTAAAGTATATTCTGGCAAAGTCAGCAGTAAACTATAAGTCCGACAGTGCCATGAAGGATACTGATGTTTCAGATGATTCCTATGTGATTCACAAAGGCTGGATCCCCACCAGAAACAGCAGCAAAACCGGACTTTATTACAGCACGCTCTTCGGATTCGGCCGTATTGACGCCGGCGCAGCCACGGATCTTGCACAGAACTGCAGCAGGGATGCGGACTGCACCAGAAGATCCGGGGATCCGATCACTCTGACCACGGCCTCAAACTACTGTATCCAGGATACCTCTCTTACCACGGACTCCGAATTTGTCTACACCTGTACGCTTGCGGATCTGGTGGACGAGGATGGCAATTATTACCAGGGCAATGCCCAAATCGAAAACACCTATCTGGATCTTGATACCTACAGGTTTGCAGCTTCCGGAGAAAAGTTCGGGAATGCCTACAACCAGAACAGAGAACAGCGTGTTCAGGCTATGAGAACCGCTTCCCATACCCAGATGGAGCTTCTGGTAAACGGGGACGAGAGCCGGAAGAGCATCATCAAGCAGCGTTATGAATTCATTGAAAGAGTTTACGACTCCGTCATGCACTTCACAACACAGTCCTCCTACCTGGACGAAACATCTGAAAATGCACATCAGGTACGGTACACCCTCCGCATCCGCTCACCGGAGGCGATTGATACGGATACACTCCAGGCCCGGATCAGACTTAATGTCTATCCTCTGGAAGACTGATTTCCAGGTTCCGGCCCGGCCGTACTGTTCAAAGCCGGGACTCCGTGAAAACAGGAGTCCCCGGCCATTCCCGGGAAACTGGCTTTCTTAGGTTTGCATCATTTATCATCTGAGTGATCTCATGACTGAAACCCGTATAAATACCGATAATCCGGAAAGCGCCGCTGCCCGCACCAGACTGAACGCCGCACAGTCAGGAGACCGGGCGACTGTTATCAGAGACGACAGCAGCAAAAGAAGTACCGGCCTTGTCGGGCAGACTATTGCCGGCTACCTTCTGACCGAAGCCCTGAACACCGAAGCAGGAGAGGCGGATCTCTTTAAATGCCATAAGGTAGCGGAGCCGGAGTCCGGGGCCTTTGTTTTCAAGATTTTCCGACGAGAAAATGCCATCAAGGAATCCGTAGTCAGAAAGCTTCTTTTCGAAAGAAGCCCCTACGTGGCTCCTCTTGAACAGTATGGAATCCACAATGGCCGCCAGTTCATTATTCTGCCCTATTACGAAAGCCCCAGCCTGGCAGAAGAACTCCGGAGAGGAAGAAGATACTCCGAGGAGGAGCTCAGAACTGTCATTATCCCTTCGGTAATCGAAGGACTCAGAATCATTCATGAGCTCGGCATCCTTCACAAGGATGTGAAACCTGCGAATCTCATTCCGGACAACACGGGGCGGAGGATTGTCCTTATCGATTTCGGGATCAGCAGCGATACCGGCGGCCAGACTCTGGTGGTTACCAGAACCGGCATGACGCCCTTCTATGCGGCGCCCGAGGCAATTCAGGGGATTTTTCATAAGGAAACGGACTACTATGCCCTGGGGATTACCGTTTTTGAGCTCTTTACAGGGTTCACCCCGTTTCAGAATACCGGACTGTCTGAGCAGGATGTCATGCGGCTGGCCTCCCTGAACCAGATCAGTTTTCCTGACAGTTTCCCGGAGAATCTCCGGAATCTGGTACTGGGACTCACGTACAAGGATCTTTCCCATCGCAACGAGCCCGAAAACCCGCACCGCAGATGGGGCTATCAGGAGGTACGGCGCTGGCTTCAGGGGGAACAGCTTCCAGTGCCCGGAACCAGTTTGGGAGGAAGCTCCTCAGGTACGGAAGATTTTCCGCCCTACAGTTTTCAGGGATCTGTATACACCCGGGAAGAAGACTTTATCAAAGCTCTCCTGAAAAATCCCCTCCGGGCATTTAACGAAATTGGCAGAGGCCTTCTGTCCTGCCACTATTACCGATTCAGCAAAGAAAAAGGAGACCTCTGCGCCAGGGCTGAGGAACAGGCCGCCGGCAGCACTGTTCCCGGTTTAAAAATTCTGTACGCGCTTCTTTACAGTCTAGAGCCTTCCCTGAAAACCATCTTCTGCGGAGATCAGAAATTTCGGGATATTCATGAACTCATTGGAAGGATATTTGACAGGGCTATCATGGAAACCGTAAGGCTGCAGGGCCTAGGCACCTCAGAGGCTCCCGAGATCAGGGAGTTTAATATACTGCTGTGCAGCGGAGCTCTGGAGGAATATGCGCAAAAAGCAGCCAAAAGCCCTTCCCTTGCCAGGATTTTAGAAAATCTGAGAAAAGCTGAGGCGGAACAGGATTCCAATCTGAAACTCTGCCTTATGGCCGGATACGCCCTTTCGGATCGCCGTGCGGTAGCAGTCAGCGGCACCTGCTATGAAAATCCTCAGAAACTCCGGGATTCTCTGATGGCAGTCAGGGAGCAGGATCGCCAGCGCTATCTCACCCTTCTTAAGCGGATAAAACCAGAAATCGATTTTTATGCCCGGATCCTCAGGGAGGAGATTTACCGAAATGCGCTTCAGGAGCTTCTGAATGATCTGGACAGTGCGGTTTTCGGGAAGAATGAGTACTTTTTCAGAAACGGAGACGACTTTAAGAATTACATCTCCAGCTGTCTTGAAAATAACCGGCTTAAGGAAATCCGATACATTTCCGATAAATTCGGAAGTGCTCTCCAGATAGTTTCCCGGGATGTCTGGCACAGCGATGCCTTTTCCTATCTCTCTCATATCGTTTCCAGAATGGTTTTTGTGGGAACTGAAACCTTTGCCGGCGCAAACGAGTTCCGCATCTTTACCGACAGCCTGAAAAGAAATCCAGCCGATCTCCGGATCTTTCTTAATGAGCATCGGCAGGATCTGGAAAGACTGCGCGGAAGAGCTGCTATCGGAAATACCGTGGCAGATCTTCTGAATTCCGAAAACAGCGGCCCTGACACCGGAAACATTACGGTGGGCGGCGTCAGCTATTCCGGAAGTGCCCGTTCCCGAAATGAATCCCCTTCCGGGAACTCCGCGGCAGTCAATCCCGCAGCCTCCACTGGGGACGGAACAGTACAGGCAGGAAGCTATATCACCTTCGGAAACTATTTCCAGAACGACAGCCGGACAAAAACTCCGCTTGAATGGCTGGTTCTGGAGGTCTTCGGTAACCATACAGCTCTTGTCGTCAGCAGATATATTCTGGACTTCCGGCCATACCATTATCGGATTGGATATGAAACATGGGAAAGCTGTTCTCTGCGACGGTGGCTTAATGAGGATTTTCTGAATGCCGCCTTTTCCGAAAGAGAAAGAAGACACATCACCTTAACCACGGTACTCAGGGATGATAACCAGCAGTTCCAGATATCCGGCGGCGAGGATACCCGGGATCGGATTTTCTGTCTGAACGTTCCGGAAGCTGAGCAGTACTTTCCGGACAGATCCTCCCGAATTGCGCAGGCTACCAGCTATGCCAGCGGCCATAATAGCACTTACGGAATAGATTTAAATTACTGGTGGCTGCGCACCCCTGGCTCATCGCAGGCTTATGGAGTCATCATAAACAGTGATGGGAGCTTTGATCTTCATGGACACAGCCATACCAGCATTAATGGAGTCAGACCGGCAATGATTATTTCATTGGCAGACCCTGACAGTACGGAAAAGTCTGAGAAGGCGGCACAGCCCCCCAGAAAACATTTCCCTAAAAGCAGCGACTCGAATCCCGAAGAATACGAAACCGGACGCATTGTACAGTTCGGATGGTACCATATTAACGTAAACGGAATCAGAGAACCTCTGGACTGGATAGTTTTGGGCATACATGATAACCAGGCTCTCCTGATAAGCCGAAGAATTATCGACGTGAAGCCCTTCCATTACCGGAACTGCAAAATCACCTGGGAACAGTCCTCCCTGCGGAAATGGCTCAACAGAGATTTTCTGCGCACAGCCTTCACCAGTGATCAGCGGGATCGGATTATAGTTTCAACGGTATTTGCAGCTAAAAACCCGGAATACCGTACCCCTGCAGGTCCCAGCACCGCAGATATGGTCTTCTGTCTCAGTATCCACGAAATCGACCATTATTTCAGAAACAGCTACTCATCGCGGACGGCCTTGCCCACGGCTTACGCTCAGAGCAAGGGAAGTTTCGAATACGGGGATGACTGGTGGACACGAACTCCCGGGGTAAGTCTTGATAGCTGTATCAGCATTACTGACAACGGAAGCTCGTACCTAAGAGGTACTGAGGTAACCGCAGATGCCGGTGTACGTCCTGCCTTATGGGTCGTCATAGACAAGGAAAAGGAATCCTTTTTCAGAAAAGGATTCCGGGCCTGCCGAAGACTTCCCTTTAATATCAAAGCCAGCTGGTTTTAGGTAACACCATCCAACCGGATTCCGGAACAGAAATAGCTTATCTGCATTAGGCGCTCCGTCCAGGAGAAACACCATTGTCCTGATAATTACATACCTGAATACGAATGTACCCGGGGGAAAGACCGTTAACAAGCCTCCCGACTCCTGAAAAGCAAAAAAACTCCGGAATGGTGAATTTCCAGAATCAGGATTTTCTGTAACGGTGCTTGCGGCGTCTCCATTTCTTAAGGGTGGTCTTTCTGCCCTGACGGCCGGATTTCTTCTTCTGGGAAAGCCCCATTTTTTCACCTTTTTTCTTCAGATAGAAAAGCCACCCGACAAAGGCCAGCGCCACTGCAAAAACCCAGATAAAAAAAATCCAGACCGACATTACAAGCTCCTCAATCCCCGGCTGTCCTTATAAAGTTCCTTTGCACCGCCGGGAGCCGAACTATTCATTCTTCTCACTTTGATTATACTCCCTGAAAATCCGCGGTAAATCAGTAAAGATCTCAATAAGAGCAGCGACATCATTTTTAATGATGCCGAACTGTTCTTCAGGGTTCTTTTCCACAAAAAGAGAATCGCACTTGTACATATACGGCAGCTGAAATTCAATATCGCAGCCGATCTCCCTGATATAAAACGGAAGAATAACATTGCCAAGGCCGCGGTTCACCGGAAGACCGGAGGATACCGTCAGAGTCCCGGGCCAGGGACGAAAACGGATACCGCTGTACGGATGAAAATTCCAGACCCCTTTATTGGTGAACATGTTGAATTTCATAATGAATACCGGAAACTCACCCGGGGTCAGCGGCAGCTTCAGGGAATCATAGTAGACTCTGAAGTCATAACCGCTGGAAATCGGAATAAACTCATCAAACTTGCAGAATTCCCGAAACCACAGAATAATGCCGGAGTTTTCGATCCGGGGCAGAATAAAGCGGGTATAGATATCAAAGCCCCGGGTGATTCTGTCAAGGGAATCCCGGGTGCGCGAGGACAGGCTGTTCCAAAGAGAATCAAGTCTTTCGTGAGCTACCAGCGGCTTCAGGGCCTCTCTCAGAAGCCCGATATCATTATTCTCCCAGGAGGGCACCGGCAGTCTGACGTCCAGATCGTTATTGCAGGCCAGATAAAAGTTGTCTATTATCTCCTGAGCCTGTCCCGGCAGATAGCGCACCTCGGCGGTGGACACACAGTAGGTATAAAGTCTGGACAGAAGAATTCCCGTTAAAAAGTGCCCCCAGCCCGAAAACATCTTTACAATGCGTTCTCCGGTTCTGTTAATGAGTTCTTCGTATTCGCTGTGAGAGATGATGCCCAGATCAAAGGCGGCATCAACAAAATTTATCTGATCCACCAGATCCTGGGCAATAATTCCGGTATCGTCATCCAGATCCAGAAGCGACTGAAACTTCCCGCAGAACAGGTTCATCCAGCCCAGTCTCCTCTCGTCGCAGATTACCTTGGATACGGAATATTTCAGGGCCAGATGCGGATCATGACCGCATTCGCCGTAAAAATCCGCCAGTGCCGGGTTCATGGGAATATCGTCAATAAAGCGCTCCATGTACTGAGCGTCATTTTTAAGACTGAGATGTGCCAGGGAATCCGGACGGGCCCTGTAGTATTCATGAAAAAACTTGAAGACTCCCACCTTCCAGGCATTCACATCCCGGTGTCTTATGAGATAGTTTTCCAGAGAGCGGGCGTTAGTTACATGATCCTGACGGAAAGAGCGGGCCACGAAGGCCAGGGTTTCAAAATTCTGCGTTCTCGTGGCGGCATAGTATTCTGCTGAGGTAAACGGCGTTGTCCGAAGCTCGTAGAGGGCGTCCACAAACTTTAGATTAAGATAGGTGTTAAATGCCATTTATCCCTGAGTTCCCGCAAATTAAAAAATGGGAGCACGGCTCCAGGAACGTCCCGGCCCGCATCCACCGGCCGGACAGGGGCTGCTCCCTCCCCGCAGATGAAAAACAGTCCCCGACCTGAAAAGATCCCGCACGACTCCGTTTTAATTTTAACGTACCGCCGGCAATTCTTCAATAACCCGGAGTGCCCGGAATCCGCTGCCGCCAGAGGCCGTCCGTGAGATGGCAAGATTGTTCCTGTTCAGTAAAAAACTGCTGCTAATGACCGGTCCGGAGCGGAAATCAGCTTTTAGGCTTCAGAATCATGTCCAGGGTGAAATCACACGACAGCACCACCTGGAATTTTCTGGCCCGCAGTCCGATAACCGTATCACGGATAGTTTTGCCTTCATCCGTATGGTTGCTGAGCACCAGACGGTAGCCCTTCTGCCCGAAATATTCCCGGGATTCCGCATCCGGCGCCACCGCGATTTTCAGGGGTTCCGAAATAAACTCCGCATAATGGCCGTCAAGCTCCCTGCCGTGCCCGCAGACAAAGCCGTCTCCCAAAAGTCCGGTATCCGCCAGAAGTGTCATGACCTCCATGAGTTCCCCGCCGTAACTATCCTCCAGAGCTTCCCGGGTACAGGTCGCATTCTTCCTGAGAACAACTCCGGGAGGGATCTCAAAGAACTCCGGGAGATTCTCCATGGTATATCCCGCCAGCCTATCCGGAGATGTTACTGCGTTAGAGCCGCCTAAATCCGTAATCTCCTCCCCGGCCGCCTCATGATACCTGGGAAGAAGGGCAAACATGTTATAGAGCTGCCAGAAGCTTTCCCATGCAGCACGATCCAGACCATTTTCAAAAATCACCGGTTCTGAAATCACATTATGCACCGAAATGCCGGTTCCCGGATAATTCATCCGGACATTTATGCAGTAGGACTCCGGAACGGCATCCGCCCCCCGGGAAAACCACACCGGCGGCACATTAGACGCATTTGAGTCCTGTTTCGCTCCGCAGCCTGGTCCTTCCAGAAGAGTCAGATGCCGTCCGGCGAACAGTCCGGACATTCTGCTCCGGTCCTCCTGAATCGCCAGCTGACAGGCCTGCTTTCTTTCCATAAGGCTGTCCGGGGAGAGATATGGCGCAGCGGTCACGCTGTCGGCCAAAACGAGATCTGCACTGCTTCCGGGATCGGTAATACCCCACAGAAGATCAAAGAAAATCCTCCTGAGATACCCGGGATCGGGATGCAGCAGTACAAACAGGAACTGATCCACAGGCTCCGAAAAAGGATTCAGAGTACTCCGGCCGCTGTTCCCGTAAAAAATGTTCAGTGCCAGAATTTCCTTTCTGGTTTCAGAAAAGTCGCTCCGGAAATGCCGGGCAAACTGATCCTCTGCCGGGAATTTCGGCTGCCTTAAAAGTCCGGAAAGCGCCCAGGGAGTTCTTCCGGACAGATCATTCCAGGTAAGAGTCCACGGAAGATACTGTACCGATCTTTGGCGATTCCCCTTTCGCAGAAGCTCCCGGGCAGCCAGATCTCCGGGAAATCTTACCTTTCCACGGAACAGATCGCCGTGGTACCGGTAGCTGTCAAGATAAAGAGCAGTTTTGTAGAGCCCCAGAAGTTCAGGAGCTTTACTTTCCCCGTTCTCGGTAATCCGGTATTCCTCCGGTTCAAACAGGAAATCCGGCCGGGACGGCTGCTCATCACTGACATGCGGTTCTTCCGGCTCCCCCTCCAGGGTGATGCGGTAGCGGAATTCAATAACCCGGGTGGCACTCCCGGACGGATGCTCCTCCCGGCGCCCCTCCCAGAGCCACACGCCGCGCATAACACTGCCGGCGGAATCCCGGTATTCCGTAAAGCGATCCTGATATTCCCCGGCAATCTCCTGGAAAAGCTCGACAATACTGGCCCTGAAAATGCCGGGAGAGGTATCTTCACTTCCCGTTTCGGGAAGCCCCCGGCCCTGACGGCATTCCCGGAATCCGGTGGTTTGGGCACTTTTAACCAGAGCCTCCATAATCATAACAGCCTGTGCTCTGGAGAGTATCCCTCCCCCCTGGACTCCGTAATGGTATACGCAGGAATAGCAGCCATCCTCGCAAGGACAGCCCCTAAGCGCCTCTAGCCCCCTTTCCAGAATCTCCTGGAACACCAGTCTTCCGGTGCCGGGATTCCTGGAACAGAGTCTCTTAAGATCCCCGGTTCCCCCCGGAATCCGATCATAGATTACGATATACTCATTCCTGCAGTTTTCGGTAACCTCGGAACAGAAATCAAACCTGAGATGCCGGGATGCTGTCCAGAACCAGGATTCTATGCCGAGACGGATCCCGGCCAGGATAAGATAGCGGAAATATGACGTTTTCCCCGCCAGACCGGCAAAAGCCGGCAGCCGAATCCTAATCCCCTCTGTGTTAAGTTTCCGGAACAGATAGGTTTCGGCAAACACCCTGCTGGAGGTACCAGGAATTACCGCGTCCAGCTCCGTCATGTCCGCATGCCGGCAGTATCCGAAATGATAATCCTCCGGCCGGACAAGGCCGCGATACTGCGAAGCCCTGCTCCGTTCCTCCGTTTTCTGCCGTCCTCCGGCATTCCTGTGATAATTCCAGAGAGAGGTGGCCTTGCCGCAGGAGGTGCATACCACAAAACCCTGACGCGGCACCGTTTCCCCGTCTACGACGGCATCCGCATGAGACACCTGCTCCCTGATATTGCCATAATTAACCTGTAAAAGGGTGATTCTTCCGAAATATTCCATCCCGAAGCCGTTTTCCGGAAGACTGAAGGAAAACCTGGGGGCTTTGCAGTCAAAGTCAAAATGCGATTTAACAAGATAATGCTCCTGCTCCCGTTCCTCGCGGTTCTGGCCCGCAATACCGGCCTCCTCCCGCAGCATCTCGCTTGACATATCAGGCATGCTCATAAAAAGATGCCGGTTGTTTTCCCAGTTCAGATCTCCGCATTTCGGGCAGCCACGGCGATCAAACTCCGGGGTTCCCTCCCGAGCCAGAGCAGCGCACTGGCTGCAGTAGCGGTACGAACTGAAAGCCTTAGGACTGCTGTCCGAAACCAGCGCGGCGGGATCGACGCCCAGCACCGTCATCCGACGCTCATTAAAGTAAAAGGTATTGTCAGGAGCCAGAGCAGTCAGGGCTTTTTCCGCCGGCACCGTAACCGCAAAGGCCTCCGGAACCGGATCCCTCCCGGTATCTCTTTCCGCGAAATCCAGGATTTCCCCGGTCAGAGTGCCGCCCTTTTCGGGGAGGTCATAATGCGGCAAAAGGCCCTGTTCCGCCAGAAAGCCCGGCGCATCCTGACAGGTCAGGGCTGCGATTCTGGCAGAAACAGCGGCAATACGGACATTCATGCTGCGGAGCAGGGAGCGCTCGCCGCTCTTTTCCGCTCTCTCCCGTTCATCCAGGTAACAGCTCTTCCGGGTATTCAGGCAGCCTATTCTGCCGATAAGACCAGTAAATGCATCACTTACGGCCGCGGTCAGCATTCCGGATGCTACCTGACGCTCCAGCTCCCCGAAAACATTTTCCGTCTCAGAAAAGCTCTCCGGAGTCTCATCCCGGAATTCCAGAAGACAGCTATCCCTAAATTCCCGGATAAGACGATCCCGGTTTCGGGAAATGTAGTCCCCAATTCCGGCAGCAAAGGCCGGCACCCGGCCGTCAGCAACATTGAAGGATTCCGGAATACAGGGAGTTTCATCCCCGGTAACAAAGCTCTCCAGAGCCGCCCGGTCAAAGCAGAAGGCCAGAAAATTCCTTTTAAGAATATCCGGCGATTTCAGGCAAAAGGCCGGAGGAGCAATCACGCCTTCCGTAAGATAGCCAGGAGTTTCAAAAGCATGGAGATCATGTCCGGATGAAGCCCGGGCAAAATTCACGACCAGGGAGCTTCCGGAGACACGGCCAGCACAGCCGGCACGCTGAAGATAGCCGGCTGCGGTGTCCGGAAGTCCGGCCAGAAACACGGTATTCAGATCCCCGGTATCAATTCCGGTTTTCAGAGCTGCGGTGGCAGAAAAAACAGTCACCGCCCCGGAAAATCCGGAGCTCGGGAATGATTCTCCGACTGTGTCGCGAACACCGTAATTCAGAAGCCCGTTATGCTCCTTTGCGCTAATGCGGGAGCCGAACCCCGAATCATAAAGCTCCCGGTAACACTGTTTCCCGAAATCATCCTCCTCCGGAAAACGTTCCAGAAGATAGTCCCGATCCTGCGCTCTCCCGCCGTCCGGAGTATGCTTTTTAAGACAGGTACAGATTCTGAAATCCGCCCCCCGGGAAAACTCCGGCACGCGCACTCTGTAAAGACATGCCGGACAGTATCTTACAGAAGCCCTTTCCGAAAGCAGCAGCGCCTCGGGGGAAATCACATAAAGAGCCGGATCGTCGTCGCTGCCACCGGCGTTCAGTCTCCGGAGAAGTCCGCTCTCCGACATGACATCCAGAAGCTCCCGGTAGAATTCCCTAACATCGTGCAGCAGACTGACGGTCTTAAACTCTCCGCCACGGGCAAAAGCCCGGCAAAAAAGTTCGTAATAGAGGGATGATTCATGAATTTTCAGTACTTCGAAAAAACCGAACCTGTCGTTTTTGACCCGGTCATCATCGCAGACAGCAATTCTCGGAAAATTAAAGGAGCTGAATTTCGGAATAAGCTCGTGGAAACGATCATAGCCGCTGTCGTCGCCATGACCGGAGGATTTCAGGCGGCAGGAATAGACATCCTGAAGGCGTTTTTCCCGAAAAGGAGCAATATAGGGATTGTCCACTACACCCCGGATACGGAAGCACTGCAGTACGCTTTCGATAAAGCCGGCCATCCGGATTTCATTCTTAAGCCATTCAAAGGAATCAAGTCCCGCAAGCTCCGGTACGGATTTCAGCCGCTCCTGCATCAGGAAGGCTGACCTCTGCACCATTTCCGGAGAAAATCCTGCCGTCAGGGTTCCGGCAGTCTCGAGAGACTGTCCGTCATCACTGCCACCTGCAAACTCATTGATGCATTCCCATTCCAGACGATTCAGAAATGCTCTTTTAAAACGTGAGCAGTTTTCCGGAGACTCCTCCGCAAGATCCGCGAACCTGAACCTCACGGGGTTCAGAGGCGGCCGGAAGCTAAAGACAAACTCCGGAGAAAGCGCGGCCCCGCTGCAGCCGAAGCGCTTTTCAAAATGACTGATAAATCCCCGGAAGAATTCCCCGAGGGATAGTTCCGGGTAACCGGAGGACCGGGGCTCTTCGGAATTCCCGGCAGCACCATGCTCTTTCCGCCATAACGAGAAATACTCCGCCATGGCCTTGCGAAGGAAGAACCGGTAACTGCGATCCTCATAAACCCCCGTAAGGAATGGGGCATCCTGCGCCGCACCGGAAAACACCAGAAGCTTCCGGGATTCAGGTTCTGTACTTTCAGCGGCACTTCCCATAACCGCATTGAGAGCCGCCGCGGAAAGACTGGAAATCCGGGAACCGGCAACGGATACAGGATCCCGGGAAAGGCAGAAGGGACACTTCGGAACAAATCTTTCCACGCCGTTCTCCCGGGCAGAAAACGAGTACTCATACACCGGAACCCAGCTCTGCCAGACCTCCGCAGCATTTACAAAACGGGGATCACGGAGTTTTTTTATAAAATTGTCCTCCCGATCGAACCGGAGGTCGGTTCCCCGGATTCTCATTCTGGAAAATACCGTGCATCCGGCACCTCCCAGTCTCTCGCCGTCAGTTTCGGGAGCATTGTAGGAAATCGTCAGATCCGGGAGTGCGGCAAAATCGCCGGCATAATCCCGATCCCCCGGAGCGTTAAGCGGTACCAGAAGACGAACTTCCCGATTCCGGTCCCTGAAGGCCCTGGAGACACATTCAAAATCCCTGACAAATCCGGCTCCGGTTTCGTCACGGAGCCCTACCCATCCGGATCCGCCGCATTTCCGGCAGCACCAGAACGGGAGTGCGGCCGTCATTTGCTCCGCTGTTCCGGCATTCCGGGACTTTCTGACAAAAACGAACCCCGGCATCCGGGAAACCTCCCGGGCTGCCGAGAAAAGCTCCCGCACCCACATGGTTACCCTGCTGAAAAGGAACGGACGCCGCCGGTCGGGAGAGGAGTCCTCATCCAGAGCTCCCGCAGCGAGATCCAAAAAATGCCCGGCCACAATTTCCGCCAGAGTGCTGAGATCGGTACTGACAGTATTGCCGGAATCCCGCGAATTCCGGCTCCAGCGGATCAGGGCTGCAAACTCCGGACTGTCCCTGAATCCGGAGACCAGACCGCTGAAAGGAATACTGCCGGCAGATGCAAGAGCAACCAGCGCCCGGAATATTGGATGCGTCTTAAGACATCTGCCCCGGGAAACCGCCCTTCTGACAATTTCTCCGGGAAGCTTTTCCGGAGGCGCAAACGCGGTCAGCGGCTCCGGAAAAGCTCTTTTGTATTCCGGAAGCCAGATACGGGAAAGCCGGTCCAGAAAAACATCATACGGACTGATCCCCTCAGTAATGCCGGCGGATCGCGTTCCTTCCAGGGTAAGTCCGGGATCTGCAACCTCCGGAAGGTGCACCGGAATGACCGCAGGCAGGCTGTTCGCTCCCCAGAATTCCTGCGGGGAAACACGGTTTTCGAAAATCACAGAATTCCAGGCAAAATCCTCACCGAATATTTTTCTGGCATAGCCGGTAATATCTTCCCGGCTTCCCGTACTGACCAGGGTTCCTGCCGGGCAGAGATCCCCCCGGGAAAGACCAAGCCTGAGCTTCAGTCTCCGGATAAGACCGGCAGCATCGCTGCTCTGGACTTCGTCATAGGTATGCATGTCGTCCAGCACCAGGAATTTCAGACATGGAGAAAACTTTTCCGAACCGGGGATTTCGGATTCATCCCGGGGGTCAGCCGGAATACTGCCGGTCCAGAGGTCGTTATACGCCCGCAGAGTCAGGGCCCGGTCCAGCATTCTGAAGCTGGTAATAATAATGTCCGGCACAGTTTCCAGAATAGCGTCCCGGTTCTCAATAATATGATCCTCACCCATATCCCGGGGCAGCGAAGAATCACTGTTCTTCGTTTTGACGTTCCCGCCGGGATTTCTGACAGCGGAACAGCTGTTCCCGGTTAAAAGTCCGGCCGTTACCGGAAAATTGCCGTTTTCATCCCGCGGAAGTCTCATGATTTCCCGGGCCAGACACCGGGCCTGATCCGCGGCCTGGTCATTCACCGGATACACAATAATGGCCTTCACCCCTTTCCGGCGGTGCTGCTGATTCTCCCGGAAACAGTAATCCAGTATGGGATAGAGAAAGGCCGCAGATTTTCCAGAACCGGCTCCGGCAGCCAGAAGCACCGGTTCCGGATTTCTGGGAGTATCAGTTCGGTAATTCCAGGAAGCAAGATGCCGGAAGGCTGCAGCCTGATGGCAGTACGGCACAAAGCCCGGAGCTACCCTGAGAAAATCCCTGAGCTCCAATGACTCTGCTTCGGAAATCTGTTTATAGGGAAGCTTCAGAGAAATCTCACAATCGTTGAAAACCCCCTCCTCCGGCCGCTCCAGGAAGGCTACAAATTCCTTTTTTACCACCGGGTCGGAAACGGGATACTGACTTATGATATAGCTCAATATGGACTTTTTAACTTCCCGCGCTTCTTCAAACGGCAACATATCCCACCTCTGAAAACCCATGCTTAATATTTTCCGGAGAAAAATCTCCCCATCCTATGATTAGTTTATAGGACACCGTAACGCATTTACAGGGCTCCAATCCGTTTTTTTGGAATATGAGAATTAAATCATGTTTAATCAAAAATGACGGCAGAAAAGCGCCGGCACTTCTTTCTTGCGACAGTTCTGATTGCCATGGGAAGGTTTGGCGCGGAATAGGAAAAAAGCTCATAAATCCAGATAAGGATCAGACCATAGCCTGATATTTCAGAATAATAAAAAAAATTTTAACTTTTTAGCCATTTGACCGTTATGATGGTGAAATGGTTGCTTTAATAATCATTTCACAAAAGGAATTTCAAGATGAGCTTGAGCCAGGCAAAACTGCTAATGAATGATCTTGCCAGAAGTCTTGGTACAGAAGGAGCGGATATTCTCGGCGACGACGGGTTATGCACTATCACTGTGGAACAGAAATGGATTCCGCCTGTTCACATCTGTTACATTGATTCCGATAATTCAATGCTCTTTTTTGCAGAAATCGGGATTTTGACTTCTGATAGGGAAACAGAGGTTTTAAAGGAATTAATGCATCGTCAGTATCTGTTTTCCCAT
This sequence comes from Succinimonas amylolytica DSM 2873, assembly GCF_000378405.1. GTDB lineage: Bacteria > Pseudomonadota > Gammaproteobacteria > Enterobacterales > Succinivibrionaceae > Succinimonas > Succinimonas amylolytica. Next base: position 1,511,532 of record NZ_KB899636.1, on the reverse strand, counting down.
ACCAACGGCATTACCACTTCTCTTTCCGGCGAAAAAAACATGCTTACCGTACAGTTCAGGTTTTCTTTAAACGAATTAACTGAACAGGAGCTGGCAGCTCACCTTAACAACTTTGTGGGAGAGGTTGCTAAAGTAAAAATCCTTGTTTATAAGGATGACCCGACTCTATCCCAGAACAGTAATGATGCCGATCAGCAGTTACACCCAGGCATCAACGGCAGTTTTCTGGAAATATAATGCTGGAACAATGAACAGATTTCCCACGAACCGGCTAAAGCTTATGTATCGTTATACTATGAAAATCAGGAGGTTCTATGACTGGTGTTGTAAATAACAATGTGATAACTGCCGGAACCAATGAAAATATTCAGACATCGGAACCGGTGAGAAATACTAATGCCCGTGAGGAATTCGATATACTCGATGAAGAGGCGCTGCCTCCTCAAAATACTCTATTGTCTCAAAACATGCTCAGAAACGTGAGGTTTCACCGCTGTACGGGATTAAACAATGAGCAGATTGCCGTCATTGACAACATGAGAGCTCCCAAGGTTCGGGGATTCTTTTCAAATCTGTTTTCCAAGATCGGCAGATCGGTAGTAGGCTTTGTTCATGCATTCAAATCCCGTGAAACCAGAACAATCCTGAATGACACACTAAGGACCAGAACGAATGCACTGAGAAATATCAAGGCTGATAAGCTGCCGGAATTACCCAGGGATAGCACACCTGTTTCCATGGATGCCGGGCAGATTGGCAAGCTTACAGGGCTTGGCAGCAGAACCAGAGTGATTCCCTTCGTTCCGTATGAAGAAGAAAACAGAAATGCTAGCCCCCTGCAGAAGATGCTGTTTCCGCACGGCGAGCCCCGTTTTGATGATATAAAGCAGAACCCCAAGCTTCAGGACTGCTGGTTTCTGTCATCCATCTCCTCAATATTGAATTCCCAGGGGGCGGAAGGTATTGAAAGACTGTTTTCACCGAGTGCAAAGGAAAATCATGTTCTGGTGAGGCTCGGCAAAAATCAGTATGAGGTTCCTCTCGGACGCTACACCAACGGCAGTGAAAATTTCGGCAGCAGGAGCGCAAACTGGGTAGTGGCTCTTGAAAATGCCATGCAGATGCATTTACTTGCCATGCGCAAGGACGAGTATTCTCTGAGCGAGGTAATTTCAAATCCGGACAGTAATGTAAATATCCGCATGAGGGGCGCCGAGATCGGTCTGAAGGCCCTTTTGTGCGACGGATATGATGTTACTCTGGTTCAGAATCCTGAATCAGAAACGGGGCTTAATACCATAAAAACAGCGATCAAAAACAACCGTCCCGTTGTATTAGGACATGCCGGCGGTCTGTTCAAGGCTCTGTCTGACGGCATTTCTCCGAAGCATGCAGTTTCTGTGCTGGGAATGTCTCCTGACGAAAAATCGCTGATTGTACAGGACCCTTACGGCAAAACAAAGATGCTCGCCGTCTCCAAACTGCATGAATGCAGTGTCTGCCTTGTCTGAAACTGAAGCTCCGGATCTGTTTTTGAACGGTTCCGAAAAACAGAAGCATGCCCCGGAGATATTACGGGGCTGTTTTTTTCAGAAAAGCCGCACAACCAGAAGCAATCCTGAATCAGTTCGCCCTATTTCCCGCCCTGCTGCTCTGCATAGGCAGCGAAAATCCGCTTTCTGCTTTCAATACCGTAAAAGGTAATACGCCTTATCAGCATTTCCACCTGCCCCATGAGATCATCGGGAGAATTAAGATCCAGGGAGGACAGAATCTCCACCATCAGCTCCGGAAGGTTAATCCCGATCCGGAAATTGTCCGGCAGAAAATCTGCGTCATTCATTTTAAGAATGGTTTTCTGCAGCTCCTTGAATGCCGGATCGTAAAAATCATCAATCTCCATGATAAATCCCGTAACCAAAAGCCTTTTCTGCTCCCGGTCGCAGGTCAGTATCACATGCATATCATTAAGATCGTTTTCAGAAATTCCGGTTTCAGGATCCAGCGGCTTCAGCGGCATGCTGCATTTCGCAAAAATCCCGTTCAGCATATCAATCATTTCATATTCTCCGAACCTCCTGCAATAATGCCCGGAGGCTTTGCAGTTTTTTAGAATTCAATCTCATAGGAATTGTTTTTCACCAGGGACTCTTCAGACGAAATGCTGACCTTGATAACAGTGCCGGCACTCAGACCGGTAGACGTGGAATCAATCTTCTTGGAGGTGTTAAAGACAATCTTCAGAGGAATGAAATCATTATCTTTCATATCATCCACCTTCCTGCCGATCTTGCCGGCCAGATTACCCTTTTCAGTATTGCCAAGCTCCCTGCGGATCCGATCCAGTGCCGACTTTTTTCCAGTACGGACAATCTCCATGGATTCCAGCGTCTCGCCGTTGTTCTGAAGAAGATTAAGCTGCGCAATGGCCTTTTCCATCTGTCTTTTGGTAAAACCGTACTGCTTCATGGTTTTGGTGAGAAAACTGATATTCTTGGTCTTCACATTGTTTTCGCCGCCCTTGGTCTCCGGAGTAATGGTGGTAACCCTGTCCACCTTTCTGAGATCATTCTGCAGGAGGTTGGTCTCAAAGGATCTGCTGTCATCACACTGATAGGTTACCCCGGCACTCACAGTCAGGAGCTCATTGGCATCATTCCCGGCCTTGATATCAAGGTTAAACCTCAGATGCGCCGTATCCAGCCGGTTGACCAGTCCTTCGAAGGAGTTGACCAGTCCGGTGACGGTTTTTACAAAGCTCTTCGCCTCCTTCATGGCAGGAATTTTGTCAGTAAGCCAGCCAATGAAGTCATCCATATCAGCTGCGGCATTATTTACAGCATTGGTCTGGGCAAAATTTACCAGGCTTTCCGCAATAAAGCGGTTTCTGTCAAACTCCCATTTCTCCACATCATCCTTCCAGGCCCAGTCCTGCTTGTCCGTTGGCAGATACTTGTGGGAGGAAAACTTATCAATAATGTATTTGCCGAAAACATTGTCGCTGAGAAGCTTCTTGTGATCTGTAAAGAAATGCGCCAGCTTGTTACCGGAATTAATGGACTTGGAATCATCATTGAACTTTTTGATGTCAGTATCCTTGAGCACCTCATCGGGAAGATCTCCCATGGTAATTTCATCATCCTCGTCAAGCCCGGCATTCTCCTTGTATTCGCTGACCTTATCCTCAATCTTATCCTTCATTTCATCGGGATTGGCACCATTAAGAAGCTGATTCTTCAGCGAGAAAGTACCTTCCACCCCGGCAGAAACAGAAAACGACGAGTTCTTGGTAAAGGTCTGGCTGGTAGCCCCTGTCTCCCGCACCCATTCCTTGGACCATTCCAGTTCAGCGCTGGCAGAAAACTGCACGGGATCATACATGCTGGTATCATCGCCGCCCTGAATTATCTGCTTGGTTCCCTTGATCCCGGCTTCCGCTGAGGCCGAAAAATCAAAGGACGCAGCAGTTTCGGCCCGGAGATCCTTTGCCTTCTGGAAATCCGACCGCTCCAGCCTGCCGGACATAATCTTTGCAAGAAAAACCGCCGCATCCTCTTCGGCCATGGTCACTGCATAGGTCTTCTGATACTTGCCGTTTAATTCCGCCTCCACTGACACCGTGGGATCCGTAACGGTTCCGACCGTACCGCCGGCGCCTGCCCCTGCCGTAATATTGGCGGACATTCTGAAGAGATACCCGCCATCATCCTGACGCTCAATTTCAAGACTGGATCCGGCTCCCAGAGACAGCTTGGCCTTGGCCCCTATCTGCAGCTTCCCCACCTCAAAATTCTTTCCGGCCTCCAGGGAAATCTTGTTATCCTTGGTATGCACCAGTGTATCTCCCCCGCTCAGACTGGTGAGCACCTTGCCGGAGATGGCCTCGTACACCTTGGGCTCTTTCCTGGATACAAAAAAGGCCTTAATACCCTTAAAGGCATTGGAGATCCTGCCAAAAAACCTGGTGGAGCTAATAGCCCGGCCCGCATATCTGATTGCTCTTTTAGCGTGCTTGGATTTACTGGAGGTGTCGTTACTGTACAGATCCGAAGAAGTCAGCTGCCTTATCATCTTTTCCAGCACCACATCGTCAACTGCAAGATCTGCCTTCAGATGGCGCACTGCTTCCTTTATCAGTTCGTCCCGGGACTTGCCGTTAAGCTCGGTATTATTGGAGAAATCATATTTGAAATCAGCATAGGTCTTGAATTTATTATCATAGGCCACCTGACGGAGAGCCTTCTCTGCCATCAGAGAAACGAACTCGTTTTTCATAAGCTCGCCTACCCGGGCATCATCAGCCGCACTGGCTCTGCGGAATCCGGACATAAGCTCGGAAAGAGTGCGGGACAGCCCGGCCGTGGTATGTACCAGCGCTGCTTTAAGTGTGGAAACAGCATTCTTGTCGGACGGAAAGATCTCACTGAAGGTCCTGGTAAGCTTCTTCTCGTAGGTAAGATCGCCGGAGGTGGTACTGAACTCATTCTGAAAATACGGTGTCAGATACATAATGGCGCTGGAAATGTTATGAGCACGATCCTTAGCCAGCTTTGAGGCTACGGCATTGTAAAGATTCCGCATGACTGTGCCAGGATCGGCAGCAGGTTTCTGAAGCTCCTTCCGGGCAGTGGCAATAAGAAGCCCCAGCTCCTTCTTCAGTTCAGCCCCTTCCTTCTTGTTCTGAACAAAAATATTGTTTTCGGCAGCAAACATATCATCGGTGAGCTTCAGATTCTTAAGAGCGGTGGCACAGGCGTTTCTGGAAACCTGGGACTTGCTAATGCAGAAGCTGATAATAGAATCCTGATCGCCATAGTTTTCATTCAGAACTGTAAATTCACCCATAGCGCTGTTTACGTTATTGTTTCCTGCCGGTCCCTGATAGGCCACCTCCCAAAGACGGGACTGGAATTCCAGCGGCTCCGGACGGCAATTAATAAGAGCTGCCTCGCTCTGAATGTTTTTGCTGTTCCGGGCAAGGTGCCTGAGTTTGGTATAGGTCATAAAGGCAAACTTAAAGTCTGATGACTCCCTAAGCTCCGGCGGCACGCTTTGCAGGGCATCCCGAATAGCCGGAATTTTTGCAGGATTTCTGAAATCCTCCGGTGCAATCCCGAAATAGGTCTGCCCCTTAGGCAGAATGTCCAGCATGGTTCTGGCACCGAGTGTTTCCAGAGAAGCGAGCAGCACTCCCAAGCCCTGGCTTCCCTGAATCTTGGAAACATCCTTCAAAAGCTCCTCGGCACTGTCAATGGCTCTGTTTCCGGAACCCACAGCAGATTCTGAGCGGTGACTGAACTGAATCAGATCATTAAGATGCAGCGAATCAATGACCTGCCGGGAGCTATTAAGCTTCTGCTCGTTGTTCTCCTGGATTTGATCCAGAGTCGTCTTCTGGGAAGCGATAAAAATGCTGGTCATGATAGCGACATTTTCATCCTTCTCCAAAAGCTGCAGTACTTCGCCGCCGGACTGGCAGTTCTGCAATTCCTGACGGAGTCTGTCAAAATTCTGGATATCCTTTTCTTCGATCCCCGGCTGATGCTTGAATACATTCTCGGCGCCGTTCATAAAGGCAAGCGCCTTCGGCCCCATAACCTCGGCAATTCTTCGGGTAACATGAACAGCCGGAATTTTGCTGCAGCTTTCCACAAAATCACTATGGTGCATAGCCAGATTGAAGAACTTCAGGAAGAGAGTCATGTCGGTGTTTTTTGTATTGACAGTAACAGGATCAAATCCCTCGTATCTGCCGATATGAACCCGGCCGTTCACAGCATCAGCGACATTATCCACAATGCCCATCTCCGCCCGGAATCCGGCATTGCTCCTGAAATCCCCGTGTCGCCCCTGCTCCGCATCCGCGGCAGTGGGATGCTCGGACAGATACTGATGATAGGCGGCCTTGAGAATAATGTTCTCCACCGTCCGGAGATCACTGAAGCAGTGATTTCTTTTCAAAACTGCGACCGTGTCATTACCGGGACTCACGATCCTGCTGAAGGCCGTCTTGAGATCATTCATGGAGATATTCGTGATGCTTTTATGATCGGCACGGTTTTCACTGACAATGAAATTGATACATGCCAGAACGTCATTGGTGAGCTCCAGTTTCTGGGGCAGGTGATCCATAATGACAGCTGCAGATGCGGAAAGATGCTCCCGGGAAACACCGCTTAAAAGAGTGGTGAGCATGGTGGTATCTGCAGCATCCGCACGCAGAACACCGGCGGAGATGGTATTAATGCACTCCCGCACGGCATTATCGGAAAGCTCAGAGGTCTCCAGCCTGAGCAGAGAATCCGCCAGCCCCGGACTGCTCATAAGGTTCAGCATCAGCTCCGGAGAATAATCCACGGTTTTCAGGACATGAGCAAAAAGAGCACTGCTGCCTCCGGAAAGTCTTTCCAGAGCATCCCCGGCGCCCGGACTAACCGCATTGAAAACCTCCTTAAGCCGCGCGACCTCGGCGCTGATGCGGGAATCGTGATCGTTGCCATCTCCGGAATAAAGAGTATTCTCATCGGCTTCTGACAGATACGCCGCGGCATCATCATTTATAAGATTGAGCTGCTTTATGCGGTCAAAAACCATTTTGGAAAAATCCGTAATGGATCCCCGAATCGCATTCCCCTCCGCACCATGAGCCCTGATGTCATTAATGAGCGTGTTTTGCCGCTCCTGAACATTAGCCCGGGAATTGTCCAGGGTGTTCAGCTCGTTTTGGAACCGTTTCATGCTGTCTTTTGAAAAATCCCGGAGCAGACTCAGTGTCCGGGGATCCTGATCCTCGGAGTTCACCGCCTCCCGAAGACTAAGCTCCCCGGAAGAAAACTGATTCACCAGCTTTTGGGCATTCAGGGAAGGCAGTTCAAAAAACTTTCCCAGATCGGCCTTTTTGCCGATTCCTGTCAGGTAGTTTTCGCATTTCTTAAAGAGCCGCCCCATGCCCAGCAGATCCTCGGTATTCTTAAATGAGATCTTGACATTGGATTCCATGGACTTAAGAATCTTCTGCTCCAGCTCGAAACGGTTATCGATGATCGCCGTGAATTTTTCCTTAATATCATTAACAAGGGCTAAAGCCTTCTCCTTGCTAGCCGGAGACAGATCCCCCTGACTGTTCACATGCTGAGTAAGTCTTTCCGCAATTCCGGAAAGCCTGCTGATTATTTTAGCCCGGTCTCCGGAATGGTAGCTGTGATTCATAATGGTATCAAAAAGCTGGGTCATGTCAGCTTTAAGCTTTGCCGCATCCTCCGGCAGCTCCCTCCGGTTTCCGAAGCAGTAGGTGTTTGTCAGAGACTTAATCATCTCCCCGGCGAATTTATCAAGCTCCAAAGCCCCCTGGGCATTTTTGAAAAGCACCCGTGACTTTTCCTGGGTTTCCGAATGATCCACGAGAAGCTTCATAAGATCCCCTAGGGTCATATCCCTTCTTCCGTCGGCGGCCTCGCTAACCCGGGACTCAATGCCGGAAAACTTCTGAGCCATGGAAGCAGAAGCTCTGGGGTATCTGTTTTCAGTATTCCTGACCTCATTGTTACGTGCCTGAACTTCAAGATTCTGATTTCCGGCACCAATTTCCTGACGGACTGCATTATTGCCCTGAGGACGGTTGTCAATGTTGAGGGCTGGGTTATTGCCGATAATGTTATTGTCAATATTCAGATTGTTGTTAATGTTAACACCAGTCATTTTGCACTCCTCTATTATGGCATCCCGTCTGCGGTATCGCTGCAGAGGTAAAAATCCGGAGCCGGGAACGCTCCTGTGAAGAAAACCATCCTCTTGTCCCTACTAGTATTAAAACGAAAAAATCGTGGAGCTGTTACACCTTTTCAGAATAATATTGATCCAGACACAATTTCGTAAATACCGCCATTAAGAGGCAATGAAGAGTTTCATGAAAATTCGGAAACAAAGGGAGGATGGCAAGCCCGACTTTGCTGTATTGAAGAAAAGCCACAGGAAATGCAATCAGCACTCCTATCTCGCAAAAGCCGCATTTTCAGATCCTAATTCAAAAATAGCCCTGCGATCATGATATTCTTCAGATCTCAGGGCATTTCAGAAATTTGAATCAGTGGTATTTTCTATAGCTTAAACCTGACATTGCATTTACCTTGACTGGTACAGAAGGACAAAAACCGAACTCTATTTATGGTTCAAAAAAAGGAATTTTCCTGAATTAAATAAAAAAAGAATTTTTAAAATGATAACCCGTATTTTACAAAAATAAAATTTTCTGATATTTTCAAACTTCTTAAAACACAGACAAGAATTCCCGTATTAAAGACAGATACTAAAATAATTACATATACAAAAATATTTATTACCAGCCCCTTCAGACTGTCAAAACTCATAACTATAATTGACTGCCGTAAAGGGGCTGTCATAAGATAACAACCGTTATTCTGGCGAAACAGAGACCATTTTAGGAATCCAGACGCAGATAACTGTTTATCCAGTTTCCGGATGTTCCGTATAGGTGAATTCCTTTGAAAATTCCGGAGGCAGAATGATACCGGCTGTTTAGCGCAGGACAATAATTATGAATCATTTTTACCGAATAGTACTCACTCTTCTTCTGATTCCCGGATTGGCAGCTGCTTCAGGGACAAAGGACTCTTTTGACGATAAAACCATGAGAGATATCGGATATTTTCTTTCTGATTTTACAGAGTGTAATTTTTATAATGAAAGCCGGGAAGAAGTGATCGCCAGCGATAAACGGCTCCTTGATTTTGCATATTGCCATATCATTTACGATGACAGAGACAGCCTGATTACCGAAGTTCCGGAATGCGTTCAGACAGAACATGACAAATGCGCTCATGACTTTTTCAGGGTCTCCGCAGATAAGGTTGCCAGAATACTAAAACATTACTTTGCCTATGATATGAAAAACTACCCTTCAGTGCACAGCTACTACTATAAGAACGGCTTTTATTATTTTCCTGCTACGGGGGGCGAGGAACAGCCGCTGTTCGTCATGGCCAGGAAAGTAAAAAAGCTTGATAACGGAAATCTTGAGGTACTGGCAAGTCTTTATAACGGTGAAGTTCAGATCCGCCCTAAAACCAATGATATTCATCTCGTTGCAGTAATCCGGCCGCAGATATCCGAGACAAAGAACACCTGGAGCATGGTTTCCCTGAAGCTTATGACTGACATAAAAGACATTGATTTCAATCCTGAAAGAGACTACAGCCAGTTTCATCCTGTCAGAAATCCAGAATTTGCGGGAGTGTGGGAGAATGAAAAAGACAGCAGAAATTCTGTGGAGATCATCATTGATGACACCGATGAACTCGGCAACCATACAGTGATTTCCAGACATTTACTGAGCGATTCTAAAAGAATCGAATGCACCGCAACCGGGGTACTGAACAGCAATGCAGATTATATCGCGATGGTAGAACCTCAGCACTGCGATTTCATTGAAACCTCAAACGACGGTTCTCCTGACAGGATTACGGCAACGGATCCCGAATTAACAGAAGTACTCCTTGTCAACGAGGAAGGAAAGCTTGTTGTTCCGGAACCCTGTGCCGAACAGAACGAATCATCTGTCAGTATGTGTGCTGTTTCATATCGTAAAATTAAACAGTAGCAGGGATTGGCAAATCTTAGGCTTTTTGGGAAGTACACTTTAACTCTGCAGGTTGGTGTTTAATTCTTCCGGACACTGTGATGCCATGAATAACAACCAAACCGGCATTGCTGTTAATTTCGTACCTCCCCGAAGGAATTAGCCCCATTTCCGCCTCTGTCAGAAAATATAGATCAGAGCTAAATGTCTGCGAATCCAGAGAATTTATCATCTGTAATACAGGAAACGGCTAGCAAAAGCAGCATGACTGCTGAAGTATTGGATTTCGCACCCGCTAATTAAAAACTGAAAATGGCGCAAGTCCTTTTCCTACAATGGGTTTATCCATTTTTTTATGAGTACAGGCCAAAAACTCCGGTACCAGACTGGTCTTGACATTCACTGTGCTGGACATTCCGTGTATTTACCATAAATCCGCTTCAGGCTCATTTCCCCCGCTAACGGCTATAAATCGGCCCGGGAATACTGCACTGATCTCTTCTTATTAAGCAAATAAAAACCGGTGCCTGATTTACAAACACCGGATTAGGTTATGACGAAAAGAAAAAACCGCGTTTAAAAACCGCCCATGGCCAGAGCCAGATCCTTAAGGCTGTTCAGAAGATTCTCCTGCTCTGACAGAAGAGAAAGCTCGGTATTTCTACGGGCTGTCCGGGCCTCCAGAAGATCCTTGAAGGAAACCTTGCCATTGGCGTAGCGGGTCTGGTACATCTCTTCGTTGTTTCTTCTGAGCTCAAGCTGTATTTTGTTATATTCGTTCTTCTGACGGTACCAGCTGATGTTGTTAAGCCCCTGCTGCACTTCCGAAAGAGCATTGTAGTACTTGTACACAAAGGTTACCTCGGCTGAATCACGGTTAAGCTCGGCCAGATCCACTCTCAGACTGTTCTGATAGTAGTTCAGAAACGGGAACGCCAGCATTCCGGCCAGAGAACCTACCGGATTTCTGAAGAAGTCCACAATATTGGTGTTTCCTCCGGCAGAAACCCCGGCAGTAAGCGTAAGCCGGGGATACATATCCAGATGGGCCTTGTCCCGGGAGGCCAGAGCTGCTTTCAGACGGGCTTCACAGGAGGCTATGTCGGGACGGAACCTTAGCACATCTCCGGAGAGACCAGTAGTAATTTCAGGCACAAAGATATCTCTGAGAGTACCCCGGTTTTCCACCGGAGTGTCAGGAACTCTGTTTCTGAGAACGTTAATGGCGGCAATGGTATTTCTGAGCTTGGTTTCGTTGTCATCAATCTGGCTCATCACCGAAACCACCTCCACCCGGGATTCACTGAGATCCAGTTCACTCAGCTTGCCGCTGTCATAACGAAGCTGCATAAGCTTCTGCCGCGACATAGAGGACTCCAGATTTTCCTTCAGAAGCTTTATTGCATCCTGATAGTACAGTAGCGACCAGTAAAGCTTCGCCACCGTTCCGGCAACAGTCATTCGGGCCGCCCGGGCATCCTGGAGAGCAGCTTCGGCAGTCAGTGTCTGAGCCTTTCTCTCCGCGGAAAGTCTCCCGAAAAGATCCGCTTCATAGCTGATACTAAGTCCGGACTTGCCATACAGCGAGGAATGCGAGCCATGCTTGAGAGCACGGGAAGCTCCGGACCCCAGGGAACCATCAACATTTGGGATCATGTTGGTGTCAGTAATCTCAGCCTCCTTGAGCGCCTTCTGGGCTGACAGCACCGCCTGGCGATAATCGTTGCGGGCTTTAAGAACCTCTGCGGTAAGAGCGTCAAGATACGGATCTCTGAAGGCCTGCCAGAAATCAGGGTTTATCTCGGCCTTTTCAGTACCACCCTGAACAAAAGCATACTCCGCCAGATCCGGTCTCTCATATTCGGAATGAAGTGCCGTGCATCCGGCTGTCATGACGGCGAGGGATGCAGCCAGAAGAGTTTCCCTAAAAAATTTCATAATCAGAATCTCCTTCCTATTCCCGGGCCAGGGCATCTATGGGATTAAGTCTGGCGGCGTTTCGGGCCGGAATGTATCCAAAAATCACCCCGATAAGAGAAGAACACACTACCGCCGCAATAATCGAGGTGGTTGAAAACTGCATGCTTATGGCCTGCACAAACAGACTGAACACGTAACCCACACCGTAGGAGCAGATAACTCCAAGCGTGCCTCCCAGAAGACAGACCAGCACAGCCTCAATAAGGAACTGCTGCAGAATGTCACTCTGTCTGGCACCTACAGCCATGCGGATGCCGATCTCCTTGGTCCGTTCGGTAACAGACACCAGCATGATGTTCATAACGCCAATTCCTCCCACTATCAGGGAAATAACCGCAATGGCGCTGATAAGATAGGTAAAGGTGTCCGTGGTTTTGGTAATGGTCTTCATAATGGTATCGGAGCTATTGGTGAAAAAGTCCTTGGTTCCATGCCGCATCTCCAGGAGATGCTCAATGGATTCCTGCGCCACAGCGTTTGACATCCCTTCCCGTACCCTGATGGTGATAGACCCCAGAAAACGTTCATGGACCACCTTGGACATCATGGTAGTATAGGGAATGTAGGCATGCACGGCATTCTCATTGCCGAAGGGAGATTCCGATGGTGCCAGCACTCCGATAATCTGACAGGGCAGCTTACCAAAAATAATCACCTTGCCGATGGGATCCTCCTCTCCGAAAAAGCGCTCAGCCGCCTTGGCATCAATAACCGCCACCTGGCTAAGATCCTTAACATCCCCACGGCCAAACAGTCTGCCGGCTGCCGCCTCGTATCCCTTAACCCGGAAAAACTGCTCGCTGACCCCGTGTACCGTGGCATTGATGGAAACACTGCGGTACTGACTTAAAAGGGAACTGCTGCGATCGGGAGTTATGGCATCAGTAAACACCTGTCTGTCCAGAGCCTGCATGTCCTGCACTGTCAGAGTCTGCACCTTGCCGGAACGGATATCTCCGAAATCCTTGCCGGGATAAACGGAAATAGTGTTGGTGCCAATGGCGCTGATGTCGTTAATAACCTTCTGACTGGCACCCTGTCCCAGAGCCACCACGCTGACCACCGCCATAATGCCGATAATAATGCCCAGCATGGTCAGAAGCGTGCGCATCTTGTGGGAAATCATGGCAATGGCCGCCATTTTAAAGGCCTCCCGGAATCTGTCCACATAGGAGCGGAACTGCGCCAGAAAATGCGGATTGAGCTTCACAAAATCGGCATCGGTCAGAGGATTTCTGGTTCCGGATTTTCCTTCATTGATACGGTCGGCAATAATATTACCGTCCTTGATTTCAATTATGCGTCCGGCATGAGCGGCAATCTTGGAATCGTGGGTTACCAGAATTACGGTATGCCCCTGCCGATGCAGCTCCTCCAGGATCTCCATAACCTCGGCGCCGCTCCTGGAATCCAGGGCTCCTGTAGGTTCGTCAGCCAGAATTACCTGACCGCCGTTCATAAGCGCCCGGGCAATACTCACCCGCTGCTGCTGACCTCCGGAAAGCTCTCCCGGACGGTGGGATGAGCGGTCTCCCAGCCCCAGCCTGTTTAAAAGCTCCTCGGCTCTGGCTGCACGGCGGCCGCTTTTAATGCCGGCATAAATAGCCGGAATCTCAACATTTTCGGCAGCGCGCAGATGCCCCAGAAGGTGGTATCTCTGAAAGATAAAGCCAAAGTATTCCCTCCGGAGCCGGGCCAGCTCATCAGCATCCAGCTGACTGGTTTCCACGCCGGAAATACGGTATTCCCCGGAAGTGGGCTTGTCAAGACAGCCCAGAATGTTCATCAGGGTGGACTTGCCGGAGCCGGACTGGCCGATAATGGCCACCATCTCACCCTGGTAGATTTTAAGATTGATGCCGTGCAGGATTTCCACGGACTCCGAGCCTCCCAGGCCGAAGCTTCTGCGGATATCCTTCACCTCCAGAAGAGGTCTTTCTGAAGAACCGGTCATCTCCTCCCGGTGGGCTATAGCAGTCCCGGAAGAAGCCCCGGCAATATTGGTGTCCGCTCCTGGAACGGAACTGTTCACATCTGTCATTGTTATCCTCGCCAGTATTCAGGTTATCAGGGTTAGCACGATCCTGCTGTTTACTACATGCGGGGAGGGCCGCGACGGCGCTTCTTATCCTGCGCAGCCATGGCAGCGGCTTCGGCAGAATTCTCGTCGTTGCCGATAATCACCTCGTCGTTTTCGGAAAGACCGGAAACGATCTCGTAATTAATGTTGTCCTTGCGCCCTACTGTAACCTTTACCGGCTCCGGCTTGTTATTCCGAAGCACGTGCACCATAAATTCATTCTCCGCCACCTTCTTTCTCAGTGCCACAATAGGCAAGGTGACTACATCCTTGCTTTCGCCAAGCACGATGGTCACCTCGGCAGTCATGGATTTTCTGAGCACGCCGTCAGGATTTTTGACATCAAGAAGAGCGTTGTAGTAGATAGCCTGGGTGCTGGAACTGGAAGATGCGGAGCTGGTACTCTGACTCTCGGACTTGGGAGCCGGCTCCACCTGTCTCAGATCGGCATCAAACTTCTGATCCGGCAGACCGAGAATGGTGAAAAAGGAACGCATGCCCGGCTTGACCTTCACCACATCGGCTTCGGACACCTCAGCCTCCACGGTCATGGTATCCAGTTCCGCCAGCTTGACAATGGTAGGAGCAGACTGCGCAGAAACCACGGTCTGACCTTCCTCGGTGACAACTCCGATGACCACGCCATCCATAGGAGCCACAATTTTGGTATAGCCAAGATTGGTTTTTGCGGTATCCACATTAACCTTGCACTTTTCAATCTGGGCATTTGATGATTCAATGGCGGCTCTGGTGGAAAGAAGATCAGCCTCCGCAGATTCCAGATCCGCATCAGAGGTTGCATTGCCGGCCTTCATTTTTTTCTGACGGTTATACTCGGACTCCTGTTTTTTCAGAAGAGCCTGCTTTTCTTTAAGAGATGACTCAGCGATTTTGAGTTCCGCTTCGGCCATCTTTACCGCGTTAAGCTGGGTGCGCTGCTCAATATCCGCAATCCTGTCGCCCTTCTTAACCCGATCTCCCAGCTTCACATAAAGCTTTTCCAGCTGACCGTTCACCTGAGCACCGACGCTGACCTCGTTAAGCCCCACCAGGGTGCCAGTGGCCATAACCGTTTCCACAACATCGCCGCGGGACGGCTTTATGGTCATAAAACGCAGCTTCTTTTCTTCGCCCTTGCTGAAGTAAAACCAGCCTCCGGCCAGCACTACCAGCAGAATAAGCACAATGAGCTTTTTCATAGAAATCCTTGAACCCCGTTTGGATAGTAATTCAGCGGCTATTATAGACTATCGGACCACCTAAATGTTTTTCAAAGTTTTACAGAATTTCAGGAATGATAGCACCTGGATGACAACTGCTAGTCAGGGACAGAACGATTGAACAAAAGAATGACATATTTATCTGGTCATTGACGTATGCAAAAGACACCGCAAAACAATGTTCAGTCAAAGACAGACAGGAGATGGAATATTATCTCAGGTTTTACAACAAAGATGTCTCTTAGTATTCCATCCGCATTATGAAAAACCGGTATGATATCACCCATAATTTTGAGAACGTCGTATATAACGAACTTGTTTACATGGGATAAAATCTCCGTGTATATCTCAGAAAGCAGATTTCATGGCCAACAAGGGAAATAAGCAATACTTTATCCAGATCGCCCGCATAGCAGCCGAAGAGAAAGCCTGCAAGCGGGAATTCAGGGCTTTTGCAAAACTGAACAGATCCTGTCTGAAAATGCTATCACGAATGACGATACTGATTTCAGCACCAGCACTGTGCGTCATATGCAATTCAAATTTCATGCAGATAGATGAGCCATTAATGAAAGAGAACACCACGGTATGAATATTCCAGAACATGCCCGCTGTCCCGGCTGCTCCGGGAACATGACCTTTGATATCGGAAAACAGGCTCTGGTCTGCGAAAGCTGCGGACTCAGTCTCACCGTTCCCGACTATGACCGACTGGTTACGGAAAAAGTCAGAAGCAATGTCAGTCTTACAGAGGCCGCAGACCGGATCATACGAACTCACGAAAGACAGAATAATCCCGATCGTCTCTACACATGCCGATCCTGCGGCGGCCTTATCCGGCCCGGAGCACTGTCCGCTTCGGACTCCTGTCCTTTCTGCAATAATGCCATTGTTTTTTCTGACAAGTACCGGGATCAGGCGGAACCGGATTACATTATTCCCTTCAAAAAGGATCGGGCACATTTTGAGGAGGTCTGCCGGAATATCATGGAAAAAGGCCTTTTTGTACCAGAGGAATTCCGTACCGCCGCCCGTCCTGAAAACATCAGGGCAGTATACGTTCCCTTCTGGATCTATGACGCGGACGTAGACGACCGGGCCAAACTGGCAGCAGAGACGGTTGAGCTGGTCAAAAACAGTTTTGTTCATGATCTGTTTGAGGGAAACGTGGCCGGACACACAGAATTCCGCGGGGTCCCCCAGGATGCCTCCCGGGATGTGCCAGACAAGATCACCCATACACTGGAGCCGTATCTGATTAAGGATGCAGTGCCATTTAATTTCGCCTATCTTGCCGGACTTGAGGCCCGGATATACGACGCAAATCATGTTCAGGGCTTTAGACTGGTTAAGGAACGGATTCTTTATTCATCAGCACGTCTTCTCACCGGCCGGAAATTCGACAATATACGGATTCTGGACCGGGACTGTCAGGTCAGAACCCGGGGGGTGGGATATGCCCTTTTCCCCGTATGGACCATGACCATGGTCTGGGAAGGCCGTAATTATACCTTTGCCATGAACGGCCAGACCGGAACTTCTGCCGGGCTCCCTCCGGCAGACGTCGGACTTATGAACCTGGCTGGCTATGCGGGGGGCATGCTCCTTTTCCTGCCGGCGGGGATATTCTGGACTTATCTTGCTTTGAGCTACCGGTTTAATAATCTTGTTGCCGATCTGGTTTTTGCTGCCATGGCGAGCATCCTGCTTCTTACGTCTTTTGCTGCCACTGCTTTATGGAAAAGATATGCTGTGTTCGCCGGCCGGCGGAGTCATACCGGATATCTGAAGGCAGCTATATGGCTGGCTGCATTTCTGTTCTGCCTTGATACCGGCATTCATATTTTTCGGGAAGAATTCTGGGGCCCGGTGGCTCCCGGACTTCTTTTTTTGATTGCTCTGGGGCTGGGCGGGATTATCAGGGACTTTTTCCGGAAATATGTCAGAAAAGAACAGGACAGCCTGGCTCTGAAACCCCGTACAGATGCCGATGCCTATGCCCGGGAAGACTCCCTGCGTATTGACCGGCAGGAGCTCCGGGAGCTGGGCCGCTACTGGAACCATAAAACCTCCATGACCTATCCGCGGCCTAAATACTGGTGGCTGGGAAGTTTCTGACGAAGCGCTTACCGGTTCCGCGGATCAGTCATTCCGCAGTTCCGTTTTCGGCGGCCCGTCCAGCATTCCCGTTCCGCCGCTGGCATTGGTTTCTGCATAACAATCGGTCCGGATAAGCCGTAATGTTTTCAAAAAATGCCTTCATGCTCAACGTTTTTCCGGAAATTCTCGTTTAAGATCCCCAGTGCTGACTGTTAATCACATTCCAGTGAGCAGACGGCACGGTAATGAGCTGAAGCCTGGATGCCTTCACCTGTTTTTGATTTCAGCCCCTTTCATTTACGGAAGCGCCGGCCTGTTGTCACGGGATTCTCATCCCCTTTTTTCCTCTCGCTTAATACCGCGCATTTGTCTGACCCCGCATATCCCGCTACCGGGACATGACCGGAATCTCCTCCGGGGCGATCCGCTCCGTCTGGATTGTCCCGGAAGCACAGATTTTACGGGCTCTCTGTCATTTATAGGAGAATGAACCGTACTGATCTCCTGAAAATAAATAGAGAAAGCAGGCGGCCGTCGGCAAAAAGAAAAGGGACGGAGAGGAAAGCCAGATTATAAGGCTGAGAAGGAGAAGGATATGAATATTCCCGAGCATTCGCGCTGCCCCTGCTGTTCCGGAAATATGATTTTCGGAATTGAAAAGCAGGCCCTCGTCTGCGAGAGCTGTGATAAGGTACTCACCATTCCGGAATACGATGATATTGTTTTGAAAGCGGCCAGTCATAACGTCAGTCTTACCGAAGCCGCTGACCGGATTATGGAGTATCGGGAAAAAAGGGAGTCTCTCAATCGCACCTATGCCTGCCGTTCCTGCGGAGGTATTGTCCGTCCCGGAGCTTTGGGAGCCTCGGATGCCTGTCCGTTCTGCGGCAATTCCATCGTATTTTCCGACAAGATCCGGGATCAGTCGGAGCCGGATTTCCTCATTCCCTTCAAAAAGGATCGGAAGTTTTTCCTGGAGGCCTTTCACAGAATCCTGAAGGAGAGCCTGTTTGTTCCGGAGGAATTCGCCAGTACCGCCAGGCCGGAAAGCATTCATGCCTGCTACATTCCCTTCTGGATCTATGATGTGCGGGTTTCGAACAGCATTACTATGAAGACGGAGCAGGTTACAGGAAACCTGCACCTTTTCTTCCATAATGTCTATGACTGCACCGGTGCGGCCTCCCTGACGTTTCAGGGGGTGCCTCAGGACGGATCCGCCTCGATTCCCGCCGCGGTAACCCAGTCACTGGAGCCCTTCCATCCCGAGACGGGAGTTCCCTTTCATTTCGGGTATCTTTCCGGTCTGGACGCCAGAATCTTTGACATCAACGCCAAAGGCAGCTATCCGGCTATTAAGGCCCGGGTAATCGCCTCCTCACGGAAGTTCATCGCCGGAGATAACTGCGATAATCTCCACGTTATCTGTGAAGAACCGGATGTTAGGAGCACCGAGATCAGCTATGCTCTTTATCCGGTATGGACCATGAAGGCCTTCTGGCAGGGACGAACCTATAATTATGCCATGAACGGTGAAACCGGACGCCTCACCGGTGAGATTCCGACGGATCTGAAACGCATACTGGGGATCTCCATGATATTCGGTCTCGTGAGTGCCCTGCCGCTGATTCTCCGGGATTTGTACCTGGCTCCTCTGGATCTTGGCGAGGTGGCCAGGTTCTATGACGAGTATATGAGCATGTGGTATGCAGTACTGCCGTTTCTGGCAGTGATTACCGGAGAGATGCTGCCCATCCGCTATTTCTGGTATATTACTAATAAACGCTATTACATAATTTTGAAAGTTTCCGCCGCGATAACTCTGCTTCTTATGGCATATCTCCTATTGACCTGCATCATCCGGGATAATCTATGGGTGCTGAAAAGCTCCATGTATCTTTATCTTACAGGACCGGCACTGACAGGATTTCTGGCATATGCAGCCCTCCGTCATCGGGTAAGAAGACAGCGCCGGAAGAGAGAGATAGCCCTGCGGGAGGATGCCGGCGCCTATCTGAACAAAGCGGAAAGCAAGGTGCTGTCCCGCTCGGAAAAGTATTTGAAGACCTATATATCACTGAAACGGAAAATGTCCTGGCCCCTGCCGCTGTCCGGGTTTGGATTTATTCCCCGGAGCCGCGGCCGGAATGGTGATAAATGGTAACAAATAGTGATGAATAACAAAAAGCAGTGGAAACAGAGGATATAGCTTTTCAGAAGAAAGCGCAGAACCATGGAATCTCTCCTATCAGTCTAAGGGCCAGGCTATCAGAAAAACATGGCATTTATGTTCTGCTCCCCGGTGCGGCCCTGACTAATACAAAGGTACTTCCTTCCAGTTAACCCTGCGGGATTACCTCAGAAACACTGTACAGCACCAAAACCAGGGCTGTTTTTTCTGGAATATGCGAGATCCCTCATCTCAGATACATCTGAAATCCGATTTATCATAAACAGGAATCCCTCCGATACCTCCGGTTTAAACCATGATAAAGTAACCTCCTAAAAATAAAAATGCCGAAACACGAAATCTCAGGCCTTCCAGACAGATTATAAAAATATACGTGTTCTTGCATTTGATTTGTTTGTGCACTTATATTGTTCACCGTTATTATCAGACACCATCTGTATCACATTGTTCTGCCATCACCACAGTTTCAATGTTTTTCTCAGCAATCGTTTCTATGATTCCCGGCTTTTTGATATGATTTACAGAAGAAAAGCTTTTTGACATCAGGATCTGAACTGCCGCCGGATGAATACCGGCCCCTGTGCCTAAAACACTCTGTTTATAAAGGCAGGAGGGATCCCTGTGAGGCAGATCTTTGCCATTCAAATTATCAAGCACAGTCAGGACACGTTTATGCCAGGAATTATGATTCTCCACCCGGGAAGGGAAAAATCACTTTTAAGAAAACACCCCTGGATCTTCTCCAAGGGTGTAAAGGAGGTAAAGGATCCTCCTGAAAAAGGCGGGGATATTACCGTAAAGGACAGTGCCGGAAATTTTCTGGCTACTGCCTCCTACTCCCCGGAATCCCAGATCCGCGGCCGGGTCTGGAGTTTTAACCCGGATGAAAAAATCGATGCCGCTTTTTTTGAAGGAAGAATCCGCCAGGCCTGGGAAAGCCGCCAGAAGCTCATAGAAAGAACCGCAGTAAGTGCCGTCAGAGTCATTGATGCCGAATCTGATTTCCTGCCGGGGCTCATCATTGACCGCTATAACGGAATTCTGGTGGTCAAAATTCTTTCCGCCGGCACGGAATTCCATCTTCAGGACATCAGAAAAGCTCTGGAGAAAATCTTCCCGGATGACGTCATTTATGAGAGATCCGACGAGGCCGTACGCAAAAAGGAAGGCCTGACTGAACGCAAGGGAATGCTTAAAGGAGAGCTCCCTCCGCAGCCGGTGACCATTTCCGAAAACGCCGGCATGAAGATCCTGGTGGATGTGGAAAACGGCCACAAGACCGGTTTCTACCTGGATCAGCGAGACAACCGGGCCGCCCTCGAAAAATACTGCCGCAGCAAGGACGTGCTGAACTGCTTTTCCTATACCGGGGGATTTTCTCTGTATGCCCTCAGAGGCCGTGCCAAATCAGTGGTCAATGTTGATGTCTCAGGAGCAGCTCTTTCCATTGCGAAGGAAAACGTGGTTCTTAACCATCTGGATCCCGGACGTTGCCGTTTTGTCAGGGCGGATGTCTTTGAATACCTGCGGAAAGCCCGGGACGAAAAGAAAAAGTTCGACGTAATTGTTCTGGATCCTCCCAAGTTTGCCGAAAGCCAGAGTCAGCTGCAAAAGGCCTGCCGGGGCTACAAGGATATCAATATGCTGGCAGCCTCACTTCTGAATCCCGGCGGCATTCTGATGACCTATTCCTGTTCCGGACACATGACACCGGATCTCTTTCAGAAAGTGGTGGCCGATGCCCTGCTTGATGCCGGCCGCGAAGGACAGATAATAGAATACCTCACCCAGGCCGGTGATCATCCGGTAGCTCTTCCGTTCCCCGAGGGCCTGTACCTCAAAGGGCTGGTTGTCAGAGTAAACTGATTCTGAAAAACACACGGAATTTCCGGCTCTTACCGCCGGATTTCCGCCCCTGCTGTTCTGCCGTCAAGGAGGAATCATGATTCAATATCTCACCTACGGAGTGTCGCCGTTTCAGCAAAACTGCCGCATTGTTTTCTGTTCTGACAACAACAATGCCGTCATTGTAGATCCTGGCGATTCTGCACGCGAACTATCGCTGGAGCTGGACAGGCTTCGTCTGAGTCCAACGGCCATTCTTCTCACCCATGGCCATCAGGATCATGCCGGAGGAGCTCCAGAACTCTCCAGGATTCTCAATATTGACATCGTCGGTCCGGAAAAGGGAGACTCCTTTCTTCTGGAAGGTATGTGCCACCAGGGGCAGATGCTGGGACTCCCTCCGGTAGAAAACTTTGTACCAGACAGATGGGTTTCCGACAATGAAGAGCTGGATCTCGGCCTTAACGAGACAGTCCGGGTTATTCACACTCCGGGACATACTCCGGGCGGAGTCTGCTACTATCTTGAAAAAAGCGGACTCCTGCTGTCCGGGGATACTCTTTTTGCGGGATCCGTGGGACGCACTGATTTTCCGAGAGGCAATGCCCGGGATCTGGTAGACAGCATCACCCGGAAGCTGTTCCGGCTCCCTGACACTGTAAAGGTGCTTTCCGGACACGGCCCGGAAACTTCTATCGGAAATGAAAAGAAGGACAATCCCAGTCTCTCCTATATGAAACAGCTACTGAACTGAGGCGGAAACAGACTGCCGGAAAATGTCCCCGGCGGCTTTTACCTCTGACTGGAACGCCTGAGTTCCTCCAGAAGGTTTTCTGATGTGTTGCTGTCAACACGGATAAACCAGCCCTTCTCTTCCAGAGCAGTCATTACGTCGCGAGCGGACACTCTTTCCAGATAACGCTCCGGAGACAAATCAAACGTAAAGCTGTATTCCAGCTTCCGGAGTTTCTTTTTGACTTCCTGAGGAACCTGGTCCAGAGCCTCCCGATCCTTGAGATATAGGTACACCGGACGAAGCTCCGCAGTATAAGCTCTGTAAATCAGACATTCCATGACAATACTCCTAAAAATCCGAAATTCCGGAAATACCAGAACCGTCAGCTCGCTTTGTTCCGATTTTCCGACTCTGTCTAAACCGTTCAGCGGCAATGTAAGACCTTTGCGGCAATATTGCAACCTCCGGACAGGATTTAAGGGGGACTCCCCCCGAAACAATTTGCAAAAATGCCCGGCACCTCCTCAAAATCCCCGGAGGTGCAATTTGATCTATCACCGGATTATAGGCTATAATTCACCCGTTTTATCCATTCCTGGGAGGGCCGGATGGCAATTGCATTCAAGAACGGCAATTTTAAGGGAACCGTGCTGAATCTGGACACTGCAGATACTGAAGAAATTCTGTCTTTTCTGGAAAACAGTGCCAAGTATGAGAACATTGCGCTCTGGATTAAAACGACTCCCCTGGTGCTTGACTGCAGTCTCGTGGCAGCTGACGATCCCGACCTAGCGGAAAGCCTTCTGAAAACCGTCTCGGACAAAGGCTTCAGATGCACGGGCATCATGGAAACCGGAAACAGGGACACGGATGAAGCGCTGCGGAACCGCGGTCACGTTATTGTCTCCCCTTTTAAGACTCAGTCGGAGATACAGGCCGAACGCCAGAATGCTGAGCAGGATCAGGCATCCGCACAGAATACCAATACCGAAAACACGGAAAATGACAAAGCAGGATCTGAGGCCGGCTCCGAAACATGCAGAACCGACGCAGAAACAAATGCGCCGAAAAGCTATACCATTACCGGCAACATCAGGAACGGTAAGCAGTTTTATGCCAGAAACAACAGCCTTACCGTCATAGGAAATGTTGGTTACGGCGCTGATGTTTCCGCAGACAACAGCATCTTTATTTTCGGAGCCATGCGCGGCAGACTGATGGCCGGAAGAAGCGGAGACAAGACATCTGTAATCTTCTGCACAAACTTCCAGCCGCAGCTGGTTTCCATAGCAGGGGTGTTCTGCACCATGGACGACATCCCCGAGAAGTATCTCGGACGTTCTGTGCTGGTGCGTCTGAACGGAGAAGGATTCAGTTTTGAGGAACAGAGTTTTTAACTGGTGTTCCCGTTTTTTAAGAGGAATTTTGCGTTAAATGGCAGAAAATAATACCAATACCGAGGATCAGGTTGCTGATTCAGCCCTTCAGGAAGTTAGTTCAGCCGATGCGGCTCATCCTGACTACAGAACCGGCTTCAATGCCAGAATTTTCGTGGTGACTTCCGGAAAGGGTGGCGTCGGCAAGACAACCTCCAGCGCCGCTATTAGCTCCGGACTTGCCCTGGAAGGCCATAAAACCTGCGTTATCGATTTTGACGTAGGTCTGCGTAATCTGGATCTGATAATGGGCTGCGAAAGAAGAGTAGTCTATGATCTGGTAAATGTAATCCGCAAAGAAGCCGCTCTTAACCAGGCTCTTATCAAGGACAGAAACTGCGAAAACCTTTTTATTCTGCCGGCTTCACAGACCAGAGACAAGGATGCTCTGACCAAGGAAGGGGTAGCAAGGGTTCTGCACGAGCTTGATAACATGGGTTTTGAATATATCATCTGCGACTCCCCGGCAGGCATTGAAACCGGTGCTCTGATGGCTCTGTACTTTGCAGATGTGGCGATTGTTACTACTAATCCCGAAATATCATCAGTACGAGATTCGGACCGCATTATCGGCATTCTTGATTCCAAGAGCCGTCGCGCCGAATACAATCTTGATCCCATTAAACCGTACCTGCTCCTTACCAGATACTCTCCGGAAAGAGTCGAAAAGGAAGAGATGCTGAGCAAGGATGACGTGGTGGATCTGCTGAGCATCCAGCTCATCGGCGTTATTCCAGAGTCCCCTTCGGTACTTAAGGCTTCCAATTCCGGGAAGCCCATTGTCTACGACGAGGAATCCGAAGCCGGAATGGCATATATGGACACCGTGCAGCGTCTTCTTGGCAGCACAGATATTCCGTTCCGTTTCATCACCGCTCCAAAGAAAGGACTGTGGAAGAGACTTTTTGGCAAAAAAATGTAACAACTGGAAAGGGAAAATATCATGTCTTGGCTAAGTGACTTGTTTTCTAACAAAAAGAAGGATAACCAGCAGTCGGCAAAAATTCTAAAAGATCGCCTTCAGGTTATTCTTGTTCATGATCGCGAAAACCGTAGCGGTCCCGATTTCCTGCCCCAGCTCAAAATGGACATTCTTGCCGCAATTAAGAAATATGTGCAGATCAATGATGATCAGGTTCAGGTTAACGTGTCTCAGCAGAATGAAACTTCAATGATGGAAGTTTCCGTATCTTTGGATCCGCAGTACGACGGCACTATTCCCAGCGGAGTTCACGATCATTATTCCACCGAAGAGGAAATCAACAGCATCAAGCCGATAACCGAAACTGAGGAAGCAAAATCCTGAAAATTTGTGTTGAGGTTTCGTATCCTGAAAAAACCGGAGTCCGCTGCGATTCCGGTTTTTTGTTTGTGACCGGCACCATTACTGAATGACGCCAGAAACACCGCAATTCCTAAAGGCAACGCAAAAGATTGCCCCAGGGCTTCAGGATACCTGATTTTCTGATTGCCAGGTAATACCGTGAACCCGACTCTCATCCCCTGCCAGGGCACACAGAAAACGTAATTCTGAAATGCTCATTCTGTCTGGTCTCATACAGATTATTCTGCTGTAAACCGGTTTTCGTTTGAGGGAGATTTCAAAGACGTGGGAATTCACCTTAATTCCGGAATCCCTGATTTCAAAACTCTTTTGGAGACATTCCAGGAACGTCTGTTTTGCGGCATAAACCGATCCCGCATCGGCTCCCGGAATCCGCACTCTGAAGAGCTGCGGCGATTTCAGTGCCATGGTTTCAATATTCAAAAGCTCACGGTAGTCCCAAAGCCGGAGCTCCCGTTTTTTAACGCAGTACTCCCGCACGATTTCCAGGAACAGACCAGGACTCCAGGGCAGATTCTCTTCCGAGGTTACCCGCTCCGAAAACGTATAATCTTCGGGATTTTCGAAAAACCCGCCATCCAGAATCTCCTGAATATAAGAAGCTCTCAGGAAACGGGGATTGAAATTGTCAGCAATCCGAGAATTACCGGTACAGTCGGCAGGAAGACTTACAGCCATTAAATCGGCCCCAGCATGAAAACCGCGCATAAAGCAGTCCTGAAACTGATCCGGCTCATCCTGAAACAGAATACCAAGCCGTCTTCCTGCTATCCGGAGCAGGTTTGCCGGATCACTTAAAAAAAACCTCCTTTTGAGTTCCGGGCTCCTGCTGAAATAATCCTCCATGCGGGATACCTCTTCCGGAGCGGAAAAAACCAGCAACACCGGCCGGACGTCATTGTCGGATAAATCCTTCCGGAGCACTTCCGCAACTCTTCTGAAGCATGTCAGCTGCGCCCCGCCTGTCTTTCTGGCCGTTCCAGAGGCACTAGCGGAAACTGCCTTGCAAAGTTCCCCGGAAATCAGACCGTATACATCACGGATGTCCTCATTCTGAAAAACTTTCTGTATTTCCGTGGCTGTTATCTCCGCAAGTCCGGAAAAAATGCCCCGAAATTCCCGGCGTTTTAAACTGTTCGTCCATTCAGACTGCTTTCTTCTGAAATCATCCACATCCTTCCTGAGAAACCAGGAATCTGGACTCACAGTATTCCGCAAATTATTCTGAAAATCATCGGTACAGAGGAATACTGACATGTCCGCCGGTCTTCCGGCACTGCGCTTCTTCAGGAAACGGGTAAACTCTCTCCGAATCTTCCGCATTAGAACATTAAGGGAATATGCGGCATAGAGGTTCATAAGCTGGAGGCAGGAGGAGTTAAGCCAGAGGCAGCCCCGGGAATTCTCCCCCTGAAACTGAAAATGCGAGCCGAGAACCTTTTCCGGTTCCGATTCCGGCTTCATCCGAAGCATGGCGGGGACAGAATACACCGGAACCCGGTCGACCCATTTGTTTATATAGTACTCGGCATCTATATCCAGAAAAAAACCGGTATTGTCCATAACCAGCACTACCACCCGGAAAAGCGGGGTAATTTTCAGGGAGATAATCACATCCCGTTTTTTTCTTTTTATAATTCTGGTCTCAAATACCGGAAGAAGCATATTAAACTGAAAATCAGGAATCCGCTCCAGAAAGCTTTTCCGAATACTCATTCCCAGACTGTTGAACTTTTCCAAAAAGCTGGTGAAATAAAAGCATTCCTTAATAACACACTCCTGAATGCATTCTTGATCTTCGGCAATCATTTCCATCAATAAAAATCCCTTGTACGTTATTCATGTTTTATTTTACTCCTTACTATGAATTTCCCCGACATATTTGTAACAATCTTTGATTATTTTTAGAATGTACCACTGCCTTACAGAACTCCACATTACCCAACATTACCCAGCATTACCCAGCATTACCCAACATTACCCAGCATTACCCAGCATTACCCAGCATTACCCAGCATTACCCAGCATTACCCAGCATTACCCAAAACCCCCAAAAAAAATCGGCCAAACAAAAGCCCGAACCCATCTTCAGGAAATAAAAACTGTATCGCAAAAATCACGAAAAAAACTATAATATTCCTGCAACTGAAAATGCCGCGTTGTCCTGCCGCATCAGGACAGACGTCCGCTTTTCCCCCGAAATCCACGTCTTTTACAGTTACAGGAATCAAGGTCATGAATGCATCAATCCCGGATAACAGAGAAATCACTGCTGACTCCCCTGCTGCAATACTGCCTCCGGCCGGTACCGCTGTACCTCAGGAACCTGTAGCTTCGTTTTCCTCAGGCAACGAAACTCCCGCAGAAAAAATGCCCGGAAGCATTGCGGAATCCCCGGAAAATGATCTTCCGCAAAACACTCCTGCCCCAGCAAACTCTGAACCCCGCTCCGACGCCACCGATGTTTCCGGGAATATCCTGAACTGTGTTTCAGAACAGGCTGCCGAACCGGATGCCGCCGCACAAGATATAGTTCCCCCCGAAGCTGATAGCAAAACGGATATTTTTTCTCCCTCTCCGAAGGACACGGGGATTACAGACACCTCCGAAGCCAGCAGAGATCTGAAAGAAAATGAAAACACCGGCATTAACTGCAAGAATGACACATCCGAACCGCTCACAGAAAACGCCGCCGGAGACAGATTGCCGGACAGTTCCGCTGCAAATCCGGATAATACTGCTCCGGAAACAGCACTTCCGAAAAACGCTCCTGAAGACAAGGACTCTCCGGCAGCTCCCCCAATTCGCCAGATGAGAGAAAGAAAAGTTATCGATCCCCTCCTTTTCGTGACCTATTCCGGAAAGCCGGAAAACGGGGACTACTCCGAAACTCCGCCGGCTGCACGGAATCTGACAGCTTCTCTTTCCGATTCCGAAAATGCCGATACCACCTGGCTGCATGCCTTGCCCTATTCTGTCGGCGCCATTGTTCACACCATCACCAACTCCCGGGGCAATACCGTTTCAGTAATGGACTGGGGGGCTACAGTTCTGGACTTTTCGGTGTGGGATCCTGACAAAAAACTGGTTTATCATCCGGTTCTGGGAACCAAGCCATCACGCTATGCCGAGCAGCGGATTCAGCTGGGGGCTACCGTAGGTCGGGTGGCAAACCGCATTGCCCGCGGCAGGTTCGAGCTTAACGGCCAGATCTATAGTCTGGTTCGGGATTCCGGATACGAGCATACCCTGCACGGAGGGATTACCGGTTTTTCTGAAAAACGCTTCGAGTTCACCAAAGTATCACCATCATCTGTAACCCTGAAGCTTGTATCTCCGGACATGGACAATGGCTTCCCGGGCAATCTGACTCTGCTGGTTACCTATACCCTGGACGACGACAACGCCCTTCACATCGACTACGAGGCGGCGTCCTCCCGGGATACTCCGATAAACATCACCAGCCATATCTACTGGAATCTCAGTCTCCGTAACAGTCTGGAGGGACAGTTCCTGAAAGCTGAAAAGGCAGTCATTCTCAACACCGACAACACCGGAATTCCAGACGGAACCGTAAGCACTCAGGAAGAATCCCCCCTGGATTTCTCCGGAATACTTCCGCTGTCCTACAACATCGAGGCTGCCACGGAATGCTACCCATTCGGCGGTATTGATCATGTTCTCGCATACCAGGATCCCCGGCTCCCCGATAAAGCAGCAGTATGGGACACTCCGGACGCAGACAGTACCCCTGTTACCCTCCTCTGCGAACTCTACTGCCCCGAAACAATGCTCACTCTGGAAGTATATTCTGATTATCCGGCTCTTCAGGTTTACAGCGGAAATGCCCTAGAGGGAGTTCCCGGCAGAACTGCAGGCAAAATCTACCGCAATCATGAGGGACTCGCTCTGGAGCCGGAATATTTTCCTGATGCGATCAACCATCCGGAATTTCAGGCCAGATGCCCCGTACTCAAAGCCGGAAAAACATTCAGGAAATCCATTGTCTACAAAATTGTCCAAAACCGGATTCCGGAGATTCTGGAACCCCTGGAAGTACTTGAGGAGGAGCTGGCTGCTCTCGAAGCCCAGGAAAACCAGTCCGGAGAACCTTTCTTCAGAGATGTTTACCTGAAAGGCACTAAAGCGGCGAAAATCACGACGTTTTCGGAGACTCCGGAATGCCGGGAACTCTCCCCCGCCCCAGCCACACCAAAGGCAATGAAGGCTCCTGCCCCCGGCACTGAACCTCCCGCCTCCGTGAACACTTCCCGTGCCGGAACAAAGTTAGCAGCAGACTTATCCTCGCCTGAAACGCTAACCTCCACAGAGGACAATACTCCGCTTCTTTTGCAGGAAAATGCCGCGGTTTCCGGTTCCCGGAAAGCGGAAAATCCCTTCTTCCGGGATTCCGCACCGCCTTCCCGGAATAAAAGTACGGATTCCCTTCCGGAATCCGCAAACTCCGGCAACCTCTGATTCCGGGAGCACTCTCGAAAATGGCAGAGGTAACCCGCGACGAAATCCTGAAGGCCGCAAGAACAATCCTGGCCTCGGGAGAGTCCCTGAGCCTTAACCGCATCCGGGAAATGACAGGACATGGCTCCTACAGCACTATCCGGAAGGTACTGACGGACAACCGTCTTACCACCCGCAGGATCTCCAAAAACTCCTACCTGGAAAATCGGGCCGGCGCCTCCGGAGATACCGAAACAGCCAGGGTGCTTTATGAAACAAACATCACCATTTCCAGAGTACAGGGCCATATTGAGGAACTGGAAAAGACTCTGGCGCATCTGGAAGATCCGGCCCGAATCGGCGAATATATTTTTCTGTACGAACTCTGCCAGATTATCATCAGACACCTTCCGGAAAGAAGCGATCTTCCAGAATTTCTCAGCGGCCTCAGACCGGAACGGGTATTTTCCAGGGAAGTAGCCGGACTCACGGAGAGCACCGTAAACCACATGAAAACCCTGGTTATCCGGCATCTTATATCCGAAACCGAACGCATCAGGAATTCTCCCAGAGTACACGAGTTCGCCGGGGGAATCGAAAGCCTGAACGCCATTATCAGAATGCTGCAGGATCTGACAGAAAGGAAACAGAGCTATGCCCAGGCTTACCATTACTGATGTCAGGAAGGCTGCTGATGCACTCCGCGAGGCCGGGGAAGCAGTAACTGTAATAAGTATCCGGAAAAAACTGGGACACGGCTCCTTCAGCACCGTTTCCAGACTTCTTAAGGAACTTCAGAAATCCGAAAACAGCGATCCGGAAAACATCCCCCCTAATCCGGGAAAAACAGCTACCAAATTTTCTCACAATTACGAAGACGGCCTCAGCCCCGCAGAGCCGGAAAGGCCGCTCACCCCTGCAGATGCCCCGGAATACCTCCCTGAGATTCTTGCAGAAAAGAGCCGGGAGCTTGAGAGACTCAGAAACCGGGAGCTGGAACTCACCGGACTGGTCCGAAAAACCCGGAGGGATATCGCGGAACCGCTGGAAAATGCCACCGGAATTCTACGGTATTTTCTGAAAAGAGTTCTGGACGAAGGCTTTGCCTCCGAGATCCCCGGAGATCTTATCAGACTTCTCGGAATGCTCCGGGAACCGGGAAATTTGCACAACCTGTCTGACTACAACGGATCCTGGCAGGAGGATGCGGAACGTTTGATGAGAGCCATGGTTCTCAGAAACCGCTCCCGTCCCACACTAAAAACACAGAAAGCACCGCAAAATGAGTGACCAGCATCTCGCAGATGCAGCAGATAAACCGGAAACTTCGGAAAATCCCATCTCCGGGGAAGATCCGACCGGCTGCTACAGACTGTATAACATTTCCGAAGAAATCACCTGGCTTCCTGACATGAAGGAGCCGGACTTTCTTTTGGATCCTCAAATACGCCCCCGGGTAACCGGGAGGGGCGCACTGGAATTCTTCGCAGATCGGGAGCTTTCTGATGCAGAAATCCGGGAAATCCTAACAGAAAAGTCCCGGGAACTTGGCAGTAACTATATTATTGACATCAGAAAACACCTTCCGGGACGGTTCCCGCTCCTAAGCTTCTGCTCATTTAAGCACCGGAATGCCGCTCTCAGAATTACCGCCATTCTGCTTCTGGCTGCCCGGGAATCAGGGCGTACCAATAACGAGCAGACCCGCGACATCAATTATTACTATATCACCTGCCGTTCCGAGAATACTGCCCACCTCCTGAAAAGACTGCCCCCGCCCATGGAAGACAAGGCGGGGCTCCTGATAAGCATTATTGCCGGACTGTTTTTTTCGGCAGTCATCTTCCTGGGAACTGGCTGGATTTTCATAAAATAAGTCCCGTACTTTACTATTTCCAATGCCTTGCAGACCTGACCTGGTGAGCACAGAACATCAGCAGCTTCCACTTACCGTCATGCGGAGGCAGGCTCAGCCATTAACTCCCGGAAACAGGAAAAACGGAAGAACCCCGCAGGCATAATCGGGTAGAGGGAGTTTCATCCTGTAGATAAGAACATGCCGAGCACACCAAAAAAGCTCCTGGGATCCACAGGAGCTTTTATAAACGGCATTTCTCAACTTTCAGAAAAATACCGGCATCAGCAGTACCACAATAAATTACGGCTTAATAACGGTAACTCCGTTCATATACTTTCTGAGCACCTCGGGAACCTCAATAGAACCGTCCTCCTGCTGATAATTTTCCATAACAGCAACAAGACAGCGGCCGACAGCCAGACCGGAACCATTAAGAGTATGCACGAGACGGGTCTTTCCTGAGGCATCGCGGAAACGAGCCTGCATTCTTCTGGCCTGGAAATCAGTACAGTTGGAGCAGGACGAAATCTCGCGATAGGTATTCTGAGCCGGAACCCAAACCTCCAGGTCATAGGTCTTTGCAGAGCTGAATCCCATGTCTCCGGTGGAAAGAGCCATCACCCGGTAGGGAAGATTCAGAAGCTGCAGTACCTCCTCCGCATCATGGGTAAGACTTTCCAGAGCTTCCCAGGACTTGTCGGGATGAACAATCTGCACCATTTCTACCTTGTCGAACTGATGCATTCTGATAAGACCGCGGGTATCACGTCCGGCAGATCCTGCTTCGGAACGGAAACACGGGGTATGGGCAGTGATCTTTATCGGAAGATCCTTCTCATCGATGATTTCGTCGCGAACCATATTGGTCAGCGGGACCTCTGCGGTGGGAATAAGGCAGAAATGCCGGTTTACGTTGTCCCCATCAGCATTGCCATCCAACGAGGTGTGGAAGAGATCCTCGGCAAACTTCGGCATCTGACCGGTGCCGTAAAGACTGTCCAGATTTACCAGATACGGCACATAGCATTCAGTGTAACCCTGATTGTCCACATGGAGATCCAGCATAAACTGGGATAACGCCCGGTGCAGCCTGGCGATATCGCCCTTCATCACGGAGAAACGGGCTCCGGAAATCTTTCTGGCATTGTCAAAATCGAGTTCCCGATGCAGTTCCTCACCAAGTGCCACATGATCCTTCACCTGGAAATTGAACTTGCGAGGCTCGCCCCAGCGTCTGACCTCCACATTTTCAGTCTCATCCTTTCCCACCGGAGTGGTATCTGAAGGAAGATTCGGCACAGTAAGGGCATATTCCCTGATATCAGCAAGTACCTTATCCTGAGCAGTCTTAACCTGCTCCAGCTCTTCGCCGATTTTTTTAACCTGTTCCTTAACCGGTGCCACATCTTCACCCTTCTTAATGGCCACACCGATGGATTTGGAAAGGGAATTTCTCTGAGCCTGCAGATCCTGGGTTTTTACCTGAAGCTCCCGGCGCTGCTCTTCGAGTTCGGTGAGCTTTTTAACATCAAGAACAAAATTACGGGTAGCCAGACGATCCCTGGCAAATTCTAATTCCGTACGGAAATATTTGGAATCTAACATACTATTACTGTTTTCCGGTTAAAAAAAATCAGGGCCGCTGAAAATATCCATTAACGCCGCCGCTGATCCTGAAAAATCACTCTGGAATTATACTTTATCTTCTATTTAACATACAACCAGCTAAGAGCTTCCCTCCGGCTGCAGTATCGCCGGAAAAGACTCCGTCCCGGGGCCGAACTCAAAAAAAGTGCCGCCCGTCCTTATTTTGTCCGGAGCCTCCCGGAATATCCGATCGCCGTTACAGAGCCGATTTTCTCCCTAAACTCCGGAGCGCGGCAGCGGGGATCTCCCAGAGGAAGCAAATTCTCCTCCGGCTGTTTCCCGGGATTCCGCCAGACTCCGCAATTCGGGGTCGCTCAGCCTGATTTCCTGGCCATTCTGAGTATTTTTAATATAAACATCCATCTGGTTGAATGCGAATTCAATGCCCAGTCTGTTGAATTCATTGTAGATTTCTGTATTAAGCGAATCTATAGACGGGAAATAGTCGGCAATAGTTCTGATATGGTACCTGAGAATAAGGTTCAGCGTACTCTCGCCGAAACTCTGAAACAGCACATAGCTCTTCGGCGATTTCAGCACATGGACATTGGCATCGGCTATCCGGAGCAGTGCCGCTTTAGCAGCTTCGATATCGGAACCGTAAGCCACTCCAATCTCCACCTGCATACGGGTCAGGCATTCATCAGACAGGGACCAGTTGGTCAGCGGATTGGTAATGAAAGCCCGGTTCGGAACTACATAGTCCCGCTTCTCAAAATCCGTAATAGTGGTAGCACGGATACGGATCTTGCTCACCCGGCCGCTGGTTCCATTAATGGTGATAATATCTCCTATTCTGACAGGACGCTCAAAAAGAATGATAAGGCCGGAAACGAAATTTGCAAATATTTCCTGAAGTCCAAAACCGAGACCTACAGAAAGGGCCGCAACCAGCCACTGCAGCTTATCCCAGGTAATTCCTATCTTCTGAAAAACAAAGGTTATGCACACAGCGATAAAGATGTAGTTAAAAACCATGTTGATGGTATAGCTCCACCGGCTGGCATATTTGCTCCAGCTGAACAGCACCAGTTCCAGGATGGCCGAAAAGTTCTTCACGAGAACCGTGGTTAGCAGCAAGGCGTATCCCACAAACACCAGATCCATCATGGTTACCGTGGTCACCACCGAACCATCCTTGGAATCCAGATTATAGAGGGTAATGGACTGGAGATAATTCACCACCTGCAAAATATCCTTCCACACTACATAGAGGATCGTCATAAAAAGCAGGAAAAGAACATAATTAACCGACCTCTTTGCCTTTTCATTTACCTCGGAAATCGGCATTTTATCATCATCAAGAGTTGCAACATCTGCGGTATCGGCAATCCGGCCGGAATCGCCCCCTCCGTTTTTCTCGGCCCGGGCCTGCAGAAATGCCTCTTTTTTTCTGTTATATGCTATGCGGCTGGCTCTGAGACGCAGAGTTCTCACAATGGTGGCATCGATAATCACATACATCAGAAGAATGTAGTAAGTCCAGACCAGTTTTCCGGCAATAACAACGGCAGTGTAATAGTATCCCCGGAACGCCAAAACCGGAATAGTGATACAGACCCCGGTCATAAAGAGACTTTCAATCCGGGACAGCAGACTGGAATTCCCGCTGAAGCGCTCCCGGAGATCGATAATAAACGGAATAACCAGAAGCAGAGGCAGTACAATTATAAACAGCTGCCCGATAACATCATGAGCATAGGTCTGCGGTTCATTTTCCTTCCATACCACCAAAATCATGATTAACGCAAAAAGCACAAACATCATTCTCCGGCGGAATATGGATTTGGTATTGAACTTTTTACCAAACTGCACCTCGGAAATTCCACCTTTGGCCCGCAGTTCAATCCACACCCGTGACAAAAAGCCAATAAGTGCCAGAGTGGTGATAATAAGCCTGACTCCGCCCTCAGGATCCGTGAGATAGGTCTCATCCGGATTAAAAACAAGGAGATCGTGCGACAACAGTCCCAGAATCACCGCCATCAGCGGTATCGGAGCGCATAGGAGAAAAACATAGAACAGCGATTTTGGGGTATTCCAGTAGCTATCCTTCTTGGGAGAACCGATAACCCGGTTTATGGCATCGATTTTGCTCTTGATGTTTTTTCGGGAACGCAAAAGGACATAAACCAGCAACAGCAGGGGAACGCATTTAATCACCGTTTCCGGTCTGAGATTTTTGGAGGACAGTCCTTCAAAACTGAACCGGTTGTTGTTCCACTGCAGATTGAGTGACTCAGGAAACTTCTCCAGCCATTTTCTTCCGATATGCTTGGCCGAAGGACGCCAGAACAGTGCTTCTCTGATCTGAGAGTTCAAATGGGCTCTGAGCTTGTCATAGGCAGTGGCATTTGACTGAATATTAACAGCCATGGTAAGCTCCTGAGACAGCTGTGTCAGCTGTCCGGTGAGGAGATTTGACCGGAGCTTCATCTGTTCGCCCAGCAGGTACTTCTGTTCATCGGAAAGCTCTCCGGTAAAACCGCTTCTCTTCCGGAGAAAGTCAAAATACGTCTCATAGGAATTGAGACTGTCCAGCTCCATATTTACGTTATACTGCTCCAGTCTGATTTCCGAAACCAGATCCGACAGATTTTCGGGTACATCGATAGACGGAACAATATTCTTCTTGTTAAACAGAATCTGCACCAGGTATTCTGAATTCTTAAAATACTGAATCTGACTGGCCAGATCCGACTCGATGGTTCTGATACGGTCAATCACCGCCGAGAGATCGCTGTTAATTTTTTTAAATCTGTTGATCTCTTCAATTCTCTGGTTCCGCCTATCCAAATCCTCGCGGTTCTTTCTGGTAATATAGTCAAAAAGAAGGTTCTCACCTTTCAGGGTTCTCTGCTGATCCTCCAGCGCCTGCGCCTGGTCCTGAGCTTCCTGGTTACGAAGTCTTACCAGATTGTCCTCGGCCAGCTGAAATAGCTTATCCGCCTTTTCCGCAAGCCGGATATATACCTGAAGACGTCCTTTGAGATAATCACTGATCTCGCCCGAATTAGCCAGCATGAACTGACTCATTACCTGCCGGTGTCCGAGATAGCTGAGTTCAGCCTGCAGCGCCATGATTTCGGTCTTCTTGGGAGCTGCGGATGATTTATCAGCCAGACGGTTATTGATTTCGATGGTGCGATCGGTTATCTCCGAGGCCGTTTCCTGAGCCCGGTGCGGCATCTGATTCCCTCTCTCGATATACTTGGCATAATCATCCCGGGCATTGCTGTACTGGTTCTTAAGAGTGGTCAGGTAGGTTTCCAGCAGAATAAGCTCATCCTTATTCATGGAAGGAATCTTTTTTTCAATATCCTGAAGCTGCAGATAGGAAAAGGCAGAGGTTGAGTCTTCCAGAAAAAGCTTGGTGCGATCCTTAAGTCCCTGCATTCCGGTACGCCACATCTGAAAACGCAGAATCTTCTCATCAAATTCCAAAACCTTCTGATAATCGGCAATCACCGCCCGGTCAGCCTCAGTAAGCTCGCCCCCCTTGGCCTCCAGGCTGCTGATTTCTGCCCGGATTGCCTCCATGGTTTTTCCGACATTGGCCGGATCCACATCCCCTTCGGCCCCCTGAGAGACGGTACTAAAAGCCATCAGCAAAGTCAGCGCAAGCACCATGACAGCAGGTACCGGAAATTTCTGTAAAAGTTTCCAGACAAAAGACATAGAAAACCGCCTCTTATGTAACTGTAACAAAAAAAGGTCTGTCCCGTAATTCAGAACGCTAAAGATAATATTTCCGTCATTAGTACGGACAGATATCAAAACAATGAGCAGCCCCAGGACAGAACCGGAGCCCAGACAAGTGCCGGAAGGTAATCGGCGGTGTTTATCTTCTTCAGATTAAGCAGAACCGGCACCGACATCATGATAAGCATCCCGCCTGTCCCGGTAATGCTGGACAGCAGATATTCGGGAAGAATCTCCCGGAAAATCCAGGCACCGAGATAAAACATGCCCTGCCAGCAAAACAGCACCGGAGCCGCCGCCATAATCCCGTAGCCGTACACAGCCCCCAGAGCCATGGCGGTAATACCGTCCATGCAGGCATTAACATAAAGCATGGTATTGTCTCCGTGCACAGCACTCTCCATGGGACCGACAATGGAAAGTGTTCCTACACAGAAAAAAATAACGGCGGTTATTAAACCTTCCGCAAACCGGCTTCCGTTCTCTGCCAGTCTTGCCGCAGCCCTGGCAAGCCGTCCGTGAAGATCCGCTGCTGCTCCGCTAACACCGCCCAGTACCAGAGCAATCATGATAATTATGATACTGGAACCATGATTCACAGCTGCCAGGGATGTCCTCATCCCCACCACCAGTGCAATCATGCCCACCGCCGTGAAAAGAACCTCGCGATACTTTTCAGAAAAACGACTCCCGAAAGTCGCGCCTACGGCTGTTCCGGCAATTATCGTGCCCGCATTGACAATGGTTCCCAGCATTTTCGGTTTCCGGACTACCCTAATTATTTATTGCTATTGATGTTATTATCCCTGGAAAACACCGGTGTTCCGTCGGCATTAAAGTATGTGGGCATCTTAATCAGGTTCCGGTCCATATTCTTGTGCTTTACCTGAACATTCTTTTCCCGGGCCTTAAAATTGCGGGCCAGAGCTTCGGCAATATAAACGCTTCGATGCTGTCCCCCGGTGCACCCTACCGCTACAGTGAGGTAGCTGCGGTTGCTTCTTTCCAAAAGAGGCAGCCACTGATTAAGAAAGGCATCCAGCTGCTGTACGTAAAGCTGCATGTCAGGATATTTCATAAAAAACTTCACCACTGGTTCGTCAATACCGGTAAGGTGCCGCAAATCCGCCTCCCAGTGAGGATTCGGAAGAAAACGGGCATCAAAAACAAAGTCAGCATCCTTGGGGACTCCGTATTTAAAACCAAAGGATTCAAAAATAATTGAAAGATCCTTGCTTTTTTTACCCAGTACCAAAGCAGTGATGGTTTCAGAAAGCTGATGAATATTGCTGTGAGAGGTATCAAGGCGTATATCGGCAAGATCCGCCACCGGATTCAGCATCCGGCGTTCCTCCCTGATAGCTTCCTCCAGGCCTAGCTTATTTTTGGCGAGAGGATGAATTCTGCGGGTTTCCTCATAACGTCTTACCAGTGTAGAATCATCTGCATCCAAAAAAATGCTGGTAATTTCATTCTGGGGATCCTTCTTGATACTGGTAACAAATCTGATAAAGCCTTCAGGACTGGAGGGCAGATTTCTGATATCTATACTGACCGCCAGCATACTGTGCTTTTCTCTGCTCATATTGATAAGCTCCGGCAAAAAATTAACCGGAAGGTTATCTACGCAGTAAAAGCCCAAATCCTCGAGCACTCTTAGGACAATGGTCTTTCCGGCCCCGCTTCTCCCGCTCACTAAATAAAGCTTCATCGAAACTGCTCCTGGTTTCCCCGTCTTCTGATAATATCTCCGAAACAGGAAATTATAGCACAACAACGGAGCCGGATAATGTCATGCATGCGTCTGAAAAATCAATAACCCGGGAATCTGGTCTGAGACTGGAACCTGCCCCCCAAAAAAACTGACAAACATCA
The DNA here is from genome assembly GCF_000378405.1 of Succinimonas amylolytica DSM 2873. GTDB lineage: Bacteria > Pseudomonadota > Gammaproteobacteria > Enterobacterales > Succinivibrionaceae > Succinimonas > Succinimonas amylolytica. The sequence continues at coordinate 1,473,464 of NZ_KB899636.1, read as the reverse complement.
GCCTGAAAGCTCTTACAGATATTAATCGTTCTGAAGGTCTTTTAGATAATGGCCGCGATCAGACTCAGGGATTCCCAGGACATCAAAAGCCTGGAAGACGTCCAGCTTCATTTTTTCCATCAGATTTCTGACATGATTCAGTGTTGCTCTTCTCTCACCTTTTTCAATGCCCTTTTTCATCCCCTGGTTCCATTCCTTCTTCCCGTCCCTTGTCTATAAGGGCCTCGCTCAAATTGCACATCCTGTTCATCTCCTCATTTATTTCCACAGTCATCGGTATACCAAACTCATTCTGTAACACTTTTTAACGCTCTTATTCAGCCCGATTCAGAAGAGGGTAGTCAATATTCTGTTTTCCCTGAAATTCAATATTGACGGTCATTAATTTTTGGTCGACACCACATCCAGGATCCCTGATGTCAAAGAGAACATCAAAGTAAACACCGCCCTCGGTTTGTGTTTTATCCTCTGTATTCACACACTGAATTCTGGAATCAGCATCGGACACCTCCTGATCCACCGGAACACATGGATCGAATGAAAAGCCATCGGAAAAGTAATCCCTGATAATCACACCCACCGTCAGATCACTATCCCTAAACTCTGGAATACTCATCTTTAAAATATTCGCAATTTCAATTTTATGACACAAAAGTCTTTTAGCTGCTGCGTCATAATCCGGTCTGATCCCGTACACAATCATATGATCGGAAAGTCCGGTATTTCTCCTGTTCATAAAGATACTTCCACTGTTAAATCACTCCGTGCATCCTGCCATTTTCGGTTTTGCGCACAACCACCCCTAATTGCTGCTCCGGTTACCGAAATTCTCTCAGGAATATTCTGAAAATATGCAGCAATCCTACCTGTCAGCCGCCCCCGAAAATATCTGGCATAGGCAGCTACACAAGTAAAAACAGCTTCTGCAATCGCATTCCCTGTTTTTGAACACCTGCAGGAAACAGGTATTTCTCAGGCTGAAATCAGGCTATTTAATCATGCGCCACGCAAAAAAACACCGCACGATCATCACCTGTATCAGCCGGCTAATCACATGTTATACATATCGTTTTAAGCAAACCAAATACTTTTTAGGCATTATTATAAAATTCAATTTGTTTAACTGCATAATTCAAAAACAATAGAGAACAATCTCCAATACAAACAAAATTTTCCACAATAACTGTCAAAAATATTGAAAAGAAAACTTTTCCTGTCGAATTTACAGATTCCGGCACCGTTTCAGAATTCTTTAAAAGGCTGAAATTTTCTAATGAATAGCTGTTTTTGAGAGAACGAGCTTCAAATAAAAAAAGAGACCGCGGCAAGCGATCTCTTCTCCACTTTTATGAACCTTTCCAGTTCCGAATATGGATATTTCAGGCCTTTATGGAGGCATATCTCTCATTTGAAAGAGTTTCCATCATAAAGGAATAGGGATTTGAAACATTTCCCCTTACAACCTGAGAAAACAGTCTGGCAGATCCCCCAGAAACAAGAACAACACCGTTGTCATCCCTGGTTGCCGGCTGCTGTTCCGAACGGGAATTCACGTTCCAGAATACTACCCGGGGCATTTTGTAGCCATTGGACTCAAACAGGCTTCTGGCATACTCGAAGTTGCTGCGGGATGAGGAACAGGTTATGGCATTGAATTCCATATCCGATACAATATAAACCGTTGCTGGCATCTCCTCCTCACTAGCCTGTTTGGCAACAGCAGCATTTACAAGCAGTTCAAATACCGCCTGCAGATTGGTGTCAGCACATTCGTTGAAGGATTCGCAGTACCGGGCCTTGTCCACAATATCCCGCCCCTTGATTTCCACCAGTCGCGGAGTCTCCGAAAAGGTTATAAAGCATCCCTGGAACGGCCCCTGGTTTCTTTCGGCGAAATATATGGCCAGAGACTGGGCAACAGTAGCCGGAATCAGGCCGCGTCCTCCGTACATAGATCCGGATCCATCCGCCACTACAATGGCATTTTCTCCCCCGGTAAAATCCTCCAGCGCATTCCAGGTAACATCAAGAGCCGCACGCTCCTCATCGCTGAGCCTCCTGTTATAGGTAGCTCTTATAATATCGTAAGGCATCAGTGACCCGGTATTCATGGCGATCTCCCCTTTTTCAATTCTGGCGAGAAATGCCCCGTAGCGTTTGCCGTCATTCCGCATAAATGCCCGGCGATATTTAAACAGGGCCTTTGAAGGCTGTTTGCCATAATCGAAGGTATAATCCTCCCGACGAAGACTGTTTTCAATAATGCTTATCTCCGCCCGGAGAGCGGACAGAGCCTTCCGGTAATCAACACTGCGCATCCCGAAAACCCCGGCCAGCCGCCGTGCCAGTCTGACAGTATTTTCACTGGAAGCATTGATGGAAGGCAGCCATTTTCCCAAGAGGGAAATTTTTTCATGCGCGGCAAGAGCCTTCATATCAGCCTGAAACTGCTTCTTCAGAAAAGCCCCCGCCTCCGCACCAGCATTCCCGTCAATCAGCACCAGAAGATCATCCCAGCGACCGTATTCCGGAATCTGCTCCAGGTTTGCCAGCAGTGAAGCCTTCCGGTTTTCGGCCAGCCACTTCAGGATTTCCCGAAAAACCCGCCGTTCACCAAGTCCGCCCCGGATGTCGCGGGAATAAAACAGAGTCTTCATGGCAATATCCGGATTTTCGAGATAAGCCCTGAAAAAGCGTTTCTGAATCTGATCCCCGGAAGCATTCCGAAGCGCGCCGATGGTGGCAAAAAGATCCAGACAGTCAGATTCGGTACTCCGTGGAGTTATTGCTCCGTTTTCGGTATAAGTGACATTGGTCAGCTTTTTCAATGAATTCAGCATAACTGTTCTCCTTTAAATGTCTCGGACCGGGATTTCCGGCTGTTCTGAACGCATAATCTTGTCAAACTGCTGGCGGATTGCGCACAAAGATCCTCCGAGGTCATGACATCTGTTTATTGTCTTTAATGATTCTGATGTTATTGTATTCAGTACTGAAATCATCTTCCCGGTAAAAAAGTTACGAACATAAAAATCATCAGAGACACAATCATTATGATTATATTTTTATGACAATAACGATACGATGGCAATAATCGGGATATTCAAGAATTTATCTCTGCAGGCTTGCTACAGGCACATGCAAGGAACTTAAGAAGTCATATGCGTGAATCGTTTTGCAAACAAACACGGGTTCATCTCATCTTAAGATATTGGTTAATGTCTAATGAAAGACATCATTATGGTTACAAACAAGGCGCATTATCAGCCGTTCTGACCATGAACTAAAGCATCTTGCGATACTCGCAGGATTCGAACCTGCCCTGCTCCCTGGCGAGGAAAAATTGCTGTCTGCGCCTTTAATGGAAACAAAGCGCTTTTCATTTCTGTATATCTGATGATAGTTGCTGTAAGCGCTTTTGATGATTTTATTGTATCCGGAGGGGCCGGTGGCTTCCCGGAAAAAATGTTGCGAACTGTCATTACCCTTTCAGATTCTCCCGTGCCCATCATCACTGGAATCAGCAATACTCTGGTTCTGTCAATAATAATGAGGGCGGGGAATGGGGGATGGGGACAAAAAACTGTGTAAAACTGCGCTCCAGAAAAAAACACCCCCTCAGGATATTCTCCCAGGGGGGCTGGACAAAGCACACTGATTTTGCCTGTTCTACCAACTGAACTATGGCAGTCAAAACTGCCAGCCGGACTCGAACCGGCGACCAAACGTCATAAAAACGCTGCTGTTCGTGCTTTTGATGTATCCAATATACTCCGGGGTCATATTGCTATCCCGGAAAAAATGTTGCGATCTTCCCCCATTGCCTTTGATTACGGGACCACCCGCCATTTCACTCTCATCACAAAAGTTGTTTTTGGGAACAGTGATAACTTCCGGGGCAGATTAGCTCAGTCCGGAAAAATACCCCCCTCAGGATATTCTCCCAAGGGGGGCTGACAAAGCACACTTTTTTGTTCGTTCTACCAATTGGAACTATGACAGCCAGGCTGTCAGCCGGACTCGAACCGACAACTTAACACCAGAATAATTTTTGCTGTTCGTGCTTTTGATAAACTCAGTATACTGGCAGCAGCCTTGCAGATCCCGGCAAAAAAGTTGCGATCCTGACTAGACTCCGTCATTTCCTGTCTGCTGCATGTTCCTCCGCCAGGTATTTGAAAGAACCATCTGTTTTTTAAGGCGTTCCCTGATAAGCTCGATAAAGCTCTCCGGTTCGGTAACTCTGATAAAGGGACCGAAGGACAGTATCCGCACCACCATCTCTATTTCATCCTCCTGATCATATTTAAGAGTTACCACATAATGGTCATCGCCAATCTTTCGGGTTTCCTTCTCCAGATGGGAAAAATGCAGAAGAACACGTTCCAGTGCATTGCGCCGATCCCTGAGCTCAAAGGTCACGGACTTTCTGACCATTTCCCTGAATGGTGCGGTTTCCCAGTCTGTAAGTATCCGGCAACTTTTGATCTGGGCCACGTTCAGCGTAAACCGTCTTTTATGTCCTTCCCCTATCAGTCTGAAACGATCATCCTTTTCGGAATACTCCAGGTAGAAAGGGGTTATAAAAATTGTGCCTGTCTCATGATGCCGGCTCTCGTATACCACTTCAAGATTTTCCCGGTTCCGCAGCGACCTGAGGACAGTTCTGAAGTTTTCAATATACCCGGAATCCTCACAGTCATCTCCGTCAGCATAACGGTCATAGTAAACAATATCCTCCGGAGAAAACAGCGGTTCCACATCCTCAAGTCCGGTCACATCCGGACTGAAAAGCCGGATACGGGGATCGGAAAGCAGAGTTTTAAGCCATTTTTTCTCCAGAACCGTCAGCGGAAGCTCAGGAATCTCCTTAAGAGGGGTGACAAGATTCTGATCCAGAAGATGCCATCTCGCACTCCGAAGCTCCTCGGGCAGTGAAAGAATGCTTTCCCCGAAAGCCTGATCCCGAACCATGCTGTAAAGCTTTCTCTCAGTAAGATTACCTCTGGCAGCCTCCCTGAGAATTGCCGCCGTTACCCGATAGTAGCTGCTGAAAATCTCATTGAAAATCATATCGCCCGACTCCGTACATGCGGGAAAGATCTGCAAAATCCCGGTAGAATCTGGAAACCACCCATTCGCGAGTACAGCTGATATCCGTGATTCTCCCAATAAAGCTTCTCAGCCACGGCAGAAGTTCCATAGGATCATAGACTTCCGCAGAAAACTTCCAGTGACACTCATCAATCCGTTCCACCAGACCGGAACGTTTTTCTCTCATCAGTCTTTGTACTACAAACTCCTCATCGGGGCCAGCCTGAATAACCATCTCAATACGCTCGGGATGTTCCATGTTACTGCCGGAAACCCCCCAGGAGCACTTCCGAAAATATTCCAGCCGGCGCTTAAGATCCGGGGGCTCCTCATAGAAATCCCCCACGCTGATTTTTTCAATAAAATCCGCACGCTGGAAGAAAAACCGTCCTTTTTTGCGGGATTCGACAAGAGCATACTGCCTTCCGGTCTGGGTGCCAATATACAGTTTGAATGGCAGCGCTTCAATTTCATGCCCGTCAGCTGTTACAAAGGATACAAGTCTTTTTTCATGTATCGCCCGGAGAATCTCGAAAATAACCTCACTGTCCAGGGCGTTCAGGATGTAGTGATGCTTGAACCGGAAAAAATCGCATTGCCCCTCCAGCCGATCCTGAATAAAAGAACCGATTACACCAAGAGGCATTACTTCCGCGAACAATGTCAGAGCCTCCCTCCAGCTTCCAAGATCCGGATTTCCTCTGCTGAGCTCATAAACAGTTTCCCGCCCGCGCTTTTTCTGAACAACAAGCCCCAGCCCTGCATATTCCTTAAGTTTTTTTCGTACAGTGGACTCATCAGGCTGATCTTCGTTCTCAAAACAGGACAGCATTTCCGAAAGCCGATCCGCTATGGCAGTAATCGCCAGAGGGTCCGATCCGTTTAAAATTGCCAGAAGATAAAAGTGAAGCGCAATATCCCAGCCTGTAAAACTCTTCGTCTTGAAGGCCCGGTACAGAGGATTCCGGGGAAACTGGCGACTGTCCACACTAAAAAACATCCGCCGTCCGTTTTCATCCTGGCGAAATGAAAGATAGCCTCCCAGCCAGCTTTCAATACGGCGGCGTTCATTGTCATAGCTGCGGGCACTTTTCCTAGTAAAGTCGTCCCGATGCTGAAACCCGTACACATAAAAACATCTGAGATAGGATCTTATGCGGCTGAAATCCTTGATTAGCTCGCTGTAGGCCATTTTCCGATTCTCCTGTTTCTTCTCATTTCCCGGTTTCATGCTCCGGTTATTTTATATTCCCTGAAAGTGATAACAAAAGTTTTCCCGAAAGGAATGTCATTTTTATGATTTATGGCGGAAACTGCCACTCGGAAACAGCACGGCACTGAACGGACTGATAAAAGGAGCTAAATCCTGTTAACGGATAAAGAAAAGGCCGGTTATGACAGCATTACCGGCACGCATAAATATGCCCTTGAGGAATTCCTGGGAATAAAAACTGATCGCTTCAACAAAAAGCCGGCATTCCGGAAAAACACCCGATAAGACGCCGGCCAGAAAAATCAGAAAAGATTCTTTATAGCGCTGGTCAGCCGGTCTGCAATCTTCGGGTTATTCATGGTATAGATATGGATTCCCTCCACGCCACTGGCAATAAGATCAATAATCTGACTTACCGCATAGGCCATACCGGCATCAAAAAGCGCTTCCCTGTCATTCTCGTAACGGTCGAGGATTTTCCGGAACTTTTCCGGAAGGGAGGCACCGCAGAGGCTAATCATCCTCTCTATCTGCGCCTTGTTGACCACCGGCATGATGCCGGCATCCACCGGAACATTAATCCCTGCTTTTCCGGCCTTATCCATAAAACGATAGAAGATGTCATTATCAAAGAACAGCTGAGAGATAAGATGTGTGGCACCGGCATCAACCTTCTCCTTGAGATGTCTAATATCGGCATCAAGACTTTCCGCCTCCGGATGCCCTTCGGGATAGCAGGCCGCACTGATGCCAAGAGAGCTGTTTTCCCTTACAAAGGCGATAAGATCTCTGGCATGTACAAAGTCATTTTTTGGCTCGGCGTTAGGATTGGAATCGCCTCTTAAGGCCAGAATGTTTTCAATGCCGCTGGCCTCCAGATTCCTGATCATTGTAAGGATTTCCGCTTTCGAATAATTAAGGCAGGTAAGATGAGCTACCGATTCAATCCCCAGCTTTTTGATTTTACTGGCAATCTCCACAGTTGCCGAATTTGTTACAGACCCTCCCGCTCCAAAGGTCACAGAAACAAAATCAGGATGCATACTGGCAAGAACGGCCAGAGTCGCATCAATATTTTTCAGAAGTTCATCCCTTTTCGGCGGAAAGATTTCAAAGGATATCACCGGCTTTCTGGTCTTGTTCTCAAATATACTGGCAATAGTGCTCATGATTAAATCCTCCGTTGTTTCATTTCCTTCCCGTCTACATTCCATGTTCTGAGACTGGCGAACCCGTATTATACCGTCAGAAAAAATCGCTTTACCGGCATAAAAAATTCTGTTTGACGCAGCACATGAAAGGATGCATATCGCAAACGCAATAATAAGCGATCCCGGGACTTAAGGAAAATGAATTCTGCCTATATTTCCTTATAAAAAAAATTTATACATCCATACCTCACAAAAAAATTTTACTTTCTCCGGTAGCCAGAGCGCCTGTAATCGCCAAAAAAGGAGGTACCTCCCCGCATAATCTTTGCATCGGTATTCAAAACCTGTGACCACGGACCTGATTTTTCGAAGGAAATATTCCCGTTTTGTGGAGCTTATGCCATTTTCTGAAAATAATGTTTAACTGAAATAACGTTTTCAGCCGGTTTTCTGTAATCATCAGTTTCCAACAGGTATAATTGGATTATGTCTGAACAGGTATGGATGCTGACTTGCTTTTCAAAACCTGATTATGGGCGGTACGGTGGCTTTGTTTCTTGCTGTCCCGCCACCGGACAAACCCGGCAATATAAGGATTAGACCATGCATAAGATAATCACTGCTGCTCTGCTGTCACTGGCAGTCTCCGTATCGGCCGGAGCTGCAGAAAAATCATCCGGCAACATCGTATACAGATGGGTGGATGAGAACGGTTCAGTGCATTACTCCCCAACAAAACCATGGGGAGTCAAATACGAGTCTGTGAATACAAACTACTCTGCCCATCAGAGAGAGATGATTGACGAATCAAACAAAGCCAAGGAAACTCACGACAGGCTCATGAACAAGGAGCAAATCAAGAACGATGAAGAGAAGGCCTGGAAAGAAAGACAGGAAAGACTTCAGCTCTGCATAGACACCACCTATGACAAGATGAGCTATCAGAAGCGCCGCATTGAGGATGACAGTGTCAAGCAGAAGCTGGACTGCGAATATACCTTCAGCCGCGCCAAGCAGAAATCAAAGTATGATGACTGCATTCTGAAGATCGAAAGCGAACGCATTGAAAAGGTCAGCCAGCTGGAACAGAGTATCAACCAGTGCATTGACGCCGATACCCCCAAGAAGATGATTCAGGAGGTGATGGAAAAGCACCGGGAAAACGAAGAACGGAAAAACGCCATTGCCAATGGTCAGCACTAAGGCAGACGGGCTCCTGTTTTCTGAAAAACCGCAGCACCGGGGGTAAGTTCTTCGGTGTCTTTTTTTGAGGTCGGAAACAGTCAGAAATCACCGCCCTCCGGATAACTTACCCCCTATCAGGAGCTCCGCTGTATAAAACGGATATTCCCCAGACCCTCATGAAAATTCTCACTCTTGTCGAAAACTTCCGCCGTTCTCCAGAAGAAAGCGATATCTCGCCCCTTGCACCGCATCCTGCCTTTACGGCCACGGGAACAGAACACGGGCTTTCCTTCTGGATCACCACTGAAAATCATCGTCTCCTCTTTGATACCGGAGCCTCGGATCTCCTGCTCGCAAACGCCGCCGTTGCCGGCATCGACCTTTCCCGGGCGGACACGGTAGTAATCAGCCACGGTCACTACGATCATGGCGGCGGCCTTCCGGCTCTTCTTTCCCGTACTTCCCGGGCCCGCATCTGTATTCAGAGATCCGCTCTGGAAAACTATATATCACTGCATGAAAAACCCCGCTATATCGGGCTTCCTCCGGAACTCCGGCTTCCGGATCATACAGCGCTTCTGACAGGAGATCTGGAAATAGACAGCGAGCTCAGAATATTCACCGGAGTCCCACAGAAATACCCGGCCCCGGAATTCGGACATCCCCTGAAAGTCAGAACCGCCTCCGGAACTCTTGTCAGGGATGATTTCCGGCACGAACAGCATCTTATTGTTTCCAGCCAGGGAAAGGCTGCCCTCTTTTCAGGATGCGCCCACTGCGGCATTGTCAACATCATGCATCGCTGCCGGGAACTCCTGAACCGGGATCCGGATCTGGTACTGAGCGGCTTCCATCTTAAAAAGAATGCCTCTCTGACCGCTGAAGACACAGCATTGGTTCAGAACATCGCCTCACAGCTTCTGGAATTCACCTCCGTATTCTATACCTGCCACTGCACCGGCAGGCCAGAATATGAAATCATGAAGGAAATCATGGGAGAACAGCTGCACCTCATCCGTACCGGGGAAGAATTGACAGTATGACAGGAATCGGAGCAGGCAATCAGCTATGTCCGGAACAGAAAACACGATACTTCCGGTTTTCTCCGGCCATTTTGAGTCTTCCGCTATCACTCTGAGGCCCAGACTCCGGCTACTCACCCCTGATATCCCAGAACAAATTCCCGGACATCACTGCCGTTAACCGGCCGATTAAGAGTTGCATTGAGACCGTCAGCCATGCCCTGGCGATAACCTGAGGCGTCCCAGCTGGCACTGGTCTGCCTGTTTTTGGTCATACCGATGTTCACATACTTGGAATTGCGATACGCCAGCATCATTTTCTCCTCTTCCGGCGTTACCTCCACAAAACCGTGCACCAGCTGAGACACTCCGGAAACCCACCCCCGGCAATAGTTGTCCGCTTTATCCCTTTTAAGAGTTCTTAAGTAGCCGTAGCCTGGAAAATCGCAGTATTCTCTGAGATACTTCTTTCTGGCAGCGCAAATCTGTCTCACGAGAACCTCGCAGACATAAGCAGCCATATCCACACGATCAGCCGGACCATATATTTCGTAACGTTTCCGGTAACCGTCGCTGCACAGTATGAAATTAACACCGAAAGATTTTTGAATAAGATTCAGGAACATATTTTCATATACCGGGGTTTTATTCATGCTGGACGAAAGCACCTTGGTGATTATCACGCTCCTGATTTCCGAAAGACCCACATCATCCATAGTGAGTCCGTTCTCCCTGAGAATCCTGATAGCCATATTAAGTGCCGTGGCTGCCTCATGAGGATTGGCCGATTTACTAAGACTTAGAAGCTTCCTGATTCTTTCAAGCTGTCGGGATTTTTTGTTATCGTTAGTAGTCAATGTTATCTGCCTTATTTTGCTGTTTATAATACGAGAGCTTTGTCAGTGCTTTGGAAAAAAAATAGCAGGTTATCTCTGATAACTGACTAGTCTACTCTGAATAGTACCGGAGTCCCGGCTTATTTCTTTCTGAAAAACAGCACCGAATGCCCCATACCCTGATGATCCATCTCGTAACAAAGGGAAAAACCCGCCATCTCGATAAGCGGAATCAGATCCCGGGCATGGTAGAAACGGCTGACTCCGTTGGCCAGAGCAGTAAAATAAAGAGAACTGGCATCTATCACCAGGGAAGCCACATCGTTCTTCTGCCGATCGCCCAGGATTTCATTTACAGCCAGAATAGCCCCGGACTTCGCAGCTCTGGCAATCCGGGAAACAATGAAGGATATCTGTCCAGTACTGAAACAGTCCAGAAACTGACTTAGCCACCAGACATCGGCGTCTCCTGGAAGTTCCGGATCCGGTTCCAGAATATTTACCGGAAAGACGTCAATCCGCTCCTCCCGGCCAGCACTCTTAATATTCCCGCGGGCAATGGCACACTGTTCCGGAAGATCGATTATGGTAACCCTGACGGCACTGTCATAATCCGTGGCAGCAAGGGCAAATTTTCCGGTATTGCCGCCCACGTCGTAAATAACACCGGGACAAAACATTTTAAATAACTCCGGGATAACTGCCGGAAACAGCCGATCCGAATAAAAATGGTCAAACGCGAACCAGGCCTCCCTGGCCTTCTCAGGAAGAGAGCTTAAAAAGGGATATATCGTATCATGGTCTTCGGTAAATATTCTGAGTCCCTCGGGCCTGCCGTTTTTTAACGATTCTGCAAGAAAAACAAGTCCCTGATAGCAGACGTGCCTGGTAAAAGACAGATTAACCCGGGTCATGGGATCATGAGCAAGATAGATTCCAACTTTTGAAAGCATAAGACCTCTCCGAATCGCCCCGGAGCAGACTTTTCCTTCTGAGACATTCCCCCCGTCTTCACCGGTAATGCCGTTGTCCTTTTCTTCCCTTTCAATGAGAATATCGGCAGTAACCGCCAGATCCGTCAGCACTCCCACGGCATACAGCGATATCCCGGTTTTTCCGGAAAGCTCTTCCCGGGTAATGCTCTCTCCCGGAGGAAGATCCGCCAGAGCCTTCAGGATTCCCAGTTCCTCCATAGCGGCAACAGCCTGGAAAACAAAAGGGCCCATTGCTATGGACTGCGCTTTTTTAAGAGCCTCCATGGCTGAAATATCATTGAATTTTTGAATGGTCATTAATAACTATGCATAATTTAAAATCAAAATCCAGACTGAAGATAATCAACAATCCACCATTTGCCAATTCTTTACACGAATGAAATGTTCTTTTCAGGCTTCTTTTCAAAAGAATATCCGCAGTTCTCCTTTCGGAGGCACGCCGGGAAAAAGCTAAACAAAAAAGATGAAAGCATTAGTTCCGCGTAGCTACCTGTCAGTTCGGGCCTTCATGAAACACAGCATGCGGATAAGGAACTCTCCTGCAAACATCAGTCCCATCAGCATATAAGAGATAATTCCTGTGTAAAGCATCCAATATTCCCGATTCGCCATCAAAGCCAGAAGGAGCGCGACGGATCCGTTAAAAATAAAAAAAACACACCATGCTTCCGTTACTCTCCGGCAGTACTTTCTGAAAAAAGGAGTCCGCTCCTCGGGCGGGACCTTGAGAGAGGCAATTCTTTCCACCAAAGGCACCCGATCTCCGATAAGGGTTCTTCCAAAAAAGGCCAGAAGTCCAAGGCTGACCATGGAGGGATAAAACAGCATGAACTCCGGAGACATTTTCAAAAAATACCCGCCTCCCGCCAAAAAGGCCGCCACAAGAATAACAGTATTGATATCCCGGGAATCCCGTCCTCCCAGAAAAAGTTTCAGCCCTGCCAGAATTAAAAGGTACAGCACCGGCCCCAGCCGTTCCTGGTTTCTAAGGCCGTAATAAACATAAAACGGATAGCCGAGAGACCCGGCCCAGAACAGAATCTTCAGAAAAAACCGGAAAACCATCACCGCAGGATTCCGCTTCGTTTTCTCTTTCCGAGATGCATTCCCGGTCATCAAAGTCCAGACTCCGGTTTTCTGAATATAAGCGAGGTGTTAACGCCGCCGAAAGCAAAATTGTTGCTCATGACATACTCAGTGTCCAAAAAGACCCCCTCGCCCCGGATATAGGCAAGATCCCCGATCTCCGGATCCGGGGTAGCGAGATTCAGATTGGGAGCAAACCATCCGGCACGCTGCATCATAATGGTCATGGCAGCCTCCAGTGCTCCGGCCGCTCCCAGAGTATGCCCCATATAACTCTTCAGAGTGGCCACCGGAGTCCGGTTCCCAAAAATACGGTACATCGCCTGACCTTCCGCCAGATCTCCCTGCACGGTTCCAGTGCCATGAGCATTGATATAGCCAATGCTCTCCGGGGAAAGACCGGCATTTTTTAAGGCCAGCCTCATGCATTTTTCCATTCCCGCTGTAGAAGGACTGGTTACATGAGAGGCATCGGCATTGGTGGCAAAGCCGACAATTTCGGCATAGATCCGGGCACCGCGTCTTACCGCATGTTCATATTCTTCAAGGATCAGCATGCCGGCACCTTCCCCCACCACAATACCGTCCCGGGTTTTGTCAAACGGCCGCGGGGTCAGTGCCGGATCCCGGGTTCCCGAAGTGGCGTACAGCACATCAAAAATCCCCACGGATAGCGGACTGAGTTCCTCGGCACCGCCAGCCACCATCAGATCCTGAGCTCCGCACTTAATAGCTTCATAGGCATACCCCAGGGCCTGGGCCCCCGAAGTGCAGGCGGTAGAGGTGGCAATAATCCTGCCGGTTATTCCGAAAAACAGAGAAATATTCACTGCGCAGGTATGAGGCATAATCTGCACATAGGTCGTGGCATTAAGACTGACAATATCCTTCTCTGTCAGAAAACCTGCCACATCCTGCATTCCGGACATTGCTCCGGCAGAGCTACCGCAGGCAATTCCGGCCGTACCGTCGGTAAGCTCTGGACTTCCAGCAAGACCGGCATCCTCTATGGCACTTCCGGCAGCAGTCACTGCCAGAATTCCAAGACGTCCCATGGAACGGGTTTTCTTACGGGGATAATCGGGAAGACTGCCGGTAACCGGAGCCCCAAGAGCACATGTCATGTTACGGTATTCCTGAAGCTCCGGCAGCATCTGCACCGCATTTTTGCAGGAACGGAGAACCTGCATGACCTCATCCTGTCCGCATCCCAGAGGGGAACAGAGCCCCATTCCGGTTATCACCACTCTCCTCATCAGCACATTCCTCCGTTTACACTGATAACCTGTCTGGTAATATATCCCGCATCCTCGGAACAGAGAAATGCCACCGTCCCCGCCACATCCTCGGGATTCCCGATACGCCCCAGAGGTACCAGGGGAAGCACCCTTTCCCGAAGTTCCTCGGAAACCATCCCTGTATCAATAACTCCGGGAGCCACGGAATTGACAGTAATCCTTCTTTTGCCAAGTTCCACAGCCAGCGATTTGGCCGCAGCGATCAGGCCGGCCTTGGATGCACTGTAATTGGTCTGCCCCCTGTTACCGGAAATTCCTGAAACCGAAGAAACCACCACAATCCGGCCTCCGTCACGAAGACGGATCATGGGCATGATACAGGGACGGAGCACATTGTAAAAAGACCCGAGATTGGTATCCAGAACCTGCTGCCAGTCCTCATGCGACATTCCCGGAAAAGCGGCATCCCTGGTGATGCCGGCATTTAGCACCACCCCCCAGTAAGCTCCGTTTTCGGAAATATCACGGGAAAGAACCTCATCTGCCTCTGCAGGATCCGAAACATCAAAGGAAATAACGGAAACCTGGCGCCCCTGATCCCGAAAATCCCGGGCCAGCTTCTCGGCATTTTCCCGGTGATTACGGCAATGGAGCGCCAGCTGAAACCCCATGCCTGACAGGCGACGTGCCGTAGCCGCCCCAATTCCGGTTCCGGCCCCTGTAATTAGAATTCTTCGCATGATTATCACCTGTTTTGTTAGCTGTTTCCGTTATATCCGCTGCAGTCCTGTCTCTCCGTCCCCGCCGTCAGTCTCAGCTCCGGAGCTCCATACGGAAAAACGTCCCCGGGCCACAGACAAAAGTTCCGGAGCATAATCACCCTTTTCCTCCGGAGGGGCTGAAAACCGCGCTTCAGCAGTCAGAACTGCAAAACCGTTTTCCAGAAGCTCTCTCTTTACAGTAATCAGGATCTTCTTTCCCTGGGGGAGCGATCCGGTACAGCAGGTTTTAAAACCCCTGACTGAAAGAAGCAGCCCTTTATCCATAGGAGGCTCGTTTCTCAGAAGCCGGCAGATCCCTAAAATCGCGGCGCACCCCTGAGCCATAACCTCCAGCACAATATGTACTGGCAGGGAACCGTCAGGGTTCAGTCCGGCCATGGGACGCCTCCCGGGAATATAAAAGGCAGTACCAGAATCAAGTTCGGGATCAGCCTCGATAACCCCGTCAATCATCAGCATCGGTTCCTTATGAGGCATCAGCTGAAAAAATTCCTCCGGCGAAAGATCAATTCCAATCATTTTCCAAACACCATCGACACATTGTTTCCGCCAAAGGCAAATGAATTTACCATTACATACGGTCTTTCCGCATATCTTTCACTCGCAGTTACCAGATCGAGTTCCGGAAATTCCTCCCGGAACTCCTCCGGCCGGTAATCATGCCGGGGGAGCGGCACACCGTCAAGCACCAGTGAGGCCACATAGGCTCCAGTAATTCCTGCCGCCCCCAGGGTATGTCCGGCAAGGTGTTTTACTGAAGACGTCGGAACCCTGTTCCCGAATACCTCATAAACAGCCCGCCCCTCCATGGCATCATTGAGCCTGGTTCCTGTGCCGTGAAGATTCAGATAGCCGATATCCCCAGGATCAAGTTCCGACATATCCAGAGCCTTTCTCATGGCAGCAGCCGGCATTTTACCGGAAGGATCCGGGGCTGAAATATGATGAGCGTCGGAAGTGGCGCCATAGCCCAGGAACTTCAGAGCCCGGGGTTCCAGCTTCTCCCGGGCGGCCAGTGCGATTCCGGCACCTTCCCCGATGCTGATGCCATCACGCTCCCGATGAAAGGGACGGGCATGACCGGGAGACAGTGCGCCAAGAGAATAAAAGCCGCTCACGCTGACCGCCGACAGGGAATCAGCCCCTCCGGTAATCACTGCATCGCAAATTCCGGCATTAATCAGTTCCAGAGCGCTGATAAGAGCCCGGGCAGATGAGGAACAGGCAGTAGCCACGGTATAGCATGGTCCCCGGAGCCCCAGCATTTTCTTCAGGAAGTCCGTGATAGTGGCCACCTCGTAAATTCGGGAATCAAAGGAAAGCCTTTCACCTCTGGCCATCAGGATCCGCCCTTCCTGTTCCACTTCGCTGATGGCAGAGGTAGATGTTCCCAGTACCAGTCCCACCCGATCCGGCCCGTAGTGCCGGATGGCCGCGGTTATCATATCCCGGGAGAGATTAATGCAGTGGGCCGCCAGTCTGCCGGTCCGGGAATCCGTATCCCCGGGAGCATTCAAAGGACAGGTCACTGTTCCCAGGTCAGCGGCAATATCCCCGGGAAGATAGCCCGGTATTGTCCGGAAAGCGCGGGAACAGTTATTCCTGATAGCCAGCACAGCCTCATTCCTGTCCCCGCCAAGCGCGGAAACTGCTTCCAGACCGTTAAGATAAATCATCTCAGTTTTATCCTCCGCTCCCGTCCCTGGAACTATCAGAAAAATCCGGTCTTCGTTCCGGAAAATTAAGCACGGCCGCCAGAACAAAAACCGCCAGAAGTCCCGGAGCCAGCATGCAGCCGAAAGAAGCCAGAACCCGGGTTTCGGAAAATGCCAGTGCACCGAATGCCGCCTCCGTGGTCAGCCAGGAGGCCAGAAGAGCCCGCCAGCGCGCCTGAAAATCTCCGGCACTGGCAGAAAACATGAAAATGCAGTAATCCGCCCCCAGTCCCAAAATCATAAACAGAGCCATAACCGAGAACAGTCCAAAATAGCCCCCGGACAGAAAAACAGCCCCCAGAATACCTCCGGACAGACCTCCCAGCACCGGAAGCAGGAAGCCGGAAAACACTCTTTTTCGCATCACCAGGACTAAAACCGCCAGAGCCGTCAGAAAAGCCCCCGCCAGAACCCCGGTCAATTGTACCCTAAAATCCCGAAAAGCATTATTCCACTGTGCTTGTTTGTCTAGCAGTTTCACATTCCCCCAGGAAAGCAAAGCCTCTCTGAGAGCCTCCTGTATTTCCGGGGCACCTCCAGTCCTGAGCAGCACTGCAGTTTCGGAAATCATCCAGGAAATACTGTCCGGAATCTCCTCTTTCACATGCTTCGCAGATTCCGGTATTTCTGGAAGTTCATCCAGAGGAAGCCCCGCACTGTCATAAGCTGCAGCCAGAGCGGGAAGAGCCTCCCGATAACGCCGGAGACTGTCCCGGGAGGTTTTAAGGGAGGGAACGGCATCACAGGGAAAATACACAGCCTTCCGGAGTCCGGACGGCAGGTAATCCCGTAGTTCCTCGCATTCCCGGATCGCCTCCTCACGATCCTGTCCGGTTACCAGATACCAGAAAGTTTTTTCGGAACTGAAAAGTGTCTCCCTGATATCCCGGTCCATCCCGCTCAGCACCGCATCCTGTTCCTGCATCATAGATACCCGATCGTCCGGAACAATACCAGAAGCAGCCCAGAGCCCCGCCCCTATAAGAAGCGCCGCACCTCCGAAAACTCCTCTGCGGAATCCTGGAACAGCGCTTTCTGAAAACATAGAGAACCGAATCCGCTGGGACTCCTTACGGGCCGGAAATGCCAAAGATCTTCTGCTGCGGAAGGGAATAACGACTAGGATTGCTGTCATCAGGGCCAGAGAAAGCGAAACCGCCGCCAGAAGAGCTAGCTCCCGCAAAACCAGAAGCGATGTCAGTGTCATGATAAGATAGGCGGCAATACTGGTGGCTCCGGACAGCAGAAGAGCGCCGGCAAGCTTTCTTCCGGCAGCAGAATCCCCGCACCGCCGGAACATCAGGGAATGAATGAGATAATCTGCGCAGATTCCAACCAGGGCCGCCCCCATTCCCAGGGTAATTACATGGACATGTCCCAGTATCAGAATCACTGCAGCCACGCCGCCGCCCAGAAACAGCGCCAGGAAAAACAAGGTTTCCAAAAGCTCGCGAAGGCCACGAAAAATAACAATAAATACCAGAGCCAGTACCGCCACGGAAAATCCTCCAATACGGGTCATATCGGAAACAGAATTCCCGGTCGCCCGGACCTGATAGAAAAACGGCGATACAAAACTGAGACGAACACCCAGGTGACGGAGACGATCCCGTTCTTCAAAAAGCTCCGCAAGAAGCCGCTCGCCCCTTTCCTGTGAAAGACTGGCTCCGGATGCTATTCTCCCGGTGAGAAGATAATGAATCTCTCCGTTTCTTTCCGTCCTGAGAAAACCGGAAGCATCCTGAGTGAAATTACCGGCCGGAATTCCGGCGAAATGCCGCATTATCAGAAAGGGATCCTTCTGAAATTCCGGATCCGTAAGGCCGCCAATGGGGCTGTAAACCGCCTCGAACACCGCCTCCCGAAGGTCATTTTCATTATTAAAATACGGGGGATAAAGATAACGGTGAGCAAAAATGTACCTGCCAGTACTGTCAAGAACCGCTGTATCGTCAGCAATAATTTCCGGGTAACGGCTCAAAATATCCGGTATCGTCCCGAAAGGAGTTTCCCTGCTAATTACAGAGGAGGAATCCGCTCTGGCCATGATAACGATTTCCCGGGCAATGCGTCCGGTAAAGCAGTGGTCATCAGAGACGCCGCTATCCGGAAGCAGCGCCCCAAGATCCGAGGTAATGCAGGAGGGATTTTCTATTACAGCAGCAAGTCCGGACAGAACGAGAAAAAGCATGCCGGCCAGAAAAGCCAGCGCCCGGATAAAGGCTCCCTTTCCGGAGACATAGCCGGAAGATTTTCCGCTGTCAGCGATCATGACACATAGCTTCCAGCCCGGAAGCGGGATCAAAACCGGAATGATCTTCCGCAGGCATAAATCTTATTCGGGTATGGCCGCCCCCGGTTTCCGCAATACTGATGCCGGAAATCCGGGAATCCGCGACTGTTAACACGATTTCCCCGATAACCCGGGAAACTCCGGGATCCCGCGGCAGCAGCCTAAGAACAGTTTCTGAAGAATCTCCTCCGGGAGAGAGAGAAAGATCATACCCGCCTTCCAGATCTGCTGCACGTCCGGAGATAAGTTCAGTAAAGGCCTGCATGGTTTTCGAGAAAAAGGGATGGGGTCTTTCGCCGCGGGCAGATTCTGGAACCCGGTAACGGTCGGGGTCGGAAATCCCCGAAGCTGTAATAAGCCACAGCTGCTTCCGGGGCTTTTCGGCCATCCAGCAGATTCCCGCGCCGGGAAATACCAGCACACTGCCTTCGGAAAACACAGTACGGTTCGGCCCTGAAAGGTACTTCTCCAGTGTAAAAAAAGCCTTATGGGGCGCGGCGTCCCGGAAAAGCTCCCGGAGAGAATCAGAAACCGGTGCCGCATTTCCGGCGGTTGCCGAAGCCGTGCTGGAATATGTTCCATAAAGCAGGAACAGGACCGGCATGAAAATGGCGGCCAGACGACTGAACAAAACAGAACTTCCAGCCCCTCTTTTACAACACCGCATCCGGGAATCTGACTTTTCCGGCACTGCTTTCACGGTTTTTCCTCCATTTTCACAATCATTTTCATGAATTCCGTTTTCAAATTCCAATACTGATGAAATTGTCCTGAAAGCTGTCCCCGAATTTCCAGAGGCTTTTCTGCTCCCGTCCAGAACTCCCGTATACCGCGCATTTTAAAACATCGACGGCAAATCAGGTATCGGAATTATTAAATCCTCCGCTGTAAAACTGGGACGAGCCCGGATCCTGTTCCCGGAAACAATGCACAGTTCCCCCTTTCGGACATTCCGCTCCGGAACCACTATCAGATTCCAGAAAAAATTATCATTTTTCGAAAGAAGTCGCAAAACCGTTCCAAAAAATCATTATATAATATATACCACCTATTAAATATTATGCTATACTATTATACAATGACTAAACATTACAGAATCTTCAGATTCTGTTTTAACAACAGGAGGTTTCAGAAGATGGAAGAAAATACTAAGCAAAACGATCGTCCCGGGGAGCTTGATCTGCTGTTCCAGCGGGTGGGAACCTATCGCGAAAGCAATGAATTTCAGGACCTTTTGCAGTTTGTAAAAAGATTCGGAAATCTGGCGCCTTACAACGCTATGCTGATTCACATCCAGCGGCCCGGAAGTGCCTACGTCGCCACAGCAAAAGACTGGCTTCAAAAATTCGGACGCACTGTCAGGCCAGGAGCCCGCCCGCTGCTGATTCTGAAGCCATTCCGTCCCATACAGTTCGTGTTTGAGGTACAGGATACCGAAGGAGACCGCCCATTCCCGGAACAACTGCTTAACCCGTTTAAAATTCCAGCCCCGGAACATGCACTAGCCTGCAAGGATGCCTTATCAAAGCTGCTTTTCAATCTTCCGGCCGACGGGATTTCCTTCCATGAAGCTGACAACGGATCCTGCAGAGCCGGATCAATTCAGCTGGCTTCTACGCATGCAAGGAAATACCAGATATACGGAAATAACAAGGAAGTGCTGGTAAAGTACAATCTTATTGTCAACCGCAATCTGGGTGTTGTGGAAACTTTTGCCACTGTGCTCCACGAGTTGGGACATCTCTACTGCGGACACCTCGGCACACCGGATCCCTCAAGATGGAAATCCCGTAACTCGCATGACAAAAACATTGAGGAATTTGAAGCGGAATGTGTATCCTGGATTGTCTGCGCGAGAATGGGGATTGACAGCCGGTCGGAATCATATCTTCACAGCTATCTGGACAGCAACAATACTATACCGCCCATCAGCCTTGACAGCGTGCTGAAGGCCGCCGGCATGATCGAAGACCGGATTTCGGGGCGTATTACCCCCTGCAAGGCACTGCTGAGGGAGAAAGCATAATAACGGGAGCCCCCGGCACCAGACTCCATCCCTAACACAGCAGCACCGCACTACCCCCCGAAAAATTCGCTGATGCTTTTTACGGACACCGGGCAGAAAAAGTTGGCATCAACACCGACATCATAGCGTCTAATGCCTTCTGCACGGTTTTTAAGATTGTACTCTGCGGATTCATGAATGTGTCCGTGAAGGTGAATGCCTCCCTGATGAATTTTGGGCCATGACAGCATCGGATAATGCATCAGGGTAAATTCCTGACCATTGTAGGATAGCGTCATAAGATCCCGGATCTCGCAAAAAAGATCCGGGTTATAGTTCTTGTCATGATTGCCCTTAAGGAGATACTTTCGGCCGTTCATTCTGGATATAATCGCATTCGCGGCATCAACTGTCATATGGTGGCATAGATCTCCCAAAATATACACAGTGTCATTCCGATGCACCACGGCATTGAAATTCGCAAGCAGACAGTGATTCATTTCATCCACATTCCGAAACGGCCGTTTTTTCATATCAATGATGCCCCGGTGTCCAAAATGAAGATCGCTGGTAAAGTAGATCACAGAAATCCTCCTGATAGTTAAATTCGATTCCCTGGACTGATAAACGGCTGACAGAGACTCGGAATGTAGCAGATATATAAGCCCCAGTATAACGGCCAGCCATTTTTCAGGCATTGACTGTACTAAAGGTATTCCATAAACTTCCTTAAAAAACAGCTTCCCATTGTCCTCAAAATAAATACTGTCTGCTGTGCAACACAGCCGGCAGGACAGCAAAAACCGCTATGATAAACACCATGACAGACTATATTGCCATTACCGGCTTCTCCGATGCTCCTCACCCGGAAAAGCTGAAACTGCTTGCCGCCCTGAAAGCCGTTCTAGAAAAAAACGGCTTTCACGTGATTACCGGGAAAACTCTTTCTGAAAGAATTCCCCAAACCCCTTCTCCGGAGCTAAAGGCCCGTGACATGGCGGAGATCCTCAGTTACCCGAATCTTAAATTCATCATAGATATCTCCGGCGGAGATACAGCTAACGAGCTCCTTCTGCATCCCGAGAATCTGATCTTTCCCGGCAGAAATACTATTTTCACGGGATACAGCGATCTTACAGTGCTTCTCAATGCCTTCTTCGCTGCCGGAGGAAGCTCCGGAGTACTTTATCAGGCGCTCCATGCGTTAATGGACCACTCCGGACTCAGACTGACGGAGCTTATTGATTTTCTTAAAAATCCGGATTCCCGGGCGTCTCTGGTCACTCCGGAAGGAAGATTCCGAAAACATAATCGTATGCAGGGAATCGTTATCGGCGGAAACCTCCGGTGCTTCCTGAAGCTTTCGGGAACTCCGTTCATGCCGAATCCGGACGGTAAAATTCTGGTACTGGAATCTCTGGGTGGCGGCCCGGAAAGAATTATCAGCGGCTTTGCCTCCCTGAAGATTCTGGGAATCACCGGAAGAATTGCGGGAATAGTGCTGGGAACATTTACCGAGCTTCAGGAAAAGCATCCCGGAATCGTGGTTTCGGATCTCCTGGCACCATTTATCCCGGGGGATCTTCCTGTCTGGGAAACCCCGGAAATCGGGCATTACCATAATGCCCGGGGGATTATGATCGGGCGGGAATATGTGTTTGAAGGATCGCACTGCTTCAGAATTTAAATCCTCTTTGTGGCTGCATCAGCAGATTCATCACCGGGTTTCCCGCCCCCTTCGCCAGATCCCCGGCCATGTTTTGAGACTTTCTTTCCGGAAGACTGCTCCAGTGTCTCATATTCCTCCCAGAAATCAAAAAAGTTAAACCATTCGTACGGAGCCTGTAACAGGAGCTCCTCCAGAAAACGGGCATAGCTCTCCACATAGCTTCGCAGATCCTGCTCCCGGTTTTTACGGGAAAAGCGCACTTCCCCCACTTCCCGGAAAAACAGCTGATAGGCCCCGTTGATCTTTACCGCATGGACGGTATATACCGGCTTTTTGAAAATGCCCGCCAATAGCCAGGGGCCCAGAGGAAAACGGGCTTTTCTCCCAAGAAACTCTACTTCGCAGGAACGGGTATCTCCATCCAGAAGCCGATCTCCCATAATAAAGATCCACTCCCCCGCATCCAGCTTCTCGCCAAGATAAATACCAGTTGCCGGTGTAATCTCCTCCGGCATAATAATGTTGAGACCGCTCTCGGCATTCAGAGTCCTGATACACTCCATAAAGCGGGGAAACTGCCGGGCATACATGAAAGAGCTGACCTTTTTACGGGAACAGGAAGAATTCATTCCTCGCAGCATTTCGGAATTTCCCACATGAGCCCCGATAAGGATTGCTCCATCTGGTTCCCGGGCCCGGGCCAGCATCCTTTCATGATCATGATTTTCGGAATTAAGCCGCTCCGCTGTTATCACCCCCTTCCAGGTTAGCAGCCGCTCGAAAAAATTTTCCGCCACCCGGTACACATGACGTCTTGTGGAGAGACGTCCGAGACAGATCCCCCGGGAGGCTGCAAAGGTGCTTACCCGATCAAGATAGATCCGGGAGCTTTTCCGAAGTTCCGGAGAAAATATCCAAATCCATAGCGAGATAAACCAGACCAGAATTAAAGAAACCCGCTTTCCGAAAATGTCATAGATTTTGAGAACAATTTTGATGCCAAGGACGGAGGTTTTCTCGGATTCCTTCCGCCATGAGGCCTCTTCAGTCTCCCTGATTCCGATCTCCGCTTCCTTGTGCCCGCTGTCTACAGCCGCATCATTTTCGGTTTTAATTTCAGACATCCTTTCCTGCTCCGCTCATGACTGGTTCCCGGCAATGATATTCAGTCAAAATCAGACAAACTCCCGCATTATTCACCAAAGCCTGCGGGATATCAGCCCCGCACCGGCTTCCGAAAGCACAGCTTTCCTGCGGCATGAAGATCCGCAGGTTCTGCCCTGCCGTCCTGGGACACGATCCGAAACTCACATTTAAGTGCCGGCTCATTCCAGGTAACCGTCAGCATAATATCAGAACACGGCAGCACAGGTCTCGGGAATTTAATCTGCGGAATTTCCAGTACAAAATGTTCATAGTCGAAACCAAAAAAATGCTTCAGACTTTTCAGCACCAGATCCAGCTCAGCTACCCCTGGATAAACGGGATAAGCCGCAAAATGGCCCTGAAACCAGACCATATCAGGTGGAATACGGCAGCCCAGAGATAAGGTGCTGCTACCGCCTGGGGATTTTATGACACCGTCCGGAACGGCATTTTCAAGAAGCTCCTGAGTTGTACGGCTGAAATCCCCGGTTTTACGCATAACAGCACCTCACTGTTTTCCAGATTCCGAAGTCCTGGCAGTACTATGCTCCGCAGCCATCCGGACAAGCTTCCGGTAATCGGTCTTGCCATTGGCATTAACCGGAATTTCCGCCAGAATAATAAACTTGCGCGGAACCGCCAGAGGCAGCATGTGCTTCCTGAGAATATTCCGAAACCCGATCATCATTCTCCCCGGACTTGTGGCACGTAGCAGGGACTGCCCACGGGAATTCAGCACTATGAATGCCTGCGTGCCTTCACGTCCTTCTCGTTCATAAGGAATAACCGCGGCATCGGCAATCTCCGGAATAAAGGCAAAGCAGGCTTCCACCTGATCCAGGGACACCCGGTTGTCCTCAACCTTGATTAAACGGCCGCTCCGCCCCAGAATGGTCAGGCCGCCATTTTCAGAAAGACTCACTTCATCGCCAGGAGCAAATACCGGAATCTCACAGCCGTCCCGGACCCCAGAAAGTCCCGCATTTTCAAGATACGCCGAGGCATACAGAAACACCCCCTCTCCGGATACAGACAGAGGAATTCTGCCGCCGCTTTCCGAAAGTCCCCCGGAAGCAACATAAAAGTGATTTCCGGGAACCGGACGCCACACATAATCATCGGCATTTCCGGTATAGCGCCAGGCCATGGCTCCAGTTTCAGTACTGCCGAAAATCTCCAGAATATCACTCCCGAAAAACGACTGTCCCTGTGTCCGCGCATGATCCGAAAGACGGCCTCCGGCAGAAATAAGAAGCCGGCATCCGGAAATGCTTCCGGAAGAGCCCAGTCTCTTAAGGAATCCCGGATTTACCACCGTCATAAAGGAACGTCCCCAACCTGCGGGAACAGCAAACTGTTCCTCATAGCGGATCATGGCGTCATAAACCGGAATTCCCGCAACCAACGGAAAAAAGAACCGGAACATAATCCCATAGGCATGATAGTTCGGCACCGTGGCGACGCAAAGAGAAACATTATCTTTTCCGATAATCCCGAGAGAATCGAGAGCCGCCACCTCCTTCATTAGACCGTTCAGCGTGCGGCCGACAATCTTGGGTTCCCCCGTGGATCCCGAAGTCATCTGCACAAATTCCAGCCGGGACGAATTCTGGGCCGCAAGCTTCTCAAGACGTCTCCGAAAATCCCGGCGTTTCTCCGCCAGAGAAACCTCCGAATAATCCGGACTTTCAGAAAATTCCGAAACATCTATAAACCGCACACTGCTCCGAAATCCGGAAGATACCTCATTTTCCTGCAAAACTGATTGCCTGCCGACAGCGATACTGCTGTAAGCCGCAGCCTTTCTCAGTCCCGCCTCCCGCAAGCCGCAGGGTGTAAAGGGAACACCCCCTCTGACCCAGACGGCCAGCATCCCCGCCAGAAGCTCCGAGGAATCATCCAGTGCCAGAATCACCGGCTGCCCGGCAAACAATTCCGGAAGCCGCGCCGCAATATCCCAGGAGGTCGCAAATACCTGTTCCAGAGAAAGGACTGCATTATCCCTGAAAAACGCCGGAACGCAGCTTCTTTCACTGCTGAGCAGCTCTTTCAGAAAATCAGGAGGAGGGACTGTCATCAGGAATTTTCCTGAAGCCGGGCACAGATAGTATCCACCACATCCCCGACGGTTTTTACCGCCTTGAAATCCTCCGGGGTAAAACGGCATTTTAGCTGTCTCTGAAGCTGGGCTATCATGTCTATGGCATCAATAGAATCGAAATCCAGATCTTCTCCCAGGAGAGCCTCCATGGTAATAAGATCCCTGTCGATTTCAAAATCGGTTTCCAGCATATCCCGAAGGTCGTTAAAAATTTCTTCCCGAGTGTTCATGTCCGTTAAGCTCCGTTAGGCTGCACGCCATGCAGCTATCGCCGTCAGTAACTGATAAAGGAGCCTCCGCTGCCCCAATAACCTGCAATTATACCTGTTTTCAGGAAGTTTTTATTGTTTAAAAGCCACCTCCGAAAAAGCATTACTGTCACAGCGCTTTCTCAGCGTTCCAAAACTGCATTGCCATAGTTCTCAGGAAGGGGGGCAGAAACCAGCCTGAAAGAGGGTGGGCTATTGTCCCTTATATGGTTATTCACAGTGTTATTCACAGCGTTATTCACTGTTTTATCCACAGTACAAAATCTCCGACAGCGCTCCCTGCTTTGGCAGTTCCGGTACCGGATTGAATCATCATCATGAGACCTCTTTTCAGAAATATAATTACCGGTCAAAATTAAGCCATTCCGCTCCACCTCCTTCTCATACCAGGCCTTTCATTTAAGCCCGATGACCATTGCCGCAGCCGGCAAACACAGCGGGGATGAAAAACCACATCGGAAAATCTGTTTCCTGACAGCATTTATTAAGCTCCGGTAATCCTGGACCGAAATACCAGGCTGTTTTCCTGCTGCCCCCGCTGTTATTGATCATTTATATGTCAGGACAGATACAAAAACCCGGATTCTGTTTTCAGAAGTCTGTCAGGAACTATGAATTCCAGTTCCAAAGGGATTCCCGATACTGGGATCTCAGGTAACGCGTCCGGGAACTCTGATAATTATTAAAAGCGAGAACTCTCCACTCGGGATGATATTTCCCGGCTGCCTTAAAAATAAAGGAATTCCTGTCCGGTGCTTTGTTCCTAAGAACATGGGCAATGCTCTCCAGCAAAAGTATCCGGGATCCTGAAGAGATACAGGTCCCTTTCTCAAAGCTGCCACGCCAGTCCGGAAAACCGGGATCGCCCTCATAGCTCCTGGAGGTTTTCATTCTCATCATCCGGTCATACATATCTTCAGCCGTCATTTCTGATTTGTCCCGGACACTGTTCACATAGGCAAAAAGCATCAGGGCGATCCCCTCGTTATAGGAGCCGGGAGTGCATCCCATAAACTCCATGGTTATTCCGATTTTTCCGCTGTACGGAACAAAGGGCATGGCTTTCACAAAACGGTCTTCGTTTCTTTTGACAAATTCCTCCAGAAGATAAAAATCGCGGGGACTGATCCAAAAACACATATGATCCACCCGGCGCTGTCGCGAAACCTTGGCACAAAACTGTTCCCAGCAGCCGTCGGCAAGAAAACGGACAGCCTCCAGAAAGATTTCCAGATAATCATCATCTGCGGACGTGAGATAGGCCTTAATCTTGGAGGAGGTGTCAAGACTACTGTCATCCCACCATCTGCTGTCCGGAGCTTCCCGTTTCAGAAACTGCAGATAGCTGAAGTGATACGAGGCATTTACCAGGAAATTCCACCGGGGATATCTGGCCTGACCGAACATTTCACTGAAGCGCTCCTCAGACATCCGGGAATCGTTATTGAAGGCGTACTCGTCCCTGAAGTTCTGCATGGCCTTGTACAGATCCTCATAACAGGCATCAGTACCGGCTTCGCTGCTCCTGATAAACTCCGGCCGAAAAAAGCTGCGAATATGCAGATTCAGATTCTCCCGCGCCTGGGAATCGGTATCGGCAGGAATCCGGTATCTGTCAGCAGTAAGCCAGGGTGATTTAAGCGGAAAACAATCGTTATAGAATTCCCGATCCGTCATCCCGTAAAGCTGCTGATCATCAAGGTCGCAAATCCGGCTGCGCTGTTTCCGGAGCTCCCGATCTTCATCTTTAATCATTATTATAAAATCTCCTTGTTAGATATATTATGCATGTATTTTCAAGCGTATAACTGCATTATCACGCCCTTTTTAAGAAATACAATTAATATCATATCTTTATAAAACAATCAGATATCAGAAGCATTGCAGTTTCTGTTTTGTGATGAGATTATCAAAGATTCACAGAATTGTTAATTTTATTGCATATCAACATGCATTATCATGTAACAACAATATACAAACCTGTAGTTTTTGCAAAAGATGAATTAATTAAAGAATATTTAAATTCAGTCTCTGAGAATCCTAAAAATTACTTCTCCAGTCAGGAAATTCCGGGCTGATTATTGAGAAACTGACCTTGTCACAATAAAAGAAAGGAAAACAGAAAATCCTAAAGTCTGAAGACAAAGTTTTTTCAGGCAAACAAAAAGGCCGAACCTGATAGTCCGGCCGGCAGAAAAAAACAGAGGGGCGGAGAATTGTTTTGTCCGCCGCCACAACGTTGCTAATTGCTAATTTTTACTTTCCTCAATGTATTCCCGCAATGTTTTCACGGAATAAAAATGCCTTTTAACATCCTCCGATTCCGGGTTAATGGTAACTCCAAAGGTATTTTTCATGGCCAGCCCCAGCTCCAGGGCATCGATAGAATCCAGGCCCAGCCCATCATTGAAAAGCGGGGCTTCTGTATCAATATCATCCGGAGTGATATCCTCCAGGTTAAGGGCAGTAATTATCATTTCCTTGATTTTAAGAGTCAGATCTTCGCTCATAACATCCCTCAGTTTGCTCTTTTTAAAACAATGGAATTCTACCGATTTTTGCGGTTACTACAATTCAAAAGCCACTCGTTATACATTTTTTCTAATCTTTTTGTTAAATGTCTCGCATTTACGGAAGGAAGCTTTTCCGTTTCCAAAAATTCCTCCGGCCGAAGCAGATCTCCTTTTTTCAGGTAATAACGGGGGACATGATCCGGAACCCTAAGGGATAAAAAACCCCGGGACAGATATCCCGGAGCGTCACAATAAATAAAAATCGGCTGCAACGGTATGGCTTCTCTGATGGCCAGGTTGGCAGCGCCCCTCTGAAAAACCAGTGCCGCAGGGTCCCGGGTTCGGGTTCCTTCCGGGAAAATCAGCACATTGTCCCCGGCTGCCACCGCGTCCCTCATTTCCGTAAAATCAGATTTGTTATTTACATATCCGAGATGCCGGATGACGTATTTCATAAAGCCATGCGTCAGCGAATTCTTGACCATGGTATTAGTATGGATATCCAGATGGGAAATAATGATGACAAAATCAGCCAGTGTGGGGTGGTTTACAATAATCACAGCTCCCCGGAGTCCCTGAAGCTCCCGGATATCGCCCGCCTCTACCCGAAAAACTCCAAGGATTCCTGCCAGAAAAATAAAGAAACGGAGTCCTGCTCTCACCGCCCTGCGAAGAGCCAGCTGTCTTTTACGGGGATCTCTGATAAAAATGATAAGGAGAATATAGATTAGAGTTCCGTTAAGGACTGCTCCTCCGGAAAACACTCCGTAAATAAAAAGAGTGGTAAGACCTCTTACAAAAGCGCTAACTGTTCTCATGGCACCGCAAACAACAAACTATGGCCGCTCCCAGATTCCGCATTCGTCAGCAAGCGCCGCTCCCAGCTCCCGGCCGGAAAGATTTCCATCCCGTTCCGGAGAAAAACCAAAAAACGCCCCCCCGTTATAACGCCGGAGGTACCGTCCTTCCGGCCACTGCGCCTCCAGAAGATCCTGCACCGCTCCTGCCCTCCCGTTTCCGGAGCAGCGGGAAAGCACCAGAACCAGCGCATACTCGCCTCCAAAATCCGCAGGTTCGGCAAGAATATCCCGGCTACCCTCCAGACTTTCCTCGGATACCGCCAGAAGAATCCTTTTCATGTCAGGATGAGCGCATAAAGCCGCCCAGGCCTCAGTAACAGCCGCGGACAAAGTGTTCACTCCTCCGGCAACAGCGGTAACCTCCCCCTGATATCCCCGGATAATGGACAGGACTCCGGCATTGCTATTTTGAACCGAGGATGCAAACTCCATGGGAGAAAGGCCGTTTCCGGCAAAAATTTCCTGAAGCATCCGAAAACAGCGCACGCTTTCACCGGTTCTGGATGCGAAAATAATCCTGGAAATATCGGGCCACCGTGCCAGCAGACGGGATCCAGCTCCTACCGCCAGTCTTCCGGCCGGTAGCAGCCGACGCCGGAGCAACATGGGAATATCGGAGGAGAGATCTTTCTGAAAAACGGCACAATCCTCAGCGGGAACCGGACTTCCGAATCCTCTGAGTCCCGTCCCCCGGGACGCGGCATAGCAAATATCATCCAGCTGAAAACAGAACATTGCACTTTTTCCATAGGGGGCGATTAAATCCGTACCTCCGGCGGGAAATCAGAGATCCCGCTGAACAGACAGATGAGCCAAAATTTCATAAATAAGACGGAATACGGCCAGTGATTCCTGGTAATTAGTAAGATCCTCCAGTCCGGAGCGATCCTGGCAGCTCCTGGCCACAGCCGCTTCGAAATCCAGAATCTCAACAGCCAGAGATATATCCAGCGGGGTTTTAAAAATATCCGGAGAAAGCTCGTACTCGCGAAGAATATCCCCTGTAAGATCCACTCTGGT
The DNA here is from genome assembly GCF_000378405.1 of Succinimonas amylolytica DSM 2873. Taxonomy (GTDB): domain Bacteria; phylum Pseudomonadota; class Gammaproteobacteria; order Enterobacterales; family Succinivibrionaceae; genus Succinimonas; species Succinimonas amylolytica. The sequence continues at coordinate 1,443,271 of NZ_KB899636.1, read as the reverse complement.
TTTTACGCCGTTACGATAAACATCATAATGCAGAGCCGTCGGAAAATCCTCAACTACAATAAAGCCGTTCTTAAATGAAAGAACCACGTTGGAAGGCAGCTTGTCCGCAAATGACATGGAGAGACAGGATTTGATACCATCCTCATTGCTGAGAGTACAGGCCCCCCGGGAATCGCGCCACAGGGCATCGAAATCCATGTCTGACACCACCGTATCCACCCGTGTTCCCTGAAGTCTCACTGAGGCTCCTATGGGATAACACCCCTCGCTTTTCAGAAAACCTAGCTCGCTCTGCGGCTTTTCCCGGGAAGAGCTGTAGGTAATGGCCAGCATTCCGAGCTCGCCGAGCTCAGGATATTCCCTGCCGGAATCCACATACTGTCTCAGCCGCTTTAAAACCGGAGAGGACAGAGCAGTATTGGCCTCCATAAAAACCCGGGGCTCCTGCCGGAGAGCCTCTTCAATCGCTGCCAGCTCTCTTACGTTTTCCGCCATCAGATTTTCGGTAAGCACATGCCGTCCATGAAAAATCGCCTCCATGGAAAACGAGGCATGAGTACTGTTGGGAGAGGCTATATAGATATAGGGAGCCACGTCATGCTCCAGAAGATTGGCCAGATTTTCATAAACAGTGGTGACCCCGTAAAGGCCCAGATCTTCCACCATCCTGTAGGTATTGGCTCTGGTTCTGCTGAACACTCCGGTAACGGGACGCCCCAGCATCCTGTAAACCCGGAGCATATTACGCGCTCTGACCCCGGCGCCGATAACAGCAACACTTAAAGCATGATCCTGTCTTGACATGCTCCCTTCCTCCCGGTTAGAAGAATTCAACCAACGCTTTCAGCCTTTCCCGGATTATTATTGTCTTAGAACCGCAGCAACACCGGTGCCGGAGCTCTTCACTTCCCAGTCCCGTTATGACCTGCAGTTCCGGAGTTTTCCCCGTTTCCTAAAGAATAACACAGGTAGCGCAAAAAACTAATTACAGGGTTTTAAAAACGCTTCCAGTATCTGTTTTATTCCAGATACCGCTACATCTTCATCTTCCGGCTCTGGCGTTCCTGCTCCTGCTCGCTGATTTTCTTCCAGGTAACCTGATCCCGGATATAAACAGGCAGCACTTCCTCCGGAGGCCGAGCCCGGGAAAGCTCCCAGTCCCGGAGTGCCAGACGCACCAGACTGTCAGCCCAGGGAAGACTCTCGTCAGTTCTAATGCCATTGAGAGCTGCTCCGAGAACCGGATAAGTTCCGAAGCCGGTTCCGATTATGGCCGGAGCTTCGTTATTAATAAGCTCCCTGACATAATCCAGCGCTTTTTCCGGTGATAGCACCTGCTCCTCGCCCAGAAGGGACGGGAAGCCCCGGGAATCCCTTTCATAGACTCCGATGTAAACCTCCCCCATTCTGGCATCAATGGCAGCTACCGCCTTGCCGGATGCTGTCCTGTTAAATGCCGTGAAGGCCAGCACCTCCAGATCACTTATCCCGACAAGGGGTTTTCCGGCACCAAACGCCAATCCCTGAGCCAGGCTGACTCCGATACGCACCCCGGTAAAGGATCCTGGCCCCCTTCCGGCAGCTATGCAGTCCAGATCCCCAAGTCCCAGTCCCTGACTTTTGAGAAGCCGGTCTATCATGGGCAACAGCAGCCGGGTGTGCCCCTGGGGCGCCACCTCCCTCTCGCAAAATAATCCGCCATCATTGTACAGAGCCGCCGAACAGGCTTCAGTGGAGGTGTCCACCGCAAGTATTCTGGTCATAAAAAATTCCTGACAAAATCCTACCGTGCCTATTATAGCCCGTTAGCACCGGCAAAAAAATCCTTCACCCAAAATCATGCAGAAGGTTCCGGAGCATCATGCTTCTTATGCCAGGCCCAGAATTCCGGAATCACCCCAGTATCACTGTCAAAATACATAGGAGGCAGGGATTCTAAAATTTCGTCCCGGTACTGCTTTCTGCCGCCATCAGTCAGAGCCGGGCTGCAGATAACCGTCACTCCGACGTCATTCTCCTTGCGAATAAGCCGTCCCACCCCCTGTTTAAGGTCAATAATGGCCCGGGGCATATCCACCATCTGAAAAATATCGTACTTGCCGGTGACATTGCGATGGGTTTCACAGTATTTCCTTTCGGCCTTGAGATCGATAGTCATCTGCGGAAAGGGAATTTTGTCTATGATAACCATGGAAAGATCCCTTCCGGGCATATCCACCCCCTCCCAGAAAGATTTGGTTCCAATAAGCACCGCCCTGCCGTTCTGACGGAATCTGACGGTCATCTGCTCCTTGCTGAGAGAATCATCTCCCTGGTACATGACAAGGCGCGGCCTGATCTTCTGTGTACTTATAAGCTGCCTGAGCGCCGCATAATAGCTGCTCACCGCGGCATAGGAGGTACAGAGGATAAAAATACCGCCAGGAGTGATATTAATGGCTTCCGCCAGCATTGAGAGCACTGCATCCGGACGGATCTGACCTCCAGACACAGATTTACCCAGAGAATTAAGCGCCTCGGGAATACAGAGCAGACTGTTACGGTAGTAATTGAAGGGACTGGCAATCTGGATAACATCCGTGGAATTATTTTCCAGTCCCAGCCGCATCATGAAATCCGCAAAATAATTGTAGGATCCGGACTCGGAAATCCCGTCAAAAGAAGACATGCCACCGGTGGAAATCGTGGCACTGGTAAAAACGTAACGGGCGCGCCTGAGATTGATTTTCGATTCCAAAAAATATTCCCGGAACTCGCGGTCAGGGTTATAGGGAGTGCAGGAAATCTCAAAAAATCCCGGAGAGCGTAAATAGCTCCGGTAATAGTGTTCAGAATCAAACTGTTTCTCTTCTCCGGGCCTCGAAGACAGCTCTGGAAAAATTTTCACCTTGAGCTCATCCGCATAGTTCAGAAGAAGCTCACTGGAACGTTCGAGACACTGCTCAAGATCTCTGAGAGGATCGTCCTTCTGCTCATTAATTCCGGTACTGGCTTTCAAAATCCGTACGGCAAGATTCGTCATTTTTTCAGCCACACGGTAAATAAGCTCGATGAATTCCTTCAGTACCGGATAAAAGCCGTGGGCCGGATCCTCCAGCTCCTCGAGAAAGGCGCTTTCCGAGCATTTATTTTCATCCTGGGAATATTTGCCATTGCTGAAAACTACCGGAAGATCCCTTTCCTGCCCCCGGTATTCCGGTTTCAGGGTGTAGTCATGTTCGGGATCTGCATAACGGCTTCGCAAAACCTCCCCAAAGCCGGCCAGACTGTCCTCCAATGCCTTAAGAGACTGCCGGATATCAATAATTGTCTCGACATAGGGACTCAGCGCCCGCTCCTTGAAGAGATCCACTGAGCCATCGCCTTTTTTGCCGGAACGCTTCCGGGATGGCTGTTCCAGCTTTTCCAGCAAGGAATCTCCTGCGAGAACCTCTCTGATCTGCTCCCGCACCAGATTCAGCGTTTTCAGAAACTTCAAGCTGCTGAATCTGGTGGAGTAGCACTGCTTTATACAGTCCGGAAATTTATGAGCCTCATCAATAACAACCACTTCCGCATCCGGAAGATAGTCCTCAATAAAAGCTCCGTAACAAAGAAGAGAATGATTTACAATAACAATGTCAGCCTTCTGTGCCGCGGCATGTACTATCTTGTGATAGCAGCACTTGCAGTTATCTCCGATACAGCGTTCCGGATCTATGACCAGCCGGGAAAGAAGCCGGGGACTAGAAATCCCGGTAATACTCTCAAAATCAGAAATCTCGCCGTTTCCGGGATTTTTCATAAACTCCATAATCCGGGGCATTTTTTCCTGCAGAAGCATCATATCGTCCGCCGCTGTTCCTCTCCGTTCCCGGTCTTTTCCAGAGCTGCGATCGACCCGTCTGATAGCCCTCTCAAGAGCGTCCAGACAGATATAATTGGCTTTTCCCTTCCAGATAACCACGGAAACCTGATCGGAGAGCCCCATTTTACGGAGCAGCTCCGGGATATCCTTATCAGAGATCTGGTTCTGCAGATTTTTAGCCTCCGTGCTGATAATGGCGCGGCATCGTTTTTTCAGAATCGGCACCAGATAGCCAAAGGTCTTTCCGGTACCGGTTCCTGCCTCTGCAATGAGATTCCGTTTCCGAGAAACAGCTTCCGCTACAGCCTCTGCCATACTCACCTGCCCCGGTCTTACCCGATAGCCCGGCACGCTTCCCAAAGGGCCGTCCTTTTCAAAAATCGCGGATATCTCAGACATTGCAACAAAGCCTTCCGAAGAAAAATACTCCCGGCTTTCCCCGGAAATAGCAAAAAATCATCCTATAAAAATTATAACGTCTATCCAGATATTTTTCCCAAAAAATTTCCCGTAATTGACGGCAATTCAGGATTAAAAACGAAAAGTCCCCGCGGAGGCAGTCTTCCCGGGGACTCAACACTGTCAAAATTCTGAAAAAGAGGTGCCGCTTCAGCCGTTCTTCCCAAGACTGCCCTTGTATTCCGGATCAAAGGCGCTCATTGCCGGCTTTCCCTGTTTCCAGTACGGAGAATATTCCCGAAGCTCCCGGATTACCTCCGGAACCTTTTCAATGACATAATCCACCTCTTCTTCAGTGGTGAAGCGGCTCAGACTGAAACGCACCGTACCGTGAGCGGCGGTAAAGGGAATGTTCATCGCCCGCATTACATAGCTCGGCTCCAGGGATCCCGAGGAGCAGGCACTGCCGGTGGAAGCGGCAATTCCCAGTTCGTTGAATTTAAGCAGAATAGCTTCGCCCTCAACATACTCAAATGCGATATTCACAGTATTGGCAGTACGGTTCTCGATATCACCGGTAACGAAGCAGTTGGGGACCTCCCGGAGAATCCCGAACTGCAGACGATCGCGGAGTTCCCGGATTCGGACATCGACCTCGGGAAGGTGCAGCGCTGCCAGATCGCATGCCGTGCCAAGCCCCACGATATACGGGGTATTCTCGGTGCCTGCCCGGCGCCCCTTCTCCTGATGTCCTCCCTTCATGAAAGGACGGAAACGGGTATTCCGTTTCAGATACAGCACTCCGACTCCCTTAGGAGCATGAAGCTTATGCCCGGAAAAGCTCAGCATATCAATACAGCTGTCTCCCACGTTTACCGGAATCTTGCCCATGGCCTGCACTGCGTCAGTATGAAACTGAATACCGTGCTTCCGGGCCATTTCCGCCATCTCCTTTACCGGATAGATGTTTCCGGTTTCATTATTGGCCCACATTACGGAAACAATGGCCACCCTGTCGGAAAGGAGCGAGCGGTACTCATCAAGATCCAGTCTGCCGTGTCCGTCAACATGCAGATAATGCACCCGGATGCCGCGCTTTTCCAGACGGGCGCAGGTCTGCATGATAGCCGGATGCTCCACCGCAGTAGTGATTATTTCCGGACGATCCGGATTTGCCAGCACCGCACTTTCCAGAGCAGTATTATCGGATTCAGTGGCGCATCCGGTAAAGATTATTTCGTCATCATGGGCTGCCCCGATAAACTGAGCAACCTTATGCCGGGCCTCCTCCATAGCTTCCCGGACCGGAGTTCCGAAATCATGCATGGAACTGGGATTGCCGTAAAACTCGGTAAAAAAAGGAATCATGGACTGATATACCAGAGGATCCGTTCTGGTGGTGGCGTTGTTGTCCAGGTATACACGCATTTTTTCAGTTGTCATTTAACGCTCCGCGCAACACCGAAGCACGGCAGGGAAACTGTTCCGGGCCGAGGTTCAGGCATTCTAAAAAATGTCACATCTAAAAACAGCCATTTCCGGAAAAGTCCGGAAATGGTATCCGCATACAAATCAGGGGCTGCTTCTATTCAGGAAACAGCTGTGCCGGAGCCGCAGTATTGATCACCTGCACATACTGCCCAACAGCTTCCATAATCTGCTGCTGGATCCAGGAGAGCGTCATATCTGTCATCATACAGCCCACACAGGAACCCGAAAGCTCCACATAAACCTTTTCGGAGGTTACCTTTTTAAGCTCCACACTGCCGCCGTCCTGAGCCAGAGCCGTCTTCATGTCATTAACAACCCGCACCACTTCGGCATAGAAAGGAACTTCCTCATTGATCGGCCCTTCATCCGCAGTCTCACTGTCCTGTGCAGCCTTCCGGAGAATCTCCTCCTTTTCAGCCCTGAGCTGTTCGTCCCGGAGTCTGGCCTCCTCCTGAGCCCGGGCAATTTTTGCCTGAGCTTCCTCTCGAACCCGCCGCATCTGCTCTTCAAGAGCCCGGATCTCAGCATCTGCCTCGGCCTTGATCTTCTCTGCAGGACTCAGCTCGCGCCCTGTGGCTCCTGCCGCCTTTTCAGTCTCCGCTCCATTCCGATCCTTTTCAGCCGCCGCGGCTTCATCATTGGCCATTTCCCGTAGAGTCCGTTCAATAATTTCCTCGATCTTTTCATGGCATGAACCGCACGCTCCGCCGGCCTTGGTATAGTTGGTAACGTCCTGTACGGAGGTAAGATGATTTTCCCTAACGGCCCGCACAATATGAGCCTCGTCCACACCAAAGCATTTGCATACCAGCGGGGAGTCGGCATGAGCGCTTTCATAGGACTCGCCGCGGTAATTGGCAGCGGCAGCATCCAGCGCCTCACGTCCCATTACCGAACAGTGCATCTTTTCCGGAGGAAGTCCGTCAAGGTAATCTGCAATATCCTTGTTGGTGATTTTCAGGGCATCCTCCAGCTTCATCCCCTTAATCATTTCGGTAAGAGCTGAGGAGGAGGCAATGGCACTACCGCAACCAAAGGTCTGAAAACCGGCATCTTCAATCACTTCAGTTGCAGGATTTATTTTCAGCATCAGCCGGAGCGCATCCCCGCAGACAATGGATCCCACATCCCCCACCGCATTGGCCCCCTCGACAATCTTTGCGTTTCTGGGATGAAAAAAATGATCCTTTACCTTTTCAGAATAGTCCCACATGATTTCCGTTCCTTATCGAAAACTGTTAAAACCAGAGAAGGAGCCTGATCCTTCAACAATACCGTGCCGCCGGAACGCTTTCAGCACTCAGCTCCGGACTGACAAAACCAAAAAGCACAATTTTACGCTTTCCAGCACAAAAACAGGCTATCGGCCTTTTTGCAGCGTTTCCGCCGCGAAATCTGTCCCGCTCTTTCGGGAACATCACAATTATCCGGTGATTATAGAACACCGGGGAAAAAATACTAATGATAATTATTATCGTTAGATGGAATCCCGAAGCAATGCAGTCATTCCCAGAACAGCGGCCCCAGCTCAGTTCTTGCCGGAATGCCGTACAGATCCGGATAGGACACATCCACAAGATAAAGTCCGTCCGGCGGGGCTGTAGGCCCGGCCAGACGGCGATCCCGCCCCTCAAAAATCTCCTGCATCCAGGAAACCGGCTTATGCCCCAGCCCGATTTCCATAAGAGAGCCGGCAATATTCCGCACCATATGCAGCAGGAAGGCATTGGCCGTAATATCCAGCACCACAAAACTGCCCCGCCGCAGCACCGCTATATCTGAAACGTTCCGCATGGGAGAAAGACTCTGGCAGCCGGCACCGCGAAAGGTGGAAAAATCGTTTTCCCCCAGAAGGCACTGCGCGGCCTCATTCATGGCCACTGCGTCAAGATGGCTCCGATAGCAGTGACTTACCAGCCCTCTTCCTACAGCCGGACGGGAAAGACTGTTGGAAATAATATAGCGGTAACGGCGGGCAAAGGCACTGAAGCGGGCACTGAAGCCATCAGAAACCTCTTTCCCCCAGGTAATGACAATATCGTCCGGCAGGCGGGCATTTACTCCCCGTGTCCACGCACTGAGAGGCCTGTCATTGGGAGAATCAAAGCTGATCACCTGCCCGGTGGCATGAACTCCGGCATCGGTTCTTCCGGCACATACTATATGAACAGGCGCATCGGCCACAGAACTGATAGCCTTTTCCAGTTCTCCCTGAATCGATGGTCTGTCAGGCTGCACCTGAAAACCGTTATATCCAAGTCCGTTATATTCAACCCCCAGGGCAAGACGCATGGTAAATCTCCAGTGTTCCGCCGTTCCCGGATGCGAAACGGCTTATATTTCAGACGGTAAAAAACTCTCCATGCACCCAGGCTATGGAAATAAATACAGCCAGCATTCCGGACAGCGTCAGAAGCAGATCCCGGAACCACGGCCGGCCTTCTGTCATCAGAGTGAAAGCCAGCAGCATGGGCATCATGCCGAACATATACCGGGGAATGGCATTAACGCCAGTAGACACGGGAACCAGCGCCCCCAGCAGCAGAAAAACCCCCTCGGCATAGCGTTTTCGAAAAAAAAGATATGCAATGGGAAGAAAGCAACCGGCAAAAAATGCCGCAAAATATGCCTTGTAGCCCCCTGTTCCGAACCCCTCCAGCATATGCATGAAGGGATTACCCATCATACGCCCCCAGGCCAGCTGAATGTTCTTGAAGGCCAGAGCATCCCCGGTACTGTACCAGAGCCAGTTCTGAAAAACAAACATGGGGAGCGGTACCAGCATAAAGGAAAGCCAGAATACTGCAGTTTTCAGGCTTCTGAAATTAAAAAATGCCCGAAAGCCGTTATGCTGCCAGAACAATATCGCCAGCGGAAAAACAAACATAACCCCGATATTCTTGGTAGCCACCATGGCCATAGCACACAGGGCAGCGCAAAGATAACGCTCCTTCATTGCCAGAATAAAAGCGGCAATGGTAAACATCATAAACAGGCTTTCAGTATAGGGAGCGATAAAGTACACGCTATAGGGAAGAAAGCAGTAGAAAAAAGCCCCGGCCAGCCGGGTTTCATAGGAAAGCCGGAACATTTTAAGAAGGTATATCCAGAGCAGAAGACCAAGGTAACTGCAAACACCGGATATCAGGTAGAATGCCGGAAGAATATTCCCCCCGGAAAGATCAGCCAGATAGCGTCCCAGAAGGGGGTACAAAGGCAGAAAGGCCCAGTTCGCAGCATGTCCGGTGGTCAGATGGCTGGGATATGTCTCATACCCGGAGATAGCAATGGACATGAACCACTTGCAGTCAAACTGACAGAACATATTCATGACATCAGCGGTCACTGCTCCGGGTGATTCAAAGGGCCGTCCGGAAACCATCTGCACCTCTCCGGGATAAATCACCACACTGAGATATGCCAGAAGGTACAGGGCCAGGCGGGATGCCAGAAAAAGCAGGAAAGCCTGTCCTGCCCCCTTCAGAACGCTTCCGGTACGGGATTTTCCGGCCAGCGCCGAAGGTACGGAAATACCGCCACTGCTCTCCGGAGTCAGAGCCCCCGCAAGAGAGTGTTCCGAATTATCAGAAGAATTCGCGGCATTCATGACCGGAACACCCAGTGCTTAAAAAGCAGATAGCTCACGGCAGTTACCAGCACCATGGAAGTCAGAAGCGGAATATAGGATGCACTGAAAGAAATCTCTAATAAACCGGAATTAATCTCATACACCGGAGCTCCGGACTCCCCCCAGCCCCAAACAAGCTTTATCACATACACAAACACCACCCGAAGAAGCATCGCCGCCAGGGACACCAGTAACATTTTCAGAAGAATTGCCGAAGATCTGGCGGCATGAAAGGTCACCACCGTATGACCGTAATAGGAAACCCCGAAGGCAGCAAGGAAAGCCAGTACCGTAACAAATTCCTCAAAGTGCCGCACCACCGCAGCTTCAGAAAACCCCAATAACGACAGACATCCGGCCGTGGCCTCAGAACCAGCCACGGAGACCAGAAGAAAGCTGACTGCTAAATCCGTAAGCGTCGCCAGCCCTCCCACCATGACAAATCTGACAATCCGGAAAAATTCTGCAACACCAAAGGAAGAACTCTCAGATAAATGAAAGAACAATTTTAGGCACCTTTTTATACAGTTTCATTAACAGTCTCGGGAAAAACCAGTCTTCTGCCGGAATCAGTCCTTCCGGCTTTCGGATTCTGCTACCGCCCCGTCTGTCCCGGACTTGATAAATCCAGCTCCGGTACGGCCTCCCTCGATTTCGTTTATCACATAAACCGGACGTCTTTTTACCTCCATGAAAATCCGGCCGATATACTCGCCGAGAACTCCGATGGAAATAAGCTGTACCGATCCCAGAAACAGAATCACCGCCATGGTAGAGGCATATCCCGGGGTATCCACCCCCAGAAAAATGGTTTTGGAAATGATATAAATCATGTAAATGGCACTGATCATTCCCAGAAAACCTCCCAGGTAGCTCCAGATCCGTAGTGGCGCTGATGAAAAGCTAAAAATTCCGTCCAGAGCAAAATTCCAGAGCTTCCAGTAGTTGAACTTGGAGCTGCCTCCGGATCTGGCCGGTCTTTCATAAGGAACGCCATGACTTGAAAATCCGGCCCAGGCGAATATTCCTTTCATGAAACGATCCCGCTCGGGCAAATCCTTGATGGCATCAATAACCTTTCTGTCAATTAAACGAAAATCTCCGACATTTTCAGGAAGCTGAACCTTGGCACTCAGCATATTGAAGATCCGGTAAAACCAGCCAGCGGACACCCGCTTCATGAAGGAATCCCTGGTTCTGTCTGCCCTAATCCCGTACACTGTATGGTAGCCGTGCTCCCGCCATTCTCTGATAAAGGTAAGGATCAGCTCCGGGGGATCCTGAAGATCCACATCAATGGGAATCACAGCAGCACTTTTTACACTGCGGAGTCCGGCAGTCATGGCCGATTCCTTGCCGAAATTTCTGGAAAAGTTGATGAGTGCCACCCGGGAATCCCTTTTTATAAGCTCCCTGATAATTCCGACGCTGTTGTCGCTGCTGCCATCGTTTATAAAAACAAACTCCAGATGCTCCCCGACAGGCTCCGTAACACGGGAAACCTCCTCGTAAAATCTGGTGATGGTAGCTTCTTCATTATAAACAGGGATCAGCAGGGAAACCGTATAATCATCATTATTGTCGTTCATTTTACTACCCCCACACTTAACACCTTTACCGGATGCTGTGTCCTGAGAAACATCTCCAGAGTATCTCCCGGAACACAGAACATCTCTTCCGCCGGCACGGGAAAAAGCACTTCATTAACGCCAGGAATCTCCAGGACAGCATCATAGAACTGTTTTCCGGCCTGAAACCCCAGTCTCCCCGGACGGTCGTTAAAAACCCGGAGTTTCAGGGAATAGCTCCCGCTGCAGGAATAAAGCTTGAAACGGAGCGGTACGAGATCCCGGATCTCCAGCCCGCTGCTGTCCTTCTCCGGAGGAGTGACATTCTCTCTCCCAAAAAACGACGGCCGCTCGGAAACTGTACTGTAAATACGTCCCGGTATTACATAAAGATTCTGATAGCGGTTCCAGAAACGGATTTTCCTGTGGATAAAGTAATCCTCATAGGCTTCCGAGACATTGCGATCCCGGTACAGCGACAGTACATAAAAGTAGTAGACGGCAAGAAAAACTATTACTGAAAATGCCAGCAGCAAGGCTATAAAATTAAAGGCGGTTCTGATACCGCCTCCTGAAAAACCGCTAATCATCGGTAAGGAATTCATGTCTTGATGCCGGATTCTTCTTAAAAAAGCCGCCTAAAGCCGTGGTAGTAGTGGCACTGGTAGGATCTTCAACACCTCTGGCCTTGACACAGTAATGAGTTGCCGTAATTGAAACAGCCACATTTTCAGTTTCCAGCAATGTCTGCAAGGCCACCAGGATCTGTCTGGTAAGGCGCTCCTGAACCTGCGGCCGCCGGGCAAAGAATTTCACAATGCGGTTGATCTTGGAAAGACCGATTACCTTCCTGTTGGGCATGTACGCCACCTTGGCATATCCGTCAATAGTAACGAAATGATGCTCACAGGTGCTGGTCATGGTAATATCACGCACCTTGACCATTTCATCCACATGCATTTTGTTTTCAATAACCGTGATTTTCGGAAAATTCGAATAATCCAGTCCGGAAAAAATCTCGTCCACGTACATTCTCGCTATCCGTTCCGGAGTTTTTTCCAGGGAGTCGTCAGAGAGATCCAGCCCCAGAATCTGCATTACAGATCTGAAATGCCCGGCAATCTGCTCCTTCTGCTGGTCGCTGTTCATATCGACCCGGACAAGAGGAGTCTCCAGTCCTGCCTTTATCAAAGCCGAACGGACAAGCTCCGCTTCTTTGCTGATCTCAGTCATAAGTAATCATGCCTCCTGAAACTGTGCATATTTTACTACATTTGCAAGCATGATCAATATCACAAATCGTACAGAATATGCACACGAACCGAGGAGCGACGCAGAAAGGGGGAATCTGTGCAATTATCAAAACTTTCCCGCATTCACCAGATCTTAAGGTTCGTCTTCTTACCTTTTATTTACCGGGCTGCTCCATTTTCAGCTACACTCTTCAATTACTGCCAGATATACTGAATCCGGACGGCGGCTGCGAACCTGCCCCTCATGCGCCGAACATTATCTCCTGGTCATAAGATCGGAACTGCATTTCCGGAAAAGGGCCGAAACTGCAAAATAGAGAGGCGGCTAAGTAAAACATCAGTTCCGGCGCAAAGACATCCCGGAATCCCTCGTTGCGGATCTGAAATACCCGCTGTTAGATAGCCTCCGGGAATAATGCACAGGAAACATAATTTACTGTGCAGGAGGCATCTCTTTCCCGTAAAGACTGCAGGCGGTTCTTACCTTTCCGGCATAATCCGGATCACCAAGCCTCTTCTCAGACTTCCTTAATTCACTCTCAAAACTGACATGACCGAATTTCCGTAATTTTCCCATCCGCAGCAGCGCCTGACAACTGCCGTATCCCCCGATAAACACTGCCATAGCTGATATAACAAGCATGAGAAAACGCAGCTTTCCCGGAAATGCAGCAGAGTATCCGAACAGTCCCGGAGCTAGAGGGGCAAAAAATATGAAATAGACCAGGACTCCCAAAATCAAAAATCCCGCAGCAGCCGCAACACCAAATTTAAGAGCTTTTTTTATTATGAAAGAAAGCTCCCCGGCGGACAAACGAAAGCGACGGCCCTTAAGCCGCATTCGGAACGCTGCATGCCCTGGAATGGAGTGGCGGCC
>NZ_KB899636.1:1426246-1428413 GCF_000378405.1 Succinimonas amylolytica DSM 2873 | reverse complement strand
GTACTTTCTTTCATGGGGTATGTCAGGGATAAAACGGCCATACCCTGGGTGATTTCTTCGAATTTCATAGCAGCACCAATACCGCCAGCGACAGCACTGAATATCTCCCGCTGCATTTCCGGAGGATAGACGGCCAGCTCGCACAGCCGGTCATCGTAGGTAAGCATCCGGCACTGCGGGCAGGTGGCCAAAGGTCTTTCAAAATGGCGGCACATTTCTGGTTTCTTCAGAAAAAAGCCACAGAATTCGCAGCTTCCGGAAAGCACCCGGTAAATCCTGTTTTCATCGGAAGTGCCGTTTATCAGATTAAGATACTTTACAGGCAGGGGACGCCCCAGCCTCTGAAGAGCGCGAAGATAATCGGGATTTTTTAGTCTTGCTCTGGAGCTTCCCAGCTCATTGCGGGAATTATAGAGCCCTTCAGTTTTTATATAATAAAAGACTGCTCCCAGTATAACAATCAGAATCAAAAATACTATCAGAGTTCTTACACTGACAGCATCAATGTCATAGCCACCAAAGCCGGAGAAACCGGAGGAAATGGAACAGCCGCCATAGATGCTGAGAGCAATAGCAATTACGATCATAACGGCCAATTTAGCAATAGTGCTGTTCCTTTTATGCTTTTTGAAGCCTCCAATAGCAGCTTCACGAAAACGGGGATCCAGAAAAACTCCGCCGCAGTTTGGACAACATTTAAGCTCTGCTCCGGGCATTCTGTCCGTATTGGAGGAAAAGATACTGCCATTATCAGGATCCCTGGTGCGCATAGGCAACGAATCAACCTTTGTATGGCAATGAGGGCAAACAATGTAAGACAAATGACCGGATATCCTGATTTCATAATTTCTGGCATTTGCCAGCTTGTCCGGGGTATAGCCGTAAATATCGAATTTCTTATGAGAAGACATCTTGGGACTCAGTCAGACATAGAGGAATAACAAAACAGAAAAAGCGATTCCGGGATTATACTCCCGAAGATCGCTTCGTATAAATGATTTCCTAAAGGTGCAGTGCTCTCTTACAGATTAAACAATGAACTCTGCAACCGCCATCCCGCCGACTCCGGGATTATCCGGCTCTCCGATATTTTATGAACAGCACTTTTCGGAAGACCTTGCCGGACTTACTGCTTAAACCTGACAACTCAGGCCACCTTTTTCCTGGCTTCCCTGACAGAGCTTCTGACACTTCCTTCGGACTGTTCTCCATCAGCCTGGAAAAAAGATGAACCCTTGCCCTGCTGTTCATTTCTAATCGCCGGAATCTTTTCCCGGCCGATTTTGCTGAGAATAGGCAGAATATCCCCGCTTCTCTTTGCTATCTGAAAGGACACCTCGTCCATCACGGATTCATCAACACCGGACAGAGCCGGAATACCCCGGAACAGATCAAAAAGCTGCTCTGCTGCCGTAAGAACCCGATCATAGCGCCGGGCCTCGGACGGATCCTGAAATCTGGCCACTTCTTCACCTTCACTGTTTCTGATTACATATTCAATTGCCATCGTATGCGACATACAAACCTCCCAAAAGTGGTTACCGTGGTAATTATAACAGATACAACAAAAATAATACATATATCAACAACAAGACTGTGTAATCAGATACTTTTATACACTCATAATAATGAATACCGGATTAACAAAGAAAACTGTCAGAAAAATAAATAACAGCTTCTTAAGGGAGAGGGAAATCCCGGCAACAGGAACTATCAGAAAGCTACAAATTAAAAAGTCAGGCTTAGATACTTGGAAACAACTTGGAAACAACTTCGAAAAAACTTCAGAAACAGCCAATACGTACCGTTTTAGAAACTCAATATTACAAATCACCCAGGGTATGGCCGTTTTATCCCTGACATACCACATGAAAGAAAGTACTAGACCGTTGTAAGTTCATGGTCCGGTACATAAATTTTCGCTCTTGAAACCTATAAGGCCTTAGAGCCTGCCCATGCATTTGAGATGTGGCCTGGTGGTGAAAGGAGAAACTTGGAGGCCATCCACGGTAACGAAATTTGAAAAGTGATACGATCAAAGACGGAGGTGGACTTGCCTGTAAACCCTGTTCTTTTTTTGGCATTTATAAATGCTGATACAAAACTGGGGTTAATGAGTAGACGCATACATACTTAGAGGCACTACACTCTGTAAAATAAAATGCTG
>NZ_KB899636.1:1366372-1424686 GCF_000378405.1 Succinimonas amylolytica DSM 2873 | reverse complement strand
GGGGCCGGAACGGATCTTACCGAAGAGATCTGGGTCGCCACTCCATTCCAGGGCATGCAGCGTTCCGAATGCGGCTTAAGGGCCGTCGCTTTCGTTTGTCCGCCGGGGAGCTTTCTTTCATAATAAAGCCCCGTCCTAAAAAACGGCGCTTTATACTGAGACAGCTCCGCTACCGCCCCAAAAAACCGCCCGTCTGCCTTCGCCATAAGGATGCGTAAATTCCGTCTTTGGCCAGAAGCTCCTCATGAGTACCTTCTTCGACAATGATTCCCCGGTCAAGAACAATGAGCCTGTCCATGGCGGCAATGGTAGAAAGCCGGTGTGCGATGGCAATTACCGTCTTTCCCTGCATAATGCCGTCAAGATTCTTTCTGACCACGTCTTCGATTTCGGAATCCAGTGCGGAAGTAGCTTCGTCCAGTATCAGAATCGGGGAATTTCTGATGATCACCCGTGCTATGGCAATACGCTGCCTTTGCCCACCGGAAAGCCTAACCCCTCTTTCTCCGACTTCAGTATCATATCCCTGATGCCCCATGGCATCGCTCAGAGTGACAATAAACGAATCGGCCTCAGCCTTATGAGCTGCCTCCCTCATGACATTTTCGGAATCTTCCGAATAATCATAGCCATACATGATGTTATCCCTGACAGAACGGTGCAACAGGGATATGTCCTGGGTAACCATAGCTATCATGCTGCGGAGATCATCCTGTCTAAACTTTCTTATATCGATGCCGTCCACCAGTACTTCGCCGGAGTTCACATCATAAAAACGCAGAAGCAGACTGACCAGTGTGGACTTGCCGCTGCCAGAATGGCCGACAATGCCGATTTTTTCTCCCGGGCGGATAGCAAGACTGAGATTTTTGAATACCGGAACACCGGTATGGTATGAAAAATCCACATTACGAAATTCAATTTTTCCCTGACATGAGGAAACCGAGACCGGATTTTCGGGATCAGTTACAGTCACTGGACTGGCCACAGTATCCATGCCGTTCTGAACGTTACCAATATTGTCAAAAAGAAGCCCCACCTCCCACATCACCCACTGGGACATGTTATTTACCCGGATAGCCAGGCTGAGAGCCACCGCCACACCGCCAGCCAGAACAACACCCCGGGTCCAAAGCCACACTGCAAAAAAGGTCAGAACTGCAATCAGGAGATAGTCGATGTACTGCACCGCCAGATCAAAGCGAGTCACCAGCCGCATCAGCAGGTATTCAGCCCTGAGGCACGATTTCATATTCCCGGCAGCGTGCTGTTCTTCGTAGGAATTCTTCGAAAACAGCTTGACCGTCTGAATATTGGCATAGCTGTCCACAAAACAGCCCACCATTTCGGAACGTTTTTCGGCCGCCGCCCTGCTGGCTCTTCTTAAAAGCGGCAGAAAATGATACATAATGCCAAGGTACATGAAGAGCCAGATCAGCATGACAGCCATAAGAAGAGGATCCGTTCCGGCAAGCATGGACACCATCGTAACAAAATAGACAATCATATGCACAATGACATCGATGAATTTCATCACGGTATCCCGAATCCCCAGGGATGTCTGCATCAGCTTCTGGGAAAGTCTTCCCGCATATTCCGATGCAAAAAAGGCCACAGACTGCCGTAAAAGATGACAGTGCATCCGATACCGGATCTGCATGGGATAGTTGCTGCGGATACCCTGATTGAGAAGCAGATGATGCAAAGTCTGAATCAGCGGGAGAATCACCAGCGCCAGTACCCCAAATGTTATGAATGTGGAACCGTGAAGTTCCCAAAGAGTTTCAGGGGCGGATACCGCCAGAATATCCACCAGTCTTCCGATATAGAAAAAGAAAAGAGCTTCACCGAATCCGGCACAGGCAGACAGAAAGGATACCAGCAGAAGATAGCGCCACATTCCTCTGGAATAGAACAGTATAAACCTGAAAAAGGTGTGCGGAGGAACCCCGGCATCGGAGACATTTTCGGGGAACGGCGGGATAAGCCTTTCAAAAAAACTGAACACAACCAAATCTCCGGAGTTTCACATCACCAGCTTATCAGCCCCTGATTTTTAAGCACGAAAACAGTCATGGCCACCAGGAACAGTACCGACAGAATGCCCAGAATCAAAAAACGGCTACGGGATTCCGAGTTATAACCGGACAAACGCGATTTCCTGAAAGCTGTCACCGCAATGGGAGCTGTCAGCAGAATCACCAGAATCTCGGCTGCAAGAGAGTAGACCGTATGCATGTAAAACCAGATGCCACCTTCAACGGCCAGCACCGTCAGAAGCACCACCGCCTGGGAAATCTCCTTTGAAAGAAGCGCCGGATATTCCAGCTTGCTTCTTAAGGCACACAGATTCAGCAGAGATATCATCACAACTGGAAAAAGCAACAGGAAAAACAGCGTCGCCAGAACAAACAGGAAAACAGTCATCGGCTTATCTTAAATATCGGTTTTGGTTCAACAAGGCACTTAAAAGCCTCACCCCCCGCGTAAAACAGATCCGGAAAGATCCCCCGGCATCCAAAACTGTATTCGGACACTGCCTGAAAACCTTTCCTCCGTTCTGGAATTATAGCATCAAAGCCGCCAGCATGCATATCACAGCACCGGGCTTCGGGAATTTCCTGACGTACTTTCAATTCCCGAAATAACCATGGCGTAATCCATTTTCAGAAAAGCGGCCTCTCACAGTACGGCTGTCAGAAAATCCGGCTCATAAGACTCGATTATTCAGCATGACTGCCTCAGAAGCCGACCCTGCAGAATCCAGGATTCCTAAAAAACAACGCACTAATCTTGCCAAGGCCACCGGATGTCTTCCTGCGGTTCAGATATGGGACATTTTTGCTGCCATTATTTTGGCCAGAGTGGTATTGCCCATAATGTCGAACTTCCTGAAAAATGTTCGCTTCATGAGCCGTTTCATAGCTTGAGGAAGATCGGCAGCCGAAGAAATATTTTCACTTGTAAGAAACAGATCCTTTGTCTGAGCATTATCACCTATACCGATACCGTATATTTCAATCCCCAGTCTGGTACATCTTTCAATGACCCTTCTGGCGGTGTCAAAGCAGTCGGGCTTTCCGTCTGTTATGACAATAATGATATTTCTCTGATACGGATTTTTTTCAGGCAGCTTTTCAACTGCATGAAGAAGTGCCTGAGTAAGCGGAGTACAGCTGTGAGGCTTCTGATCAAAATATCTTGCCCTGCTTCTGACACTCTGCCGGGGATTCCGGATGGTATCAAATTCGGCATAGGTTCCCGGAAAGTAGGTTACCTCTGAGGTAAGATTGCTGATATTTTCCATCCCCAGAGCCAGAGACAGTGCAACCTGATTCGCCACCTCATAACGCCGGATATTGGTATCAGGACACAACGCTGACATGGATCCGGAAATATCCACCAGAAGATGAACCGCTGTGTTAATGCACTGCCGAATTCTTTTGGCTCTAAATACCTTGAAATCGTTTATGAACCTGTTTGCATAGGCCTGAATGTCCAGCACCTTGCCCTTAGTACTGTGCCCGTTCAGCCATTCATCATATGAACGCATCATATTTTCAATCTGTGCCCGGAAGCTGCCGTTTCTAATAACCTTCTGATAAAGATTATCGTTATCAGCCGGCCGGGCTGAACCAGTTACCGTACCTCCGAAGTCTTGGGAACAGCCGATGGTATTGGAACGATGCTCCATTTCGCTGACAATGGATGGAATATCACCATCACTGAATTTGCCAAGGCTGCCCATCCGTACGATTCTGCCAGCCGGGGCGGCATCGAATGTTTCAGCATTTAGTCTTGAGCTAAAGTCATTCTCCAGACTTCTTAACAGCTCATCGGGAAGCTTCAGATCCCTGAAAATTCTGGCAAAGCTCACCTTGCGATAACTGCTGCAGATATGACTATCGGAAAACAGATCCGGCCCGGCAGCGGATTTCGCTGACTCTTTATTGGAAATGGTGCCGCTAAGCGCGCTCTTTACCGCCCTGTCAAACTCAAAGTTGTTTTTGCGAATATATTTTCTGATAAAATCCAAAACTGAGGCGGATACCTCAAGAACATCCTCCGAAGTCTGCCGGTAAGCCACACGATATATCAGATGATCAATAATTCCGAGTACCGATTTAGGAAAAAAGCTCAGCAATGCAACCTGGGCAAATCTCCGAAGGCAGCGTACGCCTTTTCCTCTGAATCCAGCATCCTCATGGGCTTTGTAGTTACAGTAAAGAATCAGAAGCGTCGTCAGTTTTTTCTCATCACGGCATTTTCTCAAAAAAACACAGGACTGCGACTTCAGCTGGTCATACTGAAAATTGAAGGTTTTAAGGAGCCCCGGCCATGATTTGACCTGGAGATAGTTAACCCGGGCATCCTCAATGGAATTGAACATCCCGAAATCTGCAGAATCATTCCGGAATGCGCCGAGACATTCAAAATTCGTGAAAACAATGTGTCCGCATTCATGAGCCACATAGCCATATGCCATTTCCAGCCCGGCACTGTCGCTGAGGTCAAGACGTGGGATGGTGATCTGCTTGCCGTTAGTATAGGCAGTATGACCGTACATGAGCAAATCCACGCCATACCGTCTGGCATAGGAACCAATTAATAGTGGTAAAACACCGCTGCTGATCTTCATAATCTTCACCTTCCGAACTAATAAATTACGTTTCTTCTAAATCTTTATCTTTCAAACCGTCTTCCTTCCGGAAAACATCGCCATTATAATTTAGTTTTTATAACAAGACAAAGATTTTTTTAACAGCTAAACATTATTTCTATAAAAATGTTTAATTAATAACCATTTTGATTATTAATTGAGCTTTTATCTGTCTAAACCTCCATTTTCAGGAAGTTTTTCTTCTCAAAAACCGCCCCGGCATCTTTTTTTAGGAATCGGTCATACTGATATAACGCCTGTCAAAATGACACGCTATTTCAGGTTCCTGGATTTATAAGGGCCTGACGCTTACAATAGCAGCAGACTTTATAAAAACTAAAGACCGGAACAGGCCTGATAAACAACAGAGGTGTTCATATGACGAACAATGTCTATGCAGTGATTTCTGATATTCACGGTGACAGTGCATGTCTCTCCGCTGCTTTAAAAGCTCTGGAAAGCTACAGAATATCCTTCTATCTTCTCCTGGGGGATCTGATAAACCACGGGCCACGGAACGGACTTTCACAGGAATACCATCCTCTCGGGATCCCGGAACTGCTGAATCCCCTGAAACACAAAATCATTGCCGTCAAGGGAAACTGCGACAGCGAAGTGGATCAGAAGCTTTGCGAATTCCCCCTGACATCTCCGGTGAATACTCTGGTAATCGGCAGACATCGAGCTGTTATGACGCACGGACATCTCTGGAAACCTGCAGATACCGAAAAGCTGGGACTTACCAGAAATGACATCTTTATGAGCGGACACACCCATGTACCGATCCTGGAACGTAATTCCCATGGTGTTATCATTTTCAATCCGGGTTCTCTCACCTTCCCTAAGGGGCCGAACGGCATCCATACCATGGGAATTATCAATGAGAATTCCGGAACTGTTGCTCTTCTGGATATTTCCGGGAAAACGCTGAACTCCCTGAGCTTTCTGGAGTGAGTCTTTTCTGATTTTTTCCGGAACAGGAGCAAATCTACGGAACGTGCCGAATCCACAAACTCTCTTCTGAAAAATTTTTCTTGC
This sequence comes from Succinimonas amylolytica DSM 2873, assembly GCF_000378405.1. GTDB lineage: Bacteria > Pseudomonadota > Gammaproteobacteria > Enterobacterales > Succinivibrionaceae > Succinimonas > Succinimonas amylolytica. The sequence continues at coordinate 1,418,988 of NZ_KB899636.1, read as the reverse complement.
AAATTCCGGATAAACAGTTATACTAGGCACGTTTCTGACGCGGGGTGGAGCAGTCTGGTAGCTCGTCGGGCTCATAACCCGAAGGTCGTTGGTTCAAATCCGGCCCCCGCAACCACTTTTCTTAATGTCTTTATATTCTCATCTCCTTCAGTTCCTGTTATACCTTTTGTAGCGATTTTCTCCTCATTAGTTTCAACAACCCCCTCCTGAATTGTCATCAGTACAAATCGCAAATTTGCCAATATCCCTGTAGCGTAACATATGCAAAATGAAGAGCCGGGATTAGCCAAACCATCCGGGCATCGGTACGAAAAGTCAAAAGTGAGAAATTTCGGAAAAAACTGAAACTTTATAAGTCAGGCAAAAAAAACCGGTACCAAAAGGCACCGGCTAAAGTCTTTCAATATGAAAGAACACGGGATTAACTGATTACAGTCTTGTATTAGCAATATGTGTGCCAACTGTAAAAGCAATAAAAAATATTTTTTTAAGTCTTTAAAAAGCTTATTACAAAAAGGCTTTCCCTATCATCCTATCGTACCATGGCTTTGCGGAGATATACTGGCATGGATATTACCAAGTTGAGAAAGTTGCATTTTGCAAAAATTGTCGATGCTTATCCTATGATTATGCAAAAAATATTGCATTTTGCAAAAATATTTGCATAAAAAAACTGTCATCTCTGACAGCTATCTCCTCACTACCGATCTTATTGCCAAAAACGACATCAACTCCCTGTCAAGATTTTATTTATCCAGGAGATCATTCTTCCAGGAAGCATAGGAACGATTAAAACGATAAATAATCTGATTGCTGCTACCACGAAATGACAGCGAGGGATCCTTCTTATCTTCCTCAAATTTTCCATCTATAAGAACATCTATCAGATTGACTACCTCCAGCTGTTCTGGAGTCAGTTCGTTCTTGGTATAGCCTGTCCAGAGCCAGATATCCTTGTCAAGAGGACACTCACGGCGCACCCTTTCACAAATGGACTTCACCACCGAAAGATTGGCAGGAAGCAACGGATCGCCGCCAGTCAGGGAAAGCCCCCTTCTGTGAATTCTGGTATCGTTAAGATCCTGAATAATCTGATCACACATCTCTTCCGTAAAAGGAAATCCGGCATTAACGTTCCAGGTAGACTGATTATAGCAACCCGGACAGTGATGCTCGCATCCAGCAACAAAAAGAGTACAGCGGGTCCCAAGACCGTTCAGAACATCAATAGGAATATATTTACAGTAATTCATTCCTGAATGCCTCGATTATATTTTGTAAAGCTGCCGGGAACATTTTCCATAGAGATCCGAGACCGTAGCACCGCCCACAGCTCCTGAAACTTCTGCCGAAGTCGCCTGAGCCAGAAAGCGTCTTCTGAGACATCCCAGAATAGAAGAATCTCACATTGTACAAAAACCACCCGATCACATCTCAGACGGCAGAGGACTACAGTCTTTCAAGATGCAAAAAGACAGGACAATTCTAGTCAATTTTTGCTATTTTTTCCACACATGCCTGCCGGGAATAAAAATTCCGGATCACAGAGCCTTCATAAATTCCTCGCATTCCCGCATAAGATCCCGGAAATGAGCGGCTTCCTCGAATTTCAAATCCCTGGCAGACTCCTTCATTTTTCTTTCATAATCCTTGAGGAGTTTCAAAAGCTCGTCCTGGGACCTGATTCCTGAAAACTCCTGCGCCTTCCGCCCTGAAACGTTCTTTTCTCCATGACGGCTATCCTGTCCGGAGATCGGAACACCTATATCCAGAATATCATTAATGGGCTTTATGATGGGTCTAGGCTTCATGTGGTGCTCAGCATTGTATTTCTCCTGCTTGAAACGGCGGCGGCGCGTCTCTGCAATGGCAGCCTTCATAGCCGGTGTCTCGGAATCAGCATACAGGATGGCTCTCCCGTGAATGTTGCGAGCCGCTCTTCCCATAGTCTGAATCAGTGCCATTTCAGATCTCAGAAAGCCCTGTTTGTCAGCATCAAGTATCGCCACCAGCGATACCTCCGGCATATCAAGGCCTTCCCTCAGCAGATTTATCCCTACCACGACATCAAATTTTCCAAGACGCAGATCCCTGATTATCTCCATACGTTCTACGGTATCCACATCCGAATGAAGATACCGGACCTTTATCTCATGCTCTTCCAGATATTCTGTAAGATTTTCCGCCATTTTCTTTGTAAGAGTGGTTACCAGCACTCTTTCGTTTCTTTGAGAACAGGCTCTGATTTCGCTCATAACATCATCAATCTGGGCAGCCACAGGTCTTACCTCAATCTCCGGATCCAGAAGTCCGGTGGGACGGACCACCTGTTCCGCAGAAATACCTCCGGCCTCCTCCAGTTCAAAATCTCTGGGCGTAGCGGAAACATAAATGGTCTGCGGCTGAACCTTCCGGAACTCCTCAAAACGGAGCGGGCGGTTATCAAGGGCAGAAGGAAGCCGAAAACCAAAATCCACCAGGGTCTGCTTGCGCGAAAGATTTCCCTTATACATGGCCCCTATCTGCGGAACGGTTTCGTGGGATTCATCAATAATAAGAAGGCTGTCCTCAGGCAAATAGTCAAAAAGACAGGGCGGCGGTTCCCCCGGCTTCTTTCCGGAAAGATATCTGGTATAGTTTTCAATTCCGGAGCAATACCCCAGCTCCTTCATCATTTCGATATCATTGGTTGTCCTTTCTGAAAGTCGCTGCTCCTCCACCAGTTTCCCGGCCTCATGAAGCTCCAGAAGTCTCACCTTTAAATCTTTTTTAATTTCCTCCACCGCACGATCTAGAACACTCTGCGGGGTTACAAACTGGTTTTTGGGGTAGATGGTAACACGGGGAAGCTGTTCAGCCAGTCTCCCGGTCAGAGGATCAAAGGTGGCGATCCGTTCAACCTCGTCGTCAAACAGCTCAATGCGCACAGCCAGAGAGTCAGACTCTGCCGGAAAAACATCAATAACATCCCCGTGCACTCTGAAGGTCGCTCTCTGAAAATCCAGCTCGTTTCTGGTATAGAGCATCTCAGACAGCCTCTGCATGATGCTCTGGGGAGTCACCGGCTCTCCTACCGAAAGATTAAGCAGCATCTTCATATATTCAGCCGGTTCACCAAGACCGTAAATGGCGCTTACAGAAGCCACAATGATTACATCGCGCCTCTCCAGAAGAGCTTTGGTAGCCGAAAGCCGCATCTGCTCGATATGCTCGTTGATGTCGGCATCCTTTTCAATATAGGTATCGGAAGCCGGAACATAAGCCTCTGGCTGATAGTAGTCGTAATATGAAACAAAATACTCTACAGCATTGTCTGGAAAAAAGCCCTTCATTTCTCCATAAAGCTGGGCTGCCAGCGTTTTGTTATGCGCCATGATTATTACCGGCTTCTGGACATTCTGAATAACATTGGCCATGGTGAAGGTTTTGCCAGAGCCGGTAACTCCCAAAAGCACCTGATGCTTCTTGCCGGAAAGAATCCCTTCTGTAAGCAGTCTTATTGCCTCGGGCTGATCTCCTGAAGGACTGTAGGATGAACAAAGTCTGAAAAGTCTTCCGCCGTCTTCCGATGTCATAAAAGGCCTCCGCCGATACAAAAATTCCTGAAACTGCCAATAGCCATTCTCTTTCTAATTACCGCCGGGATCTGGAGAACAGCGTATCGGGAATTTTACAGCAAAGACGGCAGCAGATCCGTACAAATCCGAGAAAACCGGCACCTATGAACTCCTTTCAGAATATGACAAATTTCATGAAACAGTGCTGCAATTAGTGAAAATCGGTTGAAAAACAGCCAAAACAAATTCTTTTTAGGCAAAAAATCAATATTTGTTTGACAATACCCTGCGGAATCCGTATCATTACGCCCATGCAAAGCTCTGGTGCTTATCTGGAGTGTTTTTTGAGTTCCTCCTTAGTTCAGTCGGTAGAACGGCGGACTGTTAATCCGTATGTCGCTGGTTCAAGTCCAGTAGGAGGAGCCAAAATGAGCATTTTTTGATTTGTAGTTCCTCCTTAGTTCAGTCGGTAGAACGGCGGACTGTTAATCCGTATGTCGCTGGTTCAAGTCCAGTAGGAGGAGCCATAAATCAGAATCTTATATTCATAGTTCCTCCTTAGTTCAGTCGGTAGAACGGCGGACTGTTAATCCGTATGTCGCTGGTTCAAGTCCAGTAGGAGGAGCCATGAAATCCCGATATCTCTTCATTTTCAATCGTTTTCTATCACTATCATCACAACTGGTTGCTAATCAGGCATTTAAACCTGTTATCATTTTTCTTCCTCGCAGGGAATGGCTGTTTCACAGACACAGAATCTGCCACTATCAACAATACTCTGGCCGTATCGAACATCATTTTCCCAACCTTTGCAGCATTTCACAGAATACCAGAGAGCGGTTGTACTCTTACTAAAACGAGAAAAACAAATAAGCTGCTAAGACCAGCTAAACTGAACAAATAATAATACCCTCACTGTTTACCCCCTCAAATTAATGCAATAACAATCATTCCAGCAGCGATCATGCTTGAACCACACAATCTCCTCGAGCCAATAATCATTCTCATAAAAAAGCCCCTCGACATTCACTATCAAAGGGACTTTTTACAGGTTAGCATCTGCTTTTCAGCGCGGATTAATCAATGAGAATATCCCGAACTCCGTTACCCCCGGTAGCTGGTGAAACCACGCCGTTTTGCTCCAGTGCAGTAACAAAATTGGCAGCCCTGTTATATCCGATACTGAACTGTCTCTGAATAAGAGAAATACTGACCCCCTTGTTGCGCATCTTAAGATCTCTGCAGAAATCTACAATCTTTGAATACAAGGGATCATTCTCCAGCGAATTGCCACCGGAAGATCCCACCTCTGTGCTGTCGGCATCCTGATCCACAAACATTTCGGTAATCTTGTCCACATATTCAGGCTTCCCTCTAGCACGCCAGGCTTCGGTGAACATATTGATTTCATCATCAGATGCAAAAGCCCCGTGAAGTCTTCTAAGATCGGCAGTGTCTCCGTTAAGTCTGGCAAGCATGTCGCCTCTTCCCAAAAGCCCTTCAGCCCCCTTCACCCCGAGTACCAGCTGGGATTCAATATTACTCTTGACCTTAAAAGCAATCTGACTGGGGAGGTTTGCCTTAATCTGACCGGTAATAAACTCCTTACGTGGAGTCTGAGTGGCCAGAAGAAGATGAATTCCCACAGCACGAGCCTTGGCAGTGAGCCTTGAAATGGCACTCTCAATTTCGTTTTTCTGCTTCTTGAGACTGAGCATGATATCAGCAAACTCGTCTACTACCACGAATATGAAAGGGAGCGGCTTGAGATAAGGTGCTTCCGGCTCCATGCTGTCCTGAGGATTCCATGTAGGATCCTTTCTCGGCTGACCTTCGCTTATCCACTGTCTTACCTTCTCATTAAAGATTTCCAGCTTGCGAACCTCAAAGAACGAAAGCAGCGTGTAGCGGCGCTCCATCTCGTCACAGGCCCATTTCAGAGCACTGAAGGCCTTCCTCATATCCGTGATTACCGGAGTCAGCAGATGGGGAACATTCTTGTAAACCGAGAATTCCACCTGCTTCGGATCAATCAGAATCAGCCGTAGCGTCTCCGGGGTATGACGCATCATCAGAGAGACCAGGATAACATTAATGCCCACGGATTTGCCTGAGCCGGTAGTACCGGCAATAAGAAGGTGGGGAGCCTGAGCAATGTCATAGACAAACGGCTTTCCGGAAACGTCGCGTCCCAATATCGCAGTAAGAGCTCCCTTTGAATTTACAAACTCCGGAGACTCCAAAAGCTCCCTCATGCTGATGGTTTTTCTCTTGCGGTTCGGAATATCAACTCCCACATAGGAGGAACCGCTGATCTGCGGCTGAATCATTACCTCCCCATCTGACACCAGCGCCCGGCTGATATCCGAGGTTATCTTCAGAAGCTTGCTGCAGGTCTGCCCAGGTTCCAGATCCAGATAATAACGGGTAATTACCGGTCCGCATTCATAAAGCTTCTGCGGCAGTTCATTCCCCTCTGCGTCATACATTCTGTTGCCGGCAGCATCAAGACGGGGCTTAAAAAGCTCATTGCCTTCAGCGTCATACATTTTGTTGCCTTCAGCATCAAGACGGGGTTCAAAAGCCACATGAGCCTTAAAGCGATAGTCTTTCAGCACCCGATCCAGATTGTCCGCAGTCTGATCCATGGCAGTACTGTCCGCAGCACTGATAACAGGACTGGACTTAAAAATAGAGGTCGGCGGGAATTTTCCGTGCACCTCGACATCATAATAACCATCATGGAAATTGATAGAGGAGGGAATGTCCGGATCTCTGACTCTGGTGATCGCATCCTCCTGACGGCCGTCCGGCAGAGACTCATCACCAGAGGCAGCTTCCCCCGGCAAACCGGATGTGACAGTAGCCGCATTTTCATTTGAAAAACCGCTTCCAAAGCTCTTGTCATCATGAGCATCTTCCGTAGCCTCCTCATCATCAACTCTGGAAAAGCCTGAAGGAAGATCTCCGAACGTTTCATCAAAATCAGGCTCCTGGAGCTCAGCTTTCCGCTGTTCCCGCACATCACTGAAGTTAATGACATTGTAGTTATCGGTCTGAGTGTCATGCAAACTGCCACTGTACCCATCATCGCTCTCGGGAGCGGAAAGATCGGTATCAGAGCTTCTGCTGACATTCTTTTGATACCCTGAATCATCCTGATACACCGAGACTGAATCACTTTTCTTGCCGTCAGAGGCAGACAGATCAAATGAATTCCAGCCACGGTCAGACTCTTCACCGATTGCGGTATTGGCTTCAGCCCGAATCCCAGACATATTCTCTCTCAGTCCCGGCTCATAAACACGGCTGTCCGGACGCTGCTGAGTTTCCTCCCGGCCCATCCGATCCGCCCCCGGGTTCTGAAGCGGACTTCTGTCATGCATATCCGGATAAACGCGCTCTTCAGAAGAAACAGAGGTTCCATTGCTACGAGTTTCTGCTGCGGTCTCTGCAACAGGTCTTTGAACAGCTGCCTCCGAAAACGGCTGAGAACTCAAAGGAGCCGGTGCCGGTGAAGGAGGGGGAACATCGGCAGAAGAGACTCCGTAAGTATCCCGAGAAAGAGATTTTTCCGGCTCTCCGGTCGTTACTTCCTGATTTGAAGTCCTGTCATCAGATGAAATTCCGACTGCAGAAATGCTTTCAGCAGGCCTGGCAGCTACCGGAGAATTCTCCGGGGATACGGAAGTGGCAGAGCCGGAGACGGGAGTCCTGACTTCTGTCTCTCCGGAATTATCAGTGCTATCCGCATGGCCGGATTCCCTATCATCCTCTGGAGCACGAGGCCGGGGAGGAAGAACATTGGTATGCTGATGGCCGCTGACTGCAGGAATCACTCTGTCATCTTCTTCAGTTTCAGAAAAGGTACGATCCATTTCCCTGAAATCAATGGATGGTCCGGCATTCTCCAGCAGATCACTCTCCTGTTCGGAAATAGCATCCTGTTCCGGAGCGTTGTCCCGGACCTTGTCAGGATCTGCAGCTCCCAGACCTGGAATATAAAGATCCTCTTCGGAATCCTCCCCGAGATTCGGTCTGCCGTATTCCGGCACCGGAGAAACGGCAGCAACGCTCTCTGCAGTTTTCTTCGCAACAGGTGCATTATTGTCCTGCTTTTTCACAGACACTGCCGGAGATCCAGCCGGGTGCTTTTCATCCATTTCTGCTTCCGTGTTGCTGTTAAATACGGAATCTTTTTCCGGAAGGCTTTTCGTTCCTTCAGAATCAGCAAGGACTGTCTTCTCCCGAATTCTTATCGTAACGTCTTCTGCAGGTTTGACAGCTGGTGACGCAACAGAATCGGATACCGGATCCTCAGATACTGATTTCACCACCTTGATGCCAAAATCACTGTTATCAGATGCTGACTGGTTTTCCAACTGACTCTCAGAGGCAGTATCTGAATTTCCCCGCAGCCAACTAACGAAACGACTGATTGTGGATCGCGGCGTAAATACAGCTATCACCAGAGCCCCGACAGCTTCGCAGATAACAATAATGGAACAGTCTGTAAACAGATAAAAGCCCATTATAAACAGAATGAGCATCCCAAGAATGGTACCGTTATAGCCCAGAAAAAGCTTCGTGTGCTCGAAGGTCAGATACCCCAGATGTCCGCCCTTGTTAAAATTGAAGGATGTCTCCAGACCTTCTATAAAAGGAAGTTTAACCACCGCCACCAGAGCGCAGAGAGAAAGCAGGAGTAGCGTAAATCCGATGATCTTGACTGCTATGATGTCATAGCGGATTTTCAGCCAGGAAACATTGCTCCAGAGAAACGCATAGCCAATATAGACAAGAAAGATCAGAATGCCATAGGCGCAGAACCCGAACAGTGCAAAAAGCACCTCCGAGATCCGTGCTCCCACAAGTCCGATCTGATTAGTAATTCTCTCGCTTCCCAAAGGATCGTTAACCAGCTGACTGTCAGCAGGATTGTATGTCACCAGGGAAATTGCAATAATCAGAACCACACCTAGCCAGAGAATAAACATTATCTCCTTGATGCGTCTCAGTCCCATATTGGGTTTATAGCTATCAGCCAACAAAGTTCCACCAGCCCCTAAACACAAACAGAAAAACCCCGATAAACGGGGAAAATATGTACTTTATTCTTTCACGGCGGTAATTATAAAATATCGACATTGAAAACACAAAAAAGGATTTCGGAAAATCCCAAGATCCGTGAGTTCTCCAGGGATGAGAAGATATCTCTAAAGCAAAGCAGGAAACAAGCCGCGACATCCCCGTTAGCTACACTGTCGTTTTTCATTAAACATCATAAATCAGGATCCCTGCAGATGAGTGGATTCCCCTTTTCTGACAATGATATCGGCAGTGCACTTTACTTCCTCCATCACCACATAGGTATGAGTATCGTTAACACACGGCAGACGCAAAATAGTATCGCTCAAAAGCCTGCGGTAGGCAGTCATGTCAGAAACCCGAGCCTTAAGAAGGTAATCGAAATTTCCGGAAACCAGATGACATTCCTGAAGATCCGGAAGATTCTGCACCGCCCTGTTGAACTGCTCAAAAACATCAGGCTGACTTTTATTAAGGGTTATCTCCACAAAAACCAGTAGCCCTGCCCCCAGCTTTTCCGGGTTCAGAATAGCCTTGTATCCTCTGATATATCCTTCACGCTCCAGCCGGCGTACCCTTTCAAGACACGGAGTGGCACTAAGACCAACCCTTTTCGACAGGTCGGAATTTGAAATCCTGCCATCCTTCTGAAGCTCGGAAAGGATATTCTTGTCAATCTTGTCCAGAATTCTCTGAGAACCGGCTGTTTCTTCCTTTTGCATTTGAACACTCTCCCTGACTATATTTTTTCCTGAAACAATCTTATGTTACGTTTTCCGCTAAAACAACGGAAAACAGCGTCGGATAACAGGAAATCGGTCACGAATTAAAAAGATTCCGGTTCTCACCAAGGTAATTCCAGAGAACCAAGGACACTGACAGAAAAATATTCCAGAATATCGTCATACAACGGCAAAGAAATACTGACAAATAATAAAACGGCTGAAAAAACTACATTTCGCAGATGAGTAAAAGTTTCCCAAATTATGAAACTATGCACAAAATACTTTTTACTCCCTTTTACTCCCACAGCCCCTTGACATCTTTGGTTTGCTTAAATCAATCCTGGTAATATTTTCCCTGTCATCCCCTGGTGCGTTGCTACTTAGCAGCAGTCTCCACTTGACTGGGTATTTTTCTGGGGTAGACTCTTGCCATTTTCGGATTTTGTACAACATCGTTTTGCCCTGAATTCTTTCGGGACATCATCTTTTCGTTTTGGTGTATCAGCTTGTTCGTTAGCTGCTCATTGCTTTTGTGATGTCTGAAAATCAAATCTATCTGTCCCCTGCTGTCATAGCAGGAGCAGGCTGTATAAGCTGCTGCAGAAAGATAAATCCATGTCTAATGGAAGAAGAAATACTATTCCTGAGCAGGCAATGCCCTGGAAATCGACATAAGAGTGAAGATGAAATAATTTGAAACATATTCTGACTCAATGATAAAGATTATCCTGATAAAAAAGGCTACAATGGTAATCACAGAAAACGATTTCTTTTAATCATTCAAGTAAGGATCTCAACATGAAAAATGCAACCATCGCCGTCATCACGCTGCTGGCATGCACTGCAGGCACTGTCTTTGCCGCTCCAGGTTTCCCTGGCCACAAGGGGCCTTTTCATCCCGGTTTTCCCTGCACGGTAAATTTTCATGGAGAATTTCGCCATGCTGATGCCGACCACAGCAAAACCCTGTCCCCGACCGAACTTGGCGAAGCAGTAAAAACTCTTAACGGCGATATCGTAGTTCAGAAAAACAGGCTCAAGGATTTCAAAACCGCCGATACCGACAAAAACGGCTTTATAACACTGGACGAACTTGCCGGGATACTGCCGCCACCGCCGCTTCCGCCGAAGCCCAACGGTCATGGCAAACACGAAGATCGCAAAAACGGCCACGCCCATGAAAAACCCAATCACCATAAGCCCCACGGAAATGCTCATCATGGCCCCGGACACAAACCGCATCACGGCCCACGCCACGGACATCACGGCTTCCATCCGGGAAACCCGGTTGTAGAGGTGCTGTTCCACTTTGACGAGGATCGGGATATGCGGCTAAGTCAGAAGGAATACGAAACGTTTCTGACCGAAGCCCGGAAATGTATTGAATGTCAGGAAAAGATTGTTGCTGCTCTCCCGCAGGCAGATCTGAACAAAGACGGCGTGATTACCTTTATGGAATACAGCTCCGTTATCACTCAGGAAATGCTGAAAAACGCCCCAAAGTGGAAGGATCCCAGGAATGATACAGCTCCGGAATCTGATGATGACAGCGAAGATGACGACACCACTGATGAAATCTAACAGCTTTTCCGGCTGAAAGCGGTTGCCGCATGGCATTCCGGACAGGACATTAACCTCCGGAATGCTTTTGTTCCCGATAATTCCTGATACCGTATCCTCCCTTAGCTGATATCTGTTTAGCTAGCCTTTCAAGTCAGTGCCTGGACAACCTGATTCTGGTAATTTGAAATAGATCCTTTTCGGAAACTCCCTCCGCCCGCTCACTTTTTCTGGAGCGAATTCCTTGAAATCATTTACTCAATAATGAATATCCTCCACCATCTTCAGGTATCATGATATTATGTGGAACGTACCGCAAATACAGGACACAGACTCCGAAGAAACAGCAGGAAACAGGTTATGAAATCAGGAAAAATTATCATTCTGGGCTCCGGCCCTGCCGGATGCACCGCCGGAATATACGCCGCCAGAGCCGGACTTGAGCCGCTACTCATTTCCGGCCCGGTGCAGGGAGGACAGCTCACCAAAACCGCCGCTATCGAAAACTGGCCAGGAGAGAAGTCCGTTTCAGGCTTTGATCTCATGGATAAACTGATGGATCACGCAAAATCTCTGGGAGTGAATTTCATATCCGATTCTATCGTTTCAGCGGATCTCTCGGAACGCCCCTTTACCCTCAAAAGCGAAAACGAAACCTACAGGGCTGATACAATCATTATCGCCACCGGGGCAAATCCGAAATGGCTGGGAATCCCCTCCGAGGAAAAATTCCGGGGCAATGGGGTAAGCGCCTGTGCCACCTGCGACGGCTTCTTCTACAGAGACCAAAACACTGCTGTGATCGGCGGCGGCAACACTGCCCTTTCCGACGCCCTGTATCTGGCTAATCTGGCGAAACATGTGTACCTTGTCCACCGCCGCGATGAATTCCGGGCAGAACAGACTCTTACGGACAGGATCCATGAAAAAGTCCAGGAAGGAAAAATCACCCTGGTTCTCAATGCCGGAGTAACGGAAATTCTTGGCGACGAGATGAGCGGAGTCTCAGGAGTGCGGGTAAGCTTTAAGGACGGCAGCACGAAAGAGCTTCCGGTAACCGGGGTTTTTGTTGCCATCGGACATATCCCCAACAGTACCCTCTTTGAAGGGATGCTGGAAATGGATCACGGTATCATCAAAACCGGTAACAGCTGCTACCGAACCGGTACCAGCATTCCAGGAGTATTCGCCGCCGGAGATGTGCAGGATCCGGTTTACCGCCAGGCTATTACATCTGCCGGTACCGGCTGCATGGCCGCCCAGGATGCCGCAAGGTACCTGAAGGAAGCAGGAGCTATTTAGAACAGCAAACTTCCCTCTCAGGACGGAACACCGTTCATAGCACGGGAGATTATTTCTCCCGCTTTTTTTCTGTCCAGCAGCCAGGATATCCCTGCCGGAAGCCAGGCTCCCGGGTTTTCCACCACCCGGCGAGCGTGGAATCTTGCCAGAATATGGCTCTCGTACGGAGAAAAGCCCTCCAGTCTGGAGGCCGCATAAACCGCTCCGAAGGCATCTCCGGCTCCCACCGTATCGCGAACCGCAGCTTCAAGTGCCGGCAGTGCCGAAACTTCACCGTTTTCTATGACCAGGGAGCCTCGTTCGCCCATGGTAAGAATAATCCCCTGAAGCCGAAACCGTTCCTTAAGCCAGGTCAGCCGGAGCTCTGAAGATCCGGCAGGTATTCCGAACAGCTGCACAAGCACATCCAGCTCCGCATCGTTCAGCTTGACGAGCCTGCTGGCTGCAAAAATCTCCTCGAGAAGCTCCCGGGAATAAAAATGCTCTCTGAAATTCAGGTCGCAGAACCGCATACAGTCAGCAGGAAGAAGCTCCCAGGCTTTTTTCAGAAAGCTCCGGGAACAGGGACTTCTGGCAATAAGCGTACCGAAGGAAAACACCATGGCATTTCTAAGCACCTCTGCGGTTTCCGGAAGCATCTCCAGATGATCCCAGGCCCGATCCTCCAGAATCCGGTAGCTTGCCTGAGAACCCGAGCACGATACCAGAACCTCTCCCGTAGGATATGAAGACTGCTGCAGCATGATTTCCGGGCCGCCGGCACAGTGCCTTCTGATAAGATCTCCCAGATGATCATTACCAACAGCGCTGATCATCAGGGATTTTCTGCCAAAAATTCGGGCATGCCACGCAAAATTTGCCGGTGCTCCTCCGGGACATAGTTTTCCGGCAAAGTTATCCACAACGATTTCTCCGGCTGCAACAATATAGCGTTCCTTATCCACGACAGCTCTCCTTAAAACATCAGCACCAGGGAATTATATCCGCTCCTCCACCCCCCGGCATCCTCCAGACAGATATAATTTCTGAATCATAAGCTGTTTTAAGGTTATAATTACTGATATCGTAACAGGTACAGGGAGTATTCTTTTCGAATGCTAAATGTGGTTCTTTTTCAGCCGGAAATCCCCTCAAATACCGGCAATATCATCAGGCTTTGCGCCAACACCGGAACGAGTCTCCATATTGTGGAACCTGCCGGTTTTATAATGGATGACCGGAGACTGCTCAGGGCCGGACTGGATTATCACGAATTCGTAAACATCAAATACCATCACAACCTGGAGGAGTGTCTCGAATTTTTCAAGGGGCACCGGATCTATGCCTGCACCACCAAAGGACATATGCGGCCTGACGAATGCCATTTTCAGGACGGCGATGTACTCATATTCGGAAAGGAAACCGCCGGACTTCCTGAGTACTATACCTCAGCATTGCCTCCGGAACAGAAGGTGCGTATTCCCATGGTTCCCGGCAGCCGGTGCATGAATCTCTCCAACAGCGTTGCCATTTTTATTTACGAGGCATGGCGGCAGAACGGTTTTGCGGGAGCGCAGGATCAGTAGAATAAAAAACATCACTGTATTTTCTGTTTCGTTTTTAAGCATTGTCAGATTGGGATGCCTTCTTTCCGGAAGAACGAAAAGACAAAAATAATAAGGAAATCTATTTTATGGCTGAAAAAATATTTCTCTGGGTTCAAAGCACTCTCTGCGACCAGGGCTGGTACAACTATCTGTACGCCTTTGGCATCCTTATACTGTGCGGTTTTGGCCTTCCGGTCCCCGAAGATATCACTCTTGTGGCCGGAGGACTGGTTTCCGGTCTCGGCGCCACAAACCCCCACCTGATGCTGGCTGTCTGTTTCACCGGAGTGCTCCTTGGCGATTCCATTATCTACCTGGCCGGAAAAATATTCGGGTACAAGATTCAGAAATTCAAGCCTATCAGAAAAATTCTCTCCCCCAGGAGGTTCGCCCAGGTCCAGAGACAGTTCGCCAAATACGGCATCTGGGTACTTTTTGCGGCCCGCTTCATGCCGGGACTCCGGGCTCCCATCTTTATGGTATCCGGCATGAGCCGCCGTATACCCTTTATCCACTTTCTTTTAATGGATGGATTTGCCGCTCTCATATCGGTACCGATATGGGTATACCTGGGGTATTACTTTGCAAACCAGATTCCGGAGCTTCTGGTGAAGGTAAAAACCGGCCAGAATGTTATGCACATCATCATTGCCACCATTATCATTTTTTTCCTATTTTTATGGGGCAAGCACTGGATAAGAGGATACATCAGCAGAAAACAGGCTGCTAAAGAGGCGGCGGATCAAAAAAAATTACGCTAGCAGATCAGCTGTAAATACCGGGGAATACGCCAAGGTAACGGACTCCCGGCATGACAAGGCAGACAAATGAAAAGAGAAGCCGATGCTTCTCTTTTTTTATCTTCCGGAGTTTACTCAGAATACCGGAACAGGAACAAGGAACAGCCCGTCAGGCCTGAAAACGAGACTCCGACAGAGCTTTTGAGGCACGGAAGGAATTTCTCATCTGCCGAGACAGCTTGCGCCGGTAAAAACCGTTACGAATACAGCCTCTCAGAGTCCACTTGCTTCCGTCATCACTTATGACTCCCAGAAGCTCATGAGAAGCCTTCCTGCTGAAATGACAGGCTCTCAGATAACTGAATACTGCGTAGCTTACCGGAAATGAATTCCGAACAGACCTTTTCCGGGGGTTTTCTTCGGCATAAATATCTTCGGCATAGCTATCATCATAATTAAATCTGTCGGTGTACATGACTGTATTCTCCAAATAACAAAGATAAAAACAAAGACAGGCTTCATCGGAAAACATTCCGGAAAAACGGAGCCCTCACTGATAATCTTATCGGACGGAATACTGGTACGGGGAATTAAAAAGTGCAAAACCAGAGATAGATCATAATATAAATTGCAATTAAGGTATATTTTCTATAATATCATACAAAATTATTTCATTGTTAACACCTGATCGAATATCACGGCACTGCCAAAAACAAGAAAGGCAGGAAGATAATGAACACTCTTCCCGCCCTTGTCATCCGGAAGGCAGCACTTTCAGAAAAAGCCTGCTCCGCAATTAAAAAACACCTCTCTCCGTCAGACTATCGGGGAAGCACTTTCCTTGCGATACTGTGCCGGAGTAATGCCAAACGCCTTCTTAAAGCTTCTGCTGAAATGCTCGGCGTTCTGATAGCCACAGCTGGAGGCAATAGATTCCACTGTCTGGTTGGTATTTTTCAGAAGAGTTTTGGCCCGCTTCATCCGGATTCCGGAAAGAAGCTCTCCAAAGGTTTTGCCAGACTTATCCCGAATATATTTCGATACATAGGGAGTCGAAAGCCCCAGCTCGTCAGCCAGCATCTCCAGGGTCACATCCTGATAATGGAGCTGCATGAAATTCATAATCGCGATCAGCCGCTCATCCTTTTCATTAACATTCTGAGCCAGCGCCGGAATCTTATTCACAGCAACCACCAGAGCGTCTATGGAGGCCTTTATGATGTCATCATCAATTCCTACGCCAAAGAAATTCTCACCGTTGCAGGCAACGCCTACATAGGCCACTGCCTTGGAAGAAGAACCCTGAGTAAGAGCGTGCTCCTCGTACATCTGAAGCTCATAGCTTATCCCGAAAAACTGCTTAATGGCATTGCTGACAGCATCCAGACGTCCGTTGCCGTTGGCATTTACCACCGTTAACCGATCCCCAATCTTGATGCTGGCACCGGCAATTATGCATTCCGACTGCTTAAAGTGAACTTCCGGCACAGTAAAATTGGGAGTGCAGTTAATGTAGTTGTCAGAAAATATCTCGTAAACCCATTCCGGCGAAAGCTCCTTGTGAGCTTCATCCGAAACCTGCTTTACCGCATATCCCAGCTGCTCACGCATCTTCATTGGAATGGTGAAGTGATAGCTGTGACTGAGAATATAGGCCACCCCGCCCTTTCCGGACTGACTGTTAATTCTGATGACATCAGAATCATAGGTTCTCCCTACATCCATAGGATCGATGGGAAGATATGGTACAGTCCATTCATTAAGCTGCCGCTCCTCTCTCCAGGCCATCCCCTTGGCAATAGCATCCTGGTGAGAACCGGAAAATGCGGTAAATACCAAATCACCGGCATAGGGCTGCCGTTCATAAACCCGCATTCTGGTGCAGCGCTCATAAGTTTCCCGGATCTTCGGCATCTCCGAAAAGTCCAGTCCCGAATCTACGCCATAGGAAAACATATTCATGGCCACGGTAATCAGATCCACATTTCCGGTTCGTTCTCCGTTTCCGAACAGCGTTCCCTCGACTCTGTCGGCACCGGCCAGAATTCCCATTTCCGCATCAGAGACACCGGTTCCCCGATCGTTATGAGGATGAATGCTGAGCATTACATTGGAACGATGCCGAAGATTCTTGCTCAGATATTCAATCTGCGAGGCAAAAACATGGGGCATTGCAGTTTCGACAGTTGCCGGAATATTGATAATGGCCTTATGATCAGGGGTTGGTTCCCACACATCCAGCACTGCATTGCAAACCTCCAGGGCATAGTCAACCTCTGTGCCGTGAAAGCTTTCCGGGCTGTATTCAAAGGAAAAGTTTCCATCAGTTTCCGAAGCAAGCTGCTTTAACAGCCTAGCCCCGTCCACCGCCAGCTTCTTTACCTGTTCACGATCTTTTTTAAACACCTGTTCTCTCTGGGCCACCGATGTGGAATTGTAGAGATGAATAACCGCCCGGGGAGCACCCTGTACAGCTTCAAAGGTTTTTCTGATAATATGTTCCCGGGCCTGAGTAAGAACCTGGATGGTTACATCCTCGGGAATCATGTTGCGTTCAATAAGTGCCCTGGCAAAATCAAACTCGGTTTCTGACGCTGCCGGAAAACCGACCTCGATCTCCTTGAAGCCGATACGAACCAGTAATGAAAAAAACTCCAGCTTCTCCTCGAGACTCATAGGTTCAATCAGAGCCTGGTTGCCGTCTCTGAGGTCAACGGAGCACCAGACCGGAGGCTTTTCAATATAATCCTTTTTCACCCAGTCCATAGAACTGACCGGCGGAAGAAAATACTGTCTCTTGTATTTACCAGGTTTAATCATAGGGACCTCTTTTTTTAAAATAAATCAAAACTTATGATATATTTTAAGCTTCTCTCAAAAAAAATAAAGACTTTTCTCACATTTGTCACTAAATTTTCGCAATTTGCCATGAATCCCAGGCAGTAGCGTCAGCATTACAGCATTTTCAGAAACAGGGCAGGTGCGTGTGATCCGGAGATCTGAAACTCATGCCATTGCCACACCGCATGTCAGACTTATACCCCGGCAAAAAAAATCGTGATCCCCGGTCACACCGGAGATCACATTTACCATGGCAGAAAAAAAAAGCCGGAGGATAGCAAAACCGCCGGCATAAACAGAAATAAACTAAAGCACTCCATTACTTTAAAAGTGCCGCAGAGACAGCGATTATCACTCTCCCCCAAAAACGATGGTAACGGTACTTCCCAGCAGAATGAAGAGAATCAGGCCGATTACAAAACATCCCATTTTAGGATCACCCTTCAAAAAAAGCTTCAGCCGGGATTCACCGTTTTCATTCATGAACATGGAGAAAAAACCGCATTGCCCCTTTCCGGAATTCCGGATCCGGCGTTTGCTGCCATCTGGCATAAGTTCGTGAAGAACGGGATGGTCATAAACCGTAACACGACCGGCTTTAAGAAGGTATACCAGCACCACCATAGCCGCCAAAACGTACCAGGCAGCACCGTACTCCATGTGAAAATCTGACATAAAGCTTTCGTGAGATTCCATTACCATAAGCCGCAGCGGTGCTGCCAGAATTACCGGCAGAAATATTATGAATAACGAGTTCAGCATGAGCTTCAAAATTCTTGAAGAACCATAAAAACTGATGCTCACCGGCACCAGATCTCCGTTTTCGTTAAGATCCCGGAAAACCGGACTGTTGTCATAGGGATTTCTCAGAATATCCTTCTCTTCATCAATTCGCAGTCTCCGACCCTCGCGACGGGCTTTTGCTGCTTCCGTTCTGAGCACCACATTCCTGATCAGCGATTTCTTGCCGTCCCCCATAATGGCAAAGATAATTGCCCCGAAAACCATCCCCCCATACACCACAAGCTCCGGGTTAAACCCGAAAAAACAACCCAGCGCCAGAGTCAGAACAGTCGTATAAATCAGGGGCTCGATAACCCAGGGATAGCTGATACTGGTACGCGTTCCGCTGACGGCAATTCTGCCGGTCTGGCCGTTCATTACCGCCAGAAGATTTCCCTGCCTGATAATGTAAACCGGCAGAAGCGCATTCAGAACCATAAGATCACCGGTAGCCACAGTCACGTCAACGCCCGAAGTCTGAAGCACCCTCTCAATCTCGGGCAGAAAATCCTCCCGCACTTCTTCACGGATCCTTTTATCAGTATCGGCTTCGCTGAGATCCATAAGCTGCACCCGATGCCCGGAAATAATCCCATAGTCAAACGGTTTTGCCTGAGACCAGTCAAATGGCTCCATTTCATTCAGAACCAGGTTGTCAAGATTCTTCGAGGTGCTGACGGCAATGCCTTCCAGATACCCATAACACTGATACTGACGATACCCCCCGTCCCGGAACACCGTGCCGGACACCGGGCCCCTGACCAGCTGATACGGAACATAGCAGCCAGTGAGAATGTCAATAGCGGCCAGAACGTCCCGGGCTTCGGCTTTTTTGCGATTTTTTTCAGCCCAGGAACGCATTCTTTCGCGGGCTTCACTTTCCGTTATGAAAAAGGGGATGATAATTTCCGGAAGTCTTGCAGGATCCAGCAGCTCCGGTCTTATGAGAGCAGTGCCACAGTAAAGACATTTCCGGGAGGCATCTCCCTCCGGAAATGCCACTACAGCTCCACAGGAGGGACAGACACATTCCCGGTATTCGGTACCCTCATTACGCTCTCTGGTATTCTGTCTGTTAAGACGACACCAGTTCCGGGCCGATCTCCCGGCTTCGGCAATACCGGTAAGCTCTCCGCAGCCGGGACAGCGATATGACTGTCTTAAAATATCAAAACCTGCCGGAGTATTGCAGTTTTTGCAATATACCCGTAAGGGAATACGAGATGTATCTTCCATTGAACTATTCCTGTTCCATTGTCCATATCCCTGACATAAACACCAAAAAACAAACGTTTTTAGCTACACCTAGCCAAACAAGGAGCTGCCGGTATTGCTAATTCTGCTGTTATTCACACAGCTCTGACGGCGAGAATAAACGAAAACCTGTCAAAAACCGGTTTTAATCATACAGCACGGTTCATCAGAATACCGTCATTAAGGTCTCTGTCTGATAAGACTCGGAGCCATATGAGCTACATTAATCCTAACATGAAGGAAACAAGTTACACGCATAGTGCCGCTCATCAATGATCATTACCGGTTCCGGCTCTCCCCCTTTCACAGCAGAAACTGGCTCCACGAACATATCATGTGCTATCACACACCCAAAATATGGCTGACCGGAATAATGCTGTCTGACATGCACTGCCTGCTGACAGGTCATCACACAGTTCACCTGCGGATATTTTAAAAACAGCAGCTTCTCTTTCACTGTCTGTATTCACAGGATTCTCTCCGGATACTCTCTGATATCAGCATATTATCCTGACAGCAAACTGTCCAGACAAATGGTCATATTTCAATAATCATGACTTTGCGGCACCGTGAAGATTAGTGCCCGAAAGAAAAAACGGGAGTAAATCACCACGCCTGATAATGCCGGATACCGGAAATAGCAAAACAGGAGATCCCGCACGCGGAACCTCCTGTATCAAACAATATTTATAAAAGATCTGCTGAAAAATATTACTTAAGACGATCCAAAGCCTTCTGGGCGAGAACAGCCTCTGCGGAGCCTTTATAGGAATTGACCACCACCTGATAAAACTTTTTGGCCTTTTCGGGGTTCTTTAAAAGCTCCTCGATGGATCCCAGCTTGAAAATGGAATCCGCACGCTTCGGACAGGATTTGTATTTGGTTACATTCAGAAAATTCTCCCGGGCTTTCTGGTACTGTTTTTCCTTGTAGTAAATCTGTCCCAGCCAGTAATAGGAGTTAGGAACCAGATCGGAATCGGGATAATTCTGAATAAGCTCGGTAAAGCCGGCCTCTGCCTTCCTGAAATTATTGTCCCTTACAGATGCAAAGGAATCGTCATATATCTTCTTGGGATCTCCGGCAGTCTTTTTAGCTTCAGGAACCTGGGTTGAGTCAGGCTGCGGCTTGGGGCCGTTTTTGGCGGAAGAAGCTGTATCCGGTGCCGGCTGATTGCCATTAGCGGGTGCCACAGGTCTGACAGTTCCCTTCTCCAGTGCACTAAGACGTTCCGAAAGATCCTGAATCCGCCCTTCCAGTTTTCTGATAGCTGCTTCCTGCTGCTGCACCCGGTTCTGCATATCAAGAAGAGCCGCATTTCTGGCATTAATCTGTTTTTCCAGCTGGGCTACCGAAGGTTCCGCCACTGCCAGCGGAGAAAGAAGGCATGCCGACAGCACAGCCGGCACCACAATACCTCTAAACCTTGTAAAAGCCATGATCGTTCCTCATTAATACGAAATCACTGCCCGGCGGTTTTTCTTCCAGGCATTTTCATTATGCTCAAAAAGCTGGGGCTTTTCCTCACCGTAGCTGACAATGGAAATCTGCTGGGCAGGAACCCCCAGGTTGAGAAGATACTGCGCTACAGAACGGGCACGGCGTTCCCCCAGTGCAATGTTGTATTCCGGAGTACCGCGTTCATCGGTATGACCTTCAATAATGATGGTAACCTTCGAAGCTGTTCTAAGAAAATCGGCATGAGCCTCCAGCAGAGTTATGTAATTATTCGGAATGGCATCACTGTCAAAAGCAAAATAGATAACGTTATCCTGCTTAAGAGCCTGCAGCTTGGCACGCTGCTCCTTGGTCAGCTCCAGTCCATCGTTCGGAGAAGCATAATCATCTCCTACCACAATGGCTCCGTTCTCCATGGAATCACCGGTTTCTACAATGGAAGGATCCTCAACAATGGCGGTGGAGTCGGTGCTGCTGTCGTCATTCCTGGTAGCACAGCCGGTAAGCCCCAGCGTGAAGAGCAGCGCTGCGGAAAAACAGAAAAAATACTTTTTTAACATAAAACAGATCCCTTGCAAATTTTAAAATTCAAACCTTTTACAGCGAAGTAAAAATTTCCCGTCCACAATCACTTTCCGGCATACCCGGACCATGACGGGAAGTAATACTCCCCTCCGGAATTCCTGAGAACCTCCCGGTATCTGCCATTTGCGGACACCAGCGCCAGAACACTTTTGCCCCCCTTAACCGTGTTGTAAATAATCATATTGCCGCCAGGAGATACGGTCGGTGACTCATCCAGAGAGGTTCCGGTAAGAGAATACAGACTGCCGGAAAAATCCTGCCGGGATACCCGAAAACCGCCGTTCTGATTAATTAACACTATACCCGAATTATCAGGCATTACAACCGGAGAGAGATTCTTTACCGGAGATCTTGTTACCCGGGATACAGCACCTGAAGAAAAATCCACGCCGAAAACCTGCGGAGATCCTGCCCGCTCAGACACAAAATACAGCTTTCTGCCATCCGGGGACCAGGACGGTTCAGTATCGATACCAGGATTGCTGGTAATGCGTCTCAGACTCTTGGCAGTCAGGTTAAGAACATAGATTTCCGGATTTCCGTCCTTGGAAAGAACCATTGCCAGACTTGATCCGTCCGGTGACCAGGCCGGATTGCTGTTAAGTCCCGGAAAACTGGTAATAAGCTTTCTGCTGCGGGAGACAATATCAAGGGTATAAATCTGGGGCTTCCTTTGTTCAAACGACACATAGGCCAGAGTCCTGCCGTCATTTCTCCACTTCGGACTCATCAGGGGCTGTGATGAAACCAGAAGCACCGTCTCGTTTTTGCCGTCATAGTCAGAAACCGCCAGCTGATAAGGATGCTTTGAGGCAAACGATCTTTTAATGTAGGCAATTCTGGTGGCAAAACCTCCTTTGGATCCCGTGAGCTTTTCATAAACCTGATCACTGATCCTATGGCCGTATTCCCGCAGTCTGCTGAGAGGAACCTCTGCCTTTACCCCCTGAATAACCAGAGGATTTCCGGATGTCAGGGATACCAGCTCAAAATTAACCACATATCCCGACGCGCCCCTGGCCACACGTCCTACCACTACCGCCTCGGTTCCGGCCGGAAAATCAGAAGTTTTCACCTCAGCACCGGTGAACGCCTTCTGGCTTCCCGCTGCCACCGGAGAAAACACCCCCGAACGGGAAAGATCGGCAGCAATGATTCCCGCCAGATCCTGATCCTCCCGTACTGCATTCTGGCCTCCGAAGGGAACCACTACAATTTTCCTTCCGACATCCATGCCACCGGTTATCTCAAGGTTAAGATCCGCCCGGCTGACTCCCGTAATCCCTAAAAACAGCACCGCAGCACTGAAGGCTTTTTTCCACACTTTCATATTTGCAATCCCGATGTTTTATTTATTCAGACACCGGCTCCCTGTAAGTAAATCCCCATTAAATCCGCGGAGTCATCTTCAAATGGATTACCCGGCAATCGCTGCATTCCTTAGGCGGAGCCGGAAAGGCGTGAATTCTGTCCAGTGCCTGTCTGACACTCTGACACACGCGGCTGTCCCCGGTACAGTTTTCACCGCTGATACTGCCATTCTCGGAAATTCTGACCGTAATGTTTACCGTTTTGCCGTTCATAGCCTTTTCTACGTGCCAGGCTTCCTCAATAATGCTCTTAACAGTCATGCCATAACGCTGTGCCATTTCGAGCTGGGCATTCGTACCGTTTTGAGGAGAACCATTCTGTCCGGATCCGTTCAGAGTCCCCAGAATATCATCCTCAAGAGACTGTTCACGTTTCCTTCTTGCTTCATCCTCGGCTTTCTTTCTGGCTTCAGCTTCAGCTTTCTTTTTAGCCTCTTCTTCAGCCTTCTTCCTGGCCTCGGCTTCAGCCTTCTTCTTAGCCTCGGCTTCGGCCTTCTTCTTAGCCTCCTCTTCGGCTTTCTTCTTAGCCTCGGCTTCAGCCTTCTTCTTAGCTTCGGCTTCAGCCTTCTTCTTAGCCTCCTCTTCGGCTTTCTTCTTAGCCTCGGCTTCAGCCTTCTTCTTAGCTTCGGCTTCAGCCTTCTTCTTAGCCTCCTCTTCGGCTTTCTTCTTTGCTTCCTCGGCCTTCTTCAAAGCCAGCTCTGCCTGTTTTCTGGCCTCCTCCTGGGCTGCCCTTTCAGCAGCCTGCCGTTCAGCCAGCGCCCGGGCCTCTTCCTCGGCTTTTTTTCTGGCCTCGGCTTCAGCCTGTTTCCGGGCTTCTTCGGCTTTCCTTCTGGCTTCAGCCTCTGCTCTCTTTTTAGCCTCGGCTTCAGCCTTCTTCTTAGCCTCTTCTTCGGCCTTCTTTCTGGCTTCCGCTTCGGCCTTTCTCCGGGCTTCGGCCTCTGCTTTTCTCTTAGCCTCCAGCTCAGCCTTTCTTCTGGCTTCCCTCTGAGCCGGGAGGGAATTATAATCTACCATTGTGGCATGAATAAGGGGCTTCTCTTTCTGCTTGGGCTCCTCGGGAGTAAGATCCACGTTAAAAAAAAGCACAGCGAACAGCACTGCATGCAACAATACTGCAATTACAGCTGATGTTGTAAGACTGTACTTCATGAACAGTAACTCCGTACTAGACCGCAACCCCGGCCCGGCAAATCCTCTGACATTCTATAAACCGGCACTACCTGCTGCTCAAAGGCTCTGTCACCAGCCCCACACTTTCCACACCGGCATTCTTCAGGGAATTCATAAGCTGAATAACACTGTCATATGAAGCCCGGACATCCCCCTGCACTACCACCGGAGATCCCGGTTTTTCACCGAGATAGCTCTTTACTCTGTCAGAAAGATCCCGGAGAGACTCCACAGGAACTGTTCCGCCACCGGGAATTTCCACAAAATACTTCCCACGGGCGTCCACACTGCAGATTACAGGAATTTTCTGATCCTCGCTCATAGCCTCCGATTCAGCCTGGGGCAAATCCACTGTAACCCCCTGCATCACTACCGGAGCCGTGGCAATGAATATAACCAGAAGCACCATCATTACATCAATGTATGGCACTACATTGATTTCCGCCATGGGACGCTTTTTTGCGCGAGTTCTGTTCATGACGGCTGCCCCTTTCTGTCGGTTTTCTCAGCATTCGCCGCGGTATTGCGGTTGAGAATTGTAGAGAACTCATCAATGAAGTTCAGATACTGATTTTCCAGTTTGTCCACTTTGGTAACATAGCGGTTGTAAAAAAGCACGGCCGGTATTGCTGCAAAAAGACCCATAGCCGTGGCAATCAGTGCTTCCGCAATGGGCGGGGCCACCATCGCCAGAGTAGCGTTTTTCACTGCAGAAAGCGCAATAAAGGCGCTCATGATGCCCCATACCGTCCCGAAAAGACCGACATACGGACTTATGGAACCAATAGTAGCCAGTGTGGGAAGATGATTCTCCAGCTCCTCAAGCTCCCTGGAGCAGCTGACCTTCATGGCTCTGTAGGTGCCGTCCATCAGAGTATCCTTGTTCTTCACACCGTCCCGGTGCATTCTGGCAAATTCCTTGAATCCGGCGACAAAAATCTTCTCCATGGCAGACTGCTCCCGGTTTCCCACGCAGCCATGGTAGAGAGTATTCAGATCCGAGCTGCCCCAGAAACGATCCTCAAAGGCATCAGCCTCCTTGCGGCAGTGCTTAAGGTATCTTCCGTGCTGAATAATAATTGTCCAGCTGACAATGCTGAGAAGAACCAGAAAACACATTACCCCCTGCACCAGCGGACTGGCATGCATGATAAGACTGGTAATGGAGATATCCGCACCGGCCGATATAGCGGCATCCTGCACTGATTCGGCGGCCCTTATTGGCAATTCTTCAGCAGTCACTTTCTACCTCTCTTTACAAAACTGCCCCTGACGGGGCTCACCGGGATGAACAGTCCCGCATTATACACCATGTTGCCAGGCTTTTATCCGCCATAAAAAGCAACGTGAGTCAGAACAGGAATACCTGCCAGCTTCAGGTATTGTCCCCGGCAAAAATCATTTTGAGCTCCGGCGGAAACAGACAGGGCTTCATGGCCTTCATATCCACACAGGCAATTCTGGCCCGGGCGGACACCAGAAGCTCCCCTTTCTGATTGAGCACTGTCTGTCTGAAGGTTACCGAGGCTGACATCAGAGTCTCCACCTCACAGGTTACGGTAAGCTCATCATCCAGACGGGCCGGCTTTTTAAAACTGACTTCCAGCGAGGCTATTACAAAACCCAGTCCTGATTCCAGCATTCCCCGCTGCTCGTAGCCGCGATGCCTCAGCCACTCCGTTCTGGCCCTTTCAATAAACTTCACATAGTTGGCATTGTAAACCACTCCGCCGGCGTCAGTATCCTCAAAATAGACCCTGACCTTTATGGCAAAGGGATCGGCATTCTCTGTCTGCATTGGTGCCTCTGACTGCATCACTGCTTTTCCTCCTCTATTCCGAAATGAGCATAGGCCTTTGACGTAACCACCCTCCCCCGGGGGGTTCTCTGAATAAAGCCTTCCTGAAGCAGATATGGCTCCAGCACGTCCTCTATGGTATCCCGATCCTCCCCCAGAGTGGCAGCAAGGGTGTTAAGCCCCACCGGTTTCCCCTGAAAATCCTGCATTATTGTCAGAAGATACTGTCTGTCAAAATAATCGAATCCCAGATCGTCAATGTTAAGAAGCTCCAGAGCCTTTCGTGCCACAGGCCCGGTTATCATTCCGGAATTATTCACATCGGCGTAGTCCCGTACCCGGCGCAGCAGCTTATTGGCGATCCTAGGGGTTCCGCGGCTTCTTTTGGCAATCTCCAGAGAACCGTCGGCATCAATATTAAGCCTGAGACGCTTCGAGGAATTGTCGATAATTGTCCGCAGTTCCTCATGACTGTAGTAGTTAAGACGTTCCACTATGCCAAAACGGGCCCGCAGCGGCGAGGTGAGGGAACCGGCCTTGGTAGTGGCTCCGATAAGGGTAAACGGGGCTACAGGAACCCGCATGGATCTGGCTGCCGGCCCCTCTCCCATCATGATATCGACATTAAAATCCTCCATGGCCGGATACAGGAATTCCTCAATCACCGGATTAAGTCTGTGGATCTCGTCGATGAAAAGCACATCATCCTTCTTAAGTCTTAAAAGCAGCGCTGCCAGATCGCCCTTCTTCTCCAGCACCGGCCCCGAAGTAGTAATAAGGCTGGATTTCATTTCATTGGCAATAATGCTGGCAATAGTAGTTTTGCCGAGCCCCGGAGGTCCATACACCAGCACATGATCCAAAGGCTCCTTTCTTTTAAGAGCAGCCTTAATGGCAATATCAAGATTGCTTTTAAGGCTGGTCTGACCAATATAGTCCTTGAAAAACTGTGGCCGGAGCGCCCGATCCAGGGATTCGTCCTCGCTGCCTCCGGACTCCCCGGACATCATTCGCCCGGAAAGCTCCGCAGTCTTTACTCCCCCCTTTTCCGCTGCCGGGGAAGCACTCTTAAGATTGTCCTTTTCAACTGCCATCGCAATAATTCCCGTTTTGCACTCTCTTCGTTAATACCGGCTCCCGAACCCGGTCATTCGTCATTTCATACCTCCGGGAACCCTGAAATAGAAAAATTTCTGCTATCCTGCAATTTCGGCGTGCCGAACGATGCCGCCATATCTATACTGTGGCCAGAACAGCCTTGATAATATCCTCCGGAGACATTCCCTTTTTGAAAACCTTATGCACTGCTGCTGAAGCCCACTGCGGCTTGTACCCCAGGGAAACAATGGCCTGGCAGGCTTCCTCCTCTTCCTGATTCGCATCTGGAAGCAGCGGAGCATCGATACCGCTACTCTTAACCTCCGCCTGGGTTTTAGGATCGGCCCACTCCGTAACCCGATCACGCATTTCCACCACAATTCTCTCGGCAGTTTTCTTGCCAACTCCCGGAATCTTGGTCAAAGGCTGATAGCTACCGTCCCTGATGGTTCCGGCAAAATCCTCGGGAGTCATGGCAGACAGTACCGCAAGTGCCGTTTTCGGACCGATGCCGGATACCTTTATAAGCTCCAGAAACAGCTTTTTGGAGGACTTGTCCGCAAAGCCGTACATACTTTCGGAATCCTCCTTGATAATGTGAGCCACATAGAGGAAAGTCTCCTGCCCCGGCTCCGGAAGCTTGTAGAAACTCATCATAGGCACTGCAAGCTCATAGCCGACGCCGCAAACCTCCAGAAGAACCTCCGGAGCATTTTTTTCCAGAATTTTTCCTCTCAGTGAACCGATCATAGTCGCCCCGTATTTTCAGTTTTCCGATTTAGCAATAAAACAATAAATATACTGAATATTTGGATTTTTGTGAACAGATCATTTGATCTTTCTGTTCCGGTAATTCAGTCTCAGAATGCTGGATAAGAGCGAACCGCAAGAAATACAGAGAAATCCCCGCCAGCAGCGGGGATTGGAAAGTGTGAATCCGGCACAGGATAGCACAGCAGCGACCAGAAAAAAGAGAATCTTCCGCTGTCAGAATTCAAAATCCTTGGGATTAAAGTTTTTTACCCTATCCTGAACCTCTGCACGGAATACCGCAAGATCCGCCTCGGACATATTGGCACTGTAAACCTCGGCCACAGTAAGCTTATTGGCGGAAACATTGTTTGTAATCTTTCCGAGAACCTTCTCCGGCCCAACCCACTGCCGCGAAGAGCATCCCCCGATAAGGGAGCTGTCCTTGCCTTCAGCCTTCAGGGTAGCTCCGGAGCCGCAGAACTCCTTAACCCCGCCGGATACATCAAAATCCCGAAGCTGCTCTGCTCCCACAATCTGGTAGCTGAAAAGCCGTCCTGTATCCGGATTGACATAGGTCTTGGCAATGTAGGCATAGGCCCCGTCAAGAGGATAGCGAAAAGTCGGCAGCAATACATATCCAGCCGGAAGCTTTTTATTGGCCTTCTCGGAAGGCGCTTCCACAGACGGATAATCCTGCGCTGCCAGAGAATCCCTGAAATCAGTATCATAGGCACTTATGGCTTCAACATCGGCCTCGGGCATATCCGCGGAATACAGGGTAAACCAGTGAAAACCGCCGGTACAGCCGACAAAGCCGTTAAAAACCTTTCCTGACGGAGTCACACAGCCCCTGAAGGTATCCGAGTCATAAACCTCGTCTTCACTTCCGGAAGACTTAAAATCCATTTTTGAACATTTCAGAAAATCCTTAACCGGTCCGGTGATAATCTTGCCCGGATCTTCAAATTCGCCGGAATACATCGCAATGACACTAAACGCCTCATGGGAGCCGTTTTTGCCGGTAAAATGCCTGCCGTAAAAGGCGCCGGGATAGCTAAGGTCATTCTGAACATTGTATTTGGCATCAACATCCCTGTTGGAATTCTCCAAATCTCCTCCCAGTGCCGCTCCCATTCCGGAAATCATCAGCAATGCGGACAGAGACAAGATGTTTTTCATGATTTTCATTGGCAAACCTCGTTTCGTTTTCTTACCGGACAATCCCGTCAGACGCCGGTACCGCCGGCTATACTACATGCATCCCCCGGTGCTGTCAGCGAGTTTGTTAAAAAATGTCAGTCCGGATCGCGATGCCGCATTTTTGATGCGGTATTCCTGATGACATAAGATGAATGAGCAGCTGCCTCCATGCTGGAATTCCCCGGTATCCGGGACCCATCGTACACTACCCTGCCTCCGCCATCCCGGGAGATTGTCGGGACTGTCCCGTAAAGTGGTATCATATGACAGAGAAATACAGGATTTGAACAAGGAATTTTTCAGGATGGATGCCCTTATATCCTTCAATGTCAGGCCGGCTATAAAACCCGCTTCAAGACAGAGATTCTCGGGACTTTACGGATCCTCACCGGCCTTTTTCATCGCCGATGCAGTAAAGGATTCTGCCTTCCCGGCGCTGGTTGTCACCAGATCTGTGAGAGAAGCTCTGGATCTGGAGCAGGAACTCCGTTTTATCCTCGGGGATCTTCCGGTCTTCTATTTCCCGGACTGGGAAACTCTGCCCTATGACACTTTTTCCCCCTATCAGGACATTATCTCCCGCCGGCTGGAAATCCTGTCTCGGCTGGAAACCGCCCGTAAAATGGTGATTCTCGCCGCCGGAACAACTCTGATGACCCGGGTATCCCCAAAATCCTTCATAAACTCCCAGGCTGTGATGATCAGAAAGGGGGATACCATGAGCATCATCAGGCTTCGGGAAAAGCTCTCAAACGCCGGCTACCTTCTCACCAGACAGGTGCTGGGACACGGGGAATTCGCAGTAAGGGGATCCATTGTGGATCTGTTTCCCATGGGCGGTAACGTTCCCTACCGGCTGGACTTCTTTGACGATGAAATAGATACTATCAGCATTATCGATCCCGAAACCCAGAAGTCAGTAAAGCCCGCAGAACAAATTGCCATCCTCCCCGCCCGCGAATTTCCGGTGACCGAGGAGGCCATAGACACTTTCAGGAAAAACTACCGCGACAGACTGAACCCCCAGAATCTGGCCATTCACAATATTTATCAGCAGATCTCCAGAAAAGTTATTCCCGCAGGAATTGAACATTATCTTCCGCTGTTCTTCGACAGCACAGCCACAGTATGCGACTATCTTCCCCAGGAAAGCAGCATATTCGTTATGGAAGACCTGCGGGATTCTCTGGACGACTATTGGACAGATATCAGATCCCGGGCCCTTAAAAACGCCGGAAACCCTGATCATCCCAGTCTGGAGCCGGATCTTCTGTACATAAATCCCGACGAATTTCTTAAAAGAGTCGCCCTTTTCAGAAACTTTAGAATCTGGCCGGGAAAGCCCGAAAAACTTCCGAACACTGTCAGAGATCTCGGTACCGCTCCGGTTCCCCCGGTGGCAATAAATCACGGCAGGCCAGATCCCTGCGAATCCATTATCGGTTTCCGCAGGGAATTTCCCGGAAAAATTCTTTTTGCCGCAGGATCCGAGGGCCGGGAGGCTATTCTTCAGGAACTGCTTCAAAGCAGTCTGAGACCTGTGCATTTCGCTTCCGTATCTGATTTTTTAAATTCTCCGGAAAAAACCGGCATTGCCGTCGCCCCTCTTAATGCCGGCTTTCAGTACGGGGAACTGGCATTAATTACCGAAACCGAGCTTCTGGGAGCCCGGTACACTCCAAGAGCTCGCAGAAGCAGCAAAAGAACCATCAACCCCGATGCCATAATCCGCAATCTTGGGGAACTGAAACCCGGGGAATTTCTGGTGCATGAAAAGCACGGCATAGGCAGATATCTGGGACTGGAAACATTAGAAATAGAAGGTTTAAAGTCTGATTTTGTTGCGCTGGAATATGCCCAGAACGCCAAAATGTACGTCCCCATATCATCCCTGCATCTCCTGAGCCGTTATACCGGAGCGGATCCCGAAAAGGTCGTCCTGACCAGACTGGGATCCAGTCAATGGGAAAAAGCCCGCAAAAAGGCGCAGGAAAAGATCCGGGATGTGGCGGCCGGACTTCTGGAGGTTTATGCCAGAAGAGAGATCAGAAAAGGATTCTCCTACAGGATTCCGGAAACGGAATACCGCCGCTTCTCTGCCCGGTTCGGTTATCAGCTTACCGATGATCAGATGGCTGCAATAACGGCAGTGGAAAACGATATGAAATCCGACAAGCCCATGGACCGTCTGATCTGCGGCGATGTGGGGTTCGGAAAAACCGAAGTAGCCATGCGGGCCGCCTTTATCGCCGTCTCCAATGGCAGACAGACGGCCATTCTGGTTCCCACCACCATTCTGGCGGATCAGCATTACGAAAGCTTCAGGGATCGTTTTGCCGACACCCCGGTGGAAATCGCCTGTCTGAGTCGCTTTAAAAGTACCAGGGAACAGCGTGAGGTGATAAGCAAGCTGGCTCAGGGAACCGTTGACATCGTTATCGGGACCCACAAGCTGCTGTCATCCGGCATTTCCTTCAAGGATCTGGGACTCCTTATTGTTGACGAAGAGCACAGGTTTGGAGTAGCTCAGAAGGAAAAGATCAAAAAGCTGCGCTCCGAGGTGGACATCCTGACACTGACCGCAACCCCGATTCCTCGGACACTCAATCTGGCAATTAACAACCTGCGCTCCCTGTCCATTATTGCCACCCCGCCGGCAAAACGCCTGGCGGTACGCACCTTTGTCCACGAGTATGACGAGAGCCTGATCCGGGAGGCCATCCTCCGGGAGCTCAACCGCGGCGGACAAACCTATTATCTCCACAATGACGTCATGACGATCACCGGAGTTGAGGAACGGCTGGCCGAGCTTGTGCCGGAGGCCCGTATTGCCGTGGCACACGCCCAGATGCCCGAACAGACGCTTTCCCGGATCATGCATGACTTTTACCATCAGCGATACAACGTGCTGATCTGTTCCACCATCATTGAAACCGGACTGGATATCCCCACCGCCAACACCATCATCATGGAAAGAGCTGACAGGCTGGGACTGGCGCAGCTCCACCAGCTGCGCGGCCGGGTGGGACGTTCCCACCACCAGGCCTATGCCTATCTTCTTACTCCGGAAAACGGGGACATATCCCCGGATTCCAAAAAACGCCTGGAGGCCATTGCCTCCCTGGAGGAGCTGGGGTCCGGTTTTATTCTGGCAACCCAGGATCTGGAAATCCGGGGAGCCGGTGAAATTCTGGGGGCGGAACAGTCGGGGCAGATTGAGGGCATCGGCTTTTCACTCTACATGGAGATGCTGGAAAACGCCATTGAAACCCTGAAGGCCGGCAGGGAACTCACTACCGACAGCATGAGCTCCCGGGAAACCGAGATCGAACTCCGTATTCCGGCTTTGCTTCCGGAAAGCTATGTCTATGACGTTACCGCCAGACTCACCCTTTACAAAAGACTGGCTTCCGCCGTTAGCGATGCCGAAGTGGATGATCTCCGTTCTGAAATCATTGATCGCTTCGGGGCCCTGCCTAAGGAATCTGCCAGCCTGTTTGACATCCAGAAAATACGGATTGCCGCCAGAAAGCTGGGCATCACCGCCATAGACATGAACCGGAAATACGGATCAATAACCTTTGGAGATACCGTGCATGTCAGCTTTGAGTATCTGACCCGGCTTATTATAGAAAATGCGGCTTCCTACAGCATGGATGGCCCCAGCCGGCTCCGGATTCTCCAGGTACCGGAAAATCCCGGAGAACGTATTCCCTTTATAAGGGAGATAATTGCGGAAATGGCCCGGCATCCGGAATAGCATTTCCAATGCCGGGATTCCCGAAAGCCCTGAAAAATCCCGGCGCTTTTTGCAATAACGAAAATCAGTACAGCACAAAACGGTTTAAATAATGAACAGAATCGCAATCCTAGCTCTGAGCACCTCCTTAATTGCCTCTATTAACGCCACGGCCCTGCCACTCCGTAATACCGTCGACGAGGGCCAGCTTATGGCCGCAAGACGCGCCCTGGATGCCGAAGAGCAGAAAAAGCTGCAAAAAGAAAACAAGCATGTCAGGGACACTGAAAAATACTGTACCACCATGGTTAAATTCCGGCTGGGACAGAATTATCACATCTCCGTTACCGACAGACGGGTTCCCACACCGGCAGAGGAAGATCAGACCAAATACTCTGTGGCAGGAAATGCTGACGGACCGGACAATCTCAGTTTTCTCTGCATAGTATCCGTAAAAAGCGGAATCATAAGCCTGGAGCATCTCAACCTGTACCGGGTGGTACGGGACACTCCGGAAACGTCTAAAAATGCCGATCCGGCCGCAAAGGATCAGAAGACGGCCCCGAAAACTCCGCCGGCCGGAAAGGAACCTCCAAAACCGGATATTCCTAAAAAGCCCGGAGCCGAAAAAAAGCCTCCGGTTAATGCCGTTACCCCGCCTCCGGGAAAAAACGGCATTTCCCAGAAAAAGCCCGCGGCTTCTTCCAGCAAAAAGGACAGCGGCATCAGCCGAAAATAATTCCCCAATCCGGGAGACCAGCACAGACACCGGCACCCGGTTTCCCGGGAACCCTGAAGGATCTTTTAACCATAAGCTTCTCAGGATCCGGAATGGCACTAATCTCAAACGCGTCCCGTACACCCTGCTACCCCCTTCCGGTACAAAAATAATGCTGAGGGGATTTTCCGAAAATAGTAAAATAGCGGTATATGTCTAGAAAATGAATTTCTGAAAAATATGATAGAAAAGCTAATCGCCGACCTTCACAGTCATACGCTGGCAAGCACCCATGCCTACAGCACCATTTACGAAAATACTCTGACCGCCAGGGAAAAGGGACTTAAAATTCTGGCCATGACGGATCACGGTCCGCAGCTAGCCGATTCCGCCGATATTCTGCACTTTAAAAATTCAGTAAAGGCCATCCCCGACACTGTCAACGGGGTAATTGTTCTCAAAGGCATGGAAGCTAATTTTCTGCCTGGCGGCAAAACCGACTGTCCGCCCCGGGTTTACCGTTCTCTGGATCTGGTTCTGTGCGGCTTCCATCGCGGAGCTATGGAAAGTCAGGATCGCGACGCCAATACCGACATTGTGCTTAAGGCTATACAATCCGGATCCATCGACGTGGTGGCACACCCCGGAGATCCCAACTACCCTAAGGATCTGGAGGCTATTGTCCGCTGTGCCGCAGAATACGGGGTAGCTATTGAAATAAATGCCGCCAGCGGTGCGGGATCGCGGGTCGGCAGCAACGAATTCTGTCTCGAGACCGCCAGACTCTGTAAAAAGTATCACACCACTGTAAGTGTCGGTTCCGATTCTCACTTTATGAGCAATATCGGCAATCTCCGTCATGCTATTGATATCATCAACGAAGCAGGAATCCCCGAAGAGCTTATTATCAACACTTCCGTTTCCAGAACCCTGGATTTTGCACTGCACCGCGGGCACCCTCATGTGGAAACCTATTTCCGCTACCTGGAAAACCAGCTCTGATACCAGATTTTCGGACCGAAACAGCATCCTTCACCCGCACATAAAAAAAACAGACCCGGGAAAACCCCGAATCTGCTTTGCGGCGTCCACCGGCCATCCGGAAAAGGATCGCCGGAATTATTTCCTACAAACTTTCAGCAACGTCATCAGGAATCTGGCCGTTGTGATAAACCTGCTGCACATCGTCGAGATCCTCAAGGGAATCCACGAGCTTAATAAAGGTCTCAGCATGATCCTTGTCAATCTGGGCCTCGGTGGAGGGAACCATGGTTACCTCGGCATTGCTGTGAGCCAGAGCTGCGGCATCCACGGCATCCAGCACAGCACCAAAGGCCTCCGGAGTAGTATATACATCAAAACTGCCGTCATCATTGGCTACCACGTCATCGGCACCGGCCTCAAGGGCAATCTCCATCAGCTTCTCCTCATCGGCCTTGTCAAAGGAGATCACGCCCTTTTTGGTAAACAGGAAGCCTACTGAGCCTTCAGTGCCCATATTGCCGCCAAACTTGGTAAAACAGTGTCTGACATCGGCCACCGTGCGCTTGCGGTTGTCGGTCATGCACTCCACCATAATGGCTGAACCGCACGGACCGTAACCTTCGTAAATCACAGTTTCCAGTTCAGCACCATCGCCGCCGCCGGCACCGCGATCCACGGCACGCTTGATAGTGTCGCGGGTCATATTCTGAGAAAGAGCGGCAGCAACTGCAGCACGCAGCCTCGGATTGGATGACTCATCAGCTCCGCCAAGACGGGCGGCAGTGGTGATTTCACGAATAAGCTTGGTAAATACCTTGCCTCTTTTGGCGTCCTGAGCTGCCTTGCGGAAGCGGATATTCGCCCATTTGCTGTGTCCAGACATAGATTATCTCCTAAATTTTCGCAACAGAAGAGGCCCGGAAGCAGCTCCTGCTGCAGGGGTTTATTTCTTACAGGTTATTCCTCAAAATCGGTAATCGCAATTCCCAGCTCGCCCATGGCCTCATCAGAAGGCTGGCTCGGAGCCTCAGTCATAAGACAGGAGGCTGCAGTAGTCTTGGGGAAGGCAATAACGTCCCGGATATTTTCAGTTCCGGTCAAAAGCATGGTCAGACGATCCAGACCGAAGGCCAGTCCCGCATGAGGTGGTGCCCCATACTTGAGAGCCTCCAGAAGGAAGCCGAACTTGCGCTGCTGCTCCTCAGGCGAAATTCCCAGAACATTGAACACTGCCTGCTGCATTTCCTCGCGATGAATGCGCACCGAACCGCCGCCGACCTCATAGCCGTTGATTACCATATCATAGGCATCCGCATAGACGCTGTAAGGGGCGTTCTTAAGCTCCTCCGGAGAAACTCCCTCAGGAGCAGTAAAGGGGTGATGCATGGCGGCAATAGAGCCGTCCTCGTTCTTTTCGAACATCGGGAAATTTACCACCCAAAGCGCCCGGTAGCCGGGAGCAACCAGGCCGAACTCCTTCGCCACCTTAAGTCTCAGAGCTCCCATGGCGGTAGAAATCTGATTTTTATCCGTTGCTGCTCCGAAGAAGATAATATCTCCGGCAACAGCTCCGGTACGCTCCAGAATGCCCTTAATCATTTCCGGAGTCAGGAACTTGGCAATGGGAGACTGCACTCCGGAGGCATCCCCGGAATCGTTAAGCACCTTCATCCATGCCAGTCCCCTGGCTCCAAACACCTTCACATAGTCGGTGTACTCGTCAATCTTCTTGCGGGTGATTTTTTCCTGAATACCGGGAAAGCGAAGAGCGCATACCCGGCCGTCCGGGGCGTTTGCCGGATCCCGGAATACAGCAAATTCGGTATCCCTGACAATGTCAGCAATATCCTGCATCTCGGCACTTATGCGGAGATCCGGCTTATCGGATCCGTAACGGCGCATGGCCTCATCCCAGGTCATCACCGGAAGCGATCCCAGATCCGCCCCGGTAATCTCCCGGAAAAGACCGACAATCATCTCCTCAACAACGAGCTGAACCTCGCGGGCAGTCATAAAGGAGGTTTCAATATCGATCTGGGTAAATTCCGGCTGTCTGTCGGCACGCAAATCCTCGTCACGGAAGCATTTGGTAATCTGGTAATAACGATCAAAGCCGCTCATCATCAGAAGCTGCTTGAAAAGCTGGGGAGACTGCGGCAGAGCATAAAATCTGCCGTGATGAATTCTGCTGGGAACAATGTAGTCCCGGGCTCCTTCCGGAGTGGGCTTGCCCAGAACCGGGGTTTCAGTATCAATAAAACCATGCTCGTCAAGATAGCGGCGGACATAGCCGGTAATCCGGGCTCTCAGCTTAAAGCGCTCCAGCATCTCGGGACGCCGCAGATCCAGGTAGCGGAAACGGAGGCGCTGCTCCTCGGTATTTTCCTGATTAAAATCCAGCGGCAACGGCGCGGAACGGTTGATAATCTCCAGTTCCCGGGCCTGAACCTCTACAGATCCGGTGGCCATTTTGCTGTTTACCTGATTTTCCGGACGGGCCTTCACAATACCGCGAACCCTGATACAAAACTCGTTACGGAGTTCCGAGGCCAGAGCATGAGCCTCCTTCTGATCCGGATCGAAATAAACCTGAACAATCCCGGCGCGGTCACGCATATCAATAAAGATAAGACCTCCAAGGTCGCGGCGCCGGTGTACCCAGCCGCACAGAGTTACTTCTTTTTCAAGATGCTGTTCATTGACATCGCCGCAATATACTGAGCGCATTGACATAGATTAAACCTTTTACGTTTTATAACGTTCGTAAAGCCTGAAGAGGCTGTTTATAAAATCAGTGGTGCATTATAACGCATTTTCATACCTGAAAAACAAAAAGGGAAAACTCGTCGCTTTCCCCTTTTCTTCAGCAATTGCCCGCGCACAGGAATCCGGCCCTTCCGCTGCCGTCGTCTTTCTCCCGTGTGAAGGAATGCCTCTAATAGTCCCGGGCTGCCTGATCCACAGCTTCCTTCACTCTGAAGAAATCGATAAGGAGCAGGATCTGATAAACTATCGAAGCAATCCAGACTGCCATTGTCAGCAAGCTAACCACCGCAAAGGCGATAACTGTCACCGGAGCAAAATCTCCCTGTCCGCCTTCCACTGAGATCATCATCACCACAAACACGCCAATCATGGCACATATCATAAGAATAAACAGGACAGTAAGAACCCAGACTGCCACCACCCGCGGGCGGACCTTGGCAATTCTTCTCGACATCTCCAGATCATCTGAAAACAGTTTTGCACACCTGTCCGCCAGGGCCGGAGTCTGCACCAGAACGTATATAAAGGGAATCAGAGCCAGAACCTGGAGATAGGGAACAAACTGCACTACCAGGTAACCGATGACCCAGTACATCATGCTGTTCATTTCTCTCATCAGGGACAGCGCCTGAGAATTGCCGCCCTCTCTGCCGGTTTGATAGTTCTGTCCGGCATTGGCGTAGGGATTCTCCGGAGATCCGCCAGCTCCGGTGGCAGAAGCTCCGCAGTTTCCGCAAAAGGCGGCACCGGGACGGAGCGGTGTCTGACAGCGCGGACAGAGAGTTCCCCCGGAAATATCAGTTCTCGCCGGCTCCTGTCCGGAAGACGGATCTGTTTTCTCCCCCTTGGACAGGTTTATCGGAATATGCTGTCCGCAAAGCGGACAGTTCTTGGCATCATCAGCAACCTCATTGCCGCAGGCTGAACACCTCATATCTGCAGAGTCTCCTTTTGTCAGTTCAAAATAAGCAGGGTTCCCGAAGGAAACCCAGGCTGATTTTACAGGATCTTTACGGAAACAGGGATGCAAACATCAAATATCTTTGTCAAAAATGGCAGAAAAACACAGCCCCGCCTGCTCCGTCCCGGATTTTCCGCAAAAAGCAGATACCACCCCGAATGCTTTACAAGAATCACAATCAATAGGACAATGAGAACTGAAGGAAATATTTCCCTCTCATCATCCCTTAACAAGATACAAAGCGGCACTCCCATGATATGCAGATCCTGCAGCCTGGAACTTCCAGACCAAGCATTATTCTGCCCCCGATGCGGGTTTCAGTTTCTGAAATCGAAGATCCGGAAAACCACGGAGGACACCTCCGACTTTGAAGTGC
Source organism: Succinimonas amylolytica DSM 2873 (assembly GCF_000378405.1). Classification (GTDB taxonomy): domain Bacteria; phylum Pseudomonadota; class Gammaproteobacteria; order Enterobacterales; family Succinivibrionaceae; genus Succinimonas; species Succinimonas amylolytica. The sequence goes on along the minus strand of NZ_KB899636.1, from coordinate 1,380,575 downwards.
ATCGGGCCCGGGAATCTCTGACGGATTCTTTTTCTGAACGCCGGGTAACCGCCCGATCCGGAGATGATCTTGCCTTTTTCAATAGCAGATTCGACGCCTGGCTTAACATTCTCTCCGCTGCCGCGACCCGGAATATTGAAAGCACAGAGCTCCTGAAATCCCTGCAGGGGCCCCGGGGAATCCAGGGACTGCGTCTCCTGAAAAGCTTCTACCGGAGAGACTGCATATCCCGGGATTTCCGAAACGTCCTTTTTGCGGTTCCGGAATCCGGAACCGGGGTTGCGGCCGCTCTTAAGGGATTTCAGGATCTGGTAACAGCCGGAATCGCAGACCCGCAGGCAATAAAGCTGGTAAAGGATCTCGGATTTCTGGAGGGACTTTCGGAAGCGGCTCCGGAAAAAATAAGAAACGCCGCTGCCAGACTTTCCGAAATTCAGGAGCAGCTGGGGGCCCTGCTTTTTTCCGAAGCTCCAGCCCCGGAAGCGCCTTCCGAAAAATCCGCCTCCCCCTTCGGATTTTCCGGAAGCAAAGTTACCCGGGAACGGCTCAGATTCAGCTCAGACACCAAAAACTCAGAAGCGGAGGAGCTTAAGTCCCGGGAACGGGCTCAGAATCTCCGGAATTTCCGGGGCCTTGACGGTCTCTACTCGGACATCAGGAATACCTCCGGCATAAAACCGCCGCCTCAGAAGACGCCTGATTCCGGGGAACCGGATCTTTCGGGTCCTGTTACCGATCCTCAAAGCTATCAGGGGCTACGGGGCGTGTACCGCAGCCTGGGTGCCACTGCTCAGGATCCCCCCCGGAAGATCGCTCCGGGACCAGCCCGCCGCGTCACCTTTCCGCAGTCATCTTTGGAGAACTCTTACGCCTCCGATACCACTGATTCCGCTGAAAGTTCCGCCCGGCAGGCCCGAATCTTCAGAAAAGAGCTGACCAGGCTTATCAGAAGCTTTCACGGCATGAGTCTCGCCGTTACAATTGATCTTCTCTTCCGCTTTTTCCCCGGGCTCGGCATTGTTTCTCTGGCATTTCACGCCGGAATCCTGATCCGCACCCGGAAACTCAGCCGGAGCTGCCGGCTCTTTTTTGAAAACAATCACGGAGCAGAGCTGGCGGTCAAATGCCAGGAAACGGAGGACGATCTGCCGATTCTGTGGGGAATGTACTGCCTGAATGTGTTTTTTGGAATTCTGACACTATGGCTGGCTCTGAATCCGGAGTATCTGGCTGTCTTTTTCGACGACGGAAATCCTTCGGATATCCTGCTTGCCCAGACAGCAGGCCTGATCGTTGTCTGGATTCTCAGTAATATCCCGGACTATATGGCCTTCCGTAATTTTCTGGCTGTAAGAAAAGGACTTTACGGAATGGCAGACAAAAAAACGCTGTTCTGAAACTGTACTGCAAAATTTTCAGTACCGGCGGTCAGGGAAGCAAATACCGGGTGCTCAGCAATAATCACAGTTGTCCCAGAAGAGCTGTTCAAGCTCCTGGGAACGGGCATGGTACTTCTGCGACAGTGCAGGATCCTGCGGTATTTCTTCCGTTCCCTTCCCGTACATATCAGACAGGATCTTACAGGCTTCATAGTCAGTGATACTGCAGGCTTTATCGAGATATAACAGTCCCTTACGGACATCCCGCGGCACTTTGACCCCCTCAAGATAGAGATCTCCGATTCTGCGGCAGGCCATATCATATTTAAGATCGCAGGTTTTCAGATAGATACTCAGAAAATCCCGCTCCATACCATGCTCCGCGAGCCTCTCGTAGCTTTCGGCCAGATCAAAGCATCCTAGAGACAGCTTAAGGTCGCAGGCTTTCATAAAATAGTCTGAGGCTTTCTGGTATTCCGGATCCTCAAAACCGTACTTATCCCTGTAGATGCTTCCGAGTGCCTCACAGGCTGTGGCCCGTCCGCGGCTGCAGAAACCATCAAGATACTTTCTGGCATCCGTAAAACATTTCTCGGAAAACACATACCCGCCGCTGTTCCGATCCATATCGCAGTATTCACCGGCAAACTTGTAAAGCTCTATCGTTTTCTCGCAGCCGTCATCACTCCCGAGCTCGCAGGCCTGAACATAGAAGGGAACAGCCCTGGCAAAATCTCTGATCATGCCGCCGTTTCCGGGCTGTACACCGTAATGATCTCCAATAACAATACAGGACTCCGGATAACGCTGTTTGCAGGCCTCGATAAAATAGATCTCAGCTTTGGAAAAGAGCTTGTCATTATAGATATCAGTAATCTCACCGCTGTCTTCATCAGGTGAAACACACAGGGAAAGCCCCTTTTTGTGACACGCTTCCGGAGAACTGCAGTCAAGGGCCTGAGAAACTCCCGGAATACCCAGAAAACCGGCCAAAATCATACATTTTAAGGATTTGAAAAACATAAAAGACCCTCGCTGCTGTTTCGGGATTACGACTGAAAAAAGACAGCGGCGGCACTCCGCCGTCCGGAAACCGCCGGAATCCGAAAGCTTTGTCAGGTCAGAATTAGCGGTTTGATTCCACAATCATGTTATCGGCTTCGTGAGTCATCTTCTCGAAATTAAGCACCCGGCCCTTGCCGGTACGCTTAACCTCGTAAAGAGCCTCGTCGGCGTGGGTAAGCAGATCTGACTCGGTAAACGGGCGGGGGAGAGAGCTGGAGTCCATAACGCCGATGGAACAGGAAAGGTAGTAGCGCTCCGGAAGATTATCCACCGGTTTGCCCAGAAATTCCTCTATTTCCTTCTTGTAACCGTTCTGAGCCTTCAAAGTATCCAGAACCTTCTGCATTCTGCTGGAAGCCTCATCCGCCGAACAGTCCCGCATAAGAAGCAGGAATTCATCGCCACCCCAGCGGCAGGCTATGTCTCCGGGAACCTTGATTTCGTTGAGGAGCTTCGCAAACCAGACCAGAAGCTTGTCCCCCACATCATGTCCCAGATTGTCGTTATAGTACTTAAAGTTGTCGAGATCGATAAAGCCCAGAGCAATATCGCTGGACGGCGACAGTCTTCTGATAACAGTGGATATCTGATTGTGGAATTCCATGCGATTATAAAGCCCGGTAAGCATATCAGTGGTACTCACCCGGATCAGCTGAGCGCGCTGAATCATCAGAATGAGCTGGCTGCCAAGCTGCTGGGCAATAAAGCCGATGGAATCGACCTTTTCACTCTCGCCATCGGTCTTCCTCTGGAACTTGAAGAGAAGCATCATGCCAAACACCCGATCCTGATCCACCAGAGGGTATACGGTAAGGCGATGCACCAGAGTGCCGGCAATATCCTCGTCCTCCAGGTTCAGAACATCCTGCTCGTCAAGATGGGAATTGATAAACTTGTGGATCTTCTTGAAGGTAAAGCCCTGATAGTCCTTGGACGTATTGAATTCATAGATAAGCTCGGAGGTACCCTTCTCACTGTCAACAAAGTAAATCATGCCGCCGTTAATACTGAAATGGGATGCCAGAAGCCGGAGTGTTTCCTGAGCCAGCTTGTCATACGTCTTCACACTCATGCTGAACTTGTGCAGCATAGTGACCAGCCGCATCTCGTGAACCTGCTGCCACAGAATATTAACCTTGCGCTCCTGCTTTACCAGCGGGATTATCTGGTTGAGCTCATTCATCGGGGTGACAATGGTACTGTACCCCTTGTATATATTGTAATTGCCCTTGTTCCAGGCGTTTTTAAGCAGCTTCATGCTGTTAAACAGCTGATGCTCCCTGACATAATCAATGCCTTCGCAAAAATACCGGTAGCGCTCCTCGAAGGTTCCGTAGGCACCGAGAATTCTCATACCGAGCAGGTAGAACATGACATTCTCCTCCTGGGTGAGACTCTGATCGTTCTGCCGGGCCCGGGCCTGCTGAAAGCTTATAAGAGCCTTCTCCCGGTTTTTGTTCATGGCGGAAACCACGGCTTCCAGAAGACTCAGAATAATCTGCTCGCTGCCCTTGGTAGGAAAGGTGGTCATAAGACCCTGGCTCCGCTTCAGCATCTGGTCTGCAAAGCTCGGCTCGTCCAGGTCTATGTAAACCCGGGCCTTCTGCAAAATGATGTGATGGATATTATGCAGCGGCAACTTGTAGGTTCCGCGAATAGACATGACATCCTGCAGAATATCCAAAGTCCGGAGTGACTCCTTGGGCATGCCGCTCAGCTGATAAAGCTTGGCCAGATTATAGAGAGTAACGGAAATCTCGGAATAGTCATTTAGCTTGATGGCGTTTCTCAGAGATTGCAGGTAGTACTCATGAGCATTGGGATAATCCTCGGTCCCCTGCAGCAGGAAGCCGATAGAATTGTACACATGGGTAAGCTCTATAGGCACGTCAATCATGCTGTAAAGGGCTTCACTGAGCCGATAGGCGTGGAGAGCCTCCTGAATTCTGTCCATCTGGAAAAGAACAATGCCCCGGCAGTGATTGGCAGCGGCTGATTCATGACGGATTCCCAGCCTCTGGGCAATGTTTACTGCCTGATTGCAGTAATCAAGAGACATTTTGAGAGTTACATTGGAATCCAGAGATACCTGGGCAAAGATATTCCGGAGCACATAGGTCTGTTCCTTGTGCAGACTGTGTCTCTCCAGATTGGAAAGCAGGGAAACTATATTGTGGTAGCCGTATTTGATACTGGCACGGTCATAAGCTACAAAAAGGCAGAAATTGGCAATGGTCACCAGGCGGAGATTCATGCTCACCTCGCCCAGATGTGCCGCCATCTCGGCAAAGTGCAGAACAGACTCAAAATCCGATCTGAAAATATGGGTGTAGGCCAGTTCAATATAAGCGCGGCAGGCATTATCATTATTATTGGCGTACTGTGCCTTTTCGTACATCATGTCAAAAGACAGCAGCGCATCCTCATAGTTATGATTATAAAGATGAGCCCGGCCGAGATAATGATAAAGCTTCTCCTCATAGTCGTTAAACTCGTCCTCCCTGTTGAGAAGCCGAATGTACTGCAGGGTTTTCTGAGCCAGATCCACCACTTCATCGCTGCAGAAGTAATTAAGGAGAATGCCGCAGCGGTTTATAGCCTCCTGAATGGAAGTTATCCGCCGGGCCTGGTAGCTCTGAACCGGCCAGACAAGACGGTTTTCATCAATTTCCAGTCCGGTCTCGGAGTCCTCCGGACGCACCATCTGGATCACTCTTTCAAAGCGGTCCTCCCAGTCCAGCCATTCCTGGGATCTTCTGCCATCATGGAAGTTCGGATTGACTCCCAGCACCACAATGCAGTTCGGAGAATCCAGAAGCTCGGAATTGGAGCTTTCATCTTCAGGAGCTGTCAGACGCTTCAGAGCTGCCGAGCTCCTCATGGAAAACTTGTACTCTTCCTTCTCGGGATTGATAAGAGCCAGAAGGAAGCGCAGCGATGAGGAACCTGCATACTGGAGATTGGTTACCGAAATCATCAGAGGATCGCGGCCGTCAGTTATGCTAAGCAGATGTCTGATAATAGTGCGGATATGCCCGCTCATCCGGAACTTCACATATTCCACATCGGATGGCATCATGAAATCCTGGATGGTGCTGGCATTTTTAAGCATGCAGAGCAACAGGCCCCTCTCATACTGCTCCAGCTTCAGCATGTCAGCCACCTGATCCAGCGGAATGGAAAGACGTCTCAGAAGCTCGTTAATAACGTAAAGAACCGGGGAAAGCGGAGAATAAATGTCGTCAGGAGTCAGCTGCAGCCTTACCGGATGATCAATACCCTTCTGCTGACAGAAAATATCAAAGTCCCGGCGCACTTCTGCCTGGTCGGCAAAAGAAACCATTACTACCTGAGACTTGTGATTCTGGATATTGGCAGCGTAGCACTGCTCCATTATCCTTCTAACATGTAACGACACTTATGCTCCTGAGGCTCTTCTACACTGATCGTAATCATATTACACGGATCTGCACTTTCTGTATGTGAAATCTATTCACATATTGACAACTTTTCTGAAGCAGAAAACCGTCGCCAGAAAAACAGCCCCTGCGAACGGCAGATACCGCGCCGCTCCGAAAAACTAAGAGAGGGAACAGCACACCTGCTCATGATTATATCACTTCGGAAAAAACAAGCTCGCGTCATCCCGTGAAGGAGATAACAGAAATCACGGTATAATAATATCCCCCTCCAGATCGTACTCGTCGCTGTCGGTAACTCTGGCGCGGAGCAGATCCCCCGGCCGGACTCTGAAACCGTCAGGGGCATGCAGATACATAACCCCGTCAATTTCAGGAGCATCCGCTCTGGTGCGGGAAATGATGCCGTTTTCATCAACCGTATCCACCAGCACCTCCTGCACAGTTCCCCGTTTTGCCTGCATCTTTTCCTTCGAAATCTGCTGCTGCACTTCCATAAAACGGCTATAGCGTTCCTGCTTCACCTCTTCAGGAACCTGATCCGGCATGGTACTGGCCGGAGCTCCGGCCATGGGACTGAAGGTAAAGCAGCCCACCCGATCCAGCCGAATCTCCCTGACAAAGTCCAAAAGCTCCCGGAAATCATCCTCGGTCTCTCCCGGAAATCCCACAATAAACGAGGATCTGATGGTGATATCCGGGCAGATTTTCCGCCAGCCGGAAACGGTATCCAGAATTCTTTCAGCATCCCCGGGACGCTTCATAAGCTGCATCATGTGCCTTGAGGCATGCTGAAAAGGAACGTCCATATACGGAAGAACCTTTCCGGCTGCCATCATCTCAATAAGCCGTGTTACATGAGGATACGGATAGGCATAATGCACCCTAAGCCAGACCCCCAGCTTCGCAAGCTCCTCCATGAGCGCATAAAGATCCCCTCTTTCATGTCCCAGAAATCCCGGATACCCCCGGTCAATGCCGTAGGCCGATGTATCCTGAGCCACCACCATAAGCTCCTTTACACCGCGGGACACATAATTTCTGGCCCGTGCTACCAAATCCTCACCCGGAAAGGATTCCAGAGGACCGCGGAGCTTCGGGATAATACAAAAAGTGCATTTATTTGAACACCCCTCAGAAATCTTAAGATAGGCATAGTGAGGCGGCGTCAGAAGAATTCCTCCGGGCGGCACCCGGCCCCGGGGGTATCCCTCCGGAAGAGCAAAAAGACGGCGCATCTCCTCCAGTACCGCGGGAGCGCTGTGCGGACCGGTAATGGCCTTTACCTGAGGCCAGGAGCCAAGAATCAGATCCCTGCTCGGACCGAGACAGCCTGTAACAATCACGTTCGGACAATGATCCAGGGCTTCTCCGATAACCTCCAGCGATTCCCTGACAGAATCCTCGATAAAACCGCAGGTGTTGACAATCACCACATCCGCTCCCTCATAGGTGGAGCTTACCCGGTACCCCTCCTGCATCAGAAGCGTAATAATATTCTGGGAGTCTACCAGGTTCTTGCAGCAGCCCAGGGAGATAAAACCGACACGTAATGCGCCCATAAAAACCTCAAAAAATGCCTTTTTGGCAGAAAAACAGTCTTCCCGGCTATTTTAAATGAATCACTGGTTCTGGGAAACACCATCCCCGCGAAAACCCCGCAACTATTCCGGAGTTTCGAACCGGAGTTTCAAAAAAGTTGCGGTGTTTTTCCCGTCCGATATTTTTCAGAGGTGTATACTAGAGAAGTCTTTCATTAATCGGAGAAATAGAAACAGCATGATAAACCAGAAAATGTACGAGCTCGGATCCAGAAGAAGCGTCATCCGGGAGCTTTTCGAATACGGCAAAAAGAGAATTGCCGAGGTGGGAGCCGACAACGTCTACGATTTCAGCATTGGGAATCCCAGTGTGGAGGCTCCGGAGGCGGTGAAAGAGGCAGCCGTTTCTCTTTTGGAAAACGTCAAGCCCTCCACCAGACTCCACGGCTATACCTCAGCTCAGGGCGATCCGGAAGCCCGCAAAGCCATTGCCGACGATCTCAACAGCCGCTATGGCACATCCTACACCGGTAACAATCTGTATCTTACCTGCGGGGCAGCCGCTTCTCTTACCATCTGTCTGCAGGCTGTTATTGACAGCCACAGCCAGAACGTTCTGGTACTGGCCCCTTATTTCACCGAATACCGGGTGTTCATTGAATCCCGCGGGGCCGAATGCCGGGTGGTTCCTCCGGCACTGCCGTCATTCGGGATTAATTTCGAGGAGCTGGAAAAATGTCTTGATGCCAGTACTGCAGCCATTATTCTGAACTCTCCAAACAACCCCTCCGGAGTCATCTATCCGGAGGAGGAGCTCAGAAAACTGGCCGCGGTTCTTGAAAGAAAAAGCCGGGAATTCGGGCATCCCGTGTACCTGATTTCTGACGAACCTTATCGCGAAATTGCCTATGACGGAAAGAAAACCCCTTTCACCGCCTGCTTCTATCCGGACACTCTGGTCTGCTATTCCTACAGCAAGGGACTCTCCCTGCCAGGCGAACGCATAGGCTACGTGCTGGTACCGGATACTATGCCGGAATGGCAGAGAATGTACGCGGCTGTATGCGGCGCAGGAAGGTCCCTGGGCTTTATCTGCGCGCCGACGCTCTGGCAGCACGTCATTACCAGCTGCGCTCCCCTGACCTCGGATCTCAGTATCTATGCAAGAAACCGGGAGCTGCTCTTCGGGGGGCTAACGGAAATCGGCTACACCTGCGTGCATCCCGACGGAGCTTTTTATTTGTTCGCTAAAGCCCTTGAGGAGGATGCTTCAAGCTTCTGCGAAAGAGCCAAAAAGTACGATCTGCTGCTGGTGCCCAGTGACGATTTTGGCTGTCCGGGGTACGTCCGGATCGCCTACTGCGTGTCCGGGGACATGATCACCCGTTCCATGCCGGCTTTTAAAAAGCTTTTTGAAAGCTACAAATGACACCAGAAGGCCCTGTCAGAAGGCTCGCGGCGGTACGTCCGAGCCTGACTGATAACCATTCCCGGTTCCGGATCAGGCAGTTTTCCATGAAAGGAGTCTCCTGGCTCCTTTTTTCTGCAGAACCGGAAATCCTGAAAAAGATTCCGGTTCCTGAATGTGTTATGCCCGTCCATAACAGATCATTCGGAACCGTTTATGCCATACCCGGCTGACATCTTCCCTAAATAAGGATTACTGATCTAAAGTCCTTGCGAGAGCGCTTATCCCCAGTCTTCTGAGAATCCCTATTTTGACAGGGGGAACGAACCGGACGGAATTTCTGTCGCCTGAATCCTGAGGATTTCTCAGCCCTGAAGCGCCTGACTAATGCCTTTGGCCAGCTGATCAGCGCAGGAGGTTCCCTTGTTCCGGCAGAGATTTCCGGAACATTTGGCAACAATATCCTCCGCCTTCATTCCTTCCACAAATTTGGAAATCATCTTCAGATTGCCGTCACAGCCTCCGGCAAATCTGACGTTGGTAACAATATGATCAGAATCCATATCAAATGAAATAACCCGGGCGCAGGTTCCCTGGGTTTCATAGTCAAAATGAGTCATGCTTCAATCCTTTGGTATCATTGTCTGAAACTACCATCTCTCCCGGAAATAAATGACACAGAGAACACTTCGCATACGCCGCATTCCGGATTTCATGATTTTACCATTATTGTCAGGATGTGGCGACGTTGATCAGCTGGCAGAAGATGCGCAGGACCAGTCTGTCTCTCCGCAGTCTTCCGGTCCGAAACGGGATGCCCTGAGTCTCAGACGATTTCAGGATACTGAAAAAAAATCCGCTACAATAACATAGCTGAGTGCAGATCCGGCAGCGTCGCACCGGAAAATGAAATCAGGAGAAATGTCACCATGCTCTCATATCGGAAATTGCAGAAATATTTTCCGGAGGAACGAATTCGGAACATTAAAGATGCCATAGATCGGAAGGTAAAGCCTTTGGGATCCCTGGGGCTTCTGGAGGATCTGGCTCTAGAGATCGCCCTGATTCTGGAAAATGCCCCCGGAGATACTATCAGCCTGACACCGCAGCATCTGATATTCGCCGGAGACCACGGAGTGGCCGCCGCGCACCCCGTAAGCATCGTATCCGGGGACTTCACCGTAAAAATGATCAACAATTTCATAGAGGGCGGCGCGGCAATCAATGCCTTTCTTGAAGAATCAGGCATCCCCTTTGAAATCATCAACTCGGGAATCAGGCATCCGGAAAAGCTCATCCCCGGGAACATCACCGTAAGAAACTGCTCCCTGGGTTTCGGAACCCGGGATCTTGGCACCGAAAATGCCATGTCGGACGCTGAACTGAAAAAAGCCGCGCTATACGGAAAGGAAATTGCGGAAGCGGCACTATCCCGGCACTGCAACGTCCTTTTATTCGGAGAAATGGGTATCGGAAACACCACCGCTGCCAGTGCTGTAATGGCAGCTCTTACCGGACTTTCCCCGGAAGAATGCACCGGCCGCGGCACCGGCATCGGGGACGCAGCGCTCGCCCTCAAAATTTCACTGATAAAGAAGGGACTCTCCAGACTTCCGGAGAACCCCTCGCCCGAAGAAATTCTCCGGACCGCCGGCGGCTACGAAATCGCGGAAATGGCTTACACCATGATACATGCCTGCGGCAGAAGGATTATGCTGGTTATCGACGGCTTTATAGTCACCGCCGCCGCCCTTCTGGCTGTGAAAATCGCTCCTAAGGTCAGAGGTCAGATGATATTCGCCACTGAAAGCGGCGAACCCGGACACCGTCTTATGCTGGAACGTCTGGACGCGACTCCGCTCCTCCGGCTGGGATTAAGACTTGGCGAAGGTACCGGTGCCGTCCTTTCATATTCACTTATCAAAGCGGCAGCGGCATTTTTCAGCAGAATGGCAGAATGGGACAGCACAAATGGCCGGATTATCTTCCGTAATTAAAGAAAATACGAACCTCTTCTGGCTGGCTCTGGCCTTTTTCACCAGGATTCCGGTTCCCATCACACTTGACTACTCATCCGAGCTTATGAACCATGCCTCCCGCTACTACGCTGCGGCCGGCATGCTCATCGGATTCATTCTGGCGGTGTTTCTGTATCCGCTGTGGTTTTTTCTTCCTGAAGACATTGCCGCCATTATTCTGGTGGCAGAATCTCTGCTTCTCACCGGCTCCTTTCACGAAGACGGCTTTGCCGACATGTGCGATGGCTTCGGAGGCGGTTTTACCCCTGAAAGCAAAATCGCCATCATGAAGGATTCCCGTCTGGGTACCTTTGGAGGGGCCGGACTCTTTATCGAGCTTACTCTTGAATGGGCTCTTCTGTCCTATATCATGAAGGATTCCTGGATCGCTCCCGCTGCCATTCTGATAGCACTCCACGCCCTGTCCCGCGGAGTATCAGGAGTGCTGATCTTCATTATGCCCTACCAGTCCCAGATTGATCAGATGTCAAAATCAAAACCTTTGGCCACCGGCATGAGAAAAAGCGATCTTGCCGTACTGACGGTAACCGCACTGCTGCCAGGATGGCTGCTTCTGGATCCCCTGCTTATGGGCACTATAACTGCTGCCGGAATTCTGATGATTGTCTGGTTCCGAAACTTTCTGCTTAGACATATCAGAGGCTTCACCGGAGACTGTCTCGGGGCCATGCAGATACTGGCGCTTCTTTTCGGATTTACGATCTCCGCCGCCTTCCTGAAAGCCGGACTGCCGCTCCTGTCTGCTATAATGAAGGTGCTGACATAATGCGGAGTCCCTATGAACTATATCGAAACGGACATTATTTTCCTGCGCCACTGCGCGATTGACGGCCCACGGGCCTTCTACGGTTCGGGAACAGATATCGGCTGTATCCGGGAATCGCTGGCAAACGTTCCGAAAATCCCGGCCGGCTATTTCGCAAAGGTGTTTGTATCTCCCATGAAGCGCTGCCGGGAAACCCTGGAGGCCACCGGGATTTCCGGCAGCATCACGGTGGCTCCGGATCTGAGAGAGCTCGGCTTCGGTTCTATTGACGGAAAACCCTTTGCCGAATTCTCCGAAAAGGAAAAGGAAATTCTGGCCGCTCTTAACCGGGGAGAAAACGTTGCCTTCCCCGGAGGCGAAAATGCCGAGGATCTTAAACAAAGAACCGGAAATTTTATCGAAACGGTTCTCAAAGCCGAACACACCATCAGGGAAAGCCGCAGGATTCTTGCAGTATCTCACAGCGGCATCATCAGCACCGTGCTTCAGAGAATTCTGGAATGTCCCATCCTCAATATCCTGCAGAAAGCCTCGCCGGGCCTGGGCCGCTTCACCGGAATCCGGTATTTCCAGGATACAGATCGGGATTTTTCTGTTGCTAGCGCGTTTCCGCGAATACTGTTCCTTAATTCCGCCACCCCTGGAAACTGATAAACTTTGCAGATGCCTTCCGAATCAGCAAGCAGAGATGCCCATAAACTCTGCTTTGCAAACAGAACCGCCGGCTCAGGTCATTGGGATTTCCCGGCATTTAGGCTATAATGCCTCTGCTCAATAATTGAGGAAAGTTCCATGTCCTACGTTCTTCTGTTCCTGAGCGCAGCCATTGTCAACAACTTTGTCCTGGTGCGCTTTTTGGGAATTTGCCCGTTTATCGGGGTATCCAAGCAGCTGTCGTCAGCCACCGGAATGGGCATCGCCACCACCTTTGTACTGGTTATGACATCTCTGGCCTGTTTTGTTATGGAAAAACTGGTGCTGGTGCCACTGGAGGTAACAGAACTCCGCATCATTACCGATATCGTCATGATCGCTGCCGTAGTGCAGTTTACCGAGCTCATGGTCAAGCATATCAGCCCGGAGCTGTTCCGGCTTCTGGGAATCTACCTGCCCCTGATAACTACTAACTGCATTGTGCTGGGTCTGGCTCTCCTTAACGTAAACCTGGGCCACGGACTTCTGGAGGTTCTCGTATACAGTCTGGGAGCCGGGGCCGGCTTCACCCTGGTTCTGACGGTCTTTGCAGCCATGCGGGAAAGGATAAACAATGCCAACACCCCGGCCCCTTTTCGAGGCAGCGCTATCGCCCTGATTACCGCCGGCCTTCTCTCCATGGCCTTTATGGGATTTACCGGTATTATCCAGCAGTAGGACTGTTCATAGCGAAAATCATCCATGCAGCCCCGGCAGGTCCCTTGCGGGACCTCTGTTCCCGACAGTACTGGCCCGCAATTCCTGTCAGCAGGCAGCGTCATTGTTTTTTAAATTTCGGGCTTTCCAGAACTTTGCGGCATACTCCGGACAGTTCATCCGGTTCCGGGATTCCCGGAAAGCCGTAGTGAAATCTCCGCAATACAGCCTGATACGCAATACTACAGCCATAATCAAAAAATACAGCATCCTGATTCTGGAAAACAGAATTGCAATCGCCAGAAATGCTATTTTCCAGGACAAATCAGAACCCATGATTTCGAAAACGGTAATCTTCCCCGAAAACAGTAATACCAGAAAATCCCGGGTATATATCACTGAAGGATACAGCAGCACAAGCACCAGAAGCGCTAACGCTCCGTAGCGGGTTACCCCGATTATAAGCTCCCTGCTGATTTTGCTGAAAATCTCCCGGGCTTCTTTTTCAGGAAGTGCAGCCAGTTCGTGAATATAAGGATCATAAACAGCACTCCGGCACTGCGGACATCTGATAACGGATCTTCCGATGCTTTGAACCGGATGCCTTCTGAGAAGATACCCGCAATAGCCGCAGGAGCCGTTTTCTGCCAGAAAAACCTCGTCCTTAGCCGTTATCTTCCCAGACTTCTCCATTCCGGTATCACCAGGTGGCGAGCCCTTCTCACTCTCGCGGATATAGCGCCGGAATTTTTCCGGGAGCCTTATTCCGGTTCTCTCCATTGCCCGGAGATAATCGATATTGCGAAGGCGCTTTTCAGACAATCTCACTTCCCGCTCTCTTTTCCGGACCATTATCAGAGCTGCCAGAAAACTCGCCGCCATAAAGATCATCTTACATTTCGCAGTTGAAGCTGGTTAATTTCCTATTGCCTCAAAAATGATAATTTTTTAAAAATTATCCACCATAGGTTTTCTGGTATCTGCTCCCCAGTAATTCCAGTATTTGGCTGGCCTGATCGCTAATGTGAAAGAACAGCCTTTCCCTATTCTCCAGAATGACAGTGAGAACGGTGCTGAATATCTGGAACACGTAGCGCATTGTTATTTTGTCAGTGAGTTTTCCTGTCTGACTTTTGAGCATAACGTTTGCAGTTTTCATAGCATTCCGTAATTTCCATTCCAGTCCGCTGAATACCGCAAGCCCCAGTGTCATAATCATAAGAAGGGCCTGAATAT
>NZ_KB899636.1:1344123-1365062 GCF_000378405.1 Succinimonas amylolytica DSM 2873 | reverse complement strand
GTATTCTAGGGAAATAAAATCGCCTGCCACAAGCGAGATAATATTAAAGCGATCCTTGTATCACATTTTAAAAATAAATATTTTATATATGTATTTTTTGTGACAAACCCCTATATTAATCGACGTCACAACATGCTAGTCTCAAAAAGGAATTTGAAATTCCTCCAGCCCATTATAAAAAGTGGTAATTAAGCAATCTCAACTGCGAAATGTAAGATCATCAGCAGTACTGCATACATAACTGCCTCGGCTGCCGGGGACATAATCTCCAGGATCACCGACGTACTCTGACACTGCGCAGACTTCTCCCAGGAAAACTCCATAAACGCAATACAGCCCTGATAATCACGAAAATACAGAAAAAAGAGGTAGCCCGCCAGAACCATCGCATCAAGAACCAAAAGGTGCACCGCAAATGGAGGCCATGCCTGCCGTCCCGTGATTGCCGGCTCCCGGTTTCTGACATCACGGTAAATCTGCCCGCACTCCGGACAGCATTTCAGCACTGCCGCCTCTTTTTTTACGACCACACCGTAACCGCAGGTATATTCTGTAACCTGATGCGCGGCAACGGACGCCTTATTCAGGGGCTGTCCGGACAGAGAGATGTGACAATGAGGACAGAAGACATAATTAAGAAATCCGAATCTGTTCTGAACTATGCATATTCTGGCACTGCGGAGCTTTTCCGGTGAATATTCAAAGGGATTAAACTCAGAATTCATACAGCTTTCACTATGTTTTCAGGAAAAAGCGGATCTTGCCGCGACCGGGACAGCTAATCCGCGTGAATCTCCCCGGCTGGCTCTAATCCGGGCCCCGACACGCAGCCTTATGCCATGGTCCTCCCGCCATGGATCATCTTCTTTCCGAGAGAAGCCGGAGCAGCTCCACGGCATTTCCAGCCATGCCGCGGGTTTCGTTGTCGGAAAGAGCGACGAATGAACAGGTACGGGGATTAATCATTCTCAGCCGGGAAATCAGAACCTCCGGTTCATCCCTGGCAAAGGGGATCGGCGTCAGCTCACCTTCTTTCTCCGTAACAAATCTTACAGTCCCCGGAACAGAAATAATTCTTTCCAGTTCCTTCTGATCCGTATCCCCGGAGAGATTCAGAGTGATACTGGCCATACAGCCGTGAAATACCGGTGCCAGAATGCAGGTCAGCGATAAAGAAGATGGAAAGCCAGGCACCAGTGTATTGAGTTCAGCAATAATCTCCGCTTCATGAACAGTACTGCCGCCGGGCAGAAGCTCTCCGATAACCGGATGGAGATTGAAGGCCAGCTGGGTGGCGAAAACCTTGGGAACAACTGGTCTCAGATTGAGTACTGCCGCGGTTTCCCGTCCCAAATCCATTACTCCGCCGTTCTGCAGTTCGGAAGCCGGCTCTATAAGAGTTACTGTTCCGCCGCACAAAAGTCCCTTATCTGCCAGAGGCTTCAGAATACCGGATAACAGCATAGCGCCGGAATTCGCCGGATAATACACCGGAGTAATCTCCGGATTCCAGAAGGACTCCTTCGGATTGCCCCCCCTGGCAAAAAGCCCGTCTCCGCCGGCCGGAAAATTCGTAAAATCCAGCACCGGAATCCCGGCTTCTACAGCACGGATCAGCGTTTTTCCGGCATCATCAGTAACTCCGGATACCAGAACCGCATCAGCACTCCCAAAATCAAAACGCTGTAGCGGAACTATAGGGAAATCCTGATCCATAAACGAAACGGTGTCATATTCGGAAGCATCCGAGCTCAGCGGAATGATATCCTCCACAGGAACCCGAGCCTCCTGAAGTCCCTTGAATACTGCCCTAACCACGTCAGTTTCATAATCTGACACTGCAATTGTTAATGGTTTCATGAATTTCTCCGTGTGAAGCTTTTCTGCCGGCACACTGCCCGGCATAAAAAATACTCTTCGCCTAAAAATGAAAGGGAGCACCCGCTCCCTCCCTCCCTGTTTCAGTCAGAAAAACGTCAGGCTACTTCTTGGCATTTTCGGATTTGCCTTTTCCACCTGCTTTGGTTTTACGTCCAGCAGCCTTTCCGGAAGATTTTGTGGCGGTCTTTTTACCGGAAGAAGGCTTTTTATCTGTCTCCGGCTTCTCCGAATTCTTTACCGGTTCTGAAGTTCCTGCAGCCTTGCTACGGGAAGTCTTCTTCTTTTCAGGAAGAACAGCATACTTATCACTGAAAAGAATATCAGCCACATCCTTGTAAACATCTGCATAGAAGAACTCCACGCCGTCTCGGACATACTCGGGAAGCTCCTCTACATCCGCCATGTTGGCCTTGGGGACAATAAGCCGGTAAATGCCGATGCGCTTTGCGGCAATAACCTTCTCCCGCACTCCGCCGATGGCCAGAACACTGCCGGTCAGTGATATCTCACCAGTCATGGCAAAACCCGGATTTGGCGCGCGGTTAAGAGCCAGACTCAGGAACGCACTGGCCATAGTCACACCCGCAGAAGGACCATCCTTGGGAGTAGCCCCCTCCGGCACATGAAGGTGCACCAGGGCTTTCTCAAAGAAATTCGGGTCCGTATCCGGAGCCAGCTCCCTGAGATGCGAAATTACATAGCTTAAGGATATTTCTGCCGACTCCTTCATTACCTGCCCGAGATTGCCGGTAAGCTTGAAGCCCCGGGCAGAGTTGTCTACCAGTTCGGCCTCGATAGGCAGAGTGGCACCGCCAACTGAGGTCCAGGCAAGCCCGGTAACCACGCCCACACCGGAAATAGTTTTTTCGCGGGTGAACGGTGCAACACCGAGATAACCCTTGATATCATCAGGAGTTACCGTTACATTTGCCAGATTTTCATCCTCCAGGAATTTGGTTACCGCCTTTCTGGAAATTTTTGCAATAGCCTTTTCCAGACTTCTTACTCCTGCTTCGCGGGCATACTCGTCAACAATCTTCCGGAGTGCGGTATCCCTGATCTTAATCTTGTTTTTGGGTACGCCGTCCTTCTTGAAAATCTTCGGAATAAGATGCTTCTTGGCGATCTGCATCTTTTCCTCAGCCAGGTAGCCGGAAAGCGTTATGGCATCAAGACGATCCAGAAGCGGAGCCGGGATGGTGTCCATGGAGTTTGCTGTACAGATAAAGAGACACTTCGAAAGATCAAGCCTCAAATCCAGGTAATTATCCAGAAATCCGCTGTTCTGCTCCGGATCCAGAGTTTCCAGAAGCGTACTGGCAGGATCTCCCCGGAAGCTGTCATGAGAAAGCTTGTCGATTTCATCCAGCATAATTACCGGATTCATCACCTGTGCTTCCTTTAAAGCCTGTACCATGCGTCCCGGCAAAGCCCCCACGTAGGTACGGCGATGTCCCTTGATTTCCGCCTCGTCTCTCATGCCACCGAGACTAAGCCGGAAAAACGGCCTGTTAAGTGCACGGGCAATAGACTTGCCGATGGAAGTCTTGCCGACTCCCGGAGGTCCCACAAAGAGGAGAATGGCCCCATTGGACTCATCTCCCGACTGCCTGAACTTCCGATCATCAGAGGCGGCGGACTCTGCGTCATTTTCCGCCTGGGCAGGAGTTTCAGACTCAGCCTTCAGACCAGCCTCTGCAGTCTTTGCTTTCTCAGCCGCGGATTCCTGTGGTTTCACCTCCTGATTGCGAAGCTTGAAGGCCCCCACAGCCAGGTATTCCAGAATACGATCCTTCACATCCTTGAGACCTTCGTGATCCTCCTCCAGAATCTTCCTGGCCCTGGCATAATCAAAGTTCTGATCGGCATAAATTCCCCAGGGAATATTGGTAAGCCATGTCAGATAGTCCCGGCAGACAGCATATTCGGCGCTGGCCGGTTCCAGAACGGAAAGCCGGTTCAGTTCGTCAGCAAATTTTTTCTGCACCTGTTCCGGCGGATTAAGCTTTTCCATTTTTTCACGGAACCGGTTCACGTCGGCAGTCTTGTCGTCTACGGTAATTCCCAGTTCCTTCTGAATCTCCCGGAGCTGCTCCTTCAGGAAAAATTCCTTCTGCCGATCCGAGAGTTTCTGCGCCACGGTATCCTTAATGCTCTTCTGAAGCTTGGCAATTTCCACCTCGTTTTTCAGAAGACCAAGCGAAAGCTTCATCCGCGGCAGGAGATCCACGGTTTCCAGAACATTCTGAAGCTGCTCCGCCTCTGAAGTGGTAATGGAGGCGGCACAGTCAGCCAGCATGGAGGGGTCGTTAGGATTAAAGCGTGTCAGATACTGCTTCAGTTCTTCAAAATAAAGCGGATTCAGCGGCATCAGCTCCTTCAGTGTGGAAAGAATGGACATGGCATAAGCCTTAATCTCAATTCCCTCCGGAGACATGGTTGCCGGAACCTGACATTCCGGGTATTCGATATCCCCCTCGATGCAGCCGTCAACTGTGCGCAGTCTGGATACCCGACCCCGGGCCACGCCCTGAGCAATAAACTGAAGCTCCTCGCCTACCCGGGCCTGAATAACACGCACCAGGCAACCCATCTTCATGAAATCGGCTTCCCGGAGATCGCTTTCCAGCCGTCCTTCAGGAACGGCAACCAAAAGCACCATCTTTGACGGACTGTCCAGAGTTTTTCTGAGAGCCTTTTCCCATCTCGGAGCCAGCTGAACCGGAATAACCTGACTGGGCATAAACGGCCGGCCAAATACCGGCAGAACGCACAACACAGGCGGCCGCTCCTTTTCCGGAACGGAAAGCTCTTTTTTCAGACGTCCGGCTTTTTCTTCCTGAACATTCTCCACTGCAGCACTATCGCCATCTCTGCTGCTGTCTCCGCCGTTTCCGTTATTCCCGCTGTTGCTGTTATTGCCGTTGTCTGACATTTAAGAAATCTCCACTTAAAATTCCTCACTGTAAATACGGTTTAAATAGCATTTTTTCAAGGGGGACAAGAAAAAAAATCCCGTATTTTCTCCAGTTTCACCGCTATATCACCGCATATGCCTTCACATGTTTCAAAAGAAAGATAACGGCCAGTCATTTCTTCCCCTGTCCCGGCATAATAATTACTTTATCTCTCCCCTGTCCAGGACTCTCCGTATCGCCTGCACAGATCCCGAACAAAATTTTTCAAATAACACGAAACCCGCTTCGTTTTTTAAGCCCGGTATCTGCTACAATCACCTGCAGAGTATGGCCGCAGTCCTTTTTCAGTAAACCGGAGACCATAATGGACAACAACAGCAACGAAGACGTCGGCTGCGGGTGCGGCTGCCTTTTACTGATAATTGTAATCATTGTGATGTTTCCGGCAGTGCTTCCGGTAGCGCTGATTATCATTTCTGTCATTGTGGCTGCCGGCGTTGCCATCGGACGTAACAGAAATAATACCGGCAGTTCCGCATCCGGCAGCTTTGACTCCCAAAACGGTGACCGTGTTTTTTCCGAAAATACCGATGACACCACCGTCACCTGTTCCATTATGAGGCTTGTGGGATATGTAGCCCGCGCTAACAAAGTAATCACCCGCGATGAAATAAACTCCGCAGAAAACATCATCGCCAAACTGGGAGCAGAACACCGCCAGCTCTTTATAAAAGCATTTCAGACCGGAAAAAGCCGGGACTATTCTCCTGAGGAGGACCTCGTCCTTATTCGCGCTATACATGGCAGGGATCATGACAAGTGTCTGACCATCATCGCTATTCTGGTGTATATTGCCGTTGCCAACGGCAGCATCAGTCCTGAAGAAAGAAGACGCATCGGGGTTGTTGCCAGCGCTCTTAATGTATCCTACAGCGAAGCGGAAGAAATTATCCGGGAAATGGGAGGCTACAGCAGAAGACAGGAACAGAGCCGCCGTGACAATACCTCGGCAGGGACAGTATCCGAGTATCAGACTGCACTGAACATCCTCGGAGTATCCGAAAGCACCTCCGCCGATGATATTACCAGGGCCTACCGCAAGCTCATCCGCAAATATCATCCTGATCTGGCCAAGGGCAAGGGACTGCCTGAGAGCATGGTTGCCGTATATGAAAACAAGACCAAGGAAATCAACGAAGCCTACGATCTGGTGCGAAAGTACCGTAAATTCTGATGATAAATATCTTCTTCCGTAAAAGGGGAAACAATCCCGGACAAAAAAGCACCGGATGTTTGCCTTCCGGAAAATCGGAAACGCTTCCTGCTACTCTCCGGTTCTGATATTCCCCGGACTCCTGGCAGCGTAAACAACAAAACGGTGATTTTTGGTAGCCACCACGGTATTGACTCTTTCCGGATGCATTATTTCAGCCCATTTCGGAAGCTTCATGACAGTCTTGCGGTAATCAGCCTCCAGAATCGCATCGAGATAGTCCTCCCGGTCCCGATCCTGGCCCACAAGTTCATGAAAAATTCGCATCTCCTTCTTAACCATGGCGGCTTTTTTTCTTTCAGGATACATGGGATCCAGATACACCGTATCGGGAATCACATTCCCCCGGTAGGCAGTTACCGACGGTGCTTCCTCCAGCAGCATTCCCGATGAAGTGATCTCCCGAACCTCGGGAATATCCGAATCCCTGCCTCTTCTAAGACCGTCCCGAAGCAGCAGTCTTACCACCGGATTTCTCTCAAAAAGATGCACCCGTGCTCCCAGCGCCGCCATAACAAAGGCATCACGCCCCAGTCCGGCCGTACCGTCAAATACTACCGGAGACTTCATTCTTCCAAAACAGGCCCTGGCAACTCCCTCAGAGTGCCGGCCGCCGCCATATACCCTGCGGAATCCAAGAGCCCCCCCAACAAAATCCACATATACCGGATTTTCCTGGGAAGATCCTCCTGACAGGGAGACAATTCCGGACGACAGGATAACGGTAAGCGGTGCAGCAGTTTCAATTTCTGCAAGAACAGAGAGTTCCTGGCTGTAAAGCTCGGCCAGCATCCCGTCACGAGATTCAATACTAAGAGGAAACGGCATTTAAACTCCATCCTGCGGAAAAAACACTGTTTAGCAGATATCGGAAACCGGAGTCCCGGAAATCAATCCTCAGCCCGGAGCATCTCACGAAGCGCCTTAAGAACCCTTTCGGGATCCGGAGAAACGCCGCGCCAGAGCAGGAAGCTTTCTCCGGCCTGTCCCACCAGCATTCCAAGGCCGTCAGAAACATGACTGCAGCCATGACTGAGCGCCCATTCCAGGAAAACCGTCATCCCCGAAGGCGTGTACATGAGGTCATAGGCTCGGGCTCCGGCAGCAAAAACACTTTCCGGCAGCGGGGGCACTGCTCCTGAAAGGCTGCCGGAAGTTGCATTTATCACCAGATCAAAGGTACCCCGGGAAACAAGATCCTCATAGGAGCCGGCGACTGTCTCCGGAAACTCCTGCGCCAGAGCCTGCGCCCGGGCCAGAGTTCTGTTTGCCAGAAAAAGACTCGCCGGATTCTCTTCCAATAAAGGCTTCAGGATGCCCCGGGCTGCGCCTCCTGCTCCCATGACCAGCACCCGTTTTCCGGAAACCGGCCATTTCAGTCTTTTCAGATCGGCAATAAAACCGGCACCATCAGTATTGTCTCCGAGAACAGTGCCGTCATCATTAAAACGAAGGGTATTAACAGCTCCGGCTGTTTTTGCCCGATCCGTCAGGATGTCCGCATATCTGAAGGCATCCTCCTTGAAAGGAACTGTGATGTTGAGTCCCTTGCCGCCCCCGGATCTGAAGCCGTCCACTGTTTCGCCGAAGCTGCCCAGAGGACATAACAGAGTTCCGTATTCCATTTCCTGACCGGTTTCATCGCGAAACATCGCATGAATTGCCGGAGATCTGCTGTGATTTACCGGATTCCCCAGAACCGCATATTTGTCCATGATGCTAAATTCCCGCACGCTGAAGTTGTTCGTAATAGTTTATTCCGGATTCTTTAGCCATCCGGAGAAAAACGGATTCACATCCGAAAAATCCCCTAATCTCTGATAATCCTGCCGCTAAGTCCATCAATAATTCTGCTCGGCTTTTCATTTCCGCCGCAGGGGAGATCCAGAACACCGTCAAAGGTTCCCGGAGGAAAGCTGTCCAGTACCTCCCGGGCAGTTCTGAACGGTTTCAGGCCGCTTATATTGCAGCTGGTGGACACCAAAGCCCCCCCCGCTTCCCGGCACAGGGAGATAACCGGATGATAAGCGGTAATCCGCACCGCCAGAGTATTTCTGCCTCCGGTAAGCAAAGCCGGAAGACCGCTCCGGGCCGGCAGCACCGCAGTAACTGGTCCGGGCCAGAAATCCCGCATTTTTTCAAAAAAATCCCCGGGAATTGCCTGAAGATCCAAATATCCGGAAACCTCCTCGAAGCCCCCACCGATAACAATGAGCCCCTTGGATGGGTCCCTTTTTTTGATCTCCATAATCCGGGAGAGAGCCCGGGTATTCTCCGGCAGGCAGCCGATTCCAAATACCGCCTCCGTAGGATAGGCGACCACTCCGCCGTTCCTTATGGCACGGGCCGCCTCAGTGATCCGAAGATCAGACATTCTCAAGCTTCTTCTGAAGAGCCTGATCCTTGCGGGCCACATCCTCAGCCCGTGCTTTTCTTTCCGCCTTTACTGCGGCGTCCAGATCCGGATCCGCAAGTGCCATGATTTCCGCTGCCAGATAGGCGGCGTTTTTGGCACCGGATTTGCCAATTCCCATAGTAGCTACCGGAATTCCGCCAGGCATCATAACAGTGGAATAAAGTGCATCCACACCGTTAAGAGGACCGCAGTCCACCGGGATGCCGATTACAGGACGGGTGGTGGCGGCAGCCACGGCGCCTGCCAGATGAGCTGCCATTCCGGCAGCACAGATGAACACCTGACAGCCCCGGGCTTCGGCATCAGCCACATACGCTCTGGCGGCATCAGGAGTACGGTGAGCGGAGGTTACCTTCCCCTCGACCCTGATTCCCAGACTCTTCAGCACCTGAAAAGCCCCCTCGACCACCGGCAAATCGGAATCGGATCCCATAAGAACAGCCACAAACTTATCAGACATCTGTTTTCTCCCTAAAAAATACCGGCCCAGAGCCGGACAACAAAGCCTCCGGAATACCGCCGAAGTTCCGGAATGCATTTTAGCACCTTTGCAGAATTAATTAAGGCTGGCGGAAAAATCCCTTTCCAGCTTTTCGCGCTTCCGCCAGCGCATATACATTACTACAGAGTTTATCAGGTAGAAGCACCACATAAGCAGCACTGCCACCGGCTGCCCCCGGCCGTCAATAAAGGGAGCTGCCCAAAGCCCCACGCTTACCACATTGATAATCATCCAGAGAATCCAGTGCTCAGAAAATCTCATTATGCAGAGCACCAGAGCAATAATGGCCATAATGGTAGTAAAGCCGTCCCAGAAAGGATACGCCCCTTTGAGAAACATCAAAAGGATCCCGTAACCTCCGGTAAAAACTGAAATCGCCAGTAAAAGCCATAACCGCCCTTTGAGAGAAAGACTTCTTTTGGAGGCCTCGTTTCCCAGAGGATTAATGTGCCTGAGCCAGACGGTAAAACCATAGACATTAAGAGGGATGAACACTAGAAACTTCACCATGAACTCCCCGTAATATCCATAGCCAAAGGAAATCAAACCATAAAGGATCGAATTCAGAAATCCAAAAACAAATGCCCCCAGTTTGCCCTGGCCGGTAAACACCGCCGCCAGACATCCCAGTATCGCTGCGGAGAGACTCATTACAAAATCTCCGGACAGGACAGGCATGTTCCGGGAAATATTGAAGGTAGCGGAAATAACGGAAATCGCTGTTACAGAAAACCCCAGCCAGAGAATCTCCCCCCGGCTCCACCCCGAAATTTCTTTCCGAAAAAGATCCCGCATCCTTTCCCAAAAAGCATTTTTTTTCCTTAACAGAGGCATCTGTCCTGAAATTACAGGGGGTTCAGCATTGTTATTCATTAATTAAAACCTCTCTTTTAGCTATGCTTTCTCGCAGCCAGCATTTTTTCTTCGGTGAAAACCGGGCATAGACTCTTCTCAGCCCCTGGGATCTTCCAGTCTGATATGCCGTTTCAGCACCCGGATCACAGCATCAATATAACGGCTTCGCACCTTGCGTGAAGATACCAGAGCCTCGTCCCGGCGATTGACAATAACGCCTATTTCCAGAAGAACTGCCGGGCCACGGGACAATCTTAGCACCCTCAGATCGTCAAACAGAAAAACTCCGTTCCGGTCCAGCTGCGGCCGTCCTTCCCCCGGGATTTTTTCAGCATGGTGCACACTGTTTTTAAATCCCGCCCTCCGGAGCTCAGCGGCCATTTCACTGGCAATTGCTGAGGAAAGATCATAATAAGGGTTTCGGGAAGATACAAACAGGGAATAGCCCGCAGCATAATCAGTTTCGCAGGGACTGGTATTCAGATTGCAGTATATCGGGGATACCGAATCATGATGAAAGGACAGAAAAATGGCGTGGGAGCCGGTTCTGGTAACACGATCCTCCAAAATGTTTTTATCAGGATGAAAACCTGACAGAATGTAGGGGATCTGCTCCCTCTCCAGTCTTTCAGTAAGCTCCTTTACAAAGCGCTGGTTATAATCATATTCGTGGCCGCCGTTCCAAGAAGTAGCTCCGTATTCACGGCCGGCATGTCCGGCATCAATAACTGCATAATAGATCTTTCCGTCATCATGGCAGCGACCTCCAGCCAGAGAGACTACCGGACAGCATAAAATCACTGCTGCCGCTGCCAAATTTTTTAAAAAACTCATGAAAACCTCCAACATCTGTTCAAACTGATTCGCCAAAAGCTAACGATCTGTCCGGGACATCTTCTTGCCGCAAAGCGGACACCTGAGATACCCCCCCTGACGTCCCCGAAATTCAGTCAATACCGGACTCTTGCAGTACGTACAGTGCCGGCGCACCGGCTTTCGGTTGAGCCGGCAGGTACAGTCCGGATAACGATCGCAGCTCCAAAAGACCTTCTGAAATCTGGTCTTACGTAGCATCAGATTCCCCTTCAGACATTCCGGACACGGCAGTCTCTCCGGCTTTTCCCGAAAAATATAAGTACAATCCGGATAATTGGTGCAGCCGACGAACTGTCCGTATCTGCCGCTTTTCACTGCCATAGGAGAACCGCACACCGGGCAGGCTGAATCAGGAATTATCTCTTCAATCCGTACCCGGTATATCCCGGCCACGGGTTTCATATAACGGCATGCCGGATACCGGGAGCATCCTGCCATCTGTCCGCGGCGGGTGCGGTACAGAGACAGCGGAGAACCGCACTCCGGACAGTTCCCGAGATTATCTTCAGTTTTATCAAGAGTGACCGCTTCCGAATCCGCGGCGGCCTCCTTTCCGGAACCTGAAAGGAAATCTGGAGAAGATGTATTTGAAACATCCGGCGGCAAGCACCAGGGAGAAACGGCCTCCGTGAACTTCTCGGCAGTCTGCATTTCCGCCTTTCGATCTTCATGCAGATGTTCTTCCCTAAATACTTCACGCCATCCTTTTTGCATTTCTTCAGGATTCTTTTCAGAAATCACACCGCTGCATTCTGCCGGAACAGGGACGGCGGCAACTGGCCTGGTTCCTCCATAATCCCAATCAGGCCCCTGAAAGGCTGCAGGATAGTCCTCCTTTCCGACATTGACTCCCTGAGCTCTTTTTTCAAAAAATTCCATAACAGCACGGGCTCTGTCGGTAAGCTGGTATCTTTTTTCCGGAGAAAGCCCTTCCTGATAGCGTCCGGCCATCTCGCCCAAAAAATCTGTGCCGCTTCCTGCAAGGTTGTTATCCCCGGGGTGAGCAGTCTCCTCTTCCGTGGAAATATCAGCGCCAGCGGCTATGTCAGCGCGCTCTGTCTCCGGCACGGCATCCTGTTCCTCCTCAATATCCGGATCAGGAACAACATCCCCATTAAAGGCAGAATTCCGGACGATTTCCGGGGAGCCCGCAGCATTTCCGGCGGCTAAATTCTGCTCCGGGATTTCAATAGCAGTTTCCTGTTCGCTTCCGGCTGTCATACAGTATTCTCCTTCTGTTATCGGAAAATAATCAGGATCGTCACGCCCCGCTTTTTCCAAAAAAGAAAGGCCCAGCTTCTGGACCTTCCTCATCCGAAATCCCGAAGATACATGCCTTCGGGGCCTAGAGCCGGTTACTTCCTGTTCAAAAGGAATTTCTTAAGTTCCGCGAAATCGGCAGCCATAGGAACGGACAGCACCTTCATATCCGCTCTGGAGCTGAGCGCCTCGGGCAGCGGCAGATCGATTCCAAGAATGCGATCCACATTTTCCTTAAACTTGGCAGGAGATGCCGTGCACAGGAAAACACCGGTGTCGCCATCCTGAAGGCTGCTGTCAAGCACCTTCCAGGCAATAGTACCATGGGGCTCTGACGTATATCCCTTAGCCTGAAGCTCTCTCATAGCTTCCTCGGTTTCGGCATCTGTCAGACGGCCATAGCCAAGATTCCCGAGATCCCAGCCCTTAACACTGAAAAGCTCCGTAACCCGCGGCCAGTTGTTCGGCCGGGACACATCCATGGCATTGGAGAGGGTTGCCTGAGTCGGGTGCGGATCCCATTCGCCGGTAGCCAGAAAACGAGGAACAGTGTCATTGACATTGGTAGCAGTAATAAACTTTCTTACTTTGAGCCCCAGAGCCATGGCGATAAGGCCGGCTGTCAGATCTCCGAAATTTCCGCTGGGGACGGAAAACACTACGGAATTTCTCTTTTCTGCGGGAAGCTGTGCCACCGCTTCAAAATAATAGCAGACCTGAGCCAGAAGACGGCTGATATTGATGGAATTGGCACTGTTAAGACCAATGCCGTCACGAACTTCAGGATCATCAAAGGCGGCCTTAACCAGAGCCTGACAGTCATCGAAGGCTGCCTTTACAGCCACGGTCCTGATATTCCCGCCCAGAGTGCAGAAGAGTTTCTCCTGCAGATTGGAAATCTTGCCCTCCGGATACAGAATGACTACATCAACATTGGGAAGGTTGTAGAAGGCATGAGCCACTGCCGCACCGGTATCACCGCTGGTTGCTGTCAGGATAGTAATCTTCCCGCCATCACCTCTGGATGCCAGAGCACTAAGACATTGCGCCATGAACCGGGCCCCGAAATCCTTGAACGCCAGTGTCGGACCGTGAAAAAGCTCCAGAGCATAGGTACGGTCGTCAACTTTGGCAAGCGGCGCCCCGAAGGCAAAAGCATTGGCTACGAGCTCTTCCAGATTTGGAATCTCGTCTCCAATAAGATGACGAAGAATTTTTCCGGATCTTTCCACAAATGGCAGATCCAGGAGTGCATCCACATCATCAAAAGGAACTATTTCCTCTGGAAAAAACAGTCCCTGATTGCGTCCCAGCCCCTGTCTTACAGCCTGGGCAAAGGAAACTACTTCTGAATGATCCTTAATATTATAAAGTTTCATGACTATTCCTGATATTTGCTTATTCTTTAATGCAACATTCCAGAAAACACGCTCCGAAATGTCAGATTCCTGACAGCCCCCGGAGGGGAACTGTCCTCCGGCTTACAGTTCAGTTATTACTGTACCTTCCTCGCAGATCCGGCAGATATTGCAGAAGCCGTCTTCATTCTGGATAAAATGCTGCTTCAGCCATTCCTGAACCTTTTCAGCCTTTTCGAGATCCTTCATTACTATGAATATCGACGGACCGGATCCGGAAATTCCCATAGCCAGAGCCCCCTGCTCCCGGGAATAATCCCGGGCCTCCTGAAAGCCCGGAATCAGTTTCTGGCGGTAGGGCTCGGCAATAACATCTCTGAGAACCTCCGCAGCCAGAAGATCGTTCCCGGTATGAGAAGCCTGAATGAACACCGCAAGCTGTCTGGCAAAAGTAATGGCATCCTTCCGGGAATATTCCTTCGGCAGAATGGAACGGGCCTCGGAGGTGCTAACCTGAATTCCCGGATAGCAGGAAACCCAGTACCAGTCAGAAAAAGCCGGAACGTGTTCGCTTATAATGTCGCGCTCCTCAACCATCAGCTGTATGCCGCCCAGATAACAGGGAGCGGCATTGTCATAATGGACAGAGCCGGAAATCTTTCCTTCCAGTTTCCCCATAAGCCGAAGAGCCTCATCTCTGCTCATGGGGTAACCGTGAAAGGCGTTAAGAGCAGCCACGGCTGCTACGATTGAAGATGCACTGGAACCGAGTCCTGATCCCACCGGAAGATTCTTATGGAGAACCATCCGGAATGGCTTTACGGAAAGACCTTTTTCCTTCATAAAATCCCGGAATCCCAGATAGGCATCGTAAACTATGTTCTTCCGGGGATCCTGAGGCAACTTTCCGGCAAACCAGCCGTCACTTTCCAGCTCAAACTCCTCTTTTCCGTCATGAACCTCCACCACATCACCCAACACCTGATCGGTAATCGGCTTCAGGGCTGCCCCCAGAATATCAAAACCGACACTGACATTGCCTATTGAAGCCGGTGCGTATGCGCTAACCGCCATATTAAGCCTCTCTTTTCCAGTTCAAAGTACGTAAAATATCAGCAAAGACGCCGGCAGCCGTAACCTGGGTACCAGCTCCGTATCCCCGGAGCACCAGCGGGATCGGCTGGTAGTACAGAGACAGGAAGGCCAGTGCATTTTCACCGTCCTTAACCTTATACAGCGGATCCTCTTCGTTGACACGGCGAATACCTACACGGCATCTGCCGTCCTCAATGGATCCTACATAGCGCAGTACCTCGCCGCGAGCCTTGGCATCAGCGATCTGCTCCCGGAAATAGGCATCAGCTTCGGGAAGACGAGCGAGGAATTCCTCCTTTGTTCCGGAGGCGTCAAACCCTGGAGGCAGAGCCATTTCCACCTCGACATCCGAAAGATCCAGTTCCATACCGCATTCACGGGCAAGAATAAGAATCTTTCTGGCCACATCCATGCCATTGAGATCATCACGCGGATCCGGTTCGGTAAAGCCCTTGTCCCGAGCAATAAGGGTCGCCTCCGAAAAGCTCATTCCTTCATCAAGCTTTCCAAAAATGAAGGAAAGCGAGCCTGAAAGAATGCCGTTAAACCGCTGCAGCCGGTCTCCTGCAGCTATCAGGTTCTGCAGATTTTCAATAACGGGAAGGCCTGCTCCGACATTGGTTTCATAAAGGAACTTCCGGCGGCGGAGCTGCGCAGCATCACGCAGCTTACGATAAAATTCCATATTCCCGGTATTAGCCTTCTTGTTAGGGGTAACCACATGAAAGCCTGCCAACAGGAAATCCGCATACTGATCCGCAATCTTCTGATCAGAGGTACAGTCCACAATCACCGGATTGATGAGATGAGTCTCGGTAATAAACTCCTTGGCCCGTGTCAGACTGAAAGCTTCTCCGGATTCATTCAGGGCGGTTCTGTAATCAGAATCGAGATCAATGCCGTCAGCACAAAGCATCATATGCTTTGAATTGCACATTCCGAATACCCGCATCATCAGGTTGTGATTTTTCAGAAGTACCGGCTGCTGACGGCGAATCTGTTCCAGCAGAGCGCCTCCCACACCGCCGATGCCGATAACCAGAACATCAATATGCTGAATAGAGCTGAAAAAGTTCTGATGACAGATCTTGATGGCCTCACTCACCTTGTTCCGGGATACCACCGCTGATATTGAACGCTCCGATGAGCCCTGAGCAATGGCATTGACGTTGATATTGGCCAGCGCAAGTGCCGAAAAGAACTTTGAAGCAATACCGCGAACCGTAAGCATGCCATCACCGATAACCGAAATAATGGCCTTGTTGTCCACAAAATCAATACCGTCAAGAAGGCCATCCTTGAGCTCCAGCTGGAATTCCTCCTCCAGTGCCTTCTGAGCTCTGTCCTTATCGGAGGTATGAATACAGAAGCTGATGCTGTATTCAGATGAGGACTGGGTAATCAGAGCTATGGAAACCCGGGCCCGGGAAACACAGGTAAAAATGCGTCCGGCCATGCCCACCATTCCCTTCATGCCAGGGCCGGAAACATTGACCAGAGTAATATCCTTGAGATCTGAAATTCCCTTGACCGGCAGGGAAGGATCCCCAATCTGAGCAATAAGTGTCCCCTCGCATTCCGGATTAAGACTATTCTTGATATGACACGGAATTCGGTACTGGGCAATGGGAGCAATGGTTCTCGGGTGCAGCACCTTAGCACCAAAATAGGAAAGCTCCATAGCTTCCTTGTAGCTGAGACGTTTCAGAAGAAGAGCATCCGGCACAATACGGGGATCGCAGCTGTATACGCCATCCACATCGGTCCATATTTCGCAGGATTCGGCATTGACACATACTGCAAGGCAGGCTGCAGAATAGTCGGAACCATTTCTGCCCAGAAGCACCAGTTCCCCCTTCTCATTTCCGCCGGTAAAGCCCATCATGATGTAGATGGTGTAGTTGTTGATTTTTCTTTCCTGGAACAGCCGGCGGGACACATCAAGGTTTATCCGGGATTCCAGATACCCGCCTTCAGTCTTCAGTGTCTCCACGGAACAAAGGCGCGTTACCTGCTCTCCACGGGCTCTCAGGAGAGCCTCCATAAGAACCACCGAAAGCTTTTCGCCGCGACTCAGAATAAATGCCTGAACATTATCAGGGCACTGGCCGAGAAGAGTAATTCCCTGAATCCTTTTCTGAACCAGGGCAAATTCCTCCTCCATCCTGCGATACAGTTCCGGAGCCTCGTAGGCCGGATACCGCTCCTGAATACCGGCGATAAGCCCGGAAAATATCGACTTGATCTGTGCAATCACATCCGTACCGTCAGAACCTCCGGAAGCCTTTTCCACCAGCTCCACCAGAAGATTGGTAACCCTGGCCGGAGCCGAGAGCACCAAAGCAACCTGTGACTTACGGTGAGTATTCACAACAATGTCCGAAACGCGAAGGAATCTCTCGGCATTCGCCAAGGAAGTACCTCCAAACTTTAAAACCCGCATCAACACCTCTGAAATTAAAAAAGCCCTGAATTCTGACGAATCGGGCTCTTACGTGTTTACCTGAGTTAACAGCTAGAGAGCCCAGAGGCCTGTAATACCCGTTGCTGTCATAAAAGCTTCTGTAAACACCTGACAATACAATTCTGAATAAATTACCCGGTGGGCACAAAAAAACAGGGTAAATGATCCCAAATATAGGGGACTTTGTCAAGAATCACCGGCCGTTCGGCCGCTCTGGAAAAACTCAGACCGGCAAAAACGCTACCGGAAATTCCGAAAAAGGCCGGCTATGCCAGAGACAGCTAGCGCTGCCGTTCCGCGTAAAACAGTCATCCGCCGCCGCAATTTACCAGATCATGAACCAAAGTAGGTTATAGTATTCCCCACCGTCTTCTTGCTCATATAGGTACAGCCATCGGCCTGCTCATAAAGCTCCTGAAAGGTTACCTCACCGCTTCCGTCATAAAAAGTTGCACCGACACTGACATAAACCGAACGATCCCCCATTTCAGGAATACGGATAGTCTGAACATTGTGGAAAAAACGTGATATCACCATCTGAGCCTTGTCCACGCTGCATACTCCAGGAGCAAATACGGCAAATTCATCTCCGCCGAGACGCATCAGCACATCATAATCCCTGAAGGTATTCTTCATGGCTCCGGCGACACTTGTGATTACCTGATCACCTACCTGATGTCCGAAACTGTCGTTTACAGTCTTGAACTTGTCAATATCCAAAAGGATAAACATACCGCACTGCTTTTCCATCAGCATGGCGGAAACTTTACGTTCCCCAGTTCCGCGATTGCATATACCGGTCATCATGTCGGTTTCTGCAAGATACCTGAGCTTTTCGCGATTTCTCTTTTCTCGATCGATTGATTCCACCAGCCAGAGAACATGTGAAATTCGGCCATCACTGTCCCTTTTCTCCACGACAAAGCGTCCCCGGCACCACTTGTTACCACTGTCCAGAAATTCCTCTGTGATGGTGTTGACACCATTCATTCTTTCATTAAGGGTACTGAAATCCACAAACTGTCTGAGACTCTTCCGGGAGCTCTCAGCTGTACTTTCCTCCGCCATTCTGAAAAATCCGGTCTGGGCATCGCCAATCAGGGCAAAATCGCCCCCCCGTCCGGCAAAAACAGTTCCGGAACGGTCTTGCCCGGAAGAAATCTTCCCGACCTGAAAAAGACTGTGATAACAGATTTCACAGCAGGTGTTCCCGGAAACGTCGATATCATAAATGGATACATAAATTGCCCCCACGGACGAAAGCTGCATGTTAAGCTTCTGTGTCACCAGATTGCGGCGGGCAATCTTGGCAACAATAATAAAAATAAAGACTATAGACAGGAGCACCACTACTACAGAGAACTGCATGATAAATCTGGGAAGCTTGAACAGCTCAGCGGTATCCATTGCCGAAACACTGACCCATCCGCCGACCAGCGGTTCGGCATAAACCATATAACTTGACTCTCCGAACTGCACCTCGAACTGTGTATTGTTATCCCTGAAGATTTTGCGGGCAATAAGGCCGCCCAGTGTGTTCGCTTCCTCCAGGTATTCACGTTCCAGCTCCTGTCTGTCGGAATGAGCCACAACTCCTCCGGAATTATCAAGCACCATGCCTATACAGCCCGGAACAGACTGACCGATGCGTTCAGTGATATCCTGAACCTCCCTGAGTCCCACATCTATTGCAATGACGCTCTTACCGTCCCCGAGGAGCCCCGTAATGGTCATCATGTAGTTTCCTGTCTGCATATCCACATAGGGCTTTACAAAGGTAATGGGCGTGCCGTTTTCCATGGTTTCCTGGTACCACGGTCTGTTTCGGGGATCGTAATCGGCATCCGGAACCCAGCCGCTGCCGTCCACGAATGTATCGTTCACCAGACCGTACAGTCCGGTGGAATCGCTGTCTATGGAACTTTTGATATTATCGGAAGCCTGAACAAGATACCTCCTGATTTCATCTGAAGAGGTACTGCTTTTCAGCATCGTATCAACTGTGTAGCTGGCCATTTTGATATTATTAAGGCCGGTCAGAAGATACTCGTCAAAGTCTTTGGAGAACTGTCTGGCATTTATTTCGCTACGCAGGGAAATACTTTCCTTGACAGATGAATAAAGAGCGTAAAAACCCAGGGACAAAGCCACGACCGTAAAAAAAATCACGGACAGAGCGATAAGAATATTGCGGATACCCAAACTCACCAGGGCTTCCCAAATTCCCGCCCTGAAGAAATTTTCATCGTCATTTTTACTGTTCATCGAAATCCCGTTTAATCAGACGCGGCCATTTCTCCGGAGCCGTCGTGTTATTATTTTGTCTTACAAATTTCCACAATCATAAACAGAACTACGACAGAAGTATGTACAATAGGAAGGCTGCTTCCAGCAGGAACTGTTTTATAACACATGAAAAATTTATAATATTAAGATATTAAGGCTGTATTATAATACAGACGGAATTATAACAAAACTGCCAGTCGATTGCGCATTTTTCAGACAGCACCTGGCGGAACTTCCGGCGATCCTTCTGTATTTTTCGGAAATCCACGGTCTAAAAACCTCAAAGAGACATGCACGTTTTTCAGCTTAGCCGCAAAAATAGCTGAGCTGCCGCACGGCATACCGGTGTTCGGAAAAATCACCCGTAACAGAAGCTCCACGCAGAAAAGCATCCCGCAATGCACTAAAAAAACAAGAATCTCTGAAATGTACTGAAAACACCGTCGAAAATTCTGCCGGAATTTAAGCTTTAATTAGGCAGCACCGCCTGCTTCAGAAAAACTGATTTATTATTTCTGCATTTTTCCCTTGGTATCATGTTCAGCACTTCGAATATCCTCCGACATATCCTTCTTAAGATTTATCTTATGGAAATTCGGATCATCATGCAGCAGCATGGTAAACTTGTCTGTCTTGTCAAAATATACCGTAGCATCCTTTAGGGAAAGCTCCAGAATATGCCCGCCTTTCTTTTTATCATCTGAAATGAAATGGAAGTGCCAGCCCGGAGTGTTTAGCTCGCTCATGTAGTTTGGACAGAACAGTCCTACCAGCGTGCCTTTGATATTTTTTTCAGAAAATTCCGTCTGTTTTCCCTTCAGCGCTTCCACCAGTGTTGGATAAGGCTCCTTGCTTCCGTATTCGCTGCGAAACAGAATCGAGTCGAATTCAGCATTTAGCTTCACCATGTAAAAACTGTTAACACCATGTTCCTGAACAGCAGCATTGACGGCTTTCTCAAAATCAGCCTTATTCCTGATATCCGTAAGCTTGACGGCGAAATCATTATCAAAGAATGTTACAGTCGCATAAGGAATAATTGTGTTGTCAGGCGCAACTATAACCGTCCCATCACCCAAAGCCTGGTAGATTTTTCCGTCCAAAGCAATCATTTCGCCATTCAAGCCTTCAAACGTCCCGATTCCCGTATCCCCTCGAGACATCAGTTCTGCAGCTGTAATCGTGCCACCGAAATACCCCTGTGCCAAAGACTGCAGAAGTGCCACCTGGGCAATACTCTCTCTATCGGCCTGTTCCGCATACGCTTCAGTTAGTCCTGCTGTCATAAGCCCGACAAGCAAAGTAACGAAAAAATAACCTTTTCTGCTAAATTTCATCAAATAGGTCTCCTAAAAATCCCTTATGTTCCGCGTCTGTTTTTCACAAGAACTCTTTGAAGTCTAATGACGTTTTATATTTTTTGAACAGTTTTAGATTCAAATGGTTCATTCATTTGTGATCGAACAAATAAACATACAAATTTTGTATTAGGTCTAAAGTCAGCACTTTAGGCCTTCTTAAATTTCCACGGCATAGCCTGCTCAAGAATAGCATTTCTTCTTTCATCAGACAGCGATTCATCTTTCAGTTCGTCTCTGTGAATACCCATATATCTGAACAGAAATTCAAGGTAATCTTCCAGGTCAACTCCATGAGCTTTGCAGGTTTCATGAAATGATGAGAACACAGCCGTAGACTTAGCTCCCTCAATAGAGCCAAATCCGCTGGGCATTGAATGTCTCAGCACTGCAAAGT
>NZ_KB899636.1:1311495-1342798 GCF_000378405.1 Succinimonas amylolytica DSM 2873 | reverse complement strand
GGTCTTAACGAGTTCTTTGCTTTCTGAAAGTTCGGATTCTTTCTTCTCAAGTGAATCCATGAGCTCGCTGATCCTGTTTTCCAGTTCTTCTACTTTTTGGGTTTGATTTTGAAAGGCTACTTTCTGCTCTTGAGTATCGGATCTCAACTCTTGAATAGTTGTCTTCAGCCCCTGAATGACTGTATTCTGCTCTTGAATGGTTAATGTAAATTTTTCGATCAGTGCGTAAAGAGGATCCGATTTGGCAGAATCGGTATCGTGCTGATTGATTGGAAGTGCGCTATTTGTAATCTTTACTTCCATTGCAATTCCCTTCAGCATGCCACGATTTTTGTGTGCGGTATAGTACGGATTCACCAGCACTTTTGTCAAGAATCCCTGAAGCCTTGAAATGGGGGTTTAAGACCTAATACCAAATTTTTATATCTGCATCACATTAAATTGAGACAGTGGACAAAACGATTGAGCAGAAGAGGGATATATTATCTGGTCATCGACAAGGGCAGAATAAACTCTGGTAAAAGGATAGGGATACGTAACGGAAAAGACTGGCCTGCACCGGAACCCCACGACCAGTCCCTCAGAAGGAAACTGCCAAGCTCATCTGCTCTTCCGTAAGCGGTCATCAGGTTACGGCTGCGGTGCTCCCGTGGTGATTAACCTTTACGAGAACACCGAAAAAACGGAACGACAACGGGAGCCGAGTTTTCATTGTGTGTCGGTGGATTTCCCCACTCAAATGCCGATTTCAGGCTGTAGAAAAAACCGGCAATGTCCCGAAGAACCAAATAAAAAACTGATTTAAAGACCTTTAATTCTCTCGATTGCCTCTACACTGTTCTCATAGGTACCAAAAGCAGTGAGCCTGAAAAAACCCTCCCCATGAGGTCCAAAACCAGACCCCGGAGTGCCTACTATTCCGACTTTGTTAAGAAGAAGATCAAAGAAATCCCAACTCGACAATCTATGAGGGGTTTTTAACCAAATGTAAGGTGCATTCTCACCACCATAAACGGTATACCCTGCATCACTAAGAGCTGTTTTAAGATACAGAGCATTTTTCATATAAATTGCAATCTGCGCTTGAATTTGCTGAGCACCCTCTGATGAATAAACAGCTTCTCCGGCTCTTTGTATAATGTACGGAGCTCCATTATATTTAGTGCCATGTCTTCTGGACCACATGGCATGAACAGATTTATCGTGCAGTTTAAGTTTTTTGGATATGACAGTAAAGCCAAGTCTTAAACCGGTAAAGCCTGCTTTTTTAGAAAATGATCTGAATTCAATTGCACAATATTCTGCTCCACTGCATTCATAAATGCTATGTGGAAGAGTATCATCATTTATATAAGCTTCATAGGCTGCATCATACAAAATAACAGCTCCTATTTTTAATGCATAATCTACCCATTCCTGTAACCTGTCTTTTGTTATAGAAACACCTGTTGGGTTATTGGGAAAACAAAGGTAGATCAAATCCGGTTTAACCTTGGGAAAATCTGGAATAAATCCATTAGTCTCCGTACAGGGCATATAAATCAGTTTGCTATAAAGTCTTTTTTCTTCATCAAAATTCCCTGCCCGTCCTGCCATTACATTTGAATCCACATATACAGGATAAACAGGATCACAGACTGCCACTAAATCATTCTGATCGAAAATTTCCTGTATATTAGAGCAATCACTTTTCGCACCATCAGAAACAAAAATTTCATCCGGTTCAATATTAATTCCTCTGCTTTTATACTCATTTTCGACGATAGCTGTTCTTAAAAATTCATAACCAAGATCCGGAGCGTAACCGTGAAAGGTATTTGCAACCCCCATTTCATCTACAGCTTTGTGCATAGCTTTTAATACTGCAGGAGCAATAGGCTGGGTAACATCACCTATCCCCAGCTTTATAAGCTTAGCATTTGGATTACTGATTTCAAATTCATGTACTTTTCGTGCAACTGTTTGAAAAAGATAAGAACCCTGTAAATTTAAGTAATTTTCATTTATCTTTGCCATAATTTCCCACCAATTATTCCTTCACAATTTACACTGCTATCTCACCTTCAAAGACAAATTCAGCAGCCCCTGTCATATATACGGGATAACCATTACCATCCCATTTAATTTTTAACTTGCCGCCTAGTAAATGAACAGTGATTTCTTTATCAGTGCAGTCATTTAAAACACCCGCCACAGCTGTTGCGCAAGCACCAGTACCGCACGCAAATGTTTCACCGGTTCCGCGTTCCCATACTCGCATTTTTACATTTTGACGATCAATAATCTGAATAAATTCTGTATTAACACGTTTTGGAAAAGATGGATGGTTTTCAAAATGTCTTCCTAATCTTTCCAATGGAAAATTATCCACATCATCAACATAAACAACTGCGTGAGGATTCCCCATTGACACACATGTATGGAAATAAACTTTTCCTTCTACTTCAATAGGTTCATTAATAACAGTATTTTTTTCACTTAATACGGGAATGTTCTCTGATTCCAGGATAGGCAAGCCCATGTCAACGCAAACACTATTTACTTTTCTTGTTTGACTATGTTCATCTACATCAAGCCAAATTTTTTTAATTTTTCCTGCAGAAATAATGCAAAATTCTTTTTTATCAGTTAATCCTTTGCAGTAGACATATACTGCCACACAGCGTATACCGTTACCGCACATTTCGCCTCTGCTTCCATCTGCATTGTACATTTCCATTTCAAAATCTGCCTGGTCAGAAGGATTGATAAAAATCACTCCATCTCCGCCAACTCCGAAATGTCGATCAGACAGTTGTTTTGCGATTTCTACTTTCCTTTCCGGAGAAAAGTTTACCTCTGCCCCGTTTATATAAACATAGTCGTTTCCACAACCCTGCATTTTTGTAAATTTCATATTTGCCATCTCTTTTCCAATAGTGTTTCAAAATCAATTTTCACACGTCTCAAAGCCTTATGTTTCACACATGATGATTTCATATCGCTCATAGATCATGTGAATTTATGATATTTTTCCTTGAATTTCCGTTTCTTATCCGCAGATTAAGAGTTCTCAGAAAAAACTGCCTTTATACTGCAAATGATTTTGAAATTTACACAAAATATCATCAATGATTTCAGGAACATACTGCTAAAAATCCTGCAACGGGACGCCACTCCGTCAGGATCACGAAAATATCTACCTGCTGAAATGGAGTGCCCGTCACCGCTTTGACAAAATTTTTTAGCATTACTGTTTGGACGAACTACAGTCTTGGATCATAACTATCGTGATAAACTGCCTTATGTAGTGCTGTGAATTTACCGAATTCAGAGACCGACAATCGTCAATTCATAATATATAATCATATATCCAAAAACTTACATTCGTATAAATTCATATGATATCTAAACCATTATCTGGAACAATGAATCCAATTGTCATTTTCCGCTATTTCCATAGTTAGATAGCACACGAGCAGAAGGATCATTCACATTACACCCTTCCCATTCTTTATTAGGCATCCAAAAGTCTTTTATCATTTGTGACTGCCCCGGGTAATATTTTTCAAAAATATCCCGATACAGTAGCGATTCCTTAGTAAAAGGCATCGCATGAGCATAATTTCTGCGCTTTTCCTCAAACTCCGCATCATCATATTGCTCTTCTGCATAAGCCTTTAAATGGTCAACCATCGAATGTCCTACCGCATCGGAAAATGCAGCTTTTTCTCTCCACAGAATTTCCGGTGGCAAATAATCAAGGCCTTCAAACGCATGTCGCAGCAGATATTTTCCTTTGTTATAGTGATTACGTTTCATTTCGGGATCAATGGACATCACATAATGCACAAAATCAAGATCCCCAAAAGGAACACGAGCTTCTAAAGAATTGGATGAAATGCATCTGTCAGCCCGGAGAACATCATACATGTGAAGTTCCCGAACGCGCTTCTCTGCCTCTTTCTGAAATTCAGCAGCAGATGGAGCAAAATCAGTATATTTATAACCAAAAAGCTCGTCAGAAAC
The DNA here is from genome assembly GCF_000378405.1 of Succinimonas amylolytica DSM 2873. Classification (GTDB taxonomy): domain Bacteria; phylum Pseudomonadota; class Gammaproteobacteria; order Enterobacterales; family Succinivibrionaceae; genus Succinimonas; species Succinimonas amylolytica. The sequence continues at coordinate 1,338,790 of NZ_KB899636.1, read as the reverse complement.
TTCTCCTGTAAGAATTACTCTTAAATCAGTTGTTTCATGAATTGCCTTGCAAAGAAGGTACATGCCCATGCTGGCACGAATAGTCGTAATATCGTAGGTACCAAGAATATAAATAACATGTTCAAGTGAATTTATTACATCATCCCTGGTAATAATAATTTCCGTATGATCGGCATTAAGGTACTCGGCAGTCTGCTTGGCGTATTTGAGATCAATGGCATCTTCTCTCATACCAATAGCAAAAGTCTTAATCGGAAGCTCACTCCTTCTTGCGGCTATACTGCAAACCAAGGAAGAATCCAAACCTCCGGAAAGCAAAAAGCCTACTTTTGCATCTGATATAAGGCGCTTTTCAACACCGGCGACAAGAAGCTCACGTATTTTTGAACATACAGTTTCTAATTGCTGATCCTGAAGTTTTGCATCTGGTTTGGCAATATCACAATAACTGATAAATTCTCCATTTTCATAATAATGCCCCGGCGGGAAAGGGAAAATTTTTCCGTCTACAAGCTCTGTTAAGCACTTGGGCTCACTTGCAAATACGATATCCTGAGCTTTAGTATATCCGTAATATAAAGGACGGATCCCAATCGGATCACGAGCCGCAATCCACTTGCTGTCATTGTGATCATAAATAACACAGGCAAACTCGGCATCAAGCATTGCGAACATTTTTGTGCCATACTCTTTATACATTGGTAACAGCACTTCGCAGTCACTGCCGCTGGCAAACTGATAACCGCGTTGTTTTAGCTCGCTTTTGATTTTTTCAAAACCATAGATCTCGCCATTACACACGCAATAGTTTCCATTCATCTCAAATGGCTGCATTCCATCAGGAGTTAATCCCATTATGGAAAGCCGCTGAAATCCCATTAAGCCATCACCGACTTTTATGGCCTTAGAATCATCCGGACCTCTTGAAGTGGTTTTCAGCATGGCGCCTTTTAGTGTTTCAAGATCTGCTGACGGACCGCAAACTGAAAAAATACAACACATATACAATCCCCAAAAAATGGGAATTTGATTTGCTTCGTATCAAATTCCCGCTTTTTTTTTACAAGAAAACAGAATTTATTTTACAGAGAACAGCAGTTCACCATAGGATGGCAACGGCCAGTATTCCCTGGAAACGCATATCTCGGCTTTATCAGCCAAATTACGTAAATCCTGCATCTTAGGAAGAATTTCATCACGAATCAGCTGGCTTTCTGTGATGATTTCTTCTGTGCCATTAATTTTCTCAGCGGTTTGTTCCAGTTCTTCTGTCTTCTGATAAATCTGATCAGCAAGTGAAGAAAGTGTTTCTACAATAGACTTTTCATACTTGCATTCCAGAGCTTCATTGACAGATCTCTTTTTCACTACCGTTCCAGAAAGCTTGTCTGCATAGTTTATAATCGCCGGCAGAATCATCCGACGGGCCATCATAAGTTCTGTATTAACTTCAATCCAAACCTGCTTGCAGTAATTATCCAGCATAATCTCGCATCTTGAATGAAGTTCGGCTTCATTAAACACCTTATGAGAAGTAAGCATCTTCACATTCTTCTCATCTAACAGATGAGGCATGCAATCCGGTGTTGTAGGATAATTTAACAGCTTTCTAACTTCAGTTGCTTCCTTAACCCAGGCCGCATCATACCCATTACCGTTAAATATGATTCTCTTATGATCATGAATAGTCTTTTTAATCATGTCATGAAGAGCTTTTTCAAAGTCATCGGCTTTTTCCAGCCTGTCGGCATAAATCCTAAGCGATTCTGCCACAGCACTGTTTAACATCATGTTAGCACAGGCAATGCTGTTTGATGATCCCAGGCTTCTGAACTCGAACTTATTGCCGGTAAACGCAAACGGCGAAGTACGGTTTCTGTCAGTTGTATCACGGGCAAATCTCGGCAATACATCAACACCAAGCTTAATAAGCTTCTTTTCCTTGTCGTGATACGGAGTATCAGACTCAATAGCTTCGAGTATTGCTGTAAGCTCATCACCAAGGAAAATTGAAATGATTGCAGGAGGAGCCTCGTTTGCTCCTAATCTGTGATCATTGCCGGCGGTGGCGACAGAAAGTCTCAGCAGATCCTGATAATCATCAACAGCTTTAATTACAGCGCAGAGGAACAGCAGGAACTGTGCATTTTCAGCCGGCGTATCACCGGGGGACAGCAAATTGAATCCGGTATCTGTCGATATGGACCAGTTGTTATGCTTGCCGCTGCCGTTTACACCTGCAAACGGTTTTTCGTGCAGCAGACATACCAGACCATGGCGAGCAGCCACTTTCTGCATGATCTCCATCATCAGCTGATTCTGATCACAGGCAAGGTTAGTAGTTGCATATATCGGAGCAAGCTCATGCTGCGCAGGAGACACTTCGTTATGTTCGGTCTTTGCCAGTATCCCAAGTTTCCAAAGTTCTTTGTCAAGATCAGCCATAAACTCCTTTACCTTGGGTTTAATTACGCCAAAGTAGTGATCATCCATCTCCTGACCTTTGGGAGGCTTGGCTCCGAAAAGAGTTCTCCCGGTGTACTGCAAATCAGGTCTCTTATCGTACATTTCCTTTGAAATAAGGAAATACTCCTGCTCGGGACCGACAGATGTATGGACATGTTTAACCTGATCATTGCCAAACAATTTTAAAATTCGCAAAGCCTGGCGATTAAGAGCTTCCATTGAACGTAAAAGCGGAGTCTTTTTATCTAATGCTTCACCGCCGTAGGAGCAAAATGCTGTCGGTATGCAAAGAGTCTGATCTTTAATGAATGCATAAGAGGTAGGATCCCACGTGGTATAGCCTCTGGCTTCAAATGTAGCTCTGATTCCGCCGGTTGGAAATGATGATGCATCAGGCTCACCCTGGATCAGTTCCTTTCCAGAAAACTCCATAATCACACCGCCATCCGGAGACGGTTCAATAAAGGAATCATGCTTTTCAGCAGTTATACCGGTAAGCGGCTGAAACCAATGCGTAAAGTGAGTTGCACCATTTTCAATAGCCCAGTCACGCATTGCCTTTGCAACTGAATCAGCTAAACCAAGTTCTAATTTTGCACCCACTTCAATGGTCTTTCTTAACGATGAATAAACGTCACTGGTTAAAACAGAACGCATAATCCGATCATCAAATACCATACAACCAAAATACTCGGGAACAGTACCTGTTGTCATAATTAACCCCTTAATGTTAAATTCAGAGAATTGATAACCAATACATCTTAAAATTCATTTAAGTTAATGAGGTATACCCCATTAAATACTTGTCAATTTGAGCAGCACAATGGCGCCCTTCAGCAATAGCCCATACAACAAGTGACTGTCCACGATGCATATCACCAGCCGTAAATACCCCAGTTTTTGAAGTTTCATACGAATCTTCTAAGGTATGAACTGTATTTCTCTTGGTAATTTGAACGTTACTATCACCTATAATGTAATCCTCACAGCCTAAAAAACCGGCAGCAATAATTAACAGATCGCACGGAATTTCCTTTACAGTATCTGCAACCTCCACCAGATTTCGGTTTTCAAACTTAACCTGAACTGTTTTAACAGCTTTTAGCTTTCCTGAATCAAGTACAAGCTCTTTTACTGTTGTTTCATAAACACGCGGATCCGTTCCAAAAACTTCTATTGCTTCCTGCTGACCGTAATCAGTCTTTAAAACCTTAGGCCACTCCGGCCAGGGATTATCTATCGCTCTTTCAACTGGCGGCTTGGGCATCATTTCAAGCTGAACAACGCTCTTAGCCCCCTGCCTGATGCAGGTTCCGAGACAGTCATTACCTGTATCACCACCTCCGACAATCACTACATTTAAATCTTTGGCACTAATCGACCATTGCTCCCCGCCCTTCAGCAGATCGCATGTAGCTGATTTCAGAAAATCAACTGCAAAATGAATCTCATGACAGTTGTCACGATTGGCAAGGTTCAAATCTCTGGGCTTCTTAGCACCACAGCAAAGAGCAATCGCATCGTACCGTTCCTGCAGATCTGCAAAGGAAATATCTCTGCCGATGTCACAATTGGTTTTAAAAATTACCCCCTCAGCCTCCATAAGCTTGCGGCGGCGATCTATCACTTTTTTGTCAAGCTTCATGTTTGGAATGCCGTACATTAAAAGACCGCCAATCTGAGATTCCCTTTCAAATACCGTAACACTGTGGCCACGGTGATTAAGCTGATCTGCTACTGCAAGTCCAGCCGGACCTGAACCCACAACAGCAACTTTCTTACCGCTTCTGAGACTTGGAATGCGCGGTTTCACCCAGCCTTCTGAAAAACCCTTCTCAATCAAGAAGAGTTCATTGTCGTGTATAGTAACAGGAGCACCATGCATACCGTTGATACAGGCCTTTTCACAAAGTGCCGGACAAACACGGCCTGTAAATTCCGGGAAATTACTTGTTTTTAAAAGTCTGGAAAGTGCATGTTCATAATGTCCACTGTAAATCTCATCATTCCACTCAGGAATTAAGTTATGAAGCGGACATCCTGTTACCATTCCTTTTAGACGCAGAGCTGACTGGCACATCGGGACGCCGCATGCCATGCATCTGCCGGCCTGACACTTTCTTGCTTCTTCGCTTAGATGTACATGAAACTCATTAAAATCCTTGATTCTAGTTTTTGCAGGGATCCACGCGTCCTCACAACGCTCAAATTCGAGAAAACCTGTAGCCTTACCCATATACTGTACCTTTTTGTATTCCTTGCCTATGCACTCTTGAGCTGTCGAATTGCAGCTTCTGAAGAACCGGATGCAACATCCTTAAAAGCTTCATAAACTGCCTGTTCATGACCTATTCCCTGCTCTTCGTACTTACCGATTAAAGTAAGCATGTTCTTGTAATCAATAGGAATAATCTTTTTAAATAGAGGAACCCAGGAGTCAAAATCACTTAAAATCTCTGCTGCCCTTTTAGACTTTGTACTCTTTTCATAATCCTCCAGAATTTCTTTGAGCTCCTTTTTGTCAGCCTCTTTTAACTCAGTCATCTCAATAAGAGATTTGTTAGTTCTCATGTAAAGACTATGATTTTGATCCAAAACGTAGGCAATTCCTCCACTCATCCCTGCAGCAAAGTTTTTACCAACTTCTCCCAAGATCACAGCTTTTCCGCCAGTCATATACTCAAGTCCATGATCCCCACAGCCCTCGCATACTGCGGTTGCTCCTGAATTTCTTACCATGAACCTTTCACCGACTATGCCGTTGATATAAGCAGAACCTGAAGTTGCCCCGTATAAAGCCACGTTTCCGATAATTACATTATCTGAAGCTTCAAATGCTGCCTGCTCAGCAGGAGTGATGATAAGTTTTCCTCCTGACAGCCCCTTGCCAAAACCATCGTTGGCATCTCCAGTGAGTTTTAGAGTAAGCCCTTTTGGAATAAAGGCACCAAAGCTTTGGCCACCGCCTCCATTCAATGAGATCTGAACGCTATCATCTTTAAGTGATGATCCGAATTTTTCAGTTATGCAGGATCCCAGTATGGTTCCCAGGCTGCGATCTGTGCTTGAGATCTGTACATCATCAAAAATTAATGTACCTTCACCGTTCCATTTATTAAATTTTGGCAGGAACACCTTTTCATCAAGAGTATTCTCAAGCTTAAAATCGTAAGCTTCTTCCGCTATGAAATGACTTTCTTTTGCATGAGCAAAGGCCTGATCCAAAATAAGATTCATATTGACCATCTCTGCCCGCTTTGTGATTTGCTTATCTTTAAGCTTAAGCAAATCGCTTCTTCCCACCATTTCCTCTACGGTTCTAATTCCAAGCGAAGCCATGATTTCGCGTAATTCTTCAGCAATGAAAATCATAAAGTTCATTACATATTCTGGTTTGCCGCTGAAACGTTTTCTCAATGTTTCATTTTGACAGGCTATACCAACAGGACATGTGTCTTTGTTACAAACTCGCATCATCATGCAACCCATTGACACCAGAGGAGCCGTAGCAAATCCAAATTCCTCGGCACCTAAGAGTGCTGCTATTGCTACATCTCGACCGCTCATAAGTTTGCCATCGGCCTCAATAACTACCCTGCCTCTGAGTCCGTTTTCAATAAGAGAATGATGAGCTTCCACCAATCCTAATTCCCATGGCAAACCGGCATTATGAATAGAACTTGCCGGTGCGGCGCCAGTACCACCATCGTAACCGGATATTAAAATTACCTGTGCACCAGCCTTTGCCACACCGCAGGCAATAGTTCCTACACCTGATTCTGATACCAGCTTGACTGAAATTCTGGCTTTGCGGTTGGCATTCTTAAGGTCGTAAATCAATTGAGCCAAATCCTCAATTGAATAAATATCATGGTGCGGAGGTGGCGATATTAATGAAACACCTGGAGTCGAATATCTTCTTTCAGCAATCCACGGGTAAACTTTCTTCCCAGGAAGATGACCACCCTCTCCAGGCTTTGCTCCCTGAGCCATTTTGATTTGAATTTCTTCAGCGTTATTCAAATACTCGCTTGTTACTCCAAATCTGCCGGAAGCCACCTGCTTAATCTTGCTGTTCTTTTCGGTTCCGAAACGAACAGGATCCTCACCACCTTCTCCTGTATTTGATTTGCCACCCAGGCGGTTCATGGCTATAGCCAAAGTTTCATGCGCTTCCTTGGAGATTGAACCATAGGACATTGCACCGGTCTTAAAGCGTTTGACAATCTCGGAAACAGGCTCAACTTCTTCTATCGGAATAGGATTATCAACCTTTACAAAATCAATTAATCCTCTTAAGGTATGCGGCTTTTCATTATCCACAATAGCTGAGTAATCCTTAAACATTGCATAGCTTCCTGCTCTGACCGCACTTTGCAATGCAATGATAGTTTGGGGATTATAAAGGTGATCTTCCTTGTCTATTCCACTTCTCAAACCGTGAAAGCCTGTACTGTCCAAACTGGTCTCAACAGCAAGGCCCATAGGATCAAAAGCATGATCATGACGAAAAAGAATGCCCTCAGAAATTTCATTTAAATCAATTCCGCCAACTCTGCTCGGAATTCCAGTAAAGTATTTGTCAATAACATTCTTTGAAATTCCCACAGCCTCAAAAATCTTGGCAGACTGATATGACTGCAATGTTGAAATGCCCATCTTTGCCGCAGTCTTAACAATTCCGTGCAATACCGCAGAGTTGTAATCAGCAATGGCAGTATGGTAATCCTTATCTAAAATTGCCTTGTCTATAAGCTCTGCAATGCATTCATGGGCAAGATACGGATTTATAGCCCGGGCACCAAAACCCAGCAATGTAGCCATCTGATGCACATCCCGAGGTTCGCCGCTTTCTAATATGATGGACACTGCTGTACGCTTTTTGGTTTCTACTAAATGTTGCTCAGTAGCCGAAACAGCAAGCAGCGATGGAATAGGCACATGGTTCTCATCAACCCCTCTGTCTGACAGGATCACGATATTAACGCCCTTGCTGCAGAGACGATCAACATTTACTATAAGCTGAGAAACGGCCTTTTCTAGTGAGGTATTCTTATAGTAAAGAATTGATACAACGCCACTCTTAAAGCCCTCTTGATCCAGAGATTTGATTTTGAGTAAATCAACACCTGTTAAAATAGGGTTGTTGATTTGCAGAACCCGACAATTTTCTCCGCATGGCTCTAAAAGATTTCCATCCGAACCAACATAAACTGATGTGTCAGTGACAATCTCTTCACGGATTGAATCAATCGGCGGATTGGTAACCTGTGCAAAAAGCTGCTTGAAATATGAAAACAATAACTGATGTTTTTCAGAGAGCACTGCCAAAGGAATATCATGCCCCATAGAAGCGGTAGCTTCCGCTGCATTAGAGGCCATCGGCAAAATCTGTTCTTTTACATCTTCATACGTATAGCCGAATACTCTGTATAAGCGATCACGCATTTCCTGGCTGTGCGTCGGAATCTTCTTATTAGGGATTTTAAGTTCGGATAATTGAAGTAAATTTAAAGAAAGCCATTCACCATATGGATATTTCTTAGAATATAGCTCTTTGCATTCTTTGTCTAAAACCAGACGACCTTCATTAGTGTCAATTAACAGTATTTTTCCAGGCTGCAAACGTGATTTCTTTACAATGTGTGACGGATCAATGTCTAAAACGCCAACCTCCGAGGATAGAATCAAACGATGATCGTCGGTAATGTAATATCTAGATGGGCGCAGGCCATTCCGATCCAATGTAGCACCTGCAATTTCACCATCAGTAAACAAGATGGCAGCAGGTCCATCCCATGGTTCCATCATGGTTGCATAGTAGTGATAAAAATCCTTTTTCTCATGTTCCATGTAGGGATCATTTTTCCATGGTTCAGGGATCATCATCATAACTGCCAGAGGAAGAGGTACACCGTTCATCATAAAGAATTCAAGTGTATTATCCAGCATGGCAGAATCTGAACCTGAAGCATGAATTACAGGGAAAGTCTTGTCAGCAAATTCGTCCAGCCATGGTGTATGAAGAGTTTCTTCTCGTGCCAGCATACGGTCATGGTTTCCGCGAATTGTATTGATCTCCCCGTTATGTGCAATAAGACGGTAGGGATGTGCCCTTTCCCATGATGGTGTTGTATTAGTAGAGAAACGGGAATGCACCATGGCAATAGATGTTTCATAATCTCTGCTTTGTAAATCAGTGTAAAAACGGCGTAACTGACCTACCAGAAACATACCTTTATAAACTATTGTTCTGGAAGACAGTGAATTGATATAGGTATCTTCGGCACTTTGTTCAAATTCACGTCTGCACACATAAAGCTTACGATCAAAATCAATGCCCCTTGAACAATCCTCTGGTCTTTCAATGAAACACTGTCCAATGTAAGGCATGCAATCCAGGGCCTTTTTTCCAAGAATTTTCGGATTTGTCGGAACTTCTCTCCACCCCAGAATTTTTAACCCGTTTTTTTCACAATTTACTTGAAACAGTCTCATTGCGAGGGTTCTTTTTCTCAATTCCTGGGGCAGGAAAAACATTCCTACACCGTAATCTCCGGCCTCTCCTATACTGATTCCTGAATCAGCAGCAGCCTTCTTAAAGAAACCATGAGATATCTGTAATAAAATACCAACTCCGTCACCAACCTCTCCGGCGGCATCCTTACCAGCTCTATGCTCAAGCTTTTCCACAATAGACAGCGCATCATCAAGAGTACGATACTCTTTCTTGCCATCTATATTAACGACCATTCCGATACCACACGCATCATGCTCAGCTATTAATGCTTCATTCTTATTATTGTAATAATCGTCTTCATATACAGACATGTCATATACTCCACTGCACATATAAGAGCAAACTTAAATTTAAATCATTAATAAAATATTTATTTCTTAGGATTGTATGCTTATAACTAACATAACTTTTATAACCGGAGAAAGGAACTACACCTGCACCGCATTTCCCCGTCTACCTGGTAACTCACCTGAATTAATCTAACCTTTGGAAAACATCAGGTTGCATTGCCGATAATTGGTTTCCTGCATACTCAAAAAATTCAACGCCAGTTATTTGCTATTCACATTTTCCACCTTAAAACATTTCCTGTTACTTGCTATACTGGCCGCCTCAATCTCCAACAGACAACCAAGTCACTTTCCGGTATACCGATACAAACTAAATAACCATCTGGCAACCATAAACCTGATATAGCAATATCTTTTCAGAAACAATGCTCTTGACCATGATTTTTTTTGACCAATCATGATATTCTTTAGGAACTGTGTTCTGTTCCTATCAATTGCAGGAATTGTAGCTCTCTGTTAATCATAAATAAAATACTATAATAGCAAGACAACAATACTTTTAAGGTATGATAGAATTAAAAGGTGGTACATATGGACTTAAGACAGATCCGATATTTTTTAACAGTATCCGAAGAGCTTAATATCACAAGAGCTGCTGAAAAACTGCATTTGTCTCAACCACCGCTAAGCAGAGCTCTTATGGAACTGGAGGAGGAGCTTGGCTGCACTCTGTTTATCAGGGGCAAACGACATCTGACATTGACTGCCGAAGGCTTAGCTTTTAAAAGAAGAGGTGAGCAACTTTTAACTCTGGTTGATATGACTAAAACTGAAATATCTGAAATGCAAAACGGCATTAACGGAACACTTTATATCGGTCATGTTGACAGTAATGGTCCAACACTAGTAGCAGAATGGATAGAATCCTTTAAAAAGCTCTATCCAAATGTAACGTATAACTTATGGTGTGGAAATGTAGATGATTTAACAGATCGCCTAAAAGCCGGTCTTATAGATCTTGCAATTACTATGACTCCTACCAATAGTGATTTACTGGATGGTTTTAAAGTATTTTCAGAAAACTGGGTCGCAATTATTCCTGCAAATACTCCATTAGGAAAATCAAAAAAGCAATGCATTACACTGGAGGAGCTTATCGACAATGATCTTATAATTTCTTCAAGACGCTCGCGTGAAGACGAAATAAGAAGCTGGTTTAAAAATCTTAAAAAAGAACCTCATTTTGTTGTTAAAACAGCTCACTCCTCCAATGCTGCTAAGCTTGTAAGCAGAAATCTCGGAATTGCCCTTTTTCCGGCATCTGTTGCTAAAAATATCTCATCCGGCTCCAATGTTACGATCAAAAAAATACTACCAACCATTAATGTCGATTATTTACTTTCCTGGGATAATGAGAGACATCCCAACGCCTTGGCAACAAAATTTATTTCGCACATAAAAGAAATATATGAAATAAATAATTAATTTTAAAGCTATAGCTTTTCAGATCTTTATTTTTCAGCATTAGATCTTGTCGCAGATTTGTTAGTTTATGTTTATCCGTTTTTTTGCTTTCCTAAATGTCCTTAAAAACAGGGAAACAACAGAAGCACCTACTGTATACGTTCAGACAGCAAATTAAGCCCGTATTTATACGTAAATTTTCCCAAAAATCCTACTAAAACCCACAATCCAGACCAGAAGAAAAAGTCCTTTTTAGCTTGTCAGAATTGTGGGATTATTCCTCTTTGCCAACAGTAACAGATGATGTCCCGTCAACGGAGGAATTGTCAGCTTTTGACTGTCAAATTCATCGTCTCAGCCCTGTTTATTTCTGAATCTGTACTTTCCTTTTCCAAGCCCAGTTACCGGTTCGATGAATCCTTTCTCTGTCATCTCACCAAGCAGTTCTGTACTTCTTGTCGGTTTCAGACCAAGAACATTCTGAACATCTAATCTTCCAAAGATTGTTTGGAAGCCAAACGTCTCCAATAATTTGCATATATTAGAAGCAGTTTTCTCCGTAAACGAGTCTCCAATGTTCGCTTTTACTCTTTCAATGTTTGCTTTTTGCCCTTCAATGTTCGCTTTTTGCCCTTCAATGGTCGCTTTTTGCCCTTCAATGTTCGCTTTTTGCCCTTCAATGTTCGCTTTTTGCCCTTCAATGCTCGATTTTTCCGGTACTTCAAATGTTTCACTGATGTGCAATGTCCGGTTATGAAGAGGATGTTTCTCGTCCAGTAGCAGATTTCTCAGAAATAGTTCCAGATACTCTGTCGTTTCATGGATACCGTTTTTCAAGTCATTATAGTTGGCCCGTACAAGAGAGTTTCGAAAGTACCATGCATTCTCGGCGAAAATCTCGTTGGCCGCATCAAATCCAAATGTCCTCATGTACTTGATGAAGAACACTGCTGTTGTTCTGGTGTTGCCCTCTTCGAATACGTGAATCTGCCATAGTCTAGAAACGAATACCGCAAGGTGATGGATGATCTCGTCCATCGAAAGATTCTTATAGGAAAATTTTTTTTCTTCCGAAAAGTCATAATCAAGCGTCGCACTCAGCTCAGTGGCACTGCCGTAAAGGACGGTCGCACCGTTCAGCACCCATTCCTTTTTCGTGATATTGTAATCACGGATGCAGCCTGCGTGAGAATAGATGCCGGCGAACAGCTTTCTGTGAATGGAAAGATACTCGTTCGGGGTGAAACTGAAGGCTTTCTCTGATAAAAGCGCCGCAATTCTGGCTGCAACCTTGTCGGCCTCCTCAGTGCGATCCTTCGTATCATGTGCAGGTTTTTCCTCGTAATAGGTCTGAAGAAGCTCATTAGCCTCTTCAAAAGATATCTCGCCCTCGATATTGCGGACAGCGGTGTGCACCAAATAATCCGATGTCTTGAGCCCGTCAACCGCCTGGAGGCCAATAGCTGTATGCCACGCATAGCTCTTTTCTCGCTTGTCAGGCTCTGCTTCTCTGAAATAGTCTTTGAAAGGATCTTTATTCATTATTATCACCTCGTCTCTATGATCTTATACATAATTGCTAAGAATAACCTGCACGACATTCCACAATTCTTGTATACTCGGGTATCCCACACCCAAAGTAAAGGTCACCACTTTCTCTTACAGACATGCCTAAGTAAAAATTCGATCCCTTGACAAATCAGGTAATTTTACTGTAAGAATAACAGACTTTTCATGTCTGATTTGAACATTCCTATGAACGATCGGAAGAATTTACGATGGTACCTAAAACAAGGTGTGTGGGGGGTATCAGACCGTATATCTGGGAAACTTACGATAGATGGGGAGTAAATACTATTTTGTGTAAACTGTGATTTAACTCTTAAAAAATAACTTCTCCATTCTCTCTTTTGTAAGTGGTAGTTGAAGAAATTCATTTTTAATTGTGGTCCAATTCTGTACTCGACTCTTGTCCCACTTTTCTTTTAGCGTAAGTATCCTCAGATACATAGCCCGGTAAACAGCATCTGGCGATTCGAAAGTTCCCTTTTTAGTTACCTTTCTCAGGCTGGAGTTTGTACTCTCTATCGCATTGGTCGTGTATATAAGCTTTCTGATGGCCGATGGGTAATCAAACAGCTGCAGTACAGTGTCAAGATTACGTTCCCAGCATTTACGGCACCAGGATATTTCTTGCCCCAGAGCTCCCTAAACCTGCTGAAGTTCTGTAATGCTGTTTCTTTATCAACAGCATTGTATACAGCCTTTATAGAATCGCAGAAAGCCTTATACGCCTTGCATGGAACGAATTCTAGTGCGTTTCCTAACTCCTATTGGTTCGATATCAGGAAACTTCCCTCCTGTTGCTTCTCTTTGATTGATCCATTCATACAGAGTATGAACAGAAGGATATCCTAATTGTCTAACGGTTGGAACAATTTTTTTAATTTTGTCATAAAGCTCTAAAGCTACTTTTATCTGTTGTACCGTATATGCCATAGATCACCTCTTTTGGGTGTCCAGTTTTTTGTCCGCATCCCCATATCAGTATCAGTGCCTTGGCCTTTTTTTAATATTTCAAAGACCTCTGTCATTACATCAACTTTCATTTGCAGTTCTTTTATCTGCTTTTTAAGCAGTGCAATATCTTCAGAACTTGCCGATTTATCTGATGATTTTTCTCCATTGTCTGTCGAGTGGTCTGCTTTTAGTTCTTCAATCGATGCAGTCCTTTTGATTTGCTTTTTCTTTTGTTGCAATCCAAACACTCCGTACTTAAGATACTTTTTTCTCCATGAATAGATTATAGTACGTGAAACCTTTTCATCTATAGCAACATCGCGAATATTTTCAGTTCCTTCAAAGCAACGTTTTAGAATCTTAAGCTTATGCTCGGCAGAGAAACCATCATGATTCATTTTCACCTTTAGGTGACGTTTACTAACTCCTAATGGTTCGATATCAGGAAATTTACCTCCTGTTGCTTCTCTCTGGTTAATCCATTCATACATGGTATGAGCAGTTGGATAACCTAATTGACGAACGGTTGGAACAATTTTTTTAGTCTGTCATAAAGCTTTAAAGCCGCCTTGATTTGCTGGACGGTATATGCCATAGATCACCTCTTTAGGTGTTCAGGATTATGTCCGCATCCCCAAACTCACCGGAGTACAAATCCTGGTACTGCTGGTACTCATCAACCGAGGTTACCCAGAGCGGTCATACCTTAAAAAGCGGTCAGGGTAAAATCGATACCTCCTCCATGAACGGTGTGAATCTTGAGTTTAAGGGTAACACCTTCAGCGGCTGCAACTATAGAATTTACAACATCGGTTATGGCGGCTGCTCCGGTGGCGGTACTGAGACGGTACGCATTAAGCAGAACCTTGATTTGAAATGGGCAAACGGCACCATCTTCGAGTTAAGCGGTGCAGGAAATACCCGTCTTGTCAGCACTGAGATTGTTGCAGCAGAAACAGATGCTGCATCTGGTATTACCACTCTTACTCTGAAATGCGCTGATGGGTTTAGCCCTGATGAGTTTTTCCGGGCAAGAGCCACAGAAATTCAGACCCGCGTTGATGAGGAATCCGGTGAAGAAATTGAGACCGAGGTGATTAGCCGTAACGGTGATTATCTGAAGGTTACTATTTCTGCAGTAACCTCCGTTACCTACGATACCATTCCGTCAGGCTGCAGCGGCGGTAAAACCGTAACTGAGGATGAATCGAATACCGCAGAGGCTCTCTGTGAAATTCTCGAAGTAAGCTCTGATGGAACTGGTCATGTTACGCTAAAGTTCGACAGTTCAGATTTGACCGTTCCGGAATATCCCGAGGAGATTACTCCGTCTCAGCCGTACACGAAAATAACCGCTACGGCAAATCGCCTGGCAGGCTCTGTGTTTCAGCCGATGCCTGCAGATTATCCGTATGACGATAACGGCCTTTATGAAATTCTCGATTACACCAACGGCGTCTACACGGTTAAACGTCTTAACGACAGCTACGGTGAGATTTCAGACTGGCATGGCTTTTATTCCACCGGAGTAAATCAGGAGCATGTGCTTTTTACTCTGGTGAGTGGTCAGGCAAGTGACGGTGGTTACGCTGGTCCTTACCGGGCATGTCCTTACGGTGCAGAATCTAAAATCTTTGAGCTTGATTTCTCCATGCCGGGAGGTCTTGGCAAGCTTAACGATGATGGTGAGTTCGACAAGCTCTCCATCAGCATTCAGATTGAGTACCGCAGAGCAGGTTCCAATGAGCCTTATACCGTGATTGAGAAAACCTGGACCAACAATACCAACGACCAGCTTGCCGAAACCATCAGAATCGAACTTGCAACTGCCGGGAATTATGAGTTCAGGGTTCTTAGGACCTCCCAGGAGGACGGCTCTACCCGTGCTCTTGAGGAGATTAAATGGGTAGGACTTAAAAGCGTCACCAGCACCATTGACCGTTATGACAATATGACGGTGCTCATCTGCAGGTTCAAAGGAAACGAAACCTTATCCGAGCTTTCCGAAAATCAGTTAGCCACTTACTGGACAAGAAAACTTCCTGCTCTCGGGTATTCAGATAATCAACCACTGGTGGCAACAAGGGATATTGCCCCGGTGGTTCAGTACATCGTGCGGAACTCCAAGTACCGTAATATCCTTGATGTCGATACACTCATGGACTTTGATGAACTCTGGCGTTCTCAGGGACTTGAATGCAACGGCTCTATCGACAGTGACAGCACTCTTCTGGAATCACTCAGAGATGTGCTTAACTGCGGCTTTGCAGTTCCGGTGGTAAGGGACAATACCTTATCGGTTAAGAGGCTTTATGCGGGAGCAACTCCAACGCAGATTTTTACCAAAAGCAATATGACCTCAAGTCCGGTAATCACCTATTCGCTGCCGAAGGAGGATGATGTTGATGAGGTGGTGGTAAATTTCACTTCGCCTAAAACCTACAAGACCGAAACCGTGTACTGTCACATCGACGAGTATGGAAATAAACACATCACCTCCTATCCTGAATCCGATAATCAGGAGCAGCTTGAAGCCTGGGGTGTAACAGACTATGACCATGCGGTAGCTCTCGGCATGAGGAGACTTAGATATCTCAGAAATACACGAGTTACCTATGAAATCAAAACCGAACTTAACGGTCTCAACTGTCAGTTCAACGATTTGGTGGGACTTATGCTCGATGAGAATCTTTCCAACATCACCGGCAAGATAACCGCAATTAACGGTCAGACCGTTACCACGGATATCGAGCTTCCGGAGGATATCTGGGAAGGTATCGTATATATCTCAAGAAAGGACGGTTCCTACGGTGAATATACCTTTTACCGTAATGACAGCCATACGCTTTATCTTGATACTTACCCGGATATTGATTGGGACAGTGAATTCGGCAAGTCTCTCGAATATCCGCTTTTTGCCATCGGTGAACTGCAGCTCTGCTGGGTTACTGCCGTTAAGCCGGAAAGCGGCAACCGCTGTTCACTTAAGCTCATCAATTACTCAGAGGACATTTTCAAAGACGACATTAAGGAGAAAAAACAATGAAAGCATTTGTAGTTCTTGATGAGGGATATATCAATCAAGCGGTGGTATCCCTCAGCTCTTTTTTCAGATATAACCGCATTGAACTCATCATTTATGCCGAAAAAGGCACAGACCTTGAGAGAGTTCTCGCCGTAGTGCCGGAAGAACTGGTGGAGGTTCGCTACGTTACCTTTCCTCAGCATGAGCTTTTTGCCACTGTGGGAGGTAACAGACTGATGGTTCACCGCAGTGCCGTTCCTGCCATTGCCCAGCGTATCAAATCACTTGAGGAAGTTTCTGCAGAAACGGACTGTGTCCTGAACTTCGATTTGGACACTCTGTTTTTAGGCTCGGCGGTTCCTCTCCTTGAGGAGATTACGGCAGAGCATAAATCCGGCATCTTCGGAGTCAGCGAACGTGAAAACCGAGATAAATGGATGAAGCAGATGAAGCTTAAGGAAATCGTGAACACTCCGCTGTATTTCAATACCGGTCTTATGTGCTACAAGGCTGACTGTAAAGGCTTGTATGAGAAGTTCATCAAAACGATTGAGGAAAAAGGCAACTTCATGTACTGCCCGGAGCAGGACTTTGTGAATCTTCACTTTAAGAAAAAGCATCAGCTTTCAGGTGAGTTCAATGCCATCTGGTTCAATCCGGGGTACAAGGAAATGGCTCCGCTGATGGTGCATTATCTCTCAATGGAAAAGCCTTGGAATAAATTCATCTATCTTGATTTCCGGGCTTATGCCTACTGGCAGAAATACCTCTCTGCCTGTGAACGGGTGGAAGGTTATCTCGACAGAGACTTTATCGGACGGGTACGAAGTAACGTAAACAGAGTGAAATGACGGGCGGCTTGATGGTCGCCTTTTTTATTGGGAGAAACAAAATGAGAGAGCTTTGGAATATGCTCCAGGCTGTATTTACCGGAATCGGCGGATGGCTGGGTTACTTTCTCGGAGGATGTGACGGTCTGCTTTATGCCCTGATTGCCTTTACGGTTATCGACTACATCAGCGGTGTTATGTGCGGGATAGTCGATAACAATCTGTCCAGCTCCATCGGCTTTAAAGGCATCTGCAGGAAGGTAATCGTGTTCATGCTGGTCGGCATTGCCAGCATTCTGGACACGAGAATTTTTCAGACCGGCAGTGTTCTCAGAACCGCGGTAATTTTCTTTTACCTTTCAAACGAAGGCATCAGCTTACTTGAAAACGCTGCGCACCTCGGTCTGCCGATACCTGCTGTGGTCAGGAAAGCATTAAACCAGTTACACGATAAATCAGAAGATAAGGAGAATGACAATGGCAAATAGTCCACTCGTAAGTTACACCAGATTGAGTCCGAACCATTCCGGCAGAAGGACTCATGCAATAGACCGAATCACACCTCACGCTGTTGTCGGTCAGCTCAGTGTGGAACGCATCTGCGATTGCTTTAAGGATAGTGGCAGACAGGCAAGTTGCAACTACTGCATCGGGGCTGACGGCAGAATAGGACTATGTGTTGATGAGCAGAACCGTTCCTGGTGCTCATCATCCCGGGACAATGACCAGCGAGCCGTTACCATCGAATGCGCGTCTGATCTGACTGAGCCGTACACCATGAAGCCGGAGGTGTATGCCGCATTGGTAGATCTGTGCGTTGATATCTGCAGAAGGAACGGTAAAAAGAAACTTGTATGGATTGCTGTTCGGGATAAGGCATTGAGTTATGAGGTTAAATCTGATGAGATGTTGCTGACCGTTCACCGCTGGTTTGCTCGAAAGTCCTGTCCGGGAAACTGGCTATTCAGGAAGTTGGGCGATTTGGCTCAGGAAGTAAATAGCCGACTTCGAGTGTAATTTTTTATTTGTTAATAATGGCACTCACGGAAATTGCTCAATTGCAAATTAGATTGTATGATTTATCCGTGAGTGATGAAAGAGGTGAATAATATGGGGAATTTAATTAATATAGATAATGCATACAAAGAATGGATCTCTGATATTTCATTAAGATTCAAGCAAAGTCAAATAAAAGCCTCCATGAAAGTTAACAGTGAAATGCTCCGTTTCTATTGGAGTCTCGGACATGACATGGATGAAAAAAAGAACATCTATCATTGGGGAAGCAATTTTTACGAACAGGTTGGTAAAGATCTGAGAAAAGAACTGCCTGATGTAAAGTCTTTTTCTGCCCGAAACCTTCAGAACATGCATCAGTTTTATCGCTTATTTCCAATTGCGAAACAAGTTGTTTCGCAATTTGATCAAGATCACATATTGCTATCGAACACAGGAGAATTTACGAAACAAGTTGTTTCGCAATTTACTGATGATGAAATCTTTTTAATTCCTTGGGGGCATATTGTTAAGATCATGAATAAGGTGGACGGAAACCGTGATAAAGCCTTATTTTACATACACAAAACCCTCGAGAACAATTGGTCTAGAGCTGTACTGATGAACTTTCTGGATACAGACCTCTATGAAAGACAGGGCAAAGCAGTAAGCAATTTTGATCTTACTCTTCCTGCTCCTCAAAGCGATCTTGCTCAGGCGATTACCAGAGATCCGTACACCTTCGATTTTCTTACCCTACGGGAGAGCTATGACGAAAAAGAACTAAAAGATGCTCTCATGGATAACATCACCAAATTTCTTCTTGAGCTTGGTAACGGCTTTGCCTTTGTGGGACGTGAATACAGGCTTGAAATCGGCAATACCAGTAACTTCATCGACATGCTGTTTTACAACATCAAACTTCACTGCTATGTGGTTGTTGAAATCAAGGTAAAGGAATTTGATTCCGGTGATATGGGGCAGCTAGGAACCTACATGGTTGCCGTTAACCATCAGCTGAAGGGTGAAAATGATGGGCCTACGTTGGGGCTGTTAATCTGCAAATCAAAAGATAACGTCAAGGCTCGTTATGCGCTTGAAGCCAGCAGTCAGCCCATGGGGATTTCTCAGTACGACATAACCACATTCATTCCGGAAGAATTCAGAGGAAGTCTGCCTACCATTGAGGAAATCGAAGCTGAAATATCGTCAAATGAGAGTTCTCTATAAAGAAATAATAGACTGAAATGAGATGCTGCTGACGGTCCACCGCTGGTTTGCCAGGAAGTCCTGCCCTGGAAATTGGCTATTCGGGAAGTTGTGCGATTTGGCTCATGAGGTGAATAGCCGACTTGGGGAATAATGATATTTCCTCAAAACGAAAAAGCCGGCAGATAAGGGACTGTCGGCTTAAAATACAATGATTGAAACCTGGTTAATCAAACCAATCAACTGCTCTAATAAAAAATTTTTATGGTTCAATTCCTAGGTAAAGTTCATTTTTGGCATGATTCACATCTGTTTTAGTAAGGTTAATTATATAAACTTTAGTTAATTTGCCATTATCACTTATAGCAAATATTATATTCCCCGATTTATAATAAAACTTTGGTTCCTCATCGGATAATTTAATCAGCATACCATTATTATAAAGGTTAACCATAAAGGTTTCACATTCTGTTGTATCCGGGCCATCGATTATTATTGTTCCATCAGTACAAATCGGGACAGACATATCTTTGTCGATCACTGTGAAATGATTGCAAAGTGTTAATGTAAATCTTTTAATTACATGGGTTTCAGGATGAACGGAAATCTCAAACATATCCGTATTATTATACTTAAACTCAATAAAATGATTATTTAATTCCTCCGGGGAAAAGTTGATAATTGCGGCAAAATATTCTTCTGCAACAAATGTTGACTCCATTTGTATGGATGCATCAAATTTATATTCCATAGTATAAAAACTCCTTACTTAAGTCCCGTAAATTTAGCATGTTTGATAACGGGATTACTATCTTTACTTCTTGGTTTGGCAAACATAAACTCCCATCGCCCCGCATAAATCATTTCGTTATAAACAATCCCACTCTTAACAGCCTTTCCGAGTGACTTCCAATAATCATAAAGAATGAACTGCGTATAAAGTTTAGGATCTCTATTTTTAAGAACTGGTGAGTCCTTTATTGAAAGAATGGTCTCATGCATATGTTTAGTTGCATTGTTGTGAGTCCACATTGCTCCTTGCGGAGTATCCACATTAAAGGATTTTGGCAGATACGTCCCAGCATAGTTACCTTGAGTTGGATGAACATGATTCCATACTTCTGCAGTATTCCAAACTTTTGTTCCCGCAGTCCTATTAAAATGCCCACTGAATTGCTTACTCATGACTTTTTCTCCTTGCAAATACTTCATTTGTTCTGCTCGGAAAAGCGACTATTTCCACTCCTACCTTTTTTAAATCATCGAAAAAATCATAGTGAACTGAACCAAAGACAATTATTGCTTTTGGAGATATAGTTTCAACCATCTTGCGCAGTCCTGTCTCAAATTGTGGTCTATAAAAAGATTTTTTAAACCACTTGCTACAGTGCCTACAGCAACAATGCTTTTTTGTGGGATTCCATCAAAGCAATAGTCCCACGTTTCACTAGTTCCCCAACGAACGTTATTTATCACAGAAATTTTGTTTTCAGAAGCCCAGTTACCCAAAGCTCTCATGCGGTATGTATTGTACCTTTTCAAAGGGTCTGGAAAATCAGCATAGGTAGAAAAGTCCGGAGTAATAATTCCATCAAAATGTCGGAATATATTCAAAGCCTTTTCACAGTTAAACCATATACTGTCCCGCTTACCATCAAATTTTTGATCGTCAATATAAAAATGGATGTATGCGTTGATATGAAAATCTGGATTAACTTTTATTTCCTTTTTGTAAAGGCTTTTAGCATCGTCGTAAGATATTAGTTGGGCAGGCAGTGAAGTTGCGGTACATGGGCAGAACGGAATGTCTGATGGATAAGAAAAAGTTGCGTTTTTTACCATGAATGCATTCCAGATATCATGACATCCCTTACGAGGGATTATTACCGGCAAATCTTTGTCTGCAAAGTTTTCTAGAAATTCGTTAGCGTCAATTACCATAGGAGACGTGCCCTCATAATGTTTAAGGTCAAGCCTGTGTTCCGCAACTAAAGAGTAAAAAAAATTACGACAACACAGTCGTACCAAGGGTTTGGGGCGATTTTTATTGCCGTAATTTTATGGTGCTCAATTAAGCACTAACAGAGCATTTTAGTTGATTTATTTGATCTTTAGATCGGCTCATGGATTTGATTTTAAAAATCTTTCGTAATTCCTCCATGGTAGAAATATTTGGCATTTTTACTCCTGTTAGGAGTTCAAATATAAATTCAGGTTCTTCAACTGATGTTGAATTTTCCTTTTCTACTTTTCTTAATCCGTCTGTCAGGTTAAATTCCTTTGATTTTAGATATACACAATGATTGTCGTCGCGGTAAAGAGTCAGTAGGGTCAAAGCGTTCATTATTTCTTTT
The DNA here is from genome assembly GCF_000378405.1 of Succinimonas amylolytica DSM 2873. Taxonomy (GTDB): domain Bacteria; phylum Pseudomonadota; class Gammaproteobacteria; order Enterobacterales; family Succinivibrionaceae; genus Succinimonas; species Succinimonas amylolytica. The sequence goes on along the minus strand of NZ_KB899636.1, from coordinate 1,317,116 downwards.
AGTTTTGAAGCTGTAATTGAACATTTCTTTTCTGCGGCTTTATTTTGAATGAGTCTCACCATTATTAAGGCTACAACACATAAAAGAACATGACCTGTTACGCTATCTCTGTCTCTGACAAACAGCGGTCTGATTTCAAATTCATTTTTCATAATTCTGAAGCATTCTTCTATTTGAACTAGATGATGATAAAGAGAACTTACGTAATCAGCGTTCATCGATTCTTCGGAACCAGGAGGGGGCTGAAAGAGGATAGCGGCGAAGCCGGCACACTCACGCCTTTTTTCGATTTTTTTGTCGTTCAGTGCAACAGCTATGCACGGTTCAGATTTTTTTGCTTTTGTTTCTTTAGATTTACCTTTGGTTTTCTGTTTTTCGTCATTAACGACATTGTTGTCAGAGGTGTTTGATGCACCGTCTTCCTGTTCAGATTGCCCGGAGGCTGATTCATTTTGCTCAGCGTTAGGCGTCACTTCATCAGAAGTAATAACAAACTGTTTCCAGCCGTTTTTGGTCAAATTGATTTGTGCATTTCGTTCTATGGCGGCTTTGGCCTGCAGAATATTCTCCTCCAAGGTTGATAAATCCCTGTTCTTTCTGGTTTCACTGAACGTAATCATCATGTTGCAGTCAATGGAATACTTGTTTGAAACCCATTTGCCATTCACAAGCTTCCGTTCGTACTTAACATTTTGATACGGGATAATTTTGTAAAGAAAACTGGTTTTATTTCCTGCTTCATCCTTTATTTGTGAGAATGTTGACAAATCCAACTCACTACGTCTGATTTTATCAGTGAAGGTGAGTGCTGATTTTGCTACAGCAAAGCCAAGCCCCTCCTTGAGTAGCATATCAAGATTTTTAGTGCCGTTAAGCGCACTGTCTGCTACCAGTACTGCATTTTTTATATCGTACTTTTCCTTGAGCCTTTTTATTGATTCAACCATCGTTGATGCTTCAGCCTGATTACCTGCATAAATTTGAAAATCTATAGGAATTGCATGTTCATCAATAACCAGTGATATGGAAATCAGGGGGAGATCAAATCGCTTTTCTTTGCTGACCCCGTGCATTCGCAGAGGCTCTCCTAAACTTTCTATAAGTTCCTCAAGCAACAAGCTATACTCAGGCGATTCATTAATCACCGTGTTCAAATCACGGTCTGATAATTTTTGAAATTCCGGATTTTCTTTTCTGAGTTTCCGCCGGAGTATGCGCAGTCCTTTTTTTCGGTTCCAGTAAACATCATTGCAAGGTGTTTCAAAATAGCAATTTGTACAATCGTAAAAAAGCAGTGATTTTTTTCTTGGAATCAGTTCTCCAACTCTGTTGCACAGATGTTTCATTATGCTATCCTTGTATTTGGATAGAAAATGCAGACATCGATAAATATCGTCCGTTGTATAGCTACTCATCGGATCACCTAGAAATCTCGGACTGTGCTCCTTCCCGGCAAGATAAGACATAGGGGAGACTATCTTCAATGCTGCAAAGTATAAGGCAATATCAGATACATTGTATTCAAACTCCAATCCTTCATATTCTTTAAGATGATTAAAAAATCTTGTCATTAACAAGTCTTCTTTCCATAACTTTCGGAGAATGAGATGAGACAAGTTCTGTGGATATAACCCATTGAAATTTTTTAGAATGTCATCAGTCGAGGTTATGTTCTTAGAAAAAAATGAATTGATAGTCGTGTTCTTCTCTGTCTGAAATTTTTCTTTGCTCTTTCCGTACTTTTCTACTAATTCAGCATACTTTTCAGGGTTCTTTTCGATAAACTCCTCGGATTTGCCAAAGTTTTGAATAATTTTCTTTTTTACCTTCTTTGTCTTTGGATCATAAACAGATTCTATAAGATAAAGGTATCTACCTCCACCTGCTTTTTTGATGGTCAGAAACATAAGAACCTCGGCAAGAAACATTTAACATCCTATGAGGTATTATACCATAAATGCACCATATAGCACCATATAAATACGGCAATTTTAAAAAATCAAAAAAAGTGCAGACCCTTGATATTAAAGGCCTGCACTAGAGGAAGATTATGAAAATTTAGTAATTAGACTGCGGAACACAGGTACATCGGTGATGCCCTGCTTCAGAAAACCTACACCACAGATTTTCTCAGCAAGACCAGAGTCAAAAACAACGGCATCGTACCGCAGTATTATGTGGAAGGTAACCATGAAGCCATCATTCCAAAAGACATCTATCTCAGAGTTCAGAATGAGCTTGTACGCAGACGCAGGGTTACAACAACATCGAGCGGCAGGAAATGCTCCTTCAGCGGTCACCATGTCTTTTCCCAGATGGTTTTCTGCGGTGAGTGCGGTGAACTGTTCCGCCGGGTGCACTGGAACAACAGAGGCGTAAAATCAATCGTCTGGAGATGCCTGAGCCGACTCAAACCCACCGGTCTTGAGTGCCACGCCAGAACTGTGAATGAGGAAGCCTTAAAGGCAGCATGTCTCTCTGCATTCAACAAACTTCTCGATAAGCAGGAAGGTTTTCAAAAACAGCTGGAAGAGAACGTTCGCGCCGTTATGACGATTGACGAATCCTCCGGAGTAATGAGTGTCTCGGCAATTGACGATGAGCTTGCTAAACTTCAGAAACAACTCATTCAGTGCGTTGAGGCCAGGAAGGACTACAAGGAAATTGCCGACAGAATTCTTAAACTCAGAGACATGAGGCAAAAAACCAACTTTGACGATTCTGCCCGTGAAGAGTACGTCACCAGAATCAATGACATTTTAGACTTCATCAGAAAGCAAAGCTCTGAATTGACTGTGTTTGATGAGGCTCTAACCAGATGCTGGGTGAAGCGGATAGTAATCTATGGCGACAAGTACACGATTGAATTCAAGTCGGGGATTAGCGTGGATATCCAATCATAGCCGACAATCAGACATCATCTTAAGAAAGAGTGACGAGCATATACCGCCGCTCTTTTTTTTATGCCGGAAAAGAGTTAAAGCCACCTGACAGCAATTCCACAGTTTCAGAGCCATTTTTAGGTTGGGTGTTCGGAACTGCTATTGCAAAAAAGCAGTTCAGCACACTCGACCTCAGAAAAAATGCCTGTTTTTCATACTGTAAATATGTTTCAGCAAACTCATTTTTCAAAGAAATACATCATAAAATTCATTGTGTAAATTTCAACCACCACCGCTGAAACCGCATGAATACTGGATTTCTTTAGGCTTTATCACGTGACAGCAGTACAACCGTCTCGACGTGTGATGACACCCCGCTGGCAATGTCTGATATTCATTAGCACTAACGTATCGAGCTAAACGCAGTTCGTGTAGCGAAACATAAGCACAGACGTTTTAGTCCGTAAGGTCGAGTGTGCTGTGCTTATGTCAAAGCAGTACACACCGCTAAATCTCATGTCTTCATCACCATAGTATCCCATAAAAGTTGCTATTTGTAGCGAAACCCTTTAACATCTGAAAAGAAAGTATTGTGAATCGCAGATATCCGACACATGATAACCATAAATTATACACATACGTTTATAAAGCACAAAGATGTCGGATATGAATTGGGAACAAAGGATTCGTTATGTCAGAAAGTGAAGTAAAATTGTTAAATTCCCCGTATGGCGAAGTTGCTTATGAATCGTTTCGCAAGCTCAAAAGAGCTTTTGCCGATAAAAGCGCAATGATTAAGTCACTGGATGATAATGGAATGACCTTATATCCAGTTCTTCTGCGTCCGAGACGGTTTGGCAAGAGTACCTTTATCCAGATGCTGAAATGCTTCTACGACATATCATATGCTGACAGATATGAAGAACTGTTCTACAAGACTAATATATACAATGAACATCTGGAAAGCCATAACACCTATCATGTATTGAATTTTGACTTTTCCCGGGTTGGCACGCAAAGCAGTACCGTTATGTACAACAGTTTCTTTTCTGCGGTAGCTTTTGGCATAGATAATTTTAAGAGAAGATATCCTGATTTCATATTTAACTATGATAATTTGGACAAATCAGATTCTGTTACTCTGTTTAATAATTTCGTTTCTGCCTATGCCAGCTATTCCGATAAAGGCCGACTTTATGTGATGATTGATGAATATGATAATTTCGCCAACCAGATTCTATCACGTGATTTTAATCTGTTCCAAACTATAACCAGTGACGGAGGGTTCCTCAAAGATTTTTATGCCGCAATAAAGGCTGCTGCAGCCGATGCCGGATGTGTTGCCAAAACATTCATTACCGGCGTATCTTCTGTATCACTTGATTCCCTAACCTCTGGATTTAACATTTCACTAAATGTCACTTCTGACGAATGTTTTAATGAATATGCGGGTTTAACGGAAACCGAACTTAAAAAGCTCATTCCTGAGCTGGTTGATATAAAAAGCATAGGTGTAACCGTCGATGAAGTAATTTCCAGAATGAAACCAGTTTACGATGGATACTGCTTCAGTCGACTAGCTAAAAGCACCTTGTATAACTCATCCATGTGCCTATATTATTTAAACAGGATGCAGAAGGAACAGGAATTTCTCGCCCCTGAAAAATATCTGGACCCGGCATCCGATCATGACGGATCAAAGTTACAGCAACTGTTTAACATTGCCGAAGATGGTTTGGCTGATAACATTATAGACACATACCTCAGTGGCGATTCGTTCTACCTCGAAAAACTTGCCGAAAACATCAATTTGAATAAATCAGAGAAGTATAGCGAAGTTCAGCTTTTATCCATGCTGTATTATCTCGGCTATCTCACCATTGATCCGGTACTGTCAAGCTCAGACAGGCAAATGTTAAAAATTCCGAATCTCTTTATGTCGAAGCTGTTTGCACAATGCACGGTGGACTTGCGATTAAAGCCTAATAGCATATTCAGAGAACAGAAACTAGATATATCAGCACTACTTAATGCCTCGGATGATCTTTCATCTTTTGCTTGTTCCTGTACAGAGTTTTTAAGCAGTATCTTCACCAATCAGGTTCTTTTACACATGAGTGAGATGGCACTGAATCTGGTGCTCCACGCCAAGCTTAATTCCATGCGCGGAGTTGTGGTTGAGCTACAGAAATCGCTGAGAGTTATCGGCAAGGGAGAAAAGTATGCTGATCTGGTAATCACCATCAACAAGGGAAAGAAAAGTGAATGTACCTACCTCATCGAACTGAAGTACGCCGCTAAAAAAGATGCAACTGAAGCAAAGATTGAAAGTCTGAAAAAGGAAGCAACCGAGCAGGTACAAACCTACAAGACCGCACTTGAGTTCAAGGATAAACAGGTCAAGGCCTATGCCATGGTCTTTGCCGGTTCTGAATGCGTGTATTCCGGGTAGTTATTTGAGCTGTTGCAAATTTTGCAACAACTCGTTTTATGTGTAACACCTAAGAGACCACCACCTTTCATAAGCTCTATAAGTTTTTCTTTCTTATCTAAAACATTGGTACACATTTCCCAATTTCCGCAATCTGGTATCTCCATCTCATACTTGATGATAAATGGATTCTTCCGGTCAATAGTCAGCAATCTGTCGATGCTCTCTGAGTCTGTCCCTTTTTTGCTTGCTAGGTTTGTCCGGCACTAACTTTCATTCTGCTCAGTGATTTTGACCCTCCAGATCAT
>NZ_KB899636.1:1303173-1304930 GCF_000378405.1 Succinimonas amylolytica DSM 2873 | reverse complement strand
CTTCCGGGAACAACTGCATAAAAATCAGACTCCGGAGGCTGGTTAACCTGAAAGCTACTTCGATGAACATTGGGAAGTCATATCCTACGGCTTCCCTCAAAATCAATAGATCTTCCTAAAAATACTTCTCACGTTTCGGAAAAGCAAATTTGCTTCTTCCTCTCTGGTAACTTAGCAATATCTATTTATCTCATTCTTTATTCCGGTGTAATCACTCCAGATTTAGGATTACTGTATCTGGTGTAAAAAAATCTGTTACAGCTGTAACCCGTAATTTACAGGTGTAACGAAATGATCTGGAGGGGCAAAATCACTGAGCAGAATGAAAGTTAGTGCCGGACAAACCTAGCAAGCAAAAAAGGGACAGACTCAGAGAGCATCGACACACTATAAAAAACAATTAAACGATATTCATGTTAACCATGACAAATATTGGATGATGACCCCGTAAACAGGTATCATCTTTAAGTTTAAGGCGGTGTCGCAGTAAGAAACTACGGCACTGCTGTTTCCTTAAAACTTTAAAGCAAAGGTTTTATATGGCGATAAAGCTCTAATCCTTTCTCCTGCCCGTACTTTGCAACAATAGCTCGATACACCAACATCTTTGCATTTTTCTCTTTATGATTCTTGCTTACAATCGATGCTACAGAATTAAAAATCTCTCCAGAATATTTCTTCTCACGCAATACCTTCTGCACTTTCTCGTTAATGGATGGTTCACAAGGTGACTTTTTAACAGCATCATCTTTTTCCTGATCAACCACCTTGAGATGTTTTTTCACTAATGGCTTTATCAATTCATAAATTGCATGAAAATCATCTGTAACTGCCTTAAGATTAAAATGAATTGAACTCAAGGCCATTTCTTCTTTTATGCCGTCAGCCACCGCCTTCTCAACTTTTACTGCCATTTCTTGCGAACGCCCCGAATTGAGAATAAGGTCTTCAAGATCCTGTTTTAAATCAGAAGGTAGCTGTACATTTATATCAACGTTTTCGACATTTTCTGATGGAGATTCATCGACTGTTTTGCCATTACTATCAATTTGTGATTGGAGGGTTTGCGGTAATTCCTGAACCGGATTATTTGGATTATCTATACTTGTATCAATAGGTATGGCATTTTTTACCGAACTGATATTTATGGCTGCCTGCCGTTTAATTGATATCCCACATTTGCTTTTCCAAAAACTAATGACATTGTCATAATCCTTATCCTTGCTTATTACAATGTAATTATATTTTTCTCCACCAAGGCCAATTGCATAGCCCACAAAAGAGATTAGATGCATATCTAGAGATTGAGAACCTGCGGGAACCTTAATCAACTCATATTTACATCCTGATTTGTTGAGTTGATTGATGTTATCTAGCGTAATAGTCTCCGTACTAGCTGTGTAGAATATGAAAATCAAATCGTCTTTGCTCAGACCTTTTAAATTACTCGTATTAGGTCTAAAGTCAGCACTTTAGGCCTTCTTAAATTTCCACGGCATAGCCTGCTCAAGAATAGCATTTCTTCTTTCATCAGACAGCGATTCATCTTTCAGTTCGTCTCTGTGAATACCCATATATCTGAACAGAAATTCAAGGTAATCTTCCAGGTCAACTCCATGAGCTTTGCAGGTTTCATGAAATGATGAGAACACAGCCGTAGACTTAGCTCCCTCAATAGAGCCAAATCCGCTGGGCATTGAATGTCTCAGCACTGCAAAGTCACGAATAGCTCTCTCGGCGGCCGAGTTATCCAGAGG
>NZ_KB899636.1:1280424-1299228 GCF_000378405.1 Succinimonas amylolytica DSM 2873 | reverse complement strand
TGATCTTCAAATAGTTATTAAAACTGTCCTGCACATGTACCTTTGGTTGTTGAATACCATTCATGTATTTACGAACAGATTGCCTTGAAATTCCCAATTTTCTGGCTATATCCCTGATAGACTTTCCTTGTTTAGAAAGTTCATGGATCTGATTTTGAAATATTGAATCAAACATTCTGGAATACCCATTTTCTTTTATAAGATATTCCGACATTTTATGTTTTTTAGATCTTCTCATGACCACTCCATTATCTATTTGTTTCATAATTTATAGGTGGTCAACTTTAATTCGTTTAGGTGGTCAACTTTTACGATCGTTTAACAACAACCACCCAAACGGGAATATACCGATATCTGTGATTTCAGATAGATCCTCTGTCACTTATCAAATACAATTAATGGGATATTCGATAATTCCTGTAATTTCTTACGCAACACTTCCTTATCCGGCAATTGAAGCTGGTACTGCGACACCATCATTGGCGACATTGTGCGACTCATTGCGTATTCGACAACCTCATCATTTTTTGATGCACAGAGTATCAAACCAACACTCGGATTTTCATCCGGCTTCTTAACCTGCCGGTCAAGCCCTTCCAGGTAAAAGTCCATCTTTGATACATATTCAGGCTTGAACTTGCCAGTTTTCAATTCCATCGCCACAAGACACCGTAAATTGCGGTGGTAGAAAAGAAGATCCACATGATAGTCCTCACCACCGACCATAATGGTGTATTCTTCATCCACATATGTGAAGTCCTTTCCAAGTTCGAGAATAAACTTCTTCATTGCCTCGATAAGCCCCTTGCGAAGGTGTTTTTCATTAAACTTTGGCGGAAGGTCAAGGAACTCTATAACATACGAATCAAGGAAAGGATTCAGTTCTGTATTTACCTTTTCCGGGAGCAACTTTTCTTTTGAAAGCATATAGCGTTCATAATATCCACTGTCCATCTGGCGTTCCAACTGACGCTTTGTGTAACGCTCCTTAATAGCCAGTCGCATATAAAACTCCCGCTCTTCATCTGATTTGCAGCCAGACATGATCAGTAAATGATTCGTCCATGACAACTGTGTCACCAATAGTGACACATTCTCATTGCCGTCATACAACTCAAAGAATTGCTTCATTCGATATAATCCTCTGCGGTTAAAACCTTTGATCCCCGGAAATTGTTCCTGGACATACGCCGCCAGAGCATCGATATATTTGTCACCGTAGGAAGCCTCTTTGGATCTGATTGAAAGAAACTGACCTATGCGCTGATACATCAGGATCAGTTCTTCATTTACCTTACGATAAGCGTTGTTTCGGGCATTCGTTATGATCTTAGCGACATGTTCAAAGCCTTCATTGATTTCATTCATACGATATACCTCTTTTTTCAATTGTGTCACCACTGGTGACACTTTTTAATTTTTTGTTCTTTTCCGACTGCGTTTCTGCCTTGTGTTTGCGGTACGCACCACGCTCCAAAATCTTCTCAGCAAGATCCTTTCAGTTTAAATAGTCTGTGTAAACGCAGTGTATCATGGCCTTACCTTAACAAATCTCGATTTATCATCTTATCATCTCTCCAGTTCCGGCCAGTCGATCTCCCGTACCTGTCCCGAACTTTGCTAACACAGAAGACCGATAGATGAGCAGTCTTTAAGTTTACTTGCTATATCTTCCACGTAGAGAGTAAATGCCAATAGCAAAAACAACAGAGGATTACGTGCTATGTTCTACATCGATTTCACCTCACCAGATGGCAAAACCTACCGAATTGACGTTTCCAAGAATCCTGTTATCTACAAATGTCCCGTCTGCGGAGAAACTTCAATTTACAAGTTTGATCCAACCAGGGAAGATTGTTGTGTGCCTTGCTCAGAACAAAGGAAACGGGAGGCAAGGAGACGGGAAGACGAACTTATGGAAGATCGGCTTTATACTCAACTAGCAAAACGTCTCAGTCTGGAAGAAAACCGCATTGTTTCCAAAGATGAGGCCAAACGCCTGTTCAAGTTTCCAAATACAAAGTAAATTCTGTTATTTCCCTCTCTTGAACTCTTCAGGTTCCGGCCATTTGATCTCTCTTGTCTGTTCCGAACTTTGCGAATATTGCGAAGGAGAACTGCTGATCGGCTCAGACCAGTCGATTGTACGGACAAGTGTACTGGCGGCGCTCTCAAACTTTCGTTTCTTTCTGGTTCGACGATCGATCTCTTTTTGAACCTGAGCAAAATCATCCCTGGAGATAATTGCCTCATGAGCATCCCACATGCAATAACTGTCTCTACCCGAATCAGATTTCAATATCTGAACGTTCCCAGTGTACTTAACATTGGTGAGTATTAGGGAAATCGTCTTTCTGGCCCAGAAGCTGCTTCCCTTCGGTGATGGGATATTCTCCTGTTCCAATGTCTTGGCAATACCGTCTATGCTTACCCCGGAAAGATACATTTCAAAAATTCTTTTAACAATTTCTGCCTGCTTCTCATCCGGAATCAGATCGCCTGCATCATTTTTCTTGTACCCGAAACACGCCTTTTTATAGAGCCCGCTGGAACCACTCTCAGCACAGTACTTCAGCCCCATCTTGATGTTTTCACTTCGATGTTCATTCTCTGACTGGTTGAGCGCACTGCGAATACTCAGTTCAAATTCATCATAGTTCTTATCTACATCAATATCTTCTTCCATGAAGTATATTTTCACACCTGAATCTCTTAGCAAACGCAGCGATTCGAGAACTTCCACATTGTCCCTTCCAAAACGGGATAAACTTTTTGTTATGACGTGATCCAAGTTATGGTTTTTGCAATCATTCAACAGCCGGTTAAATTCTCTGCGATTTGATTCAGTTTTCGCAGAACCAACATCCATATAGACATCAACCAAAAGCCAATCATCTATCTTTGACACATGACGAGTTAAATCCGAAATCTGTGCCGCAAGACTTTTCAGCTGATCTCTTCCCGCAGTGCTGACACGTGCGTAAATTCCGACTCTTTCAACTTTAATGTTATCTTTACGGGCTGGGATGATTCTGACATTTGGACTCAGCTCAAATAGCTCAACTTCTCTCATTATCTACTTTTCTATATGCTAAAAAACTCTTCTTGATGTATGGTAGTTTTTCCAAAACTACTTATCATTACCCCAAAAAAACGCCTTTAACTACACATCAAAATTAAAACTTTTCTGCAATGCTTTTACGGCAATAAAACTGTAGCCACGACCTTGCCGTTATAGTAATACCGTAGCTACAACCCCTTGTATTTACAGGCCTGGCTGTACTTTCGCATACAGCAAAAATGGCATTTACCATCATTCTCAAAAAGGCTCAAACTTCGCAAAACCTTTGATTTTAGGGCTTCCCGAGAGCCCTTATTTCCCCCTTGACAGTAGAACCACTGTCTCAACGTGAGGAGTGTAGGGAAACTGATCAAAAAACGCCAGCTTCTCTACCCCATGAGTTTCTGAAAGTATTCTGAGATTTTCCATAAGCGTGGCAGGATTGCAGGAAACATAGACAATATGATCGTACTTCTGAATCATTTTCAGAGTCCCCTCATCCAGCCCGGCCCGAGGGGGATCAACCAAAACCGTATGACATTCGTAGCTGTCCAGATCAACTCCGCTTTCCTCCAGTCTTCTGAAACTGCGTACCTTGTTCATCGCCTCAGTAAACTCCTCGGCACTCATGCGAAGAATCTTCAGATTTTCCACGTTATTTCTGGCAATGTTCAGCTGAGCAGATTTCACAGAGGTTTTAGAGATTTCTGTTGCCAGGACCTTCTCAAAATTTTCCGCCAGTGCTATTGAGAAATTTCCATTGCCACAGTACAGTTCTAGAAGATCTCCCGGGATTCCCCTGGTTATATTCTGAACCCAGCTCAGCATCTTTTCTGCAACATGACCGTTAGGCTGGGTAAAGCTGTTATCAACCTGCTGATAATGAAATTCCTTTCCGTTTACCTTTAGCGTTTCCCATACAAAATCTTCATCCATAACAATTTTCTGTTTTGCTGCCCTGCCAATTAGATTAACGTGCCTGCCGGTTTCTCTAAGCTTCCGCAGAAGCTCTCTGGCAGCAGACTCCCACTCTACGGTCAGTTTTTTGTGGTAAGTCAGGGTAATCAGTGTCTGACCACTCAGAGATGTCAGAAAATCAATATCAAACAGGCGTTTCTGAAGAACAGGATTACCAGAAATCAAATCGGCAATAAGGGGCATAAAAAAATTCATCAGTTCCGATCCAGGATCGAAGTGATCAATAAAAACCCGTTTCTTCACTCCATCTGATACATCAGTCATGCAGAATCTCAGACGTTCCCCTTCATGAAAAACCAGAAATTCAGCCCGCATTCTGTAATGCACAGGATCAGAGGTAAACACCTCAGGCTCCGGGATGCTGACAATATTGCGCATCTCCGCTACCAGAGTCCGCACCTTATCTCTGATCTGTTCCTCATACAGACTGGTGTCAATAGTTCCAAAAAGAGTCATCTGAGTCTCCCGATTAACAAATACAAATTTAGGGGATTATACTCAATCGAACCGCTCATGTCCCGACGTCTTCAAATACGGAGTCCCGGAAATATCCGAAGACATCTTCCCGCCTTTTCTGTCTGCGCACATGGGTATTGCATTCCTTTAAGTTCCGCATTACAAAAAAAGAAAGGTTCCAAAACGGAACCTCACTCTGCTGTACTGATTCTTACCGTCCGCAACAACTCCGGTGTCTGAACCGAAAACACACCTGAAGCCGTAGCGGAACGGCTTTTGCTACACCTTTCTGCTGAAGAAGCTCCAGCCGTTTCTGCCGCTCTTCTTTACATGATAAAGGGCCTTATCAGCACATTCGTAAATAGTCGCACCTTCCTCCACATTGTCAGAAAAGGCAATGCCGATGCTCAGCGTTATTTCCGGAATGTTTTCATCCCCCTGATGCAGGCTGTTGGAAATCCTAGTGCAGATATCATTAAGCATGGATTCCTGAGTACTGTCCGAATTCACCATAATGACTGCAAACTCGTCTCCACCGATACGACACGGGAAATCAGATTTCCGGAACACTGATTTGATAGTATCAGCAACCTTTTTGAGCACCAGATCACCGGTCTTGTGACCATGAGTATCATTAATGGACTTGAAGAAGTCTACATCAAATACTATCAGGGCAAAACGGGTATTGCTAGGCTTGTACACATCCATCAGACGATCAAATACATTACGGTTGTAGATGTTGGTAAGAGCATCATGTTCTGCCTTGTGCCTGAGCAAATTGAGATTGGCCTGGTTGTCCTCATACACGGAATTATACGACTCTGCCAGCTTGCGAAGCTCCAGGGCTCCGTGCACATCAAATGATTTACCGTCCGAAATGCTTCTGTTGTAGCTCTTTAACGGTCTTACAATAAGATAAACGATAAATACTGTCATGAAAACCTGCAGGAATATCATGAACACTGCCACAACATTGAGCATGAGAAATGATTTCTCAAACTTGGCGGTATTGGCAACATTCTCGTGATGAGCATAGTCTTCCATATTTATGAGACTGAGGGAAACACAGTCGCGAATTCCCTGCTTCTGGGCATGATAGCTTTCACTGACCACAAGTTTCTGAGACAACTTAATCTTCTCATCGGAAGTAAGCTCCTGATCCTGAACCGACAGATTTACCGCCGTAAGCTCCGGAGTGGCTTCATCCATCCTTCCGGAACCTTCAAGATACAGCCTCATCGCCCTCATTTCAGTATTCATGAGCTCATTGGACAAATCCAGAGCCTTCGCTGTAAGGGGTACCGCCCTGATATCTCCGAAGTGTTCTTCAAGAGCCTTTACCGCCAGCTCTCTCCTCTTGTTGGTATTAACCTCGTTAAAATAGAGCTTCACATAGCGGATATCTCCGGTAACTACAAACAGTCTGACCTGCTCCGTCAGGTAATCGGAAGCCCCTTCGAGATTCCTGAAAGCACCTTCCCCTGCCATATAATGCTTGACCGTTACCTTCAGTTTTTGATATTCGGCAGAGCATTGGACGATTGATATAACAAGCACAATCGTTGAAATAACAGTTGCCACTATGCTTATTAGGCTAAGAGTCGATATTCTCAATCCGGGACTTTTCACAATATGCTCCTTCCTGTTTAAATCAGCTTCCCATGCCGTTTCATTATAGCAACTATCATTTTCCGGAACGTTTTTTTCACCGTAAATCAGTGTACAAATGTTAAGCCTGCCGATTTTTCTTTTTCAAAAAAAACAGCACCTCTGACTGTCAGAACAGGTATCAGAAACACATTCCTAATCACGTTCGACTTATTTATACATTAATTCGCAAAAAGAAAATGCAACAAATTGTGAGGAATCATAGAGTCTTGGGTATAATATGCTCGGTTTCACAAACAGGACACCGTGCCGGAATTTTTTATTCACAAGGCACTTCCCGAATATTCCGTACCTCCCCTGAAAGTACGGATCCAAATGTTACAACAAGGAATACTTCATGTTATACAGCATTTTGAATGAAGGTCTTGATTACCGCGATCAGGAAACCTTCGTAGTAGGGCACAAAAATCCCGATACTGACAGTGTCTGCTCCGCCATCGCCTTCGCGGCTCTCCAGAAGAAGCTTGGCGTCAATGCCAGAGCCATGGTCAGCGGCAAAATCAACAACGAATCCGCGTTTGTATTAAAGCATTTCGGTGTCGAGGTTCCCGAGGTTCTTTCCGATGCTGCCGGCAAAAACATTCTTCTCGTGGATCATTCCAGCTTTGGACAGGCTGTGAACGGCATGTCCGAGGCCAGAATCCTCACCATCATTGACCATCACGCTCTGGGAGACGTGGTTACCTCTGCCCCTCTCAAGATCAGAACTCTTCCGGTAGGCTGCACCGCTACTATCGTTTATCTGGAATACCAGGAAAACAATCAGGAAATCGACAAAACTACCGCCGGTCTTCTGCTCTCCGCAATTCTCTCCGATACCGTCAATATGACCTCATCTACCACCACCTCTGCAGATCGCGAAGTGGTCAGGGCACTGACTCCGGTTGCCGAAGTTGCCGACCTTGACAAATACTTTGAAGAAATGGCCGATGCTGCCGCTTCCTACGATAACATGAGCGATGAGGAGATCTATAACACCGACTATAAGGAATTCACCATGGGATCCAAACATGTCGGCATTTCCCAGATGAACATGAAGGAAAAGACCCGTGTGGAAATCACCACCCGGATGACTAGCGTTCTCCCGGAGGTATTCCCCAAGAAGGGTATGGACATGCTCTATGCTCTGGCCACCGATCTTGAAAACAAGAGAACCGAGATTCTGGCATACGGCGAAGGCGCTTTGGAAGCCGCAATAAAAGCTTTCGGTTCCGCCGATGGCAAGAGAGTATTCCTGGAAAAAGTAGCTTCACGCAAAAAGGATGTAGTGCCCAAGCTTATGGAAGTAATCCGCTAAAAAGACTTGCTCCCATACGCAGAAACGCCCGCTCTTTGAAAGCGGGCTTTTTATTAGCAATTTCCGGGAGAAGAAGATGAATCTCCAAGACTGGCTTTCAGGTAATTAATAAAATTTTCCGTAAGGCGGGATACCTTGATCCCCTTTCTGAGCACATAGCCAATAGTCATTCTGGCTTCAGATTCCAGAGGAATAGCCGCCACATCGGGATTAAGCTCCCTGCTTATAACCCCGGAGCTTACGGTATAGCCGTTAAGTCCCCGAAGGAGATTGAAGAGCGTGGCACGATCGCTGACCCGGATCACCTTATTTCCCGACTGATCCCTGATAAGTTCTTCATCAAAATAATCGGAACTGTAGTTCCCCTGCTCAAAAGATATAAGCGGCATTCCTACAAGATCCGCAAAACTTACCCTTTCTCTTGAAACCAGACTGCTTGCGGAACTCACAAAAATGTGAGGAGAAACCTCCCTTAAACCGTAAAATTCCAGATCATATTCCCTGAAGTAACGCTCAAGCACCTTTCTGTTATGCTGAGAAAGATAGATAATTCCAATATCCGCCGACAGATTATGAACATCAGTGATAATGCTCATGGTACGGGTTTCTCGCAGACAGAAATCGTAGGATTCCACTCCAAAGGCATTCACCAGCTTTATAAATGCCGAAACCACAAAGGAATAATGCTGCGAGCTCACTGTATAGCGAATCATTCGCGGACGATCCGGTCTGAAGTGCTCCCTGAGTTCGTCAGACTGTTCAATAACCTTCCTTGCATAGCCTAGAAATTCAACACCGTCAGAGGTGATTTCAATACCGCGACTGGATCTTTCAAATATCTGAATTCCCAGCTCCTCCTCCAGTTCCCTGAGAGCTGTGGAAAGAGTAGGCTGAGTTACAAAAACCGCACGGGCAGCCTCATTAAAGCTGTGATATGAAGCCACGGCAAGAGCATATCTGAGCTGCTGTAATGTCATAAAGGAAACCGTCTCCGAAAATCCGATAAAAAACAAAAAAGTTTTTCCAATACCGGAAAAGAAGCTGAAGCTACAATGAAAAAATAGTGGAGAAAACACTTCAGAAAAAAGATGCCTTTCTGAAAAAAACTCAAAAACCGCCTCCAATGCCCTGTATTCTGATTAAAAAATAGGCAAAATGAGTTCGTTATACGAAAAAAAAACATTTCCATGCAACAAAACGTTAACAAAAACGTTTTCATTTCCTATAATAAGCATCGTGCAGTGAATGATAACGTTTGCAGTCGCGTTTTCAAGTGGTTTCTCCTTTTCCACACACCTGTTGCACTGGCCGGAAGGCCCAAGACTGCATGATTTTCTTCATTTCCCCATCAGTTTTTGATGTGTCATCTTTGCCGGGATATCCTCCCGGCTTTTTTATAAAAGTCCCCCTCAGATCTTTTTTTCAGCATCGGAACTGCCGGAAAAAGCATTAGACTCTTCGCGGGCTCTCATAATCCGGACTCTTTCATCCCGAAAATCCTCAGGATAGCGCTGATTATCACTCCAGAGATCCCGCTCGTGGAGGTATTGCATTTTGGCAGCCATGGACTTTTCATAACCGCGATCACTGGGAACATACCAAACACGGTCATGGATCTCCGGGGGCAGGAAATTCTCCCCGGCGGCATAGGCTCCGAATTCATCATGAGCATAGCGGTACCCTTTATGATACCCCAGATCCTCCATAAGCCTGGTGGGAGCGTTTCTGAGATATGGCGGAACGTCATAGTCCGGAAGATTCCTAACCTCCTCAAGCACGGCATTCCAGGCCCGGTAAAGAGCATTGCTTTTCGGTGCTATGGCACAATATACCGCCGCCTCGGCAATTGCCCTTTCCCCCTCGGCAGGCCCTACCCTTTCGAAGGTATCCCAGGCCGACAGCACCACTCCCAGAGCCTTGGGATCCGCACATCCAATATCCTCAGAGGCTATAGCCAGAAGACGCCGGGCCGCATAAAGAGGATCTCCGCCGGCCGCCACTATCCTGGCATACCAGTAAAGAGCAGCCTGGGGACTGGATCCCCGGACTGATTTATGAAAGGCACTGATAAGATCATAAAAACGGTCTCCGTGCTTGTCATAGCGCGCTACCCGTTCACTGCCAACTCCGGCAATGGCTTTCAGAGTAACCATCCGGGTACCGTTTGCTCCCTCCTCGGCAAAATCCGACACTATTTCCAGAAGATTCAGTGCCCGGCGGGCATCTCCTCCGGAAAGCTGCGCCAAAGCCCTGAGAGCCCCATCTTCAAACCTCAGATTCAGCTTTTTAAGACCGGCCGGGCTCTCACAGGCCCTCATTATCACAGTCTCGATGTCCGGAATGCCGAGAGATCTGAGAACATAGACTCTGGTACGGGAAAGGATGGCACTGTTAAGTTCGAAGGAGGGATTTTCCGTAGTGGCACCGATAAAGATGATGGTGCCGTTTTCAATATAGGGAAGAAAGGCATCCTGCTGGGATTTGTTGAAACGATGAACCTCATCCACAAAAAGCACCGTACGGAAACCATTCTCAAGATTCCGGGACGCTTCAGAAATCGCCTCGCGGATTTCCTTCACCCCGGACGTTACAGCACTGAGACGCTTCACCTCAGCACGCACCATGGAGGCAATAATCTCCGCCAGTGTGGTCTTGCCAACCCCCGG
This sequence comes from Succinimonas amylolytica DSM 2873, assembly GCF_000378405.1. GTDB lineage: Bacteria > Pseudomonadota > Gammaproteobacteria > Enterobacterales > Succinivibrionaceae > Succinimonas > Succinimonas amylolytica. The sequence continues at coordinate 1,289,102 of NZ_KB899636.1, read as the reverse complement.
AGGTCCCCAAAGAATCAGGGAGCCTGCATAGCCTTTTTCCAGTGCCAGACGGAGAGGCTTTCCGGGGCCGATAATATGATCCTGTCCGATAAACTCGTCAAGAGTCCGGGGACGCATTCGGGAAGCCAAAGGAGCTGTTGCTTCACGAAGCTTTTCCGCCTCTCTCAGAGAATAATCCAAAAAAAGATCACTTTCCCCTCTGGTCATCGACAGTAACTCCCTCAGGAATATCAAACCGGAAATCCTTCTTTTCAGGCGCCCCGGCACTGACCGATACAAAATCGTAGGTACTGACCTTGCCGTCCGTCTCGTAAACATTCAGTTTACTGATGCTGTCTCCCTGGAAGAGAATCTCCATCTCAGTCACCAGCCCTCCGGGCTCCCGGAGCGTTACCTTAAACGCATCCTTTCCTCTGCTTTCAATACGATAGCGATCCCAGACCTTTTTATCAGGAGAGACCAGCAGCATCAGCGGCGAATTGCCAACCTCCCGGTCAAATGAGTAGATTACCACCTGCTCCAGAAGGGGGTCATAACTGTAGACAGCCTTTCCGTCAGCAACAAGAAGGCTCTCGTCAGGCTCGCTGATTTCCATCCGGAAAAACTCCGGCCTCAGAAGACTCATTTCGCCCCGGGATTCCTGAAGCACCTTACCATCTCCGGATTTTACCGTCTGCACAAAGTCGGCACTGAATCCGGCGGTTTTAAAAACCCTTTCTGAAAGATCAGTACCGGCATCGCCATATACGGCCGAAACTGCAAAAAGTCCTGCCAGAACCACTCCTGACAGATATGGATTACCTGTTTTCATTAGATCTCCGGACACTCCGTTAACAAAACCCCGACCGAATATCCGATCCGGAACCCCTCTCATCTAAACCTGACTTCTTTCCTCGGGGGCGATGTCACCCCAGTGATTTTCCTGCAGCCGCCTTTCCAAATCGTTCATTTCCTGGCTGGGCCGGGCTTTAAGAATCATGCGGTTGGATCTGTCATAGGTGAAATAGCTCCATACCCAGTCCAGGAACACAAAGAGCTTGTTCCTCACTCCGAGAATGGACATGAGGTGCACTCCCATCCAGAGGAGCCAGGCAAAAAAGCCTCCGAAAATAAAACCTCCGATATTGGCCACAGCCTTGTTCTTGCCGATGGTGGCCATACAGCCCAAATCCTTGTATCTGAAAGGAGCGGCTTCTCCGTTGTTTTCCCACGCTCTGATATTTCTGGCCAGAAGAGCCCCCTGCTGAATGGCAGGCTGAGCCATCTGCGGATGCCCTTTGGGATAGGCAGGATCCGCGTCCATGTATGCAATGTCTCCAATGGCAAAAATATTCTTCTGCCCCTTCACCCGGTTATACTCGTCCACCAGTATCCGTCTCCCGCGCCCGAAACATTCCTCAGGCAGTCCGGTAACGGGATTAGCAATAACCCCGCCCACCCAGATAAAATTACGGGAAGGAATTCTGGCGCCGTCATTCATTATCACTTCATGATCTGCATAATCCGTAACAAAAGTGTTAAGACGAATCTCCACATTCATCTTTCTTAAAAAATCCAATGCCTGTTGCGACGACTGCTCGTTCATCCCCGGCAAAAGCCGGGCATCTCCCTGAATGAGGTGAATATGCATCCTGGATACATCCATGTCAGGATAATCCTTTGGCAGCACATAACGTCTCATTTCCGCAATAGCCCCGGCAATTTCAACTCCGGACGGACCTCCGCCGACAATCACAATGTTAAGAAGCTCATCCCGTTCCTTTTCACTGGAACAGGTTACGGAACGCTCATAGCTGCTCAGCAGGGAATTCCTAAGTCCCATGGCCTCAGTAACGGTTTTCATGGGAATAGCAGCTTCCTCGATATTTTTATTGCTGAAGAAATTAGTGGTAGTTCCATTGGCCAGTATCAGATAGTCATAATCGATCTTGCCTATGGATGTCTGAATGAGATTGTCTGCCGGATAAACCGCACGAAGCTCAGCCATACGGAAGAAATAATCCTCACGATCCTCAAATATCTTCCTGAAAGGAAAGGAAATCGAGCTGGGATTGAGGCCTGCAGTAGCAATCTGATAGATAAGCGGCGGAAACTGATGATAATTGTTCCGGTCTATAAGAATTATCTGAAAACCGGATTTCTTAAGCCCCCGGGCCAGACGGAGCCCTCCGAAGCCCCCTCCGACAATCACCACCCTTTTCTTGCCATTACGCTCAATATTAAAACTCATGCTTCGTCCTCCCGGCTGCCGCTGCCCAAAAACGCTGTCTAAAAGGTTTTTAAAATAAACTCGTCCAGATCACGACCAAGCTTTGCATTATCGATACCACTGTAAGCACTGCAGTCATAGGCAACGTTCGTGGCCCGATCACTCACCGCATGCCACCTGTTGAAATTAACAACATCATTGCTGTAAATCGTGAATTCCGGAACGTCATAGCTGGCGGCGACATGGGCTGTTCCGGTATCAACCCCGATGATGGCACGATATGAAGCCGCATGCACAAAAACATCCCGCATTCCCAGAAGCAACGGTGCCACGGCAATGCGAGACTCATCCCGGTAACAGCTGCTCAGAAACTCCTTCAGATGAGGTCTGTCCCCCGGGGCTGCAAAAATCTCCGCCCTGACTCCGGGGAGTCTGAGAATCCTGTCGGCAATAACCTTTATTGACTCGTCGGAAAGCCGGCGATTATCAGATGCCCCGTAAGGCACAATTCCTACTGTATTCTGAATTTTGGAAATTGCCACTTCCCGCTCAAAGAAACGAACATAGGAATGATCAATCTGAGAAATGCCCCCTTCACTCAGAATACAGTCCAGAACTTGGGTAATATGCAATCCCCGCCCCTTTACAGAAGATGTATAACGGGAAAGACGCAGACTGTCCATTTTCAGGTTGGGATCCAGAGTGGCCACCCATGAGGGATTAAGATAGTGAATGAATGACAGCTCCCGGCTCTTGAGATTCACCACGAGATGCATATAAAAATCGCATTCCCCGATTCTTTTGCAGATGTTCAGAACCTCGCGGCCGTGGGGCCTTTTGGAACACATCACCAACCTGAAATTTCCGGGAATCTGGTTATAAACCACCCGCATCTGCTCATTGGCCAGAATAACTATTTCCAAATCGGGACAGTGTCTGCTAAGTTCTCTCAGAAAAGGAGCAAAACAGACCGTATCGCCAATTTTGCCGTCAATTCTATTGATAACCACCCGTTTGATTTTGCCCAGTTCTAAAGGTGTTTCCGCCGGCTGATGATCATAGCGCAAGCGCCCCCAGGCACCACGCAAGAGATCCCTGGCATGAAAAAAGCTGTACTTCAGATTGTGAAAATTATCCACGTGTTATCTCCAGTGTCATCCTGACTGAGCCCTGCAAACAAATATTATTATTGCACCGAATATCACCTAAGAATCTGGATTCCGCAGGACTGAAAAATTTCAGACTTTACTATATACCAAAATGAAGTGATGATCCAAAAATACCCATGCAAATCCACGGTGACTCACGCTGCCAGCCATTTATCTGCTTCCCCGCCGCCGTATGCGCGTTCTCCTGAAATGAAAACATGTCACAGGTATCCTGGAACAGCCTTGTCATCTGCACCTATGGCGACTCTTGCTTTGAGAGTTGAAAAAATATCAGGTACAATACCCGAAAAAAACTATGACCAAATCCAGTAAACTTCCCTCATCCTCTCCCGGATTCAGCAATATGCCAGAACGCAAGAAGCATGCAACAGTGTCTCAGAGACCTTCATTAAGTGTGGTGTCCGGGCTTTCAGCCCTGGCCGCTCTCCTGATAAGTCTGCGCTATCCGGAAAGCGATCCCGCACTCCCGGGAATCTGCGGGTTTATCATGGCTGCACTGGGGCATTTTCTTATTTTTTATCTGCTGACCATCTTCCTGATAAAAACCGCTGTCAGACTGTGCCGGATTCCTCCAAAAACTGAAACTGCCGGAATTGCCGTTTTTATAGGTCTTTCCTTCGTATTTATTTTGGCAGATACCTTTGTGTACCAGCAGTACCACTTCCATATAAACCTGGCCATGATGGATCTTTTTTTTAACAGCAGGGGGGAAGTAATTTCTTTCGGAACCGGAGATACCATCGCGATTGTCATCATGAGCCTCCTCTGTTTTACCGTGGCAGCGCTGATAGCGATCTGCGGAACAGGGGCTGGAAGCATCGCGGTAAGAACATGCAGAAAGGGACTGGTGCTGATTATCCTCATGTTTATTGTGTTTAACGGCATCAACATATACGAGAACGCCTCTGCCCGGAAGTACTACACTGTATACAACAGCGCTATTCCGGGATTTTACCCTCTTACCATGAACCGTCTTCTGAACAGAATGGGAATAAATGCCGTCCGGGAAAAAAGCTACCATGCGGAATCCGGCACCAGCAGTCTCAGATACCCGTTAAATCCTCTGAACTGTCCCGGCCCGGAAACCCGCGAAGACGGAACCATGGCACCGAGGCCGGATATATTTGTCATTATGATTGACACCCTGAGAGCCGACACGGTATCCCCGGAGATAACCCCCGGCATCTGGAATTTTGCCCGGGAAAACATCAGATTTAATAATCACTTTTCCGGCGGAAACAATACCCGCATCGGAGTATTCAGCTTTTTCTACGGCATTCCCGGAAGCTATTGGAACGAGGCACTGCAGCAGCAGACTCCACCGGCACTGCTCACAGCCTACCTGAATGCCGGTTACCGGATACAGGCCTATACCTCGGCCAACCTTTACAATCCCGAATTCTACCGTACGGTGTTTGCAAAAATTCCTGATCTCCGAACCGAATCCAAGGGACGTACCTCATATGAAAGAGATGCCAATGCTGTTAATGACTTTATGAATGACATTTCCCGTGATGCCCGGAATCATAACCGGGCCCCCTCGTTCTCATTTATTTTTTTGGATCAGCTGCACTCTATCACTCTGGAAAACAAAAATCTCCGGGACCACCCTTTTCCTACCTCCTGGATCGAGCCTAACTACACATCACTGTCCCGCAGCACCAACCCGGAAAACTTTTTCAATCTCTACAAAAATGTTGCCCGGGAGGTTGATACCAGAGTTTCCGAAATTTTGGATTTCCTGAAAAACAACCGGCTTTATGACGATGCAATTATCATCATCACTTCAGATCACGGCAATGAATTTAACGACACCGGACTGAACTTCTGGGGACATAACAGCAACTTTACCGAATATCAGCTAAAGGTGCCGCTGATAATAAAATGGCCAGGAAAACAGCCCCGGGTAATCAGCAATCTGACCACTCACTACGATATTTCAGCCACCCTTCTTCAGGAGGAGCTTAAATGCAGCAATGCCGTTTCAGATTATTCCGTTGGTAATTCCCTGTTTTCCGGTAACTCCCCGGAATGGTTTATTGCCGGCAGCTATTCGGAAAATGCCATTGTTTCCAGAGATCAGATTGCCCTTATCAACAGTATAGGAAAGCTCTCCTTTAAAACTCCGGAATGGAAAAATCTTCCGGATAGTCACGCCAGAAACAACGACCACATCATTCAGGCCATTAACATTATGACCAGATATTTCAGACATCGTTAGAAACCTGTTATTTCCCCCGTTTCCCCATGTACACTTTAAGACATATCTGACAGAAATCTGAATTCATCGCGTTTTTGCACCAAAAAATTCCTTATTCCGGTTCCAGACTCCGTAGAATAGCGATGTTCTCGGATGTGCTTCAGCATCCGATGACTGGGACGCCGGCCCCTACCGGCCTCCCCCCTTTTGTGAATGGTTTTTGTTTTTTCAACCATTCACCTTTTTAGCTTCTCTCCCCTCCCCTGTTTCCGCATTCATCGTCCTCTATTTCTTTTTCTCTGGCATCAGCTAACAGCATTTGTCAATAACAGCAATTTCTGACAAAATGTGACATGAAGGCCGCAAAGCATCATGAACAAAGAAGTGTCACCAAAAAATTGCCGAGTATTTCACTATGAATGACGAAAGAGATGCCGCCAATACAAAGTACCAGGATCGCCAGCCACAGTGTTTTTTCAGAATACTGACTGACAGTCTGACTCCTTATGTTCATATTCTGTACTTCGCCCTGTTTTTTGCTGCGATATGCTGCATGATCAGAATTACCGGTATCATCATCTATCGATCCGTTATTGATTTTCAGGAAATTCCCCGGCTTCTGTTCAACGGCCTCAGAACTGATATTTCAGGACTGGGATATATTATGGCACTTCCAGTGCTGCTCACCTTCCTCCGGAGCGTTCTGCACCAGAAAATCGCGCAACCGCTGCTGATCCTGGAAAAAATCTGGCTGGCAGGTATTGGTTCTCTGGTATTTTTTCTGGAAATCTGCACCTTTCCTTTCATGGAAGAATACTCCGTAAGACCGAACAGACTGTTCGTGGAGTATCTGCGCTATCCCGGGGAACTTGGAAATCTGATGCTCCGGGGGCATCTTGAGGCAGTCATCACCATATCTCTTCTGATGGCTGTTTTCATCTTCCTGTTCTGGCGTTTTATTCGCAGAATTGCTCTCAGAAGAGCTTCAGCTCTAGCCGCTATTCCAGTATTTATCATCATGGCCGGAGTGACCTTTATTGCCGCCCGCTCCTCCTTTGATCACCGTCCTTTCAACCTGGCAAAAGCCAGCTTCTCAACCAATCAGATTGTTAACACGCTGGTGGCAAATTCCGGATACTCACTCATATCATCGGTAAAAGGAGTCTTTTCCGAGAATTCCTATACCTACAAAAGCATGCCTGCTGCTGAGCAGCTCTCCGTCATTAAAAGCGATACCGGATTTGATTATTCACCAGCCACAGCAGAACATCCGACACTCAACAGGCTAACCGCTTCCAACCGGGACAAAAAACTGAACATTGTAATTATTTTGGAAGAAAGCCTCGGAGCTCAGTTCGTAGGATATCTCGGCGGCAGCAATCTGACCCCGGCTCTCGACAGAATCTATTCCGAAGGCTGGGGATTTACCCGGCTCTATTCCACCGGAGTACGCTCCGTACGGGGAATTGAAGCAGTAACTTCAGGTTTTACCCCAACGATCAATACGGCCACTGTGAAAAGAGAAAAAACTCAGAAAAACTTCTTCAACCTCGGAGGACTCCTCAAAGAACATGGGTATCACACCTCTTTCATCTACGGAGGAGAGTCTCATTTTGACAACATGAGATCATTTTTTCTGGGAAACGGCTATTCGGAAATCATAGATATTAACAGCTACGCCAATCCAGAGTTTGTGGCCTCCTGGGGGGTTTCCGACGAGGACCTGTTCAATAAGGCTCTTGAGCATTTTGACGACATGTACCGGAAAGGCCGGCTATTTTATTCCCTGGTTTTCACATCCTCGAACCACGATCCCTTTGAGATCCCGGAAAAATTCGCCCAGGGAGCACCGAGAAGCAGGGAAAATGCCGTTCGCTATGCCGACTACGCTCTGGGACGCTTTTATGACACGATAAAAACCAAACCCTACTTCAAGGATACGGTATTTCTGGTCATTGCGGATCATGACGCTCGGGCCGGAGGAAACGATCTGGTCCCGGCCAGAAACTTTCATATCCCCGGAGTACTGTTTGGCGGAGGAATTCAGAAACAAAGTGAAAATCATGTGGTAAGCCAGATAGATATGCCGAAAACCCTGCTGTCTCTGGCTGGCATATCTGCGAATGTACCGGTTGTCGGCTATGATCTCACAAATCTTCCGATGGACTTCAAGGGACGGGCACTCCTGCAGTTTTATCAGAATTTCGCCCTGTTAAGAGATGACGGCTCTCTTATGATGGTACTTCCTGATGAAAAGTTTGCCTCACGACACTATGATTTTAGTGACTACAGCATAAAAGACGCTCCGGACAAACCGGAACTGGAAAAACTGGCACTGGCATATGCACTATTCGGAGAAACTGCTTACCAGAAAGGATATTTCCTGAACATTAAAGGATCTGACGTCACAAAGGAAAGATAAAAGTGCTAAAAGTCCAGAAGCTTTTCTCGAAAACTGGCCGACAGATCTTAAACGCTATTCCCTCGAATCCACAATAAACATGCATTTTTGACTTGTATCCATTTAATAAATGGTACCAACCCTTATACAAAAAGAATTTACTCCATTTTTAGTTTTCAAATTAGCGGGTAGAATTTTCTTACCATAGCGTTCTGTTTGCTATTGTTAACAGTTCCTTAAAAAGGTTCTCAAACTACACAACCCGGTCAATTTTTTTATCATTTTTCAAAAACAGCGGGGTATAGTTTATACAACCAAAAAGTCGTCTAATATAAACTCAAGTAAATAACAGAAATCGACTTTTTAGAAAAATAACGGAAAAACTTGAAAAAACTGACTGATTTTTAGAAAAAAATCAGTCTTTTTTATTGCTTTTTAATTGTGTGTATATTATAATACAATATACACACAATTAAAGGAGAGAGTTATGCCATCAATTCCTTCAGGAGAAATTAAAACTGTTATAGTTCATGTCCGTCAGAAGAACGGAGATATCTACGTTCTGGAAAGAAAAATCAAATATGATCCGGAGAAAAAGTACAACAAAATACTAAGTGCAAAACTACTCTCTAAAATTCCCAAGGGCTCTGAAATTCCTGTGCCAACACGTGCAAAAAGAAAGAAATCAGATGCAAATGA
>NZ_KB899636.1:1239432-1277384 GCF_000378405.1 Succinimonas amylolytica DSM 2873 | reverse complement strand
AATCAAAGTGTCTGATGAAGAATTTAAATCTTTGAACATAGTTGGTGATGAGTTTCACCCTGATTGGAACTACACAATCAGCCCGAATTTGTAAAATTTATTTATGCACAGTTCCTTAAATCACCTACTGCGCAAATCCACCATTGCCATCCGACATAATCTTCCTTTCCGGGGAAAACACCTGCGGACGAAATATGTCGCCTCTGTAAAGCTGGGTAATCCTCATAATCACTGGCCCCTACCTGATAAAGGTCTGTAAAGTCCCATGACATGTTTGCTGTTTCATTATCTCCGCAATAGTCAGTAAATTCTTAATCCGGCAGACAGATGCAATTAACCGCCTATTGGAATGAGGTCTACCATACCTTCGAAAAATCTTCGTTTTTCAGAATCTCAGAGTCTCTCTGAAACTCCAGAAGCTTGGCATACTTGAGATAGGAATTAATTGCCGAGCTGATGCTGACGGTCATACCATCAACCCCGTCCAGAAAACCGCCCTTAATGACATAATGCTTTAACAGTGCTGATAATCCATGCAGAAAAGGACTCCATGCTCCAGCCCTTTTCCCCCTCTGATACATATTTTTAGCAATGGCATTAGAATAGCTGTCTGCCTTCCGGAATAGCTCTCCGATTCCCCGATAGGAATAATGAATGATATTCCCTTTCAGAACCCTGAAATCCCGGGTCTCAACAAAGGAGTGCATTCGCACATCCTTCCAGCGCACCTTCCGGTGATCATAAAGCCGGACACAGACATCCGGATACCAGCCGGAATGCCGGATCCAGCGGCTTCCAATATAGTTTTTCCTGGGAAATCCGTAAGCCGGCACCGGAGATTCCGCGAGATTCAGAGCTTTGATTTCCGCCACCATTTCCGGAGTAAGCCGTTCGTCAGCATCCAGACTTAACACCCATGGCGTATCAGACAAATCCGGTCCAACGTTCTTCTGAGGACCATCTCCCAGATATTCCTGCACCACCACCCTGGCCCCGGCTTTTTCAGCCAGCTCCCGGGTTTTGTCTCCGGAACAGGAATCCACCACAATAATGCTGGAGCATACCTTCTTCATGCTTTCAATACAGGCCTCGATATGCCTTTCTTCGTTAAGAGTAATGATTACCCCGGTAATCTGTTCCATAAAATAGCCTTCCGGTTCTATAATTCAATTCTGCAGGGTATAAAGCCCCGGTTAAGGTTTACTGCATCCCGTTTACATAAACGGCGTCGCATCACCCTCCCCCTGTCTCAGGATTTCAACGGCATCACTATCCACCATGGATACCACGGTGGTAGGTTTTTCAGCCGTAAAACCGCCATCCACAATCAGATCCACCTGATTTCCCAGCTGAATCTCAATTTCATCCGGATCGTTTTCGGCAACCTCCTTTCCCGGAAGAATCAGGCTGACACTCATTACCGGTTCCGGAAGCTCCGCAAGAAGAGCTCTCATAATGGGATTACCCGGAACTCTGATACCAATAGTTTTTTTCTTTTCGTTCATTAACTTCCGGGGGACCTCCTTGGTTGCCTTCAAAATGAACGTATATGGGCCCGGAGTATTGTTCTTTATCAACCGGAAACAGCTGTTATCCACATGTGCATAAAGGGACAGCGTGCTGAGATCCGAACACAGCAGGGTAAAATTGTGATACCTGTCCACCTCTCTTATGCGGAGAATCCGTTCCCGGGCCCTTTTATCTTCCTGCTGACACACCAGAGCATACCCGGAATCGGTAGGCAGTACCGTAACCGCCCCTTCTAAAATAAGATCTCTGGCTCTCAGAATATTCCTGTTCTGGGGATTTACAGGATGAATATATAATCTCTCTGCCATATTACCGCACTCCCGTATCTGGTCACTATTCAAAATCCACCGCAGTTCAGGATATCAGGCACCACAACATTTCTGCAGACCTCCTCTCCGCGAACCGTATCACAAGGCAGTCAGGTATTTTAATGGTAATCACGGCTGAAGTAACAGTTTCAGTTTTCAAAAAGCGGCCCGAGGCAAAATTTTTCCGAAGGATGAATATTTTCCCGGGAAACTCCAGCGACACTCTCCGGAGCCGCATTATTCTTCTCAAAAACAAAAACGGACAGGAACAAAGGTACCTATCCGCTCTATAATCACTGCCAGAAGTTTCCGGATTTATCAGGAATATCTTTCAGCATTAGCATTCCAGTCTGAATTTCGGAGATTTCCAGACTGGTGTTCCGCCCTCAGGGATACTGAGATCAATTCCCAAATCCAGATTGGTTTTCTCATGATGAAAATCCGATCCGCAGGAACATAACAGCTCATGCTTGTTGGCAATCTTTGTCAGAAGCTCTCTTTCAGAAAATGACTGCATGGCACTGGAGACCTCCATGGCTTCCCCGCCGCAATTTTTAAAATCTCTGACCAGCCTGAGAACCCAGTTGTTATTCAGCTGGTAACGGCTGGGATGCGCCAGCACCGGAATCCCTCCAGCCGCCAAAACAGTCTTTACAATAGTTTCAAGATCCGGCCATACCGGAGCCACATAGGCCGGTTTTCCTTTGTCAAGATAATGGGAAAAACAGTACTCCTCTGTAGGACCGGCACCAACCTTGAAAAGATAGCTGCTATAGTTGCCTCTGGTAATGGAAGCTCCAGGAGCTGCCATAGCCTTGGTATTTTCGTAAGCATCCTTAAAGCCGTGCTTTTCAAGACGCATTCCGATTTCCCGTGCTCTGGCATCACGCTTCTCAGCCTGAGATTTTTCAAGGGCCTGGAGTTCCGGAGACCCGCAATTAATACTAAGTCCCACAATATGAATCTGATTTCCGTGCCAAAGACATGAAAGCTCTATACCGGACACCACGTGCATGCGCAGCTTCCTTCCGGCAGCAACCGCCTGAGACACCCCGGCACTGGTATCGTGATCTGTCAGAGCCAGTACCTCAACACCTTTTTTCTGGGCGAGTGCCACCAGCTCTTCCGGTGTATAATGCCCGTCTGACGCTTTGGAATGAGAATGCAAATCATAACGCATCGGCCAGAGATGAACATCGTCCAATCCGGAATTTCCATCGTTATCCATCAAAATTCCCCCTGCTTCCTATTTCTGATACAAAAACTTCCCAGAGCAATAATCATCAGCCAGAACATGCTGATTTCGCCCCTGGAGCGAGACGAATTGGAACTGTAGGATTTTAATTCATCCGGATAGGCCACCTCTCGTTCATTATTAAGCACAGCCGTACCCTTTTCCTCGTCAATAACAAAAACTCCCGCATCAGGCTTCAGCATCACCGTTACCGGAGTGGCATTGCGGTATTGCTCCCAGTCCTCTCTGTTTTCATAGCGGAAGGCTGTGGCCAGAATAATTCCCGCATCATTTATAGCTACCGGCCATTCGATATAGTAATAAACCCCGTTCTGGCTGCAGTCAGCCTCAGACTTCTCGTTCTTACCGCAGATGTAGTCATTAAGATACCTGAAAGAGTTATCAGCCACTGTATAGATAAATCCGGTCTGAGCCCGGTCAACTCCGAAATTTACCGGCTTTTTGTCTGCAGGATTGTCGGACCAGCCTACCACAACGGAATAATTGTTGATATCGGCCCCTTCGGAATTAGCCCCCCGGAACGGATAATCATCAGCCGGAAAGGTTACAGAGGTAAGATTATTGTCAGCATCGTAACCGGATATGCCGAAGTTCATCGGGCGATTGGAATTCTTGCTCTTGTACATCTTCCTGTTAGAGAGAATCACCCCTTTGTTGCTGATTGCCTGAACCCAGGTATAGTTATTTTCATTATCGTGGTTTCCCGGACGGTTAAGACCCGGAACCTCGAGGCAGCTGTCTCCCATGGAAATGACATCTCCTTCCACGGTAATATCCCATATGCAGGAGGTATTTGCAGTGGACCAGCCCTTGCCGAAGTCATCTGTAGCCGAATACCCCGCAGCCACGGTCCGGTCACCAACTCTGGCAAAATCCACAATGGCGGCAGTAGTTATAGCATTCTCGCTGGAGGAAATATCAATATATCCTTTCGCCTGCTGACCGATAATAACCTCGCCGTCACTCATGTTTTCCGGATCGACAAGCCACAGAGTAGCCTGGGTTCTGAAGCCGGGACACGACCGGTAATCGGAATGCGATTTCCAGTTGCCGGCATAGCAGTACAAAAGGGTCTTTCTGAGCTCGCTGTCATATTTGCCGAAAGAACTGTAACCGCCGACCAGAATCCTGCCATCGTCAAGCTTTATAAAGGTCAGTGCCGTGGCATAGCCGCCCACCTCCTTGTAGGCTTCCGGATTATCCTCCCAGCCCAAAGGATTCTGCAGTACAAAGGTTTTCCCGTTAAAACTGGCAATTCCCTCTCTTCTATAGTAGTTGATATCCTTGTTATATTCAGATTTATTAACCCGGTATCCAACGCCATTGCCGTTTTCGTCAATTTTCAGAAAAACAGCCGCATTTTCGTCGGAGGAAACCGAATCCACCACCGAAGTAACCTCAGGCACATAATAAAGCATCTCATAACGCCATTTTGAGGCGAAGGTATCCTTACCGTCCCAGTAGGAATCACAAACATTGCCATCCAGGATATCATAACAGTCCATGTACCTTTTGATATGCTGTCCCAGATCATACTGATGCGGCGCAAACATCATCAAAGAAAACATGTTATGCCGATAAAAAACCGAGGCAGCTTTGGGATTTTCCCCCTCACTGAGGGCCATGGCAAAGGGACCGTACTCGGCATACTTTCCGCCGTTTACCTCGGTAATCGAAAAAGCCGGAGCGGTGCTTCCGGCATACGCCGAACCACCGAACAAAACGGCAAGACCCAACCCCAAACTCAATCTGAAAGCAAACGATTTATCTGACAACACCATCACTATTTCCTGTATTCTAAGGATTTGCTATTGATTCCAGTTCCTCCCAGCGGGCGTAGGATTTTTCCAGTTCGCTCTGACAGGAAGCATATTTTTCCTGATATTTCTTCATATCATCCGGAGTCAGAGCTGCGTAGTCGCTGCTTCCGAACAGCGTCTCCAGCTCTGAAATTTCTGTTTCCAGCTCTTCAATCCGCAGCGGCAGAGCCTCAAGCTCACGCCCTTCCTTGAAGGACAGCCGGCGAGGGCGAGATTTTGGCTTTTCTTCCCGAACAGATCCGTTCTGAGAAGAGCTTCCACGGATTGTAACAGAATTTTCCCGTCCGTCTCCGGTATTTTTTGAGGCAACCCGGGCCTCCAGTACGGCCATGGCATCTGAATATCCGCCAATAAAGCTCTCAACTCCTCCGGTACCATCAAAATACCATGTTTCGGTAACCACCCGATCCAAAAAATACCGATCATGGCTGACCACAATAAGGGTAGCTCCGTAATTCTCCAGAAGCTCCTCCAGAAGATCAAGCGTTTCGATATCCAGATCGTTGGTGGGTTCGTCCAGAATCAGAAGGTTGCAGGGCCTCAGAAAAATGCGGGCCAGAAGCAGACGGTTCTTCTCGCCCCCGGACAGGGCTTTTACCGGAGTCCGGGCTCTTTCGGCTGAAAACAGAAAGTCCTGAAGATAGCTGTAGACATGCTGCTTCTTTCCGGCAATCTCCACCTCTGTTTTTCCGGGAGCCAGGTTGTCCATCACCGATTTTTCAGGATCCAGCTGCTCCCGGTACTGATCAAAAAAAGCAACCTCAAGACGGCTCCCGGTTTTAATATTTCCTCTCTCAGGCTTAAACGTTCCCAAAAGTGCATTAATAAGTGTGGTCTTGCCGGTTCCGTTGGCTCCAACAATACCAATTCGGTCCCCCCGAACCACATAGGCAGAAAAATCTCTGACAAGCTCCCGATCCCCGATTCGAAGTCCAAGTCCCGTGATCTCGAAGACAATTTTTCCCGACAGTTCTCCGCTGTCAATCCTAAGATGCGCATTTCCCAGTCTCTTTCGCCGCTCCTGATGCTCCCGGCGCATCTCCTTAAGCCGGCGTACCCGGCTGTCGGATCTGGTAAGCCGGGCTTTGATTCCCTTCCGAATCCAGGCCTCCTCAATAGAAAGGCGTCTGTCAAAATCCTGATTGCGAAGCTCCTCCAGCCGGAGAGCCTCCTTCTTAGCCTCAATATAGCTGTCGAAATTACCCGGAAAAGAGGAAATTCTTCCGCGATCCACGTCAATAACTCTGGTGGCAACGGCATTGATAAAGCTACGATCATGGGAAATAAAAACTACCGCCCCATGAAAATCCCTGATAAATTCCTGAAGCCACAGAATAGCCGGAATATCCACATGGTTGGTAGGCTCATCCAAAAGCAGCAGATCCGGAGATGCCGCAAGAGCCCGGGCCAGGGCCACCTTGCGGAGCCATCCTCCGCTCAGAGACGCCATTTCGGCATCAGGATCCAGCTTCATTAGACTAAGAATGCGCCGTACCTCGGTATCACACGGCCAGCCATGCCCGGCCTCGATAATCTCTCCAAGTTCAGAAATACGGCTCTGGTGATTTTCCGGATTTCTGAGAAGCTCATAATATTCTGCAAGCGCTGTACCCACACCGGGAACTCCTGAAGCCGCATAGCAATATACCGGAAGGCAGAGATGTGCCGGCGGATCCTGTTCCAGCCGGGAAATACGCAGTCCCTGTCTGACGATTCTGCGACCGTCGTCAGTCTTTATGCTGCCATCCAGAATTCTAAGCAGTGTGGATTTTCCCGCACCGTTTCGTCCCACCACCGCTACTCTTTCGCGTTCTTCCACCGACAGGGAAGCCATATCAAAAATGGGGGCCGCACTATAGGACAGATAAATGTTATCCAGAGTAATCAGAGACATCAGGAATTCCTCTCGGCATCTTCAAACCTGGCGGATTTTCTGCGCAGCACAAAGCAGCAGTGAATTTTCCTGTTACGGCTGAAATCTTCCGGAAGCGTTCTGAGAGACACATCCTCGATGTCCAGCCCCAGTCCGGACACCTCCGCAGCATCCAGCTGAAAATTCCGGCGGTTATTGGAAAAAACAATAACGCCTTCCGGCCTCAAAAGCCTTACCAAATCCCGGAGCAGAGCAACGTGATCTCTCTGAACATCAAAGCTTTCGGCCATTCTTCTGGAATTTGAAAACGTCGGCGGATCAGCAAAAATCAGATCAAAACGATCCGGACAGGTTTTGAGCCATTTAAGACAGTCCGCCTGCACAAAAACATTACGGGGATTTTTAATGCCATTGGCCTTCATATTGTCCCGGGCCCAGCTAAGATAGGTACGACTCATATCAACAGTGGTCACACTGCGGGCTCCGTTAACCGCCGCATAAACACTGGCACTTCCGGTATAGGCAAAGACATTGAGAACGTCACGATCACGGCTCATTTCACCCACCATCCGACGCACTAGTCTGTGATCAAGAAACAGTCCGGTATCCAGATAATCCCAGAGGTTGACAATAAAGGAGATGCCATATTCTCTTACAAGAAGAGTTCTTCTGGTTTCATCAAGCTTTTCGTACTGACTGTCGCCCTTTTTGCGTTCTCGCACCTTAAGAATGACATTCTCTCCGGGAATCTCCAGCACCTGAACCACAGCTGCCAGAAGATTGAGCATTCTCTGATGTGCGGTTTTTTCCGGAACACTTTTAGGAGCCTGATATTCCTGTACCAGGGCATAACCGCCATAAAGATCGATAGCTGCGGCATATTCCGGAAGATCCGCATCATAAATGCGGTAGGCTTCAAGTCCTTCCCTGTCAGCCCAGCGCCGGAACTTCTTTAGATTCTTGCGAAGTCTGTTGGCAAAATCCTCGGCAATAATTGCTTTCATCTCGCTTTGCGAATCCTGTGCGGCTTCTGACACCGCAGGAACAGTTCGATCAGTACTTTCCGCTGCCACTGAATTCTCGCTTTCGGCTCCCGGAGCGTCATCCTTTTTTATCCGAAAAGTACGAAGCTCGCAGGCCAATGCTCCGTTGAACAGCCGGTATGTCCGATCCGCCCTGAGTCTGAGACAGCTGAGAAGATCGGAAGATGAAGAAATAATTCCGGCCTGCCATCCCGGAAATTCGCTTCTTATTCTGTTTCCAAGAGCCGCATACAGTTCCAGCAATTCCGCAAAATTCCCCAGTCTTTCACCATAAGGAGGATTGCACACTATAATTCCGGGCTCAGATTCAGGAAAGGGATTCCTGAGACTATGGATATCAGACACCTCAACCTGAATCAGCTCATCCAGGCCAGCCTTCTGAATATTCTCCCTAGCCCGCGCTATGACGGCTGGATCACTGTCAAAACCGTAGAACCTGATATTTGCAGCCTTAAGACGCTTTTTACCGGCCTCCGCTCTTTCTCGCGCATTTGCTTTAAGACGTGCCAGAAGGGAGGCATCAAAATTTTTAAGCCCGGAAAAACCGTACCGCCGTCTCAGGAGTCCCGGTGCAATATCAGCTGCCTTCATGGCCGCCTCAATAAGCAGGGTTCCGGAACCGCACATGGGATCCACCACATTGCCGGTTACATATCCGCTTCTGGATATAATGGCCTGAGCCAGATTTTCCTTCAAAGGGGCAGCTCCCGCTCCGGTACGATAGTCGCGGCGGTGCAGGGATTCACCGGAAAGATCAATAGAGACAGTTACATTGGATTTTTTATCAAGATGGGCATTGATACGTATATCCGGAGCTTCTCTGTCAACACTGGGCCGATGCCCGGTCAGTCTGGAAAAACGATCGCAGATGGCATCCTTGATCCGCACAGCTCCGTACTGGGTATTTCTGATGAAGTCACTCTTGCCGTTAAAATCCACTGCAATAGTAGCCTGATTGTCAAAATAATCCTCATAATGCAGGCTGTAGGCTCCGTTATAGAAATTAATATCATCACCGGCATAAAAGGTTCCCAGAGCCAGAAGCACCCTAGTGGCAAATCTGGTTTCCAGACAGGTTCTGATTCCTGTTTCCATGGTTCCGGAAAAGCTGACTCCGGCTACAGTCTCTTTGACATTTTCGGCACCGGCGGCTTCAAGCTCCTCACGAAGCAGTCCTTCAAGCCCCCGGGGACAGGCTGCAAAATAATTCAGCATATAAAAAACCTCGTTTTAAGCCTGAGTATTATATCAAAACAGCAATTCTGATAGTATTCATTCCGGAAAACAGGAATGAAGCGCCCAGTAAGCAACAACGCGTACAGCACACCCAGAAAGATGACAGCTAATTCTGATTCCAAAAAGAGAAAAAAAGAAAATGTAAAAGATTGAAAAAGAAGAACTGAAATGGTACCCAGAGAGGGACTTGAACCCTCACGATTTTACTCACTACCACCTGAAGATAGCGTGTCTACCAATTCCACCATCTGGGCACAATTCAAAAACTGAAAACTCAACAAATATAATTCGCAAGATTCAGCATAAAAGTAAGTGCTTAATATCTGGTACCCGAGGAGGGACTTGAACCCTCACGATTTTACTCACTACCACCTCAAGGTAGCGTGTCTACCAATTCCACCACCCGGGCACATTCGGGTAAAGGCTGTCAGCAATTACTTCTGACTGTCTGGCTGACCTGCCTTTTCGTCTGCAACTACTTCAGACGCAGTATCCTTACCGCCTTTTGCAACAGCCGCTGCACTATCAGATTCCGGAGCCGATTTATCATCAACCTTTTCAACCTTGACACCTGCCTTACCGTCGGTATTTTCAGTCAAATCCGGAGCAACAGCAGCTTCCTCAGTCTTAACACCATCTTCAATATGATCAAAGGTGGTATTACCGTGATCTCTGTGGTTATTAATATAGCCTAAAGCAAGACAAATTGCAAAAAGTGTGAATGCTAAGATCCAGGTACTCTTCGTAAAAAAGTTACCACTTCCGGCAGCACCGAACAATGTATTGGCTGCACCTGCTCCGAAAGATGCTCCCATACCTGCTCCTTTTCCCTGCTGCGCAAGTATAAACGCAACAAGAAGAACGGCAACTACGAGAAAGAGCACCAGAAGTATCGCATAAGCCAGTGTCATTGTCGTAATGTTCCTTCAACCTTGTCATTCAACGCGGGCTATTCTAACAAAGATTTTTATCTTTACAAGCGATTTTTGATATTTTTTTAATTTTGTTCCCTAATCGGTCAAAAAACACCCAAATTTCACCATTTTTGAGAAAAAATCTTTGATTCGATATACGCAATCAGTCCTCTGCGTCAGTTCTGACTCTGCTTCACAATAACATCAGCTATGCCAGAGGCCAGTTCCCTGACCAGAGCATCATCATATCCCTCGGCCATCACACGTACCAAAGGCTCGGTTCCCGATTTGCGGAGAAGAATTCTCCCCTGATCTCCGAGACGTCTTTCGGCTTCGCGCACAGTCTCCTGTACCTTCTCATCGCTGAGAGCATCAAATCCGGCTATCAGCCTGACATTGATGAGCACCTGGGGATAAAGCTCAATATCCTGATGCATTTCGCTGAGCTCCTTTCCCTCTTCGCACATGGCACGAAGCACCTGCAGCGCGCTGATAATGCCGTCTCCAGTAGTAGTATGCTTCAGACTGATAATATGCCCGGAGTTTTCCCCGCCTAACTTCCATCCCTTCTCGAGAAGCTGCTCCATAACGTAGCGATCCCCAACCTTGGCTCTCGAAAAAGGAATCTCCAGACGCTTCAGGGCATGTTCAAATCCCAGATTTGACATCTGGGTTCCCACTACACCTCCTTCCAGACGGCCCAAATTTTTCTGGTACCTGGCAATGATATACAGAAGAATATCCCCGTCCAAAAGATGACCATGCTCATCCACCATCATCACCCGATCTCCGTCGCCGTCAAAGGCGATGCCCAGGTTCGCCCTGTACTTTAGAACATTAAGAATCAGGTTCTCCGGATGAGTGGATCCGTAGCCGTCATTGATATTAAGTCCGTTTGGGGCATTACCAATGGCTATAACCTCGGCTCCAAGTTCCCGGAATACATCAGGCGCCACCTGGTAGGTAGCACCGTGGGCACAGTCAACCACAATACGAATACCAGCAAGAGAGTAAATATTGGGGAAGGAGCTCTTGCAGAATTCAATATAGCGTCCAGGAGCATCTTCCTTGCGGGAAGCCTTGCCCAGATACCGGGACTCGGCTACCGTCATCTCATGTTCCATAAGGGACTCAATTTTAAGCTCCACTTCATCAGGAAGCTTTGTGCCATCCTTTGAAAAGAACTTTATGCCGTTGTCGTAAAAGGGGTTATGAGAGGCGCTGATAACAACACCGGCCTCCGCTCTGAACGCCTTCGTGAGATAGGCTACAGCCGGAGTCGGCATCGGCCCCAGCAATACGGAATCTACTCCGGCAGCGCTGAAACCGGCTTCCAGAGCAGCCTCCAGCATATAGCCGGATATTCTGGTATCCTTGCCGATAACAACCTTTTTGGTTCCGGTTTCGGAAAGCACCTTTCCAGCCGCCCAGCCCAGCTTCATTACAAAATCAGGAACTATCGGATACTCTCCAACCTTCCCTCTTACGCCGTCTGTTCCAAAATATTTTCTCTGCATTTACATTTTCTCCAGTCTGCTGGCATAGTACCGTCTCAGGACAGTCCGGCCGCGTTATCTGCTGCCTTTATGCAGCTTAAAAATTTGCTTGAGGCGGGGAGCCTTATGTGAAAACACGTTGGCATACTCCCAGCATTTCAGGGCATCAAAGGTAGCTCTTACGTCATGAACCCGGATAATATGCGCCCCCTTATTCACCGCGTACAGAGCTAGACCAACCGAACCGTATACTCTCTCCTCCACAGGAACCCGCAGCAGATTTCCAATCATGGATTTCCGGGACACGCCCACCAGAAGAGGCAGACCAAAAGAAGCAAAGGTGTCCAGACGTCCCATAAGCTCATAATTTTGTTCCAGAGTCTTTCCAAAACCAAAACCGGGATCGACAATTATATTGTTTCGCCTGATTCCGGCATTAAGACACATATCTATTCTTTCATAGAAAAACTGGTTGATGTCGCCTAAAAGATCGTTATAGGTCGGATTCTCCTGCATATGAAGAGGATCTCCCTGCATGTGCATGAGGCAAACAGGACAGCCGGCTTTGGCGACAATCTCCATTGCTCCCGGAACCTGAAGAGCCCGGATATCGTTAATCAAATGAGCACCGGCATTAAGCCCCTCGCTCATCACCTCCGGTTTTGAAGTATCCAGGGAAATCATGACATCCAGCTCCCGGGAAATCTTCTCCACCACCGGAATAACCCTGTTAAGTTCCTCAGCAACAGAAACCTCTCCGGCTCCCGGTCTGGTAGATTCTCCGCCTACATCGATAATCTGGGCGCCTTCCCGTACCATTCTCTCAGCATGACGCACGGCATCATCAAGCTTATTATGGGTGCCTCCGTCAGAAAAGGAATCCGGAGTTACATTCAGTATTCCCATGATTTTCGGTGCCGTAAGATCCAGCTCCCGGTTTCTGAAAGTGAGTTTCATAAAAAATTCCCCAGCCCGCAAAATAACGCTGAAAAGCTTAAAAAAAAATCAGCTAAAAAACAAAACCCCTTTCTGCGAGAAAAGGGGCTAACAACCCAGCTTCAATCTCTGATTCCCTGGCTGGCGGAATCCGAGCTTTCAGTTCCGTCACCCAGGACAGAGGTATCCTTAGGCATTTCCGACTTTTCCTTTGGAATATCTCCGGACTTGCCATCACCAGAACCGGCTGATCCGTCAGAAGTTCCTGAAACGATATCCCGAACAGGTCTTCTGGCCATCAGATCCTCAATTTGTTCGGCATCAATGGTTTCATATTTCATCAGAGCATCCTTCATGGCATGAAGAATATCCATATTTTCTTCGAGAATCTTCCTGGCACGATTATAATTACGGGTGAGAATATCGCGAATCTCGGCATCAATCATTTCCCGGGATGCTTCACTCATCCCCTGAAGCTGTGATGAACCGCCGCCGTAATAATAGGACTCAGTCTGATCATTCTCCAGAAGCTGAGCTCCGAGACGAGAGCTGAATCCCCAGCGGAGCACCATATTTCTGGCAATACCGGTAGCCTTTTCAATATCATTGGCCGCACCGGTAGTAGCCATTTCATTTCCGAAAATCAGCTCCTCGGCAATTCTGCCTCCGTACAGGGAAGCTATCATTGACTCCAGATACTGCCTGCTGTGACTGAAGCGATCGTTTTCTGGAAGATACATGGTAACACCCAGTGCACGACCTCTGGGAATAATGGAAACCTTATACACCGGGTCATGATCAGGAACCAGCTTGCCGACAATGGCATGACCTGATTCATGATATGCGGTATTTTCCTTTTCGTGTTCATTCATAGCCATGGAACGACGCTCGGTTCCCATAAGAAGCTTGTCTTTTGCCAGCTCGAAATCAGCCATGGTAACCATTCTCTTGTCGGTACGGGCTGCAGAAAGAGCTGCCTCATTAACAAGATTTGCCAGCTCTGCTCCGGAAAATCCCGGAGTACCGCGGGCCAGAACCCCGATATTCACATCTCCGGAAGTGGGAACCTTTCTCATATGCACTGCCAGAATCTGCTCGCGCCCCTTGACATCAGGAAGTCCAACTGTCACCTGCCGGTCAAAACGTCCCGGACGTAGCAGGGCAGAATCCAGAACATCCGGACGGTTGGTAGCGGCAATGACAATCACTGCCTCATGCCCTTCAAAGCCATCCATCTCCACCAGGAGCTGATTCAGAGTCTGTTCTCTTTCATCCTGGCCTCCTACGAAACCGGCAGATCTCTTGCGGCCCACGGCATCAATTTCGTCGATGAATATAATGCAGGGTGCGTGCTTCTTGGCGGTGGCAAACATGTCGCGCACACGGGAAGCACCGACACCCACAAACATTTCCACAAAATCGGAGCCGGAAATCGAATAGAAAGGAACTTTTGCTTCTCCGGAAATTGCCTTAGCCAGCAGTGTCTTGCCGGTACCAGGCTGCCCGACCAGAAGCACGCCGCGAGGAATCTTGCCTCCGAGCTTGCGGTACTTGCTGGGATCCCGGAGATAGTCCACCACTTCCTTGACTTCTTCCTTGGCTTCATCACATCCGGCTACGTCGGCAAAGGTTGTCTTTACATCGGATTCGCTCATCAGCTTGGCCTTGCTCTTGGAAAAGCCCAGAGCCCCGTGTCCGCCGCCCTGAGCAGCTCTCATGTAGAAAATCCATACTCCGATAAGAAGCAGCATCGGGAACCAGGAGATGAGAATCGACATCATGATGCTGGGCTCCTGAGGCTTCACCCCGGTAGTCTCCACATTCATCTCCTCAAGCTTCGGCAAGAGAGACGGATCCGTCAGCGGAAGAACAACGGTGAACTGCCTGCCGTCACGGCGCAACCCGGTAATAACCCGGCCATCAATTTTCACAGAGCTGATATCACCGTTCGCCAGCTGCTTCTTGAACGCTACGTAATTATTTTCCTGCGAGGCCGAATCTGCTTCATTCACGGCTTCCACCGCAAAAATGATCACCAGCGCCACAATCAGCCAAAGAAAAAGATTTTTAAACATCGAAACTGATTTCCTTAAAATCTAGCGAAAAAATTCCTGTTCCTGAACGCCCTTAAAACCAATGCCCACAAAATAGACCTCACGGGATCTTGCTCTGGAGGCATCAGGCTTTCTGACCTTTACCACATCGAAGGATTCTCTCAGAAGTCTGAGATATTCCTGACTGCCCTGACCGTTGAAAACTTTGACCACAAAGGAGCCGCCTCTCTTTAGTATCTGCCGGCACATATCAAAGGCCAGTTCCACAAGATACATGGCCCGCGGCTGATCAACACCGGGATTGCCGGACATATTGGGAGCCATATCAGAGAGAATCACATCTACCCTGCTCTCTCCCACGATTTCCAGAAGCCGGTCCAGAACCTCCTGTTCCCGGAAATCACCCTGAATAAAATCCACACCATTAATCGGAGTCATGGGAAGAATGTCGCAGGCCACCACTCTGCCGGTATCACCCACGCAGGTCACGGCATATTCTGACCAGCCTCCAGGTGCCGCACCGAGATCCACGACCTTATAGCCAGGTCTTATAAGACGATCCCGTTCCTGAATTTCTTCAATTTTAAAGCTGGCCCGGGATCTGAGTCCCTGCTTGTGAGCCTCCTGAACATAAACATCGTCAAAGTGCTCTTTGAGCCAGCGGGCCTGACTGGCGGTTCTTTTCTTTCTGGTCATACTGGATTGAGAAAAATAAGGTCGCAGACGGCCTTGTTCCATAAAATATCACAAAAATCGATAAATAATTTTAGCCTAATAACACCATTCCCACAAATAAAAACATGCTCCCGGAACAATATGATCACACAATTACTTTTTTGAAAAAACACCTCATATCAGCTATAATCGGCAGGCTTTTTCAGGAGAAAATACGAAATGGAACTGACCGTAAAACAGAAACTTTATCTGAAATCAAAAGCTCATAATCTGAAGCCGGTAGTCATGGTGGGCCAGAAGGGAATCACCGAAAATCTCATAAAGGAAGCTGACTGTGCTCTCACGGCTCACGAGCTCATCAAAATCAAAATTGCCGGCGAACGCGAAACCAGAGAGTCCGTGGCCGCAGAAATTGCCGCAAAGACCGATTCCGGCCTGGTGCAAATTGTGGGCAGCAATGCCACGTTATTCAGAAAACGGAAGGAAAAGTCCCAGTTTCAGCTTCCGAAAGAATAACCGCTCTTCATTGATTACAACCTTTCCAGTTGTATTACATCTTACCAATCCAGCAGGACTGTGCTGCCTGTTTTTCCATCAGGACCTTTCATTATTCCTGGGTACTGGCCCGCGTATCAGTCCCAGCTTGGCACGAGCTTCAGATTGTGAAGAGAGCATCGTGACAAGAATTCCACCACTGCCATAATGCAGGCTTTTTTTGCACGCACCGTTTAAATAATCTTTTCTCAAAAATCTCGCAGCATGCGTATTTTTCCTATGACTGCAATCCGTTCCCTGATCCTGTCGTAACTCATATCTGCCCCTAAATCTATTATTCTGCAGTGAGTTCTGACACTGCTTCCCAGCCTTGTCATATTTACTTCAGATTTATGTTTTCAGCTACGAATCAGGGAGACATTATTACGCAGCTTACCACCTGCGTATCAAAAACAAAAAAACACTATGCCGCTAATTTAGGGCCAGCCTGGGTTTACTCAGGAATCAAGAGCTACATTGGGGAACGGACTTGTCCGATTCTGCTAAAACCGCTCCTTTCTGAAACAAAAACCCGGAGCTATCTCCGGGCAGTTTTCGGAATACCGTTATCAGAAAACCGGCATCAGATATACAGTACTTCCTTGATGTAGTACTCCATCTTTCCCCGAGGAATAACCACTACTACATCGTCATCGGGAAACTTTCCCATAAGAGCTCTGGCAATAGGAGTCTTATAACTGATAAAGCCCTTGGTAACATCAGCCTCGTAGTCTCCGACAATTTTGTAGGTTACCTCTTCGCCATTATCATCCCTTTCCAGCTTTACCGTTGCTCCAAAAACCACCTTACGTTCACTGTCTGGAACTTTTTTCAGTCTGGTAACATCGATAATTTCCGCTGTAGCCAGCTGGGCCTCCATATTCTTGATCTTGGCTTCACAAATGCCCTGCTCCTCGCGGGCCGCAGCATATTCGGCATTTTCGCTCAAATCACCATGTTCGCGGGCTTCGGCAATTGCATTGCTGATACGGGGTCTTTCCACTGTCTTCAAAAAATCAAGATCCTTGCGAAGCTGCTCGGCCCCTGCCACTGTCATTGGAGTCTTTTCCATCACTCCGTCTCCTTAAAAAACAATAAAAAAACGAGCCCCGCCACCAAGCAGGACTCTTTTGTTACTGACCATATCACCGGATCCCGGTTTCGCTACCGGAACGTCATTCAAACCTGAAACGCCGGTATTCTAGCATAACAAACAAAACAAAATACCAGCCTGAGTCACAATAACGTCGAGAAGGTCGTTTCAGATCCGCAAGCTTACCCCTTCAGATCATCAAAGAATTTCTTTGCCTTCTGCATAAAACTCTCCTTGTTGGGTTCATGGCTACCAGAACTCTTGCCTTCGCCCAGAGAAGCCTCGAAGCTGCGCAGAATCTTCTTCTGCTCATCGCTGAGTTTAACCGGAGTTTCCACCAGTATATGACAGTAGAGATCCCCCGTACGGGTTCCCTGAATGCTCTTGATGCCCTTACCGGGTACCCGAAGTCTGGTTCCGGTCTGGGTGCCCTCACTGATGGTAAGACTGATCCTTCCCGACAATGTCGGAACCTCAACCTTGCCTCCCAGAGCTGCGGTGCAGAAGCTGATAGGAACTTCCACGTGAAGATCGTTGCCATCTCGTTCAAAGATTTTATGCGGCTTGACTCTGATAACAATATACAGATCTCCGGACGGCGCTCCGTTAAGGCCTGCTTCCCCCTTGCCGTTAAGACGCAGTCTGTTACCGGTGGTAACACCTGCAGGAATAGTAACCTTTTCCTTGATCTTCTTCACTACGCGGCCGGTACCCTGGCAGCTTGAGCAGGGATTGGATATTTCCTTGCCGGTACCGTGGCAGTACGGACAGGTCTGCTCGACTGCAAAGAACCCCTGTCGCATCTGTACTCTGCCAGTGCCATGACAGTGAGAACACGTCTGAGGCTTGCTGCCATCCTTGCATCCGGTACTGTGACAGGTATCGCAGGGAACATAGGTACTGATCTCAATCTGCTTTTCGCAACCGCAGGCTGCCTCTTCAAGAGTAATATCAATAAGCTTCTCGACATCATCTCCGGGCTGCTCTCTGGGACCATTGCCTCCACCGCGTCTGTTTCCGAAGATATCTCCGAAAATATCCCCGAACATGCTGCTGAAATCACCGCCGCCAAAACCGCCACCAAAACCGCCGGCACCAGCATTGTTAGGATCCACTCCGGCAAATCCGAACTGATCGTAGGCAGCTTTTTTGTTGGGATCGCTCAGAACTGAATAAGCCTCATTAATTTCTTCAAACTTCTGAGCAGCTCCAGCCTCATGATTACGGTCAGGATGATACTTCATTGCCAGGCGTCTGAATGCCTTCTTGATAGTCTGAGCATCAGCACTCTTGTCAACACCCAGCACTTCGTAATAATCACGTTTTTCGGCCATAGTTAGGACACCCTAAATCTTAATCAAACAACAACGGATACCGCAAACGAAAGCAGTATCCGTCTCAATCATTATGAGGATTCGGACATCCCGAATCCCGAACCGACAGAATTACTTCTCATCCTTAACGTCTTCGAATTCGGCATCCATAGTATTGCCGTCATCCTTAGCGGAAGAGGAAGCTGAATCCTGAGAAGGCTGCTCCTGAGGCTGCCCCTGAGAACCGGACTGAGTATACTGAGGCAAAGCACCGCAGATATCCATCAGCTTCTTCTGAGCTGCTTCAATGGCTTCCTTGCTATCGCCCTTGGCAGCGGTCTCCAGTTCCTGAATTGCATCATCAATATTCTTCTTGAGATCGGCAGGAACCTTATCACCGGCTTCGCTGAGCTGAGTCTTGACAGAAGAAACCAGCTGATCGGCAGCGTTGCGGGCTGTGGCCAGCTCGGCAAACTTCTTGTCTTCCTCGGCATGAGCCTCAGCGTCTCTTACCATTCTCTGAATCTCATCTTCAGAAAGTCCTGAGGAGGACTGAATAGTAATCTTCTGTTCCTTGCCGGTATTCTTGTCCTTGGCACTTACATGGATACAGCCATCGGCATCGATGTCAAAGGTAACCTCAATCTGAGGAACACCGCGACGGGCCGGAGCAATACCGGTAAGATCGAAGTTGCCGAGCAGCTTGTTATCGGCAGCACGCTTGCGTTCGCCCTGGAGAACTCTGATGGTTACAGCAGGCTGATTATCCTCAGCAGTAGAGAAAATCTGGCTCTTCTTGGTCGGAATGGTGGTATTCTTCTCGATAAGAGGAGTCATTACGCCGCCCATGGTTTCAATACCGAGAGAAAGCGGAGTTACGTCCAGAAGGAGAACGTCCTTCTTGTCGCCTGAAAGCACGGCACCCTGAATAGCGGCACCCACTGCAACAGCCTCATCCGGATTAACATCCTTGCGGGGATCCTTTCCGAAGAACTCACGAACTACCTGCTGAATAAGAGGCATACGGGTCTGACCACCCACCAGAAGCACATCGTCAATATCGCTCTTGCTGAGCTTGGCATCGTTAAGAGCAATCTTAACCGGCTCCAGAGATGAGTTGACCAGATCCTGAACCAGAGCCTCAAGCTTGGCACGGGTCATAGTTACGTTCATGTGCTTAGGACCGGTGGCATCAGCAGTGATGTAAGGCAGATTGATGTCTGTCTGCATAGCGGAAGAGAGCTCAATCTTGGCCTTTTCGGCAGCTTCCTTAAGACGGGAAAGTGCGAGAATATCCTTGCTGAGATCTACACCGTTAGTCTTCTTGAAATCATCAATGAGGAAGTCGATTACTCTCTTGTCAATATCCTCACCGCCCAGGTGGGTGTTACCATTGGTGGAAAGAACCTCAAAAGTTTTACCGCCCTCACCGTCTTCATCGATGTCGATGATGGAAATATCGAAAGTACCGCCACCGAAATCGTACACGGCAATCTTCTTCTCGCCCTTAACCTTATCCTCGCCATAAGCCATGGCAGCTGCGGTAGGCTCGTTGATAATACGCTTGACCTCAAGGCCGGCAATTCTTCCTGCGTCCTTGGTAGCCTGACGCTGCTGGTCATTGAAGTATGCCGGTACAGTAATAACTGCTTCGGTAACCTTCTCGCCAAGAATATCCTCTGCAGTCTTCTTCATCTTCTTGAGAACTTCCGCAGAAACCTGAGGCGGAGCCATCTTCTTGCCGTCCTTGAGAGCAACCCAGGCATCGCCGTTGTCAGCTCTCACAATCTTGTAGGGCATTACAGAAACGTCTCTCTGAACTTCTCCGTCATCAAAACGTCGGCCGATGAGACGCTTAACCGCATAAAGGGTGTTTTCAGGATTGGTTACCGCCTGACGCTTGGCAACATCACCCACAAGAATCTCGCCCTTATCGGTATAGCCAATCGTAGAAGGAGTGGTACGCTTTCCTTCCGCATTTTCCAGAACTCTAGTCTGACCGTTGTCAAGAACTGCAACGCATGAATTGGTAGTACCCAAGTCAATACCAATAATCTTACCCATAGTATGTATTTCTCCAGTTAGTAATCTTTTCAACAGGCCTTTCAGTATCTGTAGTTCCTGTCTCGTCTGACCTTTACATGGTGGCTAATTGCTTCTTTTCAAGTGCAATTGCAAAAAAAAATAAAAAATCCCGAAATGTCCGTTTTCTCATTTTTGGGATTCTTCATTGCTTACGCCATTGCCGCCTTCATCACAATCATCATCCAGTTCGGCATCTTCAGTAATTGTTTCCGCATTCTGACCGGAAATTCCTTTGTAACAGTAAAGCTCGCGCATGAACACTGTTATCAGCATTGCCCCTGAAGCGGCAGCGATAAAGGCTGCCACAACCAGTATCCCCCCGCTCGTAATCAAAGTTCCCATCAGGAACATCACCGCCATCATAAAAAACACGACTGCCAGGCGCAGCTTTTTCTCGGTATCTGATCTCTTTGTCATGTAATGCCTCTGTCAGTCGGCAGATACACTGCCCCTATCATTTGCCTGAAATGCAGGAATCCCCGGAGAACAATCATCTCCGGGGATTCAGTGCTGAAACGGCCGGTGCTGCCGGACGCATTTTCATATCAGGCTTCGGTATTTACAGAACCGCCGTTACCGGCAGACACCACCACCTGGGCAGCTCTGATGATTCTTCCGTTAAGAGAATACCCCGTGCGGAAGGTATCAATGATGTGATTTGCCGGAATCGCCGGATTGGGGACAAAAGTCATGGCCTCATGGAGCTCCGGGTTGAACTCGTCTCCGTTTGCCGGCTTGATTGCCTTAAGACCATTATTCTCCATAGCCTTGAGAAGAACCGTCATAGTTCCCTTCACGCCTTCAACAACCTGTGCAACCATCTCGGGATTATCAGGAGTGATTTTTCCGGAATACTCAACCGCCTTCTCCATGGCCTCCAGCGGCGGAACGAGATCCTGAGCAAATCTTGTTATCGAATAATCCTTGGCCTTCTGAACATCCTGCTCGCAGCGCTTTCTCATGTTCTGAACTTCGGCACGGGCTCTTAGAATTTCCTCCCGGAGATTCTTGTTTTCTTCTTCGTATTCACGAACCTTCTTCTGAGCTTCCTCAAGATCCTTCAGAAGCTTTTCCGGTGTAAGCTCCTCCTTCTCTTCCGGCTTGACAGCCTCTTCGGCGGTATTTTCCTCAGCCGGCTTTGCAGTCTCGGTATCAGTTTCGTTCTGTACCTGAGCTTCATTATCCGTCTCTGTACTGTTCTGCTGAACTTCACTTTCGTTAGTCATTCACGTATCTCCCAAAATCCATATAAACCCGAATGTAACATGGGGATTAAGTTTAAATTTTCAAGACAGCCGGATAATTTAACCCCAAACCGTCCAGTACGTCCACAGAATACTGTAGTATTTCTCCGCCCTGAATCTGCCTCCATTTGCATTTCCAGGATTTTCTGTTCAAGTCGTTCTGACAGTATCCGTCTCCTCAGCATTACTCCGGCAATGCCTGCCCGGCTTTGAGACCGATCCTGATTTTAAGAACTTCCCGCAATCCCCGGTTCCCGCCAGAGCCAATTTCTGTGCTAAAATTACCCGAGATTAGGGAATAAAAAGGCTTTTGCATGAAAATCGTATTTGCAGTCCTGTTACTGCTGACTCTTGCTCCGGTTCTGAATTCCTGTGCCTACAGGCCGGATCTGTATCAGGGGAACTTCACCGAACAGAAGGATGTCAATCTGCTCCGCCGCGGCATGACTCAGGAGCAGGTAAAATTTATTCTGGGAACACCGATGCTGACCGACCCCATGGATTCCTCCACCTGGTACTATATCAACTACGTACGCATCGGCTGGTCAGAGCCAGAACAGAAAAAACTGGTGGTTAAATTCAACACCCAGGAGACTCTTGAAGACATTTACGGAGATTTTGAAAAAAGCTCCCTTTTTGACAATGCGGTAACGGTACCGGCACAGTAAAGGCTCGCTGTCCGTTTTCACTGGCGGAATTATTTTTATGAAGGCTGTTCTCCTTTTTCTTTTTGCAGCTCTGATCTCTGTATCTTTTTCCGGATGTTCGGCTCCGGAGGAAGAACGTTTTAACCCCCGAAAACATGCCAGGAACCATCTCCAGAGCTTCAAACTTCCTGAGAATACTTTTCCGGAACTCTATCCGGAGCTTGACCGCCGCTTCACTGTTTATGCCCGGGAGTGTTCCTGGGGGATCCCTGACAGCGGTCTCAAACTGGCAGAGCTTTACAGCTCCACCCTGAAGCCCGACGGAGAGCACTACCTTTATTTCCAGCAGATGAAGTTTTCCAGCCTGTACACCTACTGCTGGCTTACCATGGCAAGCAGAGCGAAAGCGGTCAACGAAAAACGGCCAGAACTCTTTAAAAAGGCACTTGAGGAATTACGGAACGCCTCCCCAAAAAGCCCCCGAGATATCATGGAAATCATTTACGCCTTTTATCAGCTAAAGGATCCCACCAGTGCCCAGAACTGGATTTCCAAACTTAACTTTAGAGAAAGAGGCGATGTTCCTGCCATGTATGAGCTGGGCAAATTTCTGTTTAAGGCTGACGATA
Organism: Succinimonas amylolytica DSM 2873; assembly: GCF_000378405.1. Taxonomy (GTDB): domain Bacteria; phylum Pseudomonadota; class Gammaproteobacteria; order Enterobacterales; family Succinivibrionaceae; genus Succinimonas; species Succinimonas amylolytica. Next base: position 1,254,699 of record NZ_KB899636.1, on the reverse strand, counting down.
TGCAGCTTCAGGGGTACACCATGGTGGAAAGAGCTGCCTCCATGGGATACCAGGATGCCATGTTTCAGCTCACTTCCCCGGAATATACCGAATTCCGGGAAAATCACCCTCAGCTTAAAGCTTCATTTCAGAAACTGATGAACAGAGGAAGATCGCAGAATACCAATGAATCTAGTGAAGACGGCGATCCTGCATTCGGAACAAGTCTTTTCAGAAAAAAATAACCTGGACAACGGTATTTTCCTTCGGAAAACTCTTTTAGCTATCAGGCCTCAAAATCAATATCCGAAGAATGTCCGCTACCGTCGGATATGCGACCGTTTCGGCCATAAAGAGCCTCCCGATCATCACTCTCCCGCCCGTATCCGGATTTTTCCTCTTCTTCATCGCAGTATTCCCGGACCGGACGCTTTTTCTCGGTTTTTCTTACCCCTTTTTTAAAATTAAGAATGGCCGGGCCTCCGCTGTATCTGGGAAGAATTGCAAAGACTGCATCCATAGCACATCTCCTCTCTTTCTGATCCGGAATGCTCCGAACAGTCTTCAAGATCTGACTATCACAGCATCCCTGATCACAACGTCCCTGTAAGCAACCACACTCCTGTAAAAACGATCAACTTCCATCCTCTCTTCTTCTTAGCGGCAGATTATTCACAAAATTGAGATTGACACCGGCTAAAAAACTTAAAAACGAGCCCCCGCCTGATTTTTCAGCTTTTTCCTGCTAAAAATATTTTTTCCATGCTCTTCAAAGACAATCAGGCAGCTTTTTTCCCCGTTTTGTCTCAAACCTCTTATTCTTGCAAGCTTCGTCCTATATCAGAATAGTGATAACCGGTGCACTTTGGTAAAATGCTTCCTGCAAAACCGGAGTAAAACACTGCCATAGAACCAGCACGGAGAAGGCCATAATGAACATGAATGATATCAGCCATAACGACAACGCACCACAGAAACAGCAGATCCCCATAAACTACGGTATCGACAACACCGCCCTGGACAAAGCTCTGGGCTTTCTTGTGGAATCCCAGACTGAAATCAACCGCCGCATGGCGCTGGCAGAACTAAAAAAATCAAAGGTCATTGTTCCGGTTAAACTGGACGGCAGCTACAAATTCAATAACGGCGGAGTATCCTTCTCTGATAATGCCAGACTTGAATACGTGCTAATAAAAAACGCCAATGACGAGCACTACTGCCCAGTATTCACAAATGCCGGAGAATTCAAAAAATTCACTCTCGACAAAACCGGCAACATTGTTCAGAAATTTACCGGTGTGGCGGAAACCGTCTGTGCCGGTAACAGCATCCTGAAAGGAATCGTGGTAAACCCCTTCGGTTCCGGGATTACCATTGACAAAGAACTCCTGGCAGAACTTCTCAAAACTCCAGAAGGCAGAATATCATGCACCACAGCGCCGGCAAAAGCTCCCTACAGACTGTTCTCAATACCCAAAGGAACAACAGTTGCTGTCGGCACTCCTAAAAACAGGCCGGACAGTCTTATCAAAGCGCTGTCCCAGGATATGGCCGATCTTAAAAACATAAAAAAAGCCTGGCTCTGCGCATTACAGTGGCCGGATCGCAAAAATGCCGCCGGGGTGGCCGAGATAACCTATCTGGTGGTTACTCAGACAACTGACAGTCCTCAGGATATCTTTCCAGGACTTTCAATGACAGCCGACAAGCATTCCGGTACCCTGCACACAGATTTTATGGTCTACAACCCGGACAGCGAATTTCTCAGAGCAGCTCTGAAAAATATCGAACCTTTCTATGTCCGCAAAAAGATACTGGGACTTTTCTGATACAGTATTCTTCTATCGCGCGGGGATGGATATAAGCGGATCCGGATATCCCCGCCGCTCCTGAAATCAGGTGTTATACCCCCGCTACCGTGCACACTGCTGTTTCGAGGTAATTATGAAAAATGCTCCTTCATCCTGGATCCCCAAGGAATTAAGCTGGCTTTCATTTAACGAACGGGTTCTCCAGGAAGCCCAGGACAAGAGTGTTCCCGTAGTAGAAAGAGTCCGTTTTCTGGGGATCTATTCCAGTAATCTTGACGAGTATTTCAAGGTTAAAATCGCCGATCTCAAAAGACGGGTAGTTATAGACGAGGAAAATGACAACGATTCCGGAGCAAAGGAGGTGCTCAAGCAGTGCCTTAGCAAGGTAAAGAAGCTAAACGACACCTTTGACAACACATATAGTATGCTCCTTACAGAGCTTTCCTCACATAACATCTTCCTTTATGACGAAAAACAGATAACCGAGGAACAGCGAGTCTGGGTAACCGATTTTTTCAGGAGAAACGTTCTTAAGCACATAAGTCCCGTAATCCTTAATGATTCCATCGATCTGGTATCCTTCCTCAAGGATAAGTATGCCTACCTGTTAGTGAAAATGACCCGTAAAGGTCATAAGGAAGGACGGGAAAAAAGCCAGGACAGGGATGGATCTAACAGTGTTACCTATGCTCTTATCGAGATCCCTACCGACAAAATTCCCAGATTTATCCAGATTCCCACTTTTGGAAACAAAAAGGAAAAGGTGCTGATGATCCTGGACAATGTTATCCGTATCGGGCTGGATCTCATCTTCAAGGGGCTTTTTAATTACGATGAAATCAGTGCCTATTCCGCAAAAATGAACCGGGACGCAGAGTACGACCTGTCTTCCCAGATGGATCGCTCCTTTGTTGAAAACATGTCCCAGAGCCTGAAACAGCGCCTGGTTTCCATGCCGGTACGTTTTGCCTACGACAAGGAAATGCCGAAGGAAATGGTGCGCTACATCGTAAACAAACTCTGCATGCAGGACTTCGACTCCGTAATGGAGGGGGGGCGCTATCACAACTTCAAGGACTTTACCGGCTTCCCCAATGTCGGACGGGACTATATTGAAAACACCCCACTTCCCGAACTGAACTCCACCGATTTCGATGCAGCGGCAAATGCCTTCGAAGCCATCAGCGCCCACGACATTCTGCTCTATTATCCGTACCATTCCTTCCGGTACTTCACAGAGCTTCTGCGTCAGGCTTCCTACGATCCCGCCGTTACCGCCATCAAAATCAACATCTACCGGGTAGCCTCTAAAAGCCGTGTCATAAGTTCGCTCATTGATGCCGCCAATAACGGCAAGCACGTCACGGTAATCGTGGAATTAAAGGCCAGATTTGACGAGGAAAACAACATAAAATGGGCCAGCAGGCTCACCGATGCCGGAGTTAAGGTACTGTTCGGCATGCCCAGCCTCAAAATTCATTCAAAACTCTGCCTGATTACCAGAATTGAGGACGGGCAGCCAACCCGCTACGCCCACATAGGAACCGGCAACTTTAATGAAAAAACCGCTAAAATCTACACGGATTTCGCCCTGTTTACCAAGCACCCAGAACTGACTCAGGAAGTAGCAGAAGTATTTACCTTTATCGAATTTCCTTATATTCATACCAAATTTGACCGGCTTCTGGTATCACCCATCAATGCCCGCAGGAAAATCACGGACATGATTGAAAACGAGATAAACAACGCCCGTTCAGGATTTACCGGTAAAATTCTGGTTAAAATCAACAATCTGGTGGACAAGGAGCTGATTGACGAACTGTACAAAGCCTCTCAGGCCGGCGTACAGATCGACATGATTATAAGAGGCATGTGTTCTCTCCGGCCGGGAATCCCGGGGCTCAGCGAAAACATCAGAATTATCAGCATTGTGGATCGTTTCCTGGAACACCCCCGGGTGATGTATTTCTACAACAACGGAAATCCCCGGCTGTTCATTTCCTCCGCTGACTGGATGTCCCGGAATCTCGATACCCGCATTGAAGTGGGAACACCGATTCTCTCCCCGATTCTGAAAAATCGCATCATGGATATTCTCAATATCCAATTCCAGGATACCATGAAAGCCAGAATCATCGATTCCGAACAAACGAACACCTACGTGAAGAGAGGCAACCGCAGGAAACTGCGTTCGCAGATAGCCATATATGATTATCTGGCAAAGAACGAAGAAAAGAAACAGGAAAAGCGGGGCGCCCGGCAAACTCAGGAATAGTCAGAAGCTGAGTCGGACAGAGTCTCTGCTTTCTTACGGGCCTTTTTCTCCGCCCTTCGCATCCGGAAAAAATCAGACAGGATAGCCGCGCATTCCTCTGCCAGAATTCCTCCGGTGACGTCCGGCACATGATTGTGCCGGGGATCGCTCATAACACGGAACGCCGACTCGTGAGCACCGGTCTTCGGTTCCCAGGCCCCGTATACCACCCGATCTACCCGGGACAGCACAATAGCCCCCGTACACATCAGACACGGTTCCAAAGTAACATAAAGAGTAGCTCCGATAAGGCGGTAGTTACCTGTAAGGAGAGCCGTCTTTCTGATAACCACCATCTCTGCATGGGCACTGGGATCCCGGGAGGTCAGCATCGAATTACAGCCCCGAACAACGACCTGTCCGTTCATCACCACCACAGCTCCGACAGGAACTTCTCCCAGATCCCGGGCACGCCTGGCTTCCCTGAGAGCCTCTTTCATAAAAATCTCGTCAATATTAAGAAGTTCCTTCATGATTCTCTGTCAGTATTCGCCGTATCAGGCAGTATTACAAAAAACAATCCTCCGGCAGACAGAAAAATGCTGGGACATGACTGCCGGACTCAGGCACAAAAAAAGCCCCGGCTAATTGTCGGAGCTTTTACATGTTTTTACAACAGAATTTCTCAGTCTGTCAGCATGCCACGCACGAACTACTCTTCAATCGAAGCCTTTTTCTGGGGAGTCCGGGCAGCATCCACCGACCCCAGATACTCAGGAAGGTTAAGTCCGGCCATTTTTGCGACATCATGAAGCGGCGGCAGACTCTTCACCATGCCGGACAGAAAATTTGCAGTCGAGGTCTTTCCGTCACCAGCACCTCCGTTACTGTCATGATCCCAGACAGTAACCTTGTCGATCTTGATATTCTTGATCGCCTCTGTCTGCAGGCCAACCAGTTCCTGGAGCTTTTCAATAATAAGCAGGGTGGAAGCCGCTTCCACATTGTTTCCGGCACTCTTGACCAGTTCGGCGTAACCGGATGCCTTAGCTTCAAGAAGCGCCTTCTGCCCCTGAGCTTCAGCCTGGTACTTCAAAAGCACAGCATCAGCCTGACCGCGGGCCTCTTCACGCTGCTTCTCGGCAATAGCCTGGGCGTCAATAATGATCTTCTGCTTGTCGATTTCCTGACGGGAAATTTCCGCAGCATTAAGTCTCTGCTTTTCTGCGAGGTATTTAGCCTTTTCGATTTCAGCCTGGGCCTGGCTCTTGGCAACCTCAGATCTCTGATGAGCCTCAGCCTGGATAACCTCCAGCTCAGCATTGGACTGGGCAATCTTCTTCTTGGCCTCGTTTTCGCCGGAAATTGCCTGGGATTCCTGATCAGCCACATAGCAGCGCTGTCCGGCCTCAGCCTGCTTCATACCCTTCTGAGCCTCGGCCTGGTTCTGAGCCACAGAAATGTCCTTCTCTCTGTTGGCCTCGGATTCACCAACAGCACCGATCTTTTCCTGATTGGCCACATCAATCTTGGCTTTGTTTACCGCCTCGGCAGCAGCCTTTTTACCGATACTCTCGATGTAGTCGGATTCGTCGGTGATATCGGTAATATTAACGTTGATAAGCTTAAGGCCAATCTTGTTGAGTTCCGGCTCCACGTTGGCCATGATCTTTTCCTGGAAGCTTTCACGATCCCTGTTGATTTCCTCGATATCCAGAGAAGCCACTGTAAGACGAAGCTGGCCGATGATGATATTCTTGGCCATATCCTCTATCTGCGGCTGATCCATGCCGAGAAGACATACGGCCGCATTCCCCATAATGTCGGATTCGGCAGAAATCTGAACAGTAAAGCTTGAAGGAACGTTAATACGGATATTCTGCTTTGAAAGTGCTCCGGTCAAAGGAATATTGATAGTCATGGGCTTCAGATCCATATACTGATAATCCTGAACCAGAGGCCATACAAACACACCACCGCCATGCACGCACTTAGACGCCCTTTCGCCGGTTCCCATACCATAAACCACCAGAAGCTGGTCTGAAGGACAGCGTCTGAATCTGTTAACAAAAAATACTATGAGCGCCATACCGATAATAACGGCAAGCACTACCGCCACAAGTGGTAACATATGCTTATTTCTCCATCAAATACGATATTTCTTATCCGTACAAAACATCCAAAACTGCTTTTCAAAACCGCCCCGAAAAACAATTACAATTCGTCAAGACTCATTTTTCTACTGTGTTATCTGGCAGGATCGGAGCTTTTTCCGGAAGGTCCGGTTCAAACGATGCCAGACTCCTTTTTGAAAGCTTTCAAAGTCCTTGCTGATTACATAAATGCCCAGAGAGACCACAGCAAAATGGCATAACCCTAAAATCAGAACATCACCATTTTCTTATTAAACTTCTCCTCTGAAATGATTAACTCCAGTACAAATATCAGAAAGCCACTATCTGCCGCCTGTCAGAGTCCCCTTTTCCTCGGCACCGGCAGCGGTAAGAGGAACCACTACCAGCACGGAATCATCGGTAACTCTCACAATCCTTACCCTGGTGCCGGTGGGGATTACTTCGCCGTTCTCGGAAACCGCACTGTAATAAAGACGTCTGCCCTGCATGCTGAATTCAACCTGTCCTGTGCCATCCTTCTGCAAAGTCAGATAAACCTTGCCGTCCTTGCCTACAGAATTGGAAATCCTGATATTTCCCCGGTTCTGAAGCTTCAGCATAAATGCGGTGAGCTTAGCCATTATCAAAACCATCACAGCTCCGGCTACCAGTGTTATCAGTACGGAAATAACGCTGTTATGGAAGGTTCTCTCCGCCCAAAAACCAAACAGGCCGCCAATGAGACCAAACGACGATATGGACTGCAGAGAAATATATCTGAGTGCCGTCTCGGAACTGTCAGCAATAGAGGTTTCAGCATCCGAAGGGTCTGCATCGATTCCAGTAAAAAACATGAGGAATAGTCTTATGAAAAATATCGTTCCTCCGGCCACCATCATAAGAACGAACATATATTCCAGGCCTGACATCTCTTCCAGGAATTCAAACATAGCACTAACCTCCTCCGATAATAATAAGCAAGGCTGACTAACTATAAATAAAAACTGCCTTTATCCGTAACAATATCTTTAACTTTTGGGATATCAGACATATTAAAAGCAAAAAAGTAGCCGGAAAGGGCATTCCTCTAAAATCACGAAGAACCGTGCCGTAACGGATAGCCCGCTTCCCGGATCTCCTCAATTATCGAGCTGTAAATCCGCGGGAGGCTTTGCCGGGTTCTCCTAAGCTTTTTCTGACATGTTCCGGCACTCCAGCACATAAGGATGACCAGAGCCTGACAGACAACAATACCGGTTCCGTTAAGAAGAACGGGCTCTCTTACCGCACTGACACAAAACTCCGCTGCCAGCACCATGGCGGCCATGTAGCCCCCGAAATGATGCCTGAGCAGAATCCATACCGCCAGAAGTGCCAGAGGAATCAGACACTGGCATATTTCATAAGTGGTAAAGCTGAGATCCCACCAGGAGATGCCTCTCCGGAAATTTCCCACTATTGCCAAAGCTGCCGGCTTCAGGGAATACAGCGCCAAAACAGCATAGCCTGTGCGAAGGGTCTTCATCCAGAGAAATACCTTCCTGGCTTCCGGGGAAAGTCTGTCAATTCTGGTTCTGGTCATAACGGCTTTTTTGAAACAACACCCTGTATGATATCTACATAAAGCCGGATTGACGGAATTTCAAGAAAAACCGTATGAATAAAAAAAGAACAGAAAAGCATAACGGGGACGGTTTATATATCTCATAATTACGGCGGCTGATGACACGGGCTTTCCTACGTTTCATCAGCCAGATAAGAAACCCGGGAGTTCGGCAAAGAAGAATACGGTTACGGAACTTCTCCGACTGTCATTTCTCTTTTGCGACCACAGCCGGAAACCTTCACCGTGGCGAATCCGGCTGCATTCAGATTCCTTCTTACAGTTCCGCTCACAGTATATGTTGCCAGCGTTGTTCCGGGAATACTCAGCCTGAAAAGATTCCGCATCACCGGCAGAGACCACATATCAGGATTTCTGGCAGGCGAAAAACCGTCCAGAAACCAGGCATCCACCGGCCGGGATAGCCGGAGCGCAGTACTGATGTCCAAAACGTCGCCAATAATAAGATGCACCGTGATCCCCGGTTCCGGAACCATGGTCTGTATTCCCGAACCGGCTATCCGGTAACACCCCTGAAAAAGCCCGGCCTCCCGGGAAAGATTCCGGAAAATACCCTGAGCCTTTTTAAGATCTTCCGGGCGGAGAGGAAATTTTTCCATGGTGACAAAATGAATCTCCGGAAGAGTTCCACCCTGTTCCCGAAGCTCTCTGAGAAGTTTCATAAGAACCAGAAGATTCCGACCGGTTCCAAAGCCAGTCTCTCCGATAACAAATTCGGTTCCGTTTCCCGTCCTCAGACGTTCCGGAAGCCTGTTGCCTCTGATAAAAACATGCTCCGATTCCAGATATCCTCCGGCATCAGAAAAATATACATCATCAAAAACAGGACTTCCGGCAGTTTCCCCGTCAATACTGATTGTTGCATATTCCGGATCCGAAGCGGACGGAATCCCGGAAGCAAGCGAAATTTCCATGGAAGTATTCCTTAAAAAAACAGGCCATACGGAAGCTCAGGAGAATAAACACCAGCAGCACAGCCCCCCGTTTTCAGCCGGAGGGATTATGACAGAAATCCGGAGTTATGGGAAATCCCACATAACAACACCGGAATTAAATTTCCCTGTTTAAACAGCCCCCTCTCAGATTCGGGAACCGCTTAGCGACAAAATTCGGCCCAGATTATGAAAACCGCTGCATTTTTGCAGAAAAAGACTGCCAATGTTCAGAAAATGGCAAATGTTTTCCATGACTGTTTTTTCAAAATCATCATATTGATATAGAATAAATGCATGACTGCGCGGATGGCGCAAAATCCGTTTTAAGCCACAGAATTCACGGAGAAACAGATAATATGAGAAGAGCTGTTATTACCGGTATCGGAATAGTATCTAGCATAGGGAATAACGCTACAGAAGTGTTGGAATCTCTCAGATCTGGAAAATCCGGCATAACCTTCTCGGAGCAGTTTCGCGATATCGGGATGCGATCCCAGGTATGGGGCAATGTCAAGCTCGATACCTCAGATCTGGTAGATCGCAAGATACGCCGTTTTATGGGCGATGCTGCAGTTTACGCCTTTCTGGCAATGCAGGAGGCAGTGAAGGATTCCGGACTTCCGGAAAGTGAAGTATCCAACGAACGTACCGGACTCATTTGCGGGTCGGGCGGTTCGTCGCCCAAAAATCAGGTAGAAGCATGCGAAACTCTGAAAACCAGAGGCGTTAAAAGAGTGGGACCATATCAGGTCACCCGCTGCATGGGATCCACCACCTCGGCGTGTCTGGCCACACCCTTTAAAATCAAGGGTGTCAACTACAGCATTAGCTCCGCCTGCGCCACCTCGGCACACTGTATCGGAAATGCCGTGGAACAGATCCTTCTGAACCGTCAGGATGTGGTATTTGCCGGCGGCGGCGAGGAGCTGGACTGGACGCTGTCATGTCTCTTTGACGGTATGGGAGCGCTGAGCACCAAATTTAACGACACTCCGGAACAGGCCTCCCGCACCTACGATGCCGATCGGGACGGCTTTGTCATTGCCGGAGGCGGCGGCATGGTGGTAGTAGAAGAGCTTTCTCATGCTCTGGCCAGAGGCGCCAGAATTTACGGTGAGGTTCTTGGCTATGGCACCACCTCCGACGGCTATGACATGGTAGCTCCTTCAGGGGAAGGTGCCATGCGCTGCATGAAAATGGCCATGTCAGGAATCGGAGATCGCCGTATTGACTACATAAACACCCACGGCACCTCCACCAAAGTGGGTGATACCCGGGAAATCGAGGCCATTAAGGAAACCTTCGGTGATGCCATGCCGAAATTCAGTTCTACCAAATCCATGACCGGACATTCTCTGGGAGCTGCCGGAGTACAGGAAGCCATTTATTCCCTCCTGATGCTGAACAACGGCTTCATCGCCCCCAGCATCAATGTGACAAATCCGGATCCCGTGGTAGCCGGACTTCCCCTGGTAACGGAATATACCGAACAGCATCTTGAAACGGTAATGTCCAACAGCTTTGGTTTTGGCGGCACCAACGCCTGTCTGGTGCTGGGCGCATACAAAGAATAGCGCAGAGCCGAAATTTTCAGCCATGAGAGCCCTGAATTTTCAGGGCTTTTTCTTTTTTCGGCTCTGCATTCCCACGCAGGATTAAAGAGCCCAACGCTCCATTTTCATATCTTCAGGGCTTCACACAGAATATAAAAACAGATGGAACAGATTCCGAAAAAAATCCGCCTTAGGACGCTGCGCTAAACAGCATTCTCCTGAAAGCGAAAAATGCCGCTCCCATCATGCAGAGCGCCGACCAGACATAGTCCCAGCTGAATTTTTCTCCAAACACAAAGATCGAAAGCGGCAGGAATACGGAAAGAGTAATCATTTCCTGCATGATTTTTAACTGACTAACCGAGAGATATGCCGAAGCCCAGCGATTTGCTGGAACCATCAGCACATACTCCAGAAAGGCAATTCCCCAGGAAAACAGAATGGCATAAAAAATCGGACGTTCTGCCATTTTGCTGAGATGGAGATACCAGGCCAGATTCATAAAAACATTGCTTATTACAAGAAGCACCACACTCCCCGCAATTATCCATCCCATGGGCATAGGCATTTCTCCTTAAATGATGATCTTTAATAATGCTGTCAGACCGGCGTACTCCTCCTGCCGGAAAACCGGAGTATTATAGTCCATTCCGCACTCACTGACTGCTCCGTGTCATTGCACCCCGGCATCCTCTTCTGTGCGGCCGCGCTTTTTTCAGACGTAAAAAAGGACCTGAGGCATATGTCCTGCAGGTCCTAAGCTGTGAATGTTAACAAGAACGAGGATCAGAGATTCTGTTCGTCATCCTCATCAAGACTCTTAATATAGTTACTCTGGGCAAATACCGGAACCTGAACCCCCATCAGCCGGCCGTTACCGGTCTCGCTCTTATATCTGGCCATCATTTTTTCAGCACCGACAAGACTCGCATCTCCCATGGCATTCACAGCTTCGATAAGATCACTGCAGAATCGCTGCTTCCCGACATAGCGAATCCTCTGGGCCAGACTTTTACTGGCCTTTATAATAATCGGATCATGCCGGCTGCTGTAATGGGAGGCATCCGCCAGATAGCGGGACCACTGCTCCTGAACCTCCGGAGCCTGATTTCTGACCTCTGTCCAGTTGGGCATTACCGTGGTAATGTCAACAGTGATATCGGCACCGTAGAATTCACACTGCTCCGGCTCCTGCCTTACATCAAGATTCCAGTTAATGGCATAGCTGACCTTCACAATGCTGCGCTTGTTGGTATTGACATTCAGTGGCGCACTGCTCTCTATGATGTCGTGCAGCTCTTCCGGTGTATCGGCAGATACGTCATAGAATGAGGTATTGCGGTTAACATGCTCCCTGACGTCAAGATCATGGTAGAAGACATCTTCAGAATGATCGCCATGCTCCTTGTTGTAACGCAGCACCTGATCCGCCCTGCTGTTATGGCCGACAGCATTGTTGGCAATATTGGGAAGGACTGTATCGCCCACCACCGTTGCAAAGCGCTCGTCAAGAACGGAATGCTCTTTTTCACCGTTTACAAACTGAGGAAGAATGAAAAGAAAAGCATAAACAAGTGCCAGAGGAACTCCCACAATAAGAAGAGCCAGCAGGGTTTTACGCATCATATATATTACATTTTACCTTATTCAGTATCGGAAAATCGGTTCGTCGTCAGCAGCAGAGCCGACAGACTGGATGAGGAATTTTACCGCAAATCGGAAAGGAACCGTAATACTTATGACGGTTTTTATATGTTTATGAGATCATGTGCACTGTTTTTTACCCGGGGTTTTGCACAGACTTTTACACAGACTTCTCCACAATCATTCAAAACTTCTCCACAGTTTTTACACAAGACAAAGCGCCTAAAATCAACAGTTCTCCGGGTTTATACACAGTTAATCGATTTTTTCGTCATACATCCCAGGTATTCATGAAAATCTTCGCTCCCGGTATGAACGGGTTTCATCGCCTCTTTAACAATGATGACACAACGTCCCGGGCAGCGGGATAAGTTCGGTACTATCACCTCCTGGCAGATCCTAGAATCAGGGAGATATTTCAATACGGTATTTGCAAATTCCGATAATAATAGTAAAATGCCCGGTCTGTAGCGTATGCACAGAGATGGCAGCGATATTTCCTGTAGGGCTCAGAGAGGAGATCAGACCTGATTGACAGCAAACTGAAGCACACCGGAGACGGCTGGCATCTGACTTCGGACAGAATGCCGGAGTAAACGTCGGGTTTTGTTCCGGGAAACGGTCAATATTGAGGATTTTATGGCAAAAGAAGATTGCATTGAAATGCAGGGAACAATAGTTGAGACTCTGCCTAACACCACCTTTCGCGTTGAACTTGACAACGGTCATGTTGTAATGGCCCACATTTCAGGCAAAATGCGCAAGAACTACATCAGAATTCTTACTGGCGACAAGGTTACCGTCCAGCTCACTCCTTACGATCTGTCCAAGGGGCGTATCATATTCCGTTCCCGCTAACATCCGGCAGGCTGATTAATTGTTCTATTTTCTTGCAAGATCCCTGATTGTAGCGGTTGTTGTAGGGAGTGTCTTCTTATTTTACGGTCAGGTTGACGATCACCTGTTCATAAAGGCTCTGGTCTGCCTTTGTTCTCTGTTTCTCTTTTATTGGTACGATCTGTACAGAATGGTGCAGCTTTTTTGGCGGCTGTTCAGATCTATGCATCTGTACCGACACAACCGGAAAGAAGAAGCCTACCGCATTTTCGAATGGCTTCTCTCACGGGATCTGGTAGTTCCACTTCCGCGTATGGCACTCATGCGTCTTACCGGAGACGGAATCGAGCAGGATGTAAATGCGGCCAAGGATTTCTGCGAAAGAGCTGTATTTAATGAATACTATGAATGCTATTACCTTCTGGGCGTTCTGTATTTCTTTCAGAACTCTCTGAGACCAGGGGCGGACAGCACTCACCTGGAGGTATGCTGTTCCGGAGCGGAAAGAAAAAGAATCCTGGAAGAGCTTTACCGCGATCGGCAATCCAAAAACAGAAAATATCCTGAAAAAGCCGTATTTCTGCGCAGCAAATTCGCAGACATCAACCCCCTACCTCCGGATTACCAGGACGCCGTATTCAACCTGGAAATGTATTTCAAGTTCAATTACGAAAATGAATGCCATTACGGCGATGCCGCTGCCCTTTACGGCTTTTGCATGATCCGGGGGCTTGGAATTAAAGATCCTGATCCGGCAAAGGGGCAGGATTTTCTGAATACTGCCCGGCGTCTTAATTCGCGGGTTCTTCCGGAAATCGAGCACAGCCTCCGGGAAAACAGAGAAATCCGCAGTTTCCGCCTTGAATACTGAAGCATTCTGTCTTTCTGTTGCTCCAAAAGGCAATGAAGTTACATACAGCAGATTCCAATGCCCAGGGTTTATATCAGACACCTCCGAATTTAGACAAAAAATGGTATACTCAAAACACGTACTGTGCAGAACTGGCATTTAAAACGACTGCCCTTCCGTTCCGGATTTTTTCACTGACCGAGCAGCCCCGGACAGACAGCGTAGCTGCACAGTTCTGTTTATTGCTATTTGTCTCCCCCACCTAAAGAAGTAGTGCCAAATGTTTAAGGAACTCTATAAAAACCGGCTGATTCTGTCCCGCATGCTCAGAATCAAGTTCAATATGCTTCTGTACCGCATGATAAACAGAAATAACAGAAATTTCTCACCCGACGAGGCTCAAAGGCAGATTGCGGAAAGCATAAAGAACGGCAAAGGCTGCCGGGTGGCTATTCTGCTGACCGGCAAGGGAATTGGCGATGCCGTTGCCGTTTCCGGGTTTATTCACATTCTTAAACAGCATTCCTGCGAGGTTAGCATTGTATGCTATGACCGGCTTTTGGGAGTGTTACCCAAAATCTTTCCCTTTGTTGACAAATTCATCAGGGGGGACCAGTATGACACTGTATTTAAGTATTTCAGCCATCGCGAAGATGTTGATGCCATTGTTGATTTCTCGGATCCCGATGTGAATTTTGATCATCACAAGCTGAAGGCTCTGTGTGCCCTCAACTGCCGAAATATCATCGGATTTAACCAGGATCTTGAGAACAGCGGCGTCCCGATACCGGATAATCCTCCCCGGGATTTTTTTTTCAATGATCCGGAATGTTTATGCAAAAACCTTCACAAATATTGAAAACCGCCCCTTCTTAAGCAGACCGGTACAGGTTCTCCGCGAATATTTCGGGATCAGTCTGGCCGAAAGCGATTACCGTTATTACATTGATGTCGATACCGCAGTCGAACAAAGAGTTACGGAATGGATTTCCGATATCAGGCAGAAATACCGTAACCCGAAATCCAAAGACACTCCCAGTCTTGTAGTAATCAATTCCAGAGCTTCGTCCCTCAACCGCTCGCTATCATCCGATATTATCAATAAAACCTGCGAATATCTCATTAACTGTGCAGGAAGCTACATCATGGTTCTTATGAACATCGCACCGGAGGAATTAAAACAGAAATCTCCTGAAATTATATTCAATCCGTTCAAATCATTTGAAGAAGTTGTCATGCTCATAAAACACGCTGATTTGATACTGTCCCCGGATACCTCGATCGTGCATGTAAGTGCCGTTTATAACAAACCGGGAATATTCATGTATCCGCGAACCAAATCAGTTCTGGGGTATAACTATGACAAGGTATGGCGGCCCGTTCATGAAAAGGGACTTCAGATATACCATGATCCTGAACCTGGCACTCCCAATGATCTCCGGGATCTGAAATTTGAGGTATTAAGGGAAGCTCTGATCAGCAAGGGGATTGTATAGCCTCCGTACTTTCTGCTGTTTCTTCCGCACCAGCAGAATCCAGTATTATCCGGTAATAAAAATGGCAAAAGGTCTATTAAAAGTTTCACAATTCTACGGACTATAACCTCTAATTTTCAGTGTTTTGTGAAACTGTAACCTTTCTTGGTCTCCCCCTCGGTCTACGAGGT
>NZ_KB899636.1:1209173-1236127 GCF_000378405.1 Succinimonas amylolytica DSM 2873 | reverse complement strand
GGAAATTTAAGAAGGCCTAAAGTGCTGACTTTAGACCTAATACAACAATAGTATTAACCGGTCTTTTAACCTTTCTGATTTCTTCAGGAACCTTCATAAAAACACCTCTTATATATAGTCCGTATTATATCATAAACGGACTAATAAAGACATAAAAAATAATAATTTTGCAAAGAAATCACTAACTTTTACGATAAAACAGGAGTTAAAAAGGCAGATTATTTCCAAAAAACAGGGGAAACAGATGAATTTTTGATATGATTTGAAAAGAAAAGACCTCAGAACAAGAAGCTTTCTATAGTCCTGAGGTTTGTGAAAGTTTTAGTCTATTTCAAGGAATCTGATCCGTTTTATTGCCTGCTAAAACAGTATATATGCCGTAAAAATGTTGATAACCTTAAAAAAACATGAAGATTTTTCTGTTACTCGCTATTTACTGAATGTTAAACTGAAAGAAGCTTTATGCCTTTTTATTTTGATTTCTCTTGCGGTTCCGGACCGGTTATTATTTTGAATTTTCAGGCTACGGATATTCCTCAGGAGAGAATTAGTGGAGTTTATTTATGGCAAAAGGTACGGTTAAATGGTTTAACAACACCAAAGGGTATGGTTTCATCACCCCCGATGATGGCGGCGAGGATGTATTCGCTCACTTTTCCTGTATTTCCATGGAAGGCTTCAAAACCCTTAAGCCAGGACAGACTGTTACCTATGATCTCGAGAAAGGAGACAAGGGGTTTCATGCTGTCAATATTGTGGTAGTCAAAATTCCCAAGGAAGGCGATCCGGCTCAGTCTGCCGAATAGTTCTCTTTCAAAATTCAAAAGCAGATCTCCTGTTTTCCAGCAGGAGAGAAGTTTTTCTGCAATTTCGTTTTTGTACCCGTACATGCCCGTAAGACCTTCTCCATGCTCTGTGGAGAGGGCGTTGATTTTGATTTTGATTTTGTTTTTGCCATCTGTTTTGTTGGCGAACTTCTATCCGGCGCCCGCCCTGAGACCTTCCTGAATGCAGGGAATTTTCCGGAATTCAGCACCGCTGTCACAGACAGCCCCCCCTGGTCCTCGCTATGATAGTCCCGTTAGTATTTTCGGGAGAATTCCTATGTCACTCTGTCAGGACATTCTTAAAAGCCTTAATTCGGTAATACTTGATAAAGAAAAAAAGCTGGCGCTGGCGCTCAGCTGCCTTCTTTCCGGCGGACATCTGCTCCTTGAGGATCTCCCGGGAATGGGCAAAACCACCCTGGCCAGAGCCATGTCTTCGGTACTGGGGCTTACCAGCCAGAGAATACAGTTCACCTCTGACATGCTGCCAGGAGATCTTCTGGGAGCCAGCATTTTCAACGAAAAAAGCCGGGATTTCGAATTTCATCCGGGACCGGTGTTCACCAATATGCTGCTGGCAGACGAAATCAACCGCGGCTCCCCCCGCACTCAGAGCGCACTTCTGGAAGTAATGGCTGAACATCAGGTTTCCTATGAAGGAAAAACCCACAGACTCCCGGAACCGTTTTTCGTTGTTGCCACCCAGAACCCTCTGGATCAGGCAGGTACTTTTCCGCTGCCGGAGTCGCAGCTGGATCGTTTTGCTATGAGAATATCTCTGGGCTTTCCGTCCAAATCTGAAGAAATCCGCATCCTTAAAAACGAAAACCGCGCTCCGAATCTGCCGGCCCTGACCTCTGCCGAGGGCATCATTGCTCTTCAGAACGAGGTTCAGAAGGTATTCGTATCCGACCCGGTGTGCGACTATATCGTTAACCTCTGTATCCGGAGCCGTACCGATCCGGAAATCCCGAACCCGCTTTCTCCCAGGGCCTCACGGGCCATACTGGCAGCCGCCAGAGCCCGGGCCTTCATTGCCGGAAGGGATTATGCAACACCGGATGATGTACAGGAAATTTTTCCGGCAGCCGCCGAACACCGGCTTCGCAAGGGGAATATTTCCTCTCTGGACACCGCATCCTACAGCGACCGGATTCTGAATCAGGTCACTCCGCTGGTCTGAGGACGATCCTTCATGCTGCAAGAATTGCGAAAAAGGCTGCGCATCCGTTTCGCCGCCCCCTGCGGGGTTCCCCTGGGAATTCACAATCTGTATGTCTGGCCCAACAAAAACGGCTGGATACTTCTGGTAATTCTCCTGGCCATGCTGGCCTTTGGAATTAATTACCAGAACAATCTGGTACTCATTCTGGCAGTTTTTCTGCTGTGCGTGACTTTTACGTCCGTCTTCTACGGATTTTTCAATATGAACGGTGTGAGCGTTGAGATAAAAAAAATGAACGTCGCCGTGCATGCTGGAACAACGCTGCCTCTGCCGGTATTTGTCACTGCGCGTACTGCTCCGGGACAATCCCGGATAATCAGGGGACTGCGCATCACAGCCCCAGGAGCCGCAGTGCTGATCGCCCCGGATCTTGTCAGCGGATCAACTGTGCAGCTGAGCTTTGTCAATGAAAAGCGAGGCCTTTTCCGGGTTCCTCTTCTGGCTGTATGCTCCTCCTGGCCTTTAGGGATTATAAACACTTTTTCCTACATAAAGCCGGAAAGCGAGATTCTAATCTACCCACGTCCGGTAAGCTGCGAGTATCTCCTGGATCGCCTTCCCGGACTTGTCACAGATTCCCGGGATAACTCTCCCGAAAAACAGGGTTTTTCCGAAATCCCGGAAACCCGGGCCAGAATTCAGAGCCGTGACGAAATATCAGGAGTCAGACCTTACCACCCCGGAGATCCTCCCGGAATTATTGACTGGAAAAGAACTGCTCGGGGGCAGGGGCTCATGGTGAAGGATTTTTCCCAGGATAACAGCATGGATCTTTATCTCAATATCAACAGCATCCGCTCCCGCAATTATGAGGATTCTATCAGCAAGCTCACCTGGGCAGTGGTGGATCTGGCCAGAAAGGAGCAACGCTTCGGCTTTAACGCTTTCGGCATTTTTGAAGCTCCCGACACAGCCAGTAACCATACCGGAAGAATTCTGGCAAGACTGGCGCTGCTGCCTGAAGGAAAATATCATGCTGGCGTCTAAAAAAGCGCTGACCCTTATGGGGCTTCTCTACATTATGGCTACCGTACTGTCCGGCAGCACTCTTTTCATTTCGGTAATCCTGATATCCCTTGCGGCAGCAGTCATCAAAACAGGTTTTACCCTGAACTGGTTTCGCCCTCCGTCACGACTTACGGTGCGGTCAATTACCGTACTGGGCATCATCTGCCTCGTTACGGAGGGCATTATTCACCGGCAGGCGGGAATCGCCGCCATCAATCTTCTGGTGCTGGGCTGCGCTCTGAAATTTCTGGAATATTCCAGCGAACGCGATTCATTTGTGCATGCGGCAGCGCTGGTATTTCTCAGTATTCTGCCCCTGATATTTCATTACCAGATTTTTATTGCCCTGTATCTTGCTCTGGCAGGCATTCTGATAGTCTGGATATATATATCGCTTACCAGAAGAAGCACGGTCGGAGAGGATTTAAGGCTTATGCTTCGGCTCTTTCTGCCGGCCCTTCCGCTGACAGCAGTACTGTTTCTGATACTGCCGCGCTTCGGATCCTTCTGGGTACTGCCCGGCAATGAAAAATCCGGAATTACCGGAATTTCCACCTCGTTTTCTGTCAGAAATCTGGAAAACCTCTACCAGTCCGATAAGCTGGTGGCCCGAGTAGGTTTCCGGGGAGACATGCCTTCCCCACTGTACTTTCGGGTAATGACCTACAGCCGCTACCGCAACGACGAATGGAGTCAGGATCTTCTGGTATCGCAGGATCAAAACCGCATTGCCTACAACCCCTTTGCCAAATCCCCGAAGCCCAAGCCTTCTGCTCCGGGAGGAATTGAATATGACGTCATGCTGGAGCCTACAGGAACGGTATTCATTCCCTCTTTGAAATTCTCCGGCAACAGCAACGATAACGCCTTCTACAACAAGGATGACACCTATACCGTTAACAAGCCGGGAGGCTCGCGGGAGCTTTTCCATTTCACCTGGTATCCGGAATATGCCCCTGAAACCGAAAAGCTCTATTCCCGCTCCTTCCTGCGACTCATTCCGGGAGATAATCCCCGTACCGCGGAACTCACCCGCCGCCTTACCGGACATCTGGCAGCACCCCGGGAAAAGGCAGAGGCCATCTACAGCTATTTCAAAAACGGCTTCTCATATACCCTTAAGCCGGGACGAAACGGATATCAGGGCCGCAATCATATAGATTATTTTCTGATGGACAGCAAAAGCGGCTTTTGCGTGCACTACGCCGAAGCCATGGCCATCATGCTCAGAATGGCCGGAATACCTAGCAGAATCGTCTCCGGATACGCCGGAGGGGAAACGGTGCCGGATCTTAATCTGGTAATCATCAGGGAATACGATGCTCATGCCTGGACCGAGGCCTACATTGACGGACACTGGGTTACCTATGATCCTGTACTCCTGGTTTCCCGGGAATTCTCTCAGGGACAGGGCTATGTTACCATCAGAAACGGCAACGAAGCCCCTTCCGGAATTGCCGCATTTCTAAAAAAGCTGCGTGATATAACGGAAAACCTTGAATATTCCTGGAGCAGGTTCATTCTAAACTTTGACATGACTTCCCAGGAACAGCTTCTTAAAAACAGTCTGCCCCTTATCTTCAGTCTTGTTTTCGGAGGAATCGCACTCTACGTGATATTCTTCCTCGCAACCCTGTTCGGGAAAAAGAAACTGAAGCGGGATCCCGAGGAAATAAGGATCATGAAGAGAATTCTCCAGAGCATTTCCGGGACTGGAATCACTGTAGAAACACGGGAAACGCCGGAAGCGGTGGCTGCAAAACTAACTGCCATGACCTCCGGGGATTCCGGAACCGGCATGCCGGCCGCAGGCAGAAAAACAGCCCCCTCTCTGAATATCCGCAACTGCAGGGATCTGGCAGCGGAGTTCGCCGCCGCCGCCGCCCTGTTCCGCAAACTGCGCTACCAGAGGCCTTCCGAAAAAAGAAAGGAGATTATCCGGGAACTCAGAACCCATGCTGAAAAAATTATAAAAATTTGCACAACATCATAATTTGCAACTTTGCCATAGGGATTATGTGAACAGATATGAAATATGAAAATCCGCAACAAATTAAAATGTCACAGGGTTGATTGTCTGATACCCGCCTGCGACATTAATTGGACACTACGAATATCAAAAAATAGCGTCGCATGTTTTTTGAGGGACTTACGTATTTATGAACACTCCCAAGCCATCCGGAAATGTTTCCTCCGAAGCCAGAATTGCAGAACTTGAAGCCGAACTGAACGCCCTTAAACGCGGGATAAGGAAAGAACGCGAATGCGCTCTGAGTCTGCTTTCTCAGGTGACCAAGATTTTCTGGGGGCATGATACCGCCTTCAACGACAGACTGAAAACGGCAATTTCCAAAATCAACACTGAAAGTCCTCTCTACAACCAGCTTGACGATGTCATGGCAATACAGGGGGCGCTGCATACCCAGTCCCGCAAGGTACTCGATTTTTATGCCAAGCTGGAAATTTACATAAAAATTCTGCCCGAAATAATCAAAAATTCAAAAATACTCCCCAAATCATTTCAGGACTACGCCAGCGAAATTGCTCTCAACCGGGGACGCCCCTACAACGACAAAGTGGTACTAATCTGCGATCTGGTCAAAAAGACGCTGGAGCACTTTATAAAAATGACCACCGGGAATCAGAATGACGGTGTCTCCGGAGCCGACAGAACCAAGATTCATTCTCTTATCACCGGCGTAGAACTTAACGGCGAGCTTAATGACGAACTCAAAAAATATGCCGATGTTCTGATGGACAAGAATATCATCATTTCATATAACGACCTTCCCTATCTGGTTGAAAGGATCATTGCCATTCTGGTAAAGGGGTTTAACAACGAACGGGATTTTAATCTGGTTTTCCTGGGCAATATGAGTGAGCATATCAACAGCGTGCATACTCTTCTCAACACCAATCTGGAAAGCAACCGTTCCGTTCAGCTGGCTGCCCGGGAAAACAATTCCCAGTTCGACGTGGAACTCGCAGCCATTGACGAGTGTGTCAGCAATGCCGGTGACGACAGCGAAATCACAACCCAGGTTCATAAAAAAATCTCCAGCCTCAGCAATCTTATAAAGGCCAGAGAAGGGTTCATGGACGTCCAGGAAAAGCTGATGAACGATCTTGACGACATTGAAAACAAGATTGTCTCCATCAAGAAGGATGCCGTGCAGTTCAAGACCGAAATTACTGACATCTCCCAGAAAAACAAGATTGATGCCATTACAGGTCTCAACAACAGAATGAGCTTCGAAACACGATTTGAGAGGGATGTAACGAAAAATAGCGACCCCGGATTCAGCGGCATGAGCGTAATTTTTGCCGATATCGACGGATTTGCCGGCATCAATAAGAAATACGGTGATTTCGTCGGTGACAAGATCCTCCGGGTACTGGGACTCACCATCAGAAAATCTGTGGACGAAAAGGATTTTGTGGCCCGCATTGGATCGGATTTCTTCGGGATAATCACCTATACCAGGGATCCGGCAGCTGCAAAGGCCACTTCGGAAAAGCTGATCACCACCATTAAGACAATTCCCTTTCATTACAAAAATGAAAAGGTGCCGGTGACCATATCTATCTGCTACAAGATCATCACAGAATACGAATCAGCAGATTCTGTGCTCGGCTCACTGTCCGAAGCTCTGGAAAAGCGCAAGCATGCCGAAACCGCTGCTAGAAATTCCTCTGAAGAAGAATCGTTTGCCAGGAACATGCTTCTCAGTATTGACTGATTTCGGAGGGATTAATGATCTCTATTATCCAGCCAGTTGACAATCTGGCACTGCTTTCACAGCTGGAAAGCGACAGTCTGTCCCGATTTTCATCAGGAGAGATGTATGACATCTACCGCAAGTGCTCTCTGGCCGTACTGAATACCGGTGCCAAAACCGACAATTCGCACGTTCTTCTGGATAAATACCGGAATTTTGAAATCAATGTGATCCAGAACGAGCGCGGAGTAAAGCTCGAACTTATAAATCCCCCGGAAACAGCATTTGTCGACGGAGTGATTATCAGCAATATTCAGGTAAATCTCTATACGGTACTCCGGGATATCGTGCAGTTTTCTGCCATTGAAAAAATGCATAGCGAAATCGACTCCCTGAAGCAGATTCCCGTCTCAAGACTCATTACCAACGGGATATTCTCCAGATTGCGTCTCGCCGGCACTCTGATTCCGGGACAGAATCCCAATGTAGTTGTTTGCTGGGGCGGTCATGCCATCAGTCAGACGGAATATGACTACGCCTATGAGGTAGGTGTCAGGTTGGGGCTCCGCAAGATAGACGTCTGTACCGGATGCGGTCCGGGAGCCATGGAAGCCCCCATGAAGGGAGCTTTTTTCGGACATGCCCTGCAGGGACACAGCACCAGCAGGTTTATCGGACTGACTGAACCGTCAATAATTGCTGCCGAACCCCCCAACCCCTATGTCAAGGAACTGGTAATTCTGCCCGATATCGAGAAGAGACTGGAGGCATTTGTCAGGTTCGGCAATGCCATTATCCTCTTTCCGGGCGGTCCCGGGTCCGCCGAGGAGCTTTTATACATTCTTTCAGTAAAGCTTCTGAGAGAAAACCGTCATGAGCCGCTCCCTTTGATTCTTACCGGACCGGAGGAAAGCAGATCTTATTTTGCCGCTCTGGACACCTTTGTAAAGGCAGTACTGGGCGACAATGCCACCAGACATTATGAGATCATCATCAATAATCCGGAAAAGGTTGCCAGAACCATCAGAGAAGGACTGGAAATGGTTCGGGAGCACCGCACCATGACCAGCGATTCCTACTGCTTTAACTGGTCTCTGAAAATCCCGGAATATCTGCAGGAACCATTTGAAGCCACTCATGCCAACATGAGTTCTCTTAATCTGCACCGGTCCTCTGATCTGTCTCTGATGGCATCAAACATGAGAAGAGCCTTCTCGGCCATTGTCTCGGGAAACGTCAAGGAAGCCGGAATGGAGGAAATCAAAAAGCACGGCCCCTTTATTATTGAAGGAGATCGCGAAATCATGCAGGCTATGGACAAGCTGCTTAAGGAATTTATTGCTCAGAAACGTTTCCTGCTGTCTCAGAGCGAATACATTCCCTGCTATACTCTTCGGGACAGCGAAAACACATCACAAACCGGGTCTTCGTAGTCCCGGCAAAAGAAAAGCATCCCGGAATGCCTGTGCGGCATTCCTTCCGGGCAGGATTGAGTCCTGCCGGAAGTTTTTCTGCCACGCTGTCCTTTTCACCCTCTTTATGTTGCTCTGGACTCTTCTCGCCTCAGCCAGCGGCAATACCGTTTTGATTCCTTTTTGTCCTTATGAAAACGTTCACAAATTACAATGTGTTCACTTCCTCAAATTCCAACATTCAAAGTAAATAATATTGTTTTTGAGGAATTTTTTCCTCAAAACATGTAATACCTCACACATAATCCACACAACCCCCACAATAACACATTTATTTACTAACAAAAACAAAGAAATTATTGCAAATTCTGACCTTTTTCTTTGTATCCTCCAAAAGTGGGAGTACAATACGGTCGTAAATTGGAATTTTTCCCCGATGAGGAATCATATATGACTATTAGAGTTGGTATTTTAGGATACGGCAATCTTAGCCGCGGCGCCGAAAGCGCAATTGCGCATTCCGATGATATGGAGCTGGTAGCGGTTTTTACCCGCAGAGATCCTGCAAGCGTGCAGATCAGAACTCCTAATGTTCCTGTGGTCAACGTTTCAGAAGTTGAGAGCTGGAAGGATAAGATTGACGTTATGATTCTCGGCGGCGGAAGTGCAACCGATCTTCCCGAACAGACTCCTGTCTACGCTAAGCTCTTCAACGTTATCGACAGCTTTGACACCCATGCAAGAATCCCGGAGCATTACAGCAACGTAGATGCTGCCGCAAATGCTGCCGGCAAGATTTCGATTATCTCCTGCGGCTGGGATCCCGGTCTGTTTTCACTGGCCAGACTTTATGCTACCGCCGCTCTGCCCAACGGCAAGGACTACACTTTCTGGGGCAAGGGTGTGAGCCAGGGGCATTCTGATGCCGTAAGACGTATCCCCGGTGTTAAGGATGCCAGACAGTACACCATCCCGGTAGACAGCGCTCTGGATGCTGTGCGCAGCGGATCCTCTCCGGAGCTCACCACCAGACAGAAGCACACCCGTGAATGCTTTGTTGTTCTTGAGGAAGGAGCCGATGCCTCCAGTGTAGAGCAGGCTATCAAGACCATGCCCAACTATTTCTCCGACTACGACACCACCGTGCATTTCATCAGCGAAGAGGAACTGAAGAAGAACCACAGCGGTCTCCCTCACGGCGGATTTGTATTCCGTTCCGGCACCACCGGACTTGATAACGAGTTCAACAATATTATTGAATTCAGCCTGAAGCTGGATTCCAACCCGGCATTCACCGGAAGCGTTCTCGCCGCCTATGCCAGAGCTGCCGTCCGTCTTAACAAGGAAGGACAGACCGGAGCCCGTACCGTACTGGACATCGCCCCGGCATACCTGGTAGACCTTTCTGGCGAAGAGCTTAGAAAGCACTTCGTGTAATCTGACGATTTCCCTTTTAATAATACTCCTTTTTTACCGCATCTTCTGATGCGGTTTTTTTTATTCCCGGTAGCCGGGAAAATCAAAGCGCATCCTCCATCAGATGTTCGCATCCGATATCAAGAATAATCTTCACATGCTCGTCGGCCAGAGAATACAGCACTACCTGCCCTTCCCGACGGTACTTCACAAGATTAGCCATTTTTAGAGCGCTGAGCTGATGGGAAACCGCAGACTTGGTAAGTCCCAGAACACACGCCAGATCACACACGCAAAGTTCATGAAGCTCAAGAGCATGCAAGATCTTGATACGAGTGGGATCACTGAACATTTTAAAAAGTGCCGCCAGATCCATATATTCGGATCCTGGCTTCAGCGACTTTTCCACAATATCGACAAAATCATCATGAATAGCCGGGCAGTCGCATCCCGGAGCTCTCTTTTCCTGTGCCATACATCCTCCAGCGTTTTTGCGGAAATCAGTAATTGAACAAAAATTTAAAATTTCATTCAACTATCTTCCGGTTACGCCGTGAATTGTACAACATATCTGAAACAGAACGCGAAAAAAAATCTTTCAGCGAATAATTTTCTTAAGGCGCCATAATGAGATATTGCCGGTCCACGGTAAGAAAAGCTCTGTAAAAATCGGAATGTGCTGATTCGAGTCCGGAAATTGCCAAATTCGTCGTGAGCTCATGCAGTAATGAATCCTGCATTTTTCTGATCACTGCTGCCGCTAATCCAAATAATAATATTTAACTCTGTTGCAAAGCACTTTATTCTAAATTTATGATACAATATATCTGCATACAATATAATTACAGACAATATACTTAATGTGTAATTTTTAACATCATAAGATGAAAAATCCCGCAAGACTGGTAGCATACTTAAAGCATATTTCCATAAAATGGCTTATCACCTTAATCACTGCTCTGGACATCATTGGCATGGTATCGGTACTGGCTATCGGACTCCGTCCGGATCTCCACCGGAGATTCATCTCAATACTGGAAAGCGGATATGCAGCAATTCACAGATATTTTCCGGATTATCCGGATAAAAACTTCCCCCGTTCTCCCGATCCTGATCCCGTGGAAGGAGAACCCCTGTTTGCCGGAAAACACCATCATGAACTCCGGCGGAGGGATCTCTCCCAAAAGTACATTCCTTTCGAAAAGTCCAAACGGGAGCTGATACTAATCTATCGGGAAGCACCTGCTCCGGAAACCTTTTACTGCCGCTGCTCCCTTTTATTCCGAAACGGCAAAATCTATCCCGATCTCACGACCTGCGGTTACCGGATCAGAAAACAGGAAAAGAGAGCCCGCAGGATCGAATGGGAACATATTGTCCCGGCCTCCTGGTTCGGCGGTCAGATGTCCTGCTGGAAAACCGGTGGCCGCAATAACTGCAACAACGTTCCGGAATTTGAAATCATGGCCGGAGATATGCACAACCTCACTCCGGCTGTAGGAGAGGTAAACGATGACCGTAAGGCCTACCGCTACCGGCAGTTTCCGCATCCGGAAAAATCCGTATACGGGAACTGTAAGTTTTTCATATCAGAAGACAAACCACGGGCTGTCGAGCCTCCAGAATATACCCGGGGCTTTATCGCCCGGGCATTCAAATATATGGAACGACAGCATGGCATAAAACTGTCAAAAGGGGATCGCCAGATTATGGATATCTGGGATCGCCGCTATCCCCCTGACGAATGGGAGTGCCAGCGGAATCAGCTGGTAAAAAAAGTTCAGGGCAACGAAAACCCCTTTATCTCTGAAAAATGCCCCTGATAAATCCGGGATGATACAGCCGGGACCTTCCAAATGCCTTGTTTGGCTAGAAAATACCAGGACAGGAGGTGTTTATCAGAGAACATGACAGATCAAAAACCCGGTTCATAGCTTCATTCCAGTGTCTCATAAATCCGGACAGCACCAGTCTCAGCACAATAAGACCGCACAGCAGCGATACCGCAAACCCCAGGCTGAAGATATTAAGCTGCGGAGCTGCTCTTGTCATCACACCAAAGGTGAAATTCACCAGCAGCATGGCACAAATTGAGCTCAGCGACAAAGACAGCGCTAACGAAAACATCAGACTTCCGAACCGGGCAAATTCCATATAGGGAATGCTGAAGAAGCCCTCAAAGCCCACCGGAAGAGTTACAAAGCTTTCTGCCAAAAGCCGAAACAATACCAGATGACCGTTCACCACAAAAAACAAAATGGTAGCCAGTACAGTAAAAAACTGTCCCACCACCGGAGTATTGGAACCGGAAACAGGATCCACCAGGGACGCGAAACCCAAACCGGTCTGCATGGCCACTACCTGCCCGGCCACTACAAAAATCTGGGAAATAAACTGGGTGGCATATCCCAGCATAATCCCGATGATTATCTGGTATCCGGCCAACAGAAAGAACCCCGGACTGAAGATGTCGGGAATATTCTGCATTTCCGGAACCAGGGGATAGACAATGACAGTAAGAGCCAGAGAAAGCGTGAGCTTGACAACGGAGGGAACGCTGCGGGATCCTAGGGCAAACATAGCCATAACGCATGACGATACGCGCATAAAGGGCAGGATCAGGGAGGCCAGAAAAGAAAGAATCATTTCCTCCGATAGCACCATCTTCGCCTTCAGCCTCCTAGGATCAGCCAATCACCGTTGGTATAAGCTCCACCAGATGCCGAAAAAAGCTCATCAGCTTTTCCAGTCCCCAGTGGGCTCCCAGAGCCAGCGCCACCACAGTTACCAGAAGACGGGGCAGAAAGCTCAGGGTCTGTTCGTTAATGGAGGTTGCCGCCTGAAATACAGCTACAATAAGGCCGACGGCAAGAGAAGGCAGGATGGATGCCGCCACCAGGATGGTGACTACCCACAAAGCCTCTCTCACAATGTCGACAAATACCTCGGGATCCACGCTATCCTCCCAGACCGAAACTGGTAACCAGACTGCCCATTATCAGAGACCAGCCATCCACCAGCACAAAAAGCATTATTTTGAACGGCAGGGACACAATCATTGGCGACAGCATCATCATACCCATAGCCATCAGAATACTGGCTACCACCAAATCGATTACCAGAAACGGCAAAAACAGCATAAATCCCATCTGAAAGGCCGTTTTAAGTTCGCTGACCATAAAAGCAGGGATAAGTACCTTCATTGGTACCTGATCCTTAGTTTCATAAACCTCACCGGCAAATTCGGCAAACACGCCGATATCGTGGGGCCGGGTTTGCGACAGCATAAATTTTTTCATGGGTATTTTGGCATTCTCGAAAGCCTGAGGCGCTGTGATTTCCTCGTTCATATACGGCTGCAAAGCCTTGTCATTTATCTCATCCAGCACCGGACTCATGATAAAAAACGACAGAAAAAGCGCTATTCCCACAATAATCTGGTTGGACGGAGTTGTCTGAAGCCCCAGGGCCTGTCTGAGAATAGCCAGCACTACCACTATTCTGGTAAAGCTGGTCATCATGATGAGAATTGCCGGCAGAAATGACAGCGCAGTCATCAGGAGCAGCACCTGCAAGGTCAGGGAATATTCCTGAGAACCGTCGGCGGCGGTGGTTACCGTTACTGCATTAAGGGTGAGATCCCTGGCAAGGGCCGGCTCGCTTCCCCAGATAAGAACAAGTCCCGCAAGCAGGACACCAAGAAATATCTTCAAAACAGTCCTCCTCTCCGTCCCTGAATGCGGACGCCGGAAAAGCCGATTGCCCCGGGCGGAACACCCGGCTGCTATTTCAGCTTCTTAATACGTTCAATCTGACTGATAACGTCAGTCAGCCGGATACCGAACTTGTCATTTACCACCACTACTTCCCCGTGTGCGATCAGGGTTCCGTTAACCAGCACATCCAGAGGCTCTCCGGCCACCCGATCCAGCTCCACCACTGATCCCTGGTTCAGCTGCAGCAGATTGCGAATGGTGATCTGCGAACGCCCCACTTCCATGGTAATGGTTACCGGAATATCCATGATGGCATCCAGCTTGGCCTGCTCCTCGGGAGTAGGCGGCCTTTTAAGATCCTCGGAAAAATCTTCAAATTCCGCCTTCTGCGGTTCATCTGACAGCTGCACGTTGCCGGAAGAATTTTTCTGTTCCTTCAGCGCTTCTGCCCATACATCATCGATATCCGACATTTAATCTCTGCTCCAAAATATTTATTAATTCCGGAATTTCATACCTTTATCAGAGGCAGCTACTTCCGCATTCCCGCAAAATCAACTCTGGGAGGATGGATTTTCAGCCCCCTGTTCTCCTGATTCGTCGTCATCATCAGCATGCCGTCTTCTTCTGCGAAACACCAGAGCCAGCTCGTTCTTCATAAATTCCGGACGCTTAATCTGCTCGGTTATCTTAATGGCCAGCTTTTCATCTGTCCGGCCCAGTTTGGCATGATAGGTGGGCAGATCTTCTACATACACCAGCGTGTTTTCCGGAATTTTTACCGGAATCACCATCCCCGGCCTGAAGTTTTCAATATCGCGAAGCGTCAGCTGGAATTCCATAAGCTGAACCTTAAGTCCCACCTTGACGCCCATAACCTCTTCCCGGAGCGCCTTACTCCAGCGAATGTCGGTATCTCCCTTATCAGACTGCACACCGGCATCAAGAAGCTCGCGTATCGGCTCCACCATGGAATAGGGCATGGCTATATGAAAATCGCCGCCACCACCGTCCAACTCGATATGGAAAGAATTGATGACAATAACCTCGGTAGGACTGACAATATTGGCCATGGCCGGGTTCACTTCACTGTCCAGATATTCGAACTCCACATCCATCACCGGAGACCAGGCTTCCCGGTAATCCTCAAAAATAATCTTCATTAGCATCTGGATGATGCGTCTTTCGGTGGGAGTGAACTCGCGCCCCTCGATCTTGGCACGGTATCTGCCGTCGCCTCCGAAGAAATTCTCTACCATAATGAATACCAGCCTGGCTTCCATGGTTATAAGGCCAGTTCCCTTCAGAGGCCTGAATCGCACCATGTTAAGACTGGTAGGCACAAACAGAGTATGAACGTATTCCCCAAATTTGATCATCTGAACGCCGTTTATCGAAACTTCGGCGGTACGGCGCATCATGTTGAAAAGGGATATGCGGAGATGTCTGGCAAACCTTTCATTCACCAGCTCAAGAGTAGGCATACGCCCGCGGACTATACGATCCTGGGCTGCGAAGTCATAGCGGGTAAAACCGTTATCTCCAGAATCTGCTCCCTGATCCGGCTCATCCTGCGGCACATCGTCGACGCCGTGAAGAAGCGCATCAATTTCATCCTGACTTAAAATATCGGACACTTTGCCAGCCCTGCCTGTTTACTGCATTACAAAATCGGTAAAAAGAACCTTTTCCACCACCGGTTTCCCGGTTTCCTTCAGCATTGCCTCCTGCACTTCTTTCAGACAGGCCGCCTTAACCTCACGGCGCCCCTCAATCAGATTATAAATATCCGGCTGTGTCTGATACTTGTAGAGCACTTCGCTGATGGCGTTCTTAATCAAAGGCTCGTGCAGTGTGGCAAGATCAAGATTATCCTGAGAGTTCACGGTAATCTGAATTTTTACCTGCATCATGCGGTGTCTCGGTTTCGTGGGAAGCTGGATGACAAAGGGCTTCTTTATGTTAAGGTAAAGAATCTCCGGTGCTCCGGGAGCCGGATTTCCCGGAAGCTGCACCGGAACCTCTTTATTCTCGGGATTTTCACCTCCGCCGCCGGAAAGAGCCAGAGCCGCTCCGCCACCTCCTGCAGCAAGCAGAACGGCCGCAATCAGTATAAGGAGAAGTTTTTTCTTCTTTTTCCCTGATTCATCCCCGAAGCTTAACTGCTGTTCCTGATTTCCATCCGCCATAATTCCGCTCCGTTGCCCCCGCGTTCATGCCCGGACACCACTCCATCCTCTCTGGCCGAACCGCACCACACCTATTCTATATGCAAACCGGCATTCAATGGCGGGATTGTAGCGGAATTGTAGCAAAATTTGCGAATTCCTCACCATATCGGCCGGAAGCCCCCGCAGGAAAACGGCGCTCCCGGCTATCTGCCGCCTGAATATTTGCCTTTACCAGAATTTCATAATCCCGGATGCTTCGGAAATCCCATCCCGAACCCCGGAAAAAATTTCCTGCCATTCACCCTGTCTTCCGGATCTGGCCAGCCGTCTCAGGGAATTCTCCCATTCCCGCTCTGCTCTTTCCCGGCCGCGGGATTCTCCGCCAGAATCCTGATCCACAGCGTGTCCCTCCAGATTAATACCGGCCTCGGCCAGGCTGTCTCTCAGTTTGTCCATGCTCTGGGAAATAAGATCCCGGGCTTCGGTGCTGGCAACCACAAAGCGCACCCGGGCTTTCCCGGCTTCCGCCATATCCACCTCAATCTTAAGATGTCCCAGTCTTTCCGGGGTCAGAGCTATCTCCACCTTCTTAAGGTTACGCGCAGCCATCCGCATCACCTGCTCCCGGATCGCCTCGGCATTTTCACGGGGACTGCCTTCAAAAAGACTAACGGCCTCCGCAGTTCCGGTGTTAACGGTTCCCGAAGCTGTTCCGAAAAGACCTCTTCCCAGGAAGCTTTCAAAACGGCTTTCAGAAAATGCCCCGGCCGATCTGTCCGTTCCGGGAATAACCATTGCCGGCTCCGGTCTTCCAAAAGGACGCTCATGAGAATTGCCGCCCGGCTCTCCGAAAGCGCCATCCGAACTATCTTCTCCGGCAGCAATGATTTCGGAAGTCAGAAGAAGGTCTTCCCCGCTCTCCTCTCCTGAAGACGCCCAAAAACCGGAACCTGCCGAACGGTCGCTTTCAGATGCTCCGGAAAATACTGCAGATCTGCTGACAATTCTGGTACTGACATTTTTCTGAACCTGAAGAAGACTTAGAGCTGCCATGGCAGAATCGCCCTCACCCGATACCGAAGACGGCATTCCGGACACAGGCACGGTTTTCACCCTGAGACTTTCCAGTCCGGTTATCCTGCTTAGAGAACCGGAATCCTTTGCTGAAACTGCCGGCTTTTCAGCGGTGGCACTTTCCTCATATGCGGCACCCCGGATTCTTCCCGGAATATTCCCGGAACCGGCGTTTTCTGCAAGAAAAGTGTCTTCGGTTACAGGAGCTTTAACTTCAGGAAACACCGTCCCCCTGATACCGGCGGCACTGTCTGAAGATTCCCTAATGTTTTCAGGTGCTGAATAAGACTGTGCCGTACCTGACCGGGATTCCTCGGAATTATGCACACCCGTGAAACTCTCAGCCGACAATTCATTATTCCGCGGGATCTCTCCGGACATATATTCCTGACTGACTGAAGAATCCATTTCCAAAGACGCCGCATTCCCGGCAGGCATCGAATCAGATGCGGTAAAAAATCCGGTATTGTCATTATCAGAGTCAATTGAGGATCCGGCTTCCGGAAGCACGGAACTGTCTGAAACCTCAGTCATAATTCCGGCACTTTCTCCGAACCCCGCCTCATCACTGACAGCAATACGGGAATAATCCCTTTCTGTCGAATAAGCAAGATTTTCCGGAACTGCCGCTGTAACCGCGAAGAAGCCCTCCCGTCCATCCCCAGGAGTACCATACGGCATCACGGAACCATTATTCCGAGAAAGAATTTCCGCATCATTGCCGTAATTTCCGGAAGGCACGTAATTACGGAAACCAGAATCCCCTAAAACGTCCTGCCCCCGGAAAACACCGGATCCCTCCGGCTGATAAGCATAATCCCCGGCTTTCTGAAAATCCTGGATAACTCCAGCTCCGGTTATCGAAACACCCTCCGGAAGATCCCCGCTGTCTGCAGCATTCCAGGAAGCAGAACAGAAATCCTTATAAAACAGCTTCCGCACCTCGGGACAGGCGGCTGTCAAATCAGGAACACCGTGAGATTCGGAATGACACAGCAGCAAATCAGATGACAGATCTTCGACATCAAGTCTCTCCCCCTCCTGGGAAAGCGGATCGAAAAGTTCGTAATCAGCATCAGAAAGCTCAGCATCATAAAGCTTTTGACTCAAATCGTCGTTTTCCGCAGAAAGGTCGTAGAAATCAGGCCTCTGGTTTGCGGCCTCATCGGCCTCGTCCCGAATATCCCTGCTGTCTGATAGCACCTGACCGGCAATCTCATTCTTTTCCGGCAAAACACTGCCGGAGACGGCAGCATTAATATCCGGCAGGGAAACTTCACGGTCTCCGGCATTAAGAATGCTGCTGAAGGAAACCCCTCCCTGTCTGCCGCTGCCGAAATTGCCGGCAGACGGAACACCAATGGTCAACAGAGATGAGGCTCTGGATAAATCTACTGATGCTGATAACATTTCCGTTTCCTTAAGTCAATTCAATGACTGCTTTCTGAAATACGGGATAAAAGATGCAATTTATCTGCCAGATCCCGGAATCCGGATAAACAATCCTGCCAACAAGCCCTCAGAGAGAGATAAATGACAAAAATCAGGAGGAGCAGGAAAAGAAAATAATAGAGGTAAACGAAGAAGAGAGCAGGAGATCACTCGAAATCCAGAGATCCGCGAATCCGAAAACATCTCTGGTAAAAACCGTTTCCCTGTCATGTCAGAATTCTGACACAATCTCTGCCGCATAGAACTGCCATCTTCTCAAAAAAGGCTAAAATCAGGCAGGAGACATGTTAAATTCCTTCAAGGCCCGGATCCTCAGACACCTGAAAGGCCCCAAAACAGGGAAACGGCAGTACCGAAAAATCAGTATTGGCTATTCGTCAGACAGCTCGAAATCATCATCAGTAACAGCAGTTTCATAAAGGCTCTGGCTGTAATCGTCGGTTTCAAGAGCCAGGTCGTAAAAATCATATTCCCGAACAGATGCGGCAGCATGTGAAAAATCAGCGAGTACTGTAAGCATTTTGGATTCCTTAAGTCATCTTGATGACTATGTTTTGACGTTCATTAGTACTTTTGCAAAATTTCTGCCAGCTTCTGATATTTCAAAAAAATAATCACACCTTTAGAGAATTCTTCTTTCTGTCAGACTACTCCAGGACAACGGTATAAAACTGCCGGCGCCAGATTGCCGCCCAAACAGCAGGGGAGAGCCTTTTCGGATCTCCCCTTGTTTATACAGTCTTCCGACCATCATGAAATATAACTGTCTGCACTCTCTTCAAAGAAACATCATCTTATAATGCCAAAGGAGACTGCAGAAATTCAGTACTGCCTATTCCGCACAAAGCTCAAAGTCGGCGGCAGTAAGAACAATATCGTAAAGCCTGAGACTATAATCTCCGGTTTCAGCAGACAGATCATAAAAATCGCATTCTCTGAAAGAATCTGATCCGGCACTCTGGCGGCAGGCGTCATCGGCAAAGCATGCTGCGGCATTATCAGCAGAATCGGAACTGATGAGCTCAGTAACAGAAAATTCACGGTCCCCGGAATCAATAACGCTTCTCAGAGAAGCCCCCGACTGCTTCCGAGACCAAACATTACTAAAAATGCTGAACGAAGAGGCGATATTGCCTGAGGCACTGGTATTTACTGCTATCATTTTGGATTCCTTAAGTCATTTCAATGACTGTGTTATGACATACATGAATACTTATGCAACAGTCTTGCCAGATGTATCCATTAATCAAAAAAGGAAACAATGAAACGGGAAACATCTCAGATACGACAACCGGCACTGAAACCAGTGTACAAAAACAAAGGGGGAGTCTGCTCACAGGCTCCCCTTCTCTGCGCCTATCTGAAAATGCCCACCCCGGGGGAAACCAGCACACATCTTCTCAAAGGTGCCGCTGTCCGAAAAGAGCAATTTCAGTACTGCCCGAAAAACTGATTCCGTAAAGCTATGCCGTTAAGCTTTAATCAGGGCACGGAATCTAAGTTTATGCTGTAAGTGCCGGTTCCGGATAACAACGAACCGCACTTTTTGAAATCGTTTACATAACCCATTATAGGACACACAGACCA
The DNA here is from genome assembly GCF_000378405.1 of Succinimonas amylolytica DSM 2873. GTDB lineage: Bacteria > Pseudomonadota > Gammaproteobacteria > Enterobacterales > Succinivibrionaceae > Succinimonas > Succinimonas amylolytica. The sequence continues at coordinate 1,216,520 of NZ_KB899636.1, read as the reverse complement.
AAGGGGCAACAACAGTTTTCAAAAACTTCCGGAAAAATACAGAACACGGTATTCGGAAAACTCCCGGCACAGGCTATTCATCATCCCGGGAATGTACCTGAAAATACCGATTTGTCGAAAGATCGTCACTCATTTTCTGCTCCTGCCTAACTTCCCGGGCCAGCTTTTCCCGCTGTCTCTTTTCAATAAGAAATTCAATGGCCTTTCTTTTGGCCTGAACCTCCTGATAAAACTCCAGACGTTTGCCGGTTTCTCCCTGCACCTTTTTGAGTCCCTCTAACTGCTCTGTCGAAATTTTGTCGAGCCTTCCGATAAACGAGGTGAAATGACTATAGGTAGCGGTGGATACCGGTCCCTGAAGCCCCCGATCCGTAAGCTCGGAAGAATAAAAAGACCGATACTGATTAAGAGCTTCCAGCTGTCTTTTAAAATTTCTCTCAGATTCCAGAGCCAGAAGATAGGCATTTCGGGCCTCCTCCTCCCTGCTCAGCAATCTCTCAAGAAGAAGTCCCAAAGCATCACTCATAGCACCACCTCATTCCGCAAAGACAGCACAGCTTTATCTCCTCTGTCTCCTCCCGCACCTGGCACTGTCTATTTCAGCAATGCCTGACAGAGCTGCTTAAGACCGTCAACAGAAACATCGTAGGGGATAACCTCCTTCATTTTCTGCTGCAAAAAGCTGTCAATAAGCGGTTTCATTTTTATAGCTTTGTCAATGCGGGGATCCGCCCCGGCCTGGTAGGCACCTATAGATATCAGATCCCGGTTCTGCTCATAAAGAGAATAGCACTGCTTTACCGCCCGCGCCATGTTCAGGTGCTCATCGGAGGTAACCATGGGCATAACACGGGAGATGGACTTTTCCACATCTATAGCCGGATAGTGTCCACTGTCAGCCAGGGCACGGGATAGCACAATATGACCGTCAAGAATAGCCCGAGCAGAATCAGCAATGGGATCCTGGAGGTCATCTCCCTCCGTAAGAACCGTAAAAAATGCGGTAATCGACCCCTGTTTTTCGGAACCGTTGCCAGCTCTTTCCACCAGCGCCGGAAGTCTGGCAAAAACCGAGGGCGGATAGCCCTTGGTGGCCGGAGGCTCTCCTATAGCCAGAGCAATCTCTCTCTGTGCCTGAGCATATCTTGTCAGAGAATCCATCAGAAGCAGCACATCCTTCCCCTGATCTCTGAAATATTCCGCAATGGCCAGTGAGGTTTCACAGCCCTTGAGACGCATAAGAGGCGAGGCATCGGCAGGAGCCGCCACCACTACCGAACGGGCCCGCCCTTCCTTTCCCAGAATATCCTCGATAAATTCCTTGACCTCCCTGCCACGTTCGCCGATTAATCCCACCACCGTAACATCAGCAGCTGAACCCCGTGTCATCATCCCCAGAAGTACTGATTTTCCGACACCGGATCCTGCAAACAGTCCCATTCTTTGCCCTTTTCCCACAGTAATTACTGAATTTATGGCTCGAACTCCGACATCCATGGGATCTTTAACAGGTTTGCGGGCAAGCGGATTCATCCGAGCCGGAACAAAATTTTCCCGGCGATCCTTTATCAGCGGCCCGAGACCGTCAATGGGCTGACCAATACCGTCAATAACACGCCCCAGAAGATGCATGCCATAGGGAATAGTGCTTCCCGATGAAACAGGGGTAACCCGGGCGCCGGGAACCACACCCTTCATCTCCTCAGAAGGCATAAGATAAATCCGATCCCCGGCAAATCCCACCACTTCGGCATCCAGAGTACCGTTCACGGTTTCAATGCGGCAGATAGACCCCACCGCCGCCCGAAGCCCGACAGCTTCAAGAGTAAGTCCCACCACCCGGGTAAGTCTTCCGGAAACCCGCGGACTTTCAGGACCTCCGGGTATCACGCAGTTCTGCAGACTGTCCAGAATGCTCACGTTCCGCCTCCTCCGGGAGCCCGGGATATTCCGGATCCAAGCGGTCTTGTCGATGATATCCCGCCTTTTGTTTCCGAAACTGCTTCGGGGGATATTTCGGTGTTTTCTTCATCCGGGAGCTTTTGCCCGGAAATGCCAGAAGCCTCAGATCCGGCAGAAAAATCCCGAGCACAGGGTTCCTCCTTAAAAGCGGAATTAAGGGCGGCCTCCCCGCGCCGTTCCCGATTCATGACCAGAAATTCCGAGAGAAAAGCATCAATTCTTTCCTCAAGATTGATCTCAATGCTGCTCATGGCCACATCGGCCCTAAGATCGCCAGGTTTAAGAGAGGGATCCGGCACCAGCCGCACGGATGGATTCCGGAGAATGGTTTTGATTTCGTCGATAAATTCCGGATTGATACTGATACTGACATCACCGGAAGCAACCGGAAGAAGCCGGCAGGCCTCTGCTATCTCTGAGGCGGCGTATTCCGCACTCCGTGCCACCTCCATTCTGATAAAGGCCCGGGCCAGTCTTCCTGCCAGATATATAAGCTCGGAGGCAGTTTCCTCATCCAGATCCTGAATCGGCTTCACCAGATGATTTGCATAAGAGCAGAACCGGGCTGCCTGACGCTGCATTTCTGCAAGTCCGGCCTCCCGTCCCTCGTCATAACCGCTTTTCAGTCCTGCTTCCCGGCCTGCATTTTCCCCGGCAGGAACTCCTTCAGCATATCCGGTTTCAAAGCCGAGCTTCTTGCCTTCCCTGAAACCATCATCATAGGCGCTTTTACGAATGTCCTCGATTTCGGCCAATGTCGGCATACTGGCCCGAATCTCCGCCTCCTCCCGGGCCTTTTCCTGACTTTTCTTCCGGGCCTCCAGTCCCTTCTCATACCAGTCACTGGCATACCCCATGGCATTAGTTTCCCTTTTACGGGATTCGGTACCGGCATCACTCAGGTACTCAAACTCCATAGGAGAGGCTCTATCCTGTTCACTCATAAGCTATTACACAAAGTTGTCCCCGCCGCCTACGCCAAGCACAATCTCACCACTGTCAGCCAGTCTTCTGGCAATGGTAAGGATTTCCTTCTGAGCGGCCTCCACATCGCTGATACGCATAGGCCCCATAGTCTGCATATCCTCCTTGAGAGTTTCAGCAGAACGCTTGGACATATTCTTGAAGATTTTTTCCTTAAGATTGTCATCAGCACCTTTAAGAGCCTTCTGCAGGAGGTCGCCCGAAACCTCGCGGAGCAGAGTCTGAATACCGCGATCATCCACATCGATAAGATTTTCAAATACGAACATTAGATCCTGAATCTGCTGGCTCATCTCTTCATCATTATCTCGGATGGCATCCATGAGCTGACCTTCAATATTGGTATCCAGATAGTTCATAATAGAAGCCGCCGCTTTGAGCCCGCCCATCTTTGCAGCCTGAGCGCTGGAGGAGCCCGCAAACTGCTTCTCCATGATTTCGTTCAGTTCCTGAAGAGCTGCCGGCTGAACCTCCTCCAGATTGGCAATACGCATAATAAGATCCAGGCGCACCGGTTCCGGGAACTGACTGAGAATTTCCGCGCTCTGCTCGGGATCCAGATACGAAAGCACAATAGTCTGAATCTGCGGATGCTCGTTCTGAATAATGGTAGCCACCTGTCTGGCATCCATCCATTTGAGGGAATCCAGACCATGAGCGCCGGAGCCCATGATAATCTGATCCACGAGATTACCGGCCTTATCCTCGCCAAGTGCCGCGGTAAGAGCCTTGCGGACAAAATCCTGAGACCCGATACCGATGTTGGAGTATTTCTGAATATCCTCCAGAAAAAGGCGATGCACTGCCGATACCTTTTCATTGCTGAAATCAGTCATAGAGGCCATGGCCATACCCAGCTTCTGTACCTGCTTGGGCTCCAGATGCCGAAATATTCCGGCCGCGTCCTCCTCATTAAGGCTCAGCATCAGCACGGCTGCCTTTTCAATACCGCTCATGGATGACAGAATAACCCGCTGGTCATCGGTAAGCTCCGTCTTGCTGAGGGCACTATTGCTCCCGGCGCTGTTATTTTTGCCTCCAGCCATTATTTTACCTCATTCAATGAAACCCAGTCCTTAACTACCTGTGCCGCCAGATCCGGTTCGTTGGCCACCAGAGCCCGTACCGCCTTAAGCAAATCCTCATCCTTATGCAGCTCAGGGAGCACAATCTGCCCGTTTTTGATATCGTAAAGAGTAAGAGGACCATCCTCGTTCTTTACCAGAAGATTCAAATCATCATCACCCTCAAGAGCCAGACTGTTATCGAGATCTGTTTCCTTGGCACTTTCATCCGAAGCCTTGCGATTAATCAGATTCATCACCAGAGGTCTTACCAGGAACATCAGAATGGAAATGATAATAAGTGCGGAAATGGCAATTCTGAGAGACTTTTCAAAAACCGGACGATCATAAAACGGAGTATCTGTAAACTCTTCGGAATCCTGCTGAAAAAATTTTACAGTATGAACGGCCAGAGTATCACCCCGGGTTTCGTCAATTCCCAAACCGCTGCGGAGCAGATCCGCAATTTTTGAAAGTTCCTCCTGAGTCCTGGGCACCCGGGCCGGATTTCCGTCCTTGTCGGTACCGTCCTTGTAATTTACCGCCACAGAAACGCTAAGACGCTCAATACTGCCGCTTTTTTTCTGGGAATGGCTGATGGTGGTATCCACTTCATAGTTTCTGGTGGCACTGCGAGAGGAGTTGCCCTGAACGCCAACATTGATACCATTGGTTCTGACCCCGGTGGCAGCCACATCCCCGGGATTAACCTCGGGAAGCTGTGCATTGGCCGGAGGCTGATTGGTAACGGCTCCGGGAACTCCACTGGGAGTTCTTGACGAATTCAGCTCTTCGGATACCTGTTCCGAACGGATTGTCGGAGTATTGTTATAGGTCTGGGAAGTTTTTTCCTCATCAACGTTATCAATAGCCACCGCTACCATAGGAGTGAAATTGCTGTAACCCAGAATGGGTGTCAGAATCTCCTCAATCTTGTGCTTATACTGAGACTCCTTCTGACTTTGCAGTTCCGTAGCCCTTCTCATGGCCTGAGATGCCGCATCCATGGATCCCGAATTAAGAAGACGCCCGTTCTGATCAATAAGAGTAACTCTGGAAGGATCCAGTCCCTGCACTGCAGAGGCCACACTGTCCACTATGGCATCAACTTCACTGGGAGAAAGAGTCCCTGAACCGGCTACCTTGACAGTAACCGCGGCAGAGGGATGCCTGGCCTCCCGAACAAACACATTGCGGGGAGGAATCGCCAGAAGCACCTTGGCATCCACAATTTTGCGATTGTTCTGCAGCATGCTTGCTATCTGCTGCTCCCGCGCATATTTCAGACGCTCCTCCTCTTTCCTGGCACTGACCCCGAAACTGGAATCCTCCAGAAGAATCTGGGAACCATCTCTGGGACCCGCTGACACAATTCCGTCAACTGTCAATCCTTCGACGATCCTGTCATAATCGTCCACGGTTACAGACACCGTATTTTTTCTGCCGTCCCTGAGCTCGTCAAAGCGGTATTCATACTGATGCTGCTTCAGGTATGCAATCACCGCGTTCAGCTCCTCCTGCTCGGTATAACTTCCCAGAGGACGCATAACCGGCTCCCGCCCCCACAATATGACGGTAAGAGCAGCAACCAGCATAATGGCAAGGCACAGAATGATAATGACCGAACGCATAACATCGGCATTCTGCAGAATTTTCAGGGGAGACGGTTTTGATACGCTTACCCCGTCGGTTGCAGAATCTCCTGCATCGGCAACCGCAACTTCATTCTTAGCCATAAATTTCTCACCCCCGGAAAAAAATCCGCGATCCGCTTTTTTATATTTTTAAAACTGCATCTGCATCACAGTCCGGTATGCCTCAGTCATCTTGTTTCTGATCTGAACAGTAGCCTCCAGGGCAATCGAAGCTTTCTGACTGGCAATCATGACATCGGCAAGCGTCATGGATCTGTCCCCCATGTCAAAGCGATTTCTGGCACTGTCTGCCCGAATCTGCAGATCATTGACATTATCCAGGGCCTGCTTCAGAGCATTTCCAAAATCCTCAGCCGCCGAGGTCTCTCTTACGCCAGAGGTACCGGCGCTGATCTGATTCAGACCGTTAAGTCCGTTTCCGGCCTCAAGGCTCATTCTGTTCATATTCATAAGAATGGAACCGGCATCTATTGTATTGCTCATATTCTGCTCCGTCTGTTATTTGACTCCAACTATAAGCATCAGACTATAAGCAAGAACAGTGCCAGAAAGAAAAACGGCTGTAACCGGAAAACGCTTTCCGAGTCACGCTGTCCCGGATAAACCTGACGAATATAGCACGGGATCCTCGCAACATTGTAGAAAACCGCTTCACTTTTGGAGAGTAAAGCAAAAAAAAACGGGAAGAAACCGGCAAATCTGCATGAAAATAAGACCAGACAAAATCGCCCGAAACAGAAGGTAAACCATCAATTACCATTATTCTGCAAAAAGGATCGGAGGGGAGCAAAACAGAAGGGACTGCTGCTTTTCCAGCAGGAAATAAAAAATAACAAGAAGAAAAAGAAGCACCGGAATGTTAATTTCCAGAAAAACGGTAACTTTTCAGATTTATGGTTTATATATCTGGTATCGTTACCGCATTTAGTCATGTGTTAGTCAAACATAAATCATCTTCCGCAATACTTACGATTTGTTCTTGCGCGGGCCTCTTTTAACCCCGGTATCACTCCGTAATTTGCGTGGTTTCGAATCTTTTGAACCCAAGGGTCTTCCTTTCTTGTGTTTAGGCTTCTCAACGTACTCTCCCCGAGCCTTGGCTTCAGCAATAGCTGCTTCACGGGCAAGTGTTGCCTTGTTCTTGCTGCCGAGCTGCCGGCCGCGTTTCCTTTTCTGAATCTTTCCTGCTTCCGGAAGTTTATGAACCGGGCTGTTAATCGTCTCCGTTTTTCTGCGAGTGTAATCTCTGGCAATTTCATCAAAGCTGTCCATGTTCATAGAGAACTCCTCAAAAAGATCTCTAGCCTTGACGGACATATCTCTGATAAACCGGTAGTTCCTGTTTTCAAGAAGCAGTAGTGTAATCCTGTCCATTTTCTGAATCATTTCATTGATATCAAGGGTCCTGTTCTGACAGGCCGTCATGATCGCATGTCTCAGAACAGTGGCAGCAAAGCAAATGGCGAATTTGGACATCATGGCCGCATCCGTATGCACTCTTGTCGTGTCAAAGCCTTCCTGGGATTTAAGAATCCGGTACTGTACTTCAGAAGCCATCCTCAGTGCATACAGATCGTAGGTTTTCCCCGCCCCGAAATCACGGGATGACAGCATTGAGAAGAACCCCTTGTCCCTGAGCGTTTTCCTCCACGCCTCATAATTACATACGACACTGAAGCTGC
>NZ_KB899636.1:1191289-1206588 GCF_000378405.1 Succinimonas amylolytica DSM 2873 | reverse complement strand
TGAGAACCGCATACGTTCCGACTCTCAGCGTATCTGACAGAGCGGGCGGTTCCGGAAGAATTGCAGTAGCAGCAATAATACCGGGGTAATACAGCTCAAAATTTTCATTGGGCCACATTGATGCGCTATCATCATCACAGAGTTTGCCGATGCATTTCTTTACGTCCTTATTGTATTTCTTGGCCGGGATATAGGTTGAACTAATGACATGGTAAACATACTTGCTGTCATTCCGTTTGAACAGCTTTGTCCCTTCTGGTCTCTTAACTCTAACATTGCTCAGCATATGCCATACCCTTGTAATTAGTCATACTGTATGACTAAATTATATCACGGCACTCGACAGGAAATCAAAAATTATTTTTTTGGTTAGAATGGCTATTTGTAAAGGATGACGTGGGTTAGAGGGAATAGGGAACGATAACTTTGAAATGACAGCTAGGATGGTTTAGTCATACTCTACCAGAGAGTTTAGGGTAAAGCTTGCGGTACATGTCATTGGGATGCATTGTGGTTTCCGAAGTAGCCACTCCGATGACAGTTCTCTTCTTAGTCAAAGCATCCATCAGGTAAACCCTGGCATCGGAATGATTGATGTAAGCATCTTCCGGAATGGGTATTTCCGGGCGTTCCCTGTATACGTGACTCATTAATTATATATCCTAAATCTGATGTTACCGACAGGTATGATTAGATTGTAGAATATATAAATATATTTGTAAACTCCTAAATGAGGAAAAAACCATTATTTTGCAAGGATTTGCAGCTTATTGCACCGGATATAACAATTAGCAATTTTAATTACCTATGTTACCGTTTTGGTGGAAATTAACGCGGAAGACACGGTGCAGCAGGAATTCAAAGAGGACATTCCAAAAAAATGTCCTCCTTATTTTAATGACCGGCACAGGCATCGCACCGAAAAAAACGGATATCAAACTAAGCCAGGGTAACCTTCGCAAAATGACGCTTGCCAACCTGCCAGACATGAACCCCCTTTTCCACCAGAAAATCAGGCTCCTGAATTACCGCGCCATCGCACTTTACCGCCTTCTGCTTCACCATGCGAATACCGTCAGACGCCGAAGACACCAAACCGGCCTGTCTCAGGAAAACCCCGATTTTCAGGGACTCCTGGCCGTCGAGGCTTACAGAAACCTCAGGAACATCATCGGGGATAGCATTTTTGGAGAAACGTGCCACGAAATCTGCTTCAGCCCTGTCGGCATCCTCAGCGGAATGGAACCGGGCAATGATTTCCTTTGCCAGTCTTACCTTGACATCTCTGGGGTTGACGGTACCGTTACTGATGCCGTCCTTGAATCCCTGAATTTCGGCAATGCTGGCCCGGCTAAGCAAATCGTAGTAATTCCACATCAGCTCATCACTGATGCTCATTATCTTGCCGAACATGTCATTGGGAGCATCATGAACACCAATGTAGTTTCCGGCGCTCTTGCTCATCTTCTTGACACCGTCAAGGCCCACCAGAAGCGGGAGCATCATTACCACCTGAGGCTCCATACCCTCCTCCTTCTGGAGTTCACGTCCCATAAGAAGGTTGAATCGCTGGTCAGTACCGCCCATTTCCACGTCAGCCCTGAGCTCTACGGAATCCCAGGCCTGAAGGAGCGGGTAGATAAATTCGTGAATGGCAATGGAATGTCCGGCCTCAAAGCGTTTCTTGAAGTCATCACGTTCCAGCATTCTGGCCACGGTCTGTCTGGAGGCCAGCTTGAGCATGCCGTCGGCACCCAGCTTTCCCAGCCATTCGGAATTGTAAACAATCTGCGTTTTTTCGCGATCCAGGATTTTAAAAACCTGATCAGCGTAGGTTCTGGCATTTTCCACAATCTTTTCACGGGAAAGCGGCGGGCGGGTGGCATTTTTACCCGTGGGATCCCCTACGGAAGCGGTAAAATCCCCAATAAGCAGTATTACCTGATGTCCCAGTTCCTGAAACGTTTTAAGCTTGTTCAGAACCACGGTGTGCCCCAGATGAATGTCCGGAGCGGTAGGATCCATTCCCAGCTTGATTCTGAGGGGACGCCCCTCTGCCAGCTTCTTTCTGAGCTCTTCCTCCGGGATTACGGCCTCACAGCCGCGGGTTAATTCTGCCAAAGCTTCGTCAACTGACAACATCGATTCCTAAACTCCAATAATATCTCGCCTGCGCAGGCCTGAATCCGGATTCTCCGGTCCACAAAATCACCCGTGCATTATACCTGATCCGTCTTATGATTACAGGAAAAACAAATTATGTCCGAAAACCCGCGGTTTTCAGAAACAGCAGGAAAAGACTGAAGAAGAACGAGAAATGTACGTACCTGCGCTCAGGAGATTTTTGAATTTTGCGATAAGATGAGATAGTATGCCCCCGGATATATCTGTGCTCGGGAGTTTTTTATGGCATACTACATTGGTCTCATGTCCGGTACCAGCATTGACGGCATTGACTGTGTGCTGGCTGATTTTTCTGAAAACCGGAAACCGGAATACCTCGCCGGAGTGGCATTGGACTGGTCTCCCGAGGATCGAAGAATGTTCGGATCCCTGACTTCTCCGGGTAACGATGAAATACACCGGGCAGGAATTGCCAGTTGCCGCTATGCCGAAAAGGCAGCTGAAGCAATACACACCCTGCTTGAGAAGAACGGTCTTGCTCCGGATGATATTGTGGCCGTTGCCTCCCACGGTCAGACCATCAGACACGAGCCGGAAAACGGTTTTACAGTTCAGATTGGGAATCACGCTCTCCTGGCAGCTCTTTCCGGTATCGATGTAGTAGCCGATTTCCGATCTGCCGACATTGCTCTCGGCGGACAGGGCGCCCCGCTGGTTCCTGCTTTTCATCAGGAGATACTGAGTTCGGAAAACAGTAACCGCTTCATTATCAATATCGGAGGAATCTCCAACGTAACAGCTCTGATTCCTGGCAGAAAAACCTCAGGCTACGACCTGGGCCCCGGAAACACACTTTCGGACCTCCTGGCCGAGAAGCTTTTTAATATTCCGTGCGACCGGGACGGCATTCTGGCTTCCGAGGGAACCGTAAACGAAAACGCTCTCCGCTGTTTCCTGCAGAATCCCTATTTCAGTGCCCGTCCGCCCAAATCTACCGGCAGAGAGCTTTTTAACGAAGGATTTCTCCTTAAATTTCCAGGCTTTGAAACTCTGTCGCCGCGGGATCAGATGGCAACAGTCTGCGAACTCACTGCCCGGAGCATTGCCGAGGGACTGGATTTTCTGGAGGCTAAGGGGGATATCTATATATGCGGCGGAGGCTGTCACAACAGCTATCTTATGAAAAGAATCAGTGCACTGGCCAGAACTCACGGACACGGCAGAGTTGCCACAGTGCAGGAACTGGGAATCGATCCGGATTTTCTGGAGGGGTTTGCCTTCGCCTGGCTGGGATACTGTTTCATGAAGAGAATTCCGGTAAACATGACCTGCATTACCGGAAGCCGCCGTCCTGTTATTATGGGCTGCCTCTACCCGCATTCCCGGTAAGCGCTCATTCAGGATTTTCCGGTGCATAGGCCGCCCCCCGGATCATGGCGATATTTGTTTTTACAGGCCAAAATATATTCCAGAGCCTCCTCCGGAGCACAGATCCTTTGAGTAACAGGATTCACAAAAATGCAGTACCGGTAAAAAACCGCCGCCACCAGAAGCTCCAGAGAGGCCGGGGCTTTCATTTTTGAAAGTCTTTTGCCCCGGGCAAATCTCTTTCTGTCATCAGTAAGTCCATAACCGCTGTAGAACGGCTCACCGAAACAGGTTACCCGGCATCCGGAAAGGAGGGCTTCAAAGCCTGTACCGGAGGTAGCCACATACACATTTTTAAAATGACGCAGCAGATCCAGCGCATTTACAGCCGAGGCAATAATATTCACTCCGCGTCTTTTTAGATCCGGAACACTATAGTAGCCCCGACCCATGCCGGAAATCACGTTTGGATGCTCCTTTACATACACTCTGCCGGCTCCAACCCGGGAAACAGCCTCCTCAAGCATCTCGCGAAAAGTTCCCGCATCGGCATTTCCCTGGGGAATCGAAGCATCCTTGAAGGTCTGATCAATAATAAGAACAGCATCATCCGGAATATCCGGAATAATCTCATCGTTTTTCCCGTTTTCCAGTACATTGTATTTCACAATTCTGTTATTCAGAATGCATTCAATAAGCCTTCTGGCCCGGCCCTCAAGCTCAGCGGTAAACCATTCTGCGTTTCGAATCATCCAGTGTTCCAGCTCGGAATCCGAATTTACATCATAGTAAATGCCGGTTCTGTCAAAAACGAGCGAAACAATTTCCTCATCGCGCCCCCGAAACCTGGTTGCCACAGACTTTATAAAACCGTCCTCCAGTGCATAATAGGGAAGTCCGTGCCTCCTGGCATATCTCCGTGCCCTGCTGGCGGTCGGCTTGTGCCCCCAGCCCACTACGGCCGGAGTGTCAACGCTGTCCAGAAAGAGCCTGATATTGTTAATTCTGGCAATCGGACGGCTGAATATTAGGCAGTGCCGGATTCCACCGATTCCCAGGCGTTCCAGAGACAGATCCACAGCCCGCAGCATTCCCTCACCGGAAGCCAGATCTTCCGAAATCAGATACCGCTCCCGTATAGTGCCGAGGAGCCGGGAGAGCGCTTCCCGGCTGATCTCAGGCGGATTCTTCCAGAAAACGTTCAGGGCCTCCTCATTAAATTTCCGGGCGGAACAAGCAGTAACTGCCAATCCGGATCCGGTATAACAGAAAGCCCCCAGAGCAATTACCGGCCGTCCCAGAATCAGGGCGCGCAGCCCATCGTAAAAATCAGCAGCCACCACTCCCGCAGACTTTCTGACTGTCAGATCGAAATCTGTACAGTCAGAAAAATGAATCCGGGAAGACACGTCAAGTTTACGGGAGAGCTCGGCAGCATGGGACTTGAGACGGGAAGAGCTTTCATCCTGATGACAAATCCGCACTACCAGATGATCCCCGGCAGCGGAAAAGTGTGCAAAAGATTCGATAACTCCCGTAATCGCGGCCTCGGCACTCTCAAACAGAAACAAGGATCCTGTCCGGAACAGCGAACTTAACGGCACAGGAAAGAAAAAAAAAGTTTCACTGCCGGAAAATGGCCCGGCAGCACCGGTGGAAATGCTCTGCGGTACATAGTGCCTGAAAAACGGCGTCATAAGAGCAGTTCCCAGACGGTTCCAAAAACAACTCCCCCTGGAAAACAGACTTCTCCCGCCGTAAAAAACGGTTGCCAGGGAATGCTGTTCACCGTTTTCCGATCCCGTATCCGACTTCGAAGAAAAAACAGGAGCATCCTCCCTGTCATTCGGCATAACGATTTCATCATCAGGGTTGCGATGCAGAATCACCGTTTCTGTACCATCTCTCAGAATGTCATAGACCCACACCCGAATCCCCTGCCTTTGGGAAAGTATCCGGGCAACGGCATGGTAAAAGCAGCCGGGATCGTATAGCACGATATCGGTAATCCGTTTTCTGGCTACGAAATCTCCAAGATATTTCTCCCACTGTTCAGTTTTTCCCCGAAAACATGATGCCTTACCCAGACAGGGACGATCAAAAACATCTCCGCCCGAAAAATTCAGATAGCTGACTTCATAACCAATTTCGAAAAGCCGGGAACCAAGTTTGTAAAAAAAACTTCCGGGAGGACCTTTGAGAAATAAAAAGCTGCGAGACCGGCATCTCAGAAAATCCTGGTGATAAATGTCTTTTTTTTCTCTGATTTCTTCAGGCATGATAATCACCACAGGAATTACAGGGAGCATTATTCATTCTGCAACAATCTCCGCAAAAAGATAATACCGGCACGGCCGGTTACTGAAAGAAATTCTCTCGATGAGGCTGCCGTACTTCTTTGTTTTGACAGCATAATTAATCTCCGCGGCACTCTGTCTATTTTGAGACGTGATATTAAATATCCGTACTCCTGATCACGAATCAGGTCATGCCCCTGCCGCCGCAGGCATATATCAGGCAGGAACACCGCCCCGCAGGATTCCGCACGGATCCGGTAATCAGATTCATTCCTGCCTTTCCAGGCTTCGTACTGTTACCGGTTCTGAATCATTTTTTAACAGGGGGGGCTGTTGCCTCTTCTGCTCATTATTGCAAGTACCGCAAACCTGTTGCTATTATCAGAAATCCATATCCTATCCATACAGACTTCGCTGATACCTATCCCCCGAACCCCGCAAAGATTATAGCATACCGCAAAAACATGCATGGCAATCACCGACCGGGATTAAAATCTTCCGCACTTGCATAAATACCGTAATAACTCTCAGAAAACTGTCCTGTCGGGATCTGCCAGTGAAAATCTCCGCAGCATATGACTGCATGCTAAGGGGATGATTGACAACTATTATCTGGAAAAGTAAGATCTCTAGATTACCGTTACAGGAACTTGTTCCTGCATGAATTTTCCGGAATACAAACCGGTTTCAGTTCTGTCAAAACGAAAACGTTTAAACCGAGCTGGTCATGCAGAAATGACAGTCCTTTTGGTATTAGACGATGCCTGCCGACACCGAATAATTTCAAAAGTCACTGTAATATCGCAGTTGCTGATTAACTGACGCCGTATTAATGATTTATGCGGTATTTGAACGTCTCTTAGTTTTAAGAAGTAATATCAAAGAGTACCAGGGTTAACGTTTTGAATTCGTTTATCAGTTTTTCTGCTGCCATTGCCGGTGCAGGCTTCCGTATTCAGGAAAGGAAACGCTCTCCGAACACAATGTGGCCGCTTCCGGAACAAAGCAGATTCGTTACGCATATCGTAAAAAAACTCAGAACAGCAGCCGCTACAACTCCTGTTTTAATCTATTCGGAATCGGAAAAGGCCTCCACCCATGCAAAATGAAAAGCGTTCGTTTCTCTTCCTGCAAGGACCTTTAAGCTCGTTTTTCAGAGAGCTGGGACAAGCCCTGATTAAAAACGGATGCGATGTTCATCGCGTCAATTTCTGCGGCGGAGACGTCTTTTACTGGCCCACCGGGAATACTGTCTGCTGGCGGGGGCATGTATATGAATGGCCGCTCTGGATCGCCGAGCTTATGGAGCGTAAACAGGTAACCGATCTGGTTCTCATAGGCGACTGGCGACCTCTGCACAGAGAGGCCATATGGCTGGCAAATCTAAGGGGAACCCGTATCTGGGTATTCGAGGAAGGCTACCTTCGTCCGGGGTATGTTACACTGGAAGAAGGCGGGGTCAACGCCTACTCGTCACTTCCCAGGACCCCGGAATCCGTTCATAAGCGGGCGCTGGAACTTCAGGACAAAAAGCTTAATCCTCCGTCCGGTTCCCGCGAAGACCTGTGGCGTCAGCGCATACCAAAAATTTTCTGGAATCATCTGGGGAACGTGCTCCTGTGGCCCTACTTCCACCGGTACAAAACCCATCGTCCGTACAACTTTGAAAAGGAATTTATCGGATATGTTCCCCGGGTAATCAGCCTTAGAAACCGCAGAAAGCACGGAATTATAGTGACCAGGGATCTTCTCAACAGCAATATTCCGTTCTATCTGGTACCTCTGCAGCTGGATGCTGATTCCCAGATACGCCGGCATTCTCCATTTACAGGAATGCTGGAATGTATGGCCATGATTATTACGGACTTCGCCAAAAACGCCCCGGAAAATGCCTTTCTCATTTTTAAAAACCACCCTTACGACAACGGACTTCGCAATTACCGCCGTTACATGAGATCTCTCGGCAAAGCCACCGGCTGCTCAGCACGGCTTCGTTTCGTGGAAGAGGTTAAGCCAACTCCTCTTATCAAAAAAGCCCAGGGCGTTATCGTGTGCAACAGTACCATTGGAATGTTTGCTCTCAGTCAGAATAAACCGGTATATTGTGTCGGAGAAAGTATTTATGCTATGCCGGGAATGGCTGTTGATAAAAAGCAAATGCCGCTCTCAGAATTCTGGACTGCCCTGCCGCAGCCGGATGAAAAACTGAGAGAGGACTTTTTCCGGGTTCTCAGGCATGATGCTCTGGTACCCGGAAACTTTATCTCTCCTGCCGGCATCCGTGATGCTGTGGCCGCCTCGCTGGTACGCATGGGAGTTACTCCCGAATAGTACTGCTCAATAGCCCGGCAGTACGAGATCCGAAGTCTGCACCGCCTTCCGGAACTCGCAGCCGTCTTCATCCGTGTGCCGGAAAACATCTTCCGAACGTCATGATTCTGCGAAGGACAGGATCCCGGATCTTTATACGGAACTTCTGATCCGGGGAATACCAGGTTAAATTCCTCATGAACAACTTAGCCGCCATTGCCATGATTGTGTGATCTGCATGCATATTTGCAATTGGTATATCTCTTATAATAGCCACTCAAATTTTGTACTGAAAACCACTGAATAAGAGGTATTAACACAATGACTGACAATTCTCCCGTTAAAGATGATTTCAGCGGAAACGTTGTAAAATCAACCCCCAGAACTTTTGTAGAAGCCATGCGCGTCTGTCTTAAGGAAAAATATGCCTGCTTCAACGGCAGAGCATCCCGCTCCGAATTCTGGTATTTTAACCTGGGATGCTTCCTTCTGGGACTCGCTGTAGTGATTGTCGGCTCCATACTTGCCGCAGTACTTGGCAAAGTTGGCTTTGGCATTATGGTACTTCTTTACATAGCATATTTTCTTGGTATTATTGTCCCCAGCCTTGCGGTACAGGTACGCCGGCTGCACGACATTAATCAGACCGGATGGCTGGTTCTTGCCGGAATTGTTCTTAATATGCTGGCCGGTCTGGGATTAGTTTTTGTGATAGTAATCGGTGTTCTTCCCCCGGTAGATGTCGGTAACAAGTTCAACGATTAAAATTATCCGGCTGCGACACCGGGACATCATATCCTGATAAAGTTACTTCACATAGACTTTTTTGCCGCTCCAAAGACAGCGTCCGGTTTTCCATAAAGGCCGGACGCTTTTTATGGAAAAACTAATGCCGCAGAAACAGAAAGCCGAATTACCGTATGTTTCCTAGATATCCGGGGATTGCAATTGAAAAAGAAAAGTTCTAAATTCGAGACTGGGAGATCTCAACCCGATTAACAGCAATATCAGAAAGCAAAAAAGAATTGACGGGATATAAGCAACATTCCTGCTTTTGGCCTACTTAACCATGAGGGGCTGACACTGATGTGATAAAGAGTCTAAAATAGGGATCGTTCTCCCCATTGTTACCACTTGCAAGCGGCATTTTTAGAGAGGTTAGACGGTTAGGGACATTTTGTTTTTAGGAATCATGCGGTGTATTTGGAATTGGAAAGCCGGAAACGACGTTCCGGTTTCTGACATACATATCATGCGGTTATATTGCCTGCAGAGGCCATAGTTCCTCGCAACCAGATGGCCGCTCTGCGAACACCGTTAATGACTCCATTGGTAATTTCTCTGCCTGCTGATGTTTCAGAATCAGTTTCTGCTGATTCGTGACATCCCTCATCTGCTTTTTCGCAGTTTTCCTCAGCATGAGCAGGCTGCATTGCTGTGGCAGCTTTGCAGGCCTTTTCTACCTCGGGGAGCCATTGAAGCAGGACACTGTCAAGCTTCTCAGGATGCTGTCTGTATCCAGGAATCTTTCGGATGTTGTCTAGCACATACTGAAGGTACCTGACAGGATTCAGTCCGTTCTGAGCTGCCGTTTCCACCAGGGTATAACAGTCAGCCAATGCCCTGGCTCCAGCCGGCGAGCCGGAGAGCATCCAGTTCTTCCTTCCAACAGCAATAAGCCTTATATTGCTTTCGACGGTTTATCCGAATATTCGGATAAACCGTCTTATCCGAAGGATTTACTTATCCGAACACTTTGTCAGGAAGAAACGTGAAATCACGCTCTGAAAGAAAAAGATTCGGATAATGATTGCATACTACAATCGCTCGTAATGATATGATCTCTGTAAAAGAGGTGATTTTTTATGGCGAGACCTAAGATCATTCGTTTTTATGAGCAACAATTGCCATCTTCACTTCAGGAAAGTCATCAATGGCTTGTTGAGTATCATAAAAATTGTAAAAAACTTGTTGAGTATATGACGCAAGTGGCCAAGAGTACCGCATGTCATAGTACTATTTTATGCCTTACTTTACTCAGAGAACACCTACTCTCAACAAATCAAATATACAATCGGGAAATATCTTTAAATTGGTATGCCAATTGTCGCTGATTTGTTAGTTTGTCCGGATTTTGGCTTCCAGAAATATCCTTAAAATCATAGATTAAAAGTTTCACAATTCTACGGACTATAACCTCTAATTTTCAGTGTTTTGTGAAACTGTAACCTTTCTTGGTCTCCCCCTCGGTCTACGAGGTGTTGTTTCGGACTGTTCTTTTACCTTGGGCTTTCTTCCTCTTTTCTTTGGTTCAGGTTTTGCTGCAGGAACTGAAAGTCCCAACTTTTCTAATGTTTCCATTACTGTATTGAGGGTATGAACCCAGTATTCGTCATCTGATGATGCCGGTACATTTAAAGGCGCATCAGTCATTCTCCATGCGGATGACAGATCATCCATCATTTCGCCGTATGACATTTCTTTTAGAACTCCAGACTTCTGAGCCTTATTGATAATCCTGCAGGTTATCAAAGTAGAAATGAAGTTCACGAATTCACTTCCTATTACAGCAAAATCTCCCTGAACCCTTGTTCTGTCCAAATCTTCATCCATCTTGTAATACTTAAACACCATCTCGAGTTTCCATCGTTCTTCATAGCATGTATAAGCAACAACAGGAGGCAGATCCTGATCTGATTCTAAAACAATCAGACCGAATTTATCTTTTTTGTCACAGTATTTCTCATAATCAAACTCTGAATCCTGCTTAGCTTTAGTAAAAGTTTCACAAACCGTAGAACTATAGAACCGGGCTAGATTCCATAAGCCCCACTCCAAAAACATTCTTCAAATTTTCGCATTTTTGACAGTTATGCTGCACAGATCCTCCTTAAATGGAGGATTTGTTGTTTATTTCTACCAAAAAATCATTCAAAAATCTTGAAAAATTTCTTTGATTATAGTCCTGATTATGGTATAATAGGACTATAGTTATGGAGGTGATGTGATGTCCGTACCACAAGAAATAAGAGCAGTAAATAGACCTAAGAATACGATTGTTGAGGATAGAGGCAAAGATGGTCCGAAGCGTTACGCCGTTAGGGAACGTGGTGTTATTAAATATATACCTGGTAAGAATCCTCAACCACATAATGGAAAAGTGATAGGACATATTATTAATGGTAAATATGTTACTTTAGCTGAATCTAAAACTTCTGAATCTTCTTCATGTAAACCAGATATGCTGTCATATGGGTCATCATCATTAATTAAATCGGTTTCAGATGATTTATTGGATGATTTGCTGAAAGTTTACGATCCTGTTAAAGCATTTACTATTATTGCTTTAGCTTCATTGAAGGTACTTCGTCCAGGGACAACAGCGAAAAGAATGTCAACTCACTATAATAGAACTTATATTTCAATTTATTATCCTGGAGCTTCAATATCGCAAAATTCAATAGGTAACTTGTATAATGATATTGGCACCGACGGTTGTAAAAGAAAAGCATTTTATGAACATAGAATGAAATCAGTATCAGCTAAACATCATATAGCAATAGACGGAATGTTAAAACAAAACACAAGCACAGTTAATGATTTATCAGCATATTCATATAAAGCCAAGAAAAAAGGAATTAAAGAAATTTCAGTTTTGTACGCATATGACATAGATCTGATGGAACCAATTTGTGCTGAGGTATTTCCTGGTAATTGCATAGACGCATCTTCGTATGCCAGTTTTATAAAAGATAATGATGTTAAATCAGGTATCATTGTGGCAGACAAAGGCTTTCCACCTAGTAAAATCAATGATGAACTGAAAAAACGACCTAACCTTCACTTCCTTACTCCAATTAAGAGAAATGATTCAAGAATTACCAATAATAATATGCTGGAATTTCAAGGAGTATTGGAGGGGGTTGCTGAAAACGTTCGGTATTGTAAAAAGAGAATTCAAGGCGGTAATTATCTATATGCATTCAGAGATGCAGATTTAGCTGCTAAAGAAGAAGCTACAAGATTAAAAAAAGCAAAAAAGACAAAAGATTACAACGATCAGAGCTTTGCTAAAAAAGAAAAAACGTTTGGATTAATAGTTTTAGAATCTGATTTGGATCTTGATCCTATAGTTGCATACAAGACCTATTCAGACAGATGGCTTCTTGAACTTATCTTTAAAAGATACAAAAGTGATGAATGCTTAGATTTAACTAATAATCAAGGAGACTTTAGTGTTATTGGTGCTGAATTTATAAACTTTATTTCTACAGTTATCACTGCCAGAGTAGTAAAGAAAATTGAAGATGCTGGACTTCTCAGAAATGAAAGTTACGCCGATGTTATGGATGATTTAGCATCGGCATGGAGAAAAACAAGTGCACCGTTAACTCTTCCCGATACTAAAGATGAATATTGGGTTCATACTAATAATAATGTATTTGAGGTATTAGAGAAATTAGGTTTAAGTAAACCTATACCAAACCCCGAATCAAAAAAAACGGGCAGATCTTCTAAGAAATCAGTTTAGACCTTGTTGAGAGACTAGGGGGCAATTCCCCCCTACACAGAAATTCTGGGCATAGTCCTACAGTTTGTGAAACTTTTAATTCATCTGTCAGTCAACAACTCCAGTTCTTCAGCATGCAGTGCCGACAAAGAAAGAACATGTAGTTGCGACAAAATTAAATCTGAAAAAACAAGAAAAATCTGGAGCAGGGATCTATGATTTTAAGGATATTTCTGGAAGCCAAAATCCGGACAAACTAACAAATCAGCGACAACATTATTACTGACTTCCGGGAACAACTGCATAAAAATCAGACTCCGGAGGCTGGTTAACCTGAAAGCTACTTCGATGAACATTGGGAAGTCATATCCTACGGCTTCCCTCAAAATCAATAGATCTTCCTAAAAATACTTCTCACGTTTCGGAAAAGCAAATTTGCTTCTTCCTCTCTGGTAACTTAGCAATATCTATTTCTCTCATTCTTTATTCCGGTGTAATCACTCCAGATTTAGGATTACTGTATCTGGTGTAAAAAAATCTGTTACACCTGTAACCCGTAATTTACAGGTGTAACGAAATGATCTGGAGGGTCAAAATCACTGAGCAGAATGAAAGTTAGTGCCGGACAAACCTGGCAAGCAAAAAAGGGACAGACTCAGAGAGCATCGACACCCTCTCCCGAATCGGATCCGCACGTTCGGTGGTGTGGGAGGGGTGAGTTAGGCTCCCCCTACCCGATTATGCACTTGGACTTACGGGAAATTTACAGCCCGTGGTTTGATACTTTTTGTTATCTGAGTAAAGGATTGTTTGAGTAAATCTAGTTTTATTATGACCTTTAAATTATTTCCATTTTAATCAGAGCATCTTTAACAATGCTGAATTTTAATTCTCTGAGGTCATCACCGTGTACATTACGGACAAATTGATCAGAGAATACCTGCAGATAATTCTTGTTTATCGGACCCCATACAACGTTGTTCTCATGCCCAGTGTTCAGCAAACGATTGTTGTAGAAATAGATGGCATTTTTATCAAAGGCGCATCCTACATGAACAATTGATGTATCCGGTGATATCACAAAATCGGCATATTTGATGAGTGCTATCACTTCGTCAAAAGTCTTAAACGGATTAAATATGATTTTTGGCGAGGTAACCTTCAGGTCATCCTGTTTGAAGTTCATAATGATAACCCGGTATTCATTGGTACAACTAATAAAATATTCGCACATTCTGTTCACCAGATCAGGTGATAGTGAGCGGTATTTATCTGAGGCTGTCGTGTTGAATACGATAACCTGAGGAATACACCCACTATTGTTGCCACTATTCTTTAACTCACTGATATAGCCGGAAACAGAATTTGCTACACTGGCTGAGATGTCTAAACGGTAGCGGTATTTTTCTGAAGGAATGTTCAGACCGAAGTATTCATTCAGTAATTTTACAGCTCTGTGGCTGAACGGCTGGGTTTCATTATATGTGTACGATTTTGCATAGAAATTCTTTACAACATTCGAGTAATGACGTTCAGTGTCCTCCATGCCTGGTGACGGAATGAAGTTAAGTGCGTTATTGTCCTGATTAAAGCCGATAATGTTGTGACATTTTAGTTTGAGAAAAAATTTGAGCTTGTGATGATCAAAATTGACGTCAGGATCGAAAAAATCAACAACAACATCGAAATTCTTCTTGTTAAACATGTACTTTAGGGCGCAGTCGTGCTTACTTACTAGAATAAATTCATCAACTGTGGAAAGAAAAGATGGAACAACACTCATCAGTCGGTCATAGCAAATCACACTTACTTTGCAGGAGTGCTGTTTTAAGATGTCTATAAATCCTGATAGTACAATGGTATCACCGATACCTTTTCCAACCATAAGCAATGCAACATTGCATCCTTTTCCGCTTTTAATTTTATTTACTATTTCCTGCTGAAACTTTTCGGCGTCTTCTGGTTGATGCATTCTGCCACAAAGACAGAATGAGAGACAGTAGTAGAATTTCATTCGTATCATTCTGGAAATGAGCAAGCGGTTGTTATAAATTTTTTTTAAGAAACTAAACATAGAACTGTTATATATGAGTGCGGTACAAAAAGTCCGAAAAACGTGTTAGCCAAAATGTCAAAATTTCAAGTTCATAAGCAGTTCTATAAAATTTATGCCTATGGGTATAAAAATATTCAAATTTTTTCTCTAAAAAGAGGCTGAGATAGTCCTATTTCTTCATATTTTAGCCATATTTTTCCTTTTTATCCCCAATTTTGACATAATTTGGGCAGATCTTCCCCGTATTTCTTACAGAAATTGTATTAGGTCTAAAGTCAGTACTTTAGGCCTTCTTAAATTTCCACGGCATTGCCTGCTCAAGAATAGCATTTCTTCTTTCATCAGACAGCGATTCATCTTTCAGTTCGTCTCTGTGAATACCCATATATCTGAACAGAAATTCAAGGTAATCTTCCAGGTCAACTCCATGGATTTTGCAGGTTTCGTGAAATGATGAAAACACAGCCGTAGACTTAGCTCCCTCAATAGAGCCAAATCCGCTGGGCATTGAATGTCTTAGCACTGCAAAGTCACGAATAGCTCTCTCGGCGGCCGAGTTATCCAGAGGAATAGAGCCGTCCTCCAGAATTCTGGTGAATTTTTCCCACTGATTGTGAGAGTACTTGACCGCTTT
>NZ_KB899636.1:1161620-1189559 GCF_000378405.1 Succinimonas amylolytica DSM 2873 | reverse complement strand
AGGAAATAACGGGAAGAACAAGACCGGGAAATGATTCACCTCGGGAGATCCTCTCTTTGAATATTTTGATCCACTTGTAAAGCATGGAATTACTGATGCCATGACTGAAGGCATACTGACGAACTGAAAGATTACTGGCGGCGCAGTCGGTAAGCATTTTGGCATACTTCTCGACTATCGCCTTATTTGAAGAACTAACCATCGGAACCTCCTGATAATTTATCCGATGGCTACAATGGTACCTAAAACAAAGTGGTTTTATCAGACCGTATATCTGGGAAACTTACGAATTACCTGTCATAATCCGGCCTTTTAATGCTCTTCCGACTCCCTTACCCGCAGGGGGAGCAATCATTCTTCAAATCACCCACAGGATATGGAAAACTAACTACAATCTTCCCTTGCCGGCTAACGGCACTGGGCCTCATAGAAGCTTCCGGAAAGTCCCGGCAGAACCAGCTCGTTTCCCTGAAGCCGGGATCCGTTTAAGGATCTGATAGTGCAGGAACCATAGCCCAGTTTGCTCCATACGCTGTCCTCAAAACGAACTTTCCGTTCGGAAGTTCCGGCATTAAGAGCGTAGATAATGCGATCTTTGCCATAGCTCTTGAAATCAATAAAGAGACCGTGGTCGCTGAAAAGATGAGTTCTGACACCGTGACTGAGTGCCTTGTGGGAATCTCTGAGCTTCAGCATAGCCGCCACGTCGTTCTTCAGTTTTTCCTCATCGGCAGTAAGTCTGTCCACATGGCCGTCAGTGCGGGACACATGATCATCGCAACGGTCGGTTTTACCGCAGTTTTCAGGCTGCATGGCAAAATTCATGGTCTCGTCACCGGTCTCATCACCATAATAAACAGTGATGGGACCGCTGTAGGCCGCCAGAAAGCTCAGGGCGGCTCTGTGAGCATCATAGTAGGAGGAGCCATGAACGCCCTCCTTTTCATAACGGGCCCGCTGCAAGAGATCCCCGAATCTTACCAGATCGTGATTAGACAGGAACATGTTGGGCATAGATCCTTCAGTATATCCCTGCATTTTCCGGTAGCCGGCCTGAAGCTCGGTAGCCGGCTGACCGCAGGCGGATCTGTCAAAAATGTTCTCCCGGGAAGCCAGCACCTTCACAAGTTCAGCTCTGAGCGGAAAATTAAAGGCACTTATGAGAGCATTATTCTTAAATGCGGTTCTCTCAATATCCTTGGGCTGCTCGGACCAGATTTCTCCTACCATGTAGCCCAGAGGATGCACCTTCTTCCCGTTCATCTTGTAGGTTACCGTTTTCGAGGTTTTAGCCACCTCGTCAGAAAGCTCCTTCCAGAATTCATTCTTCAGCTGATAGGCCTGATCCAGACGCCAGCCATCAATCTTTGCTTCCTTTATCCAATAGGAGGCCACCTCCTTCAGGAACGGCATTGAGGGTTCGGTCTCAAAACAACGCGCCTGCTTAAGGGACATCTTATCAACATTCCCGAAGAGATCCAGACAGCGGATAGACAGCTTAAGTTCATTCCCCTTGGGACTTTTTACAGCCACATTGGCCTTGGCATGACCGAATACCCCATCCAAAAATACATACATCCCCTTGGCATGAGCCTTGTTTACCAGGGAGATCAGTTCCTCCTTGGTTCCGAACTTGGGATCAATGCTGAAATAGTCTGAGGTATAGTAGCCGGTTCCGTCCAGCTTGTCATAGGTCCAGTCCTGACCGGCTACCGGTAGTGTAGTGAATATCGGTGTCAGCCAAATGGCATTAGCACCTGTGGATTTTATGTAGTCCAAACTGTCAATCACGCCCCGGAGATTTCCGGTATGAGATGAAGGGCCCCAGGATTTCAAAGGCCCGGAGGCTCCGCCGCTGCCATGTCTGAAACTTTCAGTCATGATCTGATACATACGGATATCGCACATGCTGCTGTCGCTTCCGAAACACCCTCTGTCATTCTTCTGAAGACTGATGCTGTCTCCGGTAAGCACAAGATCCTTTCCTGACGCAGTGCGCACGCAGGTGGTGGGTTCATCGGGCTTCTGCCACGCCGCTATGCTGGCAGGCTTGCTTCCTCCGGTGGAAGCACAGCCAGAAACCATGGCAAGTGCCACGGCAATACTGATCATGCTGTATCTCATATCATTAACCTCTTTAACTGTAACTGTAATCCCTGACCGGTCTTTCCAAACCTTTGCCGGATAAATTGTCAAAACAACGATATTGTAGAAGAAGACATCCCCCCGTTATTGCTGATTTCGGGGTAAAAATGAATTTTGCGAGCAGAGTCACGTAACGTTCCCGGATAATATACGGCTTTCGTGCCTTTCAGTTTTCCTGCATAGCACAGTGTTCACAGTGAGAACAGCCGGAACAGGAAATTTTACGAGCACACTTCTCACAGGGTTCCTCATACTCCGGCTTCACAAGATCTCGTCCCGACAGCGGAATTCCCAGGGTATCCGTCAGTCGGTACTCATTATGCCGTCCCTGAAAACTGATCCCAGACTTAAAGGCCTGCTCCGTCTGAATCCGGCGGGAGTCAATGCGATACAGCCGGCCATCCTTTTCGAAACGGGCTCCGGTTCCGCAAAATATAAAGGTCACTTCATATTTCCGGCATTCTTCACCCAGCGTTTTTACCCATTCCCAGGAGCAGGTACGGGCACCGGGATAATTTTCACCGTCACAGAGCACCTGTTCGATTCTGCCGGAAGCAAGATATCTTGCAATGCTGACAGAACCGATAAGAGGAGCGCACATGACACCGAGATGCCTGGCGGGCAGAGAAAGGAGCTCCGGGATACGCTCATCTGCTCTTCTCTGGTTTTCACAGGAAACATTGAGCATAACGTTCTCCCAGCCATGCCCCCAGTCCCGAGGCAGCGCACCCGCTATACGTTCCGGTCTTTTGGTCAGCAGAAAAAAGATCACATCAGGACGGGAACGAATAATCTGCCAGGCCTCTCCTCTCCAGGAATCAGCCTCTTCCAGAAAAAAATCCGATGTCAGGCATACCCGCAGGGTTTCTCCCGGTTTTATCCGGTAGTCCCCCTTTCTGTCCCGGGACAGAGGATATCGAAACAGCGAATCACCGGTACGGTAAATCACGGATCCATCCTGTTTTCTTCTGGCATCAAGATAAAACATGTAGCAGTTCCGGCAGCCTTCGCTGCATTTCCGGCAGCCATGCCAGGGATTCCAGATATCTCGCATCAGCGATGACCGACTTTAAGAATCAGTCTGGCACGTTCACGAAGACTGAGACCGTCCTTGACGGTTTTTACACGGTACTTCATCCCGTTTTTAAAATGTGCCAGATCATAAGGATAGTGAGGATTGTCCTTAAGGGGGGTATCATCAATCTTCAGGATCTTGGCCAGAGCCGCCGCCTCATAGCACCAGAGTCCATGATAGTATTTGCTCATAAGATAAATGGAGAATTCATGCGATTCATGCCCCGGAATCCACTTTTCGGTAACAAATTCCAAAAGCGCATCCTGGGCTCTGAAGGGATCATAAAGATTATCCAGAAAGGGAGCAAAATAAGCATAAGGATTGATATCATAAAAACCGCAGGAATCTGAAGAATTATATCCGGCGGCCCGAAACATCAGATTAAGCAGCCGATCGTCAACTCTTTCCCGGTGCGCAACATCATAAAGCTTTTCGATAACACCGCCGTCCCTGGCAAGCATAATCCCCAGGGAGGTCAGTCTCAGAAGAGAAAAGTAGCCAAAATACAGCACTGCCGGACTCTGATGCCCTTCGGATTTCTGTGCATAGATTTTCAGATCCGCAAAGGTGGTGGCGGCAAATGCCTGCACCGCAGCACAGTAATCGGTATATAGCTCCCGGCAGGGTACTCCCAACGAATACTGGCTATTAAGAAGAATCTTGTAAAGACAGTAATTGTCGGCTCTGAGAGCTCTGATTCTGATTTCGGGACTGATATTAGAATCGGGATTTCCGCCTTTTTCAGTAAGATCGATTATAGCGGCATTTTCGGATATGCGCTGCCGATTGAAACGCACCAGATACTCAAGATAGTCTTTTTTGGAAAGACCGGGATCCCGGAGCTTTAACCGGTCATGCTCCTCTTCTCCGATAAATCCCCTGCTCAGACGGCAATGAAAATCCCTCATGAAAACTTCTCCCGAACAGCGTACTGTTTTACCGCCCCAAAATCACTCCCAACAAATGTAACCAGTATAAACGGAAAAAGGCCATGCCTGTGCACAGCCTTTAAAAAATGCCGGAACGGACACAAAACAGCGAGAACACAGGAATCACTGTCTCGCCGTCCGCACCTACCCCGCCTGCCGGCAGATCGCGGCAATTATTCCCACTCTATGGTTGCCGGCGGTTTTCCGGATACGTCGTATACTACCCGGCTGATTCCGGCCACCTCATTGATAATGCGGTTGGAAACCCGGCCCAGAAGCTCATAGGGAAGCTCCGACCATTTGGCTGTCATAAAGTCGATGGTTTCCACCGAGCGGAGAGCAACCACATAGTCATATCTCCTGCCATCTCCCATAACACCTACGGACTTAACCGGCAGGAACACGGCAAAAGCCTGAGAAACCTTGCTATACCAGCCGGCCTTTCTGAGCTCCTCGATAAAAATAGCATCAGCCTGTCTCAGAAGATCGCAGTACTCCTTCCGGATTTCCCCCAGCACCCTCACCCCCAGTCCCGGGCCCGGGAAAGGATGACGATATACCATTTCTTCTGGAAGCCCCAAAGCCACACCTATCCGGCGTACCTCATCCTTGAAAAGCTCCCTGAGAGGTTCCACCAGATCAAACTTGATATCCGGAGGAAGTCCGCCCACATTGTGATGGGACTTAATCACATGAGCCTTGCCAGTTTTGGCGGCTGCAGATTCAATCACGTCCGGATAAATAGTTCCCTGTGCCAGGAACTTTACGTCGGAAAGCTTGCGGGCCTCGTCAGCAAAGACATCAATGAACACTCTGCCAATAGTCTTGCGTTTTGCTTCCGGATCGCTGATTCCGCTGAGAGCATCCAGGAATCGCTTCTCAGCATCAACGTATATGATATTCAGACCGAAACGGGTCCCAAACATCTCCTTAACCTGAGCTCCTTCGTTAAGACGAAGCAGGCCGTTATCCACAAATACGCAGGTCAGCTGATCTCCGATGGCCCGGTGCAGCAGGAGAGCGGTTACCGACGAATCAACTCCACCGGAAAGACCAAGAATTACCCTTTCGGAACCTACAACACTGCGGATCTTCTGAACAGCATCCTCAATAATGGCATCCGGTTTCCAAAGCCCCTCAAGGCCGCAGATCCCCTTAACGAAATTGGTCAGAATCTCCCGGCCTTTCCTGGTATGTGTTACCTCGGGATGGAACTGCACCCCGTAGAAACGGCGGCTGTTATCCACAATAGCGGCATAGGGACAGGTCTCAGTATGAGCCGAAACCTGAAAGCCTTCCGGAAGAACAGAAACCCGGTCGCCATGGCTCATCCAGACCTCCAGCTCCCGCACCCCGTTCTGTTCCCGGTCCGAAATCCCATCAAAAAGCGGATTCTCGGCTGGATCCAGATCCACCAGAGCATAACCAAACTCCCTCTTGGAGGAAGATTCCACCTTGCCTCCCAACTGCTCAGCCATAGTCTGAAGACCGTAACAGATGCCCAGAACCGGAACTCCGGCCCTGAATACATATTCGGGAGCTCTGGGTGATCCCTCAGCGGTTACCGATTCGGCCCCGCCGGAAAGTATAATTCCATCCGGAGCGAATTCCCTAATTTGCTCCTCGGAGGAATCCCACGGCCAAAGCTCGCAGTAAACCCCGATCTCGCGCACCCGGCGGGCTATAAGCTGGGTCACCTGAGAACCAAAGTCCAGGATAAGGATTTTTTCATTATGAATGTTCTTATCTGACATGAAGAATTTTCCTAAGCTGGAAGGGATCGGCGACCGATCCCCATGATTTAAAAAGATGTCCGGAAAAACCGGATACAGACTCCGAATCCGGTCAAGGAATCAAATCCGGTAATTGGGAGCTTCCTTGGTGATGGTAACATCATGGACATGAGATTCCTTGATGCCGGCACCGGTGATGCGAACAAACTGAGCCTTAGTACGCAGTTCATCAATGGTGGCACAGCCAGTAAGCCCCATGGCCGAACGAAGACCTCCCATCTGCTGATGAATAATGCTCTTCAGTACCCCCTTGTAGGGAACACGCCCCTCAATTCCCTCAGGAACCAGCTTTTCAGCAGCATTGTCGGACTGGAAATAGCGATCAGCGGAGCCTTTGGACATGGCGGCAAGGGAGCCCATTCCGCGATAAGATTTGAAGGAACGCCCCTGGAACAGTTCGATTTCTCCCGGAGCCTCTTCGGTACCAGCAAACATCGACCCCACCATTACCAGGTTGGCACCGGCAACCAGAGCCTTGGCGATATCACCCGAATATCTGATACCACCGTCGGCAATTACCTTAACATCAGATCCGGCCAGAGCGCTAACCGCATTGTCAATTGCAGTAATCTGGGGAACACCGCAGCCTGTTACGATACGGGTGGTACAGATTGAACCAGGGCCAATACCAACCTTGACAGTAGTGGCGCCAGCTTCGGCAACAGCCAGAGCTCCCTCGGCAGTAGCTATATTTCCTGCTACAATATCCAGATCCGGATAGGCTTTGCGGGTAGCACTGATACGATCCAAAACTCCCTGAGAATGACCGTGGGAGGAATCTATAAGAAGAACGTCAATACCGGCCTTCACCAGAGCAGCAATTCTTTCATCATTAGCCGGACCAACGCCCACGGCAGCTCCGCAACGCAGACGCCCCATGGCATCGCGACAAGCGTTAGGCTTACCCTCTGCTTTCTGGAAATCCTTAACAGTAATCATCCCCTTGAGACAGAATCTGTCGTCAACTACCAGAACCTTTTCAATACGGTGCCGCTGCATCAGCGACTGTACTTCCTCTCTGGAAGCGTTCTCCCTTACGGTAACCAGTCTTTCCTTGGGAGTCATGGCGTCATAGACCCGCTTGTTCAGGTCGGTGATAAAGCGAACATCACGGCCGGTAATAAGTCCAAGAAGATCGCCCTTGGCATCAACCACCGGGAATCCTGCAAAACCATGTTTATGAGAAAGTGCCAGGATTTCAGCGATAGTGGCTTCCGGATGAACGGTCACCGGATCCTTGACCATGCCGCTTTCGAATTTCTTGACGCGACGAACCTCTTCGGCCTGCTTCTCTATGGACATATTCTTGTGAATGAATCCCAAGCCGCCCTCCTGCGCCAGGGCAATTGCCAGTGCAGACTCTGTAACAGTATCCATGGCAGCGGAAACCATCGGAATATTCAAAGTAATGTTTTTGGTGAGCTGAGTGTGTAGATCAGCAGTATTGGGAAGAACGGTGGAATGGGCCGGAACCAGAAGCACGTCATCAAATGTAAGCGCTTCCTGAGCAATTCTAAGGGTCATGCAAAACCTCTCTCATCAATGATGCATACAAGCAGAAATCAATGGGTAATTTTGCGAGAGTATTATAGTGAAAACACTTCAGTCGGTAAAGAAATATTTAACATTAATCACATTTCCCCGTTACTATTCACAGTCCTTAAAAGTACCGAATCTGGCCATAGGTAATTTTCGAAATACTGGGTGCACGTCATCCCTATCTAGTGGTCGGTGATCAATAGATAATCGGGATGTTGTGTCTGTTCTAAGCTTTTTTGTGTGATTGTCTTACTCATATTAGGATTGGTTCATGGAGAGCCTCTTTTTGAAACCGGGGTAACATCGTTCCAGTGAGCGGTTCCCGGAGGCGGGCGGAAGATTTTCGTATGCGTAAACACCCCCGGATTTCTGTTTCACATAGGATAGCTTCCAGTCATATTTACCTCCAATTGGATATAAAATCCTTATGGTAGGGCTATGCTACAAGGATTAAAAATCAAGAAAAAAGTTAAACAAAGTTAGATTTTTTAAGGGGTTAAAAAAGGGGGCAAGGTGTGGGAGATCGGGTTTTGTCAGAAGGCTGAACCATGTTGCTGCTCAAGACTAAAAAACGAAAAATAAGCGAGAAATGACTGCTAGGCCATGCGGAGTAACGGCTGAGGTAGAAAACAGCTATTATGAACCGGCTGTGAATAGTAACATTTCCCCCGAATATCAGGAAAATCAAAAAGACTGATAGCTCCGGCAGATCAGCACGCATTACTGTTTTAAAGCTCCCGCCCCCACAGCCCGATTACCACACAATAACGACACTTTCATCTGACACAGTTCAGTGCAAATCCCGTATGCCAGACAAATTCGTCCGGCATCAAAAAATGTGAACAAATAGCATACAGGATGCTAAAACAATGTTATAATTGTAAAACTTTTGTAAACCATGTGTTGTGAAGCCTTATAGGAATGCAGCTAGTTATGACCCCCCTTGCAAACCAGTTAAATTTTACAAATATCGAAGAACAGTTACGCAAACCGTCTGTTAATGATGACAAATTTGAAGCTGTTGCCGACAGTGCTGTTGTTTTCAAAAATGATACCAAGTACATTGACGACATTACAGCTCCGCACACCAAGGAATTCACACAGAAGGATCTTCCTCTGGACAGCTTTCTGAACCGTTTTAGAAAGAATTAAAATCAACGAACCTGACAAATCAGCAACCTCCATTTTGTTTTTGTCTTTTGAACTCCTTCGGGAGTTCTTTTTTTTGCTCAAGAGTCACCGGCAGCATTAAAAGTGTGTAAATGCTGAAAAAATATTTTAAAATTACACTGTATTATGCACGGCAATTACTAAGGACGGACCTCATAATGGGTTTTCTAAAATTTCTTGACCGTATCGGGGCTGTATGCACCTATATCAGAAACTTTTTCCTTAATATTTTCTTTTTCCTGTTTCTGTTTTTCGGAATTATTTCATTTTTTTGCTTTCTTGGTGTGCTTACCTTGATTTCTGAGGGAGCTGGTTCCTCATCGAGTGTGAAGAATCCCAAGTCTCCGGTGCTGTCAGTGCTTATCAACACCGCTGTGCAGGATGCTCCACCGGTGGAATCCGTATCCCATCTGATTCTCAATGCCCTGCAAAACAACAAGCCCAAGGATTATTTTTATCTTCAGGATTTCCGAAAGGCCATTCAAAGAGCCACCGATGATAATAAAATCAAAGCGATAGTAATCCGTCTTGGCGATGCAGCTGCTATGCGTATTGATCAGGCAAAAATCATCGGCAGTGAGCTTAAGAAGTTTCAGCAAAAGGGAAAGAAAGTCTATATCTACTCCGAAGCCTACGATCGGAACTCCTATGCTCTGGCATCCTATGTGAAAGATAATGTCTATGCCCATCCGCTAGGTGGAGTCTACCTCTCCGGATATCAGCTGAAATCTATGTACTTCAGGGATCTTCTGGATCATGCCATGATCACAGTATTCACCCCAAAGGCCGGAGAATACAAGAGTGCCATCGAGCCCTTCAATCAGAATGAAATGAGCCCCCATGTGAAGAAAGAATACCAGGGTATTGCCGACAACCTCTGGAATCAGTACAGGAAGCTTATTTCCGAAAATCGTCCCGGAACAAAAATCGAAAACTTTGTCTTCGGAAGTGATCGCTATCTTTCTCTCCTGAAAAAATCCTCTGGAGACGGTGCCAGAGCCTCCAAGGAAGGCTTTTTGGTCGATAAGCTGGCCGACTATGACACCTTCCTGAAGGATGTCTCCCAGGCTGAACACATTTCTCTGAAAACAGACACCAAGATCTACTACCCCAGACTGGAATCCCTGGCATGGGATGACTACCTCAAAATATCCAAGGACTCAGATTCCGAAAAAGGCTCCGGCAAGAGCAAAATTGCTGTTATTTTCGGATCCGGAGAAATCACCCCGACCTCGGAGTACTACTGGGATTTCACCAGTGATAATCTGCTCCCTCAGTTGAACCGGGCAATAGAAGATAAATCCGTAAAAGCTATGATCCTGTATCTTGATACCCCTGGTGGCGACGTATTCGCCTCAGATCAGATCAGAGCCAAGGTCGAAGAATTCAGAAAGTCCGGCAGGAAGGTGGTGGTCTACATGAGCGGCATGACTGCCTCGGGCGGATACATGATATCAACAGCCTCCGACTTCATCGTAGCCGAGCCTACTGCCATCACTGGATCCATCGGAGTATTCGCTATCTCGGGAAATATCAGCAGGCTGGCAAATTTTGCCGGGGTTCATGTTGACGGAGTTGGCAGCGAAGGCTCCCAGGGGATTTCCATAATGGAACCATTTCCCGAGACCTATAAAACCATGGCACAGCTGGAAATTGATCATATCTATGAGGTATTTCTTAAAATGGTGGCCGATGCCAGAAAAATGAAGATGGCAGATGTGCGTCCTATTGCCGAGGGACGCATCTACACTGGTGAACAGGCTGTGGATATCGGACTTGTGGATAAACTGGGCAACTTTGATGATGCTGTGGCCGAAGCCTCAAAGCTGGCCAAGCTTGATGGAAAATTCCGGGTGGTTTATTCAAAGCCTATTGTAACAGACGATATTTCCGATTTCGGTAAAAGCCTGGTACAGGCAGTTGCACTTGTAAACAAACCACTGGCGCTGAAGCTCCTTAACGAGTTCCTGCCCGCACCGAAAAGCATGATTCCTGATGATAAGGGACGTATCAAGACCGTAAGCTTCATTCCGTTTACTGTCCAGTAAATACTGGAAAAACGTTTAAGTGCTTATTACCTAAAAGCCCCGCTGCAGGATAAAACGCGGGGCTTTTTCATGACCATTACGATGCTCCTGGTAAACATGATTATGACTCACCGGAAAATTTCAAAAGTGCTTCGGCCGTAGCCTCGGTCACAGAAAGACTATTCACTCGGCGCGTTCTGAGAGCCCCTGAAAGAGCCCCTACATCCGCCGCATCACCGGCAAAAGCCCAAACCACAGCATGCCTGAATTCCGAAATCCGGATACCTATAAGCCTTCGGGAAATTTCCGGCTCCCTAAAAGCCCCCTCCCTGTCAAAAAAAGAACAGCACATACTCCCCACTATTCCCTGTGATCTCAAAACATCAATATCTTCCCTGAGATAAGCACCGCTCCGATAAGAGCCGGAATTTTCGTCAACACTGCCAATACCGACCAGTGCCAGATCGGCATTTCTCCCTTCCTCAAGAATTTCGCTAATTCCAGGATCCTGGTACAAAAGCCGTCCCAGGTCGGGATTACGAACCAAAAGCGGTGTATTCAAAGTGGCAAAGGAGCCACCAGCACGCATCGCCATCTCCCTGGCAATTTCGTTAGCCTGAAATGACTGCCCACGGCTTCCCGAAATACCAGCTAGCGGAACAAAGGAATTACCAGTTTTTACGGTATCCGGCAGCATGCAGGCAATGCCCCAGAGAGTTCTTCCGCTCATCACAGCAATCCGAGAATATTTTTTAAAGAAAGGGGTCAAATCCCGGACGCACTGCTTATAAAAGCTCTCGTCTCTCTCATTCTCCAAAGTTTTATATACATATACGGTTCTGAGCCCAAAAATCCGCTCCAGTTTTTCTGCAAGATAATCCTCACGATCAAAGGGGGAATCAATAGTAATCTTTACAATACCCTGATTTCTGGCCTCCTGAAGCATCCGGCATACCTGCGGTCTGGAAATACCCAGTTTTTCGGAAATCTCCTTCTGGCTAAGGGAATCCAGGTAAAACAGCCGGCTTACCTTCACCAGATCTCTCGCATTTGACATAACTCCTCCGGAAAAAGAACTGTATTTCATCAACTGCCATAGCTATCAGACTAGCATTTTTGAAATTAATTTCAACATAAAAAATTAATTTCAAAAATGTGAATACTGGTGTTGCCTATAGTAAAATAACAACCATCAAAATGATTCGTTCCTGAAAATTCCAAGGACTTAATTATGAAAAACAAAATGTACGGGGAGTTCGGAGGTCAGTACGTTGCAGAATCTCTGATGCCTACCCTTATCGAACTGGACAAGGCCTACCACGAAATCATCAAAGATCCGAAATTCTGGGAGGAATTCGACTACTACATGAAGGACTATGTAGGTCGTGAAACTCCGCTTTATTTTGCCGAAAAGCTCTCCGCCAAATACGGTCCCCGGATTTACCTGAAACGCGAGGATCTTAACCACACCGGAGCTCACAAGATCAACAACGCCATCGGGCAAATCATGCTGGCCCGGAGAATGGGCAAGACCAAGGTTATTGCCGAAACCGGTGCCGGACAGCACGGTGTAGCCACTGCTACCGCCGCCGCTCTTTTCGGAATGAAGTGCCGGGTATTTATGGGAGCCGAAGACATGAGAAGACAGGCTCTTAACGTCATGAGAATGAGAATGCTGGGAACCGAAGTAGTTGAGGTTCGTTCCGGAACAGATACTCTAAAGGATGCCTGCAACGAGGCTATCAGAACCTGGGCCAAGGATGCCGAGGATACCTTCTACGTTTTAGGCTCGGCAGTAGGCCCTGCTCCCTACCCGGAAATCGTGAAGCGTTTCCAGAGAGTGATTGGCGATGAAGCCAGGAAACAGATTCTTGAAAAAGAAAACCGTCTTCCTTCTGCCGTGGTTGCCTGTGTCGGCGGCGGATCCAACTCCATCGGCATTTATGCCGGATTCCTGGATGATGCCGAGGTTAAGCTCTACGGCGTAGAAGCAGCAGGAAAGGGCATCAGCACCGGAGAACATGCCTCCGCCATGTCTGCCAAAACCATAGGCATTCTTCACGGCATGCGTTCCTACCTCCTTCAGGATGCTGACGGCAATGTCAAAACCGCCTACTCCATATCCGCAGGACTGGATTATCCGGGAGTGGGACCGGAACATGCGTACCTTTGCCAGACTGGCAGAGTTACCTACGATGCCGTAACTGATTCCGAGGCCATGGAAGCGCTTCTGGAGCTCTGCAAGCTGGAAGGCATTATTCCTGCCATTGAAAGCTCCCACGCCCTTGCCTATCTGCCAAAGCTCTGCAAAACACTGACAAAGGACGATGTGGTCATTGTTAACCTGTCAGGACGTGGTGACAAGGATGTGAACACCATCGCCGGCTACATTAACGAAAAAGGTGGTCTGTAATATGAACAGAATCGAAGAAAGATTGAATTCCCTTAAAAACAGGGGCGAAAAGGCTTTTATTACCTATGTAACCGCAGGATTGCCAAGTCTCAGCGATACTGTTTCCATAATCAAGGCTCAGGATGAAGCCGGTGTGGATGTTATCGAACTGGGAGTACCGTTCTCAGATCCCATTGCTGATGGTCCGGTTATTCAGGCAGCTTCCATTGAGGCCATTAAAAACGGTACCAACATCAACAAAATTTTTGAGATGATGCGGGAACTCAGAAAAGACTGTCAGGTTCCGGTGGTGTTTATGCTTTACTACAACACCATTAACCACTTTGGAATCAAGAAATTCGTGGAAACCTGTGCCGAGTGCGGTGTGGACGGCCTTATCGTTCCGGATCTCCCGTACGAGGAAAGCTTTGAACTTAAGGAATTTCTGACCATTCCCGGCGCACCGTTCCTGTTACCGCTCATCGCCCCTATCTCAGGAGACAGA
Source organism: Succinimonas amylolytica DSM 2873 (assembly GCF_000378405.1). Classification (GTDB taxonomy): domain Bacteria; phylum Pseudomonadota; class Gammaproteobacteria; order Enterobacterales; family Succinivibrionaceae; genus Succinimonas; species Succinimonas amylolytica. The sequence continues at coordinate 1,175,984 of NZ_KB899636.1, read as the reverse complement.
ATTCCGATGCTTCTTGAGGATGCTCACGGCTTTGCCTACTGCATTTCATCTATGGGTGTTACCGGTCAGGATGCAAACGAGTTTTACAAAAACACCACTGATTACCTGGACAATGTCAGAAATATTTCCAAAATTCCAGTAATGATGGGGTTTGGCATCAAAGAATACGCCGATGTAAAACCATATGCGGATCATATTGACGGCTGCATTGTCGGTACTCATCTCATCAATATCATGAGAGAAACTAACTTCAGCCTGGAGGCTATAAAGAACTACGTTTCCGAATTCAAAAAAGCACTGAACTCTGGACGATAGGAACTAGCATTCCTGACAATCTTACAGCTCCCGGTTCTGTCCGGGAGTTTTTTTAGACAAAGATGACTTTCGGAACCATTCAGGATATAACTGCTTCCTCTTTCAAGTAACCTGATTTGTATTAGGTATTAGCCCCTTCATTCCAAGGCTTCGGTAATCCTTGACAGGAGCACCGGAGAAATCCCTGACACATCCCTTCATTCCGCACCAAATAAAGACAGAACCAGGAACAAGGCCATATATGATAAGGAGTCGCTCAATTATCGAATTAGCATTTTACTATGCATATCATAGATCTGTCAGAGAACGGCCATACAGTAATACTTCTTTACCAGAGTGCGCTGATATCATTGTTAAACGATCGTAAAAGTTGACCACCTAAACGAATTAAAGTTGACCACCTATAAATTATGAAACAAATAGATAATGGAGTGGTCATGAGAAGATCTAAAAAACATAAAATGTCGGAATATCTTATAAAAGAAAATGGGTATTCCAGAATGTTTGATTCAATATTTCAAAATCAGATCCATGAACTTTCTAAACAAGGAAAGTCTATCAGGGATATAGCCAGAAAATTGGGAATTTCAAGGCAATCTGTTCGTAAATACATGAATGGTATTCAACAACCAAAGGTACATGTGCAGGACAGTTTTAATAACTATTTGAAGATCAACAGAGAAACAATTAAAGAGCTGTTTTTCGAGATGAATGGACACTGTGTACCTCTGCTGAGAAAACTTAAGGAATCGTATGATGGCAGTGCGAATTTACGAGGGTTACAGATTTTCTGCAAACAGTTTAGAAAGGAACTGAAGAATCGTGGCGAATCAATCCCTTGCCGCTATGAAACTCAACCTGGTGATCACCTGCAGATAGATTTTGGAGAACAGGATGTGATGATAGGCGGGAGTAATATCAGGATTCACTTTTTTGTTAGTGTTCTCGGTTATTCGAGAAGAATTTACGTAAAGGCGTTTACGGCAGAAAATACTGAAGCATGGCTTAATGGTATTGAGAATGCTTTTAGACATTTTGGAGGAGTTCCTCTGGCAATAGTCTCAGATAATACAAAATGTCTGGTTACAGTACATAACGGCAGTGAGCTCAAATTTAATGAAAGGTATACGGCATTCTGCCATTATTGGAATGTTAAGCCTGTCGCGTGTACGCCATATAAACCCCGCTCTAAAGGTAAATGTGAACGTATGGTAAGGTATTTCAAGGAAAATGCACTACCAGGCAGAAACTTTGATTCTCTTGAGGACTTACAGAAGTGGATAGATTTATGGTTGGTGAAATACTCAGACGTAAGGAAACTTTCACTGGTTCATACCTCCGGCATACAAGCTGAAACTCCGGCAGAAAGATTTACACAAAAGGAACGATCTGAACTTAGGACTGTTGACAGGGTATTTTTTACAAACATACGTGAGGAAACCAGAAAGGCAGACAAGTGTGGCCTTATCCGCGTCGAGAACAGATTGTATAAACTACCGGAGCAGTACTCCAATCAAAGCGTATTTATTCAGATAACAGACACAGAAATCATCTTCCACGATGCTGATAATAAAGTTATCAGAATAGATAAGGCCACTTCCTTTTATACTGCAAAATTACAGGAAAAATCAACCATTAAAATTTTTAATGACGTTAGTCCCGATTATGAAACGTGGGGGCAGAACAGCCTGTCACGTTCACTCGATGAGTATGCAAAGGTTACTGGGGGATCATGGTAATGGCATCTGACAACAATCTTATTGCTATGGCTGACAGGCTGAATTTGACTTTCTGCAGAGATCACATTGAGGAAATTATCAGTGAAACTACAAACAGCAGAATGAATCCCAGAGAAATATTGCAGTTTGTCTTTAGTCGTGAAATTAGTCGTCGAGAGGAAAACAGAATAAGGATTGGGATTATGGCAGCCCATTTCCCTCGCAAATGCACTCTTGAGGAGTTTGACTTCTCGGTGCAGCCTTGTATCGATACGGCTGTCATCAGAGAACTTAAAACGCTGTCCTGGGCTGGCAGTGGCTCTAATATTCTCTTTCTTGGACCTCCAGGAGTAGGCAAAACACACCTGGCCATAGGATTCGGTCTGCTTGCCGTAAAACAAGGATACTCAGTACTTTTTAAAACGGCAGAAGCTCTTATCAAAGAACTCTCCGAAGCCCATGAAATGGGAAAGCTTGAACAAAAAATGCAGAAACTTGCTAAGGTTAAAGTCCTCATCATTGATGAATTAGGATACTGTCCCTTCAGTGCAAATGGCTCACATCTTTTGTTTCAGCTGATAAGCAGAAGATATGAATCCAAAAGTACTGTTATAACCAGCAACAGACCTGTCAGTGATTGGGGGCTGATACTTGGTGATACAACTGCCGCCACTGCTATTTTAGACAGACTGCTTCATCATTGTAGTGTGCTTACAATCAATGGCGACAGTTACAGATTGCTCGCTGCCAAGAAGGCAAATTTATTGGCAAAGAATGAAAGTTTAAGTTAAAATCGGAGTGGTCAACTTCCGATCGTTTTAGTGGTCAACTTTTTCGATCGTTCTACAATCATATTCGTAGTTTTTGCCAGATTTGCAGTGCTACAACAATTTCTTTTTCATGCTTCCATGTGGAAAAGGAAGCCAAACTTAAAGACCAATCGCTGTCTGATGAATGAACAGAAATGCTATTCCTGAGCTGGCAATGTCAGGATATTTTAACAAAGCACTGACAACCATAATTTTAGGAATTCCTCATCCCTAACAGCCTGAAAACCTCGGAACCGTTTTCCAAAAAAAGCTCATGTTACCAAGTCACAAAACCTGTGAATAATTCTGTTAGCAACTAAAAAAAACAGTTTATTTAGAAACTTGTTCTTGATTTTTGTATTCAAAGCAAGAATTGTGCAAATTCTGAGCACTTTTGAAAAAAATTTAGCAAAAACACCAGATCTAGTTCTCATAATCACACAAAAACACAATTTATAGTTTTTTAGATAGCAGATACGAATCCTCGTATCCATTTTCAAGTAATGAAAGACCTTTCCTGTCCGCTTTAGCACTTTCTTCACAGAACAATATGAAAGCATTTCATATTTTCAAAAGTTATCAACTCTCCCGACTAGACAATTACTTTTATTCACCCCTGTCTGCACTGTTGTTACCGGGTAAACTTTCTCCTCTCCAAAAACAAAAGCCACTCCAAAGAGTGACCTTTTGCGAATAACCCACATGTATGGTGGTGAATTTCAACAAAACACCATACTACTTTTTAATAAGCTCCTTTCCATCCTTGAAAGCATTACCAACCTTCTCGGCACAGAGCACGTAGTAATGACCATCAGGAGCGTAGGAAACAGCCTTAAGCTTTGCGGGATCAATAACGCCGTTTTCGTCCAAAATCGATTCGTCGGCAGAAGCATTGACCACCTCCCCCACTACCCGGAAATCATCCTTCTTCTCATTCTGGTACATAGTAAGAACCTTGCACTCAAGAGTCAGCGGAAGCTCCCGGAACATCGGGGCATATACATGAGGCGCCGGCTCATCATGAAAGCCTGCCTGCTCTATCTTATCCGCAACCTTCTTGCCGCTGACTAAACCAACATAGTCAGCCTCCCTGAGCACACTCTGAGTGGCCATGCTTAAAGTAAAAGCCTTATGCAGCCGAATGTTATGAGAGGTCTTGTGATCAATGGAAAGGTTGATTTCCACTTCTTTAAACCCCCAGACGCATCCCCAAGCAGCGGTCATCAGATTTGGAATTCCGTCCGCATCGTATGTTCCCACCAGCAGAACCGGCTGCGGATAAATTAAAGGCTTTTCACCTAAATCCTTGCGCATTTAAAATCTCCTCGGCACTTTCGATTTCGTCTTCATGATAATCGGAAACAGTTCGATCCGATTCCGTGAAACTGTATCCCTGATTTTATGACGAACTCTGGTGTTCGGCAAAGAAATCAGCAAATCAAATCCCCAAAATGTCGGCGTTCTCAGATCGGCATGTCATGAAAAACAAATCTTCACAGACGGATTTCCCAAAATCTTAACAAAAGTCCGGCATAATGAGTAAAGCAGGACAAAAAAAGGAACCAGTTTCTGACTCTGATTCCTTTATTAAAGAATTTGCTGAATCCTGTTAGTTTTTCTTATCAAGACTTATCTTTTCTTACCGAATTTGCTTCTGATAAGACTCTTCTTTCTGAAGGCAAAACTCTTTCTCGCATGACTGAACTTGTGAGAAGGAGAGCCACTCTTTCTGGCAGGAGTCTTAAAGCTGCAGACTAGCATATCATCATTCTCAGGGACAGCCGCTTCTTCGGTATCAGAAATTTCCTCAGTACCTGAAACCACATCGGTCTTCGGTTCCGCAGTCTGTTCCATTCTCTCAATAATGCTGGCCACTCGTTTGCCGTCGTCCGGAATTTCCTTGAGAAGTTTCACCGAGGAAGAACAGCATACGGGATACAGCCCGGTTTCGTCACTGAAACGACGCGGCGTGCCGTCCGCCTCACAGGTATCCATAACGGCACTCCAGCGTCTTCCAGGAGAATTCTCCGGAAGATGGAAGCAGATATCGTACCCGCTGGCATTAAACATAATAACAAAACGTTCACCAGTAGCATCGCTACAACCGATATCCAGCATGAACACCTGTGCCACCGGAGAGTGCCAGTCATTATCCACCAAAGCAAAACCGCTGGGATGATACCAGTTAACCTCATGATGAGGTTTCCCTGTGATTCGGAATTTGTCATCTCTAAGCTGGAGCTCGGTAAACACCCGGGAACTAAGACGGATGCTGGTCAGAAGCTTCACAAAGTTATAGAGATCCTGCTTGTCCTTGTCCAGATCCCAGTGCACCCAGCTGAGCTCGTTATCCTGACAGTAGGCATTGTTATTGCCATTCTGAGTTCTGGAAATCTCATCTCCGGCCACGATATGGGGAATCCCCTGGGAAAGCATTACCGTAGCCAGCATATTTCTCTTTATCTGAGCCCGTTTCTTCTGAATTCTGACATTTTTGGTGGGGCCTTCCTCGCCATAATTGCAGGAAACATTATTGCTGGTACCGTCCTTGTTGTCCTCCTTGTTGGCCTCATTATGGCGGTTGTTATAGCTAACAACATCCTCCAGTGTGAAACCGTCATGATAGGAAACAAAATTTACAGAAGAGTTGATGGATCTTAAATCTTTAGGATAGATGTCTCGGGAACCTAAAAGCCGGGTGGCGAACTCTCCCATGCAGCCGGGATCTCCTCTCCAGAAGGAGCGTACTGTATCACGATAGCGATCGTTCTGTTCGCTCCACTTGGGAGGAAACTGTCCCAGACGATAACCGAACCCGCCAATATCCCAGGGCTCGCCAATAAGGAGGGCTCTGCTTATAATCGGATCCGCATTCACAGACTTGAAGAAGGTTCCGTGAGGCTCAAAGGAGTTGAACACATACGGGGTAGTCTCCCGGGCTACTGTTACCGCAAGATCAAACCGGAAACCGTCAACCTGCATTTCAGTTAGCCAGTAACGAAGGGAATCCAGAATAATTCTGAGCCCCGGCTCCGAAGATGCATTAAAGCTGTTGCCGCAGCCGGTAACATTGGTGGTAGCCTCATAATTAAAGCCTTTCCCGTCGGCACTGTGCTCATAAACATAATAATTACGGTTGTCAAAGCCTCGGAATGAAACATTAGGTCCACCGTAGCCGCCTTCCGCAGTATGGTTGTAAACCACATCGAGAATTACGGCAATACCGGCCCGATGGAACTCCCGAATCATGGTTTTAAATTCGGTAACCGCATCCCCGAAGGCATAGGAAGGCTCTGGAGCCATAAAGGATATCGGATTATAGCCCCAGTAATTGGAAAGCCCCATATCCACCAGCCGGGATTCACTCATTTTGGCATAAATAGGCATGAGCTGCACCACGGTAATGCCGAGAGTTTTTATGTAATTAATGACCTCCGGCTGGCAAAGACCAAGGTAGGTACCGCGAAGATGCGGCGGCACAAGCTCATTCAGTTTGGTAAAGCCCTTTACATGAGTCTCGTAAATAATGGCCTTGCCACGGGTAATATTCGGTTTCTGCACTCCTTGCCAGTCAAAAGCATCATCCACCACCACTGATTTGCTTATAAAGGCCCGGGAATCATGAAGATATTTGTCATAATTCCAGAGCACCGGCCGACTGAGCTTTTTGGCATAAGGATCGATAAGAAGTTTTTCAGGATCAAAGGCAACGCCATCCCGGGGGGCGTATTTACCATCTACACTGTATGCATACAGCTGCCCCGCCTGCACCCCGGCTATACAGCCATACCAAATCCCGTTATTCTTTTCAGGTAAGTCAAAACGGCAAATTTCCTGCTCATCATTGGTGTAAAGCACCAGGGTTACCTTTGAGGCTTCCGGCGCCCAGACACTGAAATTACAGCCCCTATCACACAAAGAGGCCCCTAGCGGGGCCTCTCTACCTGATACGAGCGTGAATTTATCACTGCTCATATTAGTTTACTAATCTCCGATACGTTTCAGGAATACTGTAGCGAGCGGAGGGAGATTCAGAGTAATTGAATGATACTGACCATGCCATGAAACATCGCTGGCTTTAAAGGTCAGACCGCCTACATCAAAATCACTGCCCCAGTAGTGCTTGCTGTCAGTATTCAACAATACCTTGTATGTGCCCTTCTTTGGTACGCCAAGACGGTAGTTCTGATGTGGAGTCGGAGTGAAATTACTTACAACAATGATTTCGTTATCCTGATTCTCATCACGTCTTATCAGAGCGAAAATGCTGTTCTGATAGTCGCTGTGATCAAGCCACATGAATCCGCACTTGTCATAATCTGCATTATATAACGCCGGCTCGGAAACATACAATTTGTTAAGATCACGAACGAGCTGTTTCTGTCCTCTGTGCTTGTCAAAATCGAGGAGCCACCACTGCAGCTGACTGTCATGGTTCCACTCCGCAGTCTGAGCAAATTCACTTCCCATGAAGTTCAGCTTCTTGCCCGGATGCGCATACATGTAGCCAATATAGGCACGGAGGTTTGCTGCCTGCTGCCATTCATCACCCGGCATCTTATAAAGCAGAGACTGCTTGCCATGAACAACCTCGTCATGAGAAAGCGGCAGGATGAAGTTTTCATCGTAGGCATAAATCATGGAGAAGGTCATCTCACTGTGATGATACTTGCGGTAGATAGGGTCCTTCTTCATATACTCCAGAGTATCGTGCATCCAGCCCATGTTCCACTTGAATCCGAATCCAAGACCGCCATTGAAGGTCGGACGGGAAACTGCAGGGAATGCGGTAGATTCTTCGGCCACAGTCATACAATGCGGATAGTTCTTGTAAACCTCTTCGTTAAACCACTTGAGCAGGCTGATAGCCTCGTAGTTATGATTTCCGCCGTCCACGTTAGGAATCCACTCGCCGGCCTTTCTGGAATAATCCCAGTAAAGCATGGAAGCCACAGCATCAACGCGAAGGCCGTCAATATGATAGTGATCCAGCCAGAAAAGAGCGGAAGCCACCAGGAACTGTCTTACGGTATCACGACCAAAATCGTAGATATAGGAATTCCAGTCCGGATGCCAGCCTCTCCTCGGGTCCTCGTATTCATAAAGCGGGGTACCGTCAAATCTGGCAAGGCCATGGGAATCTGAAGGGAAGTGAGCCGGAACCCAGTCAAGAATCACACCGAGTTTAGCCTCGTGGCATTTATCCACAAAAAACTTGAAATCATCAGCAGTACCGAAACGGCTGGTAGGAGCAAAAAGACCTACAGGCTGATAACCCCAGGAACCGGAAAACGGATGCTCCATAACTGGCATGAGCTCGATATGGGTATAACCCATATCCTTTACATAAGGAATCAGCTGCTCGGCCATTTCGCGATAGGAAAGGGAGGAACCGTCCTCATGACGCTTCCAAGAACCAAAATGAAGCTCGTAAATTGACATCGGCTGCTTCAGCTTATTATTGTTCTGGCTCTTAATCCACTCGCTGTCATGCCATTCGAACTTGTTCTGATCATAAACCACAGAAGCAAAGGAAGGATACTGTTCGGCATAGAAGCCCACAGGGTCAGATTTGTGAGGCAGTCTGTTGCCCATCGGATCCTTGAGCTCATATTTGTAACGGTCGCCGACCTTGATGCCTGGAACAAAAAGCACCCAATGACCCAAAAGGCTCTTTTCCATAGGATGACGACGACCATCCCAGAAATTAAAGTCACCAATTACACTCACATTACTGGCTGAAGGAGCGTATACAGCAAAACGAACTCCCTTTACCTTTACGCCATCAACCTCAATTTCGGTAAGCTGAGCGCCGAGAGTGCGATAGAGGTTGGCAGCCTCGTTGCGCATGGTGGAAAGACCTGCAAAGGCCTCATTGCGGAATTGGTAGGGATCAATTACCGGGACGCTCGAATCCTGATAATGCACATCAAATGAATAATGGAATTCCTTATCGGCATCAGGAAATTCAAGCTCAAAAAGACCGTCCTCATTGACGCGGTTCATCTTGCCAAGCTTCTTCTTGCCGTCCAGGGACTTTACATCCACCTCAAGGGCACCGGGAAGCCACGTTCTGAGAAGAAAGCCCTTCTTCCCCTCAACCTTCTGAAGTCCAAAGGTTTCAAAAGGCTTTGCCAAAGCGGCATTATTCAAATCATCAATCAGCATCTAAATATTCCTTACAAAATTTTCCTTTACAAAGCCCCCGAAGGCCGAAAGAAAAACCGTCAACAAAAACACGGAATCCTATCCGGAGATTAGATCCCTATTGTCCCATTTATTGAATTTTTATACATTACGGGATTTTTTTCCAAAAAATATTTCCATAACTTGAACTTGATCTTGAAAATTAGGGCTGGGGCGAGAAAAACGAACAGTTCCAACCGAAAAATTCTCAGGAAGAACTTTAAACAAAAGAGCTGGGATGAATTTCTAAAGACTAGACAATATCAGGAAAACAGGTCAAAAAAAAAAACAGATTAAGCCATAACTGTCAGCACAAAAAAGCCGGCAGTACCGTAGCAAAACGCTACAGACCTGCCGGCTTGGAATGGACCTCAGCTGGGATTAATGGCCGGAAACACTGTTTCTGGCTTCTGTCATATCCTGAAGCAATTTAGCCACATCAGGATCTGAGAAAATCTCATCCAGATTCTTGGTAATCTTGCGACGCCAGTTCGGATATTCGGAAGAAGTGCCCGGAACATTCACCGGCTTCTCCATCCTGATCCAGTCCTCAATCTGGGTACTGAACAGAGCACAGCTACCACGGCACATATGAATCTGAAGTCCCTTGAGAAGCTCAGGAGTCATCGGGCAGTTACGGCCATCCCGGGAAACCGAATCAGGCACAGAACCCAGTCCATGAAGGCTATCCAGAATTCTCTGCTGGTCATAGTAACGCCCCTCACCAATATCGTGAGCCTGCTTCTCATTGTAAAGTCCAAGCTCAAGACCTAGCTTTAGATCCTCATGATTCCACCAGCCAACGATAGTAGGCATATCGTGAGTAGAAAGCGCACTCATAGCCTGTTCCGGATAATCTCTCGGAGCCAGATAGCCGCCGTCAGCAGCCTTTTCCCAGAAGAAAATACGGTAGGAATGAATACCGGCCTCTTTCAGAATAGTACGCATCTCATCAGGAACAGTACCCAAATCCTCTCCAATAATCAGACACTTGTTACGATGAGATTCCAAAGCAAGAATGCCGACAAGATCCTTCACTCTGTAATACACATAAACGCCGTTGCTGGCAGGAGCTGCCGGCGGCACCCACCACAATCTGTAAAGAGACATGGCATGGTCAATACGGAGAGAACCGCAGTGCCTCATGTTGGCGCGGAAAAGATCAATCATCGGCTGATACTTTTCATCCAAAAGCTTCTGCGGATCCATCGGAGGAAGCCCCCAGTTCTGCCCCAAAGGTCCCAGCGGATCAGGAGGAGCACCTACAGACGCCTTGGTGCAGTAGATATTTCCGTTGGCCCAAATCTCTTCGGAACCGTTGGACACTCCTACAGCCAAGTCGCGGTAGATACCTACTGCCATTCCTCTTTCCTTGGCTACGTTGTTTGCCTTCTCAAGCTGTTCATCAGCAACAAACTGCAGGAACATGTAGAATCTGATATCAGCCTCGTGCTTTTCCTGCCAGTTCTTAACAGAAGCATTGGTATACTTCTGATAGATTGCAGGCCATACCGGCCAGCCCCACGCCTGCTTGCCCTGATTATACAGATATTCCTGCAGAGCATCATAAGTGGCCATCTGATAGAGGGAAATGCCACCGTCATTGCAGAACTTGGTAAAGGCCTTGCCTCTTCTGGATCTGCCGTCAGCAATGGTTGAACTGTTAAAGAGTTCCCTCAGCACTTCAAGCTTCAGCTTCATAACACCGGTATAATCAACATACTCGGAACTTCTGAGCTGATTAAGCTTCTTCTGGAAATCAATGGAACATACCTTGCGACGTACTTCCTCATTTTCAGAATACTCCTGGGTATCCTCAACGCTTATGTAAATAACATTCAGCCAGCGTCTAGAGGAAGGACTGTAAGGAGAAGCCGATTCCGGATTTGAAGGATAGGCAGCATGAATAGGATTTATCCCAACAAATCCTGCCCCACTGTCAGCAAGATATCTGATGAGCTCTGATAAATCAGAAAAATCCCCGATACCCCAGTTTCTGGAGCTTCTGAGAGCATAAAGCTGCACGCTGGGTCCCCATACCTTAGTCCCTTCCTGAATCTTCTGGGGTTTGTAACAGCTCTTCGGACAGACAATCAGTCTGACTCCAGAAATAGTACGCTTTCTGGTCTTAAAAGTTATCTCGTGATATCCAAAAGGCAGATCAATAGGAACCTTGGCATCATATGCCGTATACTTGGAACCGTGCATAGTTCTGCTTTCGCCCTTTTCGCTCAAATTAGTCAGAACCGGTCCCTGACACTTTGTGCCATCTTCCTTTGTTATTTCAAAGGTAAGCGGATCCCTGGCTTCATCGTCAGTAAGTCTTATGACGAATGAAAGACCTTCATTTTCAAAGGCCACAATCACAGGTTCCACACCCCTGTCGAAAAGCTCGTCCTCCTGAGAGTTAAACTGCTTCTGCAGCGATGCTTCGTCATCAACATCATAGCCAAGCGCACGGAGACACTCAATCTTGCTCTCGCGGGAAATTACCTTCTTGTTTCCGTCGGCGGCAACATACTCATCTGCAATGCCCCTAGCCCTGGCAATTTGTTCAATTAAATCTGTCATATATCAACCATAATCCGGGTTACTTGTAATCAACCGGATATCATTTTATAGCAAAAAATAGCGTTGGGGTAGTATGAATCAGCGACAAAATCTTTTATCTTAAAAATTATTATCACTGAACTAAGAATTCGTACATTTTATATTCCAATAATAAGCTGTTATCATGTATACTTTCCCTTTTTCACAACAACATGCATATGTTATTAAATCCTGTTAATAAAGCTTACCGCTTATATAATCAACTCATATTATATATATTATTAACCATTACTAGAATCTGATTCTCAAGAATTTTTAAAATCATTAACAATCTCAGATATCTCTTTAAACATCATCAAAAATTCGAAGTATCTTTCAGTTATACATTAATTATGTAGAACCATCAGCAGAGAATGATTCCTAGTAGAGTTTCTGCACCATATACCGTAAACAAGAGTATCTTTCATATTCGTACTTTCCTTTATGATACTTTGAACAATGAATATAGAAAAACTCGATGAAATGATAATAAAACAGCTTGCATAGCGCCGTGATTTTGGGTAAATTATGCCTTGTTGATTTTTTTATTAACTACTTAGTTGTTAAGTGTTTTAGGTAATAATTATGACTGACAAGATCAAAGTTGGTATTAATGGTTTTGGCCGTATCGGCCGTTTTGTTTTCCGTGCTTCCGTTGAAAACCGCGACGACATCGAAGTTGTAGGCATCAACGACCTCTGCCCGGTTGACTATCTTGCTTACATGCTCAAGTTCGACACCATGCACGGCAAGTTCAATCACGAAGTTTCCGCTGACGTAGAAAAGAGCGAACTTATTGTTGACGGCCGTCGCATTCGCGTTACCGCTGTTAAGAACCCTGCAGAGCTTAAGTGGGACGAAGTAGGCGCTGAATACGTAGTTGAATCCACTGGTCTCTTCCTCACCAAGGAAAAGGCTCAGGCTCACCTCGACGCTGGCGCTAAGTACGTTGTTATGTCCGCTCCTTCCAAGGATGACACTCCGATGTTCGTTTGCGGCGTTAACTTCGACAAGTACGAAAAGGGCACTCAGTTCGTTTCCAACGCTTCCTGCACCACCAACTGTCTGGCTCCTATTGCCAAGGTTCTTAACGACAAGTTCGGCATTACCGATGGCCTCATGACCACTGTTCACTCCACCACCGCTACTCAGAAGACTGTTGATGGTCCTTCTCTCAAGGATTGGCGCGGCGGTCGTGCAGCTGCTGGTAACATCATTCCTTCCTCTACTGGCGCTGCCAAGGCTGTGGGCAAGGTTATTCCTGAACTCAATGGCAAGCTTACCGGCATGTCCATGCGCGTTCCTACCCTCGACGTTTCAGTAGTTGACCTCACTGTTAACCTCAAGACCCCTGCTACCTATCAGCAGATCTGCGACGCCATGAAGGCCGCTGCTGACGGCGAGCTTAAGGGTGTTCTGGGCTACACTGACGAAGCTGTTGTATCTTCCGATTTCCTCGGTGATACCCACACCTCTATCTTCGATGCCAAGGCTGGTATCGCTCTTACCGACACCTTCGTTAAGGTTGTTTCCTGGTATGACAATGAAATCGGCTACTCAAACAAGGTTCTCGAACTCATTGCTCACATGAAGAAGGTTAACGGTTAATAGGTTTTCTCTAGAGAACTGATTACTTAACTCAGTTAGTGAAAACCCGGGCATGCCCGGGTTTTTTGTATCTCCTATGCATTTTCTACTGAATGCAGTCTGCGATACTCACCAGGAGTCATGGCATTGTGCCTGACAAACATTCTGGTAAAGTAAGACTGATTTCCGAAACCGCAGCTCCCGGCAATGTCAACTATCCGATCCGAAGTTTCTCGTAGCATTTTAGCCGCCGCTCGGATTCGATGTTCCGTCAGGTATTCGTTAAAGCTTTTTGAAGTGGTCTTCTTGAAGATTTTCATAAAATGACTATCCGACAGGCAGCATTCTCTGGCCACTGCGCTAACTGATATCTTCTGTTCATAATGATTGATCACTGCATCAAGAGCCGGTCTGATTTTGGAAAAATCCATCTGGTATTCGCTAATAGTCCTGTCTGCCTTCGTCTGATGCTGACTCAGTATCTGAAAAAGCATGTAAAGGCATCCCATAACCCCTATCTGAAAATCATCGTAGCTCTGATGTCTCATTTCTATCAGGAGCTTCAAATATGGCAGAAGCTCCTGATTGAGCGGCTCTATCTTTCCAATAAATTCTGGAAAAAATTTGTTGCCGTTTTTTAAATCCGAAATTTTCTTAACATTCTCTTCATCAAGAGCACTGCTGAGCAGAAGTGCCGGATCAAACAGGATGGAAAAGAAATCCGCCTCCTGATTCCGGTACTGTTCCACGCAGTGAGGATAACGCGGATTCGCTATCAGAATATCACCCTCCTCAGCAACAAAATGACGACTGCATATAGAAAACCTGTGTTCCGCAGTCTAATTACTAAATTTTCATAATCTTCCTCTAGTGCAGGCCTTTAATATCAAGGGTCTGCACTTTTTTTGATTTTTTAAAATTGCCGTATTTATATGGTGCTATATGGTGCATTTATGGTATAATACCTCATAGGATGTTAAATGTTTCTTGCCGAGGTTCTTATGTTTCTGACCATCAAAAAAGCAGGTGGAGGTAGATACCTTTATCTTATAGAATCTGTTTATGATCCAAAGACAAAGAAGGTAAAAAAGAAAATTATTCAAAACTTTGGCAAATCCGAGGAGTTTATCGAAAAGAACCCTGAAAAGTATGCTGAATTA
>NZ_KB899636.1:1143641-1159610 GCF_000378405.1 Succinimonas amylolytica DSM 2873 | reverse complement strand
GAGCACCATAAAATTACGGCAATAAAAATCGCCCCAAACCCTTGGTACGACTGTGTTGTCGTAATTTTTTTTACTCTTTAGTTGCGGAACACAGGGCTATCAGAATATCACCCTCCTCAGCAACAAAATGACGACTGCATATAGAAAAATCCGCCCGGCCCTTTCTGATAACGGTAATTTCGATCTCGTCATGCCAATGCAAAGGAAAGCTGTTCATGTAAAGAGGGATCAGAGAACGATAAACAGAATAGGGAAAATTATCCTTTCCATGTTTTTTGCTTTCGTGCCTGAGCTTGTTTCCGTTCATTTCAGCCTCCCTTGCCGCAGCATCATCAATTCAGAATAATAGGATTGTGTTAGGCAGTAAATAGCATCATTAAATATTTGCCAGAAAAATTCCCGTAAACTGAAATCATCAATGATCTACAGTCTGGAGGTAACCTGATATGTCATATGACGGGATCAGACACAAATGCGGCTATAACGACTGCTACTGTCTTAACGATGACGAACTTAGAATCAACCTGCACGCCAATCGCAGTGTAACCAAGGCTGTGCTTATGTGCGAGGATCCTTATATTGGCGGCATTTCAGAAGCCTGGTCCTGGGACGGAAAGCCTGTGGCAATGTCGGTATCCTTGGAACTTAGCAATGAAATCATTTTTTCCGCGATTGTCAGCCCTGTCTACAAAAGACTTCAATATTACTTTCTCCTCACCTTTAATGACGGTACTGTTAAATGTCTTCTTGAGGACGGCCTTCACGATCCCTCATTTATAAAACGTCAGGATCTGGCCCGGAATTACTACAAATTTGGCTGGATGAATGACTCGGATATCATGAAGCCGCCTAGATGGGCTGCAGATACAATTTGGTATCAGATTTTTCCTGATCGCTTCTCCAGAGAATCTGACAACAGGGATGGCAAATTTGAGGACTGGAACAATATTTCCGTAAAAAATCACAAATGCCGTTATGGGGGAAATATCAAAGGAGTAATAAAACGGCTCCCGTATCTGGCTTCTCTGGGAATTACCGGCATTTACTTCACACCGATTTTTCTAAGCCGAACAAACCATCGTTACGACACTGCCGACTATGAACTTATAGACCCTGATTTCGGAACGAACGAAGAATTCGCTGATATGGTTCGACAGGCTCATAACCTGGGAATACGAATTATGATTGATGCCGTATTCAATCATTCCGGAAAAGATTTTTTCGCCTGGCAGGACGTGATCAAAAATGGCCAAAACTCCCCATATTTTAACTGGTACTACATCCACTCTCTTGATTTCACAAAACAGGGAAACACCATGGATGGACGCTACTATTCCTTTGCTTTTGTAGCGGAAATGCCTAAGCTTAACACCAATAATCCCGAAGTCAGGAATTACCTGACAAAGGTATGCAAAAAATGGCTTCAGGAGTTTGATATCGACGGAATCCGCTTCGATGTAGGGAACGAGATTTCCCACAGCTTTATCCGACATCTCTGTACCGAGCTCAAAAGGGAAAAACCGGATTTGTTCCTTCTCGGAGAAATCTGGACCGATGCCTCTTCCTACCTTGAAGGGGGGGAATATGATTCCGTTATGAATTATCCCTTTCTGCATGCCGTATCCAATTTCTTCGGAGACCACGTACTCACAAATGATGATTTCAGGCACATGATGAACTACTGCTATTCTCTGTACCGGGAACAGGTAAATGAAGTACTGTTCAATCTTCTGGACAGTCATGACGTTTCCAGGATTATGAGCAGAGCCAGATCATATGACGCCTTTATTCAGCAGGTGACCATTCTGATGACCATGCCCGGAACCCCATGCATCTACTACGGAACCGAAATTGCTCTCGAAGGCGCCGCCGACCCCGATAACCGGAGACCAATGCCCTGGAAAGATATCGAATCCGGAAAATTCCGAGAAATCTCTGCTGAAATCACACAACTGATTGCTGTAAGAAAAAAGCCTGCTTTTTCCAGCTCCGAAAGCCTTAACTGGGAAAACGCCTCTGAAGAAAGACTGCTTCATTACTCCCGGGGACGGTCCCGACAGTATCACGTTTGGATCAACGCCGGAACCGCAGATATCGCATTACCGCAGAAAGGAAAAGTTCTTTTCGAACACAAATATGATGAAGGCATTCTTAAAAAAGGCGGGGCAGTCATTCTGCATATACAGTGACAGCTTTTTCATAAATGATTATCACAGCTTGCTGAAAAATGCGGCTGTCCTTGAATGATAGCAATTCCGCGCTTCCCTCCTGACAGAACATCTTTCCTGAATACAGATCTGCATACATGGTAAAATACCAAAATCAGCAATCTTGCAGATTAACTCACGACTGGCCAGTCATGGCCCTGCAACAAGGTCGCTATCCCAAAAATCGGATACTTTCATAACTGCTACGAAGCAGGATTACATGATATTCAAATGAGCCGTATCGGCCTAAGCACTGAAAGCGGCAAAAACTTCAGAACCGTAACAGCAAATTTCCCGGATCGGGAAAGCACAATCCAGAACAGAATGAACACTGCATGCCGGCACGGGAATTGCCGGTATCAGGCAAAAAGGAACGGGGTGCCTCATCATATGAACAATATCTCAGCACAACTGGCAGAAATCATCGAAACAGAAGGACCGGATATACTGATAAACGAGCCATGGAAAGCATATCAGATGCTTCTTAACTTCGATACTGCCGATAAAAAAATGGCAGCAGCACTCCTTCATACCTTTCATTGCGGGAGTGCCGTCTTTCTTCACACATGACAGGAAGTACAAACATGAAGATATTTCCAAGGCTGTTCAGAAAGAATGCTGTCTTCGCAAAAACATAAGCGATAAAATCGCAGAAATATACCTTGCCCTGTACTCGCAAGAAAACATTGAGTTCTGGGATAGCAGCCAGCGCTGTGGTCTTAAATCTTTTATGGAACATAAATGGGATATTGAATGGTTCGGAGATGCCCAATGGGACAATGGACAAGGGTACGTGGACTGCGCATTTCACGCAACAATCACCATTGCTCCAATTAAAGGCAGAATAAATGAGCCTGAGCTGGAAAAAATGCTCAGCAAAAATGCGTTTTTGAGCGAAGAAATAATTTCCCAGTATTTCAAGGACAGTCTTTTAGAGTATCTTGACAAAAATTTTGAAAATTATTGCACCTACGATGATTATTACCCGCCTGTAGGAGAGGATTCTGAGGCAGAAGACTACACTGAAGACTGGTGCAAGGATCACGGGTTCGAACTCATTGCCTTCGAAGGAAAAGGCAGTACCGATGATTATGAGCCCAGACATCGCAAGTGGCACTGAACAGATTATCCCGTTGTTACAACATTTTACAAAATTCGTATAACACCAGATGCTGGTATTACATTGCAGCACAGAATTCACTAACACTTGCCACAGACAGCCGTCTTCAGAACTTCCAACTTTAATATAACAGTCTGTACACACAAAAAAGCAGGGGGTCACCCTGCTTCATTTAGCTTGCCGAAAAAATCAGTTTCTTCTTTCCTTCAGTACCTCGATTCTCTTCTGAAGAGAGGGATGACTCCTGGTCCAGTCCCCAAAAATCCCGGCCATTTCACGATCGCTGATGCACAGCATGCTTGTATTTTTATCATCAGTCGGCTCCTTTGGGGAATTATCTCCCGCCACAGTATGAGCTCTGTCCACCGCATATCCGGTTTTCAGAGTTTCCAGAGCCTTTATCATCGGTTCTGCTCCCAGAACTTCTGCGGACCCGGCATCAGCACGGAATTCCCGCCATCTTGAAAACGCCAGCACCACAAACTGCCCCGCGAACCCTACCGTCCAGAGAGTGAGCAGATGCACCAGCCTAAAAACCAGCACCTGTGCTCCCCGGACTCTGGCGGCCACCAGGCGTGCCACAATAAAGGCAATAAAGTAGACAAACGAACTTACCACCCCCTGTACCAGGGACATAGTAACCATATCACCATTCTCCACATGAGTTATCTCATGACCGAGAACCGCTTCCACCTCCTCCTTGGACATATTTTCGAGAAGTGCCGTGCTTACCGCTACCAAAGCATTGTTCTTATTCCATCCGGTGGCAAAGGCATTCATGTCTCTGGAATTGTAAATGCAGACCTCAGGCATACCGATTTTTTTCTTCTCGGCCAGAGAGGAAACCGTATCCACCAGCCACCTTTCTGTTGCATTGCGAGGTTCGGCAATAGGAGTAAGCCGATAGGTCTTCTTTATCAGATACTTTGACATAAACAGGCTGACCGCAGATCCTGCCATACCGTAAAGCAGAGACACCACCAGCACCGTACCCAGCTCGGCTTGCTCAAGCTGAACCCCCATCAGGGCAACCAGTATATGAAGCACAATAGCAACTACCAGCATTATGCCCAGAAGAGTCCCCGTATAGGCCAGAAATCTCATCATTGCAGAATTCTCCTTATATATTCTAGAAATTAACACCCTGACTGAAATTATAGTGAAAGAAACAGATCCAAATTAAGATCTGAACTCGCTTCTTTAATATTCGCCGATTTTTCATAGCGAACATCTCCCAAAAATGGCAGTCCCATCATCTCCTGCAGCGTTTCCAGATTCTCCTGATAATACGGCTGGAGCTCAGCGGAAACACTATGAGTAATAAAACCTCCCACCCGAAACCCCCGCCTCAGTACCGCCTCCCGGGTAAGAAGAGCGTGATTAAGGCATCCCAGCTTCATTCCCACCACAATTATGACCTGCATATCCCGCATTCCCGGCCAGTCCGGAAGCACTCTGTTCCCGCCAAGAGGAAGCAACCAGCCACCAGCTCCTTCAGTAATAAGATAATCCGGATTATCGGAGAGAGCTCTCTTAAGACCTAAGTCCAAATCTGCAAAGCAGATCTCCTTTCCGGTTTTTCTGGCCGCTATATGCGGTGCCACCGGTTCCCGGTAAATTAGTGCCGCAATCTCACTCTGCGGCACATGGAGTCCAACAGCTTCAAGATGCCTGGAAATATCCTGGTTAGAACCATTCGCCTCAAGTCCGGCCGCTATCGGCTTATAAGGTCTTACTGAATATCCTCTTTCACGCAGTGCAGCCTCCAAAGCGCAGGCACAGAAGGTCTTTCCGGCATCGGTATCGGTTCCGGTTATAAAAAACATTTTTGTCATTCTAAAAATCCTTGTATTTTCTGCCGTTCGGCATCCTGTTCTGTAATTGTTACAGTATCTGCCGGAAACTTTCATAATACATCTCAGCAATTCAGATCCAAACTTCAAAACACAATCAAAATCATAGTTTACGGTTTTTATAGCTCAAATCTGAGAACAATCAGCTATGATTACCGGTATTATGACACCATAAACAGTCGCAAGGATTAATGATTGGCTATGCTGGGACAGATCGTTCGCGGACCGTCATCTCACGGCAGAGACGGCGTAATTTACGGCTTTAACGGTAATATCTTCTATTTCACGGACGCCGATTTCCAAAAACTGGATTTTCATATCGGGGATGAAGTGGAATTTTCTGCCAACAATACTGCAGATCCTCACCAGCGCAGATTTTTCAGGACCTATGTAACTGTCAAGAGAATCACAGAATCCAAAAAAGCGGTAACTGCTGACAATATCACCGTCTACCGGGAAAAAACTCCCCGGGACATCAGAATTCTGAAAACTGTAAAAAGCTATCTGGCATACGGTGAAGCAGGAACACAGGAGGAGGCTCTCAGGCTTCTGGTCAAAACCGTCAAAAGCATCGGCGGAAATGCTGCCGTTATGACGAATCTCACTATCATTATAAGCAGAATCAGCCACAAACCGTTTTTCATTTACTCTGCTGTTCCGGTGCTCGCCTGTAAATCTGGAGATTCTGCCCGTCATACGGAAAATGAAAACAGGAGAGAATCCCTCGAAACAAAAAACTCTCCATCTGAATTTCCCAAAACTCCGGACGAAACTTATGACACCCTAGATCCTGAAAGCTTTTCCTTTAAGATCGAAAAGCATATGATCCGTAGCTTTTCTCCGAACCACGTTTTTTTATGGAACGCTAAAATAACAGTTCTGGTATCTCTGCTGGTAACAGTACCTTTTATCATTCAGGAATCCTACGAACTGCACTCCATGAAATGGCTGGCAGCTGCCATTGCCGTGCTTTCTCTGGGATCAGCAGTGCTGTTCTACCTGACTCCATGCTTCAATGTGGGCTATCTTCGCAAACAGAACACCAGATCGTGGAAACGGCACAAAGAATAACGCTTATTTGCAAGTTCGATTATCGCAGATCTGACAGCCGGAGCCTTTAATCATGGCAAATGCATACAGGAGGAGGTTTAAATGAAATTCATGATTCCGCTTTTGGTGATCATGTTCCTGGCAGGGAGTATCTACTCCAGCTACCGGATTATGAAAATGATGAATCGCAAGGATCCGGAAAAACCGACAGTTCGGGAATGGAATGATGAAGACTGACTGCCGAATAGTATTCTGCTAAAAAACAACGCTCACTAAACATCGTAGACACACCATATACCCGCTTGTAAGTTTTTCTGAAGGAACTATCTGCTCCCTTAAAACGGGATAAAAATAAAGGAACCCCACCGAAGCAAAGTTCCTTTGTGTTTCTGGTGGTAGCCACCTGAAATCAGACAGAAGGAGGCAGCTCTCGGGCATACCTCTCAGCCATCATTCATTCTTAAAAGATCTTCTTTCCGTTAACAGTAAGGCTTTGATTTTCAAGGGAAAGGTTTGAAACGTAGTTCTGTCCGTCCTGCTTCAAAAAGCCCATGGCAATTCCGCTACCCACTGCATCACCCAAACCGATGGCATCAGCGTAAGGCTTGGAGAAATTAAGGTTAAGAGCAGCCTTGGCATTCATAATATTGCTTACAGAAAAACTAGCACTGCCGTCAGCCTTAAAGCTGCCATCATTTCCGGACTGAGAAACAAGCTTGACCAGTTTTATATTAAGCGGAATCTTAGCCAGCGGGCTGTTCATCAGGTCGGCATCGCTGGTCTTGTCAGCAAATTCTCCCAAAGCCACATCCTTGTAGAAATCAATAAGACTGGCGAAATCACGATCATTGATATCTTCAACTCTGACATCAATACCAGTGTTATTCAGAGTAACACTGCCGCCAGCAATCTCATTGGGGAATGTCGCAACGGCAACAGAACCGGCAGTCTTGAAGGAAAATCCATTACTGTCAAAGTCAATATTCTGATCCAGTTCAAAATCCTTGAGCTCATACTTACCCTTGACATTGAAAAGCAAAGAGCCAATCCGGATATTATAAAGAGACGGATAGGACTGTACGGATTCAACATTAATCTTCACGTTTTCAATCTTAAGTTCGCCTTTAGAATCAGCACCAGCAGCACAGGACAGGCCTTCGATTACCACATTTCCTGAGGATTTTCCGGAACCTTTTCTGAAGCTCTTCACAATTTCCTCGCCGGTGGCATTCATATTCACATTCTGGTCAACAGTGCTCTCAAACTTCATCCCTGAAACATTGCAGCTGAAATCGTCGTTGGCAATCTTAAAGGGTTCAACAAATCCGTCGGAAGTGAACGCCTGCTTTGCTATTGAATAGCCCATATGCATTTCGGCCTTGGGGTATTCCTTAATGGAAAGATCCTCAAATACAGATTTAAAGCCAGAAGATTCATAGTCAGGAGTAATTACAGACTCGCCACCGGTAATGCCAAAGGTTGTCTCTGTCCGGAAAACAAAGTCTCCGGCCGGAGTGTTAACCGCCCAGGTGCCCTTTCTGGAAGCAAAGCTTTTCTCTGTTTCCTTGTACACCACAGGATAGCCCTTGGTGAAATTCTCCACATTCTGATCGTACATCTTATTGCCAAGCCATACTGCTGCAGGATAAGCAGCCACTGCTGCTGTTGCCAGCACCGCACCGCCCACGATGGCAAGCATTACCACTGGTGACTTTCCAGCCATACCCGTAAACTCCGTTTTTTTGATTGAAATTATAAAACTGCGGGAATTTTATCAAAGTCTCATTACTATCACAATATCAAACAGGTTCTGCACATAAACCGGTAACTTACAAAGAAAAACTGTTTTTAACCCGGAAAAAACTCAGCATCTCTACTCATTTTCTGCTCTAATAACATTTTTCATATCTTCACGATCCGCACCATTTGAAGAATACTGTTTGTTGTTTCGTTTCTCTATATAACACCAGCATAGAGCCACTTTAGGACATGGGACTTGGCAGGGAACACCAGGGAGCAGAAAACAGGCTGTCTGTGCCTGAATAAAAATTTTAAACCGAGTCATACGGAGATAAATAATTCATCTCAGAAATTGCGAAGTACACTACCTGGCGTAGGTAATATCATTTCTGAAGTGGAAGGAAACATAACCGGATATTGAACATATCTCTGAAATTAAGGAATGATCCCCTCCTGCAGAGGAAGAGCCATCAGGAGAAAGAATCAGGCTATCTCTTTAACAGCCCCTAGATCCTGATTACTTTACATGACACGCTGTCAAATTCTTATCATCAATACCAGAGAGAAATCTCTGCCGGGAAAATATCCCCGGATTCCGCTCCCTCCGGTCTCATGCTCAGTAATAATCGAACCAGTAATTTATCATATTCCGCACATCGTCATAGGTAATACCGAATCCCGGATAATTGTCACCGGATATGGTCACCGCAAGAACATAGTTCCAGTCATAATAGGGAATCAGGTGAAGGGTATAGGAAGTCCTGTTCATGTTGTACTGACAGTGAAAACGCGGACCGCCAATAGGGGTAACGTCCTTCATCTTCGTGCAGGATGATGATCTGTTCGCATAAGCCACAGCATTTACAATATCAGAAAAACTCTGATTACGCATGGAGTGAGCGGCCAGACGCACATAGACACGGCCGTTTTCCTTCTTATGGAATTCTATGGAGTTTCTATCCTGATGAGCCACATAAAATCCCCACGGCAGTGCATTTGCCGGAGCTGAAAACAAAACAGCTACTCCCCAGATAGCATAAACCCCAAGGGCCTTAAGATATTTTTTCATTTTATCCTTTCCTGTCTTCGGAAAAATCCCCAAAGTCTCACCGAAAAGCATTAAATCCCCTCAGGCACCTTGGCATCGTGCATTTTTGCAATAAGTCCACCGCATTCACGGAGAAACCTGTCGGCATATTCACCGAAATACTCCCGCCCCTCGCAGAACCGTTTTATGAACTCCTCACGATCAGAATTCTTAAGAAGATCAATCTGCTCCGCCACCACGGCAGCATAACGTTCAATAACCGAAATATTTTTGGCAGAGGACATAATGATGTCTGCGTACAGTCCGGGATCCTGGGCAAAAAGCCGCCCCACCATCATAAGCTCCATACGGTAAATAGGCGACGACAGCTTCAGCAATGTCGGAAAATGAGGATTCTCCTTTGCCAGAAAAACTCCGTATGAAAACGTGGTAAAATGCCTGAGCGCCTGAATATATCTCATGGCACCGTCATGTTCCGCAGCGGAAACCGGCAGCACATGAGCTCCCCAGAGCTCGAACTGCTTCCGGAGCCACTGACACCTGTCGTCATGCCGGCCTTCACTCCAGATAATAACCTGCTTTGCCATACTTGAAATATCGGGGCCGAACATGGGATGCAGCCCTACCACCGGCCCGCGGTGAATCCGTAGCATATGCTCCAGCGGCATGCTTTTAGTGGAAGTAAAATCCGCCAGAATGCAGTTATCATCCAAAAATGACAGCTTATCGATAACCTCAGCAGTTTTGTCGATAGGCACCGATACTACTACCAGACCTGCATCACGGAATATCTCTTCGGCTCGCGGCCAGTCCCGGTGTCCCATGGTTTCAACCTTATATCCGGAAGCCTCGAACAGCCTTGTAAAGATCCGGCCGATCCCTCCTCGTCCGCCGATAAGCACTATTTTTTTCAGATCCGGATTGAGACACTTGAATCCGGACTCCTCCGCCCCGTAAGACTCCCGGGTGAAGCGTCGGAGCACATCCTCGATAAGATCAGGGCTAATCCCGGCCTTTTCGGCCTCTGCCCGTCTTTTGGCAATCATACTCTTTTCCCGATCCGGGGCATAAATCGGCGTGCCAGTCAGGCTTTTTTCCCGGCCCACCTCCTTTACCAGCTCCAGTCTTTTTGCCAGAATCCGCACCAGCTCCTGATCTGTTTTGTCTATTTCCGCTCTTATCTCGTCAAGTCTGTCTGTCATGTTATTCCTGCCTGGCCTTACCATTCCACAATTTAAAACCGGGCCTTACAGCCCGGAGTGCTCTATTCCCTATTCCGGAATCATTCATCTATTTCCTCAAGATAATCATTAAGCTCCGCCGGAGTCATTTCAGAAACCTTTCCGGCCTCTGAAGATACTTCGGTCTTTCCGGTAACCAGATTCTCCTGATACATCAGATAGAAATCCCGTGTCTGAACATAGGGATCCAGGGAATTGGCAACAATATCATCCTGATCCAGCAGACGGGAACGTGAATCCACCCCGTTAAGGGCCCAGAATCCGACATCAGCCCACCACGGGAAATAGGTAAACGGAAAATACAAAGTGTCAATGGTATCGCCAATATAGCCCCTAAGAGATCCCACTCCCAGAATCGGAACCGTCAGGTAAGGCCCCTGATCCACACCCCATCTTCCCAGCACCGTGGACATGGTCATCCGTTTTCTTTCCAAACTGATATGCTTTGCCACGTCAAAACAGCCACAGAGACCCACAGTGGAATTTATCACAAAGCGTCCGACACTGATACCGCTGTCCGCAAATTCCCCCACCAGGGCATTATTAACAGTATTGTTAACCTCTCTGAGATTCTGATGAATGTTGTAAAAACAATTTCTTACCGCTTCAGGAACCCAGTCGCGGTAAGCCACAGACACCGGACGGAGGAAATGGCGATCCAGATAATCATAGTTAATCTTCCAGCCGATATTTCTGTTGGCGGTTTCATAAACATCAAGAGCGTCCCCGGGAAGATACTGATAGCCGTAAGTATAATCACGGGAAATTTTCACAGTATTACGGGGAGACATGATATTCACGGAAGAATGAGCTGCCTCAGCCTCATTGCATCCCAGTCCGGAAACCAAAATCACTGCTGCCAGTGCCGGTAACATTTTTTTCATAATACCCCCTGCTGATTTAACGCCTGTACCGCTCTGCAAACGCCACCGGATTATCGTCATAAAACCCACCTCAAGACTGCCCGAAAACGGTACCCGTCCATATAACAGCTTCGCCTGCTATCCCTTTATATTAACATGAGTCCCCTCGCTGTCCCGCCACATTTCAGGGGTTTTCCCCTGCAAATAGTAGGAATAGGCCAGGATCTCCGAAATGATAAGAAAAAGCGGCTTCGGAATCGAGTCTCCTTCCTTGAGATTTTCAAGATTTTTCAGAAGCACGGGATCCTTATGCACATAAATTCCCATCTCCTCCGCCATAGCGACAATATCGTCAGCTACTTTTCCCGTTCCCTTGGCGGCAACGCTGGGAGCCTTTCCAGACGACGCATCATACTTCAGAGCTATGGCTGATTTTTCCTGTTCCATATACCTGTTCCATAACTCCTAAATTTTAACTGATAATCCGTCAGTACCGCCTAGAACGGTACTGTCCCCACCGGATACCGGAGGATAAACTGTGCCAAGACGGGCTCCTATGGGAGCCGGAGTAAAGCCGCATTCCTGAAGACGTCTGTACAGCACATCAGAGGTTTCCCTGACTCTCTCCAGAGCTTCAAAACGTTCTGCAACCACATTTACTCTGATATCGGGTATTCTGATGCCAGTACGGATCTGTATCGGTCCCAGAGAAGGCAGATCGAAAAAGAAATTAAGCTGCCATTCCCGTTCCCCGTCTGGAAGATCCCTGTGGCTTATCATAATACCGCCTTCCCGGTAATCATCTCCGGACGGCGGAACCGGAATATAGGAAGGAATGCCCTCGGCATCATGATCTCTGCTTAATTCCTGAAGACGCTCCACCTGAATCAGAGTTTCGCGGAGAGCATTGTGAGACCATGTGGCACCACGCTGATCGCCGGAAAGAGCCCCCCTGATAAGATCTCTTATAGCCCTGCTTTTAACAAAACGGTCAATATCCTTGCCCATCTGACGAAATCGCATGGAAAGCAACAAAAGAGCCCACTGCTGCATGCCCTGAGCTCGGGGGCCTGAAGCCGTAAGCGGTGAACGCACAAATCCCAGCCATTCGGAAACAGCCCGCAAATCCCCGAGAGGATTCATCATAGCATCATGGATGGAGGAGGCCAGCTGTCTTATTTCCGGAGTCACCTGAGCGTCTGAGGAAATGTTGCTAAGGGAACGGATAAAATTCTCCATAGAAATGTTTTTAACATTATCCGGAAGCTCCATTTTAGCGACTTTTCCTGCATTGGAAGAACCAGAAACTTCACCGCTCTTTCCCCCCCTGGAAAAAAACCTGCTCATTCTGGCTATAAACCCGTTTTTTCTGCTGATTTTCTCCGGTTCTGTTACAGCAATTGTGGCAGTTCTATAATCGGGATTCCCGTTTTTTCCGCTCCGTAAGGCACCGGAATCACCTGCCAGCGCAAAATCCGGGGTGCTGTCAGAATCCCCGGAGACTCCATAATTGTCAGACTCAGTATACCCCGCATTATCCTTTTGCAACGGAATATCATCAGACTCAGATCCCATCCCCTGCTCTGCAAAAGCCTGCTCAATGGCTGTCATTTTTCTGACCGAAGTACCCGTTTCGGAACCAGATACCGGAGATACCCTGTTTGCATCGTCGGCCGCTCCTTCCGCAGATAGTCTTTCCTGAAACGGCCTCCGGTCTTCTGAGGCGGTTCTGCTGGAATTAATCTGCTTTTCGAGAATTTCCAAAGCCTGTCTGGCATTCGGCATTGCAGCGTCGCGACTCCGGACCATGCCATCGGAATCGGCATCCGGATCAGTGCCACGGTATTTTTCGGCATCCGCCATAATCTGCCGGAATTCATCTGCAAAACCGGAATCTCCAGATTCGTCATCCCCCGACACATTCGTTTCCCTGGAAATTACGGAAGCAGTTTCCTCAGAATTCTGCATCATGACAGAAATCGGCGCTGGTTCCCTACTCCCAGCATGTTCATTCTCCGTGTTTTCCGAAGACTGTGTATAACTGCTAAGAGTTTTGTCACGAATTATGGATTCCTCTCCGATAAGACTGCTTCCTGAGGTGCGGAAAACATTGGAAGAGCTACTGCTTTCAGCATGATCCCTATCACTCCCGGCTACGAAATCTGCCTTGCTGCTGTTCGGAACAGCTACGTCTGTATCAGTATTCCCCGGAGTCGCATTATCAGAGGAAATGTTTTCTGAAAATGCTTTAAGGACTGCAGCAGCTTCATTATGCGCAGAGGATTCTGCGGTAACCCTGGAAATTCCGGAATTATCCTTTGCGATTGTCCCGGAAATCTGAGGATTCTCATATGAAGTTTCGGCTGCCGGAAAAACGGCAGCGGAAGACACTGCCGAATTTTCCTCCTCAATGGGAATCCCATCTGAAGAAATATCAGGGATATTGTCCGGAGAAAAGCGAGATTCGGTTTGCGCTGGCTGCTCATCCGGAAAATCTGTTTCGGCTGCCACGGACGGCACGGACGAATCTTCTTCTCCCAAAGCAGACTCCAGAATGTCAGACACCGCCCTGAACTGATTTTGGCCGGCACTAAGGGAAAGCTCAGTTTCAGAAACATCTTCTCCGGTACCGTTAATTCCAGCGAAATCTCCAGCTGTCCGAGCCCCTGATTCTCCTACGAGTTCACTGCTGTCTCTATCTCCGCAATCATCAGGAACGGGATTATCTGACAGTATAGCCACTTCAGGATCTCCAGCCTCTCCTGAGGATATTACTGCCAGATTCGCAGTAACTGGCTGCTCCGCGGCAGCGTTATTCTGAATCGACGGTTCCGATATCGTCGCTCCATGTTTCATCTCGCTGTTCAACGGCATTTCCGGAAGATCTGCATCTGAAAAATTTTCCCCGGCCAATGAAATGTTCCGGAGCGGAAGATCTCCTGCAAAATCTGCATCGTCACCGATAAGCCGGGCGTCCTTGGCCAAAGCGGCAGCACTGGACAGGATCTGCGTAATCTTTTTTGCTTCCCCGGACTGTTCTTCAGGCTTTTTAAAGCGCTGTCCCCGATCAGAATCATCATTTTCCTCCCGGTTATAGCGTTCAAATTCTTTTCGCAGGTCAACACCGTCCGCGTCCTCTGAAACAGAACCGGAATCAATAGCCTGTACCAAAGACTGTGTCACGGCATCTCGGAGAATCTCCGAAGTCTTTCCTGAAGCCGCAGATGAAGCAACGTCTGATGAAGATGGCGAGCCGGTACTGTCAGAAGATGCGGATAATTTAACGGCCTCTGGCTCACCAGGTACCGGCTGAGTCCGAGCTTCGAGAGATCCGGTCTCCCATGACAGTTTCCCGGAAAGTTCGGCCACTTCCCTTGTGCGAGCCTCCTCCCTGGCGTTATCGGCATTAATCTGAGCTTCATTTTTAAGAACCGCGGAAGCCATCTCTCTTTTAAAGCTCTCTGCGGATGTCGCTTCACTTTCAGGCAGCAGATTCCCTTCCTTGGCGATTCTGGCAGCTCTCTGAATAAGACCTCTTACCCGTCTGACCATTTCCAGGCTCATATCATCGGCGATATCAGTGTCCTGATCCCGGCTCAAGGAAACAATGGCATCATCAGGAAGGGAAGCCACCGCCCGCTCAATAAAATTGGCCATGGCTATCTTTCTGTCGGAAGGAGACACCACCTGTACCCCCTCCCTGCCTAGAGTACTTATCACATCGGGCTGATTTTCTCTGATAAATTCAATGGTGGCATCCAGAAGCCTGGAAAGAATTTTGGATCCCTCGGGAGTAAGATCTCCGTCCGGAGCAAATATATGCTGGGTGGCAAGCTGTCTGGCTGTAGCCGGAGAAATATTGTCGGCTGTGGAATAGTTAACAATGATCTCACAGAGATAGCGCATAAGCGCTCTTCCAGGTTCGTTGCTTTCCTGAAATATTCTGGGAAGAGTACCGACGTAGCTCTTAAGCTCGTCAACAGCTTCAGAGGTTTTAACGAGATGAATTCTAGTGGTAAAAGCTTCGGCAACCTGCTCCTGAAGTTCTGAATCCCTGAGAATCATCTTGCTGGCCAGTTCCAAAAGCGGTTTTTCCCGGGGAACCGGATTGGCATTCTCCGCCCGCTCCGGATCACTGGCAAGAGTAGCAATGTGCCGCTGCAGAGTAGACTGAGCGGTCTGAAGCTCGTCAGGAAGCTTCCCCTGCTCTCGGGTCAGAGCACTGAGATAGGAATAGGCAGCACTGACATTGACGTTCAACTGCGGCCGGGCACTTTTGCTCCCGGCACTCTGATAAACAGTCCCCGCATCGCGAGGTTTCTCAGATCCTTTAACATAATCGAAATCTGTACTGCTCATCTTAAAATCACTGTTTACGCAAATGAAAACCTAATGACGTACTGTCGCGCCTGACGCATTTTTCCGTGAAAATGAAAAAATGAAGGCGTCACCGCCGGAGATTTATGCAGAGTGCAGCATCGCACTCCACCCGTTACAGGCCCTGATTATATATTAAATTGCGGAGAATACACGCTTTTAGCTACTATTATTGGTGCTGATTCTCATTATCTCCGTAACCGCACTTCAAAAAAGCAGCATTCCCAAAAACATCGTCGTGTCATCGTAGCACAGTTATCCTGCTGTTTTTCCACCCCCTATAACCTTCAGAACTCAGACTCCGAAAAATCACATAACTCTTGTAGGATATTTGCCATATATTTCCAGGACTATTTCGGAAAAATGAACTCCCCGGTGTAAGCATGAGTATCGCTGAAAGCATTGAACTTAAAGACTTCCGGGCATTCTCAGTTTCATATTGTGTAAGCCCCGGAAAATGCAGGACTTAC
>NZ_KB899636.1:1124022-1141562 GCF_000378405.1 Succinimonas amylolytica DSM 2873 | reverse complement strand
ATCAGCCCTGACATTTTTGTGTTTCTTGGTGACGTCCGTTGTTTCATTGATATTTGTTGTCCTTTTTAATCTTTTCGACCTTATATACAAACAGTCTTGGTCATTACAGAACGGGAGCCCCGCCAATCATTTGACCCGTACATATTCCGTCAATTTCTCATAAGTCATGTAAGACTTTTTCCATATCTTCTCAGGTATTTTTCGGAAAATAATTTTTGGACTCCCCTCCCCGGCAACACCGAATACCATAAATAAAGCTTTCACGTCATCACAAAAAACGCACACTGTAAGACACCTTTTCTGGCACAAAAATCACCGCTTGTTTTGAAATCTCGATCATCTAAAATGATAATATCAGCTGTGGGAACAGGGAAGTTCTGCAAAGGCTTCATGGATGAAGCCGAAAAACACTGCCGAAACAGATTTCTGGAACATGGATGTTCCGTCCTTTACGGGGGCTATGACAGCCCCCTTTACTTTTTCATATTAGGTCTTAACCTCTCTTTTAGGACATCAGGAATTCTTGATAACAGTACCGGTGGTACCATATCGCACGCAAAAATTGGATTATGCTGAAGAAATTTTCAATGGAAGTGAAGCAGCACAGATCTGACAGATTTTGATGTCAGCGGAAAAAATGCGACGAAGGAACCGCTCAGCCCGGGGCAGGGAATTCACCGGCGAGGGCAACAGCAAAATGGAAAACTGCCGGCGTTATCTGAATGATAATGCTACTCCCGTAAAGCGATGACCAAACATAGCCTCCTGACAGTTTTATCAGAGGTGGCGCATCCTCAGGGGTTACCGGATACCCCAGTTCCGCATAGTACTGATCCGTTCTGATGTAATAGGACTCTTCTTCATAAACCAGCCCGCTGTCCTTAAGGTATCTCACATATTCCAGCGGTGTCAGAAAGCTCCCGTAATCCGGTGCCTCAAGATCCCGTCTCATTACCCGGAGGAGGTGTTCCGAGCCGTTAGTGCAGTTGTTCATGGTAAAACGGTATCTGACATTCTGATCCTTTAATTCAAAAAGGTGGAGATAAAGCCAAAGCCGTTCTTCCTCTGTGGTCCGGAGCCGGTATTCCTTAACGGACGGTTTTCTCCGACAATATAGGAATCCCGGAATTTGGCAAAGAGCGCCAGAAAATAGTTCCCCGGCATCGGCTCATACACCATCTCTGCGATCCCCCAGGGACGCCCCATAAAGTATTACGGCGTATTTCACCATTCTTCCCGTCCCGTTATCTCCTACTATGGAAATTCCGGGATACCCCATGGAGGACACAATGGCCGATCTGTCCTCATAAACCAGAATAGGCAACACCTCCGAAACAAATACATTGCGGCGGTATTCCGCAAAATCCTGGCAGTCCCGGCCGTCCGGAAGTTCATGATAGATAAGTTAATAACGGTCCGGGTATCGGCAGCCTCCCTCTGGGGCTCTAATGAAATGATCCAGCGTGGCCCGGAGCTCCCTTTCGGGAGCAATAACGGCGTTCCCCCGGCCGGTGAGATAAAAATCACGGTACTCAATAGCATTGACGCCGTTTCTGATGTGAAGAAGCGACTCCCGCCTGTTTACAAAATCTGCAGGCAGATCAAGATAATAAGTATTGCTGTAATTCCGAAAGGGAGATTCCCTTCCAAGGCGCCATATTCTCCGCGACTCCCGTCCACATATCCTCACCTTTCAATAATGCTTTCCCCGGAACCGCTCTCTTCTAGAACATCCCCGGCATAAAGCCGAGGAACTGTCTCTGCCGCTTCAGAAACAGTAAAAAGCTCTCCCTGAGATGTTATGAAAACAGACAGAAAACCGAATAGCAACGCTAAACATCTCAATAAACAACCTGGCACTAGTCCGTGCATCTAAACAGTTTCAATAAATCGAGTTGCAGTTCTGTCATTGAAAACATGTCAGAACTTCCCACAAGAACAAGATTTGGTACATTTTAACAAAGCACTGACAGCCTAATGGAATAACCTTGCAGCAGTTAAACCTGCCCCTGTTGCCGGAATAAGCGGGATTCAACGCCAGAAAAATTTTCCGGCAGAGCTCTGAATCCCGGCAGTTTCTATTTGTGATCGATGTTTTCAGGCACTGCTTCCGGTTTTTTAAGCCTTAAAAGCACCGCGTCTCTGCCTCTCTTTATCAGTCCGTCAACCTTTACAGCAACAGCGGTAAGCGCCAGCGTAAGAGTCCAGGCAAAGAGCAGATAGGCAATGTTGGAATCTATCACTGTAATAAACGGCTTATAGAGATACATGGCACATACCAGCGGTATCGGCATATGGTACATGTAAAAATCCATAAAATTTTTATCGAAAAACTGCACTAGCCGGAATTTCCCCAGAAAATCCATCACCCGATCGGCAAAAAGTCTCGTAAAGCAAAGGGCGCCTATGCAGGCGCTCCCAGCCGCAATCTGAGACAGCATAACTGAAAGCCACCCCTTCGGTACCTCAACATTGTAGACTGCCAAAAATACAGCCAGCGAAGCCACAGCCAGCACCAGACTGCGCTTTTCCGTAAGAAT
Organism: Succinimonas amylolytica DSM 2873; assembly: GCF_000378405.1. Classification (GTDB taxonomy): domain Bacteria; phylum Pseudomonadota; class Gammaproteobacteria; order Enterobacterales; family Succinivibrionaceae; genus Succinimonas; species Succinimonas amylolytica. Next base: position 1,139,022 of record NZ_KB899636.1, on the reverse strand, counting down.
GCCGTACATTCTGTACATGGCTCCCCCCAGAACAAAAATAAACAGATTGTCCGAGAGGGATTGCAGACTCATAAAGAACACGCCTTTAAGATAAAAGCTGAAAACAAACGTCATCAGGAACGAGCCGACAAGGAGGAGCCAAAAAAAACGTTTCACCATAAAGTTCAAAAGCAGGCATATTACCGTTATTACCAGCATTATCTGCAAAAACCACATATGCTCGCTAAACTGCATAGTCAGAAACTTTTCATAACCGTCCCACAGACTGTCATTCGCCAGGTGAAGACCGCTGGGAACACTGAACAATGTATAAAGCGGCACAAAATAAAACATGCCAACCCAAAAATAGGGAATCACTATTCGTTTGACACGTTTAATAAGCTGATCCTTTACTGTACGGTTCCCTGCCGACATGGTCATGAAGTAAAGAAATCCGGAACAGAAAAATAGGCAGTGAACATCAAAAATCTTGTTGAAATGAAGCAGCCATGACATATAGTCAAGATTTGAATCAATCACTACCTTCCAGTATGTACCGCTACCAAAAAATGGCCGGTAGCAATGAAAAAACAGCACTGAAAGAAGTGCCAGCATTTTGAGAAGAGTAATTTCATTTATTTTTTTTGTTGCCACACTTTCACCATCCTGCAATTACTATCAAAAAACAAATACCGGCAGTTTTGGAGAAAACACCGGTCTTATGATAGGTATAATTATAATATTGTTTACAACTTTGCGGTAATTCTATTCATATCAACCATCCTGGCAACGTCTGGAATTACGCCAGAAACCGGTAGACAGAATTCATGAAAACGGGGAAATACGGAAACTCGAGGAAAGAAAATTAAAATGAAGAAATGATAAACAAATCAGCTGAACAAGAACCGTAATTCCGGAAAGCATCAAAAAACGCTGCGGACTTTTTCATATCACACAGCGTTTCCTGGTTCTTATGTTTCCGATAACCGGCCTTCATTTTCTTTTTCCGGTCATCGTACACTCTGGCATGATTGAATTTCAGATCGTAACGACACACAAAGTTGATTACATCAGGGAGGGATTCCGTACTTCTGGTTATCCTCCTATTCGTCTTTCTGCCTTTATTCATATATTCCTCCATGCTTACAATGTAAACCACCAGTAATTCGGTGATATTCGCATTATATCATAAAATATACTGGTGCTATTATTTTTCAAATACACAGTATATACCACAATGCCGGTCTGACCATAGTATCATCAATATTGACATTATGGCCGTAGGAATAGATGACTCCGTTCTGATAGACACATACCGCATCGCTCCTGTTATACCCCGGTGTTCTCAGCCACCAGTAGCAGTAATTACCATAGCCTCCCCCATTCCCGGCATCGGCAGTTGGTAAACAGCGTCTCTCCGAATCCGACCTGAAGTACTTTTCCGCCTCGAAAACGCTGAGCAGAAACACCCGGTCTTCCGTAGAACAGCCGCCGCTTGTGCCGTATCTGGCATTATCCCCGTTATCCAGGTGAACCGTGGAAATTCTAAGTCTCTCCTTTCTGGAAAAGGCCTGGCAAAAAAATTCACCGTTAAGCCATTTTCTAAGATCACAGCTTTCCCAGGAAGTATCCTCGAATCTGCCGTGATAAGATCTCTTTTCAAGGGCGTAACGACTCAGAAGCAAGGCTTTTTTTCCCTCGATTTTCAAAACCAGCCATTCAAGGGGCATTTTATTAGAGGAACTATCCTGACAATAGCTCCCCAGTACGAAATAATCTCCAGCCCGCAGCATCAATTCCTCAGAATAGCTGCGCCGTCCGGTATTTAGCTCATCAATATCATCCAGAACCTGACCAATACTCATGCGGGAAGCTGAATCCGGCATAAATGTCATAAAAAACTCCAGTTCAGATCGTCCGGCTTCCAGATATTCGATATATTCAACCACATTTTCCGAAAACATCCGGTGCATTTTTTCAGAAAAATCATCAGGACTTTTAAAAGATTGTCCCTGAACCATAAAACTCCGTTCTTCGCTGAAAAGATAGCCGAAAATCCAGGCATGCTCACTATCAGAAAAGCGATTATATTTAAACAACTCTTTCAGCCTGAAAAAGGTCTCTCCGTATAAAGTGCTTTGCAGTGTTTTTTCCGAAAATTCCTGAAGAGCTCCGCTTTCAAGCATCACGGAAAGTGCCCTGAGGAAACTTTTCATACTCACACCGGAATTCGAGGCCACACTGACCGCCATCGCCGCCAGTTCGCGGATATCAGAAAATTCCCTTCCGGCACAGTACAGCTTACGAAGATCCGGCATCAGCCGGTACATCAGCCGGAAAAACACCAGATAATTATGATTGCCGTCATCACTGAGCTCGCTCTCGGCACTGATACACCATCCGGCTTTTTCCTCGTCAAAAAGCCCAAAATGATGCGACAGGATGCCTCTGCCTAAATCTCGGATTCCCTGTTCCGGATACCTGAGCATCTCCAGAAGAAGATCCTGTTCCCGAAGATAGCGCTGACCGTTAAAGGTGTATGGCAGAAACGCAAGCGGAGCATAGGAATTTCCATAAGCTCTGCCGGAAATTTCTCCCGGTATTTCCTGCCGCACTCCGCGAAGCCAGTTCTGCACCTCCTCGTAGCCCCAGCGGCGGTTGGGATTTTTACGATCGTTTCTGTGCGTAAGATCCCGGTAGGTGAGTCCCAGCACCAGCTCCCGCAGCTCCTCTGGAAAACCTTCGGGAAACTGAATTTTGCTTATGGAGGCCAGTCTGGCGATATCCCCGTCTGAAATCTGCCCGTTCTGAAAAGGGGTATAGCCGGTAAACAGCTCAAAAATGGTAATTCCAAAAGAAAAATAATCGCTCTCCTGGTGATAAACCCCCTGCACAGCCTCGGGGGCGGCATAGCAAAGAGTGGCTCCGGTACCGGTAAGAACCACGGTTTCATCATTAACAGTGGAACTGATGCCGAAATCGATAATAACAATATGCTGCCCATCATCATCCGGAATAAGATTGGCAGGCTTCAGATCCTTATGCAGAATCCCTGCACGGTGAAGTTCCCTGAGACCTTCGTTAACCGAAGGAATAATCAGATTTCTTAGCTCGTCCAGAGTAAATCTGGTTCCCTGTCCCAGTACATCTCCGAGGCTGGGATTATTCATGAAAGGAGTTATAGTGTACTCATGATTCTGAAAAATCCCGAAATCAGCAGGAACAGAAACACAGGGACTACAGATCCCCGAAAGTCTTTCCAAAACCTCGGATTTGATGGCGTTTTCCCGGCGATACAGCTTAAGAACAAAACGTCGCCCTGCAGCATCCTGACATCTGAAAATATCAGCCTCTCCAGAGGTAATTCCCAGTCTTCCAGTAACCCGGTACTTTCCGGAAAGAACGCTCCCTACAGGATCCGGCATTTCACGCCCCTGTATGTTGACCGCAGTTTTCCGGATCTTCTCCAGGAAACTCATGTTAATTCTGGTATTATTCATATGCCTGGTCTATGCCTGTACCTTCACGAATCCCGACAGGATCCCTTGGTGTGAATATAGCACAGAAAAGGCCTTTAAAGCATTATTCAGAAAAGAGATTGTGAGATGATTGCATGGCAGAACTTCCGGGCATGACAACAGCCGTCATATTCCCTGGAAAACAAAGGCCCCGGGAATTATCCGGGACCTGAAACAGCAGCAAAAACAAACGAAGCTAATTATTCCTTTTCACTATATGATTGGGTTACTCGCATATCCTGACTTCGCACCCATCCTGTTCGTCGCAAGGAATCGAAGTTATTGGCCGGCCATTTTTATCAATGAGCCGCTTCTAGATATAAACTGACTTTAATCTTCCGGTTCAGTGTCAATATCACCAATATCCTTCAGAAGCTTCGTAGAAACCAGACTCCAGGTATTCTTTGATTCAAAGACATAAGGCTTGATCACCGAAACCATATGAATATCGTCAGTGCTGGGACGATCCTGAGTTTCTGTATTAAACAGGCTTGACGAGACCTCGAAATTTCCGTTATCAAGCTTTCTAACCTTTCTGACCACGGCATTCATGGTCTGTTCTCCGTCAGCCGCATAAAGATAATAGAAACCTTTATTGTAGTAATACTGTGATGTTCCGGCATGCTTTTTCATGTCATAGTCAAGATACTTCTTCACGACTCTGGCCACCTTGTCTGCAGAAACCATGTGATCACCGTGAGAGCATTTTTCATCACCGCCAAGTTCACAGCCCGGTATCGGTGTAAAGCTTTTTTTCCAGGCATTGATTCTAAGATGGCAGATGGCAAAATTGACAAGATTTTCATTATCGGCGGTCATTTCCTCCCGTGTAGTGTTGTAAAAACCGCACTCCGTAAAGTTGGACAGAAACACTCCCATAGCCTTCATGGTCTTATCATCAGCAGGAGCATTGGCAGCAGCGGCTGTCGCGGCTGATACCACCCCCATTGTTATCACAAACAGCATGGTTATTTTTGATAAAAGTTTCATAGATTCTCCGTTGTAGTCATCTGGCGGCCAAAAACAATCCCGGTCCGCCCTTTGTAAAATAGTTTTCAGTACAGGTTGTCCAGTACGGAATCTCTAGCATCTCCATAATCTCCGGCACAGCTTACAAGCTGATCGGATCTTATATTATCACTGCGTACCGGAAGCCGAACATAATTCCGGACATCGGTACAATCATCAGCCATAATATAGCCGTCTCTGTTGAAATTAACAAACTCTATCTTTTCCGGCTGTGCCAGTTCCAGGGAAACAGGCCGAAAACGGGTCAGAAAATCATCATACAGTTTCAGAGCACCGGTAGCTCCGGTAAGCCCCGAAGGGGTGTTATCGTCATTTCCAACCCAGGCAGTAACCAGAGTGCTGTTGTCAAAGCCGGTGAACCAGGAATCGCGCGAGCCGTTGGAAGTGCCGGTTTTTCCGGCCAGCACCATATCAGGATACCGGCTTCCCACAGACTTTGCAGTCCCCTGTCTGGTAACGATCGTCATACCGTAGATGGCAAGATAGACACTGGGAGGATCGAGAACCTGAACAGAATCCATGGCGGCATGCCGGTCATAGATAACATTATTCCCCCCGGATCGGACATAGCGTACTGCGGACAGAGGCCGGTAAAGCCCTTCGGAGGCAATTGTGTTATACATCTGATTAACCTCAAAAGGAGTCATGGCTACCGATCCCAAAAGAACACTGGGAACCGGTTCAATATCATCCTTTACACCCAGAAGCTTCAGCGTGTGCACCACATTCTGAACCCCGGCATTCATACCTACCCTGACCATCGGGATGTTTCGGGATTCCGCAAAGCCCTGATACAGAGGAATCCAGCCCTTGAACTTGTGATCAAAATTCCTGGGTTTCCATTCCTGACCGTTCTGCAGCCTTACGGTAAGCTCCGCGTCATGCACTGCACTGCCAAGATGCCAGCCCCTCTCAAACGCTGTAAGATAGGCCGCCGGCTTTACCAGAGAACCTATTTGTCTCTTAGCGCTGGTTACCCGGTTCATTCCCGGATACGAGGGATCCTTGCTGGCCACCAGAGCCATGATTTCCCCTACCCGCCAGTTGCTTACCACCATAGCGGTTTCCAGCTCCCTTTTGCCGGTACGTCTGATCAGCTCCGGAATAACCTTTCTCACTGTACTGTCTGCTGCCTGCTGTGCCTGCGGATCCAGACTGGTGAAAATTTCCAGGTTTTTATTCTCCAGCCAGTGCGGGCCCAGTCTTTCATTAAGCTCATCCTTAACAAAACTCATGTAGCCGGGAACCTTCATAACATTAAGGGCCTGGCGATCTATGACTCCCAGCGGCTTTTTAACATAGAATTCATACTCCTCTGGGGACAGTTCGCCCTTGTCTCTCATGAGCCGCAGCACTAGGTTTCTTCTTTCCAGAGCCTTGCCAGGATTCCGCCTCGGATCATAAAGAGACGGCCCCTTTACCATTCCCACCAAAAGAGCGGTCTGATCCCACGAAAGCTCCGAAACCGGAATCCCGAAGTAAAAATATGATGCCAGACCAAAGCCGTAGATATCGGTGGCTCCATGCCCCAGATAGATCTCATTGAGATACATCTCCAGAATTGTTTCCTTGTCATAGCGGGCATCCACCGCCAGAGACATGAAAAGCTCCCTGACCTTGCGATCAAAGCTCTTTTCCCGGGAAAGGAAATAGTTTTTAACCAGCTGCTGGGTCAGGGTACTTCCACCCTGCACCGCCCTTCCGGCTTTTATATTAATGAGAATAGCTCTCATAATAGCCCAGGGATTAACACCATGATGATTGTAGAAATCCCGATCCTCCACCTGAATCAGAGTTTTGATAACCTTATCCGGAACCTCTTTGATAGAGATTACCAGCCGATCCTCCTCTCCGTTAGCGGAAATGCGATCCAAAAGCACCGGATCCATGCGGACATAAACCAGCTCTTCACCGGTATCCGCATCTCTGACGGCACTGATATGTCCCTTCTCAAACTCAATGAGAAGCGGTCTTTTTTCTTCAAAGCCGTCCGGAAAGTCAAAGGGTCTTCTGACAGCCACCAGTCTGGTTTTTGCCTTATTGTAGTTATACTCTCCGGGATTTCTGGGGTTATCTGTTTTACGGTATTTCAGAAGGCTGAGTTCATTAACAATCTGGTCAAAGGTAAGATTCTGGTCCAGAGTAAGCTCCAGTGGGCGGCTGTAAACCACGGCCGGAGTTTCCCATTTCTGAGCAGAGTCTAGCCGGCTGGAGGTAACCTGCATGTAATAGTAGCAGGTTACCAGACAGAAAAGCACAAAACCGGAAAGTCCCAGCTTTACCGAAAAACACAGAAATCTTCGTTTCAGACTCTTTTTCGGTGGTTTTCCGGAATTGTCTCCGTCATCTTCTTCGGGGTCATCATCCGAAGAGTTTGATAATTCATCCTCATCGTCAGGTCCCTCAAAAAATGGATTATCACGGAATCTCTCCACTACATGCTGAAAATCACTCTCGGGCTTCATCCTGCTTACAAGCTCCTCTGACCTTCACGGAAAAACCGTCGCTTCACAGTTTTCATCTCCTGAAAAACGACTGAAAAAGCTCCGGAACCGGTTAATCCGGCATCCCAATCCGTCATCGGGGGACAGTAGCTCACCGGTCAGTGCCAAAAAAACCGGGAAACAAACTTCCGAAATGTTTAAAAAACAGACTGGACTATATCACACCGAGAGCGGCATCGCAATTAATGACAGCCTCGGGCGTCTGCCGAAAACTAAGACTTCACCTGATACATAATGTTCCGCAGGACAAGCGAGGCAAAATACTACAGAGAATAAAAACATACTGCCGCAGGAATACAGTGTCCCAGGGCATCCGCCAGCTGTTTTTATTCCCCGCATGGCAAAAAACTTGCGGGATAGCACATTAAAACAAACAACAATCAAAAACATCAGGGTGCCGTGAAAATCTGAGGTTATAATAATAGTTCAATCTTGAAACAGGATGGCACGCAAGCACCTGCCATCCTGAAACACCAACAGAAACGGCTTCCCAGATATAACGCTGTACCGGAGGCCGCACAGGGAGAACACTATGAGTGAAGAAAAGATTTCAACAGAGCTCAGCCCTCTGGCCATTGCCGGCGTAAAGCCTTATGAGGTCAAGCCTGGTGAAGAATACATGAGTGATGCCCAGAAGGCTCACTTCAGGAAGATTCTCGAGGCCTGGAGAAACCAGCTTCACAATGAGGTAAACCGCACTGTCGATCATATGAATTCTGAGACTGCCAACTTCCCGGATCAGAATGACCGGGCTACACAGGAGGAGGAATTTTCTCTTGAATTAAGAATGAGAGACAGAGAAAGAAAGCTTATCAAGAAAATCGAAAAAACGATCCGCAAGCTTGATTCCGATGACTATGGTTATTGCACCGATTGCGGCGAGGAAATCGGTATTAAACGCCTGGAAGCCCGGCCCACCGCCGATCTCTGCATTAACTGCAAGGAACAGCACGAGAAAAAGGAAAAGCAGGGATTCAGCTCATAACCGTTCCTGCAATGTATCGCGGAAGATTCGCTCCGACGCCCAGCGGCCCACTGCATTTCGGTTCTCTTGTAGCGGCCCTGGGCAGTTTTTTGCGAGCCCGGAACCAGCAGGGAGAGTGGCATCTTCGCATTGAAGATATTGACGAGACCCGTTGCCGTCAGGAATACACGGACAGTATCCTGCGGGATCTGGAAACTCTGGGTCTTTTCTGGGACGGCGTTCCTCTGATTCAAAGCCAGCGACATGAAATTTACCGGGAGGTTCTTGATAATCTCAACCGGCAGGGGTATACCTACGGCTGTAACTGCACCAGAAATCTCATAAAGCTTAACGGCGGACGCCACCCGGCCTCCTGTCGTCTTGAAAATCTTCCCTGGGAAAAAGGAGCAGGGATTCGCTATAAAAGTTCATCATCAGTTACCGGTTTTACAGATCTGATTCGCGGTTTTCTCTCCCGTACGGACTTCCCCGCAGAAAACGACTTTCTTCTGAAAAGAAGGGACTGCTATTTCACCTACAATCTGGTCAGTGTGATTGACGACCACGAAACCGGAATCACAGAAATCGTCAGAGGAGCGGATCTGATTCCGGATACCTTCGGACAGCTTGAGCTCGCTAGAACACTCGGTTATCCTGAAATTACCTATGCCAGTCTGCCTTTAGCTCTTTCAGAATCAGGCAGCAAGTATTCCAAACAGAATCATGCCCCCGGACTGGATCTCCTTAGCCCGGTGCGGCTTCTTCTTAAAGCAGCGGTTTTTCTGGGACAGGAGTACCCTTCGGAAATATCCGCTGCATCCGATGATCTTACGGTTTCAGAGTTTCTGAAATATGCCGTCCGGCATTTTGACATCACTAAAGTTCCTGTCCTTTCCCGGAAAGTACCGGTGTAATATCCGAATTCCGATAAAAATTCGCCAGGCGTGTTTTTTTCCAAAAACGCTATGGATAGAAAAAAACATGGCTGTGTGATAAAATCCCGTTCCTGTTAAGGCTATCGCGATCGTTCGAACCTTATCAACAGATTATGCACACGGTTATTTACAGTTTCCCCCCAAAAACAAACGTTTTATCCACAATGTTTGCGGAATTATCAACAGAATCCCCGGGGATTATCGCAGATACTGCTTAGAAAGCTCGTTTTCCGCATGTAAGGCTCCGGCTCCTTAACAGAAAGCCTCGGAGCACCGTGAACCAAACACTTGGAGGTGTCTTATTAATACTTTACTGCAAAAATTTGCCACGGAAGCCGACAAGCACAAAGAAGAAGCCATGGAACGGGGAATTTCCCACCTGACGCTTCCGGGGGACATTCTGGATAAAGACAAGATATCGCCGGCCGCACTCAGCGTAATCAGAACCCTCAACAGCGCCGGATACGAAGCATACCTGGTGGGTGGCGGAGTACGCGACCTGCTTACGGACAAGATTCCCAAGGATTTTGACGTAGTAACCAATGCCCGCCCGGAAACCGTTAAGAGATTATGCCGGCGCAGCGTGATAATCGGCAGAAGGTTCAAGCTGGTTCACGTTACGGAAAAGGGAACCCTGATTGAAGTGGCCACCTTCAGAAAAGGCATGACCTATGAGGATTCCGACACTGTTGGAATGCTGACCAGTGACAACACCTACAGCACCGACATTACTGACGATGCTATCAGGAGAGACTTTTCCATCAACGGTTTCTACTATTCCCCGGCGGACAACGTCATTCACGATTATCTGGGCGGTGTTTCGGATCTTCTCCATGAAAGAGTTGACATTGTAGGAGATCCCGATGTCAGGTTTAGTGAGGATCCCGTGCGGATGATAAGAGCCTACCGCTTCTCAGCCAAACTGGGCTTCAGCATTACCCCCCGTACACGCAGTGCCATCTTCAGAAACATCTCCGGACTCGCCCAGGTAAACAACAACCGCATGTACGAGGAATTCAACAAGATGTTTCTTACCGGACATGGCGAGACCAGCTTCCAGCTCCTCATGCGGGACGGAATAATGCAGAACCTGCTGACAGACATGGGCCCTCTTATCAAGAGCCGGCAGTTCTTTGATTTCATTTCCTGCTGTCTCAGAAATACCGATACCCGTCATGCCGAAGGAAAGCACAACATGCCGCACTTCCTGTATGCCGTTATGCTTTGGCCTCTTACCAGGAAGCTGTATATGAAAATGGGAACCATCGGCAAGTACAGCAGCCTGAAAGAAACAGACAGAATGGCCATGGCCGGAAAAATCGTACTGGAAAGACAGTCTGTTATCACCAAGATACCGGAATTCGTGGCGCAGGATATTATCGATATCTGGAAAATGCAGATTATCCTGACTGATGAAGAAATCATAAATAATCAGGAACAGGTTGAAAGTGTGGTATGGAAAGAAATTTTCCGGGCCGGCCTGGAATTCCTGATGAACCGTGTTCACATGGATGAAAAGCTGGAAAGAATCATCACTTTCTGGACTGATACCTATTACAACCATATTCCCCAGTCCCTGCGCACCAGAAAAGCGCTGATTTCCAGCAACAAAATCAGAAATCAGGAAGCACGGGGATCTCGTTCTGATGGGGATAAATCTAGAAGAAAATCCCCTTCCGGAATCAAAAGAGGACGTACCAGAACACCGGTAATGCAGTGACAGTTTTTCAGACAACAGGCAAAAAAATGACCGAGACGATAATCGGGATGGGCTCCAACCTGGATCATCCCGAAGAGCAGGTAATAACCGCCTGCCGGGAACTCAGCAGGATTCCCGAAACCATTCTGGTACAGATGAGTTCTCTCTACTCATCCGTTCCAGTAGGTCCTCAGGATCAGCCTAATTTTGTGAACAGTGTTGCCCTGTTACGTACGGAACTGAATCCCGAACAGCTTCTTGATGCTCTTCAGGATATTGAAAACCGTCACCGGAGGGTAAGACTGCGGCATTGGGGCCCGCGAACTCTGGATCTCGACATTCTGTTCTTCGGCAGCGCCGTTATAGATACCGAAAGGCTCCAGATACCCCACCCGGAGTTCCGAAATCGGGTGTTTACTGTTATTCCTCTTTTGGAGATACTGCCAGACTTCCGCATTCCGCCAGAGAACACTCCGCTGCAGGACATTGTCGGATCTTTGCCATCGCGGGATCTTGAGGCACTGCACATCCTCAGGAAAAATTCCTGAAGCTCCGGATGATATTGGCACTGTCAGCTCCGCAGCAAGAGCTACAATATTTATCAAATCCGCTTATAATTAGCGGCAAACGATCACCCGGACAATCCGGATACCGGATACAAATAGTGAACAGCCGGAATCTCAACGGATTCCAAGGAGGTTTTTCAATGACAGTAACCGTTTCCACACTCCGAAAGCTGAAGGACGAACACCGGAAATTCGCCACCATAACCGCTTACGATGCCAGCTTTGCCAGAATTTTTGACGAAGCCGGCATTTCTGCCATCCTTATCGGGGATTCCCTGGGAATGACCATCAAGGGCGAATCTAGCACCCTGGGAGTTACCATTGACGAAATGGCATACCATACCAGATGCGTCTCAAGAGGCGTCAAAAACGCCCTAATCCTGGCTGACATGCCGTTTATGACCTATGCCTCCACCAGGGACGCCTGCGAAAACGCCCATAGGCTCATGGCCGCCGGTGCCAATGTCGTCAAGCTTGAAGGAGGCTCCTTTCTCTCAGAAACTATCAGCACCCTGGTCAGAAACGGCATTCCGGTCTGCGGCCATCTGGGACTGACACCGCAGTCGGTGAACGTGTTTGGCGGATTCAAGATCCAGGGGAGAGACGAAGAATCCCGCAGAAAGATCATTGAAGAATGCCTCGCGGTGGAAGCTGCCGGAGCCAGCATGCTGGTTATTGAAGGCGTTCCCAAAGATACCGGAAAGGCCGTAACCGAGGCACTGCAGATCCCTGTTATCGGCATCGGTGCCGGAAATGATACTGACGGACAGATCCTGGTAATGCATGACGCTCTGGGTCTTACCATGGGACATACCCCGAAATTCGCCAGGAACTTTCTGGCAGAAACCGGGGATATCACTCTTGCCATCCGCAAATATATTAGCGAGGTAGAACAGGGAATCTATCCGGATGACGCTCATAGTTACTTGAAATAAACTCGAGGTTAAATATGAAAACTGCTAAAACCATCGAAGAAATCAGACAGATTGTCACTGAATATAAGCATGATCTTAAAACTATCGGACTGGTTACCACCATGGGCAATCTCCATAAGGGACACCTTGCTTTGGTGCGGGAGGCTCAAAAAAATGCCGAAAAGGTAATCGTTACCATTTTCGTCAATCCCATGCAATTTGATCGTCCTGAAGACTTAAAAACCTATCCCCGCACTCTGGAACAGGACTTGGCCCTGCTGGAAGAAGCCGGAGTGGATGCCGTTTTCACACCAACCCCGGAGATCATGTATCCCCGTGGTCTGCAGAACCAGACCTATGTGGAGGTTCCGGATCTGGCCAACAGCCTTGAAGGAGCACTCCGTCCCGGTCATTTCAATGGTGTAGCTACTGTAGTATCCAAGTTTTTCAACATTATCCAGCCTGATCTGGCCTGTTTTGGAGAAAAGGACTACCAGCAGCTGGCGCTGATTCGGGAAATGGTACAGGACATGAACTTCCAGCTCCGGATCATCGGAGTTCCGATTGTTCGTCATGAAAACGGTCTGGCCTATTCATCCAGAAATAATCGCTTGTCCCCAGAAGAGCTAGAAAAAGCACCGGAATTCCATGCCTGTCTGGTAAAACTAGGTGAAAAGCTCAGGGCACTTCCGGACTTCAGAAATATCCAGAAAACCGTTGACGAAAGCGTCAACGAACTAGATGGTTCCGGGTTCAGCACCGATGATATCACTGTAGTGGATGCCGATACCCTGAGCCCCGATATAACGGAATCTCGCCGGGTAGTAATTCTGGCAGCAGCCTATCTTGGCAAGGTGCGCCTCATCGACAATCTGGTGATTACCCGTTAATCCCGACTCCGAAATCATCGTCATGACATTTGCGGTTCCTGCAAATCAAAATTCGGCAGTTCGGAAGCGCTGAATAATACCACCGTAAGCTGAACAAAGCTTGCGGGGGTTTTTGGAAACGGAAATTTCAGTTTCGGAATCATAACCAGAACAGGAATTACGGCTACTCCTCCGGATTAAGCACCACCTTGAAGGTAACCCTATCGGAACGCCCGGCATCATCGAGAATGCTTACTGAATAGTACCCCTCATGATCCGGCCGAAAATAATTCTCTTCGCGCTGTTCGCTGTTAACCGTGAAATAGATCTTTCCGGTTCCTCCGGAATGCCTGATAAACACATAGCCATTCCCATCCGGAAGTATGATATCGCCATCGCCCGGAAAATCTATTTTCAGAGACTTACGGTCAATAATCTTTTTTTCCTCCACGATTTCCTTAAGAGCCTCAGGAACTGTATCATGAAGAAGCTCGCTTTCAATATCCGCCTTGACAAGACTAACAGTCCCCTGAACCTTCAGGGCGCTGAAAATACCGAAAAGAACCGGAGCGGCATCCTGAAATCCTGAATACTGATAGTATCCGGCCCGGTTTCCCGGAAATCTTATAGCTACCCCGGCAGTATAGTTATCCATACTGCCCAGCGCCAGAGCATCCACAAATCTGCTGGAGGTTCCGGTCTTGTAGGACACCTCGTTCATCTTAAGACCATTGGCAGGTCGTCTTGCAGTCTTTAAAATATTAAATACTGCCCGGGCGCTGTCCTGAGACAGAATCCGATAGGCCGGAACAGATTCCTCATCACGAAGAAGCGCATAATGCTCCATCATTCCGTCCTCGTTAATCATGGCATAAAGATTTGCAAGATCTATGAGAGAAATACTGCCGCTCCCCAAAACCACTGAATAGTCTGCGACATTATCCTTGAGAAAAAGCCTTTTCTCACCACGATTAACGGTATTTACAAAATATTGTGGTCCTGTAAGCCCCAGAACCTCGATAGCAGGCAGATTCAGCGACTGGGTAAGTGCCTGCGCAGCTGTGACCTTGCCGGTAAAAAGATTGGTGAAATTAGCAGGTTTCCAGGAGCCGTAAATCCGGGAATTGTCATGGAGAATGGTTCCGGGATGCAGTCTCCGATCCTGAAAGGCCAGTCCGTAGGCAAATGGTTTCAGAGCTGACCCCGGAGATCTTCTTGAAAAAGGCAGACACATTTGGCTCACACCGAGATCCGAGGATCCCAGAATTCCCACAATCCGGTGCGTGGCAGCATCCATAACCACAGCCGACAGCACCGCCCCGTCCTGATGAATTTCATGAAAGTTCACCGCCTCGTTATGCAGAATTTTCTGAACCGCCGGGTCAATCCAGGTATAAATTTCAGGCTCAGGGTGCCTCTGAAAAAGAAAAGTGGCCAAAGTGCGAGCCTCTTGATTAATCTGATGAAGCTGTACCGGAATATCATCCTCCAGCGTCGCTCTCCAGAGATCATCGTCGAGGACGCCCCTTTTGCGGGCACTTTTCAGAACATCATTGATATAGTAAACGGCAGCCCTGTAGTTGCGATCCGGTCTGATATGCTCCGGTGCCCGCGGCAGTGCCGTAAGAAGAGCGGCCTCCGCCGGGGTCATTTTATCCGGCAAATGATTGAACCATCTCAGGGAAGCAGCCTTAACCCCCTCGATATTGCCGCTGAACGGAGCCAGAGTAAGATACCAGTCAAGGACCTGCTTCCGACCAAATTTCTGGGTAATGTAGATCGCCTGCACAACCTCCTTCAGCTTGTTGAAATAGGTTCTCTGGTGTCCGGTAAGTTTCTTGACCACCTGCATTGCAATAGTGGATCCTCCAGAGGTAATCCGTCCCGCGAATACATTGTCAGAAAATGCCCGGAGCAGGGACATGAAATCTACTCCCGGATGCTCATAAAAATTTCGTATTAGGTCTAAAGTCAGCACTTTAGGCCTTCTTAAATTTCCATGGCATTGCCTGCTCAAGAATAG
>NZ_KB899636.1:1002656-1122232 GCF_000378405.1 Succinimonas amylolytica DSM 2873 | reverse complement strand
CACATCCCGATTTTTGTGTGCGATATGGTACGGATTCACCAGCACTTTTGTCAAGAATCCCCGAAGCCATAAAAAGAAGGTTTAAGACCTAATACAAAATTTCGGTCCTCACTGGCCAGAAGCATTTTAAGGTACAGAGGACTCACCTCTTCCGCTTTGGTATAAAAACGGTAGGAATCACTGTCTGACGAAAGGGAATAGCCGAGAACTGTGCCGTCACGGGCATAGAGAACATGGGATCTGTTATTGATGGGGGAATAGTCCAGTTCATCAATACTGGAATATACAAAAGCACCGGACAGTAATCCCAGGGATATAAAAAGGGGTAACCACCCCCAAATCAGCATTTTACAGGAGAGTGCCCGGCGAAGGATTCTCATTTCACAGCTCCTCTGGCTTCGGATTTGCTACTGCAACACCAGAATTTTATCAATGACGACCTGTTCTGGATAACACTGCGTACAAAGATATTAACACCGACTGACTTGCAGCTCCGATTATCACCGCCAGCCGGCGGGGAGGCAGCTTTATCAAAAAATATCAAACAGATCTGCTGTTAACCTGCAGTAATCACAACATTCCTTCATCACCGTTTCCGGTAAGGACTGAACACAGAGACCGCTGCCAGTCATTTTCTGTATCACAGAAAAAACACTGAATCCCTTTGAGAGGTTCAGAAATTCTCTGAGAATATTCAAAGCTCCGCATATACCGACATTAATCAGTTTGCCAACAGAAGATCTAAACAAACCTCCAGTCTGCCAGTATTATGCGACTGGGTTGTAATCTGTCCGCTTAGGAGGCTGAAATTAAGTAATCCTCCCGTTATCAATACAGCACCGGATTATATCATACCGGAACCGGCTGATATTCCTGAACCTCGGATATTCATATGTATCCAGCATGAGCTCAAGGGACAGAGGTACAGCTTGCAGTTTTGTCTCAAACAGACATTCCTTGCTGTTATGACCTGTTTTTTCGTGATTATTTCAAGCCGTTCCTGGTGAAATCCCCCTGAAAGAATGCGGCTCATAGGCGGGTTCCCGAAAACCTCCCTCCTCCTTCCGAAAATAGAACCAGCCCTGGTTCAAAGCCATGGATAACAGCAGACGTTTTATGCTAAACTGACGGCCGCTCCGGTTTCCGCGGCCGGACGGAAAAACTCCAGGAGATATCCCTACATGAAAAACATCCTTAACATCCTGCCGGCATTATGCTTTTTTCTGACCTATAAGCTGGCTGGAAACGATCTTATTACAGCAACCTGGGCTCTTCTCATATCCAGCGGCATTGCCATGACGGCTTATTATTTCATGTACCGAACCATGAGCCGCTTCCAGATAATTTTCATCTGCGCCCTTCTGATTTTTGCCTTGCCGACCATTATTTTCAACGATACGGATTTTATTAAATACAAGGTATCGGCAGTAAACATCATCCTGGCTGTGACCTTTCTTGTTATTCAGTTCGGCTTCAAAAAAGATATTGCATCCGTGATCTCAGGAGTCAGGAATCCCATCCCGGATTCCGTCTGGCGTAAAGCAACTCTGGCCACAGCAGTCTTTCTCCTGTTTTGCGCCGGCCTTAACTACGTACTGGCATTCCGTCTTCCGGATCTGTTCAGTGGCATAACTCCCGCCGCTGCCGAAGAAATTTGGGTGAACTACAAGACCTACGGTAACGCCATCCTTAACGTCATATTCACCATGATCCTTTTCTTCTGGATGTACAGCAGGCTTGATTCCTCTGAGAAGGCCCAGCTAGAAAGACTGATGGAAAGCATGACCGGTAAACAGATACCTTCCGGCCCGGAAAACAGCGAAGATCGGAAAAACGGCAAATAGCAGAACAAAACCAGTCATTACAATACGTTCTGGTATCATTTTTCTTTCGGACAGTACTGTTAAACACTGCTGGAAAAAGCATAATTTTCTGCAACGAAACAGGGAATAGTTTATACTTTCCACCGTGATAGTTCATTTTTACAGCATCATAAATTCAAGGTATTTCTCATGTGGTATTTAATCTATGCCGAGGATATTGAAAATTCTCTCGAAAAACGAACCAGGGCCAGACCTGCTCATATTGCCAGACTGAAACAGCTTATAGCCGAAAACCGGCTTCTGCTTGCCGGCCCGAATCCGGCAGTAGATTCCGAGGATCCTGGTGAATACGGCTTTACGGGATCTGCCATTATTGCCAGCTTTGAGTCCCTGGAGGCTGCCAGAGAATGGGCATCGCAGGATCCCTACTGGCTGGAGGGGGTTTACAAAGAGGGAACCGGCATTGTCAAGCCCTTCAAGATAACAGCAAAAATGAACGGGAGTAGCTTCTGATGAAAATTAGGAAGGCCATCATTCCAGTTGCCGGACTCGGCACCCGGATGCTCCCGGCCACCAAGGCCATTCCCAAGGAAATGCTGCCTATTGTCGACAAGCCTCTGATTCAGTACGTTGTCAATGAGGCTGTCAGTGCCGGAATCAAGAATATAATTCTGGTTACCCATTCCTCCAAAAATGCCATCGAAAACCACTTTGACAAGTCATTTGAGCTGGAGGCCACTCTGGAGAAACGTGTAAAGCGCCAGCTGCTCCAGGAAATCCAGAGCATCATCCCCGCAGATGTCACCATCATGCATGTAAGACAGGGAGAAGCCCGGGGGCTTGCAGATGCCATACTCTGCGCCCGGGATCTGGTGGATGACGGGCCCTTCGCCATTCTCCTGCCGGATGTCCTTATTGACGAATTCACTTCAAATCCCGGCAGGGACAACCTGGCCGAAATGGTTAAGAATTTCGAGAGCACCGGAATCAGCCAGATCATGGTCGAAAAGGTTCCCCATGAACAGACCGGAAGCTACGGCATCGTGGCCTCCAATCAGAATCTGGACAATGCTACACCCGGGAGCACCTTCGACATCACTGACATGGTGGAGAAACCGCGGCCGGAACAGTCCCCTTCAAACATGGCCGTTGTAGGGCGCTATGTGCTTTCCGGCAATATCTGGCCCCTGTTCCGGGAAACCCCGCTAGGTGCCGGAGGAGAACTGCAGCTTACCGATACACTGAGGCTTTTGCTGCGTCAGGAAAAGATTGCCGGCTACTGTCTATGCGGCAAAAGCTGGGACTGCGGCAACAAGCTGGGATATATGGAAGCAAATATCGAATATGCTTCCAGACATCCTAAAATCGGCGCAGAGTTTAGAAAATTTCTGGAAACCGTTATCCGGGAGCATAATCCCAGCTCTGCCGTCAGAACAAATCAGAATTCCAAAAACAATAACTGTTCGGGATCCGATACGGAAAACTAACTCCCCGTTCTTACCGAAGTTTGCGCGAATCTGAAAAAATCCCTGTCCGGATAATCTCCAGGCAGGGTTCTTTTTTTGGGGACTTTTTCCAATGCTTATCAGCGCCCCGCAGGTTTCACAGAATAAGCAGTTACTTCGCTACCTCGTTAAACCTTTCAAAATAATCCGGAAAAGTCTTGGCCACACAGCCAGGATCATTAATGACCACCTCTGTCAGAAATGCTGCCAAGGAAAAGCACATGGCCATCCTGTGATCCCGGTAGGTGTCAATGGCAACCCCGGACTTCAATGGGCCGGGACAGATCCGAATCCAGTCTGCTCCGGTTTCGGAACTTATTCCCAGCTTCTGAAGCTCCCGGGCCATAGCATCCAGTCTGTCAGTTTCCTTTACCCTCCAGGATCCGACATTGCGGATCACGGTGGGAGAGTCGGCATACAGGGCCAGCGGTACAGCCGTCATAGCAGCATCCGGAATATCGTTCATATCCATATCAATACCGTGGAGCCGCCCCCGGGAGGAACATTCTATATAGCCGTTTCCCACGGTAACCTCGGCTCCCATCGCCTGAAGCACTCTGGTAAACGCTACATCTCCCTGCACCGAATCCCGGCCGACACCGGTTACCCGCACCCTGCCCGCAATAGCTCCCATAGCAAGGAAATAGGAAGCACCGGAAGCATCTCCCTCTACCAGAAGCTCTCCCGGCGACACATAATGCTGTCCGGAAGCAATATAAAATTCCCGATAATCGCGATTTTCAACCAAAACCCCGAATTTTTTCATAAGATCAATAGTAATGTCTATATAGGGCTTTGAAATCAGTTCTCCCCGAATTTTAAGAGTCACTGCGTTCCGCATCAAAGGGGCGGCCATCAGTACCGCGGTAATAAACTGACTGGAAACGGTGCCGTCTATCTCCAGATCACCGCCTGATAGCTCCCTTCCCGTAATTCTCAGGGGCGGATACCCCTCATTCTTAAGACAGACAATATCAGCACCGGCAGACCGCAGTGCCTCCAGAAGCGGCCCCAGGGGACGTTCCTCCATTCGAGGTTCCCCGGTCATCTCAAAATTCCCCCGGGATGATGCCAGCACTGCCACCAGCGGTCTCATGGCAGTTCCTGCATTTCCCAGAAAAAGCTTCATGGGCACATCCGCCTTAAAGGTTCTCCCCAGTCCCGTTACTGTACATGCAGTACCATCATTCTGAATAGCAACCGGAACCCCCAGAGTCTTTAGGGATTCCAGCATTCGTTCAGTATCGTCACTTCTGAGAAGATTAGTAATTCTGGTAGTGCCCGACGCCAGAGCCGCCAGCAGAAGGGTTCTGTTAGACACGCTCTTGGAACCGGGAAGATTGATAACCCCAGAACTCCTGGTCCGTTTTGAAAGTCTGAGCTGCTCCATAGAAATACCTCCTGTTCGTCTGAAAACCGGATCCGGAAGACCTTTCCGATACCTCCGCATAAAACCTGACTATATTAGCAAAGCCCGCCGCAAAACTGAACAAAAGATTGCAGATTCCCCCGGCCCTTTCCTTAAAGACCTCTGACGGCAATCACAGCCATGGAAGCAGAAAATAAAAAAATCCCGGAACTATTCCGGGATCCATCGAATTTCTGCAATATCAGATCTTGTACTTCCTGATAATCCCCGACTGCACTCCGGCAATGCTATCCAGATCATCGCAGGATTTCTTAATAACCTCCATGTTCTCGGCATTTTCATCAGAAAGCGAGCTTATCCGGACAATGTTCTTGCTGATCTCCTTAATAGCCTGGGACTGCTCATGGGTGGACTCCACTATCTGGGAGCTCATTTCATCAATGGTGGTAATACAGCCCATGATTTCCTCAATGGCACTGTTAGCCCGGGAAGACTGTTCCAGAGAAGCGTTCATTTCCTCATCGCAGGTGGCAATGGTATTCACAGCCTGAATGATGGTCCTCTGAAGCTCTTCGATAACTCCGGTTATCTGTTTAGTGGAATCACTGGTCTTATTGGCCAGAGTTCGTACCTCATCGGCAACCACCGCAAAACCCCGGCCCTGCTCGCCGGCTCTGGCCGCTTCGATGGCTGCATTCAGTGCCAGAAGATTGGTCTGTTCGGCAATACCGCGGATTATGGAAATCACGGAACTTATGCGTTTCCCCATTTCATTAACCCTGGTAATGCTCTCAGTGGTTTCCTTTAGTTTCTTGTCCAGCTTGTGAGTGGTAGTAATGTTCTGGCTCATAATCTTCCGGCCTTCATCAGACACCTTGCCGGCATTGATAACTTCACTGAGAGTCTGCTTGGAGGAATCCTCTACCATCCTGATGGTGTTTTCCAGTTCATGGGTTGCTGTTGCCACCATAGTGGCCTCGCGTCGCTGCACTTCAATCGCATCCTTGGCTTCACTGACAATCTTGGTATTCCGGGATGAAGTGTCATTAAGCTGTTTGACCATTTCAGACAGGGTTTTCAGAAGATTGCGGTTCTTTTCGATTAGGCTGTTGAGTCCCTGCCCTATTCTGCCGAATTCATTCTCTCCCTCAAAGGTGTAGCTGGCTGTAAGATCGCCCTCAGCTGAAGACTCCATCACCCCTATGAGATGGTACATTGGCTTTTTAATGCTGACCGCAAGATTAACGCACACCAGGAACACCACCAGCATAATAACGATAAACCCCACCAAAAAGGTAAACATGGCAAGATTGATGTTGGTATGCACCTTCTGGGATGCCTTAAGAGTAAAATCACGGGAATTGT
Organism: Succinimonas amylolytica DSM 2873; assembly: GCF_000378405.1. GTDB lineage: Bacteria > Pseudomonadota > Gammaproteobacteria > Enterobacterales > Succinivibrionaceae > Succinimonas > Succinimonas amylolytica. Next base: position 1,116,170 of record NZ_KB899636.1, on the reverse strand, counting down.
TCTGAAGGACTATCAGGTTTTCCTCAGTGCTCTGAATTATTTTGATACCCTTGTCGATAACCACATCCAGATTTTCACCCTCCAGAGCCAGCTCGTAAGTCTGGTAGAGCACTCCCTTAGGCTCCATGATATCCCGTTTAAAGGGATCCAGATACCCGTTTTTAATATTATCAATAGTCCCCGGAACCTCACCGTCAAGTTCCTGAACTTTTTCCATAAACATATCAAACTGTATCGGCATCCTGTCATAGATTTCCTTGATCTTCTTGGAGGAGCTGAGCTTGAAGGCATCGTAAAGCTGATTCTCAATTCCGATACGAATTGGATTCATGTAAACCACAATGTTTCTAACAAAGTCGTCGCCTGTAGCTTCGGCTGTACGATCGATTTCCAGCGTCATGAGGTTTATCAGTCCCTGCGTTGCAGTCTGAGCCTTATTGATCTTTGCCTGATGCTCCAGGTATTTGCGCCTGCTTGTCGGAATCTCTTCGGTTACATCAAGATATTCATGCACCGACCTATGAAGCGACTTTACCCGTTCCAGAATTTCCGGAGAGGACTTATGGATCACAGAACTGCTGTCCACCAGATCTTCCAAAACCTCAAGATCGGCCTCAAGCTGCACCCTGGCCCCCCGAAATCCGTTTGTCAGATTATCCACCTCCTCAGGAGTCTGGGATCCGATAATGCGAAACAATGCCTGATTAGCCGCCAGAAGAGAAGTCTGCAACGTGTGGGAACTGATACCGATAGGACTGGCTTCCTGCTCCACGGCAGTAAAAGAACTGTTAATATCAATCTGATAAAGACTTGTCAGTCCGAAACTTACAGCAAATCCCAGAACAATAATGGCAAATGATATATATATCCGGTAGAGGAGCGAGATATTCTTTATACTCAGCCTGGAAAAAACTTTCTTTAATACTCTCTTGGCAGTTTGTCCAGAATCTCGAATTTTCATCAACATCAGCCTTATAACGAAAACCTTTTCACATTATAAGAAAAAGATCGCTGTTAAACAATTTTACATGATAAATATACCGATCCTGATCATCTGTTTCACTGCTTATGTAACTGGAATAATACCTGTTACACAAAATTTCATACAAAACAATGAGCTTTATTGCAGCAAAATGCAAATTTCTGAAGTACAGACCTCTCGATTTTTACATAAAACCAGATAGGCGCAGTTCTGCCAGAAACAGAAAAAGGCAGCTGAAAAAAATCAGGAAAGCCGAATGCTGCCAGAATCTGTAAACCGGAATCAGCAATAATTCCGGTTTGGCAGCGCGGGACTTTATTATCAGACTATATTTAACAGCAAGCCCAGACAGCCCCGCTTCTCCCTTTCAACCGATGAATACTTCATGGTATGAATATAAAGAGTTCCCGGACCTGTAAACTTGCATACCAGCCCTTCCCCGGAGGTTACACTGGAAATAAATCCCGCAGCCTTGGTCATGGTGTAGGAAAGCCCCTCATCCCAGGCCAGAAGATGGCCGTTATCCACCGTCAGCACCTCTCCAGGCTCCAGATCAAAGCGATGCGCTGCGCCTCTTGATGTCAGAAACGCCGTTCCGGTTCCGGAAAGTCTGATAAGGAAAAAACCTTCCTTCGAGGTCAGCCCTTTAATAATACCCTGCATCCGGGTGCCGATCTCCACCTCCGGAGTGCTTGCCAGATATGATCCCTTCTGAACCAGAAGCCCCCTTGACGGAGTAACACCAAGGGCCAGAATGCTTCCCTGATCTCCAGCTCCCACACAGGCAACACCGGCATTTCTCGAAGCAGTAATGCTTTGAGTGAAAAACGACTCGTTGGTGAAAAACTTGCGGACAAGGCCTCCGACCAATCCCCCCTTGACGGTCCCCTCAAGTTCCAGCCCCTGGGACATAGAAATCATGGCTCCGCGTTCGCAGCAAATCTTCTCTCCCTGCTCCAGCGACACCTGTAGCATCGGAAAGGTATCCTGACTCAAAATTTCATAATGCATAAAGTTATCCTTGTGTTTTCATCCCTGTTTTCAAAAAATGCACCTTTCATGAATCCGCCCTGTAAGCACCATCACGAATTATTCACAGCTTTTCGGGCTTCCTTCTGTTTTTTAATTTCCGTCCTTATTTCGATAAGCCTCAGGGTCTCGGGAGACAGCTCAAATTCACAGGTGTTGTTACCTTCAAGATTCAGAGGCTGGTACATATACTCCCGGCTTCTGAGAAGAAATTCCTGGTGGGCGGCCTTTCTTTTAGGGTTATCAAAATACCACTGGCGGAGCTGTGTCAGCATTACCGAAAAGTTGTCATAATTAAGTTCTTCACCATAAACCGTAATGCCACAGTTAAAGGCATCATCCAGGTGTCCCCGGGCCAGCAGTATTCCAGTACGATCCTCCGGTCTGGTCTCCAGGATTTCCTGAAACACCCGGGCATTCTGTTCCAGCACCTTCATTTCATCAGGGGCAATCATGTAGAAATCCTTCTTCATTTTGGCCATGACATTATCCCGGATCCCGTCATGATCGGCATCAATCCCCAGAAGTGTTTCATCCTCTGGTTCATCCGCCACCTTCTTTCCGTGCTTTTTGCATCCAGGAAGCCCGGCCACCACAACCAGTGCCAAGAGCAGTATCAGTATTTTTCCAAAAGCTTTCATCGTCTTGTTCCAGTAAATTGACGCCGTTTCCGCTACAGCTCCGCTTCTGAAAACGGATTCTCCCCGGTGCCGGACATCCGTCGTCTGATGCTTTCTCTGACCTCTTCAGCATAGGAGTCATTTCTTTTGAGAAGCAGAAGCTCCCCGGGAGTTTCCTCAAAAAACAGCGCACTTCCATCATGAAATTCTACCATAAGCCCCGTCTCGATTCCCGAAAACTCCGAGGGATCCATTACCGGAGAAAACTCCCGCATATCCAGCACTGCCTGCACCGTTCCCAGCATCTTCTGCCGGAACAGCACCACATCCCCGATATGCATTACTCTGCCGTCGCTGTATTTCATCTGTTTCCTTTCTTACGCTGCTTTTCTCTGCCGTCGCTACTGCCGCTTTCCCCAGGCTTCGCGCCTCTCCTGCCCCGGTTCCCTTCCCCGGTTCTGCCGGTTCGGTAGGAATTCCCGCCATTTCGGTTCCGATCTCCCCGGCTTCCGGAGGCCCCGGGGGACTGATGTTCACCACGGCCGGAGACTCGGTCGCGATCCCCGGCAAAACCATACCGGGGATGACCGGAATTGTTCCGGACATCTCCCCCCGGAGGCGGAACCAGAGCCTCAGGGCCTGTACCTATAAGCCGCTCCAGACCAAGTTCCCGAAGCACTTCCCTGATAACCGGAAAATTATCCGGATCATGGTATCTCAGAATTGCCTTCTGTCTCTTTCTGGCGATATCCCCCCTGGCCACAAAAACCGTGCTGTTATCCTGGGCTTTCAGTCTTTCGTACGGATTCAGCCCGGTATAATACATGACCGCAGCTCCGGCCATTGGGGTCGGAATGTAGTTCTGCACCTGATCCAGCTCAAAACCGCGCTTCTTAAGCCACAGCGCCAGCCGGATCATGGACTCCAAATCAGAACCGGGATGCGAGGACATGAAATAAGGTATCAGATACTGCTTTTTTCCGGCCTCCCGGGAAAATTCGTCAAAAAGCCTCTTAAATTCGTCATAGCCTGATATGGCAGGCTTCAGCATCCGGGAAAGCACCTCAGGCTCAGTATGTTCGGGAGCGATTTTCAGAAGACCTCCAACGTGATGAAACGCCAGCTCCCTGATATATTCCGGATCCCGGAGTGCCAGATCAATCCTGACACCGGAGGCAATAAATACCTTCCTGATATAGGGCAGACTGCGAATTCGCCTATAAAGCTGTATCAGAGGGCCATGATCCGTATTCAGCTTCCGGCACGGCTCCGGATACAGGCAGGAAGGTCGCCGGCAGGAGGCCTGCGCCCTGGGATCGCTGCATCCCAGCCGGTACATATTGGCAGAAGGCCCGCCCAGATCCGACAGCACTCCTCTGAATCCCGGAGTATTGTCCCGCACCGCCGCCACCTCGTGAACCACTGATTCCTCGGAACGGCTCTGAATAATCTTTCCCTCATGCGCGGTTATGGAACAAAAGCTGCAGCCTCCGAAACACCCTCTCATGATGGACACCGAATCCTTTATCATTTCATAGGCCGGGATCCGCTCCCCCCGGTAGGCGGGATGAGGAACTCTCCGGTACGGAAGTTCGTACACAAAGTCATATTCCGGAGCGGTCAGCGGAAAAGAAGGCGGATTCACCCATACATAACGGCTGCCGTGTGCCTGAACCAGGCACCTGGCACAGAATGGATTGGTCTCCAGAAGCATAAGATGAGCCGCCTGAGCATACAGCAGCCGATCCTTTTTTACATCCTCGGCTGACGGCATCAGCACATATTTGCGAGGAATGGCATCATAATCAGGATCTGCCCCCGCCAAAACCGGGGAGGGAGCCTCCGGCACCGGGGCTTCCGAAGAGTTATCCGAATCATTTGCAGAGGATACTGCGGAATCGCGGTGACCGCCGGCGCAGTAATCGCAGTAGGGATTTTTGCGAGGCGGAATCGGAATACCGGCTTCAGGTTTTCTGGAATCAATACCGATAAAGTCCGGAGGGATTTCTCCCCGCATCACGGCAGTTCCCCTGATATCCGTGAGACTTTTAATGTCCTCACCAAGCGAAAGTCTCCAGGCAATCTCAATGATAGGACGCTCGCCGTTTCCGTATACCAGAATATCCGCCTTGGAATCCGGGAGTACAGAATTCTTCACCGTATCAGACCAATAGTCATAATGAGCAAAACGTCTGAGAGATGCCTCAATCCCTCCCAGAACCACCGGGATTCCCCGAAAAGCCTCCTTGATCCGCTGGGTGTACACCACTGTGGCCCGATCCGGCCTCCTGCCGGCCACATTGCCGGGAGTATAGGCATCATCACTGCGAATCCGTCTCTCAGCGGTATAGTGATTGATCATGGAATCCATATTTCCGGCAGTAACCCCGAAAAACAGCCGGGGCCTTCCCAGAACCATAAAAGCATCCCGGCTGTGCCAGTCCGGCTGGGAAATCACCCCCACCCGAAAACCGAAGGCCTCCAGATATCTGCCAATAATAGCCGTGCAGAAGCTGGGATGATCCACATAGGCGTCCCCGGAAACCAGAATGATGTCGCAGGAATCCCAGCCAAGGTCATCCATCTCCTTCCGGCTCATGGGCAGAAAGGGAACCGCCCCCTTCCGCCCCTGGAAACGCGGATAGTCACGGATGTTGCGATAGTGTTTCTGATAACTGTCCTGCATCAGTTCTGAGATCCTGTAAAACTGTTTCCGAAAACCATGTCTTCCCAAAAATGAAAAACATCATGACTGACCGTAAAAGGCCATACAAATCAGGAATGCTGTGTAAATGGCATATATCAGTGTCAGAACGATGCCTTCTTTCCGGGAAATCCTGCCGTCACCGCCCCGGGAATATCCGAAAACATACACGCCCAATGTAAGCAGCGTCATCAAAAGCATATCACGGTATATCACATCAGGAGTAATGGAAAAAGGCTGAATAACCCCCGCCACACCAACCACCGCCAGAGTATTGAAAAGATTAGAACCCACAACATTGCCCACGGCAAGATCGTCCTGTCCTTTTTTGGCCGCAATAATGGAGGAGGCCAGCTCCGGTGCCGAAGTGCCTCCCGCCACCACAGTAAGACCGACAATGATATCGCTTATTCCCAGAATGGCTGCCATCTCCACTGCCCCCCATACCAGCATCTTGGAGGAGACGATAAGCACCACCAGTCCCGTTATCAGCCAGAACAGCGATTTTCCGAGAGACGGCGCAGGAGATTCCGGAGGACGACTGCCGCTTTCGGTATCCAATGCCGGTCCCAGTCCTCTTTTTTTGACGGCAATCAGCACAGAAACGGTCATGACAACCGCAAAAAACAGCAGCAGGAGCACAGAATCGGCACGGGAAACCTCCAGATCCCAAAGCAGCACCAGGGACAGCAGTGTCCCCAAAAGCAAAACCGGCATCTCTCTTTTCAGGACTGTTCGTCTTACCAGCACCGGAGAAAACAGTGCCGTCACTCCCAGAATAAGAGCAATATTGGCAATATTCGAGCCATAGGCGTTTCCGATGGAAAGCTCCGGCTTGCTGTCAAGAGCGGCCAGTGCCGAAACCAGAAGTTCCGGAGCCGAAGTACCAAAACCAACGATAACCATTCCGATAATGAGAACCGGAATCCTAAGACATACAGCAGTCCCGGAAGCCCCGTCCACAAACCTGTCGGCACTCCACACCAGAACGGCAAGCCCAGTCAGAAAAGCCGCAAGAGCAAGCAGAAATTCCATTAAAAATTCTTATCCTGTAATCTCTCCCCAGGCTCGGGGACAGACAATCACCATCATAAAAAAAAACAGACTTTCAAAAACAACGTGCCGGAAATATCTACACCATCTGAGGGGGACTACTCAAACACATCTCAGAGGACAATTATAAATCCGTCGCAGTACTCTGTGCACCTTCGTTTTCGGCAGCCAGACTCTTTAAAAAACACCAAGAACTGCAGAAGCATATCAGACCTATTTTACCATTTTCACTCCGGAGGCACCTCCAGTCTGTGCGATCATTTCGATACACTGATCATGCATACACAGCTTAACATTCCGAATAAACCATTATCAGTCTCAACAACAGCACCGGCGAGATTTTCAGAAGCTCCAGTCCTCAGGCATGACACTGCCATTGCGAGAGTCCATGGCTCAGATATCCGATACGCCCGGCTTCGCGTGAGGAGAGTCCTACACCTCCGGCAGTCAGAATGAAGGAAAACCATGATTTCAAAAACACCATTGCCCATCTGACGGAAACCGGAAAGCCATCACTGCGACAAGGCTCCGAAACCAGCACCTGCCACCATACCGCAAACACGACCGGCATGATTTCATTGCAAATCCAAAAATCACCTCCTCCCGTGTCCAATCTTCCGATAGGAAGTGATTATCAACAAATTTGTCACATACTTATTCACATAGTTATCAGCAATGTTATTAACAGAAATACCCGGCTGTCATTCTGTCTGCCAGCATAAAGACGTCCTCTGCAATGACACGTGCAGAACTAAAGGAATTCTGCCGGTTAATAGAGGGGCTGGAACGATATACATTTCTCATGGAAACAGGGCAGATATTCGTGCTTCTCCCGCACTGCAGTACCTATCGTGCTGCCGAGAAAAACTAACTGGGCCTGACGGGAATAGCTTAAGGAGCAGGTTAAACCATTATGTGAACAGTCAGTGTCATTTCGTCATCTATCAATTCCGCCTTAAAAGCCTTATCCAAATCTGAAATTTACACCAGGCTCATCTTGCCCTTCCGGGATAACTCACGAAGGAAGTTTTCCGGGCATCATCATTTTTTATTACCTGATAACCTGAACAACAGAAAGCGCCGCAAATCCTCGTGAAAACGGGAATTTGCGGCGCTTACGACAGTGATTACGCAGGGCTTATGATTCCGGGTAGGGAATGCAAAGCCTGAAACCGGAATCTTTAGTTATCAGATTAAATCTCCTGGGCAAACTCAGCGGCTCTGCCAATATAATTGGCCGGAGTCAGCTTCCGGAGAGCAGCCTTGCCCTCCTCAGGAATCTCCAGAGTTTCAATAAAGTTCATCATTATCTCGCGATTCACCTTCTGACCACGAGTCAGAGCCTTGAGCTTTTCATAAGGCTTGTCCACTCCGTAACGGCGCATCACGGTCTGATACGGTTCCGCCAGAACCTCCCAGTTCTGATCCAGCTCTTCCAGCATATGAGCAGTATTGGCTTCCAGCTTGCTAACACCCTTGAGAGTGGATTTCATGGCAATTTCGGTATAGCCTACTGCCACCCCAAGATTGCGAAGCACAGTAGAGTCTGTGAGATCGCGCTGCCAGCGGCTTACCGGAAGTTTCATAGCCAGGTGCCGGAACACGGCATTGGCAATGCCGATATTGCCTTCGGAATTTTCGAAATCAATCGGGTTAACCTTGTGCGGCATAGTAGAAGAGCCCACTTCTCCGGCAATAGTACGCTGCTTGAAGATGCCGAGACAGATATAACCCCAGATATCTCTGTCAAAATCCATCACAATAGTGTTGAACCTGGCAATGGCGTCAAAAAGCTCGGCTATGTAGTCATGGGGTTCAATCTGAATGGTGTAGGGATCCCAGACCAGTCCGAGACTTTCTTCGAATTCCTTGCTGAATCTGTTCCAGTCAACATCGGGATAGGCTGACATATGAGCATTGTAATTGCCTACCGCACCATTGATCTTCCCCATGATCTCAATGTCTTCAATCTGCTTAAGCTGTCTTCTCAGACGGTAGGCAACATTAGCCATTTCCTTGCCCAGGGTAGTAGGCGATGCTGGCTGCCCGTGAGTACGGGACATCATGGGATCATTGGCATAACGGTGAGCCAGATCAGCAATGGCATCAATTACCTTGGTGAAAAGAGGAACAATGACCTGTTCCCGTGCGGTTTTCAGCATCAGCGCGTGGGAGTTGTTGTTGATGTCCTCCGAAGTGCACGCGAAATGGATAAACTCCTTAACGGCACTGATTTCCGGGAAAGCAGCCACCTTGTCCTTCAGGAAATACTCCACGGCCTTCACATCGTGGTTGGTGACACTTTCGTGCTTCTTAATGGCCCGGGCATCCTCAATGCTGAAGTTCTCAACAATGCCGTCCAGGAATTTTACAGCTTCGGCACTGAAAGGCGGAACCTCGGTAATTCCCGGTTCCTGAGCCAGCTTCTTAAGCCAGTTAATCTCCACGGTTACCCGGAAACGCATAAGCCCGTATTCAGAAAAAATTTCCCGCAGCTCGGAGCATTTGCCGGCATAACGGCCGTCAATAGGCGAAACCGCCGTCAGAGTTGAAAGTTCAAGTTCCATCAGAAAACTCCAGTTATAAACAAAAAAAGTCAGATGCCGACACTTCCGCCTGATCTGACGATTAACACGCTACCCCGGAATGGCCGGCATGAAGCAATCTCCAGCCCCCCCCGCTAAAAACTCAGATGCGCTGAACATGATCAGCCATGTAATCCATAATTCTCCGGCGCCGGAAAAACAGTCTGAGACGGCTTCCGCCCAGCTGTCTCCATAAAATCACCGCCCGCACCACGGCCAGAAGAAGTGCCCTGATACGCTGCTGAATCTTTTCCTGCTTGAGATATTCTTCATTCCCGTAAATCATGATCTTGCCGTAGGGACAGGAGGATATCAGCTTCTTGTAAAGCTCGGCCAGCCCCTTAACATACTCGTCCTGAATATCCCGAGGTTCCTCTCCGGCAAAATAAACGGCATCCAGACTGTGAAGCTCCCGGTCGATGCTGTTCAGCATGGCACTGTCATAAAAAACCTTAGTGCCCAGGCTCAAAAAGGTCAGGATATATTTTGCCAGCTCCATCTCCTGCTTTTCAGAGCCGCCGGAAACCGAAAAGGCATCCACGAATGTCTGATAGCCAAGGACCATATCCCTGTCCGGATACACATCGTAGGCAGTACCGGGATTTTCCACCCTGAGAGCCCTGAGAAGCGCCAGCGGAGCCTCCTCGGATCTGTCCTGATCCCAGGTTCCGAAGCGGGAAATCTGCTGAATAATAGCGGCTCCCTGACTCACAGCCGCCAGTGCCAGCGCCTGCACGGCAATATTGTCTGCCATAAAAAAACTCCTCCGGATTATACTTCCTTTAGCCTTTCCTCGATTATGCCGCCGCCAAGACAGACTTCACCGTCATAAAGCACTGCGCTCTGTCCCGGAGTAACCGCCGCCACCTCGGTATCAAATATAATTTTAATTTTACCATCACCGATGTCAATAAGCTCACAGGGAATATCCGGCTGCCGGTACCTGGTCTTCACAGTATAACGGCCCTCCGCAGGAGTCTCCCTTGTGGTGAAGCAGAGAGTTCCGGCAATAAGCCCCCGGGACATCAGTCGGGGATGATTCTGGCCCTGAGCCACAATAAGGGCATTCCGCGGCACATCCTTGTCCACCACGTACCACGGGTCGTCGGTACTGTCCTTCCGCCCGCCGATACCCAGTCCCTTGCGCTGCCCCAGAGTATGAAACATAAGTCCGTCATGCTCACCGATAACCAGACCGTCCACTGTTTCAATCGGTCCCTTCTGAGCAGGAATAAACCGGTTCAGGAATTCATTGAAACGTTTTTCTCCGATAAAGCAGATGCCGGTGGAATCCTTTTTCCGGGCTGTAACAAGACCAGCCTTTTCTGCTATTTTTCTGACCTCGGGCTTTAGCAGATCTCCTACCGGGAACAGGGAATGCCCTATCTGCTCGTAGCTTAAGGTATAGAGAAAGTAGCTCTGATCCTTGTTGGGGTCTGTGCCGCGAAGCAGCTTCGGATGTTGCTCAAAGGTCCGTCTCACATAGTGCCCCGTAGCCATATAATCCGCGTCCAGATCTTCCAGTGCATATTCCAGAAAAGCCCGAAATTTGATTTCCTTGTTGCAGAGAATGTCCGGATTCGGGGTTCTGCCGGCCTGATATTCGGAGAGGAAGTTTTCAAAAACCCGATCCCAGTACTCGGCCGCGAAATTAACGGTTTTAAGCTCAATGCCGATTTTGTCGCACACAGCCCTGGCATCGGCCACATCCTGGGCGGCGGAACAGTAGGTATCAGTATCGTCCTCCTCCCAGTTTTTCATGAAAAGGCCCACCACCTCGTAGCCCTGTTCTCTGAGAAGAAGAGCGGATACCGAAGAATCCACTCCGCCTGACATTCCTACCACCACTTTTTCAGCCATATATCCTCCGCTTTCACAAGACGCCGTTCTGGCATCTATACTCCAGGCCGCCCGATTCCGTTTTTCCGTCCAGATTCCGAAAACCGGATCGTAAACTACGGTCTGACCTCACGAAGAATGCTGAGAGGGTACCTGGCACCGGCAAAATAATCATCCAGAGACAGTTTAACCAGCCGAGTTCTGAACTGAGGCTCCAGCTCCTTAAGCTCCTCCCTGGAATACCAGCGGGCATTAAGAATCTCCTGATCCGGGTCATGAGGCTTCAGAATTTCAGGGAGAGAATCGTCGTGAACATAAAAGCAGTATCTCTGAATAGTTTCGTTTTTCTTTACATAGGTATAAATTCCGGAAAGACCGTCAGGGTTCAACTGAAGCCCGGTCTCCTCAAGAATCTCACGGCGGATTCCGGCCACGGGATCCTCGCCCCCCTCCAGGTGTCCTGCCGGCTGTCCGTATACCGGGTATGGCGCCTCGTCATACTCTGAAACAAGAAGAAATTTTCCCCGGCATTCAATAATGGCCGCTACGGTTACATAAGGGCGAAATCTTTCCGTCATCTGAATTTCCTGAATATCAATTTTGTGATCAGCATTAAAAATCATATAGAGGACAATTTTAAAACAATTGCGATTTACGGTAAAGAGAGATCATGGTCGCAGAAATCCTGGAAAACGGTACAGTAATGCCGTCCGAGGGACAGGCAGGGAGGTATGATGTCCATGACACGTCATTATGACAAACCGCTGTTTGTCCGTAAGGGCGTTCTTCCATACCGGGACAGCATCGGGCCCAAAGCGGAATATGCCGTATTCTCCATTTCAGACAGTCCGGATACCGCAGTGTTCTATCCGGAACCGCCACCCCCACGCAGCTTCCGGACTCCGGAACCGCCCTTCGAAAGCTGGCCCGTATCCGGTTTTATCGCAAAAAAGCTCAGATCTCCCGTTCAGAATCTGGAAACAAATCCGGATGCACTCATGATCTGCTCCTTCAGAATACCGGACTGGAATTCCGGACTCACCCCCTGGCCCGCCCCGTCTCCCTTCGGAGGCCCGGAATTTGCCGGAATGGCCGGAGAAACCCGTGAATTTCTGGAGCAGCGTCTTATTCCGGAAGCAGAAGGCAGAAACAGCACTGTCAGAAAACGATATCTCGCCGGATATTCCCTGGGCGGACTCTTTGCAATCTGGTTCCTTATGGAAAGCTCTGTGTTTTCGGGAGCTGCTGCAATATCTCCTTCCCTGTGGTATCCAGGATTCCGGGACTGTATTCTTCCCCGTGCCGGTAATCTGACGGGTGATATTTACCTCAGCCTGGGAACCGGAGAATGCCGGAGTGCCAGCATGATTCTGAATTCCTGCAGTACAAACTGCGCAGCCTTTTTCCGGGCTGCCCGAAACCGTCCTGGCTTTCGGACAGTATTCGAAAGAACTCCTGGAGGCCATTTCAATCATCCGGAGGAACGGCTTTACCGGGGGATCTCCTTCCTGCTTGCAACAGGAAGCAGCCGAAATCACAGCTGAACCTCCCGAAGAATTCCGTTATGCCTGAAAATTTCTGCACTTTTTTATTCCCGGGGTGGTGTTCCTGCAGGATACTATTGCAATAAAGAAACATTGAATGTATTCTGAGAAGCCATGAAACCAGGAAGATTTCAAATACGTTGCGGAGATGACATGAATAACAAAAAAACTGTGAATGATCGTCCCATAGCCGTAAACAAGCGGGCCAGTCACGATTATTTCATCGATCAGAGAATCGAAGCCGGTATCGTCCTGGAGGGGTGGGAAGTAAAATCACTGAGAGCGGGAAGAGCCAGTATCGTAGACGGCTATATTCTGATCAAGGATGGAGAAGCCTTTCTTATCGGAGCGAACATCACACCGCTCAAAATGGCATCAACTCATGTGGTCTGCGATCCCACCAGAACCCGAAAGCTCCTTCTCAGCAGAAGGGAGATTGACAAGGTACGTGGCATGACCCAGAAAAGCGGCTTTACAGCAGTACCGCTCAAGCTTTACTGGTCCCGCTGCTTCGTAAAGCTGGAAATGGCTATCGCCCACGGCAAACAGGCTCACGACAAGAGGGATTCCCTCAAGGAGAAAGAGTGGCAGAGAAGCAAGGAGCGCATCATGAAAAAGAGTCTCCGCGGCTAATCCCTTATGTCACGGGCATAACTGATTCGTGCCGTTCAATGCTTTGAGCCTCCGGTTCTTTACTTTTTCAGACCGGCAGTGTAAAATTAACGCAGTAACTTTTTTTATTAACAGAGGGGATGATTCTGGATTCGACCGGAAGAGTGAAGTCAATATCGCATGTAGAGGGTTGTGCGTAACTCTTAAAACACACACAATAAAGATAATCGCAAACGATGACTCTTTTGCAATGGCTGCCTAAAGCAGTACATGCGCCAGTAGCCGCAGCTTAAAAACCTGGCAGGCTACCCTGAGACCTCTCTCTTCGGTAGGGGAGCAATCTTGGGTCACTTATACCGAATCGGATGTATCCTTCGTCTGCAGGAGTAATCTTAAATCAACCAGGCTATATCCTAAGACAGCGTGTCGGTTCGCGGTCCGGGACGAAAGCACTAAATAAATGCGACTAAACATGTAGACATAGAGATGGATCCTTTTGGGACGCGGGTTCAAATCCCGCCATCTCCACCAATTACCGTCCTTCTGCCAGCCGGCAGGAGGATTTTTTATTTCCGGATTCCGGCCCCGCCGGATTTGCAAGTACCGGAACAGGACAGGACACTGATAGCGCGCTATCCGCAATTAAGGATCCCTCATGAAAAAACCAGAACTGCTCTCCCCTGCCGGAACTCTCAAAAACATGCAGTATGCAATAGCCTACGGTGCCGATGCCGTTTACGCCGGTCTGCCGCGATACAGCCTCCGCGTACGCAACAACGAATTCGATCTGGAATCCATGGCAACAGCAATTCAGGAGCTGCACCAGGCCGGAAAGCGCATGCACGCAGTTGCAAACCTGCAGCCTCATAACAGCAAGCTGAAAACCTTTGTCCATGATATCGGGGATCTGGTGGCACTAGGCCCGGACGCCCTCATCATGTCCGATCCCGGACTTATCATGATGGTGCGGGAAAACTTTCCGGAGATGCCTGTTCATCTGTCCGTGCAGACCAATACCATTAACTATGCCAGTGTTAAATTCTGGGAACGTCAGGGGATAAAAAGAGTCATCCTCTCCAGGGAGCTCTCTCTGGAGGAAATCGCGGAAATCCGGCAGCATTGTCCGGATATCGAGCTTGAAGTATTCATCCACGGCGCACTTTGCATGGCCTATTCCGGAAGATGCCTTCTGTCGGGATACCTTAACCACCGGGATTCCAATCAGGGAGCCTGCACCAATGCCTGCCGCTGGAAATACACCCTTAGGCAGGCCCGTGAGGACAGTAAAGGTGATCTTGTCTCCGCCTCTCCCGATATCGGTATCGGCCCCGTTGCGGATCACAGCTATCTCATTGAAGAACCGGGCCGCCCCGGAGAACCAATGCCTGTGGATGAGGATGTGCATGGCACCTATATCATGAATTCCCGGGATCTCTGCGCTGTACGGCATGTTAAAAGGCTTGCGGAAATCGGTGTCGACTCTCTGAAAATTGAAGGACGAACCAAGTCCTTCTACTACTGTGCCCGCACCGCATCGATATACCGGAAAGCCATTGATCTTGCCGTGCAGGGCGAAGACGTAACACCGGAAATTCTAGCCGAGGTCAGTACCCTGGCAAACCGGGGCTGGACTGACGGCTTTCTGGTCAGACACCCGATTCAGGACTATCAGAACTACGAATGGGGCAACAGCGTTACCGACGGAAGCCAGGTGGTAGGCGAGGTGCTGAATATTGCCGAAGACGGCACAGCACAGATTGCAGTAAAAAATCGCTTTGATGTCGGAGATCGCCTTGAGATCCTGACCCCGGGCAGAAGCTTCTTCATGACTGTAGAGGCCATGACCGAAAAAGGAGTCTCAGTGGCCGCGGCCCTGGGAGACGGTCATACGGTATCCCTGAAAACCCCGGCAAAACCGCAAAATGCCGCCTTTGCCCTGGTAGTACGGCTGCCGCGTGTCGCTTCATGAACAAATACAGGAAAAAAACGGCATGGCATGTAAAATAAACAATAAATGCGTTAACTGCGAAATGTGCGAGCCCGACTGCCCTCTGGGAGCTATTTCCTTTAACGGCAAAACCTTTGTCATTGATCCCGGGCTCTGCACCGAATGCGCCGGTTTTTATCCCGAGCCTCACTGTATCAGCGTCTGTCCCGTTAAATGCATAAAACGGGAGCCGGACCGCAAAGCTCCCCCGCCCAAAACTCCCCCGCAGCAGGCTACTACACTGAAATAACCCCTCTATAACCAGCATCAGGAGCTAAAGCAGATCCGGAACACTAAACCAGCTGCTGACAGGTTTTCAAGGGAGCCGGGTTCAGTGGACTGGTGATCTGAATATCCGCATAACGGGAAGACTGGACGGAAAAAATCCCTCTCATCATGTACTCCCGATCCTCATCGATCATCTCCAGCATAATCCTCGCAATTTCAGGATCAAACTGGGTTCCGCTATTCTTTTCGATTTCGGAACGCACCACATTCTGCGGCAGCGCTTTGCGGTAGCTGCGATCGGATGTCATGGCATCATAACAGTCGGCAACACAGATAATCCTGGCTATTTCCGGAATAGCGATCCCCGACTTACCGTCTGGATAACCGCGGCCGTCGTAGCGCTCATGATGCCAGCGCGCCCCGATGTAAAGATTGGGCATTACCGAAATATCCTTCAGAATCTCATACCCCTTGACCGGATGACTTTTTATCAGAGCAAATTCTTCGTCTGTCAGTTTGGCAGGCTTGTTGATAATACTATCAGGAATCGCTATTTTGCCCACATCATGCAGGAGCGCCACATTGAATATCTCCTCCTGCTCCAATTCAGTTTTTCCCATACGCCGCGCCAGTTCCCGGGAATACTGGGCCACCCGCAGCGAATGTCCCCTGGTATAGTGGTCCTTGGCATCAATGGCACTGGCCAAAGCATAAATGGTCTGATTGGATAGCGCCCGCAGCTTTTTGTTCTTATCGATAATCTCAAAGGTATTTTTCTCGATTTCCGTGCGTAGCAGATCCTGCATGCTCATCAGCTCCTGCACATACTCGGCACTGTCGCAGATTTCATTGGACATATTGCCCAGCTCGTCGCAAATGGAGGTACGTCTCAGTTCAATATCATGAGCATCAATTTCCTTGGAGATGAAACTCATAAACTTCGTCATATTGTTAGTCATCTCACCAATACGGTGCCTGAATCGGTGTGAAATTATGGAGGTGACTATCAAGGCCAGTAGCAGAACCACGACTGAAATGAAAATCGAAACATGCAGAATTCTCGTCAGCTGCGCAAAGCTTTCCTTCACCGATATTTTGCCGACAACGGTCCATTCAAGTTCCGGAAGGTACTCCGCCGCAATAATGTAATCCTGATGATCCACTGCCGAAGTGTAACGGGTAATCCGAAATTTGTTACCATCCCCCTTTACCAGAGACGGGAAATTTCCATCTAGATCCTTAACCTTGGTCTTCAGGATATATTCCTTGTTCGGATGCATCTGAATAAGGCCATCATTATTAATGGCATAATAATACCCGGATTCGCCTAGCCTGCGGTCGAAAAACATCTGCATAACCTTATCGATTTTCACAATAGTACCGGTAATTCCTATAAGCCGTCCATCCGCAGGATCCTTTACCTTGTAGTTGATAAACATGAATATCGCATCGTTGTCATTGCCACGCCGGTAATCAATGTTTACCTGAAAATCACGATCGGAATTTATAATATAGTTCATCCAGGAATCTTTACCGTTGAGATCAATCCCGCCTTCATTCTGCCCCTGAATGTAGTAGGTATTGCTGATCAGGGAAACCAGAAAAGTGCTGGTCAGCTGATTCTGCTTTATTATCGCTTTCTGATCCTGTTCATACTGAATTCGGCCTTCCTCGCTCTCGTGTTCGTCAAGAAGCCAGCGAATAGTGTAATAGGAGTTTGCCATATTGGCCGACACGCTGATATAAGGCTTAATATAGCTTTCAATTTTATTCAGAACCAGCTCTGTTCGGTTGGGAACATACTGATGGATAAATCCGTTGGTAATATTGGTAGAGGTAATCAGGTAGGACACCGAGGTAAGAGCAATAATTACACAGATAATCAGTGTTATAAATACATACGCAATATGATTGGTAAAAGAGCGAGTGGCTTTTCGATGTTCCATGATAATAATAGTAATAATTTAATGAAATCCGGGATTCGTGCCAAAAAACATCAGCACCACCTCTCCGGTTTCAGTCTCGTTCTGAAGCTGTTACGGGACTATGCCTGCACACCGTCTGCACAATAAAAACGTCTCTCAGACATATTTTTACACAACATCCAAACATGTCTGGAACCTTTTCGGTACAAACATTACAACAAAAGACATGCCTCTTCGAAATGAAAGGAGAAGAGGAGAAACAACGAAGAGGTCATGCCTCAAATCATTGTCACATAAATCAGCAGCCTAAAGAAGATTTATTGTCAAAAAAACAAGAAAGATCTCAAAATACCAAAGTGGAATACCATCCGAGATCACAATCATGCAAGGATTTACGTAACGCGGGTTTATAGCCCCTTCACGCATGAATTTCCGCAAATCCGCCGGGAACACCATATTTCCCTGCCCTATTTGCTTATAATTCCTGATGCCTTAAAATGATTACGACCATCTTAATATAATCACAAGAGCAGTAATATGAACAGATCTCTGAAGCTTATTGTTGCTGCAGCCGGGATGCTGCTGACAACATCATCACTTAATAATGTCATGGCCATCGAGATGGGATTCTATGACGATCTCCGTAACAGCAGCTGGCATGACGGTTTTGTGTTCTACCATCCCGAAAAGCATACTAAAAACGCCAAATCTCTAAAGTTTACCGGCGGTACCATGCATGAGGGCGGATACGAGGCAACCCTTACCGACCTTAAAACCAAGAACGGCAAAGTTACGGGCGGCACGGTAAAATCGGAATTCTCTGATGACAAACAGGCTCAGCTGGTCATTACAGAGGGCAACGGCAAAAAATACAGCATGCTCCACATCAAGGATTCCAAGGGACACCTGACTCACATCTATACCCCTCTCGACAAATCAGTAATTGACGTCTGGGGAACCCACTTTATTGACCTGAATAACGTTTACCTCACCCTCCGGGGGCGCTATCTGGACAACAAGGGGAATCTCTATGTGTTCACTCTGGGGGATCTCACGAACAATCTCAAGGAAGTGAAAGATCCCTCATCATTCAACCCCGGAGAACGGGAGGATGGCTGCATTCTTATAACTCCAGAAGGAACAGAGCGGCTGGAATTTGCAGAAGAGTACGACTTTACGATACCGGTTTTCAAAATGGACGGCATTTACGTAAAAGCGCAGCAAACCTTAAAGGGGCTCGAAATTCGCTACATCAAGGATTTTGAGGACATCAAGAATCCCGAAGGAACCCCCACGGAAGGGATTTACAAAATGCTCTATCCGGATCCCAATACTCCCAGATTCCTTTTTACTGCAGATCAGGTTATAAACGAAGGCCTTCTGGAACAATACGATTACCAGACGCTGCGCCTCATGCGGAACGAGATCATGGCCAGACACGGCTACAGCTTCAACAGCCCAGATCTCCAGAGCTATTTTGACAAAACCGGCTGGTACAAACCGGTATCGCAGGACATTAAGCTTTCACCTGTGGAAAAAATCAACGTGGAGATAATCAAGCTTGTGGAAAACCGCAAGAAACAGGAGGAGGCCGAAGGGGCTGAATAGACGGAAGACGGGAAGACTCTATTAGCGGAACTCCCGTCTGGGGCAGGCGCTTCATGCTCCTGCCATCGAAATTCAGACATTCGGAACGCCAAAACGCCATCAAAAAAATAACCGGCACAGTCCATACTCAAGGACGATGCCGGCAATCTCTCAAACAACCTCTGCAGTACGGTATATATCTCTGAGCATTCCCGCACCGGACCTAATTCAGAGTCTCCCCCAGTTAAATCAGAAGAGTGCGTTATTAACAGTACGCGGGAACGGAATCACGTCGCGGACATTGCCCAGTCCGGTTACATATACAATCAGTCTCTCGAAGCCCAGACCAAATCCGGAATGCACCACAGAACCATAACGGCGGAGATCCCGATACCACCAGTAATTGCTGGGATCAAGATTCATCTCTGCCATTCTCCTGTCAAGCATGTCCAGACGCTCCTCTCTCTGTGAGCCTCCGATAATTTCGCCGATTCCCGGAGCCAGAACATCCATGGCAGCAACGGTCTTGCCGTCATCATTAAGACGCATGTAGAAGGCCTTGATATCCTTGGGATAGTTCTTTACCACCACCGGAGCCTTAAAATGCTCTTCGGCCAGATAGCGCTCGTGCTCGCTCTGAAGATCAATCCCCCACTCCACTGGATATTCAAACTTCTTGCCGCAGTTCTTCAGAATTTCAATGGCATCGGTATAGTCAACCTGGGCAAAATCGGAGTTTATGAAGTGCTCCAAACGGTTAATGGCTTCCGGATCAACCCTCTCGCAGAAAAACTCCATATCGTCGCGCCGCTCGTCTAGAACAGCCCTGAAAACATACTTCAGCATATTTTCAGCAAGACGGGCGTTGTCATTAAGATCATAAAAGGCTACTTCCGGTTCCACCATCCAGAATTCTGCAAGGTGTCTGGTGGTATTGGAGTTTTCAGCGCGGAAGGTAGGTCCGAAGGTATAAACCTTGGACATGGCACTGGCAATGGTTTCGGCGTTAAGCTGTCCGGAAACAGTCAGGAAGGCCTCCTTCCCAAAAAAGTCCTTGCTGAAATCCACCTTCTGATCCGGAGTTCTGGGAGGATTATTCAGATCCAGAGAGGTAACACGGAACATTTCCCCAGCCCCCTCACAGTCAGAGGTGGTAATCAGCGGAGTAGAGATCCAGATAAAGCCGTTTTCATTAAAAAATCTGTGAATAGCCTGCGCCAGACAGTTCCTGACCCGGAGCACAGCACCCATAATATTGGTACGGGCTCTGAGATGTGCATATTCACGGAGATATTCCGGGGTATGACGCTTGGCGCTCATAGGATAAGTTTCAGGATTATCCACCAGCCCGCATACGGAAACAGAATCTGCCTGCATCTCATAATTCTGGCCCTTGCCCTGGGATGCAACAACAACACCTTCGGCAATAACCGAGCTTCCAGTGGTAAGCTTCATCACCTCATCAGCATAATTCGAGAGATCCTTACCGGCAACAACCTGCAATGCATTAAAACAGGAGCCATCATATACTGCGATAAAGGAAAATCCTGCCTTGGAGTCACGACGGGTTCTTACCCAGCCACGAACCTGCACCCTGTCACCAACATTCACCTGCCCTTTAAGGACTTCATCAACTGATACGATTTTCATGAAAACATAAACCCTTGCTAAAAAAAATCTCTCCAGGTAAAACAGAACCGCCGCCGGTTCCGGAAAACCCCGCCCATCGCAGTCTTCGGCAAATTAAAAGTCCGGCTTCGTGCCGGAAACTCCGCTGCGGTCAGGCATGCCGCAAAAACGCCGCAGCACTTTAAAAACAGGCCTCATTGTAGTACCTGAGACCTGTTTCATCAAGACTAAAACACTTCCGCTCCGGTACTGCTCCAGAAAAGAGCAGCAACTCCATTCAGGAAAGCTGCAGTACCTTCCCGCCTGCTCTGTAATTATTCCGGAACTCCCGATTCTGCGGACTCCAGACGGATCAGGTTGTCACGGTTAAGACCGTCATTCCGGAACCGGAGATCCACATAATACGCTCCGCGATCAGCCCGGGACGGCTGATACAGTACCGGAAGAGCATTAAGTCCGGTTTTCCGGATCTCGTCTATAAGAGGACAGTTGTACTCCTCGGTAAACACCACCCGGTCGGAACTGACTCCCGAAGGACAGAACTCCATTTCCAGAAAGGAATGCCCCTGGGCATCCTCGGATATGGAGAGAATTCTTCCCGGCGTCAGCTCCCATCTCAGAAAGCGGCTGGAGTTCCGGGCATAGGCAAACCAGCACTTTCCGGCCAGAAACAGCAGAACGGCAGCCGCAGCCTCCATCAGAACAACATATCTCTGAAAAATCACCGCGATATTCCGGAATACAATAAAAAAAACAAACAGCGCTGCCGCTCCCAGATAAAACCAGGAAAACACCAAAAGTCCCTTCCGGGCCATAGGACGTATATACCCTGACAGATCAAGATTCAAAGGCTTGTCATGTTCCCAGTTTTCGGTTCTGACAAACCCGGATTCTGCGGTAACCTTCATACCTTTGTTCTGCCTCACGATTTACTTAACAACCTTTTTAAAACTGCCAGACACCGAACTGATTTCCCTGTCGTCAAAATACATCACAGCATTAACCTCGCAGGTACGGTTCAGCATAGTATTAAGAATCGTGGAAGCCACCTTCGGATCATTAACGGCATCCAGAGATACCCGGTAGTTTTCACAGAAATCACCGAATCTGTCCACTGATTTATTAAGCTCCCGATCCTTTTCGTAAACAGTCAGACCGTTAACCCTGTAGCTGAAATGCACCCGGGCTATATCCGCATCAATATCCAGCGGATTTCTGATACAGTAAGGCGAAACAATGACCGGAAAGGACTTATCGGAAAGATCAAAGTCGCAGTCAGATAAAGTAATGGACGGCAGAGTCTCATAGTCGGAAAGACTGGAACACCCGGCAACAAGCATTCCGAGAAAACACATAACGGCAGTTGCTATTGAATACTTCATAACGATAAAAACCGGCAGAATAATAATTACAGCTTATCTTTAAACCGATGCTATTATACCCCATGCCCCCGTGAAAACCCACGGTTTTAACCGCCAGGGCCGGAACACTCCAGGGGCCAGAATCTCCGGAAATTCCGCAGTCTGGCTTTCTTGACATAAATACAGAATACAGCATGGGCACACAATCACATGGTCTGACCCAAGGAGCGCAGCATGACTGAAATGGTACTTATCGTAAACGAAGACAATGAAATAACAGGCATCGTTCCCCGGCCGGAAATGCGGGCGGGACACATGCCGCACCGGGCTTCCTACGTGCTTCTGGAAAACAGCTCCGGACGCTTCTTTATCGAAAAAAGAACCCTGACCAAGGATTACTGTCCCGGAATGCTGGATGCCTGTATCGGCGGCGTGGTTACCGCCGAGGACGGAGACCATATTCAGGAAAGCGCCCGCAGGGAACTTCTGGAGGAAATGGGAGTAGAAACTCCTCTTTTATGGCTGGGCTGGCTCCGGATCTGCGTTCAGGACAGCTTTCTTTACGGCGGGCTCTTTTATGGCAGGTACGACGGCAGCTTCGTCATGCAGCCGGAAGAGGTGGCTGACGTTCTCATGCTGACGGAGCAGGAAGTACTGGCACGGGAATTCGAAGCCGCCCCGGATTCGATTATCGCTTTCAAAGAAATTCTTAAACGGGTTCGGAAGCAGGCCTGACGCCAAAACCGCCCCGGGAACAGCAAATCAGAAACAAAAAGGCCGCTCCGGAATCGCCACGACTCAGAGCCACCCCTTCTTCTTGAAAACCAGGTAGGTCGTCACCGCCGACAGAAACATGAGACCAATAGATATCGGATAGCCATACTGCCACTGCAGCTCCGGCATGTGTCCGAAATTCATGCCGTAAATACTGGCTATCAGAGTGGGCGGCATGAACACCACTGCCGCCACCGAAAAGATCTTGATAATGCTGTTCTGCTTGTGGTTGATATAGGACATGGAGGTCTGCAGCTGGAAATTGATTTTTTCAAAAAGAAACTGGGTATGCGGCAACAGCGATTCGATGTCCGCCAGAATTCCGTCTATCATTTCAAACTGCGCCGGATTGAACTTGCCGGAAAGATTCTTTCTCAGGAACCGGAGCGCCTTTCTGGTATCGAACAGGGATACTCTGATTTTTGAAATGGTTCCTTCCTGAATAATAAGTTCCTCAATAAGCTCCGGAATCTTTTCGTCATCATCGGCCATTATCTGATCAGCAGTCTCCTCCAGGGTGGTATAGGAATCCTCAATATAATCAGACAGAGATTCGACCTTGATGTCATGAAGCTCCAGAAGAATATCAAGATTATTCTGAATCATTACCCGGTCATGCTTGATATAGTGTCTGAGGAGACGGATGATACTGACATCCTCCTCGCGGAAGCTAATCAGCATTTTTCCGTGAATGGTGAAGAGCACATTGACAGATTCGGTTTCGCGTCCTTTTCGCTGCGGAAACAGAGAGGTGATATGAACGCCGTCAGTATCAACGTAAAAACGGGAGGTGGACTCGATTTCCTCAATGTCATCCTCCTCCGGCACCTCCTCCTTGAACAGGTGCTGCATCCATTCTCTTTCTTCTTCCGTGGGGCACTTAATGTCGATCCAGATAGTATTCTCCGGCAGAACGCCGTTCACATCAAAATTCGAATACGTAAGAGTTTCATTGTGAAGTTCATAGGTTCTGATCATAAGGCTTCACCACATCTGGATCAGCTCCGAGTCCTCCGGAAAATGCAGAATTCGGAACTGTTAAAATTCTCGCGACAACACGGGGCATTTTAACACCATCAAACAAAGGTTTTACAGTCTGAACTGTAATATTATGCCTGCTATCAAACTATTGCCGGAATCAAAGGCTTCCTGAAACGCCCGGAACAGGGTTTTCACACCAGTGTCTGCAGAAAAACCGTACCTGCTGTTTTCATTCAGCACTCCCCTTCGTCCCGGAAAGAGGATCTCATCTCCTGTTACGGTGAAAAGCCTCAATAGGGTATAATTGTCAGGACAAATTTCTTTCGTAAACATATGGAGAAACTCCTCATGAGCAAGGTTACAATTCCTGCTGACGGCTCCCGCATTACCGTAAATGCTGACGGAACCCTGAATATCCCTGACAATCCCGTTATCCCCTTCATTGAAGGCGACGGTATTGGCAGCGACATCACTCCTGCCATGCGTAAGGTAGTTGATGCCGCCGTGGCAAAGGCCTATAACGGCACCAAGAAAATCGCCTGGATGGAAATCTATGCCGGCGAAAAGGCCACAAAGGTATACGGCGCTGACACCTGGCTTCCGGATGAAACCCTGGATTTCCTCAAGGAATATGTTGTTTCCATCAAGGGGCCCCTGACCACCCCCATCGGCGGAGGCATCCGTTCTCTTAACGTGGCGCTCCGCCAGCAGCTGGATCTTTACATCTGCCTGAGACCGGTACGCTATTTCGACGGTGTTCCCAGCCCGGTAAAGAATCCCGAACTGGTTGACATGGTTATCTTCCGTGAAAACAGCGAAGATATTTATGCCGGAATCGAATGGGCTGCTGATACCCCTGAGGCTGAGAAGGTAATCAGCTTTCTGAAGTCCGAAATGGGTGTGAAGAAGATCCGTTTTGACCAGCACTGCGGCATCGGTGTAAAGCCGGTTTCAAAGGAAGGAACCCAGAGGCTGGTGAAAGCCGCCATCGACTATGCCATCAAAAATGACAGAAAGTCGGTTACCCTGGTACACAAGGGCAATATCATGAAATTCACCGAAGGCGCCTTCAAAGCCTGGGGCTACGAGGTAGCAAAGGAGCAGTTCGGCGGCGAGCTTATCGACAATGGGCCGTGGATGAAGATCAAAAACCCTCTTAACGGACATGAAATCATCATCAAGGACTGCATTGCCGACGCCTTCCTGCAGCAGATTCTCCTCCGTCCGGCCGAATATGACGTAATCGCCACCCTGAATCTTAATGGCGACTACATGTCTGACGCCCTGGCTGCCCAGGTCGGAGGTATCGGCATTGCTCCGGGCGCCAACATCGGCAGCACCTGCGCCATGTTTGAAGCCACCCACGGCACCGCTCCGAAGTACACCGGCATGGACAAGGTGAATCCGGGTTCCATCATTCTTTCCGCAGAAATGATGCTGACTCACATGGGCTGGAACGAGGCAGCAAAGCTGGTAGTAAAGGGCATGGAAGGTGCTATCAGAGCCAAGAAGGTTACCTACGATTTTGCCCGTCTCATGGAAGGCGCCACCGAAATCAAGTGCTCCGAATTTGCCGATGAGATCATTAATCATATGGCTGACTGACAGCTGACTGGTAGCAGCGTGCCGCGCGCATAATCACAAGCGCCATATGCAAATACAGTAAAAAAGGAAGCTCCGGCTTCCTTTTTTGTCTGGATTCAAAACTTCGGAACTATCAGCTTGTCCGTCGATTTTTAACCGGCACGCTCCTCACATAACTGACGCAGTTCCTCCGAAAAAACAACTCCCTCCGTCATTATCAGAACAGAAGAAAAACATCTGATAGCAACGGAGGGAGCCTGAAACCCACCACGATTCGGCAGAGCTACTTTTTCGCAGTCTTTCTTGCCGGCTTCTTTTCACCATCCTCGGGCTTAACCTGAGCAACACTGGATTTTTCGATAAGCACCGGAGCAAACTTAAGCGGCCATCTCCAGTTAAACTCCTCGGCACGATCATAAAGCAGGGACAGCGCCAGGGTGGCGGCTCTCTTGCCTACCTCTTCAATAGGATAGCGCACGGTAGTCAGCTTCGGTTTGATGTAGTTACTTATTGGATTATCATCGTAGCCCACGGCACTCACCTGTCCGGGTACTGCGATATTATTGTCAGTCAGAGCGGAAATCGCACCAATGGCCATGGCGTCATTATAGGCCACAAAGGCGGTAAACCCGGCATCGCGCATCAAAAGAGACTCAATGGCGCGATAACCGCCATTCTCGTCCGGGAAGGCAGCACTTACAATATTGGGATCAAATTCGATTCCCGCCTCCTCCAGCGCCTGCTTATAACCGGCCATCCGATCCTTCTCATCTGCAAAGGTGGCATCATCGGAACAGATATAGGCAATCTTCCGGTGCCCGTTAGCAATCAGATGCCGCACAGCGTCGGCCATTCCGGCTGTAATATCCACCCAAACAGAACGATCCTCCAGGGAATTAACCAGACGGTTTACAAACACCATGGGAATTCCGGACTGGTTGAACTCGATAAGCTCGTCATCAGAAAGCGCCTTGGAATGGATAATAAGGGCATCGCAACGACGCAGCAGAAGCGCTTCGATACAGTCCTTCTCGCGATCGTGATTGTGATTTCCGGACATTACTATCACATACTTTTTCTCCGGAAGTATGACATCTTCGATACCCCGCATCATCTGGGCGAAGAACGGCCCGCCGCAGAGATCTCCCACGAGCACGCCGATACAGTTGGAACGCTTGTTTACCAGAGCCTGGGCAAAACTATTAGGCTGGAAATTCAGTTCCTTCATCGCCTTCAGCACAGCCTGTTCCTTTTCCGGAGCCACATTCGCAGATTTATTGATAACTCTGGAAACCGTCGAAATGGATACATTTGCCAGGCGCGAAACATCTTTTATTGTTGCCATAATTCTCACATCACTTTATCGGGATAACAACAAATCACCGGCTGGTCTTAATATTTATCCTGCTTTTTGCCGACGTCTGCTACGGGCGCAGCCACGATCGTAATCCGGGCAGTCAGGACAAAAAACGGAGGCCGGTTCTGTCTATTCTAACATGATTTTCCGCGGTATCAGCACGGAAAAAATGTGAAACAAATTTCATTGTTGACACTGTTTTTTTCCATGCCTCGCCGCATCCGTAATCAGTAAAAAGCCTCATGCTCCGACGGAGTCAGAAGCTCCAGCTTCTGAGCCCCCAGAAGGTGCTGGTAGATGACGTTGTACATCAGTACCTTCTGCACATAGTTTCTGGTCTCGTTGAAAGGTATGGCCTCGATATAGGTAATCGCATCCCGGCGCACGCCGTCACCGCTCTGCCACTTGTAGGCTCTGCCAGGACCAGCATTGTAGCCTGCCGTCGCAAAGATCCGGTTGCCCCCGAATTTTTCCTGAAGATCATGCAGATAGGCACCGCCAAGCCTGATATTTACCGACGGATTAAAAAGCTCATCCTTGCCTCCGTACGGGTAGCCGTACTTCTTGCTGACCATGGCGGCAGTATCCGGCATGAACTGCATGAGACCCCGGGCACCAACCGGAGATCTGGCCAGAGGATTCATCATGCTTTCCTGTCTGGTAATGGCATACATGTAGCTGAGATCCGTACCGCTTCTCCGGGATTCCTGCTCATATATCTTGCGATACGGCAGCGGGAAACGGACATTTAAGGCATCCCAGTCTTTCTTGTATATGGATTCCCATACGGCAAGATCGGAAAAACCGCGCTCGGCTTCCGTGGCAGCTATGGTTCTGGCATCATCAAGAGAAGCGGAGCTCATAGTCTCCCGCCATTCGGTACGGATACCCCGAGTGTCATTCAAAAACGAAAACTCCATGAATCTGGCATAGGCCGGATATTTCTGCAGCAGTGCCTGCCGCTGCTTTTCGTTTGCCGGCACTGCGGTTACCGCCTGAATGGCATAGGGCAGTCCCAGCTTATCAGCAGTGTAAAAGCCATAGAAGCTCCTTTCTCCGGCCAGCTTCCGGTAAATAACATCCGCTTCGGCTTTTTTGCCGGTCTCCTCCAGGGATCTGGCCTTCCAGTAGCGATAATTTTCAGCCTGCTTCTTGTCCTCGGGCAGCCGATCCAGGAAACGCAACACCCCGCGATAGTCCCGATCCCAGATGGCCAGACGAATGCGCTGTTCCAGCATTGCCGGGGTGCCGGCGTTCTCAAGAAGTCTGTCCAAAAGCTGCCGAGGAGCCACACTCTTGTTATAAAGCAGTGCATAAACGAGAGCCCGGTTCACAGTATGCTCCTGAGCTGCGGTAGGATGATAGCGGTCCTTAAAATTTCCAACATCAGCAAGAGCAGCTTCCGGACTGGTTCTGGCATATCTGGCAAACACTAGGGAAGCAGCCTCTTTCTGAGTCTGGGGAATGGAGGCATACTTTGAAGGCTTTCCGTAATATGATGACAAAGTCTTCACCAGAGTCTTGTCGCCTTCTCCTCTGAGCTCGGAAACGGCGTCAAGATAAGCCTTGCTGCCGTTCTTGGTCCAATAGGTGTTGCGGATTCTTTCAAGCACCATATCCCTAGTAAGAAGTCCTCCGGTCTTGAGGGTACTGACCAGGGAAGCACATTCCTTGGAGAACGGCTCACCCTCCTCATAGTCCGTTCTGATGAAATCCAAAGCCTCCTTCTTGCGGCCGTGGTGATACTCTGCCTGGTACCACAGACACTGCAGCTTAGTTCCTTCGGGCTTTTCCGGAGCGATTTTAAGCACACTGGCATAATCTCCGTTATTGGCATAATAGTGCATATAGGAGCTCTGCACATGCCGAGCCAGACCACTATGACCGCCACTTTTTATAAATTTCTGAATTCTGCTGATATCAGCCTTTTCGATTTTCAGAAGCAGGTATTCCAGATAAACATTAAGCGGGTAATCCCCCAGCTCTGAATGAATGCGTCTTACTGTGTCGTAATCGCGCTTCTCATAAGCAGAAAGAGCCTTAAGATACTTCTGACGCTCCGCCTGATAATGCATGAAATCATGTTTGTAGGAAACTGACACCTCTTCCTTGCTCACCGTCGTTTCCGGCTTAATCTGGGTAGTCAGAGGTTCCTGGGTTCCGGCACAGGCCGTAACGCAAAGCGCAAGCACGCTGGGAACAAAGAGACAAAAACACCCGGTAATTTGTTTTATAAGTGCTGATACCTTTTCCATAGACTGTTTCTTGATTTTCCTGTAAATAACGCTCCTGAAAGAGCTTCCGCAGTTATACATCCTGATAAATAAACGCCGGCAAGCCGGGAGAACCCCGGATAAACCCCGATCCTGCACCGGCCAGTAACAGCCGACGCATTTTAAAAAACAGTCTGGGAATCAGGAAGAACTTGCCGACAGCAGCCACGGTCATAAAGCATCTGAAAAAACTATCCGGGACATTTTTTGACTGTCCGGACCAGAAAAAAGCACCCGGCAACAAAATATCTCCGAAATCAGGATGAACGCGGCGGCATTAAAAAACACTGTAAAGTGTACCATCAGAATCACAGAAAATAAAATCCGGCAGCACTTTTTTTCTGCCGGATCTCAATATCGTTTTCCGAAGTCTGAAACAAACCCGGAATTTTCATAAAACACTAAACTAATAAACTACTCTGTGTCCTGGGAAATTCCATATTTTTTAATTTTTTCCACGAGAGTGGTACGCCGCATCTGCAAAATCTCCGCAGCTCTGGCAACTACCCCGTCCGTGGCTGCCAGAGCCTGTTTAATCATGTCAATTTCGATCTGACTGACCATATCCTTAAGATTCACCCCTTCCGGTGGCAGTACTCCGGAAAAGGGAGCCCCCAGATCATCATGCTGTGCTCCCTCATGTCCGTCTTCAGAAGCAGCGGAGTCATCATGATCGTCATCACTGCCGGTATCGCTGAACAGATCAAAGAGAACATCCTTTTCACTGATCTCATCCTGCCGGGTTCCCTTCACACCATACTGGTATTTCTGCGGGAGATCCTGGGCATCCACAATCTCATCGGGGTGCATGATAATCATGCGTTCCACCAGATTCGAAAGCTCCCGGACATTCCCGGACCACTCATGCTGCATCAGGGATTCCATGGCTCTCTGGGTAAACCTGACACTAACCCGGTGTTCGTCGGAATATCGTCTTATAAGCTCCTGAAGCAAAAGCGGAATGTCATCAGCTCTTTCCCGGAGCGGCGGAGTCATGATGGGAAAAACATTCAGCCGATAGAACAGATCCTCCCGGAACTGACCTTCACGGATCATTTCCTCCAGATTACGGTGCGTGGCGGCAATCACCCGGACATCGCACTTGATCTGCTTGTTACTGCCGACCTTCTCAAACACTCTCTCCTGTAACACCCGAAGAAGCTTAACCTGCATCTGGAGCGGCATATCCCCGATTTCATCCAGAAAAATGGTACCGCCCTCCGCCAGCTCAAAACGCCCCGCCCGGCTGGTAATGGCTCCGGTAAAGGCTCCCTTTTCGTGTCCGAAGAGCTCGCTTTCCAGAAGCTCCGCCGGAATAGCTCCGCAGTTAATAGGAACAAAGGGCTTGTTCCTCCGATCGGAAAGAGCATGAACAGCCCGGGCTACCACCTCCTTGCCGGTACCGGATTCACCAAGGATCAGCACATTTGCCGTGGTGGGCGCCACCTGCTCAATAAGATGCCGTACTTCCTGAATGGCCCGCCCCTTTCCCACCAGAAATTTGAGAAGTCTCTGGGCATTATCACTGCGTTTCAGATTCTTATGGAGAGAATTGAAGGACTGGCAGAATCTGAGAAGCTGCAAAAAACCTTCATAGGTGCCGTCCTTACCGAGAATTCCGATCATGTTGGGTTCCCGGGGGAGCTCGCTTTCATCGTGCGCCTGAGTGAAGATAAATGGAACCATAGGATGTTTTTTAAGAAGATCTGCCGGAGTCACAGCACCGGTATTGCCGGCAATTACCAGGGTAATCCCGGCATTGTCACTGTCAAGATAGCTCAGGCAGTCAGGAAGTTCACCGCTCTGCCATTCGCAGCCAAGAAATTTTACGATGGTTTCGATTTCCTGACGCAGCTCACTGCGTTCCTCAAGAATCAAGATATTTCCTGCAAAATCCATAGATCCTCCCATTTCATGGTGACGATTGTAAGATTTTCGCAGTAAAAATAACTATGCTTATGTCAAATTTTCGACACTTTGTCGGTTTTCCGTCATAATACTGTCGACCCCGGGAATGCAGACAGTTCCGGGAACTGTACCATCAGTGCCGGACGGGATTCTCGGGAAGACGCCAGTCTATGGGAGTCTTCCCCCAGGCTTCCAGATAGGAATTGCACGCACGGAAATGTCCGCAGCCGAAAAATCCCCGGTAGGCGCTCAGCGGACTGGGATGCGGTGCTTTCAAAACCAGATGTCTTGAAGTATCCACATTTTTTCCCTTGGTCTGAGCCGGACTTCCCCACAGCATAAACACGGTATGCTCGGTACATTCGTTAATTCTGGCAATCACATGATCAGTAAAAATTTCCCAGCCCCGGCCGAAATGACTTTTGGGAAGCCCTTGCTCAACGGTCAGAGTATTGTTAAGAAGAAACACCCCCTGCTCTGCCCACGACGTCAGACAGCCATGAGCAGGAATGGCAAAATCTGGCCCGTACTCCTGATGAAGTTCCTGGTAGATATTCTTCAGAGACGGCGGTACCGGGATGCCAGGATTTACAGAGAAGCATAATCCGTTGGCCTGCCCCGGCCCGTGATAGGGATCCTGACCGATAATAACAACCTTAACCTGGCAGAAGGGAGTGATTCTGAAGGCGCTGAAAATTTCCTTTTCCGGAGGAAAAACCTGCGTCTCCTTTCTTCTTTCCTTCTGAAATCGCATTACCTCGGCAAAGTACGGCATTTCCTTTTCGGAACCTATAACATCATGCCAGGTCGTTTCCATATTATGCACTCCTCCCTCTTTCAGGGGATTTTGTTCCGAACAGGCAGCAAGACCGCGTTTCGGAAAACCAAATAGCGCTGTCCGAACCATTGTAGACAGCATTAGCCGGTAGCTATTTTACCATTTTGCATAAATGAGAATCTTCAAAAAATCGGGTATTCTTTCCGCAAAAAACTGAAATATCATTAAAAAACTATTCCTGACAAAAACCTGAGAGAATGTAAATTTCGAGACTAGTTTTTATACCGTTGGTTAAATTCCAGATCTAATTCCATACACCCAGGTTGTTTTTTAAGCAATAAAGCCTAGAAAACGGTCAATATTTAACCATTATTAAGCTGTCTGCAGCGTTTTTCAGCAAAAAATGAAAGATTAATCACGCAAACTCAAATTTCTGTAGATCATCCTCCGTAAAAGGGGTATTATTATTTATGAAATCGTTTCCTAAGCTATGAACGGTTTTCTTCATAATAATTAAAGGTAAGGCATGAATGTTGAGAGTTTATGACAATACCTTAACGGAGTCGTGACCACCGCGGCTCCGTTTTTCAATTAATATTTCCTATTTTCCAAGCCTCCTGTTTCCCGAATCTTGCTGTGCCCGAGACTCCTTGAGCCCTCTCCGATCCTGCTATTCACGACTTGAAATTTCTTTTTTGGATTTTAGTGACCTCTAAAAACAAAACCCTTCGCCTATTCATGTATAATCATTTCCAGAATCAGCGGTTCTCGGAACCCCGTCCCCAGAGGTATCCTGCAAAGTATCCCCGGACGGCCGGGATTTGTGTTTTGTCCAGAACGGAACCTCCGGGACTTTCATACCAGTACGAATTTGAGGTAGCTATGAAATACGAAATTGTTCATCAGGACTCCTTCCCCATGTTGCAGGTTCATCTGGAACGGGGAGAAAAAATCTCCTGCGAAAGAGGCGCCATGATCACCATGAGCCAGGGACTGGAACTTCAGGGAGATGTCAAGGGTGGTATTGTCGGAGGGCTTATCAGAAGCTTCCTTACCCAGGAAAGCTTTTTTACCGAAAACATCACCGCCTCCGGAGGAGCCGGCACAGCCTCCATCGGAGCCGGTATTCCGGGTTCCATACTGGCTCTTGAAGTAACTCCCTCCAAAACCCTGCTGGTTCAGAAAGGCGGCTATCTGGCCAGTACTCCCGGCGTGGAAATCGGCACCAAGATGCAGGGACTTATCAAGGGCTTTACCTCCAAGGAAGGTTTCTTCCTCATAAAGCTCACCGGTTCCGGCACCGCCTTCATCGCATCCCTGGGAGCCGCCCATCGCTTCGATCTGGAACCGGGAGAAGAGCTGGTAGTGGACAACGGGCATCTCCTGGCCTGGGACGAAACTCTTGAGTACACCATGCAGAAGGCTTCTGGCTTCGTGTCCAGTGTTACTTCCGGAGAAGGACTGGTCTGCAAATTCAGAGGGCCGGGAACACTCTACATCCACACCATGAAATACTGATAACCAGACTTCCCGATCACCTTCGGGAACACAGAAAGGGAAGAATCGGCTTCCCTTTTTTTGTGCTCATTCTTCAGGCGGTATTTCCTCCGGGATTCCCTGAGAGCAGAATCCTGCAGTAAATCCGCCATTATCAGACTGGATACTCTGTCATTTACGATCCGGATCCGTAATTCCCGGCATTACAGTGCCGTCCGGAATCCAGCAGAATATCACCCCGATAACTGCTATAATGGCACGTGGCCGGTTCCAATAACAAGCTTATCAGGCCGCCCCCTGAAACCTCTTTACAACAGGAAATAGCTATGACAGATATTGCCGAAGCCCGCAGCAAAATAGACGCCATTGACACCGCCATCCTCGAGCTTCTTCAAAAAAGAAACAGTGCCGTAGTCAGCATTGCCGAAAACAAGTACCGGAACGGAATTCCGGTAAAAAACCAGGAAAGAGAAAGCCTTCATCTCCAGGAGCTTCTTGCAAAAGCTGAGGCCATGGGAATCTCTCCGGCACTGACTGCAAAACTGTTTACAGCAATATTCACGGATTCCCGATCCCGGCAGATGTCTTTAATCCATGGACTCGATGCTTCCAAAGGAGGAACTCTGGAAAAAATCCGGGTATCATATCTCGGCACCCGGGGATCCTATTCCTATCATGCTACCCATAAATTCTACCACCCGGTAGAATCACGGCTCGTCGAAAGAGGCTGTGCAACCTTTCAGGAAATTATCTCCAGCGTTGAAAACGACGAAGCCGACTGCGGCATTCTGCCAATTGAAAATACCTCCTCCGGCTGTATCAATGAAGTTTACGATCTTCTGCAAAATGCCCGGGTACATATCACAGGAGAACTGACATACAACATTAACCACGGGGTTCTGGCGGCGGCTCCCACAGATCTCTCCCAGATTAAAACCGTCTATTCTCACGCCCAGCCCATCCAGCAGTGCTCCCAGTGGCTGCATAAAAACCTGCCGGAGGCGATCTTCAAAACCACCAGCGCCACTACCGAGGCCATGGAAATCGTTGCCGGACTCAAATCGCCGGAAGCAGTAGCCATCGGCTGCGAGGATTCGGCACCGCTTTACGGTCTTACCCCGCTGTTTTCGAACATTGCCAATCAGAAAGTAAACATCACCAGATTCATCGTGATAGGAAAAGAAGAAATCACCGTACCTGTAACCATTACCGCCAAGACCTCGCTGACCTTCACCACCCAAAACCGGCCTGGGGCTCTTGTCAGAGTTCTGGAGGTATTCAGCAAAAGAAACATCAATATTGTCAAGCTGGAATCCCGTCCCAGAATCGGCAACCGGGAAGGACTGATATGGGCGGAAACCTTCTATGCGGATGTAATTGCCAATACCGAAACTGCCGTGCTTCAGGATGCGCTTCGCCAGCTTAGGGATGTAACCGGAGAGGTTAAGATTCTGGGCTGCTATCCGGCCACAGCCATCCCGGATGAGGCCTGAACTGCTCCCGGAAGTTCTCCCCGGACCGCTCTGCCCGGCATTTATTTCGTAAACTGTTTTTCATTCATTTCTCCGCCGGAGTGCCACTCCGGTTTTTAAATTTCCGCATCATCTCCAAAGCCTCGGCCGGAATTCGGGCCTCCTCCTCCCGAATCTGCCCCTTAAAGGCTTCCTGCATTCCCATGGCCTGATGACCGCCTTTGGATCCGGACTCACCGCTTCCGGCCGGCGATGAAACGCCCGGGTGTTCCTTATTCCGGGCAATGCCATCCTTAACGGCACGTTCCATATTTCTGGCTTCCAAAGATTTTGGAGCCAGAGAAACCGGTGGAGTACCAGAGTCCCCCTCCGGCGACTTTCCCAGCACCCGGAACAGAAGTTCGGCTTCCGGCAGCGGGATTTCACACTCCCTTACCACCTCCTCAAGTCCGGCCCCCAGCTGAATCATTTTCTTGGCCCGGGAATACATTCTCCCTTCGGGCTCCTTTAACTCCAGATCCGCCTGCTTGTCAGACAGTCGCTCTACCGATTCCTGAAAATCCTGAAATTTTTTTATAATCCCAATATTGCCGGTCAGAAGCTCGTTAAGCTCCTTTCTAGAGCTGTTCTGCTTTTGAGCAAGGGAATTAAAGGCGGTGGAAACATCCTTCTTGAGTCTGCTTATGCGACGCAGTGCCATTAGAGCGCATACCAGCGCTCCAAGAGCCATTCCGACAGCTGAAAATGCCAATGCAAACAACCAGATTGTCAGTTCTTCCGCACTCATGGTAATTTCCGTATCGCAAAAAAAATATATAAAAAACTCCAATGCCTCTGCTAATGACATCGGAGTCCCTAATCAATATGAAGCCGCCCGGCCCCGAGCGGAGATCCGTCAAAAGCCACCCGGGGCAAGAGCCCACGGGGAAACGGAAATCTCCTAACGCCGCATAATCAGATACGGCTGATTTCGTCCCATTCTTCGGATGTCAGAAGCTTATTAAGATCAATGATAATCAGAAGCTCCTCACCCAGATTGGCCACCCCCTTAATGAACTGAGCGCTTTCCTCGGTACCGATATTCGGAGCCGGATCAATATCATCAGCACTGAGATCCACCACCTCGGCCACGCTGTCCACCAGAATACCCACAACCTGTCCGCCCGCCTCGATAATTACGATACGGGAGCTGTCGGTGACCTCCATGGGCTCAATTCCGAAACGCATTCTGGTGTCAATTACGGTAACCACATTGCCCCTGAGGTTAATAATGCCCAGAACATAATCCGGAGATCCGGGAACAGGAGCAATTTCGGAATAGCGCAAAACCTCCTGAACCTGCATCACATTGATGCCATATACCTCTCGGTCGAGATGAAAGGTCACCCATCTGGTCAGTTCACCATTCTTGGCCTTGACCTGACTGTTATCCTGTTCTGCCATGACTGTTCCTCCACTCCTGATATCCGGGACGGCACACCCGGCCTAATCCGTTTTTGAGAATACCGGCATTATACACTGACAATTCCGGCGTTTTCCGTGCGGAAACACGTAATTTTAAGACACATCTGCAAAAAAATCCGGCACTACTGTCTGATCCTTCCGGAGCCATCCAGAAGATCCCGCACATTATCTCCGGATTCCAGCATTTTTATAAGCTCTTCCGGATGCAAAAGCGCACACATTTCGTTCTTCACGATTCCCGAAAGCCACGGACGGGCCCCGGGCTTATCACGCCACTTAATGGCACCATCGCTCAGGTTGCGGGTTCCAATAAGCTCATCACACTGCACAGCCCAGTCTGAATTACCCAGCAGAATGGCATACCGGTACTCGTGTGCTACAATTTCCTTGCCAGGCATCATCCACCTAGCGGTATCAACCACTGCCACCTTGCGTTTTCTGATATTGGTGAGACCGGAAAACCATTCCGGCTTCCCGAACATCTGGGTAATCTTTTCAATCTGGTAAATTCCCCCCAGATACTTGAGAGGCACGGCCAGAATAACGCCGGCCACCTTGAAAAACAGGGCGGAGAACTCCTTTCCGAGATCCATATTCTGCCATTCAGTCTTTGCAGGAGCACAGACCTCTTCCCGTACCTCCGGAGCGGTTGCAACCACAGGCTCAGAGACCTGAGTACTGACCACAGTTTTCGTCTCGGTTATAACTGAAGTTTCGGCAGACGCCGCAGTTTCCGTCCGGCTCTCTGTTCTGACGGCAGCAGCTAAAGGTGTTTCTGTAGCCACAGCCTCCTTGACTTCAGAAACTGCGGCTGCCTCAACGGTTATGGGAACCTGATCCAGCAAAGACTGGAGAGAAGTACGGCTTTCCGGCTCCTTAAACGGCAAAGGTGGCGTCTTTTCCTGCTCCTTTTCAGTGGCCGGCAACAGCCCGCTCTGCTCCCCGGACAGGGGTTCATCCTCGGCAAGCAGCGAATTAAAATAATTCACCATTGCCGCATACTGCATGGATTTGCTCATTTTTAACTGTCCTTCTCCACTTTCAGGAGGTCATTAAGAAGCTTCTCGTAGGCCAGGCACCCCTTTGAATACGGAAACTTTATCGGGGCCGGTACATGAAATTCGCTGGAATCCCGGAATCTGGTATCAATAGGTATCACATCACGCCACACCACATCGCCGTAGGCTTCCTTTATGGATTCCAGTGTCTGATTCGAAGCTCGGGTACGCCTGTCAAACATGGTGGGCACAATCAGGTATCGCAACGGCCGGGCCTTGGTTCCCCGCAGAATCTCAAAGGTCTTCATCATTCTTTCCAGCCCCTTTAGAGCTAAGAACTCGGTCTGGGTCGGCACGATAATGCTGGAACTGGCCGCCAGAGCATTGACCATCATCACCCCCAGCACCGGAGGACAGTCAACGATAGCACAGTCAAACTCATCTCCCAGAACCGCCAGAGACTTTTTCAAAATAAGTCCCGCCTGGCTCTGCTTCTGTCCCAGAGTCTGATCCAGGGTAGCCAGAGCCAAAGATCCCGCCATCAGCTTAATATTGCTCACCGGAGTGTCGATAATAATCGATTTAACCAGATCCCGTGTTATTTCCCCGCTGATAAACAGGTCGAACAGCGTATGCTCCAGATCATCAGAATCATAGCCAAAACAACTGGTAAGGGAGGAGTGCGGGTCAGTATCCAGCACCAGAACCCGCATCCCCCTTCTGGCCATAATCCCGGCCAAAGTGATCACTGTCGTGGTTTTGCCAACGCCGCCCTTCTGATTTGCAACCGTCCATACAATCATCAGATCGTCCTCACTGTCTGTTATCTCCCGAGCCCGTAGCAGTTCCGCTTCCGGAATCTTTTCCTCCGGAACCTGTGGCTCCCTGAGGCTCCTGTCTTGAGAAAACCTTGATGCGTCCGTCCGGCATTCTGATTATCTCCAGATCCTCCAGATCCCGGGGAGACAGCTGCTCCCGTGCGCCTGGCGAAGTATCCACCAGATCCGGAAGCACCTCAAGCTTTACGGGCCTCATGGCATATTTGGAAACAGCCACGGTCACACAGCGATTGCGGGCCCGGCCTCTTTCCGTGGAATTCGAAACAAAAGGAGCAAACTGACCGTAGGCCTCCACTCCCAGCCTGTGCGGATCTATCCCGTTTACCGCCATATCCTCTATAACACTGATGGATCTGGCAGCGGAAAGCTCCCAGTTAGAACGGTACACTTCGTTCTTCACCAGAGAGTTGTCAGTATATCCCCGCACCCGGATATAGTTGCTGATATTTTTCAGGATATCAGAAATCTTTTCAAGCACCGGCCGGGCTCTGTTCAGGATCGAAGCGCTTTCCGGAGCAAAAATCAGAGCATCGTTCAGATCTATAGTAAGCCAGTTCTGATTCTGGGACACAATCACCAGCCCCTCGCTCTCCAGCTCCTCCAGCGCATTGGAGATATCCTCTCTCACCGAATCCAGGGGAGCCCCCATAATATTCTCGCCCGAAGTGCTGCTGATGGCATCAGATGCTTCCGCACCGTTGCCGTTATTGTCATCACGATCGCTTTCCTTTTTAATCGGAGAATCCTGGGAGGCTCCATACTCAATCATGCCGCCACCGCCCGGATTATCCGCATGAATCGGCTTGATATCAGGAGTAGTAAGATTGACAGTAGCCTCTACAGGATTTTCGCTCATAAGCTGAGTAATGATGATTTCCGCCTGTCCCGGGGCCTCCGCCTTGTCATTTACAAAGCCTACCTGGGTAAAGCTGTCCATAAGACCCTGCACCATGGCTGAAAAGTCATTTCTGGCAGACATGGCAAAGCCGTAAAGCACCACAAAAACTGCAAAAAGCAACGTCATGAAGTCTGCATAGGATACCATCCAGCGCTCAGCATTTTCGGGTGCGGCAACCTTCTTCTTGCGGGCCATGGACGTCAGACCTCCTGCCCGGTGTATACCGAAAGCTTTCTCTTAAGCTGCATTGAATTTTCGCCATTGGAAATGGAAACCAGTCCCTCAAGCGTCATGGCCTTGAAGGCCAGTCTGTCATGAAGAATCGCCTTAAACCGGTTGCCGGCTGGAAGAAACAGAAGATTGGCCGCTACCAGACCGTAAATTGTGGCCACAAAAGCCACTGCAATGGATGGTCCCAGAAGCTCCGGCTGATCCAGAAGCCCCATAGCGTGAATGAGTCCCAGAACCGCACCAATAATTCCCATGCACGGGGCATAGCCGCCGATACCCTCCAGAACCTTGATGTACTGCTCCTCCTCGTATTCCTCGTGCTCCATTTCTGCCTCCAGAAGAGCGACGAGCTGCTCCTTGTCAACCCCGTCCACGATCATCTGGATCCCCTTTTTGGTAAAGGGATCGTTAATGTTGCCCAGAGTGTTTTCCAGTGCCAGAAGTCCTTGCTGACGGGCCGTTTGGAGCATTGACTCCAAAAGGGAGGACTGACCGATTAAATCATGCCGGGGCGGAGCGATAAGCCACTTGAGACGCACCAGAGCTCCAATAACGGTCCCAATGGGAAACTGCACCATGCCCGCTCCGAAGGCGGCTCCGATCACAATCATGAAGGCCGGCAAATCCAGGAGAGCGGTGGGATGAGATCCTTCAATCATCATCCCGCCGAGAATAAAGCCCACACCTACAAAAAATCCTAAAATATTCATAGATTACCTACTTTACTGCTCTCCGCTACTTCACAATGGTGCCTACAATCTCACCGGCAATATCCTGGAGCGGCAGAATCCGGGAGGCAAATCCCGCCACCGCCTTGGGCATCCCGTATATAACTGACGTCATCTCATCCTGCGCCCAGATTTCAGACCCCTTGTCGTGCAAAAGCTTGCAGCCCATTTTTCCGTCCTGTCCCATACCGGTGAGAATTATGGCCAGCACCTTAAGCCCGGCACACCGGGACAGGGAACCCATCAGAATATCAACAGAGGGCCGGTAATAGACCTCCGGCGGACTGTCAATAACTGATATCCGAAAATTCCTGGGATACCGGGAGGTAACTGTGATCTGTCTGCCGCCGGGAGCAATGTATACCCACCCCGGCTTGAGCTGTTCCCCGTCCTCAGCCTCTTTTACATTTAACCGTGACAGTTTATTAAGGCGTTCCGCAAATGATTTGGTGAACAGGGCCGTCATGTGCTGCGCCACCACTATCGGAAACGGAATCGTTTCAGGAAGCTCTGAAATAATCACCTGGAGTGCATTTGGCCCCCCTGTAGAACTTCCGATGGCCAGAATCTGATAGTCGGTACTTCCTTCCGGAACGGAACTTTTGTGGTGCTGGAGAACCTCATTTCTAATCTCTTGACTTTTCTTAAGATTGGTAAGAGCGTTCAGCTCAGCTTTTTTACGGTTAATGAGTGCTTCCAGACGTGCTTCCACGTTGCTCATGGCCTGAATAGCCTTCTGAGTCTGCCGGCTGTTGTCCCACCGTGACTCTGCAGGACGGGACTTTAATTCCGCCGGAGTCATGAATCCTGGGGTACTTCCCCGCAGACGTCTGGAAGAGCTCTCATTAGTCTGAGTTCTGGAAACCGCGACAGCCCCCTGATCTGAACTCTCGGCAGCCAAGCGGCGGCTACGGTACATTATGGAGGAACCGAGTGCTTTCACCTTCGCACACAGATCCTGAACTACCTGAGTCTTTCTCCGGGCTATCCCGGCAAAATCCTTGGGAAGATAGTCGGAAGCTCCCGAGGAAAGAGCCTCCAGTGTCTCACGGGCACCTTCTTCGGTAAGAGATGAAAACATCAGTACCGGAGTGGGACAGATCTCCATGATCTTCTTTACCGCCTCAATCCCGCCCATCACAGGCATTTCCACATCCATGGTGATCACATCGGGCTTGAGGGTTCTGGTCATCTCAACAGCGATTTTTCCGTTGGCGGCTTCACCAACCACGTCAATTTCAGGATCTGTGTCAAACATCTCCTTAAGACGCTTACGGTAAAACGTCGAATCGTCAACAATAAGGACTTTTACGGCAGACATTAAAAAACCCCGATTATCTGGCTCAGAAACACAAAAATCAAAAAAACTCCGGAAATACTACTTGCCGGAGTCCTTAACAGTGATCAGACCACCGGCGGCGAAGCAGTGGCAGCAGCTTCCCGGCGTGCCGGCCTCCTGACAGCCGATTTTGAGATATCCTTTTTAGCATATCCTCTGAGCAGGCTCGGAATGTCCAGAATCAGGGCAATACCGCCATCCGAAGTAATCGTAGCTCCGGCCATGCCCGGAGTGCCATGAAGCAGCTGATCCAGAGGCTTGATTACCACTTCTTCCTGTCCCACCAGTTCATCCACCACAAAGGCTACCTGATTGCCGTTACCCTGCTGTACCAGCACCACATGCCCCCATTCCGGATGCATAAAGCCCTGGGAATGATTCCGGATCAGCCAGTCCTGAAGATAGAAGAGCGGAATGGCTTTTTCGCGGATCACGATAGTATCCTGTCCGTCCACTTTCTTAACGCCGTCCAGTCTGAGATGGAAAATCTCATTTACGGAAGTAAGCGGCAGTGCAAAACTCTGGCTTCCCACCTTGACCATCAGCGTCGGCAGAATCGCCAGTGTCAGCGGCACCTTGATCTCGATGATCGTTCCCTTCCCCAGTTTGGAGTCAATACGAAGGGAGCCGTTCAGCTTGGTAATGTTGGTTTTAACCACATCCATGCCCACACCGCGGCCGGAAATATCCGAAATGTTCTCCTTGGTGGAAAAGCCCGGCTTGAAGATAAGATTAAAGGCTTCAACATCAGTCATGCGTTCCGCGGTTTCCTTATCGAGAACCCCGCGTTTTATGGCCACAGACTTGAGCTTTTGCGGATCCATACCGGCGCCGTCATCAATAATCTTCAGAAGAATATGATCCCCTTCCTGAGACGCACTGAGCGTAACTGTTCCCTGTTCCGGCTTGCCGGCCCTGGCGCGCACATCGGGCATCTCAATGCCGTGGTCGCAGGAATTTCGTACCAGGTGAATCATCGGGTCTGCCAAGGCATCTACCAGTGTCTTGTCCAGATCTGTTTCCTCACCTTCCATCACCAGCTCGATTTTCTTTCCGAGATTGCGGGCCAGCTTGCGTATAAGCTGCGGAAATCTGCCGAACACTTTCTTGATCGGCTGCATGCGGGTCTTCATAACCGCCCCCTGCAGATCAGCCGTAACCACATCAAGATTGGAAATTGTCTTGTTAAGCTCCTCGTTAGACTGCATGGAGCTTCCGATACTGAGAAGCCGGTTTCTCACCAGCACCAGCTCGCCCACCATATTCATGAGATTGTCCAGGATCTTTGTTTCCACCCGAACAGTATCATCAACAGTCACCTTGGCGGCAGCAGCCTTATCGGGATGATGATCCCCTCCCGCCAAAGCATCTCCGGAAGCTGCGGGGTCGGAAGACGGAGCCTTAGACGTTACGGAAGACTTCGCCGTATCCGTAGCTGAAGACGGGCCTGACGGTGCTGGCTTCGAAGGTTCCGGAGTGGCTGGAGCTGCAGGTCTGGCGGCCTTGTCATTGGCGCTGCCTGGAGCCACTCCCTTGCCATGCAGGGAATCCAAAAGAGCCTCGAAGTCATCATCGGTCATAGTATCCCCGGGGCTGGAAAACACATCCTTGACCGGGTCTGCAGGTGCCGGAGCGGGTTTCGGCGGCTCCGGAGCAGGTGTAACCGCTGAGCCGGCGCCGGGTATCGGCACTGGCTTGGCCTCAGCTCCGGCAAGAATGGCATCAAACTCACTCTCAATGTCAGAGCCTGCTTCCGAAGCGACGTTCTTATCATTCGCACTGCCCGGAGCCACTCCCTTCCCGTGCAGGGAATCCAGAAGCGCCTCGAACTCATCATCGCTGATGGTATCTATCCCCGCAGCGGAAGCCGGAGCGGCAGCGGGTTTCGGAGGAGGTGGCGGTGGTGGCGGCGGCGGCGGAGCTACAGGTTTAGGAGCCGGAGCAGGAACAGCCCCCGGAGTACAAAGTGCCTTCAGTCCGTTCAAAAGAGCTTCCGGAGCTTCTTCCGGCATTTCTCCGTTCTGAACCTGATGGAACATCTCGTTAATG
Source organism: Succinimonas amylolytica DSM 2873 (assembly GCF_000378405.1). Taxonomy (GTDB): domain Bacteria; phylum Pseudomonadota; class Gammaproteobacteria; order Enterobacterales; family Succinivibrionaceae; genus Succinimonas; species Succinimonas amylolytica. The sequence goes on along the minus strand of NZ_KB899636.1, from coordinate 1,073,315 downwards.
GTATCGTATGCCTGAAAAATCACATCCATTAGATCAGATGTAACCGGCACCGTCTTCTTCCGGAGACAGTCAAAAACATTTTCAGCACCATGGCAGGCTTCTACCAAAGGGGTAAGATTCAAAAAACCGGCACCGCCCTTTACCGTATGAAAAGCGCGGAATATCGCATTCAGGAGCTCGGAATCTTCCGGGTTCTTTTCCAGAGCCACCAGCTGCTCTGAAAGATTTTCAATTAGTTCCCCAGCTTCAACCAGAAAGTCCTGGAGAATCTCCTGATCAACACCTTCTAAAGCCATCTAGCATCCACCTAATCTATAATCTGCAAAAAAACATCCGGAAGGTTAAGATTTAAAAGCCAAGACTGGCCAGCAAATCATCAACATCATCCTGATTCTTGGCAACATCATCTCTGTCATCGGGGTTGTGTATCGGTCCCTCGGCATCCGAACCGGTATGCCCTCCCCTGACGCTGCTGCCTGACATCGCCTTATCTCCGGCATAGGCCTTCAACATAGCAACCAGACTGCCCTCAACCTCGCCCACCAGCTTGATAATGCGGTTGATCATCTGCCCGGTCAGATCCTGAAAATCCTGGGCCATTAAAATTTCGGTCAGCTGATTATTCAGGGTATTGGCATCCTTCTGAGCCACCTGGAGCAACGAATAGCTGCCATGGCAGAGACGCACAAAGGTACTCTTGTCTATATCCTTGCGCATCAGTCTTTCCCAGAGGGGCATAATCGCATTTATCGAGGAATCAAGCTTGTCAGCAAGCGGTTTGCACTGATCCACAGCATCCATGGTACGATTGGCAGCGTTATCCGTCATTTTTATGATATAGCGCAGCCGTTCCGTGGCATCGGGAATCTCAGTCTCGGCAATATCCTTAAGCCGGGGATCAACAGTGAAATTGGAGAGCTCGTCATGAAGATTACGAGCCACTTTTCCCACCTCTGAAAAAAGATCGGCCTGATTGCGGTTCACAATTCCAACAATCATGGCATCCGCCTCCTCCTGATAGCCGTCCTCAAGGTATTCCAGAAGGAGCTGGGCTTCTGCTCTGGTAATTAACGGACCTCTCACATGTTCATCACTGCTGTACGTGGTCATAGCACTATCCCGATTTTTAACCTAAACGTTCAAAAATCTTATCAAGTTTTTCCTTGAGTGTTGCAGCCGTAAAAGGCTTTACTATGTAACCGTTGATTCCGGCCTGAGCAGCCTCGATAATCTGTTCTCTTTTAGCCTCTGCAGTAACCATAAGCACCGGCAGCGTCTTTAGCTTATCATCGGCGCGGATTGCCTTCAGAAGGTCAATTCCCTGCATTCCAGGCATGTTCCAGTCGGTAATAACAAACTGAAAATCGCCGCTCTTGAGCATTGGCAGGGCCGTATTTCCATCATCGGCTTCCTGAGTATTGTTAAACCCGAGGTCGCGGAGCAAATTCTTGATAATTCGCCTCATTGTAGAAAAATCATCAACAATTAAAATCTTGATATTCGTGTCCAAAATTAGCCTCCAGGTACACTTTCGATAAGATTCCTGCACAATATGCAACAAGAACACTTCACCCCTTATAACTTAGTGCATTATGCACATGTCCGATGAGTTTTACAGAGATCTATACAGCAATTTGCATTCAATTGAGGGTCACACCCCAAAAAATTACTAAATTATGCGGAGTAAAACAGCTGCATGATGAAAATCCCGTGTAAATAAGCATCCCACTGCCGAACAGTCGCATGCATACCTGTCCCCATAATCTATATTGAAAGATAATCCGAAAAAATATGCTGTGAACTCACCGGATTTTTTTAAAGAAAAACCGAAACGGAACAAATACCGGGAAATCAGAAAACGCAAGAAGGAGTGACAAAGCTCAGAAAACCTGGTCGCCAATATGGCACTCAGGAGAGGAATGACAGGGGGAACTGCATAAGAAAACAGGGAAAATCGGAAAATAATAATCAGTAATCGTCAATCCAATCTCTGAGAACAGCCCGAATTCTCACCGTAGCCTGAGCCATAATCTGGCTGACCCGGGATTCCCCGACGCCGATAACAGCTCCGATCTCCTTAAGATTGAGACCATCATTGTAGTAAAGCGAAAGAACCTGCTGCTCCCGTTCCGGAAGCTGTTTCAGAGCTTCAGAAAGATGGGAACTGAACTGTTCCCGTGAAATCTGGCTGAGCGGTGTCGCCATGGAGCTTCCGGGATCCGTCTCCACCGAAATCACATCCTCGCTGACTCCCAGATCGTCAATACCGATAAAGTGACTCACCGCCTCCTCTGACACCATGCGGTGGTACTCGTCAATGGATATCTGCATTCTTGCGGCAACCTCGCTGTCCCGGGGCTGACGGCCCAGCTCATGAGAAAGCTTGTTGATAACCGCCGCAATGGAACGGGCATTTTTATGAACTGACCGGGGCGCCCAGTCGTCGTTGCGGATTTCGTCCAGCATGGCCCCGCGAATTCTGATGGAGGCATAGGTTTCAAACGAGGCCCCCTGCAACCCCTCGTAATTTCTGACAGCCTCCATAAGACCTATCATTCCGGCCTGGATCAGGTCGTCAACCTGAACTACCGGCGGAAGCCGGGCTTTGAGATAGAGAGCAATACGCTTGACCAGCGGTGCATACTGCATCACCATGCCGTCCCGATTGTTCTTCTGACTTAAATAAGCCCTGGTCGGATTCAATTTGAGCTTCCTTACGTGCCGCTAAGCTGATTATCTTCCCCGCCTCCGTCATTGGCCACCGACCGTTTAACCAGATTTTCCACAAAAAACTCCAGATGTCCCTCCGGACGGTACGGGATAGGCCAGGTAGCAGCTCTGAGAGCCAGAGCTTTGAAGGCCATGGCTGCGGGAGACTTGGGAAAGGCATCCACGATAACCTGCCTTTTTCTCAGTGCCATTCTGATATTATTATCCATGGGTACACATGAAACAAGTTCAAGGGCCACATCCAAAAAGCGATCCGTGACCTTTGTCAATTTGGCAAAAAGGTCCTTTCCCTGTCTGAGACTGTTAACCATATTGGCAACAATCTTAAAGCGTGAAACTCCGTATTCAGTGTTCAGAATCTTCATCAGAGCATAGGCATCAGTCACGGAAGTCGGCTCGTCACAAACCACCACCAGCACATCCTGGGCAGCCCTGGCAAAGGCCAGCACCATATCCGATATTCCGGCAGCGGTGTCCACAATAAGCACGTCCACCGGAGTCTTTAATTCACTGAAGGCCCGGATAAGCCCGGCATGCTGAGCCGGAGACAGCTCCACCATAGCCTGCTTTCCCGATGATGCCGGAACTATCTTAAGTCCATGAGGTCCTTCTACCATCACCTCATCCAAAGAGCATTCGCCGGAGAGCACATGGAACAGGTTTTTATTAACCTTGATACCCAGCATGACATCAATGTTGGCCAGTCCCAGATCCGCATCCAGGAGCATCACCCTTTTTCCCTGGGCACACATGGCAATCGCCATATTCAGGGACACACTGGACTTGCCAACGCCCCCCTTGCCGCCTGTTACGGTAATTACCTTCACACCCTGTCCGGAAAGATTTCCGCCTGCCATTTTTCTTAATCCTTCTGCCTGATCCATAATCTCTCTACTCTCCCCTGTCCAGATCCCTGGCCCATGACGCCTTCCCGGCATCCTCGGAACCAAGCTCCAGTTCCGGTTCCAAATCCTCAATCTGGGAAAGAAGCATGGAAACCAGCCTGCGGGCATCTCCAATTTCCAGATCCTCCGGAACCCGCTGTCCAGAAGTGGTATACGCTATCGGAATATCCTGTTCGATAGAGATGCTCAGGGCATCGCCAATACTGACACTCTCGTCCAGCTTGGTGATTATGAGACCATCAACGCCGGCTTTCCCGAAACGCCTGACAGCATCCTCAAGCACCTTCCGCTGCGCGGTACCCGGAAGCACTAAATAATGCTGGAGCTTGATCCTGGCATTACGATCCAGCTCCATAAGCTCCTCCTCGAGTCTGGTATCCCGCTGCCCCAGTCCAGCAGTGTCAATAAGCACAAGACTGCGGTTTCTGAGCTGATACAGCGCTTCGGAAAGGGTGGTCACATCCTCCACCACCTTAACGGCACAGCCCATGATTCTGCCGTATGTCAACAGCTGTTCGGAAGCTCCGATACGGTAGTTGTCAGTGCTGATAAGAGCCACCTGATCCGGACCATACTCCAGGGCAAATCTGGCTGCCAGCTTGGCAATGGTGGTAGTTTTGCCGACTCCCGTGGGACCGATAAGAGCCACGGCTCCGCCGTTTTTAAGTATCACGTCCTGACCGACTCTGACGTTGTTTTCCAAAATCCGTGCCAGATCCCGCCACGCCTGAGACAACTGAGCATCTCCGGCTATCCGGTTTGTGACACGGTCGGCCGTTTTTTCTGAAAAACCTCCGGAAACCAGCAGTCTGGCTATCATCGCCCTGACCGGCTCCTCACGGCTCCGTTCGTCATGCATGAGGCCTGCCAGCTGATATTGCAGGAGATGTCTTATGGCTTCCACCTCCCGGGACAGCTCTGTCAGTTTAGCGGAATCCTGAAGAACCCGATTCTCCGGTTCCCGGCCATCCTTACGGTCTCCGGTTCCCCGTGCCGGCTGATAGCCCTTGAAGGCATTTCCGGAACCGATGCTGGGCGGAGCCTTGACATTCTCGGCACGCACTCTCTGAGCTCCTGCCGTATTCTGCTGTTCCTGTCTGGAAAGCAGAGCCGCCAGAGAATCGGCAAATTTCTCCTGACGCTGACTTAAATCAGCCATTTTATTGACGTTTTTTCCGGCAGGGCGACGTTTTTCCGGCAGAGATCCTGACGATATATTGACACTGTCATCGGGAATATCCCTCTCGTAGCCTGCAGTGCCAGGATCGCTTTCCGGGGCCGCGGTCTTGGCAGAATCTCCCACTCCGGCCACAATCTCCACTCCGCCGCTGACATTTTTGCTGGACATGATAATGGCTTCGGACCCTAGCTCCTCCTTTATTTCCTGGAGCGCCGAACGCATATCCTTTGCAAAAAACCGTTTCAGATTCATTTACTACCCCTGTTACTGTCCTACGGCACTGACAATCTTGATCTGCTTGTCGTCAGGTATTTCCTGATAGGATAAAACTCTGAGCCCCGGTATGGAATTCTTCACAAAACGTGCCAAGGTATTTCGTAAAAGTCCCGAAGTCAGCAGAATTGCGGGTTCTCCTTCCATCTCCTGCCGGTTGGCCGCATCCGCCAGCGACTTCTGCATTCTTTCCGCCAGTCCCGGCTCGATACCGGCTCCGTCGGCCCCGCCTGACTGCAGGGACTTGTGCAGAATGTTTTCCAGATCCCGGGACAGTGTAATAACCGGAATAACTGCGGCAGACCCCACAATATCCTGCACAATAAGCCTTCTGAGACCGATGCGGCAGGCAGCGGTAAGTACCTCGGGATCCTGACTCTTGGGAGCATAGTCCGTCAGAGTCTGCAGGATGGTGCGCATATCCCGGATCGGAACTCCGTCGTTAAGAAGATTCTGCAGCACATGACAGAGGTTCCCCAGATTGATAATTCCCGGCACCAGATTTTCTACCAGCTTGGGCTGGGTCTTGGAAACAATGTCCAGGAGATTCTGCACCTCCTCCTGTCCTAGCAGAGAAGCAGCGTTCTGAGCCAGAATCTGGCTCATATGGGTAGCCACCACCGTGGCGGAATCCACTACAGTATAACCATAGCCAAGAGCCTGATCATTCTCCGACTTGCTGATCCAAACAGCATCAAGACCGAAAGAGGGATCCTTTGTGGGGGTTCCCTTAAGATTCCCGAACACCTGCCCGGGATTAATAGCCAGCTCCCGATCCGGATAAACCTCCGCCTCGCCAAGACTGACTCCCATCATAGTGATGCGGTAGGCATTGGGGGAGAGATCCAGATTATCCCTGATATGCACCGCCGGAACCAGAAAGCCCAGCTCCTGAGACAGCTTCTTTCTGACCCCTTTGACACGGCTCAAAAGCTCACCGCCCTGCTTCTTGTCCACCATAGGGATCAGCCGGTAGCCCACCTCAAGTCCGATAACATCCACAGGAGCTACATCGTCCCAGCTGAGCTCCTTCTTGTCCGGAGATGGTGCGCCGGCAGAACTGACAGGAGCATTCTTGGCCTCCTCCTTTTTCTTGAGATCCCGCCTTCTCATATACCAGGCCAGTGCCCCGCACAATGCCGCCAGAAACAAAAACGGCAGGTGCGGCATGCCCGGTACAATAGCAATGACCCCGAGAATTGCCGCGGCCACAGTGGGAGAACGGGAATCCCGGAATATTTCGGAAATAACCGCCTTGCCCATATCCTGATCGGTATTCTGTCTGGTAATGATTATGGCGGTGGCCACGGAAAGCAGCAGCGACGGAATCTGGGCAACGAGGCCATCCCCCACCGTCAGCTTGGTGTAGATGTCAGTGGCATCGGCAAATTTCAGATTATGCTGGGCAATTCCGATAATCATGCCGCCGATAACGTTGATAAACAGGATCAGAATGCCGGCGATGGCATCCCCCTTCACGAATTTGCTGGCACCGTCCATGGCTCCGTAGAAATTGGCCTCCTGAGTTACCTCGGCGCGCCGAACCTTGGCCTGCTCCTGAGTAATAAGTCCGGCATTAAGATCAGCATCAATGGACATCTGCTTCCCGGGCATGGCATCCAGAGTAAAGCGCGCGGTAACCTCGGAAATACGTCCTGCGCCCTTGGTGATTACCACAAAGTTAATAATCACCAGGATGGCAAACACGATAAGACCAACAACAAAATTGCCGCCCATTACCACATTCCCGAAGGATTCGATAACCTTTCCGGCAGAGGCCCCTCCCCCGTGTCCATAAACCAGAATGACCCGGGTGGAGGCCACGTTGAGAGAAAGACGAAGCAGCGTGGCAATAAGCAGCACTGACGGGAAGGAGGCAAATTCCGTGGGCTTTTTCGTATAAATGGTTACGAAAAGAATCAGCATGGAGATGGTAATGTTAAAGGTAAATAGCATGTCCAGCAAAAATGCCGGCATGGGAAGCATAACCATGCCGAGGCACATCAGCACCAGTACCGGAGTGCCGACTGATTTTGCAGGCAGGGTTTTAATTCTGTTCCAGAGATCCAGAGCCATATAGCAGAAGCTTCCTATTTTCTTACCTAAGGCATTATATGATCATTGCTGTTTATTGCTGTCCGTGTCCCTCCCGCAGTGCTTCAAATTCATGAAAGGGATCGTGTTTCACCGTAAAAACCAAAAACGGTAATTTCCTGAAAACTGAGGATTACCCAAAAAAAAAACTGCTGTTCACATTTGCCAGAACTGATATTCCGGAGCATATTTCATACCAGTTCCGACACTCCGGATTCCGCCCTGCCGGCCTGGAGATTCTCGGAAAGCCTGCGGGCAATATGCTCCCGGACTTTTTTTGAAACAAGTCCCAGAATCCAGTCTCCGTAAAGCTGCTGCAGTCTGACCCGATCGTTAAGATAGTCCTGCCGGTTGTAGGAATTCTCCACGGCACTTCGGATGTCATGGGACAAATACAGCTCCCGGGCCGTAAAACATATTCCTTCCGGATTAATAAGCTCAATTACCGTCCGGAACACAGAACGGGTGCCGTGAAGACTCATGCGTTCCCGATAACTCTCCGGAATGCTTTTTCTGAGAAATTTCGGAAAGGAATCGGGAGGCATTTCCCGGTAATAGTCCTTAAGCCTGAGTAGCAGAGTTTTCATAACAGGAGTGACCGGAACCCGGAAGCCTGAACTGTCCCCTTTCCTGGTGGACTTCACCTCGATGGATACCACAAAACTGTCGGAACCCGGAATATTCTCCATCCCTGAGGCATTCATAATCACCCGGTAGGTTTCGGAGATGCGGGTGGCCAGTATCATGTGACATAGCCAGGTCAGAAAGACCGGTTCCCGGCATTCCTTTTCCAAAGTCGCGAGAAACCCTTGTACGCTTTTAGCTGCAATGTCCAGATTGTCGAAAGTATTACAGGACAAGGCGCTGCGATGCTTCACCGGAACCCCCTCGCAGGTCTCGTACAGTCCCCGAAAGGGATTATCGGGAATGAGCTTTCTTTTAACTCCCCATGAAACAATGCTGTTCAGAATGCAAATGTAGTACCGGCAGGTATTCTTATGGAGAGAAAAATCCAGCTCATCAGGGTTAATCTCCGAAACCGGAGTATTCGCAAAACCGGCACAGTATCCGGAAATCACCGACCGGTAGGATTTCACGGAACTATCCTTAAGATTATGATTCTGGATGTACAGGTTCAGGAGATCCTTCAGTGTTATTTTACGGAAGCCCTGATTCCGGAGGATTTTGTCGCGGCGTTCTGCTATTTCCCGGATCCCCTCCAGCAGAATCTTCCGGTTCAGCATTCCTGCCTGCTTTCTGACCTCCCTCAGGGAGATCTCAGAAACTGTCCCCATGCTTTTATACCGGGATTTCGATTTTACCGAATCGTCAGAACAACCATCACCGGACGCTTCAAAACATCGTTCCGAATACCGGTAGACATATGCGACCGACAGCCGGGACGTGCTTTTCTGAATTCTGACAAAAAGGCGCCTGACTCCGTAAACCTTCAGCATTGCCGAGGTTCTGCCTCCAAGATCATAATGCACAAGGTTCTTCACATCCTTCTGTGTCCTGATTTCCGGTTTCTGAATTTCCATTTCCTATGTACCAACAATCGCCATTTAGCACCGCCGCTATCATTATCTTTGTCACAGATACTCCCCAATATCAGCCTTCGGACGGCGTTCCAGGTCACAAATTAGTAACACACCAGTTTCAAAAAGGAGATTACGGACAAGGCTGCCAGAACTCACTGGAAGCAGATCTGCTGGGAGTTTATTTCACCATCAAAAATAGTTTTTTCAAACAATTTAGCAACATCCGTTTTCAGTATTGAGACTATGCACCGGACAATAAAAACAAAACCGAAGACCTGAAATACTTGCTCCATAGGCGTTAAAACCATGAACGGAAGCGTCAGTCTTAAATATACAAAATCCTGGGTAAATATAATGTTTAACCCTAAAAGGGAAAAGGAATTATTATGAAGGCAAAATGGCTTCCTTTAGCAGCTGGTGTTGCTCTTGCTGCTGGTTCTGTTGCTGCTTCTGCAGTTGATTTTCACGGTTACTTCCGTGCTGGTACCAACCTCGCTTTCTCCGGTGGCAATGCTTACTGCCTTGGCACCGGCGCTGATGGCCACAAGGTAGGCCGTCTTGGTGATGAATGCGATACCTATGCTGAAATCGCTCTTTCTCAGGACGTTTACAACAAGGCTAATACCAAGTTTGATGTTCATACTCTCGTTGCTTACGGCACCACTGAAGGTACTGTTGACAAGCAGGGCAATGGCTGGCAGGGAATTGGCGGCAATGGTCCTTGGGGCGGTCAGAGAGAGTCTATTCGTGAACTCTGGTCTGGCTACACTCCTGCTGAAGGCTACACCATTTGGGCTGGTAAGAGATTCTATCAGCGTAAGGATATCCACATTCTGGATTTCTACTACCTGAACAACTCCGGCTATGGTACCGGTATTGAAAATATTGACGTTGGTCTGGGCAATGTGTCTCTTGCTGTTATTAAGTGGGCCAATGACAACGGTGCCGGTGATGATGATGTTTGGAGAAATGTATACAAGCTTGATGCCCGTTGGAATGGTATTCCTGTTGGCTTCGGCACCCTTGATGCATCTGTAATTTATGCTCTCCCTTACATCTCTGACCATCAGAGAGATATTTATGACGGCGACCGTCGTGGAAACCAGGCTGATTCTGGTGTTCTCCTCACCCTCGACCATTCTTCCAGTGTAAACACCGATTCCCTGAGCCTGATGAATAAGTTCATCTTCCAGTTTGGTACCAACGGCTTTGGCTACGTAGGTGCTTTCAAGAACCACGCTGGTGATAACTACACTCCTGATTTCGGTGTACAGGGTATTCGTCTCATCGACTGGGGTACTCTCGATATGGGTAACTTCGGTTTAGGCTACTCCCTCCTGTGGGGCCACCTGAACAGCCAGAATAAGCACCAGAACAGATCTGCTGCTTGGACTTATACCCGTTCTGGCTGGGAGTACAGCATTGTTCTCCGTCCTGAGTACAAGTGGACTGAATTCACCCGTACCACTCTCGAAGTTGGCTATTCTCAGATGAAGACCACTGGCTGGGTTGTTGATCCTACTATCCATGCCGGCAAGGATCCTGAGGTTCATAAGGTTACCCTGGCTCAGCAGTTTACCCCGGGTAAGGGCTTCTGGTCTCGTCCTGCTATCCGCTTCTATGTTTCCTACATCGGCGGTGATCAGTTCGGTGATAGCTGGAATCCTGGCTACAAGAACCACAACAAGGATCGTCATAACTTCCAGTACACCATCGGTTCTCAGGTTGAAGCTTGGTGGTAATAGAGAAGTTTAACTTCCTGGTTAAATTTTGATAATAAGAGGGCAGCATAATTAAGCTGCCCTTTTTCGTTTCCGGTTTTTGTGTTTCTTGAGAAATAATTCGGCTCATGTGGTGGAATCTTCGGTATCTGAATCCGGTCCAACACATCTGCAGCACGTCGAAATCTTCCTGAAAATGATCTTTCGTCAAACTTTTTCGTAAATTAGGTGTCCTATAGGATAAAATAGGAGTCATTAGCACGGAGGCTTTATGCGAAAGTTACTTCTTTTAACTTCATTTTTAACTTTGACGGCATGTTCTACTGTTACTGATGTATTTACCAAACCCAGTCCTTCCTTCCTTTCTGCGGCCGAAGGAGAAAAGCAGATCCAGGAAGCGGAAGCCTGCTGTGCCGATGGCAATATTCTTGATAAGGAAATGATCAGTGTAACTTCAGCACTGGAAGAAAAGTATTTTATCGATGCCAATAATGCCAGAGCCTTTAATTTCCCTACCGGAAAAAGTTTCTTCAAGGTATTCCAGTTACCTTTGAATATTGCGTACCTTCAGGTTGAAATGAGCGCTACGATTATCAATACTGTTTTTCAGCCCCGGGTGGATTTTTACAACAAGGATCGCAAGCTGGTCAGTACCCTGAAGCCTTCGGCTTTCCGTTATAGGGCAAGCTACATCGGAGACGGTTATCTTTCAGCCAAGCTGGCCATTAACAATGCCGGCGCTGCCCCGGGACATGAATTTGCCTATATGGTGATTTACACCACCGATGAAGCCAAGGCTGATACCACCTCCATTATTAATCCGGAAATTCGCCGTCAGGAAGCGTTGCAGCTTCAGAAAACTGCACTCCCCAATGTTCAGGTAAAGCATTCCGCTATCGGTGAGGTTGAAATTTCTTTCCGCTTCCGCCAGAAGGAGGATGATGTTACCAACGATATCATTAGTTACTTCGATCAGCCTTTGTTCGGCGGAGAGGGCAAGAGCAATCGTGAAGAGAACGTCATTCTTGCCAACGGCAAGGCTATTTCCACGTCTTCCCAGTCCATCGGTTCCACAGCAGTGGTTTCACTGGATGGCAAGGGTAATGAAATTGTAAATTCCTCCAGCAATAATGCTCCCAGTCTGCAGAATACTTCACTGAACAGCAGTGCCCCCGCAGGATCCATGCTTAAGGAAACTGAAGATCTTTACAACAAGCTTATCAGGGACAGCGTAAGAAACGGAGATCTTTCAAGAGCCATGTCCTTGGTAGGAGAAGCTCAGAGAGCCGGTTCTGCTTCGGCGCAGCAGACATTCATTGATGCCGTGCAGTCCATGAAGAAGTAGCTCCAGATAATGAGCGGAAGGGAATTGTTATCAGCTTCCCGTTTTGAAGTTTTCTGAAAAATTGAAGCCGTGGCTAAATGTCGCGGTTTTTTTATGTGCTTCTCAGACAATTAAGGGCGGATTTCGTGATTGTAGTACGGTCTTTGCAGATGCCTGGTTCCAACTTACCGACATGACTGCTGAACTACGGAAGAGTAATGTCGCATTCATTCCTAATCCGGGATTTTCTGAAGTTTTCTCAAAATATTATTCCGATATCGGTATAGGAAAGTTTAGCAGTTAATAAACCACGGTTTGCAAATCTAACACTGCAGGCCAGACCATGAAGAATACGGCGGTGCACAGTTAGATATTTAATGATTGCTTTGAATGAGAAAATTGGATGTGAATAAGCAAGGCAACACTTAGAAGTGACTTTTTATGTAGCAGAGTTATGAGGCTTTAAAAGGAAAGTGGAAATATAACAGTGATCAAAAAAGCCCTTTCACTTCATTTCTCAAAAATCCGTGAAAGAGCTAATACCTAGAGAGTTTTTCTATCCCCTCGCCAAGAGGATACTGATTATAGGATCCTCTGGCTCGCGTCAGGACGAAAAAACTGAAACCTCTTATTACCACCAAGCTTCAATCTGAGAGCCTAAACTCCACTGGAAGTTATGATTTCCAAGTTTCTTAAGACCAACCTTGCTCTCGAACTGATCGCCACCCTGGTAGGAAGCATAGAAGCGGATAGCCGGACGCTGCCAGAATCCCTTACCCGGAGTAACTTCCTGAGCGAGAGTAACCTTGTAGATATCAGGATCATGGTTAGGATTCTTCTGGAACCAGCCCCAACGACCGTGATCAGTCTTCTTCTGTGAATATCCGGCCTCAAGAGTGGTGCGGGTGTATTCTGTCCACTTGTAAGAAGGTCTCACAGTGATGCTGTACTCCCAGCCATCGTTAGGTCTGCTCCAGGAGCCGTCTGAATGTTTACCATGGTTGATGTAACCCCAGAACAGTCCGTAGCCAATGGTGAAATCGGCAATGTCATAGGTACCCCAGTCCACCAGTCTTACACCATAGATATGCTTGCCAGAAGTGTAAAGATTGGTACCATTGGAACCAAAAGCTCCAACGTCTGAGAAACCATTAGTACCCCACTGAACAATGAAGTGATTCATCAGTGAATCAACTGAAAGAGCGTGATCCAAGGTCAGAAGAACACCTGAGTCCTCATTGAAGGTACCAGTTGCATGCTTTTCCTGGTACTTAGATACCATGGGAATTCCGTAAATAACAGCTGCGTCAAGAGAACCAAAAGAACCGAGACCAATGCCATTCCAACGGAGATCGAAGTTGTAACTATTCCTGTAGGTGGTATCACCATAAATATCAGAAGCACTATCCGCTGTAGAATTTTTCATGACAGCAAAGTTCATGTTGCCTACACCAACATTGATATTCTCAATACCAACACCATAGCCAGCAGTTGACAGAGTATAGATATCCCAAATGTGAATATCCTTGCGCTGATAGAATCTTTTGCCTGCCCAAAGGGTATAATCGTCGGTTACGTAGTTGCCCCAGAACTCACGGATGGCGATACGGCCACCATCCCAAGGACCTGCATTCCCATTTCCTGAGCTACCGGCAGCCTGCCAGTCGTTCCACTGAGTATCATGACCGTCATCAGACTGTGGAGTACCGTAAGCCATACGGGTGTAAATGTTAAACTGTCTGTTAGCCTTATTGTAGAGTTCCTGACCAAGAGCAATTTCGGCATAGGTATCGCACTCGTCGCCAAGACGACCTACCTTGTGACCTGCAGTGCCGTCACCGCCGCAGAATACATCACCGCCGCGACCACTAACCTGAATACCGGAACGGAAATAACCGTGAAAATCAACTGCAGAAGCAGCAACAGAACCAGCAGCAAGAGCAATGCCAGCTGCTAAAGGAAGCCATTTTGCCTTCATAATAATTCCTTTTCCCTTTAGGGTTAAACATTATATTTAAACCAAATTTCAAATCTTGCTTCTGAGGACCACCCTCTCCGTAAGATTTGACAACATTATACTTTTACTTTTTGAAAACGTATATTGATTCAGATCACATTTTGGCATTTATTAGCAATAATCACGTAAATTTGCATTTTAAAGGATAACCATCTAGTAACATTTAAATTGCCATGAGAAAATTCTATAGAAAGTATTTTCACACAGTGTTTACAAAATATTTCACTATTTGAAAACGTTAACTTTTGCCACTTTTACCCCCTGTTACGGCAAATTTTTTATCAAAAAACGGAACTTTTTTTGAGACTCCAAGTCAGCAGTGTGTTTGAAAACGTCTTTCAAATTTTGTTTTTATTTCATTCTTACTGAAATTTTCCATTTTTCACTATCCGGCACAGTCACTACTGTCATCACAGCATCATTTTCAAACATCTAAGACATTGCACAATAAAGCTTCATAGCATATTTCCTAAATATTGAATGCCACCAATCCCGACTTCCATTCAAAACTCTCCCATCAGACATCCAGTCCCGAGCTTGAGAATGCAAAAAATTTTGACAACTTCTTCTCCGGATAACTAACAAGTACGATTACCAGGAAAAAATCCCCTCCTTATCCGTATCATCGTACGTTCTTCGAAACAACTGCAAGAACAGCATGAGAAGATAATGAGATCGAACAGAAAGTATGATTATTATGATATAGAGGGAAGAAAGGAAAAAGCCGTAACATATTTCTGAATTGACATGAAGAAGAGCGAGTACATAATTTAGCTCCCTCATTCCTAAACTTCCCCGGAATATTGTTCCCGGGGATAACACCAACCTCAGGAAGCCGCTGCCGTTCTCTCAAAAAAACTGTCCAGCCGGTGTATACTTCTCAGAAGCCCCATATATCTGGAACGATCCTCATTGTAGTATTCATAGGCATACGGAAAAATCCGGACCTTCCCGGGAAGCTTCCCGGAAGCCGCAATAACGTCCCGCAGCCTCCTTATCAGTACATAATGAAGCCATTCATTGAAGCTCATGGTATCCAGATAAAAAGGACTTTCACTCTTAAAAGCCTCCGTAGCCGGCTCGGGAACATCCCAGAGCCCCAGATTCTTAAGCTCGTTTTCCATTTCTGATAAAATAGTCTCAAGTTCTTTAAAAGAAGACATAATTCCTCCTGTTCCACTATTATCTCTATTATGAACATGACAAGAAACAATAATCTTGAAGTGATCCTGGCAGCCTGTGCGGAACTCACCGCCTGCGGCAGAGATGTTACTACAGCAGCAGTAAAATTTCACATTCCAAAGACAATTCCCTTCCCTGATACGGTCAGAGGTGTAATTGCCTGGCAGAAAATGCCGGATGAGGATAAGAAAAAAATGACAGAAAAGTACTATCCCGGGAACAGCACAGCAGAAGAAACAGAGGCTTTATCCGGCCACTATGAAAGGAATTCAGGCGAGTCATCTATGATATCGGATGACGCCTTTCTGAAAATGACACCCGACGACAGGCTTCTCTACCTCAAAAGGCTTCTTGAGATAATCCTGACGAAATCCAGCACTCCGAACTGACAGATAACGCCCAGAACAAGCACAGGAAACAAAACCACTGGCAGCACCGTCATAAAAAGCTGCCATTACCATCAGCACGGCATAAAAAAGCCCCCTGTACATTACCGGAGGCCTTTTGCGGTGTTCAGAATTCCATATATTCCTGACTGGAATACGGATCAAAATCGGGATTGATTTCCTTCAGAGCCTTAAGAAGCTGGAACTTTCTTCTGATTGCTTCAATCTCACGCCAGCGACTCTTTTTTCTTTTCTTGGAGCCTGAAACGGATTCATCATCGTCAAACACGCCGGACGCAACTTCACTGCTTTCTGCAAGTTCAGCGGTACGGGCCTTTGCAGCACGGTTAATTCTGGTTGCCATAAAGCCTCCTCTAAATTCGAGTCCTAGGTTAGATTAGCCTCCCTGTGTATGATTTTCCAGCTGACATTCCTGAGATTCCCGATTCATTCACAATTACAGTCATGCAAATTGTCAATATTTAAGCCATCTCCCATTTTTACAACAAACCTGTCTAAAACGGCATATAAAATGTATTTGATACGAACGAAACTGCTAATAAGTGCCTGACATCATGACGATCATTTTATCAGGGGGCTGATTCCCATCCTGAGGCCAGGTACGAACGAGAAGAATAAAAAAGGAAATAAGATGAAAAGAATAACGAAGAAAAAACACCCGCGATAAAGGCCACTATATTTCATCACCTGCCCGGTTCATCGGGAACAGCACTCTGAAAAAAGGCTTCCAGAATATACACTGCAGAGAGGGCATCCACATCCCCCTTCCCCAGGGCACGAAAACCGCCGGCATCAAAAAGCTCTGCCCGCGCCTCCTTGGTAGTCAGTCTTTCATCCTGAAAAAACACCTGAATGCGAAACTGCTCGGAAAGACGGTTTCCAAACTTCCGGGCCTTGTAGGTAACCTCCTGAAATGAGCCGTCCATATTCAGAGGAAGCCCTACCACCACATAGTCAGGAGCCCATTCCTTAAACACCCGCTCCATTGCGGCCTGATCAGGAATACCGTCCCGTGCTTTTATAGCCGTAACCGGGGACGCCTTTCCGGTAAGCTCGTTCCCGAAGGCCACGCCAATACTCTTAACTCCGAAATCAAAGGCCAGTGCCGACCTCTGTCCTGCCGGTTTCTTTTTCATAAAAAAATCCAAGCTCTTATCCCACTGCTCCCGAGCAGTGGGATAAGGCCGTACTCCTTCTTTAATATTGGGTCTCTACCAGTATTAATGTATAGTACCTTATCTTGTTAAACTATGACTGCACCACATGGGAATAAACCATATTAAAGATGGTAAAGTACCTGGTGCAGCTACAGGAGAGCAAGCTCTACTATAACAAGGTGCTGTCCATCCCCCTGCGAGGTAACGCCACTTCAGGCAGTAATTCCTATCTGTAGTGGTCGGAGGATCAACATCTGTTATCTCAACCGGGCTGTTACAAGCCCGATTCCCCTGGGTAAGGTGCAGTTAACATCCTCATCCAAAACTGCTAGCCTGATATCGTATAGGTTCCCAGACTATTAACCCGCCGGTTTCTTCCCGGTACCTCATAGGGAAAAATCAGAGAATAGTTCTTGATAGACTCCCAGCAGAAATCTCCGATAAGTCTGGGAATTACCTCAGGGTTGGCATTGGAAATAATAATGGTATTTTTTCCGTTGTTCTTCCGGGAACGCAGAATCATTCCCAGATCCCGCATCTGGGCATCCGAAAGCTTCGTATTATCTACGGCAATCTCGTCAATAACCAGGAGCTGCACCGTCTGAAGCATCTCCAGGTAATTGTAATATTCCTTCTCATTGTCGCGGAGCATCTGCAACCTGGTATAAATGGTGTACCACTGGCGGAACTCTACCTGCACCAGATACTCCCGCATCAGTTTATGGGCAATGGCCCCGGCCAGCATTGATTTTCCAACCCCGAAATTTCCGTAAAGCCACAGAAGCGTTCCCGGAGTAAAACGATATTTCATTCCCCGGGAATCCGACATCACCATTCCCTCGGTTTCCGCAGTCCTGAAATCCTGAACCCAGTTGAGGCAGAACTCTATCAGCTTGCGGTAAGCCGGGTTATTGTCATCGTCCATATTGCTGAATTCCCAGTAATCGCTGATTTCACAGTTCTGCATCAGGCTTTCCAGCTTTTTACGGTACCTTTCGTTTTCCATGCGGGCGATATCATCTTTGAGAGTCCTCTGATAATCCTCCTGAATCTCACGATAGGAGCGAATTCTTTTCCCGGTAGCCTTTTCGATCCTTGAAGCCAGCTCGCTGAGTCCGTCCAGACTAAGCTTCTCGGAAACACTGGCGGGCTGCCCCCGTTTCCCTGAGCTGGCGCTGTCAGCATCATCATGCAAATCAGCATTCTCCGGTTTTGCGGCAACTCCGGTATCCGGGCTCTCCGAATGTTTCAGCACCCGGGCACTGCCCCCCAGAAGCACTCCCTTTAAAAAGCTTTCGGCGTCCCTTCTGAGATCTGGGTCTGACATAACGGCATGATTATTGTCTTTATTGGCACCGGACATATGAATACTCCGCACTGAATCCTAAACTCCGATATTATACCCCAGAGACAGCGTTGCGAATGGCCAGGTATTCCGCCATTCTGAAAATGACTGCCGAGAGCAGGAATTATCCCTGAGTCGCAACCATTCCTCAACCTCTCCTCATGTGCAATTTTCATGAAAATTTTCACACAAAAAATGTAACACAATTGAAATATTACATAAATTCTAGTAGCCTTAAGGCACCATCTCCAAAAAACCTGACGAGGTTTTATCATGGCTACCATTAAAGATGTCGCAAAACTTGCCGGGGTTTCCGTGGCAACGGTATCCCGGGTTATCAACAATACCAGCAGAGTCACTCCGGAAACCCGGGAGGCTGTGATCAAAGCACAGGATGAGCTTAACTACCACCCGGTAATCTCCCCGAAACTGAATTCCCGGCAGGATTCCGAGCTTGTCGGAATGAGCATCGCCGATCATTCTGATCCTTATTTCGGACAGATGGTCAAGGCAGTGGATCAGTCGGCGACAAAGGAAGGCATGTCTCTCATTGTAAATGCCGGCTATCACGATGCGGAAAGAGAACGGCAGTGCATTGAGGAGCTTATCCAGAAGAGATGCCGGATTATCATCGCCCACACAGTTCTTCTCAGAGATGACGTGCTTACCAGATACATGGCAAACCAGAAGTCCATGATACTTATTAATAGAAAGCTTCCGGGCTTCGAGGAGCGATGCGTCTATCTGGATGACGAGGGCGGAGCATACCTGGCCGTGAAACACCTCATTCAGAACGGGCACTCGAAAATCGCCTACATCAGATCCAGTCACCCGATAACAGATGCTGACCTGAGATTCCGCGGATATGTCAGGGCACTTGAGGAAGCCGGTATTGCGTTTAATCCGGCACTGGTGGTCAGTGCGGATCCTACTCCCCAGGGTGGCGAACAGGGAGCAGAGGCTCTTCTGAACCTCAGTCAGCAGTTTACTGCCATCGCCTGCTACAACGATATGCAGGCCGCAGGAGCTATGGCCATTCTCAGCGACAACGACATCCGGATTCCGGAGCATGTTTCTATTATCGGATTTGACAATACGGCCATAAGCCGTTACCTTCATCCCCGGCTCACCACTATCATGAACCCGGTAAGCGCCATGGCCATGTCGGCCTTCGCCATCGGTCTTGCCATCATCCGGGAACAGGATACCCAGGTTCAGTCCCGGGTGTTCACGCCGACTTTAATTAAACGATTTTCGGTAAGGGATCTCAGGGCATTCTGATAATCCGGGTACTTCAATTCAGGTAAATGTCAACAATGTCAGACCATACACAAAACAGCAGCACCAGCTCAGCCTACCATAGCAAGGCACAGGAACATCCTCATCTCATGTGGCAGATGTTCCTGCCGCAGTACTGGAAGGACTGGTTTTTAATGCTTCTGGTACGTTTCATCATTCTTTTCCCCTACCCTTTGTTCATGAAATTCGGACGTTTTCTCGGTATTTTGTGCATGCATATTCTTAAGAGACGCCGAAAAATAACCGAGCAGAATTTTCGCCTCGCCATGCCCGAACTCACCGATACCGAAGTATCAGATCTGGTTAGGGAGCACTTTGCCAACTGCGGCATGGGAATCTTCGAAACAGCCATGGCATGGTACTGGCCGGAAAAAAGACTGCGCCGTCTGGTTCACATTGATCCTGAGCAGGAACAAAAGGCCCGGGAAATTGCGGAAAGCGGTAAAGGCATCATTGTGCTCACCTGTCATTTTGTCACTCTTGAACTTATGGCCCGGATCTACGGCACCTATATAAAAAAGGGAGTTGGTGTCTACCGACCCAATGACAACATCGTTATTGAATATCTGCAGGTAAAGGGGCGTACCAGATCCAATCTCTATCTCGTGGATCGCCGCAAAATCAAACCCATTATCAAGGCACTCATGCAGGGGCTGCCGATCTGGTACGCACCGGATCAGGATTACGGCCGCCGGGCAGCAGTATTCGTTCCCTTCTTTGCAGTACCCGACGCAGCCACCGTAACAGGAACTTCCGGATTTGCCAGGGTTAAAAACACCGTGGTGCAGCCGTCATACACCATAAGACTCCCCGATTATCAGGGCTACCGGCTGGCAATAGACGACGTTCTCGATAATTTTCCTGGAGACAGCGAGACCGAAAATGCCGCTAGATGCAATAAAATCATCGAAGGCATGATAAAGCAGGCTGTACCTCAATATATGTGGGTACACCGCAGATTTAAAACCACCCCGTCTCCTGACGCTCCATCCAGGTATCATGATATTTAGCAGAAGCTAAGGAACTATAGAAATTTAATCTTTACATTTATCGTCTGAGTTAGGTTTTATTATATAGTTCCATTCACCATACCATTCTTCCTGTGATAGATTCACTTTGTTTAATTCTTCATCTGATATTTTTATACTATTTGGGTAATCTTTAGGATCTACAACACATGTTAGGAACTGTGCATAAATAAACTTTACAAATTCGGGCTGATTGTGTAGTTCCAATCAGGGTGAAACTCATCACCAACTATGTTCAAAGATTTAAATTCTTCATCAGACACTTTGATTCCAGTTGAGTACTGTTTTTCATCCGCTTTTGCCACCACTTTCAGTCCGGTCGCTGTAGTTGTTCCGGCAATAAGATCTATTATCACTTGCAAACTAACAAGGGGATGCCCACGCCAGTTTTTTGTAATTTGACTGAATAGCCGATGTTCAATTTTGTTCCATTTTGATGTTCCTGGCGGGAAATGGCAAACGCTGATCGCCAGTTTAGTTTCGTCTGCAAACTGCTGAAGTTCATATTTCCACAGTCTGTTTCGAGATCCATTGCTTCCGCCACCATCTGCGGTTATTAGGATTTGACTGGGTTCCGGGTATCTTTCCTTGCCCATTTCATACCACCATGAACGTATTGAATTTGCGGCAAACTGCGCGGTATCCGAACTTACTCCGACATTTACGAAGCCTTCATTCAGACCAATATCATATATCCCGTAAGGAGCAGCTTTTCCAAGTTCAGGCAACGAAAAATCATGATCAAGAACTTTTGTCGGAGTGCCTTTTGGAGCATACTCTGCACCGTTGTTCTTGAAGTTTCCTATGTTCTCCTTCTTTTTGCAATCTATTGATATCACAGGAAAGTTTTGTTCAAGAAAGGAGTTTGCCTTGCTGCTGATATGCTTAAATTGCTCATCACGGTCAGGATGTTCCTGCCCCACTTGATTCATCTTCTGATTCAGTTGGAGGCTATATCCCAGTTCTTTCAACAGGTAACCAATTTTTCTGTATTTGAGATTAAATCCTTTGCGGTTCATTTCCTGTTCAAGATTTCTCAGACTCTTCGTAGTCCACTTCAGCAGGCTTTGCGGATCACCAAAGGAGCTTTCACTTATGATTGATTCCAAGGCTTCCTTTACCCCAGGCTGCGTTTCCTCGACACGCTTCCTCCCCCCGCCTTCATTTCTTACTCGCTCTTTTTGGAGCCTGATTTGCAATTGTTCAGATGTTTCTCCATCAAGGGAATTGAGTTCTTTTATTCCCGAGCTTATGGTCACTCTGGAAACTCCAGTTTCCTTGCTGATTTTCGAAACACCGCCATAACCCAAAATTTCTGCTTCTGAAGCAAGATATATCCGCTTTTGGAATTCATTCAGGAATGGAAGCATCTTTTTAATTTTTGTTGCTATTGCAACCTCGTCAAGCTCTACCATATCAGCCTCATTGACATCAACGTTACAGTTGATTGTCATGATAGCATAATAGGGCTAGACTTATAAAAAGTTGTAAAGGTTATTTATGCACAACTCCTTACTTTCAATCCTGAAGAACCTTCTGGAGATGTCGTTGCTGAAGCTATTAGATTTACAATCACTTCTATTGTTTCTAAAGGTTTCCCTTTCCAGTTCTTACTTATAAAAGCAAACATGCGATGTTCTATCTTATTCCATTTACTCGTTCCTGGAGGAAAATGACATACATGAACTGTCAATCCTGACTCGTTGGCAAAATCCTGTAGTCCATTTTTCCACAGTCTGTTTCGGCGACCATTGCTTCCTCCTCCATCAGCTGTAATCAATATTTCCTTCGCATCAGGATAGCGTTCACGCCCCATTGAGTCCCACCACATCCTGATACTGTTGGATGCAAAAATTCCGGTATCAGCACTCAATCCGATATTAACAAAGCCTTCATTTTTTGCCACATCATATGCCCCATATGGTGCCGCACGATCTTTTCCAAAATCATGATCGTTAACTTTAACAGGATTTCCTTTTGGCCTGTATTCCGCCCCGTTGTTTTTATAGTTGCCGATAAGTTCTTTCTTCTTTGCAAATGTTGTTTTTCTACAGTTATACATACCAACAATTACCATTTATCACCGCCGCTATCATTATCTATTCCACAGATATTCCCCGGTATCATCCTTCGGACGGCATTCCAAGTCACAAATTAGTAACACCACCGTTTCAAAAAAGAGATTACGGACAAAGCTTCCGGAATTCGCCGGAAGCAGATCCGCAGGGAGTTTACTTCACCATCAAACATAATTTTTTTAAAAACAATTTAGCAACATCCGTTTTCAGTATTGAGACTATGTACCGGACAATAAAAACAAAACTGAAGACCTGAAAGACTTATTCCAAGGGTGTTAAAACCATAAACGGATGACGTCGGTCTTAAATATACAAAAGACTGAGTAAATATAATGTTTAATCCCTAATGGGAAAAGGAATTATTATGAAGGCAAAATGGCTTCCTTTAGCTGCCGGCATTGCTCTCGCGGCTGGTTCTCTTGCAGCTTCAGTTACTGCTTCCGCAGTTGATTTCCACGGGTATTTCCGTGCCAGCGCTCAGGCTTCCATGCGTGGTGGTGATGTTTACTGTGGTGGCAATGGAAAGCGCGGTCACAAGGTTGGCCGTCTTGGTGATGAATGCGATACCTATGCTGAACTTTCTTTCAGCCAGGATGTGTACAACAAGGCTAACAATAAGTTTTCTGTTCACACCCTTGTTATGTATGGTACCAAAGAAGACGACAACCAAATTGATCGTCAGGGTGGTTCATTCCAGAATATCGGCATGGGTGAGGGAGATGCCTTTGGCGGTAACAGATACAATGATGGTATTAATCATAACAGCGGCCAGAGAAACTCCATTCGTGAATTGTTTGTGAAATATGACACGGATAATTACACCATCTGGGGTGGTAAGAGATATTACAACCGTTCTGATATCCACATCATGGACTTCTATTATCTGAATGATGAAGGCTATGGAGCTGGTATCGAAAATATAGATACAGGCCTTGGAAATTTGGATTTTGCTGTTATCAAGGGACAGAATGATGGTTCAGACACCACATTCGGTAGCCTTGATTTAGGTAAAAACTGGCGTCATGTTTATAAACTGGACTTTAAATGGCGTCAGATACCTGTTGGATTCGGTACCTTGGACGCTAACCTTATCTACGGCTTGCCGTGGGTGTCAAAGTATCAGAAGAAGCAGGATAACACACGGTTGTCAAATGCAGATTCCGGTGTTTTGGCTACTTTGGATCATACCTTTGGTATCAATACCGACAGTCTGAATTTAACCAATCATTTTGTAATTCAGTGGGGAACCAACGGCTTTGGCTATGTCGGGCAGATTGATAATGCAAACCACGCTGGTGAATATTATGACCCCAGAACGGCCGATACCAACGGTGTAAGACTTACCGATCACGGTGTTATGGACATCGGCAATTTTGGTGTAGGTTACGCATTAATGTGGGCACACTATGACACCAACACTCACAACATGGAAAATACCTGGGTATACCCGAGAAGCGGCTGGGAATATGCAATCGTACTACGCCCCGAATATAAATGGACAGAATTCACCAGAACCACTTTAGAGTTAGGCTATTCCCAGATGAAAACTGTTAATACCTCAGTAAATCCTCGTGCATGGGATAAATTTGAAGCCAAGGATCCTGATCTTTATAAAGTTACCCTGGCTCAACAATTTACTCCCGGAAAGGGTTTCTGGGCTCGTCCTGCAATACGTTTCTACGCATCCTATCAGGGAGGGGATCAGTTCGGTGGCAAATTTGACCAAGCCGGAGACAGAAAGTTAAACCATCACAACTACCAGTTCTCTTTGGGCTCTCAGGTTGAAGCCTGGTGGTAACAGAGTCCCTTCTGATGTTTCCTGATGTTCCGGAACGTCTGCTCATCAGCGCTTCAGGTACATAGGGAAGAAAAACACTCTGGGTTTTAGCTCTTTCACGGATTTTTAAAAATGAAGTGAAAGGGCTTTTTTGATCACTGTTTTATTTCCATATTCCTCCTTTAAATCCTCATGACTCTGTTACACAAAAAGCATCTTCTGTCTGCAGCCCTGGTTATCACGTCAGTATTTTTCACATACAAAACAATCTTTAAGTATGGCTGTGATGCCCTGTCAAATTCTTTCATATGCCAACTGACCATATTATTTGCCATCCTGGTTTATTCATCTGTTAAACCTACCAGAAAATTTCTGGCATCGTATCTTCCATTGACCTTTCTGTACCTGCTGATTCCGGCGCTGGGATTACTATGTGGACACAAGATTCCCGCACACGAATACCTGGCTTCCTTTATGGTGGGAAATTTCTTTTACTTTTCGGTTCTTTATTTGAAGCTTGCTCCTGAAAAAGCTTTAACCCACCACCGTGTAAGGCTTGTCATCTCATATATATGCGACGTCCTGTACTTTGCAGCGTTGCTTTACGCCCTGTCATTCTATTTATACTTTGTGGCGAACGGTGGCATTCTTCAGGGAGATATCATTCTGGCCATTGCACAGACCAATCCAAGGGAAGCGCTGACATATTTGGAAACCTCATTTTCCGGAACACAGCTTGCAGTGTTCTCCGTAGCACTTTTGGCAATACTGACAGGCGGATGGTTCATAACAAGAGTTTTTCACAGAACATACAGCAAAACTGACAGTAACATGAACAACCAGACCTCACAGCAAATTATCACTGGAAGAATATTCAGAACCGTTTCATCACTTTTTATTATATTTTTCATGGGAGTAATGTCTCTGGGAATACTGGTTCAGAGCGGGAAAGGATACGGATGTCAAGCCAAGCAGGTTCTTGCCTTTTCGTGCTATATGCTAAGGTCTTACGGAGATTTTGTAAAAAACCGGGATATTGCCCTAAAGAATATCCAATTTTCAGGAGCGGTATCTTCTGGAGATCAGGAAAAGGGAGTTTACGTACTGATAATCGGAGAATCTGCCACCCGTAACCACCTGAGCCTATATGGCTATAAGCACGATACCACACCTCGTATGAGAGAAAGAATTTCTGAAAACAAGGACAACTTCAGGTTTATTTCGTTTCGTAACGCCTATTCCTCGTTTACTCATACCGTTCAAAGCGTAACAAACGCCCTGACGAACGTAAATCAGTACAACGGAGAGGATTTATCTCATGCCGTTTCGATTATCGATATTGCCGGCAAGGCTGGTTTCGATACGTACTGGTTAAGCAATCAGTCTGGGGACAGCATGATCGTTACGCCGTTAACTGCCATATCTATGAGCGCCGACAACATCAAGTTCGTCTCGGAATCCCATAAAGGCGGCAAAATCTTTGATTTGGACATTCTTGATATCGTTCCAAAGAAATTTAATATTGAGAAAGATTCTCTTGTCATAATTCACCTGATGGGAAGTCATACAAAATACCTAGACAGATTCCCCGAAGATTTCAGCAGATTTTTCGATGAAGAAGACATCATTAATGAATATGACAATTCCATCTACTACACCGATTACGTTGTTGATAGGTTCTTCCAGCATTTCTCAGCCAATACCAATCTGAAATTTTTTGGTTATTTTTCCGATCATGGGGCAGATCCCCGTCAGATGGGAAATGATCACAATACTACGCATTTTGTGTTCGATATGGTTCGAATTCCATTTATAGTGGGCTTTTCTGAGAAATACATCCAGCAAAACGATACAATCGTCAGCACTCTGTCCCAACGTATCGACACGTGCTTCACAAATGATCTCATATTTGATCTTATGCTATCAGTCATGGGACTCACGTCATCAAATTATTACAACAGTAGCTATGATTTATCGTCAAACAGCTATTCTATAAACATGGAGAACGCCAGAACACTATTGGGTGAAAAGAAAATTTCCGAAGATCCAGATTATGGTCTGAACACGAAGTAACTTTTCCGAAGTTCGGCAGCCCGATCATGTAAGTTGGAACCAGGTATTTGTATAGTCCATTGTCGAAATCAGAGTGTAGATAAAAAACATTGGTTTTTATAGATGTGGTGACACACAACATCGGCGGAATTTAGGTATGAAATCCAAATTTCAAGATTGCTATAGCTCGTCTATCGCGTAAGCGTTTATCACGTAAAAACACTCAAATATCCTTAAAAAGCGGCTTTTTGCCGTTTTTTTGTTTTTTTAGGCTTGATTTTTTGTCTGAAATGGTCAATAATTTAGGTATATTGTAGGTATACAAAAGAGCATATGCAAATGACTAGTTCCAGCGGACGATATACAGTTCCACCAGAAATTCTGAAGCACAAGCCCAGGGGAACCATGGTTAAGAAGATTCATGGCGGATTCTATGTTTATGCAATGGAAAACGTGAAAGACCCTGAAACCGGAAAATGGCATACCAAAACGAAGGGAATTCTGGGGAAAATCACTCTGGAGAACGGGTATATACCTAATGAAGAGCTTGGATATACAGTTCTTGAATATGGCGCATATCAATTAGCGGAAGAGTGCGCCAGGGAGGTAATGGAGCAATTTTACCAGGCGTTCAGAAAGGATGAGAATGCGAAAAGAATCTGGGTTTTAGCATTGATTTACGCCGTCAATGGATTTCGGCCTGTTTCCGCTGTTTCCCTCCTGTACAAGAAGAGCTCTCTCTCCGTTGCTTATCCAGACCTTAAAATGGGAGGAAGGGCCGTTTCCAACATTCTGGAAAATCTTGGAAGAAGAGACACGGAAGCAAGGAAGTTCCAGGATATCCTTCTTCAAAGCGCCAAAGAAATTGCAATAGACGGTCATGTTATTCCCAGATACTCAAAGCTGGATGGAATGACGGAATACGGCTACAAGTATAAGAAGTTAGGCTGCGAACAGATAAATTTGCTTAAAGCGTTCGATGTTACGAAAGGCCGTCCCGTTGCAATGAAAATGTTTGACGGAAGCAAAAACGACAAGACATCAGTCAAGGAACTTATTGAAGATGTCATTGTAGAAGACTGCCTGTATTTAATGGATCGCGGCTTCTATTCTCCGGAATTAAAGCAGATTCTGGCGGGCAAAAACGCCACATATATTATGCCGGTATCCTCCAACATGACCTCATACCAGAATGCGCTAAAACGCAGCAGAGGCCGACTGAAAACATTTGTCTATAAACGCAGGGAAGGATTGCATACTATCAAGAGCGCAGTTGAATATCAGGTTGCTTCCGATGAAGGCGGAACCAGAACCATCTATTTCCGAAATCTTCATGAAGCTGATTGTGAGAAAGCAAACTATCTTGAGTGCCTGGAGAAGAAGCTTCCCGGATATACCGAAACCAAACTTGAAGCTGCAGAAAAGACGTTCGGTGTCATCATCTTGGAAACGACACATAGCGGGACGCCTCAGGAGATTTACGAATACTATAAAACTCGATGGAGCATTGAGTCCTTTTATGACTATTTGAAGCATCAGATGGATTTCAACGCGCTGGGCGTGCAGGATTGGGCAGAGCTGCAGGGACTTGCATTCATGATGCTGCTGTCAACACTGATCCGCGGAGCCATTCATGAAAGACTCAGGCAGAGTTCATTATCTGGGGTTTATATGCCAGAGGTCATGATGACCGCATCATCAGTAAAAGCAATAAGAAGAAATGGAACATGGACTATAGAAAATGCATCAAAAAACGAGCGCAGCATTTTTGAGGCATTATCTGTGCCTATAGGAACTGAGTTGACGCCAGCAGCTCCTTTGCTTCCTACCTAAAATACGCGGAAGTTGTGATCAACCTCTTTGGAAGACAGGAGCGTTTTCAGGGTTTTAACGAGTTTTTGCTGTCTGAAAGCTCGGAATCTGCTTTTTTGAGTAAATCCAGGAGCTCGCTGATCCTATTCTCCTGTTCTTCAACTTTTTTAGGAATTGTTAAAAATTAAATTTAATTTTGTTGGTTTGTGGGAGCTATGATATAGTTCCACTCACCGTGCCAGTCGTCCATGGTGATATTTATCCCGCTAAGTTCTTCATTAGACACCACTTTTCCTTTCTCGTAGACTTTTTCATCCAACTTGCACGCAACCTTTAATCCAGACGAGGTTGTCGTAGCACTGATTAAATTAATGATGATCTCCACTGTTTCCAATGGTCTCCCACGCCAGTTCTTGCTGATGAAGGCAAACATACGGTGCTCAATTTTGTTCCACTTGCTGGTACCAGGCGGAAAGTGGGACACGTGGATATTCAAACCTGTTTCATTTGCAAAACTCTGAAGGCTGGTCTTCCATAGTTTATTACGTCTGCCGTTACTTCCCCCTCCATCAGCGGTGATATACAGACATGTGGCTTCAGGATACTTTTCAACTCCCATTGTTCGCCACCACTCCCGAATGCTGTTGACGGCAAACTCTGCTGTATCGGCGCTCAACCCGACATTGACAAACCCTTCATTGAAGTTTAAATCGTAAATGCCGTAAGGGCAGGCTTTCCCACACGGACCTTCAAAATCATGATCATTTACCTTCGCCGGATTGCCTTTCGGGGCATATTCTTTTCCCGGATCCTTGTAACTGCCAATCAGTTCTTTTTTCTTGGCATCAACAGATATCACCGGGTTTTTATTGTTCATGAATTCTTTGGCTTTATTGTTGATGTACTGAAACTGAGCATCCCGATCAGGTCCTGCATTTCCGCTCTCTGTATATTTCCGGTTCTGCTGCAGACTGTACCCCATCTCCTCTAGAATATTACCAATGGTTACATAACTGACAGACATTCCTTTTCCCTTGAGTGAAGCCTCAATATTACGAAGACTTTTGGTGGTCCAGCACAATGGATTCTCAGGATTTCCTACTGTACTGTTTTCCAGTAAAAGGTTTATCTCATCTATAACCTGAGGGTATTTTTCACGGATTGATTTCCTTCCACCACCTTCTGCTCTTACCCTGTCACCGCTTGCGCTCCTGTTTTTACCGGTTGTTTTGAACTTAGGATTCGGTTCTATATTTGCGCACTCTTTTTTACCCTCAATGATTGTGACCTGAGAGATCTGTGTTAGCTCATGGAGATCCTTGACACTTCCTCTCCCCAGCATTTCAGATAAAGCTCCAAGAAAAATTCTTCTTTGTTTTTCATCCAGCTGAGGGAGTACTTTCCCTACAAAAATTCTAGTGTTTTCCGGAATCATTCTACCCTCCAATGACTATCACTATGATAGCACACTGTGGCGGGTAAAAACTAATAGATAATTAAACTTTATTTTTTAACAATTCCTTAGCTTGATTTTGAAAGGCTTCAGTCTGCTTCTGAATGGTTGAGGTCTGCTCTTGAATGGTTGATGTAAGTTTTTCGATTAACGAGTAAAGGTTATCCAGTTTGGAATGGTCAGTATCGTGCTGATTAGCAGGAAGATTGTTATTTGTGATCTTCGCTTCCATTGCAAATTCCTTCAGCACATCCCGATTTTTTTTGTGTGATATGGTACGGATTCACCAGCACTTTTGTCAAGAATCCCTGAAGCCTTAAAAAGACGGTTTAAGACCTAATACGAACCGGAGAAACTCCGTTGTGCCCGGAAGGAAACTAAGGTGCGAGTATGTAAGATCCTGTTCGAAAGAGCTGTCAGGCAGCTTAATTTCTATGTAACCGATGACCGATTTAAGCAAGCTTCGGGATCTTCATAAATACGTCTTATGTACGCTTACGGGGAGTTTTTCTTTACAGAGGTACCCTGATGATGGGAAACCCCGCCGACAATTCTTTTCCAGATCGCTGCAACATGTTCCCGTTCCGGTATCAGCTCCGTATCCGGAACAACTTTCGACTTTCCCAGAAGCGCCTGGCGGTTATAGCGGTTTCTGATGGCCAGATAGGCCTCCTTGAGGTAATTACCGTCTTCGGGACTTAACAGATTGAGACGGACACATTCCTCAAAAATTCTGATATTGTCGCTCCACAGCACCATATCAGGATTTCCAGGAGCATTGGCCAGCACCAGATACTGGGCGGTAAATTCCACATCAATCATTCCCCCCGGGCTGTGCTTAAGGTCGAAAAATCCCGGCCGGGCCCGGTTCAGATTCTGAGACATCTTTACGCGCATGTCCGCCACTTCCTTCCTGAGCACTTCCGGATCCCGGGGCTTTCTCAAAAACCTGTCCCGGATTCTGTTGAATTCACCGATCATTCTCTCGGGACCAACGACAGCCCGAGCCCGCACCAGAGCCTGAATCTCCCAGGTCCATGCCCGCTTCTCCAGATAGTTTTCATAACCATTAAGAGTGCATACCAGTGGTCCCGACTCTCCTTCGGGACGCAGTCTGGCATCCACGTCATAAAGAATGCCAGAAGAAAGCCTGGTACTAAAAAGATGCATAATGCGCTGCGCCAGCCTGCCATAGAACATTCTGTCGGAAACCACCTGTTTACCGTAGGTTTCTCCGTCCAGCGAACTGTCTGACATGAATACCAGATCCAGATCGCTTCCGTACCCCAGTTCGATGCCGCCCATTTTGCCGTAAGCAATTACCGCAAAGCCGCGATCGCCCCGAACTCTGGCATTGCCTGGCTCTCCATATTTGTCAGTGACCTGCTTCCAGGCCAGATTCACCACCTCATTCAGGATGGACTGGGCCAGAAATGTCAGATAATCGCTGACCTTCATCAGGGGAAGCACGCCTGCCAGATCTGCCGCGCAGATCCGCAGCAGCTGAATCAGCTTGAACTGCCGCAGTGCCTCCATCTGCTGTTCCAGATCGTCATTCTCAATCCGGAGCATAAACTCCCTAAGCTCCTTGTCATAATCCAGGGGATTCACCGGACGGTAGAGATTTTCCGGAATCAGAAGCTCATCCAGAAGAATGGGATGCTCTGTTATCTGTTCGGAAATAAGCTCACTTTCATGACATAGCTTCAGAACCTGTTCGGCCACCCCGTTGTTTTCCAGAAGAAGCTGCATATAGGTGGTTCTCTGGCAGATACACCAAATAAGCCGGGAGATTCTTTTAAAAGTAGGCAGCACATCCTCGTCGAACAATGCCAGCCGTCCCAGAAAATACGGCATCAGCCGGTTCAGTATCTCCCGGCCGTTGGGACCAATGCTCCGGCTGTGAAGCTCCTTTTTAAGATGAACGATCTCAGTGGCCAGTCCCGGAATATCCGACACATCCCGGAAATTCTTTTCGAGGAGCTCCTCTATTTCGTCAGGAGTCAGACTTACCAGCCAGAGATCCATGAATACCGGATCTTCTTCGTCCTTTTCTTCGGCGGGCTCGGAAATGATTGCCGAAAACTCCCGGTGCACTTCATGCATTACCTCAGTCAGCCTGTCATAAAACGCTTCAAAGGTATCAAACCCCATAGCCAGGTGAAGCCGTGAGCGATCCAGACTGTTCTGGGGAATAGTCTGCGTCTGTTCGTCCCGGATTTCCTGAAGGAGATTTTCTGTTCTGCGGAGAAAGACGTAACCCTGACTCAAAACCCTGCAGGAGGCCTCATCAATGCAGCCGCAGTCCCGAAGGGAAACCAGCACTCTAAGCAAGGTTCTTTCCTGCAGATCCTTAATCCGCCCGCCCCGCATCAGCTGAAATACCTGGGCTACAAACTCCACTTCCCGAATGCCGCCCTCACCCAGTTTGAAATTACCGAATAAATGGCGCCGGCGCACCTCCGCCTCGATAAGAGATTTCATCTTCCGAAGTGCCTCAATAGCCCCGAAATCCAGATATCTCCGGTAGACAAAAGGACGGAGCATGTCCATAAGCTCCTCGCCTTCGGGAGTCTCATCCCCCAGCACCCGTCCCTTGACCATGGCATAGCGCTCCCAGGAACGGCCATGTCTGAGATAATAGTCCTCCAGGGCGGCAAAGGAACTTACCAGGGGACCGCTGTCCCCGAACGGCCGAAGCCGCATATCCACCCGATAGGCAAAACCATCCCCGGTCTTCTGTTCCAGCACCTGGATAAGCTGCTGTCCCAGGCGGGTAAAAAACACCTGGTTATCCACCGGCTTCCGCCCGCCTATAGTTTCGCCTCTTTCGGGATAGCAGAAAATCAAATCAATGTCTGAAGAAAAGTTCAGCTCGTACCCGCCCAGTTTGCCCATGCCGATAACCAGCATTTTCTGGGGAGCTCCGGAAGATGCCGAAACCGGGATGCCGCTGATTCCGGCATTAAGTCTGTAAAGATAGTCCAGAACCTCCACTACCACCGCCTCGGCCAGTAAAGACGAGTGCATAAGGCTTTCGTTAAGAGTTGATTTGCCAAGAATCTCCCTGATGGCAATAACCGCCATCTTGTCATTCCTGAATTCCCGCACCGCCTTTTTAAGAGATTCCAGGTTTGAAACATCCCGAATCAGCACCCGAATCTCCGATCTGTAGGATTCATAGCGGTGCGACCATTCATATTCTCCAGATTCCAGCATTCTGACAAAACGGCTCCGCCACTTAATGGCATACCAGGACACATAATCTGAATAGGCAAAAACTTCCCGGATAAGCACCCGATGTTTTTCAAGAACTTCAAGATCCGGATCCTTAACCCCATCAAAAAGTCTTGTCAGATTTTTTTCCGCCTGAGCGGCCATCTCGTCTGTAATCGCCATGAAAATGTCCTCGGTTGAAATAGCCGGTTTGGTTATCAGAGACTCTTCTCCAGCTCCAGTCTGAGCCGAGCCAGTACCAGATCCGGAGCTGTCAGCATAAGCTTCAGAGCTTTCTTTCTTTCGGCCAGAGGAAGATCCGGAAGCTTTTTGTCATAATAGTCTCTGGCCAGAATCTTCAGATTATCCCGCAAAGACGACGAAACGGGGGATTCGGAAATCTCCCTGAAAAAACTTCCGAGATCCCTGAAAGCCTGAGCCGCTCTGATACTGTCGCTCTCCAGAAAACAGCGTCTTTCAAGCCCCGCAAGTGTCTGACAGATCCCCCGATCCGACGAAAGGTCTCCCCCGGAGGGCGTTCCAGCCTCCGCAAGTCCTGCATAAATGGCCGCACGCTCCATTTTTGAAACAGACCCCGTTCTCAGCTTCAGGGGCATTTCCCTGGCCTTTTCGGCTTCCAGAAGAATGGCGGCAACGTAAAGAAGAGCTCCGGAACCACCTTCCTTCAGTTCCAGCTCCAGTTCCCTTCCAGGTATATCGCCGTTTTTCCCCTGATAAACAACTTCGTCAAAGCTGATCTCGATAATAAAGTCCTCATGGAGCGGTGTAGTACCGAAAACATTAAAAATGGTACGCACACATCTCTGACTCATGATTCGTGTCAGTCTTTCCTGAATCTCTCCAGAAGGAAGATCTCTAAAAATTTCCCCCGGAAAAATACCAAGATCCGGATATTCCGGCTGCCCCGG
Organism: Succinimonas amylolytica DSM 2873; assembly: GCF_000378405.1. GTDB lineage: Bacteria > Pseudomonadota > Gammaproteobacteria > Enterobacterales > Succinivibrionaceae > Succinimonas > Succinimonas amylolytica. The sequence goes on along the minus strand of NZ_KB899636.1, from coordinate 1,039,795 downwards.
CAAAGGAACAGTGTATTCCGGATGAATGTGCACACCTCCGGTTTTTCCCTCATTTCCTCCGGCCCGGGTCTTTATGGTGGCCTCCCAGCTGTCATCAGAACATCTGACCCTGAGAGCGATTCCAGCCTGACGCAGTATAAAGTCAGGGGTATCGTAGTAATAATTATCAAGATGCAGCTGCACAGGTCTTCCACTGAGAAGCCCCGCACTCTCCGCCCAGTCAATAACATCTCCGGGATTTCCGGATTCCACCATAAACTTTACTTCTGTTTCCTGTGCCATGCACATGCCTCCTGAGGATAAATATTAAGACCGATTTTCAATCAGACGCCGGCGGGCCTGGTTTTGAAATTATAGTTAATGCCGATAATGACTGCTGTAATGAATGATAGTCTGTGCAGCTCCTGAATCAGTCCTGCATCCTAATCTGCTGCACCGGCAGATTATCTGTTCTTAACTCTATCACAATAAGCAGCTGGTTTCTGGTAACTAGCTCGTATACCAGAGCAACATATTATCAGGCTGATCAATCCTAACGCTGATAGCTACAGCCCCTCTGGATCAGCCAGAGAATCCACGCAACCAGAGTACAGCAAAGAAGGTTTCAGCTGATTCTTATAACCATAAAGCGATTCGGCAGCGTTTTTTGCACTTCCAGAAAAAGTCCCGTTTCCGGGGGAATCTCAGACAGACAGAAAACAGATTATCCGTGCCCTTTATGATATTTCCTGCGTTTAGGCCACAAAAACGGCACCAAAGTTCCCGGAGAAAAATGGGAATCCTAAATATTGGAAAGCCGCGGTCATTTGCAAGCTTTTGAAATTCGGATTGCCAAAAACTGTAACGATCACCGTTACTCCCATCACCGTCAGCTGTGATATACAATTTTGCTGCTTTTGCTTTCAGATAATAGCGTTCCTTCTCCATACAGCTCACCTGCAAGCGCCCTCAGACTTTTGACTTTCCAGCGCAACTACCCAGCGGATCTCGTGAAAAGGCGACAAATCCCTGAAACAGTTTAAAGCTTCAGGAAGCTCTGGCTGTTTTTCCAGAAGACCTTTCCTGCCGCCTCCTTCACTCTAACCATGACCTTCGTTGCGGCTTCTGCTCTAAACAGCCTGGACTGATGCCCGCGCCGGCTCTTAGCTCCCTGATACCCGCACAGCGGTAGATATGTTCACATCATAGTGCGCATTGGTACCAACTTTGCATAAGATATTTACAGGCAATTGCTAATTGCATTACACCTCACAGAACATTACGGAAGAGCATATCCCCGTCCTGCAAAATAGCCCTGTTACGCAGGAATTTCGGCCCTCGGACGGACGGGGATAATTTTATTGTTCAGATACGGAAGGAAAGGTAAAATATGACCGGTTTTCTGTATAAGGAGGTGCCCATGCCGGTAAACTTTCTAAGCCTGTTTGCCAAGTCCCCGCTCAAACCGATGTATCACCATATTCAGAAGGTTCATGAATGCTGCAAGGATCTTCCGGAATTTTTTGAATGTGTTTTTTCTGACGACTGGGAAAAGGCCTTGGCCTGTCAGCAGAAAATCAGCGCCAAGGAAAAGGAGGCGGATCTCCTGAAGCGCGAAATCCGTCTGAATCTCCCCAATTCTCTCTTCATGCCTCTGGCCCGGACCGATCTTCTGGATCTGGTGAACCAGCAGGACAAAATTGCCAACCGGGCAAAGGATATCGCCGGAATCATGGTAGGGCGGCAGCTTCATATTCCCACCGAGGTCAAAGAGCTTTTTATGAAGTACATCAACCGCTGTCTCGATGCCACCGAGCTTGCCGTAAAGGTAATTCACCAGCTTGATGATCTTCTGGAAACAGGATTCCGCGGCCGGGAAATCAGAGTAGTGGAAAGCATGGTGCGGGATCTTGACATGATTGAAGATGATACCGACCAGATCCAGATAAATCTGAGACACGAGCTGTACCTCAGAGAAAACGAAATTAATCCTGTGGATGCAATTTTCCTCTACAAGGTCCTGGAAAAAATCGGAGACCTTGCGGATCAGGCCGAACGAGTAGGCTCCAGACTGGAAGCCATGGTTTCAAAAGCATAATAGGTGTCACCCATGGAATTTATGTTAGCTCACAGCGGGATGTTTATCGGATTTGCCGCTGTGGTTGCCTTCCTTATGGCCTGGGGGATCGGAGCCAACGATATTTCCAACGCCATGGGAACATCGGTGGGCACCAAAACGCTTACCGTGAGACAGGCAATCGTCATCGCCATTATTTTTGAATTCCTCGGAGCCTATCTGGCTGGCGGCGAGGTGGTATCCACCATAAAGGATGGCATTCTCTCTCCGGAATGCACTATTCCCGCTCAGGATCTGGTGCTGGGAATGATAAGCGCCATGCTTTCAGCCGGACTCTGGCTGATAGTAGCTACACTGTTTTCCTGGCCGGTTTCCACCACTCACTCCATTATCGGAGCTCTGGTGGGCTTTGGTGTGGTGGCTTCCGGAATCAAAGCCGTACAGTGGGATGCCTTCGGGGGAATTGTCGGATCCTGGGTCATCACCCCGGTCATCGCCGGAGTATTCTCATTCTTCCTGTTTGTGCATATACAGCGTTTTATATTCTGCAAGTTTCATCCCCTGAAGCATGCCAAAAGAATCGCTCCCTACTACGTCTTTCTCACCGTTCTCATAATTTCGGTAGTAACCCTGGACAAGGGGCTTAAGCATGTAAACATTGAACTTACCGCCAGTGAGAGCTGGCTTCTCGGACTGGGAATTTCCATATGTGCCGGAATTGTTGCCAAGATTCTGTTCAGTTTTTTACATTTCGATCAGACTCTGGAAGCCAAGAAGCATTATGCCAATGTCGAAAAGCTGTTCTCCGTACTAATGCTGATGACCGCCTGCGCTATGGCTTTTGCCCACGGTTCCAACGATGTGGCCAACGCTATCGGACCTCTGGCTTCGGTGGCGGCTATTCTTTCCTCTAACGGAGAAATGCCGTCAGGAGCCGTGTCCTTTCCGTCATGGGTTCTTCTTCTGGGGGCTCTGGGAATGGTGGTAGGTCTGGCCACCTTCGGCTACAAGGTTATGAACACTGTAGGTTCGGGAATTACAGCTCTCACCCCCAGCCGCGGATTTGCAGCGCAGCTGGCTACGGCAGGTACTGTGGTTCTGGCTTCAGGAACCGGACTCCCCATATCTACCACCCAGACTCTGGTGGGAGCCATCATGGGCGTCGGACTGGCTCGAGGCATTGCTGCCATAAATCTCAATATCGTGCGAAACATTGTGGTGTCCTGGGTAGTAACTGTTCCGGCCGGAGCGTTTTTCGCCATCATTGTCTACTTCATCATGAAAACCGTGCTTCTGGCCATCTCCTGATAAAGAAAGCATAAGGCTGTTCGGGGCATGATCGTTTTAGACAAACGGTCATGCCTTTTTTGATCCCTCTGGCAAGTCTTGCAAATTACTGCAAATTACTGCAGATTTCCGGATTCCATGCTCTTCGTAAGCCTCCCATCCGGAAGCCGGGAAAGATACCATCAATAGCCTTTTGTCATCATTTTTAGTAGAATAATCACACTTTTTGATAGACAGATGGAAAACAGGCAAACATGATAAAACTAAAATCAGCCGTGCTACTAGGTCTTACAGCAGGAATCTTGATGGCAGAAACTGCTCTGGCTGAACCGGCGCCGGAAACCATAGAAATTCCGACCAGAGATGCCGTTATGGCCAAAAAAGCAGCCGAGGCCAGAGATACGGTTTCTGCGCCCGGCGAAATCGCAGATAGCAATAAAGACAGCCCAGTCCCGGCTGCTGAAAAGCCAGCCCCGGCAGCCGGCGCAGACAGCATTGACAGTCAGCAGACAGACAATCCGCGTCCAGCTAGCCGCGCCGGAGCAAAATTCGTGTATGTCTCGGAAAACGAAGGCATCTGGACTACCCGCGGTCCCGGCAAAGAGTACAAGCTTACCGGAACTGTTCACCCCGGAGACCGGCTGGAGTTTATTTCCGAAAAGAAGGACTACTATCAGGTAATCAAGCCCAACGGTCAGGAAGCATGGATTCCCAAGAAATATATCCAGGAAGAAAAGAGCTACCGCTATCAGGTTGAAGAGCTTACCCGTGAAAACGCCGAGCTCAAGTACAAGCTTGACAATATCGACAGCGAAAACGCCAGAGAGCTCCGCGAAAAAAAGAAGGAGCTAGAGCAGCTCAAGATAGCCCACGCCGCGCTGGAGAAGGAACAGCTGTCCCAGGTAGAAGAGCTCAAGGAAGCCCGGGCTCTCAAGGCCGATCTTGACGCCCAGCTTAAGACCAGGGAACAGGAAATGCAGATCCGCTGGTGGAAAAACGGAGCTCTCATCGCCGGTGCCGGCGCCGTTATCGGGGTGATTCTGGTATATCTGCCCCGTCCGAGAAGAAAGCGGGACGATTACTACTAATAGATACTGGAAGTATACCCATTCCTTGCTTCCCTCCCATAATGGCCGCTGCCGGGAATCCTATGGCGTCGGCCTTCTATCTAACCGCTCAATAATACCAACTGACGTTCTATCGAGAACAATGCGCTTTCCAGCTCTCCCCCTTAGCGGTAGTCGTCCATAGCTTTCCAGCTGAAGCTCTGTCCCTGCACCCGGAATACCACATAATCCTCGCCGATTTTCACCACATCCAGATTTCTGAAGCGCCCCCCTTCCTTAACGCTTACTCCGTTAAGAGTTACTGAACGGCGAGAGCTGTCAGTAGAATAGTTGTGTGCATTGTAGACAAATGAAGGAATCTGGTTTTTGATACTGTCCGGAAGTGATCCCAGGGGGATGGCCTCCTGAGACATTTTACGATCCCGGGCCTTCTGGGATCGTCCGGCCTCCGGCTGGAAGGATTCCATGCCGCCGGTGCTTTCAACAGCTTCATAAAAAAGATCCTGAACAGAAGGCTTTTTGGTCTCAACCCGGTTCTCCTGTCTGGGTTTGGTGTCAGGCTGTCTGGCCGGACTCTTTTTATCCTGTCTGGCGGCTATTTCGATTCCGGAATTTGCCGTATCATCCTTCTTCCGATCCCGAGAGCTTTTGGGAATGGAGGTCTCGTATTCATCAGCATAAAAATCATCCCTGCCTGACTTCGCAGCAGAGTCGGTCCTCCGGGGATCACCGCTGGTGCTGGCAAAATCATCCTCGCTGTAGCGAATATTGAAATTGTGAATACGGGGCTTGTCTATAAATGGATAATCCTCGGCATCATCAGACTCCATGGCTACCCGGATACTGTCAGCAGACTTCCGAAGCCCCTCCAGCACCTGAACCTTCTCCTGTTCGTAAAAAGCACTGTATTCACTGCTGTTGCTGCGGTATCCCAAAATATAGCCGTAGGACAGAGTCAGCACTGCCACCCCCCCGAAAACGGCTCTCCACAGCCATACAATCCGGGCATCCCTTCCTGGCATGAGATCAATGCCGGAGGCTTCGTTTTTGAGACTGTCCGCTTCTGAAAACAATGACATAATCACTCTCCTCCATTTTCTGCATTGACCGTTTCCTGATCCGTGCTCAGAGGAACACCGGATCTGCTGGCTTCGCTCTCCAGAATATTAAGCATGTCCAGCCCCATATCAGCCTCCCCTCTGAAAGCGGGAGGCAGCGCTTCGCCCCCGGGAACTCCCGGACTCGACAGCACCTTCTGCTGGGATTTTTGAGTATTAGCGGCAGGAGCATTCATAGCCGGCGCCCCACCTGTCGTTTCCGCTGGTTTCTCAGGGACTTTTTCATTATTTTTATCAGCAGGCCTGTCATTTTTTTTGTCAGCCGCCCTGTTTGCAGCCGCTGATTTCCCGTGCGGCTTTTCTGCCGGTTTTTCAGGAGCCTTTCCTGACGTTTTTCCCGCACTGGAAGTTTTGCCAGATTTCTTGGCCGAATCTGCCTCGGGCTTTGCTGTCAGTGCTTCGGTCCTGAGATTAACCCCGTTCAGGGTGCGATCCCGTACTTCCGCAGGATTAGCTGCCATGACGGTGCCGCTTACCGGTTCCGGAACCTTCTGGGAAGACTTATCTTTCCCGGCATCAGGCTCCGGATTCTTTTCCGGAGAAAGCTGCTGTTCGGAACCATCGTGATGACCGGATTTCACGGCTTCAGGAGCTTCAGAACCGGAAACACTATCAGAAACATTCCGGGGCTGTTCCGTCCCCCCGGGCCCGGAATTATTATGGGGCTCCTTTATAGTTTTTGGTGAAAGGTCTGCTTCAGAATCCGCCCCTGCTCCCTCGCCTCCGGAGGTAGAGGAATCAGAGCCTTCCAGAATTTCCGAAAGCGCCAGATCCGCCGGAGACGGCTCATGACCGGGATTTCCGGTATTATCGTCATCTGTCATTTCTCCGGAACGGGAAGCTTCCGGAACCTCTCCTGCGGAAACGGGCTCTCCTCTTCTGGCCCGTTCCAGATCTTCCGGCAGAATGTACTGATTGTAGAGAGGGTTATCGGTGTCTGCATACGGCAGAAGAGCCCACAGGGTTTCAATACTGGCAACTCCGGTTTCAGGAAGACCTGAATCACGCTGAAATGCAGAAACCATATTCTGCACATCGGAATCCCAGGTCCTGAACTCGGTTTCATCACCTGAATCATAACGCCTCAGCATGTTAAAGACCTGTTCCTGAGCCTTATGGGAGCTGTTTTCGTCCACCTCGGCAAAACCGTCCGGCAAAGGCCAGATCAGGGTGAAGTCTCCTTCAAAGGAATCCTCCAGCCATTCCCGGGGCATGATCCACTCCCGGCCATTCATAAGAATCACTGCATACTGCTCGTTCATTTTAAGAAGCACGGCATAGAACGGTGTCAGCTTTTTATCCATTAGCTGCACCACCGCCGGAACGTTGTAACGTTCAAGATCGCTGAGAGACGACTTGCCCCTGAGACAGCGGTAGCCCAGCGCACCGAGATACTTCCAGGCTTCCCGTGCATCATCCGGAATGCTGGTAACTCCCCAGAGCTGTACCAGATTCTTCCAGGATGATTCCTCAAAGCTGTTGTTAAGGATATCGGCAGCAAAGCGGGTCTGCTCTCTTTTTACTGTCTCGAAATTCTTCTGCCGGGTCCTGAGCTCCTGAAGCTCTTCGGCAAGGGCCATAACATCCGGATCCGTCTTAAGCTCCTGAATAACCTCCCGCTCTGAAAAATCATTAAGGGACTTCCCGGTGCAGGTTCCCAAAAAATAGCCCGTCCCGATCATAAGCACGGCAGTAACCGCCAGAGGAAGCAGCTTTCCGGAAAACTGCAGCACCTGAAGTCTCTCCTTCACCCTTTCCGGCAGAGTCTTGGTTCCTAAAACCTCCCGAGCCGCCCGCTGCATATGGCGACGCTCCACCTTCGGGGAACGATCCACAAAGGCCGCCAGAAGTGCCCGGTCAGCTACCACATTGATTATTCTTGGAATACCGTGGGAAAAACGGTAAAGCTCAGAGACCGCAGCGTTCGAAAAAATGATCTGCACACATCCCGCAGCCTGCATCCGGTATCTGAGGTAGGCATCAACCTCTTCCAGGGATAGCGGCAGCAGGTGAAATCTGGCGGTAATACGCTGAGCCACCTGACGCATATGGGACTGACGAAATTTTTCCTGAAGTTCCGGCTGCCCCACCAAAATCACCTGCAGAATCTTTTTATTGTCGGTTTCAATGTTGGTCAGCAGTCTTACCTGCTCTACCACTTCATCAGGAATCAGCTGAGCTTCGTCTATAAGGAGAACAGCCCTTTTCCCCTGTGCATGAAGTCCCTTGAGGAAATCACTGATAAGATCGGTCAGCGCTCTTTTACCGGCATTGTCCGGAATCTGAATGCCAAACTCTTCACAGATTTTCTCCAGCATTTCCAGAAGCGGCAGCGCAGGATCATAGATAACGGCAGTAGCAATATCCTCAGGCATGGAGTTCAGAAGAGTCCTTAAAATCACCGTCTTTCCGGTTCCCACCTCTCCGGTGAACAGCACAAAGCCTCCGGAATCCATGATGCCGTGCCGCAGCATGGACAGGGCCTCCTTATGGTGGCTGCTGAGATAAAAGTATTTAGGATTCGGAGAGATACTGAAGGGAAGCTCGTTCAGTCCGAAAAAACTCTTGTACATGGTCTCAACCTTTATCATGCAAAACTTGAGGAATACCGAATAATATTCAGTTGTTCGTAGAAGGATGATATTTTACACTGTAAACGGGTTTTATCATGAATTATCTCAAACAAAAATGCTCAACACCCGGGAGGAATAATGCGGATTTATCTGGTAGGCGGCGCTGTCCGCGACAGAATTCTTAGTATCAAAGGCAAGGATCGCGACTACTGCGTTGAAGGAGCAACTCCCGAGGATCTTCTCCGGCTGGGCTACCGGCAGGTAGGACACGATTTTCCGGTATTTATCCACCCAAAAACCGGAGAGGAGTATGCCCTCTGCCGCACCGAGAGAAAAAGCGGACATGGCTATAACGGCTTTGTGTGCGACTTTTCTCCGGACATCTCCATAACTGAGGATCTGAAACGCCGGGATCTCACCATCAATGCCATTGCCGAGGATGAACATGGCAATCTGGTAGATCCCCTGAACGGAGCCCAGGATATTGCGAACCGCATTCTGAGACATGCGGGACCGGCCTTCTCTGAAGATCCCCTCCGGGTGCTCCGGCTAGCCAGATTCTATGCCCGTTTTTTCCGGATGGGGTTTCGGGTAGCGCCGGAAACGGAAAAACTCTGCACCGAGATGGCCGCTTCGGGAGAACTTGAAGCACTGACACCTGAAAGAATCTGGCTTGAAACGGAAAAGGCACTCTCTACTGACAATCCGGAACAGTACTTCATATTTCTGGAAAAAACCGGGGCTTTGAAATGTGTCATGCCCGATATTGCCGCCCTTCACGGTATCCCGGAACCTCCGGACTTTCACCCTGAAGGTACCGTATTTGACCATACCATGCTTACACTCCGGGAAATTTCCCGTATTACTCGGAATCCGGTTACCAGATTTGCCATGCTGACTCACGATTTCGGGAAGCTGGAAACTCCTCCGGAAAGCCTTCCACGGCACGAAAAGCATACTGAAAAGGGAGCCCCCCGAATCAGGGCCATGGCCGCGGCTCTCAAAATTCCGTCCCTCTACCGGGACTTTGCCGTAAAAATCTCCGAAAACCACAGCTACACCAGACTTAACAGCAAGGATCCGGCTATTCTGGATCGGGTATTTTTCAAAATGGGAGGCTACAAGAAGCCGGAAAACATCTTCATTCTGGCAGAATGTCTCACCGCCGACTTTCGCGGCCGGGACAAGAAAACCCCGGAGCATTTTACCCAAAGTTACAATCTGGTGTACCTCTTCAACCAGGCCAGAAAAATCACCCCCGCCCCGGTAATTCAGGACGGCTTTCAGGGCGCGGAAATTCAGACAGAGCTTTCCAGAAGAAGACAGAAGGTCATTGCCGCAGCACAGGAATGGCTAAAAAGATTCTGGAAAGAACAGGGAATATCAGAGGAGCTGTTCTGACTAAACCCCGGACAGATCCTCCCAGGCACCGGATTAATCAGCGGCACCAAGCACGGCAAAAAGGGCTATCCCCAGAAGAATGCGGTATATGACGTAAGGAAGCAGGCCAATTCTGGTAAGGAACTTCAGAAAAAGCTTAATCACCAGTAGCGCCACCGCAAAGGACACCAGAGTGCCCACGGCAATCATCATAATACCGGCACCGCCTTCAGTCCCGGCACCGCCAGTAATGAGATCCTTAACTCCCATAAGTCCTGAGAGAATGATCACCGGGATAGACAACAGAAAACTGAATCGGGCGGCATTTTCCGGAGACATTCTTAGAAAATACCCGGCCGTCATGGTAATACCGGATCGGGAGGTTCCCGGAATCAGTGCTATCGCCTGGGCACAGCCAATAATAAGCGCCAGAACAAAGGCTCGGACATTATCCCGATCCTTTACAGTTTCCGTAATATGTCCGACATAGCCGGGAGTCTTCAAAGATTCCGAAGCTGCCATGGCAGACGACTCTTTAGGATCTGCGGAGGCTGCCGAACCGCCAGTACCGGAATTCATCAGCTCAAAGGTTCTGTTCTCCCGCTCCGGATTTTTAAGAGCCCGGCGGTTATAGATTTCCGAAATCAGAAGAACAATGCCAAACACAATGGTAGTTACAGCAATAACGTAGTCACTGCGAAGAGCCGTTTCGATAAATCCCTTGAACAGAAGCCCCGCCAGTCCCACTGGAACCGTTCCCAGAAGCACGCAGAGAAGCAAACGGCCGTCGGTATCAAGAGCATCTTTTCGGAACAGCCAGCACAGAAGATTCGCCACCATCAGCCGGAGCTCCTTTCTGAAATAGATAAGAACTGCCAGCAGCGTCCCAACATGAACGGAAATGTCAAAAACCAGCCCCTGATCCGGCCACCCCAGAAGCTGAGAAGGCAGAATTAGATGAGCCGAACTGGAAACAGGGAGGAATTCGGTTAGTCCCTGAATCACTGCAAGAATAAAAGCCTGATAGAAATCCATGATTGCACACCCAACAGTTTTAAATAATTACGGACACCGCAATTTCCCTTAGATCAGCTCCGGGACAGCAGTTCCAGATCCAATTCCGGAACGACAGGCAATGGCCTCAGACATGCCGGATCCGCCAGTTCTCTAAGAAATCCGTCTCTTCCCGGCATCCGAAAATCCGGCTTAAGCTCCAGAACCGGCTGAATGACAAAGGAATAATTGGTAAGATCCGAACGCGGGAGCTCCGGATTTACGGATACGGTATCCCCGTAGGTCAGGATATCGATGTCCAGACACCGTAGCGAGAACGTTTCTCCCTCGGGAGATATCCAGTTTTCCCGGCCCATTTCGGCTTCCGCAGCCTTGGTAAAATTAAAAAGATCCGGAAGAGAAAGATCCGTACAGCCGGCTATCACAGCATTGAAAAACTCCGGCCCCCGGGCATTGTTATGAGGAACGCTCCTGTAAACCCGGGAACACTTCCAGCTCACAAGAACTCCGGAAAGACGCTTTACGGCATGAACAAGGCTGGCGGTTCTCTTTATGTTGCTTCCAAGAGCAAGATACACCTCAGTCATTACCGCCTCCGAACATTCTTCTGACCCGTACTCCTACTCCCGAGACATCTGGAAGAATCTCGGGCTTCTGAATCTCCAGAAGAATTCCCTGAAGCCTTTCTCCGAATTCCTGCCGAAGAGCTGCGATGATTCTTCCGGCCAGATATTCCGCAGTACCGGCTCTGACACTGGCGGCAGTGGCGGTAATAATTTCCGCGGCACGGGCATAGTTCAGGGTTTCTGAAATGTCATCGCAGGAAAGAGCCCGGGTGAGATCCGTATAAAGTTCGGCATTGAACACCACCGTCTGGGGCGTTACCCTCTCCTCAGGGAGGATGCCCAGAATGCACTGTGTTCTGAGATCCCGAATAAGCACGGTGTCATAGTCCGCTTTCCCCCAAGAAGATCCAAAGGCGGCAAAAGCTTTTTCAGAAAACATCTCAGCCATTATTCTGCTCCAGAGTGTCCAGCGGCCAGCGGGGGCGTACCTCCACGGATAAATCCGCCCGAGTCCCCATTTTGAACCGGAACATACCCGCATAAGCGATCATGGCGCCGTTATCGGTGCAAAACTCCGTTCTGGGATAAAACACCTCGCCTCCTAGCTCCGTCATAAGATCGGCAAGCCCCTTTCTGATACCCCTGTTGGCACTGACACCTCCGGCCACCACCAATCTTCTGTAACTGGTCTGCCTGAGGGCCTTTCGTACCTTTATGGCCAGGATATCAGTAACAGCCTCCTCGAATGCTCTGGCAATATCGGCTCTTGCCTGCTGGGAATCTTCTACTTCCCTGATAGTGTTGGCTGCGTGGGTTTTCAGGCCCGAGAATGAAAAGTCCAGATTAGGACTGTCTGCCATCGGTCTCGGAAAATGGAATCTGCCGGGAACGCCCTGCTCCGCCAGCCGGGACAGGAGAGGTCCTCCGGGATAGGGAATTCCCAGAAGCTTTGCCGTCTTGTCAAAGGCCTCTCCGGCAGCATCGTCCACAGACTGCCCCAGAATCCGGTAGGAACCGGGAGCCGCCACCTGAATAATCATGGTATGACCGCCAGACACCAGTAGCGCCAGAAACGGAAACTCCGGCTTACGTTCCTCCAGCATGGGGGCGAGAAGATGCCCCTCCATATGGTTCACCGGAACGGCCGGCCGGTTCCAGGCATAGGCAAGACTGCGGGCTACCGCAGCTCCTACCATGAGAGCCCCCACGAGACCAGGCCCAGCAGTATAGGCCACAGCGTCAATATCGGCTGGTGATGATCCGGAATCATTTAGAGCCTTACTGATAAGCGGCAGCGCCTTTTTGATATGATCCCGGCTGGCAAGCTCCGGCACCACCCCGCCATATTCGGCGTGCATGGCTATCTGAGAATAGAGAGCATTGCTCAAAAGTCCCAGTTTATCGTCATATACCGCTGCTCCGGTTTCATCACAGGAGCTTTCAATTCCAAGAATACGCATACGGACGACCCCCCTTAAAATCAGAAAACAGGGAATTATACTATCTTATGGGGAAACTGTGGGAATACGGCGGAAATGGCAGCATAGCAGAAAAGTAAACCGCAGGAGCTACTTCCGGCGCCCCCGGAGGACATTTCACAATTTTTCAGGGTTCTTCGAGACTTTCTCTCAAAAAATACCAGAAAAACCGTTAAAAAACGTTTACTTTATGACCGTTTAATATTAAAATCCGCGCAGCGTTATTTTCTGCAGTTTCTCTATTCACGTGGAGATCTGCGTAATTTTTAATATTCTATCGAGGTGATGGCTCATGCCAATTATTAAAGTACGTGAAAATGAACAGTTTGACGTAGCATTACGCCGTTTCAAGCGCGCCTGTGAAAAGGCTGGTATTCTTGCAGATGTTCGCAGCCGCGAATTCTATGAGAAGCCTACTACCATTCGCAAGCGTCAGAAGGCTTCTGCTGCCAAGCGTCAGGCTAAGAAGCTGGCTCGCGAGAACGCACGCCACAGCCGTCTGTATTAATCCTGCTGAAATCTTTTGAGGTCTTGGAGATATGTCATTACGCGAAGATTTGAATGCCGCACTGAAAAAATCAATGCTGGCAAAAGATAAGGAGCGCACTGCCGCCCTTCGTATGTTGCTCTCTGAGGTTAAGAAAGTTGAAGTGGATCAGCGGATCGATGCAGTGGACGATTCTCTCTTTCTTTCTCTCGTGGTCAAGCTGATAAAGCAGCACGAGGAATCATCAAAGGAGTTCGCCGCTGCCGGCCGTACTGATCTTGCGGATCATGAAAATTTTGAGGCTGATGTACTCAGGGCTTTCCTGCCTCCCCAGCTTTCCGAAGCGGAGGTTGATGATCTGATTTCAAATGCTGTCAGGGAATCTGATGCCGCCGGCATGTCCGACATGGGCAAGGTCATGGCGATACTGAAACCCCAGGCTGCAGGCAAGACTGATATGGGACTTCTTAGCAAGAAGGTTCGTGAAGCTTTGCAAAAGCTTTAAGCGTACTGCTCTGTGAAAAGGTCGCATCATGCGGCCTTTTTTTTTGCTGGAATTCTTCGGTGAGTCCTCTGTCCATTTTGTGATAAAATTCCGGCTTCAAAGGAGGTAATCATGAACCCTGCACTTAAAGAAAAAATTCACAGCTTTGTTTACAATAAAAAATTCGAACTGTTCATAATGGGAGTTATCCTCATTAACTGTACAGCTATCGGCGCAGAAACCTATCAGTCCACAGAGGCCATCAAAAACATAAACATGGCTTGTCTGATCATCTACACCATCGAAATAGTCCTGAGGTTTATCGTTCGTAAATCCCTGAAGGATTTCTTCAAGGACGGCTGGAACATTTTTGACCTTCTGATCGTAATCTCAGGCTACATTCCTGAGGATATTTCCTCAAACTCCTCGGTTATCACCGCGGTTCGAGTACTCCGCGTATTCCGAATTCTCAAGATTTTCAAGACCAGCCTGGAATTCCGGCTGATAATATCGGTAATGATCCGGTCACTGAAATCCCTGACCTACAACGCCCTGGTCATGTTTATCTTCATGTACGTCTTCGCCATCGCCGGCATCTACTTCTTCAAACTGCCCAACGCCGCCACCGCCACTCCGGAACAGCAGCAGGCTCTGGTACAGCTCTATGAAATAGCTCCTCATGCCCCGGCTAATTCCGATGATCCGTACGGCACTCTCCCGGAAGCTCTGTTTTCCCTGCTCAGATGCATGACCGGCGACGACTGGACCGACCTCCGCTACAATCTGGTAACCGCTTCCAGACTCAATCTGATTCAGGCTTCCCCGGCACTGGTTACCGGCTTCCATATTCTCTGGTACATGTTTGCGGCCTTCCTGCTCATCAACCTGGTTGTAGGCGCAGTAATTAATAACTACCAGGAAATTATGGAGAAGGAAAAAGAAAACCTGAAAAAACTGAAAGCTAAGTATAAGGGCAATAACGGGGTTAATCCTGACATTCCCCAGGTTAGCGATAACTAATCAGCTTTAAACAGCGCTGGAGGGAACTGGATACAGCCCCTTTGGAATATAATGAATGATACCGGAGCATGACTCCGGTATTTTTTTGCAGTATACCATCAATACCAGAGCAGTCCCTTAAAAGTAACAGATGACGCTTAGATTCTCCTGAAAGATGTCAGCAGATTCATGTTTTGAGGGAATATTCTTTAACACCGCTCATTTTGGCATAATTCCACATTTTAATCAGTAAATCATCAGAATATCCGCTAAATTCGTTCAGTACAATCCTATTATTAGTTTTTCGGATAATCTGTTTGTTCCTGTCTTCAATTACCGCAAGAAATTCTCTGTTCGGCAGGCGGTTATTTTTTCTCTCATTGCAGGCAGGACATGCCAGAACAAAATTCCATAATTTATCATCCTTGACAAATGACCAGGGAATAAAATGATCAACATGAATCTTATTACCGAGTTTTCTGCCGCAATAAAAACAGGTATTTTCCTCAAACTCCATTCTGAGAATTTCCCTATAGATCGACAGATCCGAACGTCTTGGAGTTGCAAATTCCAATTTATTGAGAAGATGCACAACGGCATTGTCTTCATTAACAGATTCAAGAAATTTTGCCCACGAATAATAATTCAGACGTTCAAGTTCAGACTTATATTTAAGCATAAATTCGTATACCCGATAATTCAAAACCAAACCATCATGTTTTAAATCAAATGAGTAAATTACACCGTCAAAATCATTATAAAGGGCACCCACCACGTACTTCCGACACTCTGATGCGACCCTGGAAATAACTGATGACTGCTTTATTACATCAAGTGAGCTGAATTCGAGAAATGCACATACAGAATTATCAACAGCTTCTTTTAATATTTTTTCTACATTAGAATAAACCGATTTTCCATCAGATCTCATCTGCCTCAAATCATACTTAACAACAAGATTCCAGTAGTTCTCGGCGAAACGAGCAAAAATCTGACTATAGGAAAAAAATATCCCTTCTGAATTTTCCATACCGTTAAAGGCATTATCAAGCAATGATTTAATAAATCCGAACTTGTATGTATTTCGCTTTGAACAGGCATCGGAAAAGACATAATTGAATAAAGACCACAGTTTCTCTTCGTCGGGATTATAATCAGTAATCACACCGCGCTGTAAATTCCATCCCGCCATACAATCACCACTGTTCTGAAATCCTCACAAACACCATGTTCTTTATAGACATAGTACTATAAATCTCTGCTGATATTACTACGATTATATAGCAACAACCTTCATTACCCAAATTACTATCTAAAAAACATTGCACTAAGCAAAAAAATAATAATAGCAGCATTTATTATTATAAAAATTCCCTTAATACCATTCTCCATTTTAAAAATTAATCAGGATACTCTCAACCGATAAACCAAGGTATGAAACGTACGCCCATAGCCGCACCAGTCATTCTGGCTTTTCAGAATATGCACCTCCTATTGCTCCCGTCTTTCCCCGGGAGTATAATACAACTGTTGAGCATATACTCAACTATTCTATCAATATTCCGAGGTACCGCTATGGAAAAGATCTACAAAATCATGACCGACTGCGCCAACTGCGCCCTCAAAATGGAAACCGCCGCCCGCAAAACCCCCGGTGTTAAAAGAGTCTCCGTAAGCTTTATGGCGCTCAGAATGGCCGTCGAATTCTCAGAACCTGCCGACGGCAGTCTCCCCGACACCGCCACCATCATGGAAGAAGTACGGAAAAACTGCAAAAAAGCCGTTCCTGACTCTGAGATCTTCCTGTAAACAGGGGTGCGCCGCTATGAACCGGGAACAAAAACTCCGCCTTTTCAGAATCTGTCTCGCGATCTTGCTTATAGCAGGAATTTTCTATTCTTCTGCTTCCGGAGGCCTGCTCCTCTTTCTGTACCTCATCCCCTACCTCCTAATCGGTTATGATGTTCTGAAACGAGCCCTCCTGGGAATTCTCAACCGCGAGCCCTTCGATGAATGCCTGCTCATGAGCATTGCTACCATCGGAGCTCTGGCCATTGCCTTCCTGAAAACCGGTGAATACACTGAAGCCGTGGCCGTCATGATTTTCTACCAGACAGGCGAACTGTTCGAAGACTGGGCCGTCGCCAAAAGCCGTAAAAATATTACCTCCCTTATGGATCTTCGTCCGGAAACTGCCGGCGTCCTTAACGAAAACGGCGAACCCGAAGCAGTGCCGGCACAGAAGGTCCCTGTGGGGTCTCTTATTGCGGTAAAACCCGGCGAACGCATCCCTCTGGACGGGATCGTCATCGAAGGACATTCCGGCATTAACACAGCAGCTCTTACCGGCGAATCTCTCCCCCGGGATGCAAAACCCGGCACCCTAGTGCATTCCGGGACGATAAATCTCAGCGGATACCTCAAAATCAGAACAACCAAAAGCTTCGATGACTCCGCAGCCAGCCAAATACTGGAGCTTATCGAAACCGCTGGTCTCCGGAAATCCCGCTCTGAACGCTTTGTAACCAGATTCGCCCGTATCTATACCCCGCTCGTGGTTTATGCCGCCCTGGCACTGGCTTTACTGCCACCATTAATCCTCACCGCCCTGGGGCAGTCCGGAAACTGGAACGAGTGGTGCTACCGTGCTCTGACGTTCCTGGTCATCAGCTGTCCCTGTGCTCTGGTAATCAGCATCCCGCTCTCATTCTTTGCCGGTATAGGCGGAGCTTCCAGGCAGGGAATTTTAATTAAGGGTACCGCCTTTATGGAGGTTATGGCAAATACTGATGCCGTGGTATTCGACAAAACCGGTACCCTGACAACCGGGAGCTTTGAGGTAACAGATCTTCATTCCGCCGCTGGAACAGACAAGGAGGAGCTTCTCAGCGTTCTGGCCCATGCAGAACGCTGTTCGGATCACCCGGCTGCCCGGGCAGTTAAAAAGGCTTTTGGGGAACGGGCTCTCCGCTATGAAACCTCTGATTACCGGGAAATTCCGGGGCGTGGAGTACAATGCCGCCTTAAAGAACTTTCAGGTTCCCCCGGAAAAGAGTTTGCAGTCCTGGCCGGAAATCAGGAACTCCTTCAGGAGCGCGGCATTTTATCCGGCGGCACCGCCGTTTCAGGCACTCTAGTACATGCAGCCCTTGATGGCAGGTATCTCGGTTATGCAGTAATCTCCGATTCCCTGAAGTCCGGAGCTTCCCGCGGTCTCTCCGCCCTCAGGAACTGCGGCATTTCCCGCATTGCCATGCTCACCGGAGATACTGAAGATGCCGCCCGGGATATCGCTGCAAAGCTGAATATTAAGGAATTCTATGCCGGACTTCTGCCTGAAGATAAGCTGAAATTTTTAGAAAAGATAATCTCTGAAAGCAAAGGGAAGGTGCTTTTTGCGGGAGACGGCATCAATGACGCTCCCGTGCTGGCAAGAGCAGATGCGGGTATCGCTATGGGCGGGCTCGGGACAGATATCGCTGTTTCCGCCGCCGATGTGGTTCTTATGGACGACGATCCCGGCAAGATCGCAGAAGCAATCGGAATTTCCAGAAAATGTCTCCGCATCGTTCGGGAAAATATCTGGTTCATTATCGGAATCAAAGCCGGATGCTTGCTTATGGGAGCTCTGGGGCTCGCTGGAATGTGGCTGGCAGTATTTGCCGATGTAGGTGTTATGATCCTGGCGGTAATGAACGCCATGAGATGCCTGTTCACAGGCAGGGCAGATTCCCCGAAAAAAAATCAGGAACAGGGCTGATCTGAAAAATGAAGAACATGCCAGGAAAAACGGGAATAACCTAAGCTTAGCTTGAAACGCGGCCAAAAGCTATTAAACAGGTACTGGCAGTGTTGCCAGGAACAAAAATCAGAAACGCCGATGGCCGTCGTTCATGCGGTAACTGCTGATACCACGGGCAGATCTCCGGCACTTGAGAAGTTCCTCCTGAGTCTCGGCCCGAAGTCTCATGAACTCGTCCAGGATCTTCCTCATGCGAAGCTCAATGACTCTCAGCTCGGCGATCTCTCCGGCCCGGATCATTTCATCAACAACTGCCGGAAAGATCCTGGAAAACTCGTTGCTCTCCTGCTCTATTATCGTAAAATTAGTATTGAAATCCACCATCAGGGATTCCATATTTTTGAGATGCCGCTCCAGCCGGGGCAGTCCACTCCCGTCAGAAACATTATCCGTAGCGCCGCTAGCCAATACCGCTTCTCCCGATTGCAGAATCCTGTCCTCGCCTTTTATATCCCGCTAAGCCTACCCTAGTTCGCACCTTCGGCAGAATCCAAACGAGCTCTTTCGGCAAAGGCTTTTTCCTTGTCTTCCATGGAAATGCCGTCCCAGGCCTGCTTAATGGGCATTAACAACTTGATAACTTCATCCAGAGGAGCGGTATCAAGCTTAAGGGAAGCATCCAGAAGCCGTTGCTTGACGTATTCGTACAGATCCATGAAATTCTGGGAAATCTCCCCCTGACTCATGTCAAGACCGGTTTCGAGACCAGTAACAATGGCAATAGCCTTTTCAATACGATCTGCCTTGTAGGCATAATCCTTTCTTTCAATAGCTCCCTTGGCCTGAGCGATTCTCTGAAACAGCCCTTCATAGAGCATGGAAATAATCCTGTGAGGATCGGCAACAGAAATCTCAGCTTCCAGATTGGTGGTTTTGTATGCCTTTAAATTTCGTCCGTACATTGCTATGCTCCGTCAGTGAATCGTTCATCACGCCTAAACCGAACCATTCCCCCGCTACCGGGGAAAACAGCACCCAACCTGACATCAGGGGGCCCGGCAAAAGCTGTAAAACCTATTCTTCACGAAAAAATACAGCACCCGCCGGTGCTGCATTATATCTCATCTCACTCACCAAAAACCCAAGCAGATCCGCATAATCAGCAACAGAAACACGCTAGGATGACGATTTGCTGTTGTTAACGTTCATGGAGCTCAGAGCGGAAGTCAGGTACGAAAGAGAAGTATTCATGGTACCAATCATGGTATCCAGATTGCCGTAACGGTTTCTCAGTGATTCCTCGTACTTGGCCAGATAGGAGGAATTGGCATTCTCCTGATTCTCAATGCTGCGAAGCTCGGAATTAAGAGAATCCTTTCTGAGGTCAAGAATACCGCCGGTCTTAGTATAGGTTTCCAGATTCGACGACAGCTTCGCGCACACTCCGTTCTTGCCGGTAAAGGCCGCCACTACCTGGTCATACTTGTTATTGATGGCATCCTCAAACTTTTCGCTGTTGACCGACAGATTACCCTTGTTGTCAACCTCAAGGCCCAGAGAAAACAGACTGAGTCCGGAGGATTCTCCGCCAATGGTAAACGATGTCAGAAGATTGGACATGGCATTTTTGATAGTCTTGCCGGTGGAATCACCTGCCAGATACCCGCCATCATCATTACTCTTGCCCTCGGAGTAGGTATTATTCTTGGTAAGATTATCAAGATTTGTTCTGAGTTCATTGTAGGTACTGACAAATTCGTTCATCATCTTTTTGAGCGAACTGGTATCAGTGGTGATACTGAGAGTATTGGACTTGAAGCCAGTCTCTGTGCCGTTTTCGCTTTCTACCTTTTCAGTATCGGAAAGACGGTTCACCGTAATCTTTAGTCCCTTGATGGTGTCATCAAAGACATTGGTGCTGCTGGAAAGGGTATCGCCATCCACATCAAGAAGTGCGTCCTGACCAGCCCGCACCAGCTTCATAGAGGAATCCCCGGAAGCTACCTTGTTGCCGTTCTCATCAGTGGTGATAGAGGCATTGAAGGCATTCAGAGACTCGTCTCCGGAGGCTGTTACCGAAAAGTTGCTGTAGGACTCTCCAGTTTTACAGGAATCCAGCACCAGCTTTGCCGTGCCGTCCTGCAGAGTGATAATATTGGCAGTCACCCCGAAGCTGTCAGCACTGTTGTTGATCTTATTGCGGATATCATTAAGGGTATCCCCTTCGCCAACCTCAACACTGAAAGACTTGGCATCATCTCCGGAACCGATGGCGAAGGTCAGACTGCCACCGCTGCCGAATGTCTCCTCCAGCGACGAAAAGCTGGTACTAAAGGAGGTGCTCTGAGCCAGCTGCTTCACGGTCAGATTGTAGTTGCCGTTGGCAGCAGAATCCTTGGTCTCCACGCTGAATACCGGATCCGTGGTACTCTGGTTAGAGGTCACCGCTCTTTTGTTAAAGGCATTCTCCTTAGTCATGTTGTCCAGGAGATCCTTGAAAGTAGTCAGATTGCTCTTCAAAAGACCGACACCGGTGATTTCAAGCTGGGTATTTTCCTTTTTAGAGGAAATCCGCGAACTCAGGGATGCCTTCTTGGCGGCAACACTGGCTGAAATAATGCTTTCAAAATCAATGCCGGAGGCCGCGCCTGCCGAAGTTACCGATGAAACCATAGTACTGTCTCCTCTAAAAATCTATTCACTGAACCGTGCCCTTCTGCCAGCGCATATTACGCGTGGCTGTCCATGAAAACACCCTTCAGATCCTCGTCGGAGGTTTTACCGCTGAATTCCTGTAAAAGCTCGTTAAACTTTTTGGCGATAGTGAGGAATTCTTCTCTGGGAATCTGTCTGATAACCTCATCGGTGGTTTTGTTGGTTACGGTAACCACCACCTCGTTGAGATCTTTGTCCATGGCAAAGCTGAGACCGTATCCCGGAATCAGCTGGGACATAGCCTCGGCCATCTTGTCAAGCTCCTCCTGAGTCTTTATACCGCCGTCTTCCTCAGCCTCTTCCTGAGCCAGCTCCTTCAGCTTCGCTTCTTTTTCGAGCTCAGCTGCCTTTTTCTGTTCCTCAACAAGAGTTCCGGTAACCTTATCCTTGTCATTGACTGCCCTGGCCTGACTCTGAACCTCAGTGGCCTTGCTGGTCTTGGAATTGGTCTCCGTGCTCACAGCATGATTTACCTCTGCTGCCGGAGAATTCTGTATTTTCCCTTTGGCAAGGAAATCGGCTGAACTGTTAACTACCGCATCAATCATATTTCCACCACCCGTATTTCTATCAAGTTACCAGAGGATAAGTCCTCCGCCTGTTCATTATGCAATAAATACACTTTCAGACATACCCTTAGCGGACAAAAAAATTTAAACTTTAGTAAAAGATTAAAAAAAACTCTTTTCCTGCAAAACATATCTTAAATATGTGATTTTAATCACCTTTATACCATGCCGTAACTGAAAAACAAATGTCCGGACTTTATCGCCTGAGAAAACAGATTTTCCGGAATTCCGGCAATATTTCCGTTCTTAAGTCAAAAAAGGGCCGGAGAAAAATCGCCGGCCAAAGGGATAGAGCTATAAAGCTCAAGAGAGAAATGGTAAAAAGCTGCCGGAAAAAGAACGCAGGCATTACTGTTATTTTCTGTTAGGACTGAAGCAGTGAAAGCGCAATCTGCGGTCTCTGGTTAGCCTGACTCAGGATGCTCTGGGAAGCCTGCTGCAAAATATTCTGCTGGGTCATAGCCGCTGTTTCAGTAGCAAAGTCGGCATCGCGGATGCGGCTTCTGGCGTCAGAGACATTTTCAGAAACGTTGGTCTGGTTTCTGATGGTTGATTCCAGACGGTTCTGCACGGCACCAAGCTCGGCCCGCTTAGCGTCAATCACTGCTACAAACTTATCCACCACAGCCAGTGTGTCCTGGGCTGCAGTCTGGCTTGATACATCAAAGTGAATGCCGGCGGCATGGGCAGATGTATCTCCGGTATTGGCCACGGCACTGTCCAGCTGGGTCTTTTCGGCAGCAGTGGTATTGGCATCCGTATAAATGGTCGTATAAACATCGTTCATTCTGAAACCGTCGGTAAGGTCAATGCTGATAACCTCATTGGCATTGGCACCTACCTGAAAATCAGTCAAGGTAGTAATGGATTTGTTAAGGATATGAGTACCGCCGTAGGTGGTATCCTCACCGATTCTGGTAATCTCGGTGCAAAGCTGGGTTACTTCCTGCTGAATGGCATCGCGGTCTGCCTGGGAATTACTGCCGTTGGCAGACTGAAGTGCCAGGGTTCTGATACGCTGGTACATGGCAGTCATTTCGTCCATAGCACCCTCTGCGGTCTGGGAATAGGATATGCCATCCTGAGCGTTGCGGTTTCCCTGATTGAGGCCATTGATCTGGGAGGTCAGACGGTTTGAGATCTGAAGACCGGCAGCATCATCCTTGGCACTGTTAATTCGAAGTCCGGAAGCAAGACGCCTGTAGGAAACGTCCAGTGCGGCAGTGGAATTTGCCAGATTACGGTTCGCATTCAGCGACGACACGTTGGTATTTACATAAAGAGCCATTTTTAAATCTCCTGAGCTTGACTGTCTTTCCGAAGCAGGTACCAAAACCTAATTTTCAGACATCTGTTTCATTCTTCTCTTGTCTGATTCCGGAAACTGCTCTTCGCTTTCGCACCCCTTCGGTTTATTGTTATATTCCGGGGCTATCCCCGCATCAGTTTCATATGAAAGAACCGTGCCAGTCATCAGAAATCAGGAAATAAATGTTTGCGTTCACTGATATGAAAGGAGTGCTGCGGCTGTTTCGAGACGGTACAGATCCTCACATTCCAGAAACCCGGCGGTCATGATTTTGACGGCGGCAGATTATTGCCGTCCAGAAAAAAAACGCCCGAAAAATCCCTTCCAGAAACAAAATACCGAAAAAAACCTCCGGCAAAAGAAACAGAGCTTATGTCTGGACAATCAAGAAACTGTCAAAAACCTGCTTTTGGGCCGTACATCCCTGCCCGGTATGACGCCGGTTACGACTGGAGCAGCGACAGGGCCACCTGAGTTCTCTGATTGGCCTGACTCAGAATACTCTGAGAGGCCTGCTGCAGAATATTCTGCTGCGTCATGACCGCGGTTTCCGAAGCAAAGTCGGCATCGCGTATACGGCTTCTGGCATCGGAGATATTTTCGGCCACGTTAGTCTGGTTTCTGATGGTAGATTCCAGACGGTTCTGCACAGCACCGAGCTCGGCTCTTTTACTGTCAATACAGGCAATAAACTTATCCACCACGGCCAGAGTGTTCTGGGCATTGGCCGCGGTTTCCACCGAAAACATGGCCTCCGGATTCACTGTGATATCTGTGGCCACAAACGGGGTATTCGGTGTGCCGTCCTGAGTGTCTGACAGGCGGTTGGCGGCTATAGTAAGCCCCTTGGACGAAGAATATACAGTGTTACCGGCACTTTTAAGGGTTTCTCCGGAAATATCCACAATCGTGTCCTGACCGATCTTTTCGGCATCCCAGCCTCCGGAAGCACCGCTCCCGGAGACACTGAAAGAGAAAGGACTCAGCTCGGCGGCCCCCAAAGTGTTTACCGTCAGGTTTTTGTAGGCCTCCCCCTTAAGAGATGAAGTAAGTGTCAGTGAAGATGTCCCATCAGCATTGGAGACTAAAGTGGCAGCAAGTCCGAAGTTTCCAGAGGCCGTGTTGATTTTTTGCACTATATCCGCAAGTGTGTCTGTATCTGCCACTGCAACAATAAACGACCGAGCCCCGGTTCCGGAGCCAATGGAAAATGTCATGGTCCCGCCATCTCCAAAGGTATCCCCGGATGAAGGAAATGATTTTTTAACGGCCGTGCTGTCAGCCAGCTGCGACACCTTGATGGCATACTGTCCCTCGGGAGCAAAATAGTCAGCAGTCACATCAAATACAGGTGACGTCCCGCCCTGATTAAAGGATACTGTCCTGGGAACTGCGCTCATTAAAAGACTCTGTTCTGTCGAAGTGGCATCGTTGTATAGCTTCATAAAAGCATCGTCCAGCCTGAAACCCGAGGTAAGATCAATGCTAACTATTTCATTTGCATTGGCTCCCACCTGAAAATCCGTTGGCGTCGTAATAGACTTGTTGAGAATATGGATCCCGCCGAAAGTAGTGTCTTCGGCGATTCTGGTAATTTCATGACAGAGCTGGGTAACCTCCTGCTGAATGGCTTTACGATCAGCATCGGAATTGCTGCCATTGGCTGACTCAAGCGCCAGAGTTCTGATACGCTGATACATGCCAACCATTTCATCCATGGCGCCTTCCGCAGTCTGGGAATAGGAGATGCCATCCTGCGCATTGCGGTTTCCCTGATGAAGTCCGTTGATCTGGGAAGTCAGACGGTTTGAAATCTGAAGCCCCGCAGCATCATCTCTGGCACTGTTTATTCTGAGACCGGAGGCCAGACGCCTGTAGGCGGTATCGAGTGAATTCGTAGCATTAGCCAGATTACGATTCGCATTCAGCGAGGACACGTTAGTACTTACATAAAGTGCCATATGCTAATTTCCTGAGCTTAACTTGTCTGGGAGCCCATAAAAATGTTTGCATTCCATTTTTATTTTTCCGTTATCAGGAATCTCTGGGCTTCATTATCCATGAAAGAATCATGCCAGAATATTCATCTGAAAGATCTCTATAAAATGCGCCAAACCGCACTCCCTGATTTTCAAAGGATTAAAAAATCTCCTCGAGGAAAAGACACGCAAAACCGTGAACTCCGGAGGCCGGAATTTCCGGTCATGTTTTTGACTCCGAACGCTCCAGAACCGAAGGAACTGTCAGAAAATCTGCCGGAAAAATGCTGCCTCCGCCTCTGATAAACGACAGCTACACCAACCTTCCTGAAACAAAAAGGGCCGGAGAAAACTCGCCGGCCAAAGGGATAGAGCTATAAAGCTCAAGAGAGAAAGGGTAAAATGCTTCCGCTTGCCTGCCGGATAATCAGACGGCAGACATTACTGTTATTTCCGGTTACGACTGGAGCAGAGAGAGCGCAATCTGCGGTCTCTGGTTAGCCTGACTCAGAATGCTCTGAGATGCCTGCTGCAGGATGTTCTGCTGCGTCATGGCCGCAGTTTCAGTAGCAAAATCGGCGTCACGAATGCGGCTTCTGGCGTCGGAGACATTTTCGGAAACGTTGGTCTGGTTTCTGATAGTGGATTCCAGACGGTTCTGTACAGCACCCAGCTCAGCTCGCTTGGCATCAATTACAGCCACAAACTTATCAACAACCATCAGCGTATTCTGGGCATTGGCCTGAGTACTTACATCAAAACCTGTAGCTGTAATTGTTCCCAGAGCTGTCGTTTCATCGGCAGTAAGAGTACCTGCTGCCACTACGGCCTTCGTCTGATCCAGAGTAAATCCCGAAGTCAGATCTATGGCTATGGTCTCGTTGGCATTGGCACCTACCTGAAACAGTGTCTGAGTAGCAATGGAGGCATCCAGAATATGAGTTCCGCCATAGGTGGTATCATTGGCAATTCTGGTTATTTCGGTACAGAGCTGGGTTACCTCCTGCTGAATCGCCGCACGATCAGCATCAGAGTTGCTACCGTTAGCAGACTGAAGTGCCAGAGTTCTGATACGCTGGTACATAGAAGTCATTTCGTCCATGGCACCTTCTGCGGTCTGGGAATAGGATATGCCATCCTGCGCATTGCGGTTTCCCTGATTAAGGCCGTTGATCTGGGAAGTCAGACGGTTTGAGATCTGAAGACCGGCAGCATCATCCTTAGCACTGTTGATACGAAGGCCAGAAGCGAGACGCTTGTAGGAAACGTCTAGAGCGGAGGTGGAATTTGCCAGGTTACGATTTGCGTTCAGCGATGACACATTGGTATTTACATAAAGAGCCATTTTTTAATCTCCTAAGCTTATCTATCCTCTGAAGCCGTATTTGCCTGCTCTGTCTGATACGCTACTTCAGTATTTATTATTTTCAGGCAAAATCCGGGATTCCGGATTACCATGCATTATCCTCTATGAAAGAATCATGCCAGCCCTCATTCTTATGAAAATTCTCCAGAGTTATATTTCCTCCGGAGCCTTGTTTGCCAAAGGGGGATTTGTTATTAAAAAAGAATTACCAACAGCGGCATAAGGGGACTTTGCCAGTCATGTTTTTGACAGCGGCAATTATTTACCGCAGCATAAATTGAACAGAACAGCTTCCTCTTTCCCAGAAAATCAGCCTGAAACTGACATGGAAGAATTTTTTTTGAAAAATATAGTTATCAACAGGTAATACCCATACCTATCCCCCGAATCAGGGTAAAAACAATTTGTTAACAAGATAAAACCGCCATTGCGGATGTCGAAAATACAGAATCAGCCTCCTGGAAAGCCACGTCTCTTAACTTGTCAACAGCAGTAAGAAACCTGTCCACAACACCAGCCCTGTTTTGTGCATACTCTGCCATATCTACAGAAAAACCGGCTTCAGCCGAACCTTCAACATTCAGATAAACACTATTTGTCCTAAGGTGAAAATCTTCTGACGGGAGCGGAGCAAACAGAATTATTGCGGAACCGGAAAAATGTGAGTGATGGTTGGATGTGGATATTAGCTGTAAGGGGGAGGCGGAGCAAAGATGCAGGCTAAATGAAGGAAGAAAGAACCAGAAGAAACTCCAGTCATCTATTCACACTGACTACAGAAGGACAGCAAAATTCTGCATACAGCTTTCTACTCCCCATCAGGAGGACTCCTGGTGTTTTTCCCAGAAAGCTCTGATGCCGTTAAAGGTCTCCTCACTAAGCATATGCTCAATGCGGCAGGCATCCTTTTCGGCAATTTTCGGAGATACCCCCAAAATCTTTTCCAGAAAACCGGTCAAAACCACATGCCGGGCATAAATACCGCGGGCCTTCTCCTCTCCTGCCGGTGTCAGAATAAGTTCGCCCTTCTCCCCTCGTTCCAGAAGCCCCAGATGGCACAGCACATCCATAGCACGGCTGATGGATGCCCGGGACACCTCCAAAGTTTTTGCCAGATCCGTGGAACGCACCCTTTTTCCGTCCCGGGTCATCATGTAGATATGCTCAATATAGTTTTCTCCGGACTCGTTAAGCTCCCGAATCTCCGGAAGATGCGAGGAATCAATGGTATTGCCGGGAAGAACATTTTCCCGCTTAAGAAAGCTTTTAATGCCCTGAATGGTGCTGGCACTTACCACATGTTCAATACGGCAGGCATCAATATCAGCCTTTTCCTGAGAAATACATGCCACATGAACCAGAAAGCTTCTCAGAACTCGATGGTAGGACGCCACCTTCCGGGCGATTCTTTTACCTTCCTCGGTAAGAGTGATAAAAGCCCCCTTTTCCAGAATCACCAGCCCCTTATCCCGCAGTAACCCCACCGCCCGGCTTACCGACGGCCGGGAAATATTAAGCTTACTGGCGATATCAACCCCTCTGACAAAAGGACTTATGGTGCTTAAAATCAGAATGGTCTCTAGATAATTCTCCTCGGATTCTGAATCTATATATATCGCCACCGCTGTTCTCCGCATGTTCCATAAACAAGAATATACCAATGACGGCTGTCCACTGCCGTGGGGGTATGATATGCGGGCAGCGCAGATAAAGTCAAACAATTGCACAAACAATTGATAATGGTCCCGAAAAAACAAAAGCCCTCCTGACAAAAAGGAAGGCTTTACTTAGCACACGGCAATCTAGGCGATATTCAGAGACCTGAACCGGTTATCTGGACACCATCACAAAGGGAATTTCAGCACTCTGGGAGGGGCCTTTTCTGAACATGAGCCACAGAATAGCCGCCGTCAGAGCCATTGCCAGTCCGGTAAAGAACGTGAATCCATAACCAGCCAGCATCATAGAAATCTGATATACAATAAAAGCAAAGGCATAGCTGAAGCCGAGCTGATAGGCAATGGCGTACCAGAAAAGACGTCCGCCTCCGATTTCACGGTGCATGGTTCCTACTGCTGCGATACAGGGCACAGTAAAGAGGTTAAACAGGACAAAAGACAGCGCAGCCAGAATTCCTGCTGTTCCCATCTCATCAATATGAAAAATGTTATTGCGCACCCTTTCATAAAGTCCGGTAACCACCTCATCATCTTCACTGTCCATGGCATCCTCTTCAGCCCCGGCAAACACGCTGAGAGTGCTTACAATAACCTCCTTGGCAGACATCCCCGAAACCGTAGCTACAGTAGCCCGGTAATCGTCAAAACCCAGGGGGGCAAACACTGCAGATACCGGCCCGGCCACATCAGCAAGAATACTCTCATCGGGATCCGAGACAGTGTGAATCCCATCTTCACCGGTGTACCCCAGGGAAGAAAGAGTCCAGATAAGCAGCGAACACGCCAGAATAATGGTACCGGCCTTTTTAATAAAAGCGCGCACTCTTTGATATACCGTCAGAAAAACTACTCTGGGAGACGGAATATGGTAGAGAGGCATTTCCAGCAGCATCGGAGCCGGTGAAGTTTTGAAGGTCTGAAACTTCTGCATTATCAAAGCGGAAATAATGATTATTGCCACTGCCGCAAGATATACAGCCACCGGAAACCAGGGATAGTCGGTGAATATGGCCGAAGCAAAGAGTACGATAACCGGCAGCTTGGCACTGCAGGGAATCATAGTTGCCGTAAACAGCGTAACTCTTCTTTCGCTTTCGGTGGGAAGGGTTCGCACCGTCATAAGGGCCGGAACTCCGCAGCCAGAACCGATAATGTACGGGATAAAGGCCCTGCCACTAAGTCCAAAGCTGTTAAACAGCCGGTCCAGAAAAAATGCGGCTCGTGTCATATAGCCGCACTCCTCAAGAAGCGACAGCATCAGAAACAGAATCAGCATCTGCGGCACAAAGCCCAGCACCGCTCCCACGCCACCGATAATACCGTCACTCACCAGAGAAGTGGTCAGCTCGGAAAACTCAAGTTTTTCCATCATTTCAGAGGTCCAGGGAATAATCATTTCCCCGAAAAGCTCATCATTGGTCCAGTCAGTGACAATACTCCCCAGCCAGGTTACCGACACAAAGTACACCAGAAACATGACAGCAATAAAAATGATTGGAGAGCAAAAGCGGTTAAGTACCACCGAATCGATGCGCTGTGTCAGCGTTTTCCGGTGAGCGATCACCCTGACATGACGGGCGATAAAATCTGAAATAAATCCGTAACGTTCCGCAGCTACAGCCTCATAAACACTGCCGCTTTCACTGCCTGAAGCCAGGAGAGTCCGGTACTTAGCAACCACATTAGCCGTTTCCGGATCCTGGAAGCATTTCTCGGGAACTCCGTCTCCCAGGAGTGCACTCATGCTCCAGAAACAGGACTGGTTCTGAAATTCTGGAGATACCGCCGATCTTAATTCGGTAAGAGCGGCTGACAGTTCGGA
Organism: Succinimonas amylolytica DSM 2873; assembly: GCF_000378405.1. GTDB lineage: Bacteria > Pseudomonadota > Gammaproteobacteria > Enterobacterales > Succinivibrionaceae > Succinimonas > Succinimonas amylolytica. The sequence continues at coordinate 1,010,105 of NZ_KB899636.1, read as the reverse complement.
TTTTCCAGGACAGAACGGGGCCGAAGGCAGCCATTCTCCGTGCTCCAAATATTCCCTAAACTCCCTGAGACCGTCCCCTCTGGTAGCGCTTATGGGGATAACTCTGATACCCAGCTCTTTTTCCAGAGCGGCAGCGTCTATCTGAATCCCCTCCCTTTCGGTTTCGTCCCACATATTGAGAAGAAGTACCATGGGAAGTCCCAGAAGCCGGAGTTCCAGTGTCAGGTAAAGGCTTCTTTCCAGAGAAGTGGCATCCACGATATCTACAAGAAGATCGCAATGTTCGTTAAGCAGCTCGTCCCGGGCTATAAGCTCCTCAGCAGAAGCCGTGGATAGCGAGTAAATACCTGGAAGATCCACCATCTGAATAGAGTCCGAGTATCTTCCAGTATGACGGGCTACCGTCACCCCCGAATAATTTCCCGTCCGGACATGCAGATTGCAAAGCCGGTTAAACAAAGTACTTTTGCCGCAGTTGGGATTGCCGATAAACATGACTTTTCTTGCTGAGGCATCTCCGGTAACATCCGGAGTTTCGCAGCAGGATCTGGTGTTCCCCGTCATTCTGAAATCACCTCCACTTCAATAGAGTCCGCATCCTTCTTTCCAAGAACAATGCAAAAACCTCTGATCCCCGCAATCACCGGGCTTCCCAGGGTGGCAACATGCTCCAGTGATATCCTGGTATGCGGCAGAAATCCCATTTCATAAAGCCTGCGGGCATGAAGTTCTCCGGCTTTTATCGCTTTGATTTCCGCGACCTGTCCCGATTTCAATTCGCTGAACAACATTTCTTAATCCTTAAATACTTTGTTCATATTTTTCAGTAATTTAGCATTTGCTAAATCATGTTAGCAAATGCTAAATTTTGAGACAATTCTAGCACAAAGTTTGAAATTTTCAACAACCGAAAGATCCCCCTCAATTGTTACCCTAAGTTTCATAAATTCGGGGAAATAGAAAAATATTAAGGACGAGTCAGCAAATCATAATGAGAAAATTGTCCGAAAGACTCAGAAATCATGGTTTACGCAATGAAGCTCGAAAAAAAGCAGAGTCAGCATGAGAAAAACAGAAAACCTGTCCGGGAACACAGAAAGACACCTGCCCGGCTACCCAGGCCAGGGCAAGCCATCCCCTGTCCCTGATTAATCCTGATAATCAGTGAATATAGTCAAAAAGCGTGGATCCGTGAATGGAACTAAAGGTCTGCCGCGCCACATTGAGAGCGTTCTGTTCCTGCAGAAGCTCTGAAACCACCTCATAAACGTCCACTTCGCACTCATTGGCACGGACCTCGGTCTTGATATCCGAAAGCGCATTATTGGAACTTATTACCGCATCTATATTACTGAGCCGGGATCCAACCCGCCCCAGCGTCAAATTGACATTTTCCTTGGCACTGTTCAGAGATACCTGCCCCATTCTCAGCATCTGTCCCTTATCATAGGCAGAAACCGAATCGTCCCTGAGAACGTCAATAATGGAGGACAGCGTATTCAGCACATTGTCATTGGCCGGGGGATCCAGGGAAATCACCGCGCTGTTCACCCCTGAGTCCATGGTAATCTCCATTCCTCTGAAATTGATGACTCCTTTATCGGAAACCGTGCCGTTCTGCAACACCGTGCCACCTCTTCCGGTAACAGTATAGGTATTCCCGGTAACTGCAATATTGAGGTCGTTATTCTGATAAACATCATAGTAGCCATTTACGAAGCTGTTGAACACGTCGCTGTTGTCATAGGCTACAGACACTCCCGAAGTTCCCGCAGTAGCAGTACGACAGAGCTGAGCCTTCTCAAAAACAGAAAGCGCGCTGTCAGAAGTGGTCATAGTTACAGACGGTGATACTTTAACCTGCCTCTGCCCGCCGTCGGCATTACAGATAAACTCTCCGTCAGAGGTTTTTGAAAATGCCGGTATCAGCGACTGATTACCGCTAAAAATATATTCACCACCGGCAGTTTTGGTATTCATGAGATCAAACAGCATGTCTCTCACTTCCTCCAGATCCTGCGCCACTGTGTTGAAATTAGCCTGGTCGTAGGTGCCATTTACCCCGGCCTGCATGCTGGTTACCGCATGCAGCATGGATTCGTAAATGGAACTCAGCGCCGTTTCTTCAAGACTCAGCTGATCCGAAGCCAGTCCGGCATTCACCGAGTACTGCTGGTAACTGGCAATTTCGGAATCAAGACGCAGCTTGGTACCCATGCCGATCGGATTTTCCGAAGCTACAGCAAATTTGGCTCCGGTGTTGTACTGACGGTTAAGTGTCTCCAGACGGGAATTTGACTCCTGCATGTAGCGAACACTTCTGTCAAAGCTTAAACCTGTAGTTACCCGCATAATCAATTACCCCAGCGCACTCATCAGTGATTCAAAAACAGTCTGCGAAGCAGCTATTATTCTGGCACTGGCCTGATAGCACTGCTGATATCTGACCAGATTAGAGGCCTCTTCATTCAAATCGACACCGCTGGATTCCTCGGTAATGGTCAGAGTCTGATCTCTCTTAGCCGTAGCCGCTTCCAGATTAACATTGGAGACAGCGATAGTGCTGCCGAGATTGCTGACCATATCGCTGTAGGAAGCCGAAACTGTCTGATTGATTTTTCCCTGCACCAGCTGCGCCTGTTCCAGATCCTGCATCATAATGCCGTTGGAATTATCCGCAAAACCGTTGGTGTTAAGCTCTATAGAAAAGCTGTCCCCATTTCTGACAGTACCGGTAATGCTGAAATCATAACCGGGAGTCATGTCCGGATCCGCATATACACGGCTGTCCGGATCGGAAACATCGCTCAGCATGTTTGCCAAAATATTGCCCCCTTTGGTAGAAGCAAGAGTCGTGCCAAGAAGATTGTCGTTGGTATCATATACCTCATAATCTCCGGTGGCATTGATTACCACCTTTACCGGAGCAGTGGCAGCAAAATTGGCACCGGAAATGCTGCGGGAAGGCTCCATTGAAAACGCCGAAGTGGCATCGGTGTTGGTAACCCCGTTAATTGAGATGGTGGCGTTCCCCAGGTTTTGGGAATTTTCGCTGGCCCGGACAACACTGGCGAAGGCAAAGTCCTCTGGACGGTTGATTTTCATGCTCAGGTTGTAGCTGACATTGGCCGTAGGCTGGATCAGAAACTCATCCCCCACAGAGGGAGTTCCGGCCACCTCCAACTGAAAACCCAGCCCTGGTATGGTAATAGTACCGTTAAGGTCTGCGGTGTTTCCCTGAAAAATTTCCGTTAATGTATTGCCGTTCTTTTCATTCAGTGCATAGGTGCCATCTTCATTGATCTTGATAAGATAGTCTTTTCCGGTAACATTTCCGGCATACCCCTCCATAAATGACATGGTCATGCCGGCAGTGGTGCTCTTGGTAAAAACCCGAGTTTCCGGAAAATTGAACAGGGCATCTCCGGCATTGTTTTCCAGGGTAATACCGGACTTGTTCTGCTTGTTAAGGCTGTCTGCCAGAGCTACGGTCAGCTTTCCGAGAGATCTCTGCACTTCTCTCAGAGAATCACCGGCATCAAAATACCCCCCCAGTTTGCCGCCCACATCATCACTGAGCATGGTATAGCTCCTGCTGGCGTTATAGGTAAAACCCAGCTGGTACTCTGATTCATCAAGGCTAGATGGTAGCGCAGCCAGAGTAGCACAGCCATCCCCCAGAACCAGGGTAGGACCGGAAGCCATGTTTACGTAGCAGGAGCCATTTGGCTGATCCACGGTCTTGATATCAATAATTTCCGAAAGCTCTTCAATAAGATGATCCCGCTGATCCTGCATCTGAAGATAAGCGGCAGAGCTGGTGTCAGTACTGGACTCCACAATCTGACTGTTAAACTTGTAAATGCTTTCCAGAAGATCGTTAACCCTGTTTACTGATTCCAGAATCTTGCGGTTATTAGTAATGTACTGCTCCTGGATATTATTCCCTATACTGTTAACCCTATTGGTAAAAACCTCCAGATTGCCCATAAGGGAGTTACGGGCAGAAAGTTCAGTAGGAGCAGAATTGGCGCCCTGTATGGAAGCGAACAGATCGGAAATCACAGGATTAAGGCCGGTGGCATCGCTTGACAGCATGCTGTCAATGGAGCTGAGTCCTTCGGTTTTGGCGGTATAATACCCCACCCTGGCATTATCCCTAAGAAGCTCCCGTTCAGCATAGGTGTTAATAACCCGGGAAGTGGTAATCACCCCAGTTCCCTGATCCAGAACGTTGGTACGAATTATGGAGCGCTGCCTCGAATACCCCTCGGTATTGACATTACTGATGTTATTACTGGTAGTCTGCAGCAAGGCGCGCTGGGCAAGAACTCCGCTGGTTCCGATTTTCAGCATGTCAGACATAATTCTCTCTCTCCCGATCAGTTTTCAGTAAAACCACTGAAAGCGTCATTTCTGTATATTCTTTTAAGTTTCTTTGCATAATTCGGGTCAGTTGCATACCCTGCCTTCTGAATTTCTTCAAAATATTGATCCGGATCACTACTGACCGAAGCTGCTTTGGCATATCTGGTATTGGTAGATATCAGGCTGGCATAATCCTCAAAGCTCTTCCTAGGAGAATTGTAGGCCCGGAAAGAAGAAAGCTCGTTAACCATCCGGCCATTTTCAAATTCCGGCGAAGATTTGACAGCTGTGCGGCCCTTCCAGGAGGAGTTACCCTTGATACCAAAGAAGTTGTTGTCAGCTCCAATATGTTTGCCCCAGCCGGTTTCCAGAGCTGCCTGACAGACGATAACCACAGGATTGAGACCGAACTTTCTGGCAACCTTACGAGCCAAAGGCATTAGCTTGGTAACAAAATCCCGAGGACTGTCAAATGTCATGTCAGAATCATAACGAGTATCATCGGTATTGCTATAGGCCTTAATACGATTCTCCCCTCCTCTTCTGCCGAGCTCCATGTCAAGAATCCGATCCCGTACTTCATTATTGGCATGAATATTCGCATCCGGTCGCGCATCAGTCATCCGGAGATGATCCGGAAGTGGACTTTCTGACAGAGGAGAAGGCATTCCGGAAGCGCCGGCGACAAAATTCTGCCGCCCTGGAATGTCCCCGGCGGTGCCGGAATATTTGGAATCGGCAGGATTACCGTCAATCTCGGCAATGATCTTTTTGCCGTCATCTCCGAGACTCCTGGCAAACTGCTTAACAAGAAGGTTGGTAATGGAGGATCTGTTTCCGGCATTAGCTTTTGCAACCCCAGTAATAATCTGTTCATCCAGCATTGACTGAAAAACGCCTCCATCAGAGGTTTTCAAAGGACTGTCCGGACAGATTTCATCATTGGACTCGCGCATCCCCCGGAACCAGAACTGATTCAGCAAGGACTCAAACTGTTCCGCAGCCGTATAAAGCGCCTGCTTTCGGGCTTCATAAGAATCATCCCGTCCCATATCGCGAAGACGGTTCAGACTGCGAACATCCTGTACCAGACCAAAATCAGGGGTGCCTGACTTAATATCCATAACGCCTCCGCCAAAACAAATATCTCTCATCATTACGGAAGCAATAATCATGCCATAAACATTTTTGCGAGTACGTAACACCCGTTGTCAGGCAATTCCTGTCAGCACCAGATCTCATAGCGCGTCAGACATATCAGTCAGAAAGGGATAAATGAGCGGCTTTCGATTTATTACCATAATCCCCGCAGTGATAATCAACCCTAAAAGCCGGCTGACCCGCCTGACATTTACCAAACAGAAATACATAATTACATACAGTCAGCGGGAATTTCCGGTAAATCAGGAAAAGAAGGAAGAAAAGAAAAAACGTACAACAGAACTTTTCAGAAATCCAGTGACGAAAAAAGCCTCCCAAAAGGAGGCTCTTCTCTTTTAATAACTGCCCGGCGATGACCTACTCTCACATAGCGAATGCTACACTACCATCGGCGTTACTGCTTTTCACTTCTGTGTTCGGAATGGATACAGGTGGTGCAACAGCACTATGGTCGCCGGGCGAACCCTTTTATATAAAATAATAATGCCTGACAATGACCTACTCTCACATAGCGAATGCTACACTACCATCGGCACTGTTCCGTTTCACTTCTGTGTTCGGAATGGATACAGGTGGTTCCAGAACGTTATCTTCATCAGGCAATCCGGTTTAAAAATCTAATCTCGCCTCAAATCACTTCTTCCGTTCAAACCCGCAAGCGCCAAACTTTCCGGGCGTTGTATGGTTAAGCCTCTCGGATCATTAGTATGAGTCCGCTCCACGCCTCGCAACGCTTCCACTCCTCACCTATCAACGTCATCGTCTCTGACGGTCCTTACAGACTCAAGGTCTGGGAAGACTCATCTCAGGGCTCGCTTCCCGCTTAGATGCTTTCAGCGGTTATCGATCCCGAACTTAGCTACCGGACTATGCAATTGGCATTACAATCCTCTCACCAGCGGTTCGTTCACTCCGGTCCTCTCGTACTAGGAGCAATCCCCTTCAATCTTCCTGCGCCCACGGCAGATAGGGACCAAACTGTCTCACGACGTTTTGAACCCAGCTCGCGTACCACTTTAAATGGCGAACAGCCATACCCTTGGGACCTGCTGCAGCCCCAGGATGTGATGAGCCGACATCGAGGTGCCAAACACCGCCGTCGATATGAACTCTTGGGCGGTATCAGCCTGTTATCCCCAGAGTACCTTTTATCCGTTGAGCGATGGCCCTTCCATTCAGAACCACCGGATCACTATGACCTGCTTTCGCATCTGCTCGACTCGTCTGTCTCGCAGTTAAGCTGGCTTCTGCCATTGCACTATCCTCACGATGTCCGACCGTGATTAGCCAACCTTCGTGCTCCTCCGTTACCCTTTGGGAGGAGACCGCCCCAGTCAAACTACCCACCAGACACTGTCCTCCTTCCGAAGTTAGAACACCAAGCACATCAGAATGGTATTTCAACGTCGACTCCGCCCATACTGGCGTACAGGTTTCTCTGTCTCCCATCTATCCTACACAAATGTACTCAATGTTCAGTGTCAAGCTATAGTAAAGGTTCACGGGGTCTTTCCGTCTAGCCGCGGGTACACTGCATCTTCACAGCAATTTCGATTTCACTGAGTCTCGGGTGGAGACAGCGTGGCCATGGTTACACCATTCGTGCAGGTCGGAACTTGCCCGACAAGGAATTTCGCTACCTTAGGACCGTTATAGTTACGGCCGCCGTTTACTGGGGCTTCAATCAGATGCTTCTCTTGCGATGACATCATCATTTAACCTTCCAGCACCGGGCAGGTGTCACACACTATACTTCCACTTCCGTGTTCGCAGTGTGCTGTGTTTTTGTTAAACAGTCCCAGCCACCTCTTCGCTGCGACTGACTCTTGCTCCGGACGCGCAGTCCTTCACTTTCGTCAGCATACCTTCTCCCTAAGTTACGGTACTATTTTGCCTAGTTCCTTCACCCGAGTTCTCTCA
>NZ_KB899636.1:941557-996656 GCF_000378405.1 Succinimonas amylolytica DSM 2873 | reverse complement strand
CCAGGAGCTCGCTGATCCTATTCTCCTGTTCTTCAACTTTTTTGGCTTGATTTTGAAAGGCTTCAGTCTGCTTCTGAATGGTTGAGGTCTGCTCTTGAATGGTTGATGTAAGTTTTTCGATTAACGAGTAAAGGTTGTCCAGTTTGGAAGTGTCAGTATCGTGCTGATTAGCAGGAAGATTGTTATTTGTGATCTTCGCTTCCATTGCAAATTCCTTCAGCACATCACGATTTTTGTGTGCGATATGGTACGGATTCACCAGCACTTTTGTCAAGAATCCCTGAAGCCTTAAAAAGACGGTTTAAGACCTAATACTATAAAGGGAACCAAACCATTCTGGAACACAAGCTTCCGAAGCTGCCTGTATAATTGCCTGTAATCTATTCAGCGAAACTGATCCTGTTCAATACTATATGACATCTCCTTAATACCAGTATTCACCTAACAAACGTCGTCTCATGGAGAAAAAATATACGAAAGCGAACGCACCAAAGAAAGACAATTTCCCGGAGATGGGGTATTGAGAGTATACGGGACGGGATATAACTCTGATAACTCCATCAACATGAATCAGAAAACCGATACCGCATACCAGACAAAAAAAGGGGAAGCCCGAACTTCCCCTTCTTCATATTCTACTGTCTGCTGCCTTTCAGAACATTACTTGGCAGGAACAATATTGAGCTTAATCTTGGTCTTAACATCAGGATGCAGAGAAACTGCAATCTCATACTCACCAGTAGAGCGGAGAACACCTTCAGAAAGACGAATTTCGCTCTTATGAACCTCAACACCGGCATTCTGGAGAGCCTCAGCAATATCGCGAGTTCCTACTGAACCGAAAAGCTTACCCTCATCACCAGCCTTAGCTTCAATAACAATGTTTTCAAGAGCATCAATCTTGTCGCAACGGGCCTGGGCATCAGCCAGTTCCTTGGCAATCTTTGCCTCCAGCTCAGCACGCTGCTCTTCAAACTTTTGCTTGTTAGCCTCAGTAGCCATCACAGCCTTTTTCTGAGGGATGAGATAGTTACGAGCAAAACCGCTCTTAACCTTAACCTGATCACCCAGTCCGCCAAGATGGGCAATCTTATCAAGAAGAATAACTTCCATTACCTTTCCTCGAATAAAAACAAAACAGAGTTAGGCCTTCACGCCAAACCGATTACTTGCCACCCTGCTTGGAGGCATGAAGATCAGTATACGGGAGAAGAGCCAAGTAACGTGCACGCTTAATAGCTACGGCCAGCTGACGCTGGTATTTAGCACGGGTGCCAGTAATACGGCTCGGAACGATCTTGTAGGATTCAGTCACATAGCTCTTAAGAGTGTTCAGATCCTTATAATCGATCTCGGTTACGCCATCTGCAGTAAAACGGCAGAACTTACGACGATGGTAAAAATGTGCCATGGACTTGCTCCTTATTCCTGAGTTTCTTCACTTTCAACTGCTGATTCAGCCTCACTGGTCTGAACAGCTTCTTCAGCATCACGGCCATCACGATCCTCACGGCTATGACGTTCCTCACGGGCCTTGAACATCGGAGAAGGCTCGGTTACAGCTTCCTTAGTACGGGTAATGAGGCAGCGAATAACTGCATCGTTGTAACGGAAAAGGTTAGAAAGCTCGTCAACAACCTTCTGATCGGTATCAGCGTTGATTAACACATAATGAGCCTTGTGAAGCTTTTCAATGGGATAAGCAAGCTGACGGCGACCCCAGTCTTCCTTACGGGTGATCTTTCCACCGGCTTTTTCGATAATGCCAACATAACGTTCAACCATTCCCGGAACCTGTTCGCTCTGGTCTGGATGAACCATTATTACGATTTCATAATGACGCATTTGTCATGCTCCTTACGGATACAGCCTCTTAAGCTCGGTCTGCTTTTAAGGCAAGGAACCAATTACAGATTGACCGACGTGCGGATTATAAGGATACCTGTCCTCAAATGCAAGAATAATTTGCGTGCAGTCACAAATCATTCTCTGTAAGGGCCGCACACAACTACTTCCGAGATACCAGTCGCTGCCGCACAGCCTCAAAAAGAACCACCCCGGTAGCTACTGAGACATTAAGACTGGTAACCTTGCCATACATCGGAATCTTTACGAGAGCATCACAATTCTCTCTGGTAAGCCTCCGCATTCCTGTATCTTCAGCCCCCATAACCACTGCTAGCGGTCCTGTAAGATCGGCCTCGTAAAGCACCTTGTCAGTCTCACCGGCAGTCCCAACTATAAAAATATTTCGCTCCTTGAGCTCTCTCATTGTTCTGGCCAGATTCGTCACGTAGAATACCGGAACCGTCTCCGCCGCCCCCGAGGCCACCTTTTTGGCAATACCCGACAGGGGAGCGCTGTTATCCCTGGGTACAATAACCGCATCAACTCCGGCACCGTCGCAATTCCGGAGACAGGCTCCAAGATTATGCGGATCGGTAACATTATCCAGTATCAGGAGAAATGGAGAAGCCACTCCATCCAAAAAATCCTTAAGCTCATTATCCCCTCTTTCCTTTAGAGGCTTGACACGGACGACTATACCCTGATGAGTACCGCCAAATACCTTTTCGTCAAGAGCCTTTCTGGTAACCTCGGTTACAGTAAGATCGTACCTTTCAAATGCTGCAATAATTTCCTGAAGGCGGGCATCATTACGGCCTCGCAGCGCATAGCCTTCGATAATTCGCTCCGGTTCAGTTTCAAGAAGAGCTTTTACTGCATGAATGCCGTATACATATTCCTGTTTGCTGCTCATATAACACTCCTTTACAAATAAACACAAAAAAGAACGGAGGCTCCTAGCCGCAAACAGGGAATCTCTCCGAAATTTCCGGCTCTGCCAATTACAGCTCCCGGCCGTTCATGATACAGAAGCCTTACAGTTAATTACAGCACCGTGCTCACAAAATGCCTGATCAGCTCCTGACGCATTTTCTCAACCTTATCCTGCAGCTTTTTCAGATTCTCCTCCTGAATGCTCAGAGCTTCCTTCTCCTTGAGATATCCGGAATAAAGCTCCCGGAACTCAGGATTGGCATTCATAAGATTCTCCAAAGAATTCCCGTCAGCCTCGCCGGAAACTGCATTTCCGGGATTCCCTCCCTTTACAGACTTCTTCCGAGACTTTCCGGATTTTGGAGATTTGCCGTTGGAAGACTCCGCAGAAAATTCAGAAGCCCCCGCCTTTTCAGAAACCACAGCTTTTTCCACAGACCTTCCTGCAGACATCCCGGAACCGCCAGCACTGAGAACAGTAGCCTCTCTATCGGTACTCTCCTTTCCGCTCCAGGTTCTCAAAGAACTGATGATCCTGCGGTTTACCTCCTCTCCCGGCAGTCCGGAATCCACTAATTCCGGAATTACAGTCAGTTCCTCAGACTGTTCCTGACTGCTAGTTTTTTTACCGGATTTCTTTCCTTTCTTCTGATTTTTTAGTACCAGGCTCATCCCGATTTTTCCGGCATCCACGTCCACTTCGTCAATTCTTACCTGTACCGGGTCCCCGATACGGAATCTGATACCGGTATTATCCCCGACAAGCGTGCAGGAATTACGGTCATATATCAGGTAGTCCGCAACATTCATCCTGGAAATGTGAACCATACCATCCACATGGAACCGTTCGATTACCACAAAAATACCGAATGCTTCCACGTTGGAAATTACTCCCGGAAGAGTCTTTCCGATAAACTGCTCCATAAAACGGGCCTTCAGAGTTCTGGCCACCTCTCCGGTTATCTGATCCGCTCTTCTCTCGGTAAGATTACACTGGTCTGCAATTTTGAGAAGCTCTGGATTACGGTATTCCCGTGCTCCCGACTTCACTCCTGCCTCACCCAAAAGAAGATGCTTTAACTCACGGTGCAGCTGCAGATCCGGATAACGACGAATTGGCGAAGTAAAGTGAGCATAGTGGCTCAGCGCCAATCCGAAATGCCCCTGATTAACCGGTGAATACTCAGCCAAGGACATGGAACGCAGCATCATGACATTGAGAACCTTTCTGTTCGGGCTATCCTTAAAGCTCTCTGCCAGCCGGGCATAATCCGAAGGCTGCGGCGAATCTCCACCATCCAGCCGGTATCCCAAAGGAGTGATAAAGGCTCTGAAAGCAGCCAGCTTTGAAAGCGACGGTACAGAATGCACCCTATACAGCGTACTGCCGTGAGCATTGTCCACCATTCTGGCCGCACAGATATTAGCAGCAATCATACACTCCTCTATCAGCATATGAGCATCATTGCGAACCAAAGGAACAATGTTGGTGAGATTCAGATTCTCGTCAAAAACAAAACGCACCTCCTCACTCTCAAAATCTACCGTACCGCGTCTGATTCTGGCATCCTTTAAAACCCGGTACAGGGCATGAAGATCCCTAATATGGGAAACAAGAGAACGGAATTCCCCGTCAGGTTCCCTGCCGGCAAGAATTCCAGCCACATCGGTATAGGTGAGTCGGGCATGAGACCGCATTACCGCCTGATAAAATGAAAAATCTCCCAGTTCGCCGGTTCCTGAAACAAACACCTCGCATACGAAACACAGTCTGTCCACGTGAGGATTCAGGGAACACAAACCGTTGGACAGCTTCTCCGGGAGCATCGGCACCACATAGTTGGGGAAGTAAACAGAATTACCTCTTTTGGCGGCCTCCGCATCCAAAGGGGTATCCGGCCTTACATAATATGATACGTCGGCAATAGCCACCCAAAGCCGGAAACCGTCATCCTCCCGGCGACAGTACACAGCATCGTCAAAATCCCGCGCATCCTCGCCGTCAATAGTTACCAGAGGCAGCTCCCGAATATCACGCCGGTTTCGCTTGTCGCTCTCAGGAACCTCTTCCGGAATATTTACGAGCTGTTCCTGTACCCGTTTTCCGAACTCATGAGGAATACCACTTCTCAGCACTGCCAGCTGGATCTGCACATCCAGCTGCCCCAGTTCACCCAGAACCCTGGAGGTTTTAATTCTGAAGACACTATCGGGATTTCTGGAAACAATATCGCAGACCACCACAGATCCCATAACCGCCTCGCCGAGAGCCTCTTCGGAATCAAACACAAAGGTGCAGTTCCCAAAGCGGGGATCATCAGCCGCAAGAACGCTTCCGTTACGGCGTTTCATGACACGTCCTACAACGCTGTTATGGTATTCGGTTACCCGGCCCACATAGAAAATGCCGTTGCGGGTGTCAAATATGCCCGCAACCTCATCTCCGTGAAACAGCGGAATCCCTGATGGATTGGACAAATTATATTTTGAACCATCCTCCAGAATCACCCTGACAAAGTACGCCACAAACTTCCGATCTTCCGGATCCGGTTCATAATCAAACAGAACGCTTCCGGACACCTGTCTGACCTCATTATCCGGCAACAGAATGCAATGCCGGGGATCACATTCATGGAAACTCATGCTTTCTGAAGCTACAGACTTTCTGATCGCTTCCGCTATCATTTCGGGAGTAATCATCTTCATCTCCCTCATTGTCAGAGATGAGCGAAGCTTATTCATAACAGCGGAAATGTAAGTCTTCCCAAGCTCTGGAACAGCGCCGGAAGCATCTGAATCCCTGAGAAGAGGCACCAGCCTGGCAGCCTTCAGTATTTTCTGATCCCTGGACAGAGCGGAACCGGCATCATCCAAAACCAGATCAGAATCACCTGATTCAAAGTCGGGGCGAACCGGAATTCCCGCATTACGGGCGGGAGCCATCCTGCCAGAAGCCGGGGTTCGCAGCATATCGTTAAGAAGATCATCCATTTCTTCACTGTCACAAGCGTCATCAGTCTCAAACAAGGACTCCGCGGAATGAGATTCCGGAAGCGAACCTGCTACCTCCCGGCTATATGGCACAGGATGCTTTTCCGTCTTGCTTTCGGCTGCCGTTACGTCAGCAGATATCTCTGGCGCATTGCTACTTTTACGGGCTGACCTGGCTGATGTCTTCCCCTTTCTGTTTTTGGAAGCTGGAGTCTTTTCCGAAACCGGAACAGCATTTTCAGGAGCTTTTTCCAGTGTCAGGACATTTTCTTCCCTTTGGGGAACAGGAGCCTCGAGAATCCTTAGTGCCTCGCTGCTATCCGGAGTTTTCACAGGATCATGCGTTGGCGGAATGCTGCTCAAAGGTGAAAATCCTTTAATGGTCGATCCGCCGAGCTGCGGTGCCAGCTGTGCTCTTTTAGCAGATCTTACGGATGAAGACTTAACCGATTTTCCCCGGGAAGTCGTGACGGCACTCTTTTTGCCTGCTTTTCCGCCCTGGACTTTTGCTCCCTCTCTTTTCTGTCTGACAGTACTGGTATCTTTTTCAATCATTCTCACACCATAATAACTTTTTTCAGAAGGTGTGTTTAATATCCAAAAAACACACCTCTCCATAATGCATAGATTTCCGATTTCCGGAAATATCTAAATCATTACTGTTTCCGGCACCGTTAACCTGCCCGAAAACTGTAAAATTCCCCACAGAAGAATCCCGTCTTTCCGGAATAATCCTGCCACCGGCTGACTTCAAAAATTCCGGCCTTACCCATCTTTATAAATGCCGAGAACACACCGGCACGGTATCACGTCTGAACCACCTCGGCGGGATTCCGCGATACAATCATCACATCAAACATAGGATTTGTAAACAATTTCACTGCACGAATTAAAAATACGGCATCACCTGAAATATATTGCCGGGAACCATATTTCACAGAACGGCGCAGAATTACTTACCGGAAAGATCCATTCATTCGTAAGACCCGGAACAAGAGCCGCCACACCAAAATAATTTTAATTTCAATACTACAAATGAACCATACACCACCGCCCTGAAATATCGAACTCAACATACATGATGCTTTCAGGAATCAGTGTTCTTACAAGGCATATACATATAACCTACTCCAGAGTGTTCATTCCATATCAAGAAGTAACACTTTGACACTCGGATTACGTAATGCAGATATCAGACAAAATAATCAAAAGTTAGGAGCAACTGCCAGCAAAAAAGCTGACCGAACAAAAAACTGTAAGAAAGAAACAGAAAATGCAGAAGCAACCAGATGGTGCCGGCTAACGGATTCGAACTGATGACCAACTGATTACAAATCAGCTGCTCTACCAACTGAGCTAAGCCGGCAATAAAGAGATGGTGCCCAGGGACGGGATCGAACCGCCCACACGAGGATTTTCAGTCCTCTGCTCTACCGACTGAGCTACCTGGGCATCAGGCTACGGAGGTGCATTCTACAGGAAGCATAGCTTTCATGTCAAACAATTTTAAAAATTTTTTCATTGTTAACTTATAGTGATTAAAAAACAAACAGTTTAAAATGGAGAACAGTTCCACAGAAAAATGATACCTGCAAAACAGAACACTAGAAACAAAAACTTACAAAGGATACAATCAAGGGAACGAAAAAGAACAAGAGAAAAGAGATGTATGATGTATAGAGATGGTGGCCAGGGACGGGATCGAACCGCCCACACGAGGATTTTCAGTCCTCTGCTCTACCAACTGAGCTACCTGGCCGACGGGTGCTATTATACGGTTCTGAAATCCATTGTCAACACAAAATCAGATTTTTTTTACATTTCAGGAAAATATCAGCCATTCGATACTATTCCCGTAACCAACATCCTTAAAAACTCAGCCTCTCCCTGCAAAAATCTCCTGATGCCAAAGGTGTTCCTTGCCACAAAACGTGATAACTTTAAAAAAGCCTCCTTTAACATATTGCTTAACAAACAGCCGCCACTATAATTTTCTGAGGGAGGATTCGAAATGACTGCCAATAGCAATAACAATCACAGGATTGAGATTCCTGCCAATAAAAGTCTGGAAGACTGGATTACAGAATTGCTTTCGGATTATTCGCCAGTGTATGTTTCCGAAAAAATCAGAGCTGCAGTCGTTCCAGACGTACTAACTCCTAAAACCGCCCCCATGTTTTCAGAAATATTCGCCAGACTAAGTCTGTCTCTTAACCAGCTTAAAACAGACAGAATTGTTCTTTTGGGAAACTACGGCAACATGACTCCCAGCGGGCTCATCTTCTGTCCTCCCGCCGATAATCCCGTATTTGAAAATATCCTGCCCTCCATGGATCTCCTAACCATAGCCGCCATGAATCCGGTATTCCGCGAAGCCAGCCGGGAAGACACCATGTTTGCCAGACATTTCGAACCGGTACTACCATTTATTCAGCGGCTTTTTCCGCATGCTGAACTCTTGCCGCTTCTGGCTGACGGCACCAAGGACTCCAAAATCAGCAAGGCTCTGAGAAATCTGGATCTGGGAAAAAGCGACCTCCTCATAGCCGAGGCTGTACTGTCGACAGGTCTTAGTCGCGTGGAGGCCAGCAATAAGGATGCTGCCATTATGGCATCGATACTGGCACAGGAAGATATTGTTACCGTTTCCGACACCTCCTGCTACAACCTTATCAATGCATTATCACGCTACTCTCTGCGAAGAAGACTAGTACCTCATATTTTTAAAAACAATCAGGTAAATCCCCATGAAAACGGCCGGATGCGAGTAAACGGCTATGTATCAATAGGATATCTGATGTAGAATACACGGGAACAGAAGATGTTCCCAGCACAAATAACAGCAGAACTGAGGTTTTCGGAACTGTAAACACTAAAAAATCGACGGGGTTTACAAAAGTTTAACAAATGACGCTTAACTGATTGCTTTATGGTTTTCAGTGCATTAAAATCACGCGGAGTTTTTAAGGTTCGTTAATCCCGCACGCGGAATTTTAACTATACTGTTAATGACTATATTTTCTGTTTAAAAGTATTAAAAGAAGAAAAAAATGACAGATAATTCCAAATTTACATCCCTGGGACAAGCGTTTTCAATTGGAAACGGTCAGGAATCTGCTCTTAACTGGCTAAAAGAAAAGAAAATCCCTGTAGCTGTATTCCTCATCAGCGGCATTAAACTCGAAGGCGTGGTAACTTCCCACGATCAGTACAGTCTGCTACTTACTGACTCCCGGGGAACGCAACAGCTGATATACAAGGCTAAGATTTCAACCATCACCCAGGTTACGTCTTCAAAACCAAAAACCGGAAGGTCTTCTTACCGTCCCGGCAAACCGGGGATTTCCGATCGCACTTCCGGGGATTCTCATCACAGCACCCCGACAGACTGACTGATTCCCCCCAGGTTGCCAGGCTGTCTGAAGTTTATGACAGCCCGCGGCAATCCCGCTACTACCTGTACCGTCCGGAAATTACCTTTAAGAGCTGCGGCAATTCCTGTGGGGCTGTCCTCGAAGACTGCACAGCTCTCCGGCGGGACTCCAATTCTTTCTGCCGCCATAAGAAACGTCTCCGGATCCGGCTTGGGTTTTCTAATATCAGCCTCCGAAACCACTGTACATATATAATCACAAAGCACGGTCTCTGAAATTATGGTCTCCGCATTCTCACGCTGGGTTCCGGTACCAACGGCTATAGGCACTCCTCTGTCTTTAAGATACCCGAGAACCGCCAGCATCTCCGGAAACACCCGAATTTCATGAATTCTCCGCCGGTAATTTGCGGTTTTAATCCGAGCCAGCTCACGCGGATTCGGGAACACCGTTTCACCCGCCGGCGAAGATCTTTCCGCGGTAAGCATTTCTGCTATGACATACGAAGGAATGCCGCCGTGATTCATAAGCCACTCTGGTGAAACAGCAAGGTCATATTCCCGAAGGGTTTCCTGCCATGCCGCAATATGAAATGGCATGGAATCCACCAAAGTCCCATCCAGATCAAATACCGCTCCACCAACTAAGTCCAGAAGCTCCATTCTGAAGGGCTCTTCCGTTCTGATAATATAATCTTCCGCCTCTTTGCCGTTCATGACGAATCCTCCGACGGGGAATTATAGCAAAATACACCGTCCCAGCCATTTTCCCTTATAATTCTAATTAGCGCAGAGGAGTCCTTATGAAAGAAATCAGAGTTCAAACGGCAATCATCGGTGCAGGTAGCGCCGGACTCAAGGCCTACGAAGAAGCAAAAAAACATGGAGTTTCCGCCGTTATCATTGACCCGGATTTCAAGTTGCCCGCGATTTTCAGATCCGGATATCTGCCTCTTGACATTTTGCGGGCTATTATTGAAGAACAATCCTCCTCAGTACTGCAGGATGATACCCCGATAACCATGTACGGTATGGATCATTCCATCAGACTGAAGTTTTCCACTATTCTTCAGGATCTTCGGGAGAGACGCCGAAACTGCAGCGAAAAGTACATGAAAAACTTTTCGGCCATAGCAGAACAGGACAAAATATACGGCCACGCCTCATTTGAAGACCAGAAGCATCTCCTGGTTCCTGACACAGGCATCAGAATAACCGCCGAAACCTTTGTAATCGCCACGGGATCCCGCCCCTATATCCCATCATGTATTCAGCCGGCTGGCTCCCGGGCTATAACCTGTGAGGATCTGTTTGAGCTTCAGGCACTCCCGAAATCAATCGCCATCCTGGGGGCCGGCAGCACCGCTCTGGAGCTAGGGCAGATTCTTACCAGACTTGGGGTAAAAACTGTTATCTTCGGCCAGCGGCATCTCTGGCATTTTACAGATATCAAAATCAGCGAAATCGCCGAAAAATGCATTGGCAAAAGTGTTGTCATGTTCATGAACAGCGAGATAACAGAAATCTCCTCTGACGATAACGGGGTAACCATTTACTATCTGGATCAGTTCGGTAAAGAAGGATACATCAGAACGGACTACATTCTGGCTGCCGCTGGAAGAATCCCAAGCTTCTCAAAACTTCATACTGAAAACGCCGGTATCAGTCCCGATATATTCGGTGCCATTCCGGCAGATCCTAACACCAGACAGACCAAAGTACCGCATATCTTCGCCGCCGGTTCAGTGGCCGCCCAGAACACCCCGCTGGAACGCTCGCTAAAGGACGGGGCCATGGCTGGCAGAAATGCTGCCAGATACCCAGGAGAACTCCGGAAATCTCCATGGCTTCCCCTGACCATTTCATTTACCACCCCAAATTTTGCCATTGTCGGCAAAAAGGAAGAAGAACTGCGCCGCCGCCATGATGCCGAACCATATATTATCGGAGAGGCCTCGTTTCAGGAATCCCACTGGGCGGAAATCCACCTGGAAACCGCCGGAATGATTCATCTCTATTTTTCCCTCAGAACCCAAAAACTTCTGGGGGCTGAATTGGCTCTGCCCATGGGCGCGACCATAGCCCAGTTTCTAGCGTTCTCCATAGCGCTGGAAAAGACTCTTCCGGAGCTCTTGGGATTCTCCTTTTACAAACCGTCTCCACTGGAAATTGTGCAACTGGCTGTCAAAAATGCCAGTACCAGATTCCGTGAACTGGAAACGGATCGAAAAATCCAGCTGCCCGGAAAACAGCAATCATTCTATGAGGCAGAACCGCAAAACGGTTATCAGCGG
Organism: Succinimonas amylolytica DSM 2873; assembly: GCF_000378405.1. Classification (GTDB taxonomy): domain Bacteria; phylum Pseudomonadota; class Gammaproteobacteria; order Enterobacterales; family Succinivibrionaceae; genus Succinimonas; species Succinimonas amylolytica. The sequence continues at coordinate 985,217 of NZ_KB899636.1, read as the reverse complement.
TTCTGATATTGACATTAAAGGAGAATTATCCCATGTACTCAAAAATTGTCCTGGCCACCAGAAATCCCGGAAAGGTCCGTGAATTTCAGCGCCTGTTTTCAGATTTCCCTGTAACAGTTGTTCCCGAAAGCGATTTTGATGTGGCATCTCCGGCGGAAAACGGAACTACCTTTGTAGAAAATGCCATTATCAAGGCTCGTAACGCCGCCAGACATACCGGACTTCCAGCCCTTGCTGACGATTCAGGAATAGCCGTTGACTGTCTTGACGGACAGCCGGGAGTTTTTTCCTCCCGGTACTCAGGAGAACATGCCAGCGATGAGGAAAATCTGGACAAGCTGCTCCGCGAGGTGGCACGCTTTCCTGAAAACGAAAGGACTGCCCGCTACTGGTGTGTGCTGGCCTTTATGAGATCTGCTGCCGATCCTACTCCGCTTATCTGTCAGGCTTTCTGGAAGGGACGCATCATTACTGAAAAAAGAGGGCAGAACGGCTTCGGCTATGATCCTTCATTTCTGATTCCTGTTCTCGGAAAAACAGCCGCTGAGCTGGAACCGGACGTCAAAAACCGTCTAAGTCACCGGGGACAGGCCCTGACGAAACTCAGAGAAGCTTTACGGGAAATATACGGAGAAGAATAATCCTGATGAGCTTTCTTCTTCCACCGCCTCTGAGCCTGTACGTCCATCTCCCCTGGTGCATCAGAAAATGTCCTTACTGCGACTTTAACTCCTTCCAGGCGCCGGCTGCAGCTAGCGTTCGCCGGCAATATTTTGCCGCCTATACCGAAGCGTTGCTCCAGGAGCTCGAAACCGAAGCTAAAGAGGCCGGAGACCGGAAACTCGTCAGCATCTACCTAGGCGGCGGCACTCCCTCACTGTTCCCTCCGGAAGAAATCAAGAGGATTATCAGCACGGCTAGAAATCTGCTTAATACCGCTTCCGATATTGAAATATCAATGGAGGCCAACCCAGGGACGGTAACCCCAGACACACTGAAGAACTATCGGGAGGCGGGAGTTAACCGGCTGAGTCTTGGTATTCAGAGTCTTAACGACACTTTTCTCAAACGACTTTGCCGTATTCACAACAGGGAAAAGGCCCTCAGTGCCATTGCTCTCGCCAGAGATACCTTCCTCAACTTCAATATCGATCTCATGCACTCTCTTCCAGGACAGAGCACAGCGGAAGCCCTGGCAGATCTTTCAGAAGCTCTGTCATTTAATCCCCCGCACCTCTCCTGGTATCAGCTGACACTGGAGGAAGACACACCTTTCGGACAGAATCCTCCGGCACTGCCTGCTGATGAAGTAATTGAGGATACCTGTATTGAAGGCTTCCGGCTTCTGAAAGAGGCCGGATACACCCATTACGAGGTCAGCGCTTTCTCGCGTGGAAATCCCTGCGTACATAACAGCAACTACTGGAAATTCGGAGATTACCTGGCCATCGGAGCAGGAGCTCATAGCAAGGTTACCAGAAACGGCAAAATAGTCAGAAAGGCACGACTGAAAAACCCTGATGACTATATCAGGGGCGTCATCGATCCCGAAAAAAACTGTTTCCAGGAAATCCGTACCGTTAACCAGGAGGAATTCCTGTTTGAATACCTGCTAAACCGGCTCAGACTATTTGAAGCCATCACCGCGAGAGAATTCGAAAACGCTACAGGTCTCCCCTTTTCAGCACTCCGGGAAAGACTCCAGAGCTTTGCAGAAGACGGTCTTGTTACCATTTCCCAAAACTCCCTCACTCTCACCCCCAAAGGCACTTCCTTTGTAAACACCATTCTTGCTGATTTTCTATAGAAGAAAATAAAGAAAGGAATGATGAGAAACAATAACGGAAAGTTTTTTTGGGTAGCTCATGACACATTTTTCTCTGGAAGTCGCATTCAAAAAGTCTTACAAGCGTAACCAAAAAGCAACAGGGCACATTTGGGGCATTCTGGGATAGTGTTACACACTTTCTGGAGATTGGCCACGCTTCCCTGATAATAATCATGCTAAACCTCTCGTATTTATGATGCAACCTGCATACAATCAAGATAGTTCTTATACTCTCACGTAGGAAGTGAGCTTTGCCATATTCAGCAGAAACAGTTCGCTGACAACTCCGTAACAAGTCAGCGCAGTCCGTTACTCAGTATAACCGCTACAAGCTCTCCGAACGCTTCCTCGGTACTGATGGAAACTATGAAATACCGGAATCATCAGCAGCTAATAATGCTTCAGGATTGCCAAACGATGCAAAAAAAGAGATTCTGAAACTGGGTAATCGCATAAGTGATTTTTATAGCTGAATATACTGGATTCTTTAGAAGATTAATCACAAATTAAATACTGTAAACATAGTGAAACATAGTCAAAAAAAAATCATAAACTGATAATGATAGCTGTATAGGGATTAAATCATTAATTATGTGATTTAGATCAGATTGTTATATTCATTCAAGGATATGGGTATGATTATGAAATTAAACAATTACGCTTTCAGAATGACGACTCTGGCGTCTTTGGTTGCTGCAATTACTATCACCGGCTTGGAGGTGGAGGTCATAGCCACCATGACTCCAACGAAGGTAATGCTGAAGGAGAAAATGCAATTGAACTTTCCGGCCAGGTTATTGATGGCTATCTTGTCAATGCCAAGGTCTGTACCGATCTGAACCGCAACTTCAAGTGCGATGAAAACGAGCCGGTATCTGTAACTGACGACAAAGGGCAGTTCAAGATCAGCAGCAATGTGAGCAGTGAATTCCTGAAAGGCACCCCCCACGAATGCATGATCACTAAAACATGTTCTAAGAACATTCCCCTTCGTGTTATCGTCTTCTCCACCGCAGACACCCACAGTGTCATACTGGGAAATGCCCGACCTCTTTCAAGTCCTGTAGTTCTCTCATCTACATTCTTTGTAAGCACCGACAAGACTGGCAAGACCACAATGAATGAGAAGCAGCAGCCCCGCATAACACCGTATACCACACTGACAGATCAGGCGGTTGATATTGAAACTGTATCGGCAGAAACCTACGATGGTGTATTCAGTGAAATTACTGAATCTCTTGGTGTGAACCCCCAGATTGCAAAAAGCGATTACAACGATCCTGACAAAGTTACTGAGGAATCCAAGGCTGCTTTGGTAACCAGCGAGGTTATGGCAAGAAGCGGACTTCTTCCTGCCAGTGCTGAGCAGCTTGAAGAGCGTACCACCGCACAGTCGGGAGCGGAAATCGTAGATAGCTCTCACGACACCATCAAAGATGATGTGAAACAGATTGTGGAAGATACCACTGATGGCAATCTTTCCGACGTTGCGGACGCACTAAAAACTTACGGCGACGAAGCAATTTCGTCCCTCACCAAGTTAGGCGATCATAATTCTGATGAATTTAAGTGTGGTGTCAGCAAAAATCACAACGTATACTGCTGGGGCAACAATTCCTGGGCCAATCTGGGGGATCCATCTATATTCCCTGTTGACGAAGATGGAGAGTATGTTGAAGATGGAGCTAAAGTCAAGGACAATTTCAGCGCAAAACTGATCAAGGTAAAGACCTCAGAAAACGAGTACCTGTCCAACGTCAAGACCATTGACGGAGGCAACACCCACGTCTGTGCAGTAACCTTCGATGGCAATGTCTGGTGCTGGGGCAACAACTGGTATGGTCAAACCGGAAATGGCACCGTCAGAAACCGGACCATGTACGCCCAGAAAGTTCTCAAGGGACAGCAGGAAATCGACAGTGATTATCTTGGCAAAATTGAAAGTCTCACAATGGCCCACAACGTTTCCTGCGCACTGACCAAATCGGGAGAAGTTTATTGCTGGGGCGAAAACACTGCATTGCAGCTTGGTGACAGACATCCGAATCTGGAAGTTAAGGTTCAGGAAGGAAATATGTCACGTGACGGTATCGACATGACCGATATTGTCACGGCTGTTCCAACTCCGGTGAAGGTTGAGTTTCCGACCACCGTGTCCAGTGTCAAGGAGCTTACTGCAGGTGAAGGAACATTCTGCGCTCTGACAGAGAACACCTCCGCGGACGACAGGTATAATGTATACTGCTGGGGTGATGATACCAGGGGGCTTATATCTCATAACTGGATGCAGTACCAGGAAGATTGGCTAATGAAATATGCCGACAAGACATTCTATAAGGATCAAACCCTGATGGATCCCGATGGTACCCATAACTGGACCTGGAAGGTCACTGAAGATTCCGGAGAGTTCCACTTCCTCTACGGGCAGCCGGTAACCAAAATCAAACGTTTCACCTCCGGTGGCAATACCGAAGACGGATTTGATCTCATCAACGTCACCCACTTTGGCATCGCTCAGTATGATTCCCAGCTAATTGTAGAAAGGGATAATGACGGAGAGCTGTGGGGATCCTACAACCATGGCACAGCTGACAACACAGATTATTGGAGAATAACAGATTCCATAACTTCCTTTAACGGAGAGAAAATTGCCAAGCTTGATATCAATATTGAAGATAAAGTTTCCTTTGTACTGAGCGATAAGGGTAATCTATATGCATTCACTGGTAACAACTTCTACGGCGTCTTTGGCATAGGATCAGATAATCCGGAGGAACCTTTAAACTGGATTCCTTCTAAAAAGGATGAATCGTACTGGGTTGTTAATACGGTAATGCCAGATCTTACCGGAGTTGTTGATGTGTCCGTGGGCAAAAGATCTGTATGCGCCGCTGTCAAAAAATCCGGTAAAAACAGCAATTCTGCTGAGGGAACTGATACCTACTGCTGGGGGTCAAGCTCTTTCGGTCAGCTGGGCTTTGATAACCAGGATGGCGGGTTCACTTACATGGATGTAGCGGATACGTGGACAGGCAAAGACAGTTACAACGCATATCTTGACAAGGAAACCCGCATGGTAACCAAGCCCAAGAAGATTGAATTTACTGCCACTGAGGTAATCAGATAAAATCAGAATGCAAAGACAATTCCAGAATCCGGCCGTTTCCTAGAACGGCTAATCCCGCGGCGCGTACGGTACACAAGCTGAACAGCCCGGGTGATAAAAGTCTTGGAAATATTGCACCTGAAGACCAGCCGGTACCATGTACCGGCTTTTTAGTTTCCCGGCATGAAAATAATAATTGATAAATATCAGCTGAGTGCTACCACTCTACACGGCCCTGTTTATATACTTGACGAAACACGCATCTCAACCGTCTATTATCAATAGTCTTTACTCCCCTTTTCACTTCGGCACTAAATAAAGGCCTGTAAAATCCTTCGAATTCCTTAATCTGTATTACATCAGGTATTAAAAAAGGGCATGACTGCAGTTCATACCCCTTCCATAATTATCCGGCTCACGCAGTAACCGGACGTTAAGTCAACTGATTTTTACTTAAGAAGCCGGCCGTGACACTCCTTGTACTTCTTGCCGCTGCCGCAGGGACAGGGATCATTCCGGCCTACCTTGGGCATGGTTCGGGGATCCATCTCGTTTCCGCCGGCACTGGCCTTTTCTTCAGCAACCTTGTGAGCCTCGTCATTAAAACGCTGTTCGGCCAGTTCAGCCTGTTCCCGTCTCTGCTGCTCCAGTTCCTCAGGTGTCTGGATCTGAATCTGAATTCTGCATAGCACGCTGACCACCTGATTCTTAAAGTTCTCCAGAAGCTGGCTGAACATATTAAAGGCTTCCAGCTTATACTCGTATTTCGGATTCTTCTGAGCATACCCCCGGAGACCAATACCCTGGCGCAGATAATCCATAGCGGCCAGGTGTTCCTTCCAAAGAGCATCCAGACACTGTAGCATGATGTTGTGAACCAGGGACAGCGCCTGAGCATCACCAATAAGCTTCTTCTTCTCTTCAAAAGCATCGAGGGCACTCTTTACAATTCTTTCACGCAGAGGATCCTCATAAAGTTTCTCATCCTTGGCCAGCCATTCATCAATAGGCAGATCCAGCAGATAGACGTTTCTGAGCTCTGCCATAAGGCCCTTCACATCCCAGGTTTCGATAAGGGAATTCGGCTGAATAAAACGGCTGATGGTACTGTTAAGAACATCAGTCATAATCTCGTCTACGGCCTCGATGCCCACTTTGTTATCCAGAAGGGCATTGCGCTCTTCATAAATGACCTTTCTCTGCTCGTTGGCTACATCATCATATTCCAGCAGGTTCTTACGCATATCAAAGTTGCGTGTTTCCACCTTGCGCTGGGCATTCTGAATAGCCCGGGAGACAATCGGGTGCTCCAGAGACTGTCCGTTTTCCATACCAAGCCGGCGCATGACATTCTTAATCTTGTCGGACCCGAAAATCTTCATCAGATTGTCTTCCATTGACAGGTAGAATCTGGATGACCCGGGATCTCCCTGACGGCCGGAACGGCCGCGGAGCTGATTATCGATACGTCTGGATTCATGACGCTCGGTGCCGATAATATGAAGACCGCCTGCCTTAACTACGGCATTATGACGTTCCTGCCATTCACTTTTAACCTTTTCAATCTGGTCCGGAGTCGGATTCTCAAGGGCATCCAGATCGGCCTGGAGGGAACCGCCCAGTACAATATCGGTACCACGGCCTGCCATATTGGTAGCAATGGTTACGGTTCCAGGGCGACCAGCCTGGGCAATAATCTGCGCCTCCCGGGCGTGGAATTTGGCATTAAGAACCTGATGAGGAATATTTACCTTGTCCAGAAAGGCCGAGAGCTTTTCGGAATTTTCAATGGAGATGGTACCAACCAGCACGGGACGGCCAGCCTTTACAGATTCCTGAATATCTGTCACTATGGCTTCGTACTTCTCCTGTTCGGTCAGATAAATCAGATCCGGCAAATCCTTGCGGATCATCGGTTTATTGGTGGGCAGCACAACAGTGTTAAGCCCGTATATCTGATTGAACTCCGCAGCCTCAGTATCGGCAGTACCTGTCATGCCGGCCAGCTTTTCATACATGCGGAAATAGTTCTGGAAGGTAATAGAGGCCAGAGTCTGATTTTCCGACTGGATCTTAACATGCTCCTTGGCCTCCACTGCCTGATGCAGTCCGTCGGACCAGCGTCTTCCAGGCATGGTGCGTCCGGTGTGCTCGTCAACAATGATTACTTCGTCATTCTTGACAATGTAGTCCACATCCCTGGTAAACAGCACATGAGCTCTCAGAGCTGCCATTACATGATGAAGAAGAGCGATGTTGGCCGATGAGAACAGAGAATCATCCTCTGCCAGAAGTCCAGCTTTTACCAGAAGCTCTTCCACATGTTCCTGACCATGTTCGGTAAGATAGGTCTGCCGAAACTTGAGATCCTTGGTATAGTCGCCGCTTCCGTGATAATCCTCTGAATCCTCCTTCTCCTGCTCAACCAGCTCCGGAATGATAGCATCAACCTTGATATAAAGCTCTGATGAATCGGCGGACGGACCGGAAATAATGAGCGGGGTACGGGCTTCGTCAATAAGCACGGAGTCCACCTCATCCACCAGGGCGTAATGAAGGGGACGCTGCACTCTCTGAGCCGGAGTGTATGCCATGTTGTCGCGGAGATAGTCAAAGCCAAATTCATTGTTGGTACCATAAGTAACGTCGCAGGCATAGGCAGCTCTCTTGGCTTCCGCATCCATACCCGGAATGTTGCAGCCCACGGTCATACCCAAGAATTCAAACATCGGACGGCTCCAGTTGCTGTCGCGGGTGGCCAGATAATCGTTTACGGTAACAACATGAACGCCTCTCTTGGTAAGAGCGTTAAGATAGGAAGGCAGAAGTGCCGTCAGGGTCTTTCCTTCACCAGTTTTCATTTCGGCAATCCGGGCATCGTTAAGAACCATGCCGCCCATAAGCTGCACGTCAAACGGCCGAAGTCCCAGAACTCTGCTAGAAGCCTCCCGCACCAGGGCAAAGGCCTCAGGAAGAATGCTCTCCAGGGTCTCTCCCTTGGCCACCCGATCGATATACTGCTGAGTATACGTCTTAAATTCATCATCTCGGAGCGCCTTGAACTTGGGTTCAAGGGCATTGATTTCCACAACCTTCTTCTGCAGCTTTCTCACAGTTCTTTCATTGCTGCTTCCAAAAATCTTAGTTAAAAGTGACTGTATCATGGGTTTTTATTCTTTATGGTATTAACAATAATATGGGGTATCACAACCGCACAGGAACATTTTACACGATCGTCCCCTGCCTTGTCCCGTCACGACCGGGCAAGCCCGAGGACGGAATCCGCCACTGCTCTATATATAGACGTTTCCTTATTCTTTCAATGACCGCGGGCGGAATTTGCTAGCAAAGCGGCGTTTTTTAGAGTATTCAACAGGAGTATGGAAACTACTGGCGGTAAAACACGGGCTCCCTGCCGAAAAGATAGAGATCTCCGGTAAGCTTAAAATAATAGGCTGAATACTGACCTGGAACCTCCCGGATACTGAAGCCATCCTGAAAATCCGGCCCTTCTCCGATTCTAATATTACCCCCTGGAAAAATACCGGAATAATCATTCCGTTCTCTTCCAAAAAGATAAAAGCCAATATACGGAGTCCGGCAAGGAAAAGATGATACCAGTGTGCTCCGCAAAACCGAAAACCCAGAGGATCTGGCAGCATTTCGGTATTCCGGCAGCCGTTCAGGGGGGATAACCACGGAAACCCAGCCCTCCGGCTCCAGAACCCTCTCAACCATGAGCCAGAACGCTTCTGCGCTCCAGGCCTGCTCCGCTCGGGCTAACTCCCGCGCAGCAGACCGTAACGGCAGTGCTTTCTTGAAATATGGCGGATTGGAAATAATAATGGAAAACCGGGGCCCGCTTCCGATATCAAATGTCCTGATATCTTCAGCTCTGGCCTGAAGACGCGAGCTCCATGGCGAACGTGCAAAATTCTCTGCTGCAGTACACACCGCCCGTGGCTCAATATCAATGCCGGTAATTTCCGCTCCTTTTCTCCGCTGAGCCATTATCAAAGCAAGAACTCCAGTACCAGTTCCTGCATCAAGAATGCGCTCAGACCGGGTTCGGGGAATAAAATAGCCGCACCAGGATGCAAAAAGAACACTGTCCGTAGTCAGCCCCATGCCAACAGAATCAAAAGAAAGATCAAAGGATTGAAAAGAAAAGAATTTAACAGACATGATTCATAGATTCGCTTTGGAGCGGGAAACGAGGTTCGAACTCGCGACCCCAACCATGGCAAGGTTGTGCTCTACCAACTGAGCTACTCCCGCCCAAAACTACGTGAAAATTGACTGGAGCGGGAAACGAGGTTCGAACTCGCGACCCCAACCATGGCAAGGTTGTGCTCTACCAACTGAGCTACTCCCGCAGTCAACGAGGTGCATTATACAGGTCTTTCCTGCTTTGACAAACACTTTTTTAAAAAAAATGCAATTTTTTCAAATTTTGATGTTTTTTTAACCAAAACCGGCCATTTTGTGAGCTATTAGCACTGATTTCACTGAATTTTTTGAAGTCTTGGCCTCAACACCATCTAAAAAATCGGGGACATTCCTGAAACTGAGCCCCTTTTTAACTGCGAATCCGTAGCTTTCGCATTTCCCGACAGCATTTTTACCTTATAATTCCGGGAAATAGCAAAGACAGAGCGTAACTAGAACAATAGGACACATAACAGGAAAAACAGAACAAGCATGAGCAAGAACAAACTTACCATGAGCCAGAAACGCAATGTTGCCCGAAGAGTAGCCAAGCTGTGCTGTAATCAGGACAACGACATCCCGGAAATACAGGGTGAGCTCGGCGCCGTTGCAGAGGGAACCGTGGTCAGCCGTTACGGAAAGACAGCCCTGGTGGAAAACAATGACTCTCGCATTCTCTTCAGGGTTTATATACGAAGAACAATAGAAAGCATTGTTACCGGAGATAAGGTACTCTTCCGGCCGCCACTCACTTCTGATGAAAAAGCCTTCGGCCTTGTGGAAACAGTCCTGCCGCGTACCGCACTTCTCTCCAGGCCCGACTACTATGACGGACTCCGGCCGGTAGCCGCCAACATTTCCCTGATCGTTACCGTCACGGCAAAGCAGCCCGAATTTTCCACCAATATCATAGATCGCTATGTTGCAGCGGCCGAATATTCAAAAATCCCAACACTCATTGTAGTCAACAAGCACGACCTCTTTACGGAAAACGAAAAAGGCACACTTGATCGAATTCTCTCTGTTTACCGCGAAATCGGATACGAAACCATGACTGTCTCCGCAAGTACCGGATTCGGGATAAACTCCCTAAAGGAGCGCCTGTCTCAGGAAACATCAATACTGGCAGGACAGTCAGGTGTAGGAAAATCATCAATTCTTAACGTTCTGATTCCAGGGGCCCGGGCTGAAACCGGAACGGTTTCCGAAAACTCAAATCTGGGGCAGCACACCACTACCGGCTCCCGTCTTTACCATTTCGAAAACGGTGGTGTCATTATCGACTCTCCTGGCGTGCGGGAGTTCGCCCTCTGGCACCTGTCCAGAGAGGATCTGACAAAATGCTACCGGGAAATTGCCTCCGCAGCTGCTTCATGCCGCTTCCGGGACTGCCGGCATAAGGACGACCCGGGATGTGCCGTCAGGGAAGCAGTAAGCCAGGGAAGAATTGCAGATTTCCGTTATGAAAACTATCACCGGATTCTGGAATCAATGACTGATAACATGCCTGACGCCTACAGAACTCCTGGAAAACGCAACAGCAGAAAATAACACGCTTCTCCGCACGCGACAAAGACCTGTCCCGCACCGGAGCGCTAAACGATTAAATTACCGACATTTCTGCCAGCCTGCTTTCTAATGAACCAGCAGAACTTTATGGCCCGAATATTCGCTCGAACACGTTTTTTTTATTTTTCCCGGGGTAAAATGCTCTGAAATCATTAACAAGGAGCAGGGGCTGACCAACCTCTTAGAACACTATGCTTAAAACACTGAAAACCTTACTGCACCGACTCACCCCCAAGCATCTTATCACACGCCTCGCTGGCTTCCTGGCCGAGAAGGAAATGGGAGATGTCACCACTTTTGTTATCGAAACCTTCATCAGTATTTACAACATTGATATGAAGGAAGCCGAAAAGGAAAATCCGGAAGACTATAAAACCTTCAACGAGTTTTTTACCAGACCTTTAAAGGCTGGGCAGCGACCGCTGGCCAGAGGCCAGAACGTCATTGTAGCTCCCGTTGACGGCACCATTGCGGAATACGGCTACATCACCTACGGCCGCCTCATAGCCGCCAAGGGACAGGATTACTCCCTGAGAACCCTTCTGGGGGGAGATGAACGGGTGTCTGCAATGTTTGAGGACGGAAATTTCGAGACTATATACCTGGCCCCTTCCAACTATCACCGCATCCATATGCCTATAGCCGGAACCCTGCGCCGCATTATTTATATTCCCGGAAAATACTATTCGGTAAATCCCGACTATGTGGAAAGGATTGAAGGACTGTTCACCAAAAACGAAAGAGCAGTAACCCTGTTCGACACCCCGGCCGGACCGATGGCTCTCGTCTTTGTCGGTGCTACTATTGTAGGCAGCATCGGCATCACCGGAGTGGGAATAATTTCTCCGAACAAGGAACGCCGGGTTCAAATCACCGACTTCCCTGACGACACAGCACCATCGTATGCCAAAGGACAGGAAATTGGCTTCTTCAAACTTGGATCCACTGTCATTACAGTTTTCGGAAATAATTCCGTAACCCTGTCTCCGGAACAAAAGTCAGGATCGCCAGTAAAGATGGGAACACTCATGGGATATATTTCCGAAAACGGAGAGGCTGACACCGCTTCTGAAAATGACGGCACCACTGCTAACACCTCTGCCAACAGCACCGCAACCCAAACACCTCAGGAACAGCAGAACGGAGGCAACTCTTTCGAAAAAAACACAAAGAGCCCTGAATCTGAAGAAGAAAATCCCATTCCAAAAGATTCTTCCGACGATGAGAAAAATTCAGGCACTGACTCAGAAGAGGACACGAAAAACCGCCCTGCTGAAGAGTTTTCCACAAATACTAATGAAGGTTCTTCAGACGATACTATTCTCAAGAATAACGGTGCCCCAGTCACCGCGCCAGCGAGTGCAGAAGAAGCATCTCAGCAGTCTGACACCACAGACGATTCCGATATCTCTGAAAGCCCGAAAACTCAGGAGCAGAAAAAATCCTCAGTTTCCGAAAAACGGGAAACTCAGAAACGTCCCAGAAAAGCAAAATCCTCCCGGAAAAAGTAAAACCGGAAGCTTTTAGCCCGTCATCATTCCGGAAGCGCTGACCTTGGACAGTGCTTCCTGTTTAATGATTTTCTGTCAAAAAACACTTCTGGCCGTAATCCGGTTTTCTCTGGAATTCAAAATCCCGTCTCTAATAATCGTGGTATCAGAATTGTCATTATTGACTCACTTCCGCACCTTTATGAAGATCAATAATTCCAGTATGCACACAACCGGAAACAATTCGGTAATACTGCCTTCTAGCAATGATATGCCCTATACCGGAAGATTACGGAATATAATTTCAAGAATGCTGACATAAAAAATTTTCCGGAGCTCGGTTTTGTGGTCGACAGGGACAGTCTGCAACAGAGGAGAAATCCATTATTCTCTGATAGTCTCTCCAGAATTTGTGAAAAACCGGTAGAAATACCGCAGAAAATCCCGACATTTTCAGAAAAATATTCATGTAACAGACGTCTCTTTTCTGCCTGCGATCTAAAATTCATAAGTTCAAGCCCCTCATGCAAGAATTTTTATCATTTTTTTGATATGATAATCGGCAGTTTGACGGCCCTTAATCCGTGTCGTTTCTTTTTTCATATTTTTCTTTTTTATTCAGGAGAACACTGTGGACATAGTAAAGACCGATGTCGCCATTGTCGGTGCGGGCGGTACTGGTCTGCGTGCAGCCATTGCTGTAGCAGAGCTGGATCCAACCGTAAAGATTGCCCTCATTTCCAAGGTTTATCCGATGCGTTCACACACTGTTGCAGCAGAAGGCGGCGCTGCAGGTGTGGTACGTGATGATGATTCCCTCCAGAAACATTTTGAAGATACTGTTGCCGGTGGCGACTGGCTCTGCGAACAGGATGTAGTTGATTATTTTGTTGCCAATACCACCAAGGAACTGTATCAGCTGGAGCACTGGGGCTGTCCGTGGAGCCGCAAGCCCACCGGCGAAGTCAACGTCAGACGTTTCGGCGGCATGAAGGTACCTCGCACCTGGTTCGCTGCAGACCGTAGCGGATTCCACATGCTGCACACTCTGTTTCAGACTTCAGTCAAATATCCCTCCATCCAGCGTTTTGATGAGCATTTCGTATTCGATCTCCTAGAGGAAGACGGACAGATCAGAGGCGTGGTAACCTATGACATTCAGAATGGCGTCTGCAGAACCATTCTGGCCAAATCTGTCATTATCGCCACCGGTGGTGCCGGACGTGCCTACAGCTTCAATACCAACGGCGGCATTGTAACTGGTGACGGCATGGCTCTGGCATATCGGCACGGCGTGCCTCTCAGAGACATGGAATTCGTGCAGTACCACCCTACCGGGCTTCTGGGCTGCGGCCTCCTGATGACCGAAGGCTGCCGCGGCGAAGGCGGTATTCTCGTAAACAAGGAAGGCTACCGCTATCTCCAGGATTACGGTCTCGGACCGGAAACTCCTGTAGGACAGCCTAAGAACAAGTACATGGAACTCGGCCCCCGCGACAAGGTATCTCAGGCCTTCTGGAACGAACAAAAGAAGGGACGCACCATCAAGATGCCGCTGGGCGATGCCGTATACCTCGATATGAGGCATCTGGGTGCTGCCTACCTCGAGGAACGTCTCCCTCTTATCTGCGAACTGGCCAAGGCATATGCCGGTGTTGATCCTGCCAAGGATCCGGTACCGGTGCGTCCTGTTGTTCACTACACCATGGGCGGCATCGAAACTGACGGCAAGACAGCCACCAGAAAACCCGGGCTTTATGCCGCAGGCGAATGCGCTTCCGTTGGCATTCACGGCGCCAACCGTCTCGGTTCCAACTCCTTGGTAGAAACCATCGTATTCGGCAAGGTTGCCGGCGAAGAAGCCGCTAAGTTTGCCAAGACTCAGGAATACGGCAACGAAGAATATCTCGTGAAGCAGGCCGAGGAAGCTGTTAAAAAGGCAACCGAGCTCTTTAACGGCAACGGTACCGAATCCGTATCCAAGATCCGGCACGAAATGGGCGACTCCATGGAGGAAGGTGTCGGCATTTACCGTGAAGAGGAATCAATGCAGAAGACTATTGATGTTCTTACCGGACTCAAGGAGCGTTACCGTAACATCAAGATCAATGACACCCAGGGCCGTGTATTCAACACCGAATTCCTGAATGCTATTGAGCTCGGATACACTCTCCAGGTGGCAGAGTGCATGGCTCATTCCGCTATCAACAGAAAGGAATCCCGCGGTTCCCATCAGCGTCTTGACGGCCCGGACGGAGCCTACAAGAACCGCGATGACAAGAACTTCCTCAAGCACACTCTGGCTTTCATCAGCGAAGATGGCGCTGCAGCTCCCAAGATTGAGTACAGCGATGTGAAGATTACCCGTTTCCAGCCTGCTCAGCGTGTTTACGGTGCAGCAGCAGAGGAAGCTGAAAAGAACAAGGCTAAGGCTGCCCAGGCACCGGAACAGCCTCAGGCTGCCGCAGAAAGTGCCGAAGCTGCCGCCACTCAGGAGGACAAATAATGGCTGAAAAGACTATGAAGATTTCTGTTTTACGGTATCGCCCTGAAACAGACACCGAACCGCATTTTCAGGATTTCGATGTCCCTTTCCATCATGAAACCTCGCTTTTGGAAGCCCTGAACTACATCAAGGATTTCCTGGCTCCGGACCTCAGTTTCCGCTGGTCCTGCCGCATGGCTGTATGCGGTTCCTGCGGGATGATGATTAACGGTGTTCCGGGCCTGGCCTGTCAGACCTTTCTCAGGGACTATGATGAAACCAAGACCCTGAAGGTAGAGCCTCTGGCAAACTTCCCCATCGAACGCGATCTCGTGGTAGACATCTCCGATATGATTGAAAAGATTGAGCGCATCAAGCCCTACATCATTCCTTCGGAAAAGGATGCCAATAAGCCTCTTACCGAGAGCTATATTCAGACACCGCAGCAGATGGAGCTTTACCGTCAGTTCGCCATGTGCATCAACTGCGGTTGCTGCTACGCTGCTTGTCCGCAGTACAAGATCAATCCGGAATTCATTGGCCCGGCAGCTCTTACCCTGGCGTACCGTTACAACGTTGATACCCGTGATGCCGGTACCAAGGAGCGTCTTGCTCACATGAGTGCTGAGGAAGGTGTCTGGAGCTGTACTTTTGTGGGTGCCTGCTCCAAGGTATGCCCTAAGGGCGTGGATCCGGCCTCTGCCATTCAGCTTGGCAAGAAGCAGAGTGCCATCGACTACGTAATCAAAATGTTTAAGCCGGAGTAACTGAGATGGATAACAACGTAAAATCCTACCGCAAACCGTACAATCGTCCGGTTAAAAGAACCTGGTGGGCCGACTGGAGCTTCTATGTGGCATACATGCTTCGTGAAGGAACCGCCTTCCTGGCCGTGTTTGTTGCTCTGGAGCTTCTGGTAATCACCGCCCTGCCCTTCTTTGCTATCAAGGGGGCCGATGCTGCAGTTACTGCCGTGCTCAGCAATCCGATTGCCTTTATCCTGAATCTGATTGCGCTGGTAGCAGTGGTATTCCATGCCTTTACCTGGTACAATCTAATGCCGAAGGCTATGCGGATGTTCTTTACCAAAAAACCAGATGATACCAGACTTATTCCCGACAAGTTCTATGTGTTCGGCCTCTGGGGGGCTACTGCAGCCGCAACTCTCGTCATCATTTTGGTTCTCACATTGGTTTAAGGAGATATTTAAATGTCGTCTAAAATTCGTCGCTCTGATGAACCGGTATACTGGGGACTTTTTGGTGCCGGTGGTATGGTTGTGGGTATGGCACTTCCTTCTCTTCTGATCCTCATGCTGCTTCAGGGACTCGGTGTCAACTGCTTCCATTACTTCAACCTGATAAGCCACTGGTGGGGAGCTCTGGCAATATTCGTGATTATCTCCGGGTGTCTCTGGCACGGTCTGCACCGTATCTATCACAGTCTCCATGATCTGCTGATCAAGCCGACACCTCTCCATCACTATGTGCTTTATTGGGGAGGGCTGGTACTGACTGTTCTCACCGGAGTATTCGTATTCGGATACTACCTCATCATAAACGGTTTCCTGAACCTTAGCCTGCAGCAGTAAGGTTAAAATCCGGGAACCCGGAATCATAGATCTCAAGCCTCCTTATGGGGGCTTTTTTATTGCCCGATAACGGCGTTTTCACTTTAACGGGCCCCACTAATGTGCTATCCTTTAGAAACTTTTGGGTATTTGTTTTTTTACTTGCAGGACTGCCATGGCACAGTTTATCTACACCATGAACCGAGTGGGAAAAATCGTTCCCCCAAAAAGGTTCATTCTGAAAAATATTTCCCTGTCTTTCTTTCCTGGCGCCAAGATCGGAGTGCTGGGTCTTAACGGTGCGGGAAAATCCACTCTTTTAAAAATTATGGCCGGCATTGATACCGAAATAGAGGGCGAAGCCAGACCGCAACCAGGAATCAAAATCGGCTATCTGCCGCAGGAACCACGTCTCGATCCCGAAAAGACCGTGCGCGAAACCGTGGAAGAGGCTCTGGGTGAAGTATCCCAAGCTCTGAAACGGCTTGACGAAATCTATGCTGCCTATGCCGAACCGGATGCTGATTTTGATGCCCTGGCCAAGGAACAGGCTGATCTGGAAGCCATTATCCAGGCAGGTGACGGACATAACATGGACAACCAGATTGAAAAGGCTGCCGATGCCCTGAGACTCCCGGACGGTGACACTCAGATCAAGGTGCTTTCCGGCGGCGAACGGCGCCGGGTAGCTCTCTGCCGTCTGCTTCTGGAGCAGCCCGACATGTTACTTCTTGATGAACCCACCAACCATCTGGATGCAGAATCCATTGCCTGGCTGGAGGATTTCCTGCACCAGTACCCCGGAACCGTGGTAGCCGTAACCCATGACCGCTATTTTCTGGATAACGTTGCCGGATGGATTCTTGAGCTGGACCGCGGTGAAGGCATTCCCTGGCAGGGAAATTATTCCTCCTGGCTGGAACAGAAGGAAAACCGCCTGAAACAGGAGGAGAGTCAGGAATCAGCACGGCAGAAGTCCATTGCCAGGGAACTGGAATGGGTCAAACAAAACCCCAAAGGACGTCATGCCAAATCCAAGGCTCGTTTGGCACGCTTTGAAGAGCTAAACAGCGCCGAGTACCAGAAGCGCAATGAAACAAACGAACTCTTCATTCCGCCTGGGGACAGACTAGGTGACAAAGTACTGGAGGTAACTGGCGTTACCAAGAGCTACGGCGACCGTACTCTTATTGACAACCTGTCATTTTCAATTCCCAAGGGTGCCATTGTCGGCATTATCGGGCCCAACGGCGCTGGCAAATCCACCCTCTTCAGAATGATAACCGGTCAGGAAAAGCCTGATTCCGGTACCATTGAACTGGGCAGCACTGTCAAACTGGCTTATGTGGAGCAGTTCCGCGACAAAATGGACAATTCCAAAACCGTGTTCGAAGAAATTTCAAACGGTCAGGATATCCTGAAGGTCGGCAGCTATGAAATTCCGGCCAGATCCTACATTGGCCGCTTCAATTTCAAAGGTACCGACCAGCAGAAAAGAGTCGGCGACCTGTCTGGCGGTGAAAGAGGCCGGCTGCAGCTGGCCAAGCTCCTCCAGGTAGGCGGTAATCTGCTACTCCTGGACGAACCTACCAACGATCTGGACGTAGAAACGCTGCGAGCACTGGAAAACGCTCTTCTGGAATTCCCGGGATCCGCCATGGTTATCTCACATGACCGCTGGTTCCTTGACCGTATCGCTACCCACATCATTGACTACCAGGATGACGGGCAAGTCACCTTCTACGCCGGAAACTTTACAGAATATGAAGAGTGGAAGGTAAAAACATACGGGGTCGACTCCATAAAGCCGCATCGCCGTAAGTTCAGGAACGTAGTGTAGCTTGCGAAAAACCGGCACTTAACGGAGATTGATAAGGACGGAATTTTAAATCGAATCCCGTCCTTTTTTCACTCTTATCCTTTGGGCCGCTCTCCTGGCATTACTGAGAACTTCAAAAAAACTGGAATAAATACCCCTTTAGGCTTTTTCCGCATTCTCAGTCTGAGCTTTTCGCTGCACCCGGCTTCTTATCATGAGAAGGCCTCCCAGAAGCACCGCCAGAGA
Source organism: Succinimonas amylolytica DSM 2873 (assembly GCF_000378405.1). Classification (GTDB taxonomy): domain Bacteria; phylum Pseudomonadota; class Gammaproteobacteria; order Enterobacterales; family Succinivibrionaceae; genus Succinimonas; species Succinimonas amylolytica. The sequence goes on along the minus strand of NZ_KB899636.1, from coordinate 966,895 downwards.
GAAAATCAGACTGGCAGAAAGACTCCTGGTAAATCCTGCCATCAAATATCCCAAAAGGCTCACTGCAGCAATAAAAATACTGTAGGGAAGCTGAGTGCCTACATGGTTGACATGCTCACACCCGGCACCGGCAGAAGAAAGAATGGTAGTATCCGAAATGGGGGAACAGTGATCACCGAACACCGATCCGGCCAGAGTGGCGGAAAGGACTATATAAAGATATTCGGAATTTCCCGGAAAAACTGCCTCGAATACACTGATAATAATGGGAATCAGAATGCCGAAAGTCCCCCAGGCGGTACCTACGGCAAACGAAAGAAATCCGGAGAGAATAAACGCAAACGCAGGCAGTAACGCCGCTACCATCCCATTATCAGCAGAAATCAGAGAGCCAATAAATTTCGGGGCCTCCAGAAGCTCTCTGGTAACTCCGGAAAGAGTCCATGCCAGCATCAGAATAATAATAGCCGGCAACATGTTCTGAGCTCCCCTGACAGCATTCTTCATAAAATCATCCATGGTGGAGATCCTCTTCGGAATGTATTTTAAAAACGCTGCCAGAAGCCCAACCAAAGCTCCGAGAATCAGGGAAAACGAGGGATCCGATGCCCCCATAGCCTGAACTGCCGAATGAAAAGCCTCGCCATCTTTCCAAAATCCACCGGTATACAGCATGGCAAGTGCCGTGGCTGTTATCAGACTGCATATCGGTATCAGGATATCGCTGATCGTCCCGGAAGCCTTGGCTTTGACTCCGTTATCCTGAAGAACATGGGAATCCTCACGACCTGCCTGTTCTTCCAGGCTTTCCTGATGGCGCTGCTCAGCCCGGCGCATGGGACCGAAATCAAAGTCCAATGCTATAACAAGAAGCACGAAACAAAGACAAAATATGGCATAGAAATTCCAGGGAATGCAGGATATGAATATCATAAAAGGCGTTTCTGACGAAGCTTCAGTGGTCAGATTTGAGCTTACCGCCACAGCCCAGGAGGAAATCGGAGCAATGATGCAGATCGGGGCCGCCGTGCTATCAATAATAAAAGCCAGCTTTTCCCGGGAAATCTTCTGGGCATCAGTCACTGGCTTCATGACGGTACCTACTGTAAGACAGTTAAAATAATCGTCAATGAATATCACTATCCCCAAAAACATGGTAGAGAACAGAGCCTTTCTTCGTGTCTGTAATTTTTTACGGGCCCAGTTTCCGTATTCCCGGATCCCACCGGAAGCATTAATGACACTGATCAGAGCTCCCAGAAGAGCACAGAAAATCGCAATCTTTAAATCGAATTTTGCACTCAGGATCTCTACTGATACCTCTATCGGACGAATCAGAGAATCTCCTCCGGACATAAAGGAATAAATCAGCGCTCCTGACATTATGCCGAAAATAAGGGACGAGTACACTTCCTTGGTTTTAAGAGCCAAAATTACCGCTAATACCGGTGGCAGTAGTGATAAAAAACCGGCAGAATAAGGCTCCATATAAACTCCTTGTTATGACCAGCAAGATTTGAAAAAAGGGAACTAAAAGCGCAAAAAAACTGGCGAATCTGGATTTTTGGAAAAGCTATTTCCCAGAAAGCTCCAGGGCCGGCTTGATTCCTGATGCCATTACGGCTGGAATCACCGTAGCCGCAAAACTCATAAATACCGCAATTCCAGCTACAGCTGCAGCATCCGACCAATGAAATTCCGTGGGCACAAAGCCTATAAAATACACATTCTGGTTCAGTACATGAAATCCGAATAAAGTCTCAATACCTGTCACAATTTCAGAGAGATATATCGCAGCAGGGATTCCCAGGACAATTCCTATAGCCGCTCCAGCACAGCCGCTGACAGCCCCCTGAACCGCAAAGGTCTGAATTACCGCCATTCTGGAATACCCCATGGACAGGAGGATGGCAACCTCGGAGCGTTTGTCGTTTATGGCCATTATCAAACTGGAAACAATATTGAAACAGGCCACTGATATCACCAGAAACAGCGCCAGATAAAGAATGGATCTTATCATCTGAATATCGTTGTAAAGGCGTCCCTGCACAGACATCCAGCTCCGAACATACAGAGACCCTGCAGACTCCCTGTCCGCCAGATATCTGGCTCCTTCAAGACATTCGGTCCCTGCCTCGAAAATATTCGCGGTTCTATAGGCAATGTTATTGGCGGCATCCTCTGGAAGATTGAGAAATTTCCTGGCGGCATCAATGTTTATAAACGCCACAGCGGCATCTAGCTGGCCCCCGATCTCCAAAATTCCCGCCACCCGGAAAGGTACCGAATTCAGAGCCTTGGGACCGCTTGCCTCCCGGGAATCCTCCGAGCTCTGTCCAGCAGTCAGGAAATCCACGGTATCGCCGATATTAACTCCGAGTTTCCTGGCAATCCGGCTTCCCAGCACAATCCCGCTATGTTTACCACTGATCTCCGTTTTAAAATCTCCGTTCCCTGATTCCAAAAAGCTCCCCTCTTTTATGAACGGACTCAGCCTGAGTACCCGAAGTTCCCGCGCCGGATTCACGGCCCGAACCTGCACCCCCTTGTAGATGCCGTTATAGGAAACCAGTCCATTAATAACAATTTCCGGGGCCGCTGCCTCCACCGCGGGACTTTCTTCCAAAACAGCGGCTTTTATAGACGCATTCAAGATATATTCCCCTTCTGCAGGATATATTTCCGCCGCCGGAATAACACCCAGAACCCGATACCGGAGCTCTCTCTCAAAACCGTTCATAGCAGAAAGCCCTACCAGAATGGCTATTACTCCGATGGCAACGCCGATTCCGGAAGCCCTGCTGATAAAGCCGGACATCATGGTCTTTTTTCCGGAGGAGGAGAATCTGAGCCCGATTAAGGCAGGAAGCAGCTTGTTCATATCACTGAATAACCCCGTCTCTCATGGTCAGCACTCTTTCAAACCGGGAGGCCAGATCCCGGTCGTGTGTTACCACCATCATGGCACACCCGGACTCCTCACGCAGTTCCAGAAGCAAGTCGAACACGCTGCCAGCGCTTCTATGATCCAGATTTCCGGTTGGTTCGTCGGCCAGAAGAAGATCCGGCTTGTTCACAATGGCCCGTGCAATGGCTACTCTCTGTCTTTCCCCCCCAGACAGTTCAGAGCTGCGGTGATGCATGCGATCCTTGAGTCCAACCCTTTCCAGGAGCACAGTGACTCTTTCGGTAATCTCGTTCCGCGGCACTCCGGCAATAAGAAGCGGCATGGACACATTCTCAAATGCCGAAAAGTCTGCCAGAAGATGATGGAACTGATACACAAACCCCAAATGCCGGTTCCTAAATGATGACAACGCGGCATGGTTCATTCGAAACAAATCCTGTCCCCTGAACAGCACTTTTCCGGAGGTTGGGGCATCGAGTGTTCCCAGGATATGAAGAAGCGTGCTCTTTCCGGATCCGGATGCCCCCACCACCGCCGTCATTTCGTGAGCGTCAAGGCTGAAATCCACTCCCCGGAGCACATTGGTTTCAATGTCGCCTTCCCGATACACCCGGGTAAGAGCAGAAACCTCCAAAAGCTTTTTACTGTCCATTATGACTGATTCCTTTGTTCTTCTGTCCCGCGATTCCCCTGCTGATTATTCATACCTTAGAAACTCCACCGGACGGGTGCGGGAAGCCCGGAATGCCGGATAAAGAGTTACCAGAAAACTCATCGTAACAGCGCTTATGGCTATTACCAGCACGGAAAAAGCGTCCACCCGTACCGGGATGCCGGCCATGGCCCAGAAATACTTATAAAGTCCAGTAAGCCGCAGGGTGGCTCCTATATGGGTTGCCAGAAACATGCCCAGTCCGGTTCCAAGACAGGTGCCGACAATACCGGAAACCGCCCCCTCAACCACAAAAATTCCCATAATGGTTCGGGAGGGCATTCCCATTGTTCTCAGGATAGCTATTTCCTGAAGCTTTCCGGCCACCACCATAATAAGAGCAGAAAGCATATTGAAGCCTGCCACCACAACAATAAGTGCCAGCATCAGCGTCATCATGAACTTCTCCATGGCAACACTCTGAAAAAATTCCCCTTCGGTTTCACGCCAGTCCGCAGCTATTTTAAATCCCAGTTTCTCGACTGCCTGACGTACCTGCCCCACCTCGTAGGGATCGCTCAGCCACAGCCGAAACCCGGAAACAGAATCCCGGGGATATCTGACAAGTTTTCTGACATCCTCCATATTCGCCAGAATCATGGGAGCACTGCCGGAAGAGGAGACACCCAGATTGTAAACCCCGGAAACGGTAAAAAGACGCTGTACCGGCTCACGACCAAACGGTGTATAACGCACACCAGAGGTGGAAATAATCCGCACCCGATCTCCGGGCATTACAGAGAGCGCATTGGCCAGCAGCGAGCCCAAAATCACCTCGAAGCTCCGGGGTTCCAAACTGGAAAAAGCTTCGGATCCGGCATCAATACGCAGAATGTCATGAACCGGGTACTTATCAGGAGAAATACCATAGAGGTGAGCTCCGGTAAGGGTGTTTTCTCCCTGAATCAGCACCTCTTCGGAAATCTCCGGCATGGCTGCAGTTACCCCGGGAATGCGTAACACTCCGCTCATATCGGTATTTTCGGGAATGGTCCCGGAAGATCCGGTAATCACCAGATGCGGCACCTCGGAAAGCACTCGCTCCTTGAGATCCCCCTCAAGTCCGTTCATTACCGAAACCACAATAATGAGAGCCGCAACCCCCAGCATGATTCCCAGCATGGAAAAAAAAGCGATTACGGACGCAAAGCGATGCCGTCCCGATGAAAACGCGTAGCTGAGCCCCATCGAAAGAAAAATAGGACTGTAGATTTTTCTTTTCACACCAGACCTGCCTGTAACACATCCTGATACAGCGAAACCGGGATCTGAAAGGCCCCAGATGCTGACATCCTGTCCGAATTCCCGGCACGATGCCTGATTATTTCCCGTAATCAGAATTACCGAAAAGCAAATGACAAAAAATTATAACTGAATTCCCTGCAAGCAGGGTTTTCTCTACAGAATCAGAGTTAAAAAATGAGCAGTAGCACCACTGAAAATAATACATTTTCCGGGAATTATTCCGCCAGGAGCATTTCTGCACCTTATAAAACTACTGACACTGCTCCTGCTCCCGTACCCGGGCATCGCTACGCTTTCTGAGAAAATCCCGTTCCCGGGCAAATACCATTTCCACAATGGCATCCTCATCCTCAGGACGCAGTCTTATGAAAGAAAAATGCCGGACTATTCCAGCACCCCCAGCATCCGCATCATCCAGCACCGCATAAGCATAAACAGCATTCCCCTGTTCCGGGAAATACAGCCTGACCCGGTAGCAGTCTCCCAGCTTTCCGGAAAACACTTCCCCGGATACCTTTTCCAGTTCCTCATTGGAAATGCCGAAACCGCTGCCTCCGAAGGTGCAGGTACGGGGAAAAATCCTTCCTGAAATCCTTTCCTGGATCAGAAGTCTTTCCAGCCTCAGGATTTCTTCCCGCTGGAGAAGCACCAGCTCCAGAAGCGCATCGAAGTGTTTTCCTTCGGCCGCAATCTCCCGGGAACACCGCCCCGCAAGATCGGGAAAACGCCCTCTAAGCCTGAAAAGCTCCGGAATCTCCTGCTCAAGCTCTGAAGGTTCCGGAATATTATTTCCACCCGGAACAAATTCCAGCTCAGCCGGTATGCTGAATGGTATTTCATGAAGCTGCCCCATGCTGTCCCCTTTCCTGATCCTGTACTGTCGTCCGCTCCCACAGACGACATATCGGATATTATAACAAATCGCCAGAAACCGGCTCTTCGGTTCTGCCGGAGATCCAGGATTGGAAATGAAGTCAGACTTCCCTGAACTTCAGGGAATTCTTATATGTCTCCTGCGTTCCATGACTATGAACGCTTAATTTTAATTCTATTTTCAGGAGACAAAGTGTAAAATACTGCACCGGGACGGGGAGATTATCAAAGAAAAAATGCCTAGGAGCTCCCTGATTACACCGGAATCCGCTGCCTGAGAACACAGTCTGAGAATGCTCTTTTCAGACGTTGTAGTGTTTATATTCCCCGACTGGGACAGGACTCTTAGCTTAGACCGGCCAGTAAGTGTACAATACCGGGAGCGGGATCGGTTCCTGACAGACTCAGGATTGTCAGAGCCTGGCACTGCCCCCAAACCTCCGTAGGCCTGCCACACGGAGGTGCTGCGTTCTCCCGCTCTGCAACACGATTTCCGAATCGGATAAAAGACGGATATTTGGCAGCAAAGTAACTGGCAGGGTATCGTCAGGTTAGTCCCCTTGTCCAACTGCGGCCTCGGAAAAAACATGACGGTTCTCAATTGTTTTTTACAAAGGAGTTTTATAAATGTCTGATACTGCTCAGAAGACAGCTATTCTTTCCATACCGGGTATGGATCCCATAGAGCTGCCCATGCTGAAAGGAACTCTCGGTCCTGAAGTTATTGATATAAGAGCTCTTGGATCCCACGGGTACTTTACCTACGATCCCGGCTTTGTCTCTACAGCATCATGCAAATCCCACATTACCTTTATTGACGGAGCCCGGGGAGTACTCCTTTACCGGGGCTATCCCATTGACCAGCTAGCCACCCAGTGCGACTACCTTCAGGTGTGCTATCTGCTGCTGAACGGCGACCTTCCAGACAACGAGCAATACCGCGAGTTCAGGCACCGCATCACCCACCACACTCTGGTACACGAACAGATCAACTCGCTATTCAAAGCCTTCCGTCGCGATTCCCACCCGATGGCCATCATGTGCGGCATTGCCGGCGCACTTTCCGCGTTCTATCACGACTCTCTGGACATCTATGATCCGGAACAGCGAGAGCTCACCGCCATGCGCCTTATCGCCAAGATGCCAACCCTGGCCGCCATGTCGTACAAGTATTCCATCGGACAGCCGTTCATGTTCCCGAAGAACTCCCTGAGCTACGCCGGAAACTTCCTGAACATGATGTTTGCCACACCGTGCGAGGACTACGAAGTCAATCCGGTAATAGAAAGAGCCCTGGACAGGATCTTCATTCTTCACGCCGACCACGAGCAGAACGCCTCCACTTCCTCGGTACGCATTGCGGGGTCCTCCGGAGCAAACCCTTACGCCTGTATCGCTGCCGGTCTTGCCTCACTGTGGGGTCCCGCTCACGGCGGTGCTAACGAGGCCTGTCTCCGGATGCTGGAGCGCATCGGCACCGTCGAGCGTATTCCGCAGTACATCGCCAAAGCCAAGGACAAGAACGATCCGTTCCGCCTCATGGGCTTCGGCCATAGGGTTTACAAGAACTATGATCCCCGTGCCAAGGTAATGCGGCAGACCTGTCACGAGGTTCTGAACGAGCTTCATATCAGCAATCACCCCCTCCTGGACGTTGCCATGAAGCTGGAAGAAATCGCACTGCACGACGATTACTTCATCGAACACAAGCTGTACCCGAACGTGGATTTCTACTCTGGAATAGTGCTGAATGCTATCGGCATTCCCACCAACATGTTTACCGTAATTTTCGCACTGGCCCGTACCGTCGGCTGGATAAGCCACTGGATCGAAATGAACGAGGATCCCGCTTCACGTATCGGAAGGCCCCGTCAGATCTATATCGGAGAGGCGGAAAGAGAAGTTAAGCCGCTAGGTGAAAGACAGAAATGTGTTGTCTGCCATCCTGAATAACGGATAGCAGTTTTTAGCCAGCGGAAAAATCAGATAAGAGCCGGAGCAAACAATCCGGCTTTATATTGTCGGCTTCACTGGAGATTAGGAAAATAAAATTCCGAATAATAATTGCCGAATCAACGTAATAAATAGTTTTTAAAAATAATATTATTCCTATAAACATTCCCATCACAAAATAAAACATCGTAAAATCATTAATTAAAATATCAGATTCAATCCTCCAAATTCAACTTTACCTGCAAAGTTCAGTTTTATTTTTTTACAATGTCAGCAAGACAAACATTTTAAAGCCAGATAACATTCGAAGCTTGGCATTTCATCCATAAAACAGGGCGTATAAACAATTCACCACTTTAATTCGAAAAACATAGCATTTCAAAACTCTCCATCCGGTATTCCATATCAATAAACCGGACAGAGATCTCTTCAAACACACCTGACTCAAAAAAGGAGGTCAGCCCCCTGACCATCTTCCTCAGGAACATCTTTTTCGGTAGATCCGGAAGCTGGCGCACTATCTTCGGGAATTCCGGAATCCGTTGCGGTCTCCTCGCTCATAGGCCGCGACGGATTCATAGCGGTTCCCTGGGAATACTGCAAGTTTTTTCCAGGCTTATAGACCCGATTAAGATCATTCAGCCATTTCTCGGTTTCCTCCTGGTTCTGCACCTGAAAGAAAAACAAATCCTCCTGAAGCTTCCGATAGGCATGCAGCCTGTCACAGCGATGGGTGTTCACATCGTTAGACACCGCTATATAGTGATCCATAAGACCGATGGATGCAAAACTGTATCCGGTATTGCCGCTGAGAACACAGGCATACTTGCCGGAAGCAGGCACCGCCATGTCCCGGTTAAAGGCAAAGCTGAATTTGCAGTTCTTGCTGTTCTGAAGCATATCGCATCCCAGCGTGTAGACATTCCTTCCAGCCAGTGAATGCGCCATTAAAGTTGGCATAATATCCTTGTGAGAACCCCATCTCTCCGGAACATAGATATCCCGAGAAAGCTTATAGTCATCAGGGATATGGAGATAGAAGGGAACCATGTAGCCCAGCACTGATTCCACAGGATGCCGGCTATAGCCAATTCCCCTGAGATTGTGGTCTCCGGTGGCAGCAATAATGGTACGGGCCCCGAGTTCTTCATCATCTTTGATTCTGGTAATGAACTTACCCAGCTCGTTAAGGGAATATTTATAGGTTCCGAAAATTACCTCGGTATTCGTATAGGGGAAACGGCCTCTCACATCCGGTGTCAGAGTCGGTGGCAGGATGCCGGAATTATCCGGAATGCGGTATGGCGGGTGATTGGTAACGGTCAGAATCACCATAAACACGGGCCGCGGCTTTCCAGCGGCATCCGTGCTCCGATCCTTGCTGAGAACATTAAAAGCCTTGTCAAAAGTATAGCTGTCATCCACACCCCAAGTACCAGATGTGGCATTCGGGTAATCCTCCAGAAGACTCGCCTCGTCAATAACCCGATCCACTCCCTGTTTTCCAAGGAAATTACCGATATTGCGCCAGCTCTGGGAGCCTCCGGTAACAAACACTATTTCGTAGCCAGCCTGCTTGTAATGCTCAATAAAGCTGGTAATGAACTTATCCCCCGAATAAGATGAAGTTGACAGAGACTGGGAAGGCACCCCGAAAAGCAATCGTGATATGCTGTCCATAGTACCGTTTCCACCTGACAGGAAATTCAGCCAGAAATAATCTCCGGACTCCCCCTTAACATGAGTGGCCAACTCACCTAAGGGATTCCAATTCCCGGTGCTGGTGATCATTATATGTCGGCCCCAGCTCTCCATAATAGCCAGTACCACATCCGGAGGATTACCAGCAATATATTCATCACGAGGAAGAGTTACCTTAAAGTTTGCAAAAGGATCAAGTGTATTAATCTCCGCTATTCCTACTTGTCTGAAATCCTGTGCCAAATCCTCATAATGCACTCTGGGAATGTCATCCTGCTTCATATACCATTTCCAGGCCCAGTACAGATTTATCGGACCGTTGCTCACTCCCATATTGACAAGAGCACTCCGGGATACAGCCGTATGTTCCATGCGCAGCGGCAGGGTTCCCAGGGATCCCCGGAGAAAGAAAATGAAAATGAAGGCGCACAATAAAGTTCCTGTCGCAAGAAGCGGCACCCCCATTCTGACATGTCCGATGGTATTCCTTAATTTCATGTACATCCAGGGATGAAGCCAACGGATAATAAGAGCGCTTATCAACAGAAAGGCCACAAAACCGCTAATCCCCAAATACACCGGATAATCCTCAACAAGAGTATTTATCACGGCTATGGGAGATTCATTGCCAAAAGAAAAGATAAAGGCATCAATGGGACGGTCATAGGTTTTGAAATAGAAATAGTTCACCATCGTCAGCGCGGCCAGACAGCCCTGCCCCAGAAGGTCAAACACCCAAAAAAATTTCTGATAAAGATCAGCAGCAGTCCTTCTGAAGCAGAAGAGAGCCAGCACCGCTGCCGGAAGATAAACAAAGGCAATGGCCTTCAGATCAAAAAGAAGCCCCACCCGGAAAAAGGCAAACTTTTCAGAAGCAGACAGAACATTAAATCCGGTTCCCATAAAATCTCTTATGAGAAAAAAGCGACCTGCCCACAATACCAGAAGACCAATCAAGAATCCGAGAAAAAACCTGACCACCAGAAAACGCATAAACTTGCGATAACTGATTTTGCTGTGGTCGCAAAAACCAAAAAGACCCAAGGGAACCTACCTCTTCATCAAATTGAATGAGTATATGTCAACACCTAACATCATACAATATTTGCCACGGCTTACAACGAAAGGTTTCTGATATGTGAGTCACAAAAAATAAAAATCAAAACACCGCTACTGCTACTCAGTCTCCGCAAACATTCCTTTCAATCCCCGCTCCGAGATGAAATCGCTCAGCAGCACTCTAACAACTAACACTGCTAAACACGCACGGTACACATTGCTCAGGCCCAATACTGGAATCTCTTTAAAGGGCAAAACAACGAAAAATACCACGGAGCAAACGATCAAAACCATAAGGAATTACCAATGATCAATGTAACAGTTCATTCACCATCCAGGAAAACCAGATAGATACACCGGCAAGGACGTTAAGCAAGAATCTCTTGCCAGGATTTCGGAGCAGAAATCAAATAATTACACCAACCTTCAGCTGGCTGATGATCAGGTTCGACAGAAAATGGAGGCTATTTTTTCCTCAGAAACTAGCCGCAAACTCGCAGACAATCCATTCGGGAAAAAACTTATCTTTTTACAAAACAGGTGTAGCAAGGATTAGCTGATTGTTCGAGACATGGGTTTACATAAATTTTTGCCAAAAAAAATTTATGTATCAATATCAAGAGCACGAAAAAAGGAAGCATCGCTGCTTCCTTGTCCGTTATTACTTTCTCAGCAAGGCCCCTGAATAAAACTCCGGACCGGCTTCAAAATTAGAGAGAGTTCTTAGACCCCAGCTCTTCGAAGGCTTCCTGGAGACGGGCAATCATGCTTTCCTGTCCCTTTCTGAGCCATACGCGAGGATCATAGTACTTCTTGTTAGGAGCATGTTCACCTTCAGGATTGCCGAGCTGTCCCTGGAGGTAAGCTTCCTTATCCTTGTAGTACTGAAGAACGCCGTTCCAGGTAGCCCACTGCGTATCGGTATCGATGTTCATCTTAACTACACCATAGCTTACAGCATCACGGATATCCTGAGCCGCAGAGCCAGAACCGCCGTGGAATACAAAGCTTAAAGGCTTGGAGCCCGCAGGAAGGCCCAGTTTCTCAGCAACATAGGCCTGGGAATCACGGAGAATGGTGGGCTTCAGCTTAACATTTCCGGCCTGGTATACACCGTGAACATTGCCGAAGGAAGCGGCAATGGTGAAATTAGGGCTGATCTTGCTCAGACGCTCGTAAGCGTAGTAAACGTCCTGAGGCTGGGTGTAGAGAGCAGACTCGTCCTTTCCGGAGTTGTCAACGCCATCTTCTTCACCGCCGGTGCAGCCAAGCTCAAGTTCGAGAGTCATATCAATCTTGGCCATACGCTCCAGATACTTGCAGCACAAATCAACATTATCCTTGAGAGACTCCTCGGAAAGGTCGATCATGTGAGAGGAGAACAGCGGTACACCGTGCTCGGCATAGTACTTCTCACCTGCATCCAGGAGGCCGTCAATCCAGGGAAGAAGCTTCTTGGCACAATGGTCAGTATGCATGATTACCGGTACACCGTAATACTCGGCAACATTACGGGCATGAAGAGCAGCAGAAATAGAGCCGAGAACCTGAGCCTGCTGGCCTTCCAGCTTAAGACCCTTACCGGCAATAAACTGAGCACCGCCGTTAGAGATCTGAACGATCACCGGAGCCTTGGCAGTACGAGCTGCTTCGATAACAGCATTGATGGAATCAGTACCAACACAGTTAACAGCAGGAATAGCAAAACCGTTCTCTCTGGCAACCTCGAAAACCTTGTTCAAATCTTTTCCGGCAACTACACCAGGCTTAACAACATCTAAAATCTTAGTCATTTCGACAATTTCCCAAAAAATGAAATATTAAACAAAAACGAAGCGGGAGGATAAATCCTCCCGTGGAACTGCACTACAAAATCAGGCCTTTTCGGCTGCACGCTTTTCAAGAATCTCCACAGCAGGAAGCTTCTTGCCCTCAACAAACTCGAGGAAGGCGCCGCCGCCAGTAGAAATGTAGGAAATCTTGTCAGTAACACCATACTTCTGAATAGCGTTGATGGTATCGCCGCCACCGGCAACGGAGAAGCCTTCACTTTCGGCTATAGCTTCAGCCATAGCCTTGGTGCCTTCGCCGAACTGATCGAATTCAAATACGCCTACCGGGCCATTCCAGAGAATTGTCTTAGCATTCTTGATTGTGTTGCAGATTTCAGCCATGGTCTTCGGGCCCAGGTCAAAAATCATATCATCATCGAGAACATCCTTAACATCCTTGGTTTCGGCAGCGGCACTTTCACTGAATTCCTTACCAACAACCACATCAACTACCTCGGGAATCTTGGTCTCCTTGGCGATCTGTGTAGCCTCGTCAACAAGATCGTTCTCATAGAGAGACTTGCCTACCTTGTTGCCCTGAGCAGCAATGAAGGTATTAGCAATGCCGCCGCCAACAATGAGGAGGTCAGCAATCTTGGAAAGAGAGTGCAGCACAGTCAGCTTGGTGGAAACCTTGGAACCGCCAACAATAGCAACCATCGGATGAGCAGGATTGTCCATAGCCTTGCCAAGAGCCTCAAGCTCAGCAGCCAGAAGCGGGCCGGCACAAGCAACAGGAGCAAACTGAGCTGCTCCATAGGTGGTGCCCTGAGCACGGTGAGCGGTACCAAAGGCATCCATTACAAACACATCACAAAGAGCGGCATACTTCTTGGCAAGAGCTTCGTCATTCTTCTTTTCGCCCTTGTTAAAACGACAGTTTTCAAGAACAACAACTTCGTTCTGATTTACTTCAACAGGAGTATCAAGATAGTCCTTTACCAGACGCACAGGAACATCAAGGAGTCCCTTCATGTACTCAACTACCGGCTTCAGGGAGAATTCCTCATTGTACTCGCCTTCGGTAGGACGGCCCAGATGGGAGGTAACCATGACTTTAGCGCCCTTCTCGAGAGCGAGCTTGATGGTCGGCAGCGTAGCGGTAATACGCTTGTCAGAAGCAACCTTGCCATCCTTTAAAGGTACATTCAAATCTGCACGAATAAGAACCCGCTTTCCAGCCAGATCCAAATCAGCCATCTTGATAATAGACATTGTATGATCCTCAACGGAATAAAATAAAAACCAAACCGCACCCGAGAAGCGAACACTCCGCAGGCACAGGTTTATTCAGACTGAGTTTATTCTACCCTATTTTGCCCGCCATGTCTTTACTCACAAAGAAATTATCCATTACCCCGAAAAGAGTTTTGACAACAAAAGGGAATTACAGAAATTTTCAGAATTTTCCAAAAAAAAAAAGGGGATTATCCCAATCCCCTTTCTGCACAGAATTCACATTTCCGGATGAACACCGGCACAATCTTCACAATGCTGCCAGTCTGTATATCGGCAGCAAAAATACGGAAAAACAGCCTTATTAAAACATGCTGTCAGCCAGAGAAACAGCATTCTCCACGGTAAATCCGAAATACTTGAAAAGCTTGTCTGCCGGAGCAGATTCCCCATAGGTATCCATTCCAAGAACTCTGCCATCAAGCCCCACATAACGATACCAGAATGAAGAAACTCCGGCCTCAATTGCCAGTCTTCTGCGACAGGACGCCGGAAGAACGCTTTCGCGGTACTCTGCACTCTGGGCATCAAAAATTTCGGTGCAAGGCATGGAAACTACCCGAACTGATCTGCCATCCTGTTCAATTACATCGGCGGCCTTCATGGCCAGTTCCACTTCAGAGCCTGTGGCGATAATAATCAGATCCGGTTCAGCAGAGCCGGCACGAAGCACATAGCCGCCTCTGGCTATATTTTCCAGTTGCTCAGGAGTACGCTCCATCTGCGGCAGTCCCTGTCTTGAGAAAATAAGAGCACTGGGACGATCCTGAGATTCCACGGCCAGTTTCCAGCAGACAGCGGACTCGACCTGATCACACGGCCGCCAGGTATTGATGTTCGGAGTCAGTCTCAGAGAGGAAATCTGCTCTACCGGCTGATGGGTAGGACCATCCTCGCCAAGGCCAATGGAATCATGGGTAAATACATAAATTACCGGCAGCTTCATAAGAGCACTCATCCGGACAGCATTCTTGGCATATTCCATAAAAATCAGGAAGGTAGCGCCATACGGAATAAAACCGCCGTGAAGCCAAACACCGTTCATAATGGCGCTCATACCAAACTCACGCACCCCGTAATGCACGTAGTTCCCGGAGGCATTGTCAGGAGTGATGGACACAGAACCATCAAACATGGTGAGATTACTGGGGGCCAGATCTGCAGAGCCTCCCAAGAATTCTGGAAGCAACGGCCCGAAGGCGTTCAGGGTATTCTGACTGGCCTTTCTGGTGGCCACTTTTGCCGGGTTCGCCTGCAAATCTCTTATATAGGCGGCAGACTTTTCAGCCCAGTCGGCTGGCAGCCGGCGAGCCAGGCGCCTTTCAAGTTCTAAAGCCAGCTCCGGGTATTCTTTTTTGTATCCTGCAAAAAGGTCATTCCAGGCTTTTTCCTTTGCAGCTCCGGATTCTCTGGCATTCCAGGCAGCATAGATATCCTCGGGGATTTCAAAGGGACCATAGTTCCAGCCCAGCTTCTGCTTTGCCAGCAGGATCTCCTCATCCCCCAGGGGAGAACCGTGACACTTCTGAGTTCCTTCCTTGTTCGGGGAACCGAACCCGATTACAGTCTTGCAGCAGATAATACTAGGTCTGTCTTTTTCATTCTGCGCCTGTCTGACAGCCTCAGCAACCGCCTCGGGATTGTGTCCGTCAACCTTCTGGACGTGCCAGCCGTAGGCCTGGAAGCGCAAAGCAGTGTCCTCGGCAAACCAACCGGAAGTCTTGCCGTCAATAGAAATGCCGTTGTCATCCCAGAACGCTATAAGCTTACCGAGCTTCAGTGTGCCGGCAAGAGAACAGGCCTCATGGGAAACACCTTCCATTAGGCAGCCATCCCCCATAAACACATAAGTGTAATGATTCACTACCTCATAGCCAGGACGATTGAACTGAGCCCCCAGAACCTTTTCTGCCAAAGCCATACCTACAGCATTGGTAATACCCTGCCCCAGAGGACCGGTAGTGGTTTCAACACCATCAGTATAGCCATATTCGGGATGCCCCGGAGTACGTGATTTCAGCTGTCTGAAATTCTTAAGATCCTCAAGAGACAGATCGTACCCGGAAAGGTGCAGAAGAGAATACAGGAGCATGGATCCGTGGCCATTGGAAAGCACAAAGCGATCCCTGTTAAACCACTTCGGATTGGCCGGATTGTGATTGAGGAAATCATGCCACAGCACTTCCGCAATGTCAGCCATACCCATGGGAGCACCTGGGTGACCGGAATTTGCCTTCTGAATTGCATCCATACTGAGAGCGCGAATCGCATTGGCCATATCTTTCTTTGTAGCCATCTCTGTTAACTCCTGAAAAATAAAAAAAGCAGCATCCTTAAGGCCTGCCGAAAAAGTCCCGAAACAATGCCCGCTATTGTAGCATGATTTAAGCGCCTGATTTAAAATCCTGATTCAAGCACGGTTTAAATGGCTGTCTAATCCTAAAATAATCCATGTCACTGATAGTAAAGCTCTCCGATTTCCCGCACCTGTCTGATAGCGGTATCGTAATCATATTCTATAACATGCTCCGAATCCGGAGCCTCCCCTTCCAGCACTCCGGTCTCAATAATATTCTGATTCAGCCACAAGGGCATATCTTCGAGATACCTGTCGGAAATCGAACTGTCAGCCGGAATGATAAGACGCATGCGGTTTGAATAAACCGGCCCGTAAAAAATCCTGTTAACTCCTTCCTTCATATGAGCAACTTCATTGCGGATTTCAATCTTGCTTTCTGCCGGCGCGTTACTGTTAAGCTGCGTAAATTCCACCACCTTCTGGCGGTAATCAAACCAGTAATTATGCCAGATTTTTCTCTCGCCGTTGTTTATAGCAGAAAAGAAGAAAGAATACACCACACCCATATTGTAATTGAATGTCGCCAACCGGAGATTGCGAATAGCGCTGGACTTGTCCCCGAATTCTCCAAAGTACATAATACCCTCGTTCTCGGCAATCTCGCACCACTGGCAGTTGTCCAGGGAACCGTTAAGAATATCAACACCGTTTTCCTTTATCAGAATTTCAGCGGCCTTGGATCCCAAAGCATGATCTTCCTTTATCCATACCAGATGAACCTTGGCAAAGGGATTAACTCTTTGAACTCCTAGAGCAAAGGCGTTTACCGAACGATCCTTGTTGTTATGATGAATTTCAGAAATGTAACCCACGTGTCCGGTTCTGGTCATTCGTCCTGCTAAAAGCCCTTGCAGATACTTGATTTCGTAGGTGCGGGGAATGTAGTTTATAACATTGTTTTCCCGGGAATCTCCGTCATACATGAAGAAGGTTACCGCAGGATAGGCCCGAAAAAGATTCCCCAGCTCCACATCATAAATGAAGCCGTGAATAAAGATATGATGAAAGCCTTTGGACACATATTCACTGACAATTCTGACAATATTGTCTGGCTGAGCATTCTCCACTACGGCAAGTTCAAGAGCCGGAAAATTTCGCGCTGATTCCACAAAGCCCTTGAGATGCAGATAATTCTTTTTGTCAATCTGCGACAGCCCTTTCTGAATCAGCAAAACCTTTTCGGTACCGCTGTCGGAATAATAGCTTTCCCGATAGCCGTCGCCATGGCCCATGGAGGAGCTGTAGCCATCAATGATAAACCAGAGCATCACCGAGAATATCGCCGCATTTATACACAGGAAGAGAATCCGTCTGTCATACTTCATAGCTCATCAACCCCCTCCACAAACCAGTCAATGCTGTACATGATATACAGAGGATCCAGCTTTTCTCCGCGCTTCACCCGAAGCTCTCCGTTATTATCGTAGATCGGGCCAGAAAACACGTCAAAACGGGACTGCACCATGAGATTAACAATCTTGTCCATTTCGGTCAGGGCCCGATCTGGCAGCAGCTTATAGTTTACATGGCGGATTACAGTATTTCCGGACTGAAAATCCACCCACTGACTCCCGGACTGGAACATTCCCTCGTTAACGGAAGAAATAAAGTGCTTGTAATAGACACCCCAGCGCCATGACGCCTCAGCCAGGGAATTCTCGCGGTAATAGTGGCCACCGTTACTGCCGTAGGAAATACAGAGAATACCGGCGTGATAGCAGAAAAAATCCACATCATCAGTGTCAATACTGTGGGTAATGGCCTGAATCTGCGGATAGCGGTGATAAAGCCTTCTGATAGCATCCTGAATCTGCTCGTGATCATGCCAGGTATTCGCCATTACCACGTGCACTCTGGCATCAGGACGCACATAGCGAAGTCCCATGGCAAAGGCATTTACATCACGATAGGTTTCAGGATTGCGCTCAGAAGCAATAAAGCCGAATTCCGGTGAATCCACGGCATATCCGGCAAGAATACCAGTAATGTACCTTATATTATGCATCTTGCCGCTGTATGAAAACAGATTCGGTCTCTGCTCTACCCGATCATCAAAAATCCCGGCGAAGAAATACTGCGGATACTGCAATGATTTCTCATTCACACAAACAGTGAACTCATAACTGGGTGCCATGATAAGGCCTCCCTTGCCATGAGTAGCCTCTACAAAACGGTCAATGTAATTGACGCACTTCTGGTAATTGACATTGTCATGGATTTCGGACTGCAGTCCCAGATGATTCACCGCATCAAGAAGTCCGTCAATATGAGCGTCTGCCCATGAACTGTCTCCTCTGAAGCCATTAACAAGCAGCATTACCATCACTTTTTGCTTCGAGGCCAGAGCATCCTCGATAACCACCTTGGTCTTAAAATCGCAGTAAAACAGAATCAGTATTGCCAGTCCCATGACAATCAGGGAGAGCATAATCGCCTGAATCTGATAATATGCAGCAAATTCTTTGGGGTTCTTCACGCCTTCTGCCCCTCTGTTTCACACTTGTCAATAAAACACTCATCCTGAGCCAGAAGCTTTTCAAAATCCTCCAGCGGCATGGGCTTGGCATAATAATAGCCCTGACAGTATTCGCAGCCCAGTCCCCGGAGAATCTCCTTTTGTTCGTAGGTTTCGATCCCCTCCACCAGGGTATGGATATTGAAGTGATGCGCAATCGAAATTATATCCTTGATAAGCAGAACGCTCTGGGAACGTTTTTTGCGAACGTCAATGCGATCGACAAATGACTTGTCAATCTTAATTATGTCAAATGGCATCAATGAGAGATTGGAAAGTGACGAATAACCAGTTCCGAAATCATCCATGGAGATCTTGAAGCCCAGCTTCTTGATTTCGCGCAGCACCTCCTGCACATGTCTGACATCGTCAATAGTGGCGCTTTCAGTAATTTCAATATCAATATAGGGAACCAGATCCTCAGCCCCCTGGATCTGCCGCTTGAGTTCCGTAAGCAGATTTGCATTCATGAACTGAACCTGAGAACAGTTCACAGAAATCGGAATCTGCCGGTAGCCCAGTTCCTTCCAGCGCCGCTGACATTCCAGCACCTTTTTGAAGACAAAATTATCTATTAGTGCAATAGAACCGTTTCTCTCAAAAATGGGGATAAACTGATACGGCGGCCGGATCCCCTCAAACTTGTAGTTCCACCTTATCAGAGCCTCGGCACCATACAGACGGTTATTCTTGAGATCATACTTCGGTTGCAGGTATACCAGAAACTCTCCTCGATCCAGTGCCGGCTGTAGCTCATGTTCAATCTGTTCGGATCTGATAATTTCAAGACGCATTGCCTTATCATAAACAGTGATGGTATGGCACCGAATATTTAGGGCCTTCTGCGTGATAGCAATGGTGCAGTTGTCTAGATCATAGTCCAGACGATCCTCGCTGGCCTCGCTGACAATTTCGTCATCGAAAACACAATTGGTGATTCCGGCAACAAAATAAGCTTTAAAATCCACCCCTGGTATAGTTTCCAGATCCTTCAAAAACTCCCCGATATAATCCCTGACATACTGAATATCGGCGTTACGGTACAGAATTACAAAATAATCCTGAACCCGGGCAATAAACACATCGGGATCGGTAACCCGCCGGAAAATTTCCGCGGAATGAAGCTCAATTCTTTCTGTTTCCTCAAAACCGTAGAGACGTGTTATATACTGGCGGTTCACCATTTCCAGCTTCACAAGAAACAGATCCTTTCCGTCAAAGCTTCCGGCAATGAATTTTCCGAACACCTCCCGCAGTCTGGCCTTGCTGAACAGACCGGTAACCTCGTCCTGATATGCCAGTTTGTAAATTCTTTTCTGATTCTGGTTGACAGTAAATTCATAGCTAAGAAGAAGAATGAGAAGCACCAGAATGGTGGCCACCTCTACCACCAGAAACATTCCCATAACCATCCGAGGATTATTGTTCACCACATCCACAGGAATAAGCATGGCATAGCTCCAGCCGTCAAACTGGGTAGGCGTAATAGAAAGATAATGCTCGGGATAGCGATCCACCTTGTAATTGTAGATCTCATTGACGTTCTGTTCGATAATGTTCTTCATCTCGGCAGGGGATGTCACCTGATAACGCTGACTGAGAACATTGAAGGTAAAGTAGGGTAGCAGTCTGCCGTCTGTGGAATGATTAACATAGACCACGTCTGAAAGATTGTAAAGCAGATACGTCATGACCGTTCGTTCGGTCTTAATGAAATTATTGCCCCGATTCAGATACTCAATAAGCTCATCATCCGAAGAGCGAATAAACATGACGTACTTGATGTAATCTCCGCTGTATACAGGCACCGCAAAAATTACGTCATAGCTCCCTCCGGAATTGGAGGAAGCTATCGTTACCACTGAATTACCCTGAAACGCTCCGGAAATTTTCTGAAAAACATCACGGGACACCATATCTCCGTGCAGAGTAACTCCGTGGATATCCACAACACCCACCGTGGAAAAACCGGTAACATCGGTAACGCTCTGCAACGCCTTTATAGAACTGCTGCCTCCGATGTTCTTACTGTCCCCCAGTGTCAGAGCCACCGATTTCATGGCATCCACAATGCCGGCAAAACTCTTATTAATTGCTTCGGTTTCAATCAGCGACTGTCTTACGAAATTTTCCTTTACATCGCCGTACATGACCTCACGGATTTTGTTCTGGAACACCAGAGAAACCACCATAAGGATAACAGTCATAATAACCACTATTATGACTGTCTGGCGATAGTTGCGTAAATCACTGAGGCGAAACATAGAAACAAATTCCGGCGGAAAAAAAACAAACCCGGGATGAGAGTATATCCGAAAAACCTCAACAATAATGTTTTTCAGGTCATGAAATAACTTTAAGCCGGCAGTGCCGGCCTGCCGGCGATCACAAAAAAGGCATTGGCACCCTCCCCCGAAACAACAACCCCTGATCCAGATTCGGTTCCGCGGAGAAAAGGTTCACGGCCTGACCATCAGAAATTGGATCCGTTCCAGCCCCAGTCAGAAACAGGAGTATAGGTAATATACAGAGCCCCACCGTTAACCCCGTAGTCGCCTGTGAGAATCCTGGTAATCTCCCCGGTCATCCTGGAGTAATTCTGAGAAGATGCACTTCCATAAAGACTGACGGCCACAAAAGCACCGTCCGGCTGCTTTTTGCCGGCAAACCAGAGATCAGCCCCATCAGAAATCGCCACCATTAGATAGCTTTCCGGTTTATGAATAATTGAAACGGCCTTTCCAAGGGCGCTTTTCAGGTTCTCCTTCTGAGAATCGGAAAGCTTTCCGGCAACCCTGACATCAATAAAAGGCATGGCAATTCTCCTTGAAACAATTGCAAAAAAAGCAACACCGGCTACGAAACGAAATTCTGAATTCCGGAAATCTCCGAAACCGGCAAAAACGTCACAGTAAAGCCGCACAGCACGGCACGGCGTTAATTATCGGAAAATTTCCGTTATTTTTTCAAAGAAGACCTGCAGGAGATCCCCTGTTTTTGTGTATTACTTCCCGAAATGCCTGTTTTGCGCGGCTTTTTCTGAAAAACCGCAGCAGGGCTTTTCATGATAAAATCACTGCAGAAAAACTAATGCCGGCGACAATGTACCGGATTATCCGGACTCACCGGCAAATTTCAGGAGAAGCTATGACCAGATTATTTACCTCAGAATCAGTATCGGAAGGACATCCCGACAAAATTGCGGACCAGATCTCCGATGCCGTGCTTGACGAAATTTTTAAAAGCGACACCGAAGCACATGTCGCGTGCGAAACATTTGTAAAAACCGGAATGGTACTGGTAGGCGGGGAAATTACCACCTCTACCTGGGTGGATATCGAAAGCCTGGTACGCAAAATTGTCTGCGATATCGGCTATAACAGTTCCGAGGTGGGATTCGACGGCAATTCCTGCGCCGTACTGAACGCCATCGGGAAACAGTCTCCTGACATCAATCAGGGGGTATCCCGGGCAGATCCAAAAGAGCAGGGAGCCGGGGACCAGGGCCTTATGTTCGGCTACGCCTGCAACGAAACCGATGTTCTAATGCCCGCCCCCATAACCTATGCCCACAGGTTGGTGATGAGACAGGCAAAGCTCAGAAAAGAGGGCGCTGTAAAGTGGCTACGCCCGGACGCAAAAAGCCAGGTTACCTTCGTATACAACGATGACGGTTCTATTCAGGGGGTTGATACCGTAGTGCTGTCAACCCAGCACTCCGAAGATGTGGCCAACAAAGAGCTTCACGAATATGTAATCGAGGAAATCATCAAAAAGACCATTCCGGCCAAATGGATATCCCCAAAAACCCGATTCCTCATAAACCCCACCGGACGCTTTGTAATCGGCGGCCCCATGGGAGACTGCGGTCTTACCGGACGCAAAATAATCGTGGACACCTACGGCGGATACGCCAGACACGGTGGCGGAGCATTTTCCGGAAAGGATCCCTCCAAGGTTGACAGAAGTGCCGCCTATGCCGCCCGCTACGTAGCCAAGAATATCGTAGCCGCCGGACTGGCCTCCCGGTGCGAGATCCAGATCTCCTATGCTATTGGAGTAGCAAAACCAGTCTCTCTGAGCATCAACACCTTCGGTACCGGCACCATTCCGGAAGAAAAGCTGATTGCCCTGGTAAACAATAACTTTGATCTAAGACCCTACGGAATCATCGAAATGCTGAAGCTGAAAAGGCCCCTCTACTTCAAAACCGCTGCTTACGGGCATTTCGGAAGAGAGGAATTCCCCTGGGAACAGATAGATCGGGCAGAGATCCTGAGACACGAGGCCGGAAACATCTGAAGCGCCTCCCGGTCCTAAACAAGAACGGGCGGAATCGAATCCTGTAACGCTTTTCGGTTCCGCCCGCTTTACTTTTCCCACTGAAAATTATCCCTGGACAACTACCTGTCTCAGCATGCTTATGCAGTCAAATCTGTCCCAGGTTTCAGTGCGCACCAGCTCTGCAATCTCGCTGTGGGACATGCCTTGAGGATAGAGCACCACATAGCAGACATCCCCCAGTCGCACATATTCTCTTTCACCGAAGGAAGTGTATCTGGTAGCTCCGATGCTAATCAGGGCATACTCCGGGTATCCAGTCAGGTTCAAATACTCGGAAATGTTCTCCTGCGGTCCTTCATCCTTCTGGTTGTTCATCCGATCTCTAATCCAGGCCATCAGCTCCCCATACATGTAGCTATAGTCGTTAACAGCACTGTCAACCCCGTACTCATAAAGATTGCCATCTCTTTTCAGAAAAGAGGCTATCCGATAACCGGCAATATTCCCTGCGGGAGAAAAAGAGTCAATCCTGATCATGTTCGAGGAAAAGCCCTTTGTAGCAATCCCCCAATTCTTTTTAGTACTGATCTTTACTGCTCCCGGACGGCGAATTGAACAGTCATTATAGGCTCCAAAATACTCCGGAATCAGTGTCCTTACCTGCCGTTCCCCGTCGTATTCAATGCGGGTCAGAACGCCGACCTCGGGTTCCGGCTGCAGGTTCGCGTCCAGTTCTCCGGCCGGTATCCGGATTTCTGATGAAGACAACGGAAAGACCTTTAAAAAGGAATCCGACATTCTGCCGGAGGGGGCCGGAAGATAAAAAGGAAAAACAGCCTTCGGCGCCCGGGCATCGGCTACTTTCACATCCTTAAAGCTTTCCAGTTCCCCAGCCTGTTCCAGATGTCCGGCAAAGTTTCCGGCAACTCCCAGACCAATAACCTTTATCAAATCCATAAACCGCTCCTAAAATTGCATGTACATTCCGATGCGACTATTCTACCCTGAAAATCACAATTCCGGGACAGCTGTTCCCATACTTCCGAAGACCGTTCCCAGTCCTTGGAACATCAGCAAATCCCTTCAGGATTTCTACATTGAAGATTCACCATTGGGAACAGCCGCGCAATTTAAAAGCGTATTCCCGGGGTATCGGCATTTTTAGGAAAAATCCTGTTAGAATACATATTATCAAGCACAACACGGACGTTATTTGTTATGAACCTCCCCCAGAAACTTCCTGCAAACATACCTCTCGGACAGCAGATCCGTCCTGACATCTCCAGAAATCCGATCCTCCGGAATGGAGAAAAACGCTATCGGTGTCTAGATCCGGAAAACCCCGCGGACTTTCCGTACAATCCCGCACTTCTATGCCCCGTATCCCGCGCTCTTAACAGAAACACTCTGGATATCAGAGTCCCGTTTTCCGGATACGATCTCTGGCATTTCTATGAACTCTCCTGTCTGGATCCTCTGGGGCTTCCCCAGGTATTTACGGGAGAATTCGTAATTCCTCAGGACTCACCGTTTCTTATAGAATCAAAGTCACTGAAGCTATATCTCAACAGTTTCAACATGACAGTGGTATCCTGCATGGCCGATTTTCAGGAAATAATCCGCCGGGATCTTTCAAAAGCGGCCGGGAAGGAAGTCTCCGTACGAATTTTCCCCCTGTCTGCAGAGCCTACCCAGGAACTAGCCGTACAGTATCCCTCCGGTATTCTTCTGGAGGACGAAATCAGATCCCGGGCACAGAATACTGATCCGATAGACTGCTACGAGGTTAACCCGAATCTTCTAAAACAGGACGACTCAGGAAAAACTGTAACAGAAACTCTGATAACCCATCTCCTGCGCTCGAACTGTCTGGTAACTGGGCAGCCTGACTGGGGCACTCTTATTGTTTCCTATACCGGAAGACAGCTTAATCACGAAGCTCTGCTGAGATATATTATCTCTTACAGAAACCACCGGGAATTTCACGAGCACTGCGCAGAACGCATTTTTACAGATCTGGAAAACCATGCCGATCTTGAACATCTGGATGTCCGGGCCTGCTATACCCGGAGAGGCGGCATAGACATCAATCCCCGAAGATGCTCCACTGAGATATATCCAGAGAGCATCAGGCTGGAAAGACAGTAAGGATATGAGTCCGATTTAGGAGTAACTGCCATGCTTCTCGACAGTTTTCTTTTAGCCGTTATGATTCCGGCCTATCCTCTGGATCCCGCCCAGGAGATTCCGGAAGCCGTGCGCATTAGTGCCATGCAGGAATTTACCAATCCCTACAAATGCTCCCAAAACCTCAATAACTATATGAACGGTCTCGGCGGGCGGGAAATTTTCAGAAAACCCGACAGCGAAATAGAGACTGATTTGCATCATGTATACTCCGATCTCTGGATTCTGAGCATGAATGTCGGCTATTCCTGCGATATCTCCCAGAATCCTCCCGGAAAAGACAATAACAGCAACACATCGGAGATTCTGAAAAAGCATCTCAGCGACACCTCTTCGGGATACCTGAACAACTACTACAGCTATAACAGCCTTCGAGCCCGCATCAGCAGGGAACAGTTATCACGGGACAGCATTCACAAGCTTCAGGAATTTGCTGTTCTGTCAGAATCTCGGCATCAGAACTCAGAGGAAAAG
>NZ_KB899636.1:906644-940327 GCF_000378405.1 Succinimonas amylolytica DSM 2873 | reverse complement strand
ATTCCTTTTCATTTGTGAAAACTAACTGCGACATAACTGGGCCCATAATTATGCCACAGTATTACCTTGTTTACACAAAAATTTTATCACTCTCGCCTTATGCTACGTGAAAACAGTATTCTTGAGGCTGAAAAACTCCTGAAAACCGTGCTTCAGAAATCCTCGGATGGCAAAGTATCGCCACATATCAGGGCAGCAGCTCTTCTTCAGGCCTACTACCTTTACGACTACGCAGGAGAAAATGAAAGGGCTCGCGGATACCTTGAAGATGCAGTGAATGTTTTAGATTCCCCCCTTTATACCTATACGAGAGCGCTGATCTCCCACAAGGCCGCCAGAGCATTCGATGAGGAGCATAACTATAAAAAGGCCATGTATTACTCAGAGATCTATCTGCACACCATGGGCAGTATCCCCGCGCAGGCACAAAACTATCTTCAGGCGCTTATAGAATTCAGCGACTACTGTCTCCGGGAGGGCAAAACAGACACCGCCTTCATGGTGCTGCGCCGAGCGGAGGGACTGGCTCAGTCGGCATCATCCGACAAACACACCGCTGCCGTAACCTATATGAAGCTCGGCAGCATATATGCCATTAATGAGCGGTTCGGAGATGCCAGAATCTATACAGAAAAGGGCTGTAACATTCTTAAAACCGTTTCCGGGAAGGAGGATCTGCAAAAGGATCTCACCGACTGCGAAATTGAACTTCTTGATATCTTTATAAAGGGACATAACAGCGAAGCGGCTCAGAACCTTGCCAAAAAACTTAAAATCCGCATCCCAGTCATGACGGACTCCCAGAAAAACCTTTACTACCGCAAGGCCGCTGCCATTGAAGCAGGACACCGCAACTACCGGGAAGCCTACGAACTTCTCCGTCACGTAATTATTGCCGCTGAATCCCGCGAAGAAATACCTACCGCCGGAAAAAAGCAGCCCCAAAATGCCGCATCCGGTACCCCGAATTCCCGAATTCGGGATATCGGAAACGTAGTATCCTATATGAATGAAAGCTTTCTATTCTATCCGGCAGCCATCTCCTTTCTGATTTTTCTAATGCTGTGTTTGGTTCTCATCATCATCAGCAACCGCTACCGCAGTCTTAAAAAGAAAATTGCCCGGCTTGACATTATCCCGGATACCGCTAACGCAGCACCTGATAAAAGAGCTTTCCTCTCCTATATCACAGAGCTCCGCATGGATTACATCCCGCAGCAAAACTTCAGCAAAAAAAATCCCCGTCCGCTGGTATTGGATGAAAAGCTGATAATCTGCTTCTCTGTTCCCGGATTTGCCGGTCTTTCCGTAAGCCGCGGCAGCAAATACGCCTCTCAGATAATGCAGATATTTGTCCAGGCAATGAAACTGCGTTTTCCGACGGATCTGCTATTCCAGCTTTCTGATACGGAATTCATCACCATCCAGAAAATTAATTCCGAAAAGGTCATCACGGAAACCATGGAGAATTTTTTTCATCTTCTTGAAGAAGTTCTGGACGAAATCCGGATGGATTTTTCAGTAACTGCCGGAATTATCAACTACCCTCTCCTGATGAATGATCCTTACCGCCTGCCATCAGAAAAAATTTTGGAGGTAATTCTCACAGCGCTTTCTGGAGCCCAGGAGATTAAAAATGCTACCGGAAACAACGCATGGGTGAAGATCAAGCCCAAGTCAGCCACAGTAAACGATTTTGACGGTGACGCTCGTCAGAAAACCATTGACGGAATTATCAAAAAGGAAATACATGTCATTAACTCTGAACCAGGTTTTATCATAGACTGGAGAAGGCTTGACGAAGAAAACAAATACTGAGTTCGAAAAGGCAAACTGCGAAACAGTACAGTGCAAAGAAGCAACAACAAATAACAAAAAGGAAAAATAAAGAAAATATACTTGAAGAGCATCCGGAGTGGTACGGGAAAAGAGACTTGAACTCTTACGCCTAGGGCGCCAGAACCTAAATCTGGTGCGTCTACCAATTCCGCCATTCCCGCAGAATGGGGTGGCTAGGGGGAATCGAACCCACGACAACTGGAATCACAATCCAGGGCTCTACCAACTGAGCTATAGCCACCACTGAAGAAAGCATGATCACCACTTTGAATGGCGCACCCTAAAGGACTCGAACCTTTGACCGACCGCTTAGAAGGCGGTTGCTCTATCCACCTGAGCTAAGGGTGCCCTTCAAGGGATGGTCGGTGATGCAGGATTCGAACCTACGACCCTCTGTACCCAAAACAGATGCGCTAGCCGGACTGCGCTAATCACCGCGGAATCATCGCTTAACGGGGGTGCATGATACAGGGTTAGTGTTTTGCCGTCAACAGGTTTTTTGATTTTTTTCACATTTACTGGATTTTAAACCTAAAAATAGCCAGAAAACACCGTTTTTGTACAAATATTGAACATCCTGCCATTACTTTGAAATTTACTGTACTGTATTCTCCGTTTTCAGAGGCTACAATCAATCCGGTCAGAATACAAAACAAAGTCCTCCCTGATGAATAGTCTGCAAAAAAATGCCAGATGTTTCCGCCCGCCTCCAAGATCCGGGATAAATAATGGAAGCAGGAAAGGCAACCATGTCCAGTCAGACAAAACTAACAGCAGCAAGATAGTTTCTTCCTGACTGACCTCAGCCGTAAACCACCACCAAATCCGTCTCGTAGCCTGTACAGAGTCTGTCAGATCCCCATACTTCTATTCCGTCCACCCCCTCCGAAAACTCGTCATTGTTGAAAAAGCGTACCATTAATGTTCATTACTACAGCACCACTGATTAAACATCAGTAATACCCCTCAAAACACCGAAAAAGAACTGTCTTCGAATACTTACGGCACACGCGACTTCAGAACAATCCAGGGACACTATTCAACAAAATTCCTGAATTCCCGCCTAATGCTATACAATAGCACTCAGTAAAAACAGTTTTTCTTCTGAATTACAGGGCCCCTTGCGCTTTTAAAATCAATATGGATTCTATTGCATCTCTGGCACCAGTTGTTGCCATTCTCTGCATTTCCGGCATTGCCGCCGGATTTCTCGCCGGTCTTCTCGGGGTCGGCGGCGGGATTATCTTCGTTCCGGTGTACTACTTTATTTTCACCGACTGGTTTGCCATGTCTGCACAGGAAGCTATCGTTCTGGCCACCTGCACCTCATTGGCCACCATGATTCCCACAACCATGTCCAGCAGTCTTTCTCATATCAGACATGACAATTATCTCCGGGAACTTCTGCTCAGATGGCTGCCCTGGCTCTGCGTCGGAGTGGGCACTGGGACAGTGCTTTCCCATTTTTTTGGAGGAGCATGGCTCTCAACACTGTTCGGCTGCATTCTCCTCTTCGCTGCCTGTAATCTGATATTCTTCTCAAAGGCCCGGGGAATTTTCACTGTCTTTCCCGCCAAAGGATTTCAGGCCGTTATCGCACTGGGCATATCCGGTCTTTCCGTAATGCTGGGAATCGGCGGCGGAACCCTTACCGTTCCGTTTCTCTCCCTGTTCCGTGATATGGACACCAAAAAAATCGTCGGCACAGCTTCAGTTATCGGGCTTATCGTCTGTCTTCCCGGGGCTGTTATTACTGTAATAATGGATATTATTGATGTCCTGAGACTCCCTGATAACGTTTACACCACTTTCAATAACGCACCAACACTGACTTTCGGACATATCTGCTTCCCAGCGGTTTTATGCGTGGCACCTTTCGCCATGCTTTTCGCCCCTTTGGGAGTACGAATCAACCGGAAGCTGCCCCCTCATATCATCAAGATCATTTTTGGGATTATGGTAGTGTTCACCAGTATCAAAATGCTGATATCAGGAAGTTAATAATGATCCAAAGTACCATAAGACAGTCCGAAGAAGCAAAGCTACTTATTTTTCAGCTGTTTTCAGAAGCTGATAAACCTTTTCATAAACACCGGCACCGAAATCCGTATTCTCTGTTTTTCCGGTGGAACGGTTAACCAGAAAAACCACCGGAAGCTCCACCTCGAAAATCCGGTCTCCAAAATTCCTTTCCGCTGTCAAATCTGCTATTCCGCGGAGATAACGGATCTCGTTAAGAGTTCGGCGGTCCGCATTAGAAAAGTCTCCGGGAGTCCTCTTTCCAAATATCAGCCCCTCGTATTTGTGAAATCTCTTTACTCCAAAGCGCGCCATGAGAGCTTTCTGAAGTCCCGAAGCATCCCCCTCAATTCGCAGCCTGGCCTCGCAGGTTACAAAGGAACCGGATTCCTTAAGCACCCGAAATCCTGAGAACTCCGCCTGAGGAAGTTCCTGCTGGGATAATAGTTCATAGCTAAAACTGTGTTTTAGGGATTTTTCCACCTGTTCTCCCTGACAAAGCTCTCCATTATCTGCAGTGCACGCAACAAAACAAATTCCTGCCACTGCCAAAAAAAAAGCCCGAAAAATTCGCAAAACCGGATACAGACTTATCTCTCCTCCCCAACTTTTGTCTGCAAACATCCCTAATCCTCCAGTTGTAATAAATCTCCGGGGAAAACCCCCGTTCACCGCCAGACAAAGCATCACTCTCTTACTCAGCGAAGGCAATTATAAATACCGGATTCATCTCTT
The DNA here is from genome assembly GCF_000378405.1 of Succinimonas amylolytica DSM 2873. Classification (GTDB taxonomy): domain Bacteria; phylum Pseudomonadota; class Gammaproteobacteria; order Enterobacterales; family Succinivibrionaceae; genus Succinimonas; species Succinimonas amylolytica. The sequence goes on along the minus strand of NZ_KB899636.1, from coordinate 935,734 downwards.
CAAGTTTCCATAAAGAAGAATCTTCACGGCTTCAGAGCTATTTAACATTTCTCTCAGACCCCGCCCACGCCTCTCTTTCTCATCAGTTCATCCATGTTTATAAAATGCAATTCAGGATGTATAATTAGGAGCATTCACCATAATCTATTGATCCCTCCAGGAGAAATTTCATGACCGCACAGATTATTGACGGCAAAGGCATTGCAAAGTCAATCAGGGAAGAGCTAGCAAAAAAAGTAATCAGACTTCAGGACGAGGGCAAAAGAACTCCGGGGCTGGCAGTGATTCTCGTAGGCGAGGATCCAGCATCCCAGATCTATGTTAACAACAAGAGAAAGGCCTGTCAGGAAATCGGATTTATCTCCAAATCCTACGATCTTCCCGCCGATACCACTGAACAGTATCTTCTGGAGCTCATTGACGGTCTTAATGATGATCCCACCGTTGACGGCATTCTGGTTCAGTTACCGCTTCCAAAACATATCGATTCCACCAAGGTTATTGAAAGAATCAGAGCCGACAAGGATGTGGATGCTTTCAACCCCTACAACGTCGGACGGCTAGCTCAAAGGATTCCATCTCTTCATCCGTGCACTCCCAAGGGGATTATGACTCTGATAAGAAGCACCAGGATCGATCTCCTCGGTAAGAATGCTGTGGTAGTGGGAGCTTCCAACATAGTAGGCCGCCCCATGACTCTGGAACTGCTCCTAGAAGGATGCACAGTAATCACCACCCACAAGTTCACTAGGGATCTGGAATCATTTGTCAGACAGGCCGAGATTCTGGTAGTAGCCATCGGAAAACCAAATTTCATTCCGGCAGACTGGATTAAGGAAGGCGCTGTGGTAATCGATGTGGGCATAAACCGTCTTCCTGACGGCCATCTTACCGGAGATATAGAGAAGGCCGCAGCCGAAAAGGCGTCCTTCATCACTCCTGTTCCAGGAGGTGTTGGCCCCATGACCATCGCCTCTCTTATGGAAAACACCATGGAAGCCTACGAAAAGTACCATTCCTAAGCTGCCGTATAGAATTTTTCAACACTCCAAGGCCTGATTATTCAGGCCTTTTATGTTTCCTAAGCATTCCTGCTGGTAATTCCTCGGAAAAACACGTCACTGAGATTATGTAAAAAAACGGCATGAATATGAATCCATGCCGCTTCATTTTATAAATCCCGTTCAGGGATCCTCTCTGCTACAGGTTTATCACCTCAAAATCCGTTACCGGACTTATATCAGCAGCGTAATCAACGCCGGCCACTCCAAAACCAAACAGCTTAAGAAAATCCTTCTTATATTGATCATAATCGGTCTTCTCTCTGAGATTCTGAGTAGTTATTTCCGGCCAAATTTTCTTGCAAGCGTCCTGAACCTTCGGATCCAGTTCCCAAGTATCCATTCTGATACGATCACAATTATCCAAAGGGAAGTCCTGATTATTAAGAGCAGTACTGAAAAGACGGTAGATATGGTCAATAACCTCTTCATGCACTCCCTGTTCCTTCATAATCCGGAAACAGATAGCTATATAGAGCGGCATTACCGGAATCGCAGAAGAGGCCTGAGTAATTACAGACTTTAGAACTGCCACATTGGCACGTCCGGAAACCGGTACCAGACTGGCGGTAATGGCATGTGCCGCCCGATCCAGATCCTCCTTGGCCTTACCCAGGGTTCCGTGCCAGTAAATCGGCCATGTGAGTTCGGTACCAATATAACTGTAGGCCACGGTACGGAAACCGTCAGCCAAAACCCCGGCCTCTGAAAGAGCCTGGATCCAGAGCTCCCAGTCCTGTCCACCCATAACCTTTACCGTATCCTGAATTTCCTGTTCGCTGGCCGGCTCCACACGGTCCTGAATGATTTCATCCTTATTGGTATCCACCGCGGTTGTGGAGTAAACCTGACCAATCGGCTTCAGCGAGGACTTTACAGTTTCTCCGGTACCAGGAATGGTTCTGCGGGGAGATGCCAGTGAATATACCAGCAAATCAATTTTTCCCAAGTCCTGTCTGATAAGCTCGATTACCTTGTTCCTGCAGGCGTCAGAAAAAGCATCGCCATTGATGCTTTTGGCATAAAGCCCCTTTTCGCGGGCGGCGGCGTCAAAAGCTGCAGAGTTATACCAGCCGGCAGTTCCGGTACGGCCCTCAGTCCCCGGCTTTTCAAAAAACACACCAATGGTGGCAGCGCCGGAACCGAAAGCCGCACTGATGCGAGAGGCCAGACCATAGCCTGTAGACGAACCTATGACCAGAACATTTTTTGGTCCGTTTTCGATTTTGCCGTGAGACTCCACGTAAGCAATCTGATCCCTGACATTCTGAGCGCATCCGGCAGGATGAGCGGTAGTGCAAATAAATCCACGAACTTTCGGCGATATAATCATGTTTCGTTCTCTTTTCAATCAAAACTGTCCTGAATTAATGCAGAACAGATTCCAGTTAAAGACCTCTGGCTGAAAACCTGCCAGCGTTTCCTGACAGGGATTTTACACTCAGTTTCCGGGATTTAACACAAGCACCGAAAAAATATCCCGTTCCGGATCTGATTTTTCGGGATTTCAGCCCCGGGAAACGCACCATTTCCATTGCTTTATTTTTTAGATGATAAAACCGCTATTACGGCCTCCAGTTTGCTGATAATTATGCCCGGCACTGCATAAAACTCATCAGATACCCTATTTATGGTAGAATGAATTCTGGAGCTTTTTTGTTCACAGGTAAAGCTCCTAAAAACTCCGGGATTACGCATCATGGCCAACAAAAAATATTTGCTGTTTACATTTTTCGTTCTGATAATCCACATTGTCCTGGCCATGGTCTATGCCAACAACCAGATTATCGGAAGCAGTCAGAACCTTCTACTCACAAACGCCTATGATGCGCTTTACAACGGCAAATTCAGTTCCTTCGGAGACTCGTTCCCAGGAATCGGCCCCACCCCGGGAATTCTGCCAACACTCCTTTCATATACGGCCCTGACAATCTGGGATACTCCGCTTTCCATAATGGCGCTGATTATCATTCTTCGCATCCTGGCTTTTATAATTCTTAGTGCCTGCTTAAAAAAATACTTCAGCAATATCACCATGTGCTGGTTTTCAGTATTTTTCCTGCTGTCCCCGTTTATTCTCTACAACACTACTCTCACTCAGGATGCTTTTTTCCTTTTCGGGGTAGCGGCTGTAACAGCCTCCTATGTAATGCTCAGAAAGGCCACTTCCTTCCAGGATATCTACAGCAGAGAAATCACCTTCACCTACGACCGGAAAGGATGGACGTTTTTCGGCACAATTGTCATGATTCTCGGACTTTTCTGGTGCGTGGAAACAGATTATCTGGGACTCATCATGGTATTCCTTACACTGTTCATGTACATGAGGAGACTCTTGACCTTTTCATTTACAGGGGCTTCCATCGGCTTTTTTATCGGGGGAATGACAATATATCCGTTCCTGCAGGAACTAACCTCTAACAACACTCTTACCGGTCTTTATGCTGCAGACAAGGATCATCCGGTGATGTACGGACTTACCAACATCTATCCTCTGGCAATTTCAGTTTTTGATTTTTTAAGACTCGGAAGTACCAATTTCTCTCATTACCTGGTAACGGAATTCAATTCCGGATTTATTTCCGGAGAGCCGGTATCCCGGGTTCTTAACACCATCTGGGTGGTTGTGCTTTATGCACTGGGCGGAGTTACACTGCTTCTCAATATTGCCTCATGGTCAGTAGCTCTTAAGCAATGCTTCCGGATTGCTTTTGACAAGCATAAGGTTCCCAATAAGAGGGAGTATCTTTATCTCGTCTCCTTCTACACCTTTTTCGCACTGGTACTGACAGCAGCTATCTATTCTGACAAGCTGCCTTTGGTAACACTGGGAGCCATTCTGCCTCTGGCACTTATTCCGGCGCTGACTATTGTCGACGGACACCGGCAGAACAACACCTCCATGCATTTTACAATTCTGACAGGAGCCATCATCTTCCTCACCGTGATCAACCTAGGAGCGGCAGTATCATCAGGATACTTTGACAGCAATGCCAGTCTGAGCATGCAACTCACAGAAGAGGTTAATGCCATTTTATCCGAAATGACCAATTGATTTTTGACTGTTTTGGAATCTAATGTCTGACAGATTCAGGGGATATCAGAAAGATGTTAAAACAAGCTTTAATGGGAATAGCGCTTTCCCTTTCAATTTTATCAGGAGTCGCCTTGGCCTCTCCTGACGGCAAAAGCTCCAAAATTCAGGAAGGCGCTCTTAACGGAGTAGCCTACCGCCTGAACGGCTCGCTAAAGGGCTACAACCAGGATCTTTACTTTAAACCAGCCTCCACAGAAAAAGTGATCACCGCTCTGGCTGCTCTGTCCTATCTGGGACCAAACTATCAGATAAAGACACGTCTCCTTGTAAGTAGCAAGTCTCTCTCCTCCGGCAACAAAATAGTTACCCAGAACGGTGTACTCAACGGAGATATCGAAGTTGAATTCCGCGGGGATCCGTATTTCACCAAACAGGAGCTTTACAACCTGCTCAATACCTTGAAGGATGCCGGAGTGCATACCATCGCCGGCAATGTTTATCTGAATTCCGGATATTTTGCCGGACACGACTATGCCAGCGGCTGGTCATGGGATGATCTTTCCAAATGCTTTACCGCACCGCCATCATCCGTAATCATTAACGGAAACTGCGTTTCCGCAAAACTTACAGCCACAAAAATCGGCGGCAAGGTTACGGTAGAAATTCCTGAAGGCATGCCAATTTCGGTAATCACCAGCGACGTTGAGGTGGTATCCCCCTCAGAATTCTACGGAGGATGCGACCTGGAAATGGATCGGAATTCCCAGAATATCTACCGGCTCTCCGGATGCATTCCGGTGCAGCAGAAAGGAAAACCCCTGGGACTCTCCTTTGCTATTCAGGATCCCGAACAGTGGGGCAAGGACATTACTGCCCAGGTGCTAGCCAAGCTGAAAATTCAGGTAAGCGGAAAAATCGAACCAGTCAGAAAATCCGTCGGCACCCTGTCGTACTATGCCGCTCATCTCTCTGTACCGATTTCTGCCATGCTGGACAAGTGTCTGAAACGCAGTGTAAATATTATTGCCGACAGCATGGCCCGCACTATCGGAACGGTATTCTACAGCCGCCCAGCCAATTATGACATGTCCATGACCGCCATCCGCAGAATTCTCAAAGGCAAGGGAATCGATCTTGGCAGTGCTACACTTATTGACGGATCCGGACTATCTCCCCACAACAACATCACGCCACGGCAAATGCTGTCCGTACTGCAGTACATCGCTGACAACGACAGTCATCTCAACATGATAAAACTGTTTCCGGTAGCCGGACAAAGCGGCACTCTCGGAAGCAGGGGAAGCGTGATGAAGGCTCCGCTTCTTAAAAACGTCACTGCAAAAACCGGAACCCTGAACGGAGTTTCCAACCTAGCAGGCTTCCTGACCACAAAATCCGGGAAGCTGGTTCCCTTTGTCTACTTCATGAACAACCTTTCTTACGATGAAGCAACCGCCAAAAAACTCAAGGCCAAAAAAATTGCCAAACCGCACTATATTCATGAAAGACAGATCCTTGAAACCATCTACAACGAGAATGCGGTCCGGGAGGAGCACTGAAATCGCGTATAAGAGGTAACTTCCCAAAACAGTTTTAAACGGCCGGAGATCTCGCAAAGGAGCGCCGGCCGCTCTATTTGGAGAACCATGTTCCACGCCACTGTTTTTAAACCGTAGCAAAATATGCTAAAACAGACTGATAAAAAAGAACGGCACAGCATTAATCACCACGCACATTCTAAAATAAAAGTATAAGATCCGTCTCTCATCCCAAAAGCGTAAATAATATTCTTCCACTACCAAACTTCACAGCGGGCAATATCGTGATAATGGTGCTACAATTGCCTGAGATCCTGCAGACATTGCAGTTCGCGCAATGCGAAAATATTCAGGCCGTTAATTCATATTTTTTGGCAGCAAATAGGACCAGCTATGAAGGTTATAGAAAAATCCCATAAGCTTGATAATGTGTGCTACGACATTCGTGGGAAGGTAATGGTTGAAGCCCAGCACATGGAAGAGGAAGGACAGCGCATTCTCAAGCTTAATATCGGCAATCTGGCCACCTTCGGGTTTGATACCCCAGAAGAAGTCATCAAGGATATCATCATCAACATTCCCAACGGTCAGGGTTATTCGGAATCAAAGGGAATATTCATTGCCAGAAAGGCCATTGCCCAGTACTACCAGCAGAAAGGACTCCGGGATGTGGATCATAACGACATCTATATCGGCAACGGAGCTTCAGAGCTTATTGTGCAGTCCATGCAGGCTCTTCTCAACAACGGAGACGAAATTCTGGTTCCCGCTCCGGACTATCCGCTGTGGACTGCCGCTGTAAATCTGAGCGGCGGACATGCGGTGCACTACATCTGCGATGAAAATGCAGACTGGCTGCCGGATCTTGACGACATAAAAAAGAAGATCTCTCCGAGAACACGCGGTATTGTAATCATAAACCCCAACAACCCTACCGGTGCCGTATATTCAACAGAATTCCTGATGGAGCTGGTGGAGGTGGCCAGACAAAACAATCTCATTATCTTCGCCGATGAAATCTATGACAAAATCCTTTACGACGATGTGGCTCATACCAGCATCTGCACACTGTGCGACGATGTTCTCTGCCTTACCTTCAACGGTCTCTCCAAAGCTTACCGTGCCTGCGGATTCCGCATGGGCTGGATGGTAGTGAGCGGCCCCAAAAGACAGGCGCAGGGATATATTCAGGGACTTAATATTCTGGCTTCCATGAGACTCTGTGCCAATGTTCCCATGCAGTACGGTATTCAGACGGCACTGGGCGGCTACCAGAGCATCAAGGAACTGACCAGACCGGGAGGACGGCTCTGGAGACAGCGCAACAAGGCATGGGAGCTCATTAATTCCATTCCGGGATTCAGCGCCGTTAAACCCAAGGGAGCTCTTTACATGTTCCCGAAGATTGACACTTCCATGTACCGAATCAAGGATGACCAGAAAATGGTGCTGGATCTTCTGCGCCAGGAAAAGATGCTTATTGTTCAGGGCACCGGTTTCAACTGGCCGGCTCCGGATCATTTCCGACTGGTATTCCTGCCCACCGAGGAGGTTATTACTGATGCCTGCGACCGTCTGAGGCGCTTCTTCAAGCATTACCATCAGGAATGAGTTTTTAGCACGCACTAGCGAACCCCTCCCTCATATTCCGGAGGGGGGTTGTTTTTGAAAGTTCTGCTATTGCGGCTTGAATCAAAAAAATGCACATAAAAAGGGTTCATAAAATCTGATACCGTATATCATGAATCATGGAGTTCAGGACATTAATCTCTGAATTAATCACAATCTGAGGACGGAACAGTATGTTGAGCGATACCAAACAAAGCACCTTTATGGCATGGTTTACCAGAATGCCGCTCATTAAAAGATGGGCTCTTATGCATTCCGTTAAATCTGAAAACGTAGCTGAACACAGCTATCAGGTTGCGGTGATTGCCCACCTTCTGGCAATTATCAGCAATGAGTACTACGGTAGCTGCTACATTCCGGAGATGGCCGCCACCATTGCCCTGTTTCATGACATCTCCGAAACCAAGCTTCAGGATCTGAACGCCCGCACCAAATACCAGACTATCGAATTTGCCAAGCAGTTCAAGAAACTAGAGCATCTGGCCGAAAGGGAATGTCTGAACACCCTGCCTCAGGATCTCAAGCCTCATTACCGGAATCTTATTGTGCAGCGTGAGGTAAATCCTGTATACAAGCCTCTTGTAAAAGCAGCAGATACCCTGGCAGCCTACATGAAAGCAAAGGATGAGCTTAACAACAACAACCGGGAGTTCACCCATGTGGTAGAAACCTTCGAAAAGAAGATCCAGAAAATGGCGCTGGTGGTTCCGGCAGTAAACTATTTTATGGAGCATTTCTCAGAATGCTGTGCCTGTACCATTGACGAGCTTTCGGGAATCGATGCGGAAAAAGCCATTGCCAGCAGCGAATTCAATGATGAAGAAGACGAGCTTTCTGAAGATTAATGAAGCAGGGCCCGACGAACAAAATATGATAACCAGCGGGGAACCCTTCAGGTGAACAATGTTCTGGATGATGATCGTGTCTGCTTTCTAACTGACAGCAAAGGAACCCGGACACATGCCGTGTTGCCAATATCGGTTTATGACGAGCTTCTGGGCCTCAGGCTGCTTCTCAATGACAGCAAAAACCTGAACAGCCGGGAGGACTACTTTTTTTCAGTAAAAGGGGTAAATGCCTCCGGCTTTCCTCTGGGTAAAAGAACCAGTCCTGGCTTTATGCTCAACAAGGGCTCCATGGTCTCCATCAGGCATGCCCCATCCTTAAGACAGCCTGTTATTGATGTCAAGAATGACCTCATTATGAGAAAAATTCTGGTTATCAACACCAAACTGAACTGTTATGAACTCAAGGAAAGCTATCTCCTTACCAGTCCCAGTTTTGCAGCCAGTCTGGTAGCTGGGAATACCAGAAACGGACTGGATGTCTGGACAAATCAGGAAGGTTTTTCATTAAAAGATTCCGGATACGGACCCAAGGCGGGAGACGTACAGTCCGACGATGAGGACAGCAGAAAAAAGTGATATCAAGAGGATTCGTTTTTTCCGATATCATCCAGACTTGCAGGGAAATGCTGCTGATTTGAGTATCTCTTCCATTCTCATACAGCCCCCATTACAAAAACCCATTACTAAATGATGCAGAACGGCGTCGCAAAAGAAAAACAGCACATCATCCCTCCCTTTGACAGAAGATTGGAAAGAAAGGTTAGAGCACCTCTTCATATTTTGCTAAAATTCCCGGTACATCAATGTTCATCCAACTATTTCCGGGAGCTTCAACATGGCATCGTATTCTCTGTCAGATTTTAAAATCAGGCTGATCTTCTCTATCCTTACTGAAGTCTTTGATGCCGGCAGGACACTGGACAAGGCCTATGCCATCTATTTCAAGAAGCTGAAGCTCAGCAATGACGAACAGGCTCTTATTGTTTCCCTGGTCAACGATGTTTTCAGAAGACTTAACTATTACACCTATATTGCCGGCTATAAAAAAATTAAGGACATCAAAAAGCACGTCAACAAGATTATCTGCGTTATCCATCTGGTGCATAAATGGCCGGTACCCCGGGGACTCCAGGACTGCGAGGACTTTTCCATAAAAGATGCCAAAACACGCATGGAGGAGGCTGACAATATCCCCAACCTAAAATACGGCTGTCCGGTATGGCTTGACGAATTCGGAAAGAAGGAACTGGGCGACAGGTGGGAAACCGAAAAGCCCTACTTTGCAAAGGAACCCCGGAGATTCATCAGAGTGAACACCCTGAAAATCACCCGGAGGGAGCTAATGGAAATTCTGGCGGCTGAAAATGTCACTACCCGGGAATGTGCCCTGCCCGATGCGCTGGAGGTACTGGGAACCTCAGCCATCTTCAAAACTGCCGCCTTCAAAAAAGGTCTTTTCGAACAGCAGGATGCCGGATCACAGGAGATTCCGCTATTCCTGGATCCACGCCCCGGAAACAAGGTTATTGACGCCTGTGCCGGTGCTGGCGGCAAAACACTGTACCTGAGTGCGCTTATGAAGGGACGCGGCAGCATCATTGCCATGGACGACAAGCAGTGGAAGCTTGACGACCTTAAGCTTCGGGCCAGAAGAGCCGGAGCCTATAACATCGAAACCCGCCTTATCGATACCACCAAAGTTATCAAAAGGCAGTACGGCAAGGCAGACTGCGTGCTTCTGGACGTCCCGTGCTCCGGAAGCGGAGTGCTCAAAAGAAATCCGGACACCAAATGGACTGACGGTACAGATACCATCAGGGAACTGGTACAGATTCAGGCTGATATTCTCAGCAGATATTCCAAAATGACAAAAGTCGGAGGCACTCTGGTTTACTCCACCTGCAGCATCTTCCCCTGTGAAGATCATAATCAGGTAGTAGCATTTCTGGAAAACAACCCCGATTTTGAGCTTCTCAATGAAAAAACAGTTTACCCTTCCGCAGGAGGTGACGGTTTTTACATGGCAAAGCTCAGAAGGAAGGAAAACTCCGAAAAATCACCAGGCACCGGAAAGGACAGCAATGCAGCCTCCAATGAAAAGTCCGATGCTGTAAAAGATAATACCGAAGTCCGGAAAGATAATCCGGGATCTGAAAATACCAACATTGAATCCAAAGATACCAAAGCCGCTACTAAAAAGGAAAATACCGAAAACGGAAAAGAAAAGAATGAAGCTGTGAAAGAGCCAACCGGAAGTCCTGGAGAGAAATCTAAAGCCAAGAAGGAAAAAAACGAAGTCCGGGAAGAAAAAGCCACGCCGTGGAGGAAAAAAACTGATATCCCCAAAAAAGAAGAGCTGACTCCGGACAAAAATAATGCTTCTCCTGAAACAACCACAGCTTCTCAGAAAAAGAAGGCATCAGAAAATCGGGGCATTATTGGAAAATCAAACAAAAAGCGTCAGGTAGCCAAGAAAGCCTGAATTTGACCAGACAGGGAGCGTCAGACAATCCAAAAGCTGACGTCTGACACTGTAAAAACCCCGGATTCCGGTATCCGGGGCTATGAGCTTATCAGGCTCCGAACTTGAAAGGAACTCCTCTCAGAACACGTCCTTTCTTTCCTCGTGGTTCTTCCTTGCGGTCATGCCTGGATCGCTCTTCCGGAAAATCATTTCCGTGCCTGCCGCGCCCCCCGCGATCCTCGGTTCTCCTTCTGGAAAACTCCTTACCGTTTCCGCGGTCCTGATGACGGGAACGCGACTTAAATCCGTTATCGCCGCTGTCATCCATGTAGTATTCCCTAATCTCCAGATTCCTCCCGCAAACGACTGCCTTTTTAAGAATGCTCATGGTCTCAGCGGGCATACCCTCGGGAAGATCCACTGTGGAGTAGGTATCAAAAATATTGATCATTCCGATATAGCGACTGTCAATATCACCCTCATTGGCCACCGCGCCTACAATCTGTCCCGGCTTGACACCATCCTTGCGCCCTACCGCTACCCGGTAGCGGATCATCTTAAGCTCCGGAAAATCCTTAAGCTGAGACGGCTTTGCGGACCTGTCGCGTTTCGTTTTCCGCTCCCGGCTGAAATCCTCCAGAGTCTTCTGCTCCGGCTCGGGTTCGGAAGTATCAACGAACAGAGGCTTTTTCCCGTTAACCATTCTGGCAAGAGAAGCTGCAAGAGTAACCGCATCTTCTTCGCCGGATTCCAGAATATCCCTGACAATATCACGATACGGTGTCATTTCATCCTCTGAAACGCCTTCCATGGCAGAAATAATCCGATCGCGGAACCGATCCGCTCTGTGTCTGTTGATATCCTCGTTGGTGGGCATCTTCATGGGTTCAATCACCGAACGGGTAACATTCTCAATAAGACGGAGCATTCTTCTTTCCCTGGGAGAAACAAAAAGAATGGCGTCTCCTGTTTTTCCGGCTCTTCCAGTACGTCCGATACGATGCACATAGGATTCGGGATCAAAGGGGATATCATAGTTGATTACATGGGTGATCCTGTCAACATCAAGCCCCCGGGCTACCACATCAGTGGCCACCAGTACATCCAGCTGCCCTTTTCTTAGTCTGTCCACCACCTTTTCACGGATCTTCTGAGGAATATCGCCATGGAGAGCATCACAGGAAATACCGTGAGCAGAAAGTTTCTGCTCCAGCTCCTCAGCATCGGTCTTGGTTCTGGTGAAAATCAGGAGAGCGTCATAAGGCTCCACCTCCAAAAGACGGATCAGCGCATCTATCTTTTTAAGACCTGAAACCAGCCAGTAGCGCTGTCTCACCGTGGTGGCGGTGGCGGTCTTAGCTGCGATTCTGATTTCTTCCGGTGAAATCAGATTCTTTTTAGCTACCTTCTTAATGACATCTGGCATGGTAGCTGAAAAGAGAGCGGTTTGCTTTGCCGGAGGACATTTTTCAAGAATCCACTCCACATCGTCAATAAAGCCCATCTTGAGCATTTCATCGGCTTCGTCCAGCACCAGCATTCTGATATTGGAAAGATCCAGCTTGCCGCGCTCAATGAGATCCATAACCCGTCCCGGAGTCCCCACCACAATCTGCACACCGCTTTTAAGAGCACGAATCTGTCTTTCGTAAGAGGATCCGCCGTATATGGAGAGAACATTCACCTTGCTAAGATATTTGGCAAAGGAATCGCAGGCATCAGCCACCTGAATGGCCAATTCCCGGGTAGGTAGCAAAACCAGCGCCTGCACAACGGGAGAATCAGGATCAATCTTAGAAATCAAAGGAAGGGCAAAAGCTGCGGTTTTTCCGGTTCCGGTCTGTGCCTGTCCAATAATGTCAAGACCTTCCATAAGAGGCTTAATGGCCGCCTCCTGAATAGGAGAAGGCTTCACATAGCCAAGATCCCGAACAGCGCTGAGCACCTCATCCCTAAGCCCCAGGTTCTCGAAGCCGGCTCCAGCCTCCTCTTCAGCGTCATCTGCATCATCCTGTTCATCGTCTGCAAGAAGAGCTTCCTCAAATTCGGAATTCTTCTTTTCCATAAGCGCCTCAGCCAGTTCAGAGCCATTGTCCTGAACTACGTTCTGATCCTGATGGAGATTTTCGTTACTGGAATTTTCAGTCATGTTGTTTCCTCGGACGGGAAATAATTCCCGCCATATCAATTGTTGTGAACCCACAAAAATAAAACACTGTCAGGCGGAAAATACCGTCTGAAGCCTCTTCCGGCTTTAATCAGGCTCACAGCAGGAAAACACACGCAAAATCCAATTGGAACGATTGATAACGGAATCTACAAAACTGGGAGATTTGGACATTCCCGCTCAAGGCCCGGCACTCATAAACAGGGCAAGCACGAAGACAGGTGAACCATTATTAAAACAAGATGCTGAATTATACAGTAAACCGAAGAATTGTGCAGAAAATCAGATCTTGATCAAAAAAAATCAAAGAACTCGGGACATGCAAATAGAGAAACAAATTGAGCCATTGTCAAAGACAATTTTAAATTATAGTTGCACATATTTTGGACAACCATAATCCAAATACACCGTTCAACAGATATGGCAGATCTAAGTACCCAATATATTGAACATCCGTTTTTTTCATGATGAAGGTATAGCACTCTCTGTGTTTTCTTCCATGCTCTGCCCGCCCTTCCATTTGTTGTATAATGCCCCTATCTTCCAACCAATATCAAATATTATTCTGGAGTACACTCTAAAATGTCTCAAACCTACAACATCGCAGTTCTGCCCGGAGACGGCATCGGCCCGGAAGTAATGGCAGAGGCTGTAAAAGTATTAAAAGCTGTTGAAAAGAAGTTTGACGTAACCTTCAACCTTAACGAATGCTTTGTCGGCGGCAAGGCCATTGACGAAACCGGTGAACCGCTCCCGGCAGCCACACTCAAAACCTGCGAAGAATCCGATGCTATTCTCTTCGGTTCTGTTGGCGGCCCCAAGTGGGATCACCTCCCCCCGGAAAAGCGTCCCGAAAGAGGTGCCCTGCTCCCCCTTCGCAAACACTTCAAGCTATTCTGCAACCTGCGCCCCGCCCGTATCTACCAGGGGCTTAATTCTCTCTCCCCTCTCAGAAAGGATATTTCTGACCGCGGATTTGACATGGTAGTGGTAAGAGAACTCACCGGCGGTATCTACTTCGGTCAGCCTAAAAAGCGTGAAGGATCCGGACCTGATGAAGTAGCTTACGATACCGAAATTTATCACCGCTTTGAAATCGAAAGAATTGCCAGAATCGCCTTCGAAGCAGCCCGGCTCAGAAAAAAGAAAGTAACCTCTGTGGATAAGTCTAACGTCCTCCAGAGCTCCATTCTGTGGCGGGAGGTTGTAGAGGAGGTTTCCCAGAATTATCCTGACGTAGAACTCAATAATATCTACATTGACAACGCCACAATGCAGCTTGTTAAGGATCCCTCCCAGTTTGATATTCTCCTGTGCAACAACATGTTTGGTGACATCCTATCAGACGAATGCGCCATGATTACCGGCTCCATGGGCATGCTCCCCAGCGCCAGCCTTTCCGAAAGCGGCTTCGGTCTCTACGAACCGGCAGGCGGTTCCGCTCCTGACATCGCCGGAAAGAATATTGCCAACCCGGCAGCCCAGATCCTGTCTGCCGCGCTGATGCTCCGTTACAGCTTCAAGATGGAAGAAGCGGCTCTGACAATTGAGAAGGCTGTATCTGACGTTCTGGCAGAAGGTTACCTCACAGGAGATCTCATGGCCAGCGGTACCGCAAAGCATGAGGTGCAGTCCACCTCCGACTTCGGTACCCTTGTAGCCGCAAAGATTGCCGATTAATACGAAACGGCAGTGAAGGCATTCCTCATCGGGTGCCTGGAAGTTTCCAGGGCAAACCCGGTTTCGGCATTGCTTTCGCTGCCAAATTCCGCAAACATAAGGACTTTGATATGACTTTGATTAAAAGCATAGCCGCCATAGCTCTGGCTTCAGGGATGACTCTCTCACTCTTCAATACCGCCGCAGCCGAAAGCAGCTGCAATCAGTACACCACCTCCTATGACAGAACCTTCTGTTTCTGCAAGATGATTGTTGAATCTGACAAAGAACTTAACGAGGTTTACAAGGAACTCCGCGAAAACCTTGATGAAAAAACCGCTGAAGGCCTTAAACTTACCCAACGCAAGTGGATCAAGTACCGCAACAACCAGTGCGAAAACAATGGCACTATCCAGCTTCAGTGCAATTACAATGTAAACAAAAGCCGCACCGACTATCTTCGGGAGCGCCTGAGAGAATGCAAGTCCGGAGTCTGCCAGAACTCACTCGTGATAAAGCCGAGCTGGTAAGAAGCCTTCTCAGAATAAACTTTTTATCTCTGCTTTCCGGGATACATTTTCATAAGAAGCGGTCTTTTCAGGCTGCTTTTTATTGCGCGGTACAACCTTCAGAAGTAGCAGATGCTGGATATTCTCTAAGTTAGGAATCTTTTAAAACACAAACGTTATCTCCATAATTCCAAATTTCTGAGAATCGCGTAGTTTTGAACATCTCTGAATTAAAGTTTACTGCCACTCCCCTGTTGCTCTTTCCCAAATTATTCGGTTCTGAAACTGCTTCGATTTTTTCCGGAAGTGATTTTTAAACACGGGACTCACCACCAGTAGCACCGAACTCCCGGCATATCATTCTATGTTTCTATTCAGGAATTTCCTGAAGTAAACTATAATTTCATCTGAAGCTGCCCCATGGCATCAAAGCTCCGGCATCACCAAAAACCGGTTTTTCACAACATGCTCAATATCAAACGATCTGAATTATCCTGGTGCGGAAAGCAGCTTCTTAAGAAATAAGGAATGATTATGGGTAAAACACTCTACGACAAGCTTTATGAATCACATATAGTCTGTGCCAAGGAAGGAGAACTTCCAATTCTCTACGTTGACAGACATCTGCTTCATGAAGTTACCAGCCCTCAGGCCTTTGCCGGACTGGCTTTTCATAACAGGAAAATCCGCCGTCCGGAATGCACCTGGGCTACCATGGATCACAACGTATCCACCATTTCCACTGACATCTCGGCCTGCGGCGAACTGGGCCGGATACAGATGCAGACTCTTATAAACAACTGCCAGAAATTCAATGTCCCACTTTACGGTCTCGGCCACAAATGGCAGGGGATTGTGCATGTTATCGGTCCGCAGCTGGGCATCACCATTCCGGGAGTAACTCTGGTATGCGGCGACTCCCATACCGCTACCCATGGGGCTTTCGGCGCACTGGCCTTCGGTATCGGTACCTCCGAGGTAGAGCATGTAATGGCCACCCAGACCATCAAGCAGCAGAAATTCAAAAACATGAAGATTGAAGTTACCGGAAAGCTTGCATCCGGAGTTACCGCAAAGGACGTGATTCTGGCCATCGCCGCAAAGCTTGGCACCGGCGGCGGCACCGGATATGCCGTGGAATTCACCGGTGAAGCCGTTAAGTCTCTCTCCATGGAAGGAAGAATGACTCTTTCCAACATGGCTATTGAAATGGGAGCCAAGGTAGGGCTTATTGCTCCGGACGAAACCACCTTCAGTTACGTTAAAGGCCGCCCGTTTGCGCCCAGGGGAAAAATCTGGGATCTGGCTCTTTCCTATTGGAAAACTCTGAAATCCGATGATGATGCTGTTTGGGATGCAGAGGTAGTTCTGGACGGCAGTGCCATTGCACCAATGGTTACCTGGGGCACTAATCCCGGTCAGGGCATCGGCATCAATGACCTGATTCCGGCTCCCGATGACTTCACTGATGAGATTCAGCAGCATTCCTGCGAGAAAGCACTGAAATACATGGATCTTAAGCCCCACACCAGACTCACCGATGTCAGAATTGATAAAGTGTTCATAGGCTCCTGCACTAACGGCCGTATTGAAGATATCCGTGCCGCCGCTGCTGAAATCAAGGGCCGCAAGCTGGCTCCGGGAGTTCGGGGAATCGTAGTTCCGGGCTCTCAGGAAGTTAAGGAAATGGCCGAACAGGAAGGACTGGACAAGATCTTTCTTGCCGCCGGGTTTGAATGGAGACTTCCAGGATGCTCGGCATGTCTTGGCATGAACAGCGACAGAGTTCCGGCTGGAGAACGCTGTGCCAGCACCTCAAATCGCAATTTTGAAGGCAGACAGGGACGCGGTGCCCGCACCCACCTGGTAAGCCCAGCCATGGCTGTTGCTGCCGGCATCGCCGGTCATTTTGTTGACGTTCGCTCATTCTAGGAGACCATCATGCAGAAATTTACCGTACACGAAGGACTGGCTGTACCCCTGGATGCCGCCAACGTTGATACTGATCAGATCATCCCCAAACAGTTCCTGCAGGCGGTAACCCGTACCGGTTTCGGAGTACACCTTTTTAACGACTGGCGCTATCTGGACGAAGCCGGAACCAAACCCAATCCTGAATTCATTCTTAACCACCCCCGCTACAAGGGCGCCACAGTCCTGGTAGCCCGAGAGAATTTCGGAAACGGCTCCAGCCGCGAACATGCCCCCTGGGCGCTTCAGGACTACGGCTTCCGGGCTATCATCGCCTCCAGCTTCGCCGATATTTTCTACAACAATTCCCTGAACAACGGACTTCTCCTGGTTACACTGAAACCTGAGGAGGTAGACGCCCTGCATCAGGAAATCAACAGCCACGACGGCCAGAAAATTACGGTGAATCTTGAAAACATGACCGTTTCCTGTAACAGTCTGACCTTTAAATTTCAGCTGGACAGCTTCAGAAGATACTGTCTCCTTAACGGTCTAGACAATATCGACCTGACTCTTCAGAACGAGGATGCCATTAACCGCTATGAATCTGAACTCAAACCGTGGATTGTGGTGTCTCCTGTGAATAACTGATTTTCCGGATCTATTAACAATTATTTTTTAGCATAACCGCGCCGCAATCCGAAAATCTAATATCAAAAGCCCTGAACAACGTTCCGGGCTTTTTGGATCCTAAAGGACATCATCCCGAAACTGAAGAGCCCCGATTTTCAAAAGAAATTAGGATCTTTTCTCAAGAATTGCATCTTAAATTTCATGTTTAAAAACCAGATCTCACTTTTTGGGGCTTTGTTTGAGTAAACTCACATCGGAAGAGTTTATTGCATAAAAATCAATTATTACGATCGAACAGGATTATCAGATATGGACAATACTAGAGAACGCCGCACATACATCCGCGTAGATCTTCCGGTGGAATGCACTATTCTTTTTGCCGGAAAAAAGCTGCCCGGAGAATGCCTCAATATCAGTGCCACAGGAATGTCCATAATCGTAAAAACCGGCGTCAGCCTTAATATCGGGGATGAGGTGGAAATTCAGCTGGATGACTCTGATGATGATCTACCCCCTCTTGATGCAAATGCCAGAGTTGTCAGGGTTATTGACAAAGAAAACCGGAAATACGGTATTCAGTTTATCTCCAGAAAGGGAAAGGAAAACTAATTAGTCAGTAATGATTGCTTGTAATGATAAATAGCCGGCAACTATCAAATAGACAGTTTCCGCACCAAACACTGGCAGGAAAAAGATATTCCTGCCTTTTGTGATTCCGTCTGGATTTCCTGGGGCGGGTCCCTCCTCCGTATTTTTTCTGCCCTTTTATTCTTCTCAGATCTGTATTCAAAACTCAAGAAAAAACGGAACAGTGAAGGGATGCCATTCAGACATCCATCCTTCCCTATTCCAGGATTTTTCATTCACAGTGTCTTTGAGGATAAAGCCCTTTACCGGGGCTTTACCTGCATGTCCTTCTCATCCAGATCCAGAATATCGGTATGGAATTCCTTAAGAGTGCTCCGGTGTCCGACACTGATAACCACTGCCTTTGGCAGCACCTCACCGAGCATACTGTAAAGGCGAACCTCGTTTGTCTCATCAAGAGCACTAGTAACCTCGTCCATAAATACCACATCTGGCTTGTTAACAAAGGCTCTTAAAAACGAAATACGCTGCTGTTCTCCCAGACTCAATACATGATCCCACTGGTTTACAACATTCAGGCTTCCGGAAAGATAAGAAAGGCCGACATCATCCAGCAGACTGACAAACAAATCATCAGCTACCAGATTACTGTTTCCAGGGTAGCATACAGCATCTTTAAGAGTTCCCAGCGGCATATAAGGTTTCTGACTCAGAAACAGCACCCGGGCATTTTCAGGAAAGGTAACCCGTCCCTCGGCATACGGCCAGATACCGGCAACAGTGCGAAGAAGCGTGGATTTCCCGCATCCCGAATGGCCCTTTATCAAAAGACTTCTCCCAGGAGGCAGAGTAAATCCGAGATCCGGAATCAGCAGGGTTCCGTCCGGTTTTGTTACCCTGACATGTTCCAGAGAAAGCTCCTGACCTGATTTTTCGGGAACAATCCTGGGAAGACTGTCAGCAGCTCTGATACTCTTTTCAAAAAGGGAAAGACGATCAATTACCGCTTTCCAGGCAGCCAGGGAGGTAAAGTTTTCAATAAGAGTTGAAAGGGAATCCTGCACCTTGCCAAAAGCAGAGTTGATTTGCATAATACTGCCCAGAGTAATGATCTTCGCAAAATACATTGGTGCGGAAATCAGTATCGGGAAAATAACCGCCAGCTGAGCGTATCCCAGGGTGAAATAGCCAATCTGCTTGGTTTTAACAATAAGGTTGACATAGTTGTGCACCACATCCAGGAACAGGCTGTTGAACCGCTTGCGCTCTTCCAGCTCTCCCTTGTATATGGCCACGGATTCGGCATTCTCCCGCAGTCTTACCAGAGAAAAACGGAAATCCGCCTCGTAACGTTGCTGTCTAAAATTCAGAAGCACCAAAGGCCTTCCGATTATGAAGGTAAAGACCGTACCGAAAGCAGCATAAATAATAGCCAGATAAAGAAGATATCCATCCGGCAGCGATATTTCATACCCCATAACCGGGAAGGTTACCGCCTGCGACAGCCCCCACAGCACAATGGCAAAGGTAACGAGCATGGAAAGATCGGTAAGAATGCTGATTACGATAGTAACCGTCAGGGACACAAACTGGGACAGATCCTCACTGATTCGCTGATCCGGGTTATCTGTTTTCTGATCAGTAAGCTGAAGTCTGTAAAAGGTTCCGTTTTCAGTATAGCGCCTGATGTAATCCGTGGTAAGCCACCTTCTCCAGCGAATCTCCATAGCAGAAATTATGTATCGCCGGTAGACCACGGCACACACATGAACCGTGGCAAGAAAGCCGAAAAGCCACAGCATTCCGATAAATCCGTCCAGATTGTAGGCCTGCATGTAATCCCAAAAGCCCTTGTACCAATCATTAAACTGCTTGGCAAGATAAATGCTGAGAGCGCTCAGTGCCACGATACCAACCAGCATAACCCAGGCAAGACCGCTCTCCCGTGTCTTCCAGAACGGAACGGCAATTCTGAAGAATGCCTTTACGGAATCAAAAACGCTCTGGCTCTCATGTCTCTCTGGATTCTCCCCGTCAAAACGTCTTTTTCCAAAAACACTTTCGCTCTGAACAGGCTTTTCCTTTCTTAACACAAAACCTCCCGTTATCTTTTTCAGTTATAGGCAATCTGGTTTACAAATAATAAACAAGGCGTCCGCATCTTAACAGCAACCACTTCCAAAATTATTGCAGAATTCCCTGCTGAGAATTCTGTCAATCACATAGGCCACTCCGCTCTCGTTATTTCCGGGGGCAATAAAATCGGCCCGTTCCTTGAGCGAACTTAAACCGTTTTCCATCACTACCCCCAAACCGGCACAGTCAATCATATGAGCATCATTACCGGCGTCCCCAAAAGCCACCGAAGCAGACAGGGGAATATCAAGATAATTGCATAGATGCTCCAGTGCCGCCCCCTTGGAGGTTCTGGCATTCATCACCTCCAGAAAGCAGTACATGCTACGTACCACGGTAAAGGCACCGTAAAGATCCTGAAAGTTCTTTTCTGCACTGTCCAGCTGTTCCTCGGTACCAAGGAACATGAACTTGAAAAATTCCTCATCATCAGGAATCTTTTCCATAGAAACTTTTACACCACCAATACGGTTTATCCGCATCTCAAGATCCGTGGCGAAATTATCCACCTCGTAGATAAGCCCCCGTTCTTCCGAAAAAGCTTGCCAGTAAAGTCCGGCCTCACGGGATCTTTCCGCCAGAAGACGCACTTCGTGCCCGGTAAGAATGACTCTTGATATCAGTCTCTCCGAAGCTGTATCGTACACAGCCGCTCCGTTAAAGCAGATAGCATAATGTCCGGGAGTTTTAAGATCCAGAGCTCCGGCATAATTCATCAATCCCTCAAAAGGTCTTCCGGTGGCGGGAACGAACAGAATTCCTGCCTGTTCGGCTTTTCTGATACTATTAATATTCCGCTCCGAAATGGTTTTATCATCATTAAGCAGTGTACCATCCATATCGGAAGCGATAATTCTAAAATCAGTCATATACTATGAAGATCCTCTGAAGCCCGGCATCAGTTTATGCCGTGTATGCACGTCTGACGTTTCTGTCTCCGAGAAGCAGTCTATCACACATGACACATTTTTTGGCCGCTTTGTTGTCCCCGCTGGCTCTATGCAATTACCAAACTCTCTCCATAAGCCACACTGGATAAAGCTTCAAAAAAATCATCAGTCCGAAAAATGCAAGCATAAAAGAAACAAAAAGAAAATGCCATGAAGTTCATCATGGCATTCCGACCCTCGTTCCTTAACACAACAAACCGTCATTTCACAGCACCGCACAAACCTTCCTCAAGGTCATACGGCAAAAAACATCAGACTGCGTAGTGGTTAATCATCGGAACTCTTGTTGACCAAATCCTTAAATGTCTTTCCGGCAGTAAACGCCGGTACACTGCAAGCAGGAATCTTAACGGGCTCATTGTTGCGCGGGTTCCGCCCCTCTCTTGGAGCCCGATAATTCACCTTAAAGGTTCCGAAACCGACAAGACTCACACTATCACCGTCCACTAAAGCAGATTGAACAGCCTTCATAAACGCTTCCACCGCATCATGGGCATCACTTTTCTTAAGACCAGAACGTTCTGCTACGGCATCAATTAATTCCGACTTTCTCATCACCTGTCTACCTTTATTTTATAATGATCACAGAAATACAACATTACGAGTAAAATTAACCAAGACGATGAAAAAACACAACAGGATTTTGACTTCTGGACAACAAAGGATCTTAGAATTTTACCGTTGTGTAATAAAGATCACATTTTGAACCGGCGTTACATTGTGATAAAATCAGTAAATGTCCGGAGCTGCAACAGCTTTACCGGCAAATCTCCCTGCTTTCAGAGGTCTCGGTTACCGCTGTAAAAAGCACCATTAGAATTTCCCCAGGGGCTTAGCTCCCTGAAAACTTGCCAGAGGTTCGATTTAATGGATAATGCACGTCCCATCCGCAGAGCACTCATCAGCGTATCTGATAAGAGCGGAGTTGTAGATTTTGCCCGCGCTCTTCAGGAACGCGGTGTTGACATTCTTTCCACAGGCGGCACTGCAAAACTGCTTGCCGATTCGGGAATCAAGGTTACCGAAGTCAGCGACTACACCGGTTTTCCTGAGATGATGGGAGGCCGCGTAAAAACCCTGCATCCCAAGGTTCACGGCGGCATTCTGGGACGGAGAGGCATTGACGACGAGGTAATGGCAGAACATGACATCAAACCCATCGATCTGGTATGCGTTAATCTCTACCCCTTTGCAGCAACCGTCGCAAAGCCTGACTGCACCCTTGAAAACGCCATCGAAAACATCGATATTGGCGGCCCGACAATGGTCAGAAGTGCCGCCAAAAACTTCAAGGATGTGGCCATTGTGGTAAATGCCAGCGATTACAGCCGCATCATCAGCGAAATGGATTCCAATAACGGCTCCCTGACCTGGGAAACCCGATTCGATCTTTCCATCGCTGCCTTTGAGCATACCGCCGCCTACGACGGGATGATTGCCAACTACTTCGGAACTAAGGTTCCTCAGTACGGTATCAGAAGCGAAGATTCCGAAACTCCCAGATTCCCAAGAACCTTCAATACCCAATTCATCAAAAAGCAGGAACTGCGCTACGGTGAAAACGGCCATCAGGCAGCAGCATTCTATGTCGAAAAAGACTACAGAAACCCCAGTATTTCCACTGCAGTGCAGTTGAACGGCAAAGAGCTTTCTTTCAACAACATTTCTGACACCGATGCTGCACTGGAATGCTGCAAGGAGTTTTCCGAACCTGCCTGTGTCATTGTAAAGCATGCCAATCCGTGCGGAGTGGCTCTGGGCAAGGATATTCTTGAAGCCTACGAAAAAGCCTTTAAAACAGATCCGACTTCAGCCTTCGGCGGCATTATCGCTTTCAACCGCGAGCTCGATGAACAGACCGCCGCAAAAATCCTGGCAAATCAGTTCTGCGAAGTAATTATTGCTCCCAAGGTGTCCGAAGCAGCAAGACAGACAGTATCCACCAAAAAGGGCATAAGACTTTTAGAATGTGGCTTCTGGGACAGAAGAATTCCGGCACTGGAATACAAGCGGGTAACCGGAGGCCTTCTGGTTCAGGATACCGACATCGCCACCTATGTCAAAGACGAACTTAAGGTTGTAACAAAAAGAGCTCCGACACAGGATGAAATGGATGAACTCCTGTTTGCCTGGAACGTGGTTAAATACACCAAATCAAATGCTATCGTCTATACCAGGGACAGAATGACCATCGGTGTTGGCTGCGGTCAAATGAGCCGTGTATTCTCCGCAGAAATTGCCGTAACCAAGGCAGAACGCGAAGGTCTAAGTGTCGCAGGTTCCGTGCTAGCATCCGATGCCTTCTTCCCGTTCCGTGACAGTGTGGATGCCGCTCACAAGGCCGGCATTACCTGCATCATTCAGCCGGGCGGTTCCATCCGGGATCAGGAAAGCATTGATGCCTGCGATGAATACGGCATGGCCATGGTGTTCACCAACATAAGACATTTCAGACACTAATTTTAATTGATGAGGGAGAGCTAGCGTTACTCTCCCTTTTTGTTCATCAGGGTATTATATGAAAGTTTTAGTTATCGGAAACGGCGGACGGGAACATGCCCTGGCATGGAAGACTGCCTCATCCCCCATCGTAAACAAGGTATTTGTTGCGCCGGGAAATCCGGGCACCGCCAGAGAAAACAAGGTTGAAAACATCGCCATCGGCGCCGAGGATATCCCGGCACTCCGGGATTTTGCTGTTAAAAACAGTATTGACCTGACCATTGTGGGTCCCGAAGCACCGCTGGTTATGGGAATCACCGATGCATTCACAGAAGCCGGCCTGAAAATTTTTGGTCCGGCAAAAGCCGCCGCCCGTCTGGAAGGCTCCAAATCCTTTACCAAGGATTTTCTGGAACGCCACCATATCCCAACTGCAAAATACCGGACCTTTACGGAAACCGCACCGGCCTTGGCGTATTTGAGGGAACATGGTGCTCCCGTGGTAGTAAAAGCTGACGGCCTGGCCGCCGGCAAGGGAGTAATTGTCGCCATGAATCTGGAAACTGCCGAAAACGCCGTCCGGGACATGCTGTCAGGAAATGCCTTCGGTTCCGCGGGATCCCGGGTAGTTATCGAGGATTTCCTTGAAGGCGAGGAAGCCTCGTTTATCGTAATGACTGACGGGGAGCATGTTGTCCCCATGGCTACCAGTCAGGATCACAAGAGAGTCGGAGACGGCGACACCGGACTCAACACCGGAGGCATGGGGGCTTATTCCCCCGCACCGGTGGTTACCCGGGAAGTTTATCAGCGTGTCATGGACGAAATAATTTTCCCGACTATCAAAGGTATGAAGGCTGAAGGCTGCAAATATGTGGGCTTCCTGTATGCCGGTCTTATGATAGACAGCACCGGTGCTCCGAAGGTTATCGAATTCAACTGCCGTTTCGGAGATCCGGAAACCCAGCCAATCATGATGAGAATGAAAAGCGATCTTGCCGAACTCTGTCTCAAGGCAGTAAACGGAGAACTGGAGAACGGGGATGCCGAATACGATCCCCGGCCGGCAGTGGGAGTAGTGCTTGCAGCTCAGGGCTATCCGGCAAAACCCAAAAAAGGAGATATCATAAGCGGGCTTGATACCCCGGAAGCCCCGGATACCAAGATATTCCAGGCCGGTACCAAACTTACCGACGGAAACGTGGTAACCAACGGCGGTCGGGTACTCTGCGCCACCGCTCTGGGAAATACTGTATCGGAAGCCCAGGAAAAGGCCTATGCCTTGGCCAAAACAGTCTCTTGGGACGGCATGTTTTTCCGGCATGATATCGCCTACCGGGCCATAAAGCGCGAAAAGCAGTAATTTCTCCGCCACCACGGAATCTGACAAAGACAGCTTTGCGCTGTCTTTGTTTTTTAGCGTACCTAACTGCGATCCTTTTCCCCGGGATCGGCACCCTGAAACAGGACTATCAGATGTTCCAGACTGTTATTGAACAGGTTACCCTTTTTTTCACCGGATTCATTGCCAATGTTCTGGCATCGCTCTCCGGTGGCGGTGCCGGATTTGTGCAACTGCCGGTACTGATTTTTATGGGACTCGGTTTTACGGAAGCGCTCGGCACTCACAAGGTGGCAGTAGTAGCTCTGGGCATGGGATCCTACGCCAGAAATCATGAACTGAAAAGCCTGAACAGGATAATTGCCGCAGAAATGATCCTGGTAGGATGCCCCGCTGTAATTCTGGGATCTTGTCTGGTAACTCTGGTTGCGGACTGGCTGGCAGAGCTTATTCTGGGCATAATCACCATAGCTTCGGTAATATATTCCATCCTGAGAAAAAACTTCGGGCTGGAAAATCATGAAAACAGTCTTACCGTCCGGGATTATATTCTGGGAGCATTTTTAATTGCCCTTACCGGTATGCTCAGCGGTTCCTTCTCATCCGGGGCAGGACTTATCGGCATCATGGTGCTGGTAATGTGGTTCAAACAGGATATTAAAAAAGCTATTCACCATTCAATGATCTTTATCGCTCTAATGTGGAACTTTATCGGGGCCTTTACATTGGGAACCGTAGCAGTTATTCATTGGGGCTGGGTTCCAATGCTGACACTTGGAGCATTCATGGGGGGCTTCGCCGGCACCATGATCATCAGAAAGGTAAACGCCATTTTTATCAAGAAGCTTTTTCAGAGCATCATGATCCTGAGCGGAATACTGCTCCTCTTTAAAAGCTGGCAGCATTTTGGCGGCTGAAAGACTGAATCACGCCTCGTTTAACACAATTACAGTTGGGAATCCAATGTGATTCCGATATTGGAGCAAGCAACATTGCCAAATTCCTCATAAAGCTCCTGAATCCACGCAGCTTCCCTCTTCCGGCGCACTCTGGACAATAGCTCCACCTGGAAATCCATCTCTTCCTCCATGAGCTTCTGCTCTCTGAGTTCGTCATCGGAAAAACTCCGCTCCTCCTGTACTTCCAGAAACTTTGCCACCGTACATACCGAAATGTTACTGGCATTAAGAGCCTCGTCACCATTCTTTTCAGTAATGGCCTCAATTGCCAGAATAAGAGCCTGACAGGCATCAAAAGCCGGATACGCCCCGTAGGATCCGTCAGGATCCGGCACCGGCATCACCTTTTCAAGATCATCATGAACAATATCCAGACTGACGTGATTGTTTTTGTCAGTATGATAAATCCACATAGCATCAAAGGCTTTGCGGAACACCTCACTGAGAACAGTGTCCTGCGACAGGCTACAATAGAGATACAGGTTGGGACTCATTCTGGCTGCCAGAACCAATGAAAACAGGGACTGCTGCCATATACTCATTTCATCAACCAGACGATAAAACTTTTCACCAAAAATCATACAACCCCTTTTTAAAAACAACTCAAATTAAATTCCGGACTCCTATGACAAGAAACAGGAAACCGAAAACATGCCGTTTTTCCGAAAAAGACCACAGGAAAAAATCCTGCATGACTGCCTGCAAAAAAGCAATTTCACAATTAATTTGAACTTAGACGCCTGACAGGATCAAACTATTTTGAATAACTGCCAATTAACGTTATCATATACGAAATCTCCTGTATTTGCATGGGAGTTTTATACCGGGTTGTTCGGTATCGATTTCTGCTTCCTGACAAATGTTTTTGACAAGTTTGCACACCATTCATTAAAAAAACCGTTTTCAGGGGAACTTTTCTTACACAATCCGGTCTCATATTGATGGTTTCCGGGTGGAATTTGTTAATAACGGGTTGGAGTCAGTTTTGTGATGCGAAATGTCTCAGAAAATCGTTCCAGCTCAGACGAATTAAGATTTCCTATTCCAAAAAATCATGTCTATGCCATCTGCATTCTTCTGACGATTTCTCTTGTCACCGCAATTTTTCTGCCAGCCCCCCAGAAATCCTCTGACAGTCTCAATATGCAATGGTCCTCTACCGGCAGAGTTCCGGATATCCATCAGGATTTTCAGGGTATCACCTACTCCGATGACGTTAACGCCACAGAAAGTATTGACGAGGATCCGATAGCCGATTCCGAACTCTTCGGATCCACCGACGACAGCGATGACGCCCCGGAATGGTATCTTCAGGTTGTTGTGCGCGGAGATAATATCAACAATATCTTCCTCACTCTGAACCAGCCCTACGAAATCCTGAAAGCTATTGAAAATACTCCGGTATACGGAAACTCCATCAAAAAAATCATCCCCGGAGATAAGATCTATTTCCTGCTCGATAACAAGAATCAGGTACTGCAACTGGTCAAACCCCTGGATAAGGAAAATCAGGTGCGCTATATCCGCAACAGGAATTCAGAACAGTTGCAGTTCATAGCTGTAAAGGAACCCGTGGATACCCATATCAACCTTAACAGCGAGGAAATTGAAGCCCTTAGTGCCAAGGAGCTGGCTGCCCAGCTAGCTAACGCCGGAAAAACCGAAGAAGAACGAGCCCGGGAAGAGAAGAAAAAGGCTGAGCAGGTCAAACAGGCCGAACAGGCCCGACAGCAGGAGCTGGCACGCAAGAAGGAAGAGCAGGCTAAGCGGGAACAGGCTCGTAAAGAAGAAGCCAGTCGCAGAATTCAGGCTCAGGCTGCCGAAAAACAGAAAATCAAGGAAGAAAGGGAACGGCAGCGGCTTATCGCTGAAAGGAAAGCTGAAGAGGAAAGAAAACGCCGGGAACAGGCGGCTCTTGCCAAGGCCAAAGAAGAAAAGGAAGCCCGCCTGCGTGCCGAAGCAGAACGGCTGAAAAAGGAGCAGGAACCGAATATTGCCGTAAGAAAGAGTCTCACCATCATCTCTTTGCAAAAAGGAGACTCTCTTAAAACCGCTGGTATCAGAGCCGGACTCAGCGGCAGCGAAATCAAGTCCATTGTGTCAATGTTCAAAGGGCGTTTCTCCATGACCAATCTGCAGGCTGGAGATGAGATCAGAATCCTGTTCAGTGGTAACCGCCAGGGAGATCGTATAAACGCTGTATCAATTCAGTCACGCAAGCAGGGACGCGTCAATGCCTTCAGACTAAGTTCGAACAACAAATACTATGATGAAAAGGTGTTCCAGAACAAATCCAGCGGCAAATTCAGCCGGTATCCGATAGCCGGACAGATCCGCATCACCAGTCAGTTCAATCCTCACCGGAGGCATCCGGTTACCGGAAAAATCCGTCCGCACAACGGCACTGATTTCGGGGTTCCTGTCGGTACCCCGGTATATGCACCGGCAGATGGCGTTGTCGAGAGATGCACGTATCAGAACGCTGCCGGCTACTACATCGTAATCAAGCACCAGGGAGCCTACTCCACAGTATATATGCATCTCAGCAAGATTCTGGTCAAACCCGGACAAACCGTGAAAGCGAACCAGCGCATCGCTCTTTCAGGAAACACCGGAAGATCAACAGGACCGCATCTTCACTATGAGCTCAGAATCAATAACGTTCCAGTAAATGCCCTCAAAGTTACCTTGCCTTCCGGCGGCTCTGCATCTCCCGATGTCTCCAGTAAGGATGCCAAGCTTTTTGCCATTCAGGTCAGAAACTACAAAAAGCAACTGGGAATAAAGTAATTTCCCCCGAAATGATATGCAGGGAAAACATGGGATATTGCTATTCCCGAAAAGTATTAGGTCTAAAGTCAGCACTTTAGGCCTTCTTAAATTTCCACGGCATTGCCTGCTCAAGAATAGCATTTCTTCTTTCATCAGACGGCGATTCATCTTTTAGTCCGTCTCTGTGAATACCCATATATCTGAACAGAAATTCAAGATAAACTTCTAGGTCAACTCCATGAGCTTTGCAGGTTTCATGAAATGATGAAAACACTGCCGTAGACTTAGCTCCCTCAATAGAGCCAAATCCGCTGGGCATTGAATGTCTCAGCACTGCAAAGTCACGAATAGCTCTCTCGGCGGCCGAGTTATCCAGAGGAATAGAGCCGTCCTCCAGGATTCTGGTGAATTTTTCCCACTGATTGTGAGAGTACTTGACCGCTTT
>NZ_KB899636.1:862797-906134 GCF_000378405.1 Succinimonas amylolytica DSM 2873 | reverse complement strand
CCTTCAGATATTCGTATGCCGGCAGTATCCATTCTGCTGAAAAAGCTGAATACCTTGCCAGCTGCTGCCTTGAGACATTAAATCCCAGGCTATTGCTGATTTCCTTGCGCTATTCTGTTCAGCGGGATGCGATTCCGCATTCTTTCAGCGATTGTCTGAGCCGCAAAGGAAAAGCCAAATACAGTCTTCGGAAGAGAATCCTTTTCCGGATTAATCCCGGCTATCACGGCCGGCGTTTCATCATTCTGAGCCGGCAGAGCTTTCCTCATAGACAGGAACGTATGATAAAACCCTGAAGCCTTAAAAAGACGGTTTAAGACCTAATATCAATACCTCGAAAATATCACTAGCCAATCCGCTATATTCCGACGCAAGATAATGAAACTACAGCCCCGTTTCTGCATACATGCACGGAAATTTCCAAAAACCGGTGTTTGGTAGTTGCGGTTACATCACAGCAATTCGTTCCACCCCTCCAGAATCACCTGATGGTTGTCCACATATTTGCTGCGAAAGCGCTCTCCAGTAGCTCTGTCGGCAATAATTTCTTCCGGGTACTCATCACAGATCTCATCATACTCGCTCTCGCTGATCAGGCTTGTGGTAAAGAAATCATCATTGCGGCTCGGGACTCCATGCCATGCAAAGTACTGCCTTTTTCCATTCTGTGTCCGGTATCCGCAGCCAAATCTCACCTGATTTGAAATTACCCGAAAATCACAGTCCTTATTTTTATCCATGAATTTCCTCCAACAATCCCAATAATCAGTACCCAGAATCGTATAAGCTCCACATCTTATCCCACGTATGTCACTATTTCTTATAATCCCGAGGATAGTCACTTACATGAATTTTAAGTCTTTTCTGAACCCGTCCGTCAGAAAGATATCCAGTACCATATTTTGCCGGTTTAGTAACCTGAAGCTCAATCCGCATATTTGCTGCAAAAACATTCTAATGGCACTCTGTCTGAAATGAGGTGTTCCAAAAGCTCCTGCTGAATTTCATCCTCATATCGGGTTTCAGACCACGCAAAACGCGATCCCTAGCCCTAAAAGTGGCATTATTTGCACTTCCTGACTCGAGTGAGCTTTACCACTGATTCTACGTGGCAGGTGTGCGGGAACATGTCAAAAGCATATAGACAATCCATCCGGTAACCGAGTTTCAGAAACAGCGCTATATCCCGTTTCTGGGTTTTTGGATTGCATGATATGTACACAATTACAGGAACATCAAGAGCAGCCAGGGTGTTTATAACGCTTTCCTCAAGTCCTTTTCTGGCCGGATCCAGAATTACACCGTCAAACTTCACGCCCTCATCAACAAGCTTCGGGAGCACCTCTTCCACTAATCCTGCATAAAACCTGGCATTGGTAATGCCGAATCCCCTGCTGTTATTTTCCGCATCCCTGACTGCCTCCGAAATCACCTCTATTCCATATACCTCAAGAACTCTTTCGGACAAACGCAACGATATGGTACCAATACCGGAATAAAGATCTGCTATCACAGAATCAGGTGCCGGATTCAAAAGCTGAATGGCCTTGTCATAAAGTTTTTCGGTAATCTCTGTATTTATCTGAAAAAAAGACTCTGGCTTGACAAGAAAAAGCCGATCATAAAGAGGCATTACTGCGTAAGGATTCCCACTGACAACCTGGAAATTCTCCCCGAAAATCCGGTTTCCTGAAGTGCTGTTGAAATTAATGATAATATTGGAAATCCCCGCCGTTTTCAGATACCTCAGCACCGGTTCAGGAACAAAACCTCGTCTTAGAACCAGCACCGCACATCGTCCAGCATCGAGAACCACTGAATCTCCTGCTGCCCGCCCTCTTAAAAACAGGTATCTAAGATTTTCAGCAAAATCTGTCATTTCCGGATCGTCGTCATGACCATTTATAAAATCCCGTACTCCATTTCTGAGCCGATTCATCCAGACCGGCTCCAGACTGCAGTCAGGAATAGCGGCAATTATGTGGGAAGCTCGTTCGTAAAGACCAAGAACAAATCTGCCGTCCTGATCACGCCCTCCCATATAAACAGCCTTATTACGGTAACGGAATGGATCTTTCATTCCGGTAACCCCACGGTAAAGCGCCCCGGTGAAGCCCGGAAGATCTCCGTAAAGCCGCAGCAGATAATCAGATTTGAATCGAAGCTCTGCTTCATAGGAAAGGCCGGTAAAGGAGCATCCGCCGCACCTAATGGCGCAAAAATCCGAAATTCTGTCCGGACTTTTGTCAATAATTTTCAGAAGCTTTCCGGAAATATATCCTGTCTTTTCGACAATAGACTCGACAACAGCAGTTTCTCCCGGAAAAACACCGGGTACAAAAACTTTTTTTCCGTTATATACTCCCAGACCAATTCCTTCAACAGTGAAATCTGAGACAGTTACGGTGATTGAAGACATCAGAAAATGAAAAAAGAAATGAAGACTTAGGAAGAATCCCTATGGTGGCCCATCACTGACTTGAACAGTGGACCAAACGATTATGAGTCGTCTGCTCTAACCGACTGAGCTAATGGGCCGCGGAACGGAAGCAATTATACAAGTCAAAATGAACATTGTCTACATCTCCAACAAACTTTTTTAACCAGTAAAAACCGCCCAATACCGCTATTTTTACATATTCTCAAAATCCTGACAGCCTTGAAAAACGCAGTTATATGCCAGTATCCACTCTGGTATCCCTTTGGCAGATAAAAAAGGGCCTGTTTAAAAGCCCTCTTTACCTGAAATTACCCTGAATTCTGCCTGAATATCCTGAAGTCTAAACCGCTTCCTGATTGCTGTCCAAGAAGCTGCGGAGCGCAGTAGATCGGCTGGGATGTCGTAGCTTGCGCAAAGCCTTGGCCTCAATCTGACGTATTCTTTCCCGGGTAACGTCAAACTGCTTGCCAACCTCTTCAAGAGTATGATCCGAATTCATCCCAATACCGAAACGCATCCTGATAACACGAGCCTCACGGGGAGAGAGTCCGCTCAAAGCTTTTTCAGTAATGTCCCTGAGACTGTCGACTGTAGCAACATCGGCGGGAATCGGCAGCGTGGTATCCTCCAGAAAATCCCCGTAATGAGAATCCTCATCATCCCCCACCGGCTTCTCCATGGAAACAGGTTCCTTGGAAATTTTCATAACCTTCCGGATCTTGTCCACCGGAAGCCCCATCCTCTTTGCCAGATCCTCCGGAGTGGGCTCCTTGCCATTCTCCTGAAGCATTTGCCGGGAAACCCGGTTAAGCTTGTTGATAGTCTCTATCATATGTACCGGAATTCTGATGGTTCGGGCCTGATCCGCTATGGATCTGGTAATAGCCTGCCGAATCCACCAGGTGGCATAAGTGGAAAACTTGAAGCCTCTCTTGTATTCAAACTTATCCACAGCCTTCATAAGGCCAATATTGCCCTCCTGAACCAGATCCAGAAACTGCATGCCTCTTCCGGTATACTTCTTGGCAATGGATATTACCAGCCTGAGGTTGGCATTAATCATCTCCCCTTTGGCTTTCTGGGCATTCTGATCCAGTAGAATAAGCTCCTTTTTCAGATCCCGGAGTTTATAAATCTCGATACAGATCTTGTCCTCAATACCCGAAATTCTCTCAAGCTCATCAAGAATCTGCGTTCGAAGTCCCAGCATCTTGGCTGCGAAAGGACAATTCTGCCCTGTAACCGCATCAAACCAATCCTTGTCAAAGGGCTTTTTGTTATCGAGATAATACTTGCGATATGATGGAAGATCCATGGAACAGCGCTTCTTAAGGAGATCTGACATGTAATCGTCATGAGGACGCATTTCCGAAAAATGATCCTGCGCTACCCGTGAAAGATAGGAAAGCTCCTTTTGGGGCAGTTTGAATCTGACAAACTCCTTCTCCATTATCGTAAGGGCCCGATGGGTCTGCGAGTGTCTGAGACCGTTTTTAACACGGGACTTCTCAAAAGAACGGTAAGCCTTCTCCAGATAAACCATCTGAGCTGCAACCTCCTCTAGAGACGGCCCGGTTCCCCCGGCATCATCCATGTCCCCGTCATCCTTAACAGCTCCGACATCACCATCATCATCCGCATCATTATCGGAACCGGCAGGCTCATCCTCAGATATTTCCCCGGAAGCATCTGCCAGATCATCAATATTCCCGGTATCGGATGAAGGTGCCTCATCTTCCCTGACATCATCTCCTTCTGCCTCTTCTTCGCTTTCAGGACGGAAACCTGAAACCAGGTCGGATACCCGGGAATTCTGACTGGAAATCTCCTGAAACTGATCCAGAAACTGCTTTACCACTAAAGGACAGCGCCCTAGACATGACTGTACTCCGCGCACACTTTCTTCGATTCGTCTGGCTATCTGCACCTCTGTTTTGCGATCCAGAAGTCCCACACTTCCCATTTCCCTCATGTACATTCTTACCGGATCCGAAGTCTTTCCAATATCGGATATCATCTTTTCGGTTTCAGAGGCTGTCTGGTTCAGAATCAGATCGTCAGATTCAGGCGGCTTGTCATAAATCTGAATATCCATTTCCTCGCAGCGCTGGAAAAAATCCTCCAGTTTTTCATCATCCTCAAATTCGGCAGGCAAATGCTCTTTGATCTCTGATTTTGTAAGATATCCTCTCTCTTTACCATCAATAATAAGCTGTCTTAACGAAATAAATGCAGAAGAATTTTCCATTATACCGCCTTAATAGATGGCACCACTCCCGAAGGGGCCGCCATAAAAACTTATGCAAAGAACCATGAAAAATTGAAACTGTCGCCCTTTTTATCACAGAAAAAAAACAGAAAGGCCCTGCTGAAAGAAGTACAGCGGCGCAGAAATATGAAAAAAGAGGACTCCCATATTTAAATGGGGTATAGGATTTTAGATCCTGTAGAGACAGTATGTTAAACGATGAATTGAAAAAATATGATCTTAGTCACATTAATAGACGTGTTACGCTATAAAGTCTGACTTTACATCAGACTTTAATCTGCGATTTTCCTTATACTTAAAAGCTGTTAATTATCAACAAAACTCTTTAATGGTTCAGATCTTGTAGGATGTCTGAGCTTACGGAGTCCCTTGGCCTCAATCTGGCGGATACGCTCCCTGGTAAGTCCAAAATGCTGGCCTACCTCTTCAAGCGTATGATCCGAGGGCATCCCAATGCCATAGCGCATACGGAGAACCATAGCCTCACGGGGAGAAAGATCCGTAAGGATCTTCTCAATAACAAATTTGAGATTATCCTGAGCAGCCAGATCCTGAGGCATCTGAGTAGTCTCATCTTCCAGAAAATCTCCCAGTCTGGAATCCTCGTCATCACCTATGGGTGACTCCATCGACATCGGCTCCTTGGAGATCTTCATTACCTTCTGAATCTTTTCCACGGAAATCCCCATTCTGGCAGAGATCTCCTCTGGAGTGGCCTCATGCCCCTTTTCCTGCAGAATCTGGCGGGCGATCCGATTGTACTTATGCATGGTTTCAATCATATGCACAGGCACCCGGATAATACGAGCCTGATCGGCAATCGAACGGGTTATGGCCTGACGAATCCACCAGGTGGCATAGGTGGAAAACTTGTAGCCCCGGCGATATTCAAATTTATCCACAGCCTTCATTAGACCGATATTACCCTCGGAAATCAGATCCTGAAAAGGCATGCCACGATTAATATACTTCTTGGCAATGGAAACCACCAGACGCAGATTTGCCTCTATCATCTCCGACTTGGCCTTTTTGGTCTTGGCCTCCCACATCATGATTTCCTGACTGATACGGCGGATTTCCGATATTCTGGTCTGAGAATCGTTTTCAATACCTCTGAGACATTCCACTGCACTGAGGAGCTGCTTCTCATAAACTACAGCTTTTTTGGCAAAAGGCTTCTTGAGCTTTATGATATGCTCATACCATTCGGAAGACGCCTCCTTTTTTGATTCGGAATAATAACGCCGGTATTCCTCAGGCTTGAGGCCGCAGTTCTTAACGAGAATCAATCGAATCTGCCTCTCCTGATTTTTAAGTCTTTCGGCAAAATCTCTGACTACTGTCAGTATCTCCTCGTTGAGCTTGCTGTTGATTACAAAGCCGCAAAAGCTCTCCTTCATTTCAGCAAAATGCTTCTCAGTAGTCTTGGCTCCTCTGCCGAATCGCTTGAGAGATTTCATGGCCGCATTGTAATTTTTTCTGAGAACTGCAATGCGCTCCGCTGCAAGAACCGGATCCACATCCAGAGTTTCCCCGTCCGCAGGCATTACGGCATCATCGGAATCATCCGACTCAGTACCATCCTTTTCAGGATCATCAATATCGGAAGATTCTCCGGAACTGTCCTCAGCTTCCTCACCATCATCTTCGACATCATCGATAACTCCGCTGGTATCTACGGACGAGTCAAGACCATCAATATTGATTTCCTCATCATCCGCGGAAAGGCAGTCACTATCGGCTGAAACCTCGTTTTCATCAAACCCAGAGTTTTCCTGAAAACCGATAATCACATCCGAAAGCTTGCAAAGTCCCTTTTCATAATTATCAAAATGTCTGAGAAGAATCTCCTCAGAGGCCGGAAAATCAGACAGCAGGGACTGTACACGGCTCTTTCCCTCTTCGATACGCTTCGCAGTGTTGATTTCCTGCTCTCTGGTAAGCAGGTTTACTGCACCCATTTCACGCATATACATTCTGACCGGGTCAGAAGAGCTACCGATATCGGTAATAAGATTTTCCGTTTCGCCAGCCGTCTGATTGAGCACCAAATCTCCCTCTTCCGGCTCTTTCTCGCAAATCTGGATATCACGTTCTGCCAGAACCTGAAAAATCTCATCCAGCTTTTCAGATTCAAAGTATTCTTCAGGAAGCTTTTCCTTAATCTCCTTTACCGTGAGATAGCCACCCTTTCTCTTGCCTTCCTGAGTAAGCATCGCCAGGATTGATGACGGCTTTTCTTCCATATAAAAACATTTCTCCAGAGTTAAGAGTTCTTTACAACCGAAGACAGAGCCGCTTCCCAAAAAACGACATCTATCTGAAAGCGCATATTTTACACCACTTAAAATAAGTTTAAAGGGGGGAAAATAAAGATCTTCGGTTGTTTTTTCAGATTTCAGCCCGCAAAATTAGCCCTCACGGCCTCTGTCTGCCAAAAGCTCCCGGGTTCTGGTTTCAAGATACTGAAATTCCATAAGATCTTTAGTATCAAGCCCGCCATTCTTATGCCCCTTTATCCTCAGGGCCTGCGTTCTGGCCGTAAGATGCTCCATAAGAATGTTTTTTATAAAGTGCAGAAGATCAATAATCTTAATCTCCACAAAACCTTCCTGCTCAACTTCGGTGTCAGATCTCGCCGCCAAAAGCCCGATAAGCTTTCCCACATTGCCAGATTCCCGGTATTTTTCCAGAATGGCTCCCGTGGTGGTATCCGGGGAGGCCTTAATTTTCGAGATAAGATCCAGAAGCACCGAACTGCGGTCTCTGGCATATTCATTCAGAAGAGCCACCATCCGATCCGGTTCGGGAATGGCCCTGAGAAGCTCCGGATCCTTTACCAGTCTGGCTACCACAGCTCTCATGGGTGTCATGGGAATAGCGTCAGGATCGGCATATCCTCCCTGCTTCCGGGAAGATTCCCGAAGCTCCGCTCCGCGAACAGCTTTTCTGGCCCGGATATTATCTATGGCGGTATCAATACTGGAATGCAGACTTTCCTGAGACCATCCCACTAGGTTTGCCAGTCTTTTCTCAACAGCAGTCCTTGTCAGCGTGGCTTCAGGCATCATACTCAAAAGCTCGGAGGCTCTGTCAATGCAGTTTACTCTGCTGCCGTCATCAGCAACACTGTATTCCTTCTCCAGTGTGGACACAATATATTCCGGAAGGCTTTCCGCATGCTCCAGATAATCAATCATAGCCTGGGCCCCCTGAGTTCTCACTAGGGTATCAGGATCATGCTCCGGAGGCAGAAAACAGAACTGAAGTTGCTTATCGTCCCTGAGAGCCGGAAGTGCTGTATTAAGGGCATGCCAGGCCGCATTGCGTCCCGCAGAATCACCGTCATAACAGAAAATAATCCTGTCTGACTGCTTAAAAAGAAGATTCATCTGCTCCGGGGTAGTGGCTGTTCCCAGCGAAGCCACCGCATTATGAATACCTGACTGTTCCAGGGCAATCACATCCATATACCCCTCGGTAATCATAATATAGGAAAGATTTTTGTCCCGCAGATTTCGTATGGAATCAAGATTAAAGAGTTCGTGCCCTTTTTTGTATACCGGACTTTCTCTGGAATTGATGTACTTGGGTTTGGAATCATCAAGAACCCTGCCGCCAAATGCAATGGTGCGGCCTCTTTTGTCACGAATAGGGATCATCACCCGATTTCTGAAGGTATCATAGATCTTTCCCTGCTGGCTCTGCGTTGCCAAACCGAGTTCTGCCATTGCCTTCAGGATTTTAGGATTGTCTCCTGCCAGTTTTTTTATCAGAAAATCCCAAGATTCCGGGGCAAAACCCACATGATACCGTCGGAGAGTATCATCGGACAATCCCCTGCCATGCAAATATGCCAGGGCTTCAGGATGTCTTGAAAGTTCTGCTTCGTAATATCCGGCGGCCTGCTCCAGCAGTTCGTAGAAGTCGACATCATACTCCCTCTTTTCCTGAGTCTTGCCGGAACTTTCCTCGTACTCCACAGGAACCCCGGCTTCCTTTGCCAGCTGTTCCACCGCCTCCGGAAAGCTCAGCTGATCATAATCCATAATAAAACCCAGAACATTCCCGGATTTATGACATCCAAAACAGTTGTAAAACTGCTTCTGCTGGTTAACACTGAAACTGGGGGTTTTTTCATTATGGAAGGGACAGCAGCACATATAACTGCTTCCGGAACGCTTTAAGGTCAGTCGGGATCCGATAACATCGACAATGTCAACCCGATCGATCAGACGCTCAATAAAATCCTTTTTAATGTACGGCATTCTCTATCACCTCGTCTTAAGCTTTCTATCAGTATCATTCTGGCGTGCCGGACATTCATACCGTATCACAGCCGTTATGCCAGAAGACTATAATTAATTTCAATATTAATTACAATAAAAAATATCAATACCGGTATTAACCAGCAGAACGTTCAGAATCAATGAGCAGCTTAAAGTAGGGAACGCTCCGAAGAGCATGGTGGAAACGTGGGCAGCATAAAAAACGAAAACAGAAAACACACCGTCAGGTCTTCCTAACTCCGGAGGATATACCGGAATTCCTAACTGGGATAGCCTTTAACGAGGAATGCTATATCCGGAAGCAACGCTGAAAACCGTATCGGTATCAAAACACCAGCCAGTAAGTCTACCGCCCCAGACGCACCCGGTATCCAGAGATTTTATACCGGGTATCCGGCATCTGCCTCCCAGAGCAGCCCAATGTCCGAATACCAGCACAGAGCGACCAGTATCCGGAGAAAATCCCCCTCGCTCAAACCATGGTCTCAGCCCCTCTTTTGCGGCCTCCTCGGGAGAGTTCTTGTTTTTGAAATCCAGAGTACCATCCGGCCGGCACAGCCGAATTCTGGTCAGAACATTCACAATAAAGCGGATACGATCGATCCCCGTCAGTCCAGGATCCCATCTGTCAGGGGTATCGGCAAACATATTCTGCAGAAACCTGCTTCTGGTAACAGGATTCCCGAGCACCTGCTCCGCCTCCCGGGAAAATCTGACAGCATCGTCGATATCCCATTCAGGGATAATTCCGGCATGAACCAGAAACAGGGGAACCCGGGGATGCCGGAAGGCAAGAGGGGCACGGGAAAACCATTCCGCAATATCCTCCAGATCCGGCGAATTCAGGAGCTCCTGTAGCATATCTTTTCTTTTTGGTTCCCGAAAACCATAAACAATTGCCAGAAAATTCAAATCATGATTACCCAGCACAAAAGTCGCCCGTTCTCCAAGATCCATGATGTAACGGACGGTATCCAGAGGCCGGGGACCTCTGCCGATAATATCTCCGGTAAGCAGAAGCTCGTCACTGGCCGGATCAAAATTCATTTCCCTCAAAAGACGTCTGAATTCATCATAGCAGCCGTGAATATCGCCCACACAGTAAACCGCCATAAAAAACCTCGCTTCCGCCGGACATCCTGTTACAGGAAATGAGACTTTCTTGCCAGAGTAAGGAATTCCAAGGCAAAAGCGTTTTTCATATCCCCCGGAACCTCCTCGCTGCTCACCACATTAAAGTCTTCCAGGGAATAGCGAGGGAAAAAGACATCACCATCTATATGAGCCTTTATAAGAGTAATATAAAAGCGATCCGCCAGGGGGAATGCAGTTTTATAAAGCTGACCGCCTCCGATGACAAAGACCTCCTTATCCGCCCCCGACTGACGCACACCTTCGGCCAGAGTTGCCACCCTGACAACACCTTCAGCCACTTGGTAATCAGGATTTCCGGTAACTACGATATTCAGCCTTCCCGGCAGCGGACCTCCGATACTTTCATAGGTTTTTCTGCCCATAATAATCGCATGTCCCCAGGTTAAATCCTTGAAACGTCTGAGGTCCCTGGGCAAATGCCAGGGCATTTTCCCGCCCCTTCCGATAACAAAATTTTCAGTATGAGCAACAATAATAGAAAGCATATCAGACCACCGGACGTTTGCGATAAAAGAAGAGCGGAGGCAGGGCAATTCCGGCCCCCATTGCAAGCATTATAGCCCCGGTGGTAATACCATTAAAACAAAAGGATTCAATTTCTTGAAGCCGAGGGCCGGTACCATCATAAATCTGTATAGCACTTAACAAAGTCAGGTAAGCATTACGTCCGGGGATTACAGGAATGATGCTGGCCACCGTAAACAGCGGACGCGGCACCTTCAGTCTGGGAGCAATGGCGATAAAGGCAAGACTCATCAGCGTTACCGCCAAAAAAGTCGCCGTGACAATACCTAATGAAAACTCCCGCATCAAAACCATCCTGGAACACCAGGTAAAAGCTCCGCCGGCGGCACACCAACCGAGATACCGCGCCGGCACATGAAACAGCAGGGCAAATGCCACCGCAGGCAGAGTTGCCAGAAGCGTTTTTAGCACATAATCGGCAAACATTATTTATAGCTCCAGAACCCAAGCGGCAGAAAATGTAGCGCTGCGGTAATCCCCAGGGAAACCGATGTCAGCAGGATCGTGGTGATCATCAGTCTGTTAAAGGCCATACTGTAGTACCCTTTAAAAAGATCCAGCACTCCGTTTACAAAAGGAAATCCCGGAACCAGCAGCAGTACTCCAATAACCAAGGCAATTCCCAGATCATCCGGAGGCAGCCGAAAAATATAAACCCCCAGAGAATAGGAAATCAGCGTCCCAAAAAAACCCAAAAAACCAAACACAAAAACCGGGAACAGTACATATTTCTGGAGAAGAACCCGAAACGCCATGGTGATAAAACCTGCAAGAAATCCTGAAATCCCGGCCAGGAAGCTTCCGTCATTCAACCATCCGAAAGCCGCAGTAGCAAGGCCAATCACAAAACAGAGCAGCAGGGGATTGATCTCCCGGGTTCTGATACTCCGGAATCTGTTCTGAAAATCAGTAAATGATACCCGGGCCTGCTCAGCCTCCAGACAGAGTCCGGTTATTTCGGCAAGTACGTCCATCTGAATGCCATGGAGCATTCCTTTCCTGGTCAGAGATTGGTATCCTCCTGAAGTTTTAACAGAAATACATACCATTCCGGACAGTACAATAACCTGGATATCCGGATAGCCGAAGGCCCTGGCGATGCGTTCTGTGGTCTGCACCACCAAACGGGTCTCGGCACTGGATTCCATCAGTCTGACAGCCACTTCCGAAAACAGTTCCAGATACTGCTGTTCCTCCGGAGGGTTCATCACTGAACTCATAAAATTTCCTGAGCGAATTCTTCCTGAATATCATCGGGACGCTCCTCTCTGACAGGCTCCGGTCTTTCCGTCCACACAAAATCCCGGGCTGCCGTATCTGTCTCATTCTGTTTTTCCTGATCCGCCAAATCCTGAATGAGCTGCATTACCTCCTGACAAAGACTATCAGTACCCTTGTGAGCCAGAGCAGAAATTACAAAATACCTGTCCGGCTGTTCCGGAATGGCCGCAAGTACTGAAGATACAATCTCATCCTGCTCCTCGGAGGAAAACACATCACATTTATTGAATACCAGCCAGCGCGGTTTTTCAGCAAGCTTTTCACTGTATCTCCGAAGCTCACTTTCAATAACGGCAATGTTCTTTGCCGGATCGGATCCGTCTATTGGCTTCATATCCACCAGATGCAAAAGCACCCGGCAGCGTTCCAGATGGCGAAGGAACCGGTGTCCCAATCCCGCACCATCACTAGCTCCCTCTATAAGTCCCGGGATATCCGCCACCACAAAGCTGGCCCCCTCCGAAACCCGAACCACACCGAGACTAGGAACCAGGGTGGTAAAGGGATAATCAGCAATTTTCGGACGAGCGGCGCTGACTGCGGAAATGAAAGTGGATTTTCCGGCATTGGGCAGCCCCAGTAATCCAACGTCAGCCATCAGCATCAGTTCCAGCCTGATAAAGCGCTTTTCTCCAGGAGATCCATCAGTCTTCTGCCTCGGAGCCCGGTTCACCGAGCTCTTGAAACGGGAATTTCCCAGACCATGAAAACCGCCTTTAGCTACCAGAAGCTTCTGCCCTTTTTTCAGGAGATCTCCCAAAGCTTCTCCGGTATCTGCATCAATAATACGGGTACCCACGGGAACCCTGAGAGTAACATCAGCACCTCTTGCTCCGGTACAGTCGGAACTCCCTCCGTTTGATCCCCGGCCAGCCGCAAAAAATTTCTGATACTGATAATCCACCAGAGTATTCAGATTATCATCAGCAACGACAAAAACATCCCCTCCGTCGCCGCCGTCGCCACCGTCAGGTCCGCCCTTTGGAATATACTTCTCTCGCCGAAAGCTGACTATACCATTACCTCCATCACCAGCCTCGACACGTATCTGAGTTTCGTCAACAAATTTCATTACTCTACCCCCTTAGGCAAAAAAAAGCCCTACCAATCAAAAATCGGTAGAGCCCGGGAATCCAAAAGAAGCTGATTAAGCAGGAATAATGCTTACATATCTGCGATTCTTAGGACCGGATACGTAATTCTTTACAACACCATCAGCCTTGGCAAAAAGAGTATAATCCTTGCCTACACCAACGTTAGCACCAGCATGGAACTGAGTGCCGCGCTGACGAACAAGGATAGAACCAGCCTGCACTGCAGTACCGCTGTACACCTTAACACCTAAACGCTGAGCCTGGGAATCACGACCGTTGCGGGAACTACCGCCTGCCTTCTTATGTGCCATTGTATAACTCTCCTGATTAAGCGTTAATACCGGTTATCTTGAGTTCGGTGTATCTCTGACGATGCCCGAAAACCTTCTGGAAATGCTTGCGGCGACGGAACTTGGTAATAGTTACCTTCTCGCCCTGAGTCTGATCAACAACCTCAGCCACAACCTTTCCGCCATCAATATAAGGAGCGCCAACCTTTACGTTGTCTCCATCAGCAACCATCAGTACCTTGTCGAGTTCGATAGATGCACCCTTCTGAGCGTCCTTGAGAAGCTCAACGGAAATAACATCACCTTCAGAAACCTGATACTGTTTGCCGCCAGTCAATACAACTGCGTACATTTAAAACTCCATAGCCCGAAACCCGTGAGGGTTAGCAGGGACAAAAATCTTTAGATATAACAATATGATGGCGCGTATTATACAAATTGGATCACAGATACGCAACAAAAATGCCTAATATTTTTTCAATTAATGTCACTCTCTTCCTCCGCATCGCAAAAATAAGCGAATCTCTCTTTTTTCACGAATCTTCCTTCAGGTACCTATCAGCATTTTCTGCCAGTGGACTTACGGACCGCCACAGGCTCGTTCTTTTTCGCAGGCCAGAAAAACTGTATAATGTTCCCGGCCTTCCCCTATGCGCCAAACTGTATTTTATAAAGAGATATTACATGACCAGTACTGAAGAACTGCTCTCCGTACCGCTGGAAAAGGTAAACCGGTATATCATGAGTGAAATGAATTCACCGGTAGAACTGGTAAACAGCGTATGCCGTCATCTCATTCTCGGCGGCGGAAAAAGAATACGCCCGACCCTGCTGCTTCTGTCCGCAGGGCTTATCAGTCCGGATGCGGTTCATGATGAGAAGGTTATGAAACTGGCAGCAGCCATTGAAATTCTTCATACCGCCACTCTAATGCATGATGATGTAATAGATGAAAGCGAAATGCGCCGGGGACGGAAAAGTGTCAACAGTCTTTTCGGCAACTCTGTGGCTGTACTGGGTGGAGACTATCTTTTCACCAAAGCCTTCGATCTGGCTTCAGTTACCGAAAGCACGGAAATTTTCCGAGATTTCTTCCGCGCAGTCAGCACTATTGCATCCGGAGAAATTGAGCAGATGGGAAATATCGACCATCCGGAACTCAGTGAGAAAACTTACTATCACACCATTTATGCTAAAACCGGAGTGCTTTTTGAAATCGCAGTACGGATTCCGGGATTTCTCTTCAAAGTCTCAGAGGCTCAGCTTCAGGGACTAACTGACTACGGCCGCTATCTCGGAAACGCTTTCCAGATAGCTGATGACATTTTGGATTACACATCCAGTGCAGACGAGCTTGGCAAGAATATCGGGGACGACCTTCATAATCACAAAATCACGCTGCCGCTAATTTATATTCTGAACGCTCTCCCGGATCATGAAAAGCAGGAGGCACTTCAGGCTATGGAGACCTGCAATCTTGACGCCATCATGAATCTGGCCGAAAAAACCGGAGCCATCAGCCGTTGCTATAAGAGAGCTGAACAAGAAGCCGCCAATGCCAGAAACGCTCTGAACATCTTTCCAGAAAGTCCGTACCGGAAACAGCTTTTGAATCTGGCAGAAATGGCAGTAAAAAGAACCCGCTGACACGGCGTATTCTCTCTACTTACCAGCAGAAATTTCCGGAACTGCTACCCCAGACAGCAGAGATCCTCGTCCCCCCCCTAGAGCCCAGCTTTCTGACATCCCGATAATTTCATCCTTCATTGACAAAAACACTTCAGCAATCCTGGGGTCAAAGTGCTGGCCAGACTCCTCCTGGATTATTTTGAAGGACTGCTCGTATGAAAACGCCTCCTTGTAGCACCTTTTGGACACCAGAGCATCAAATACGTCAGCTATCGCCATTACCCTGGCGCATAAGGGAATCTGCTCCCCCCTGAGGCCATCCGGATACCCCTTGCCATTCCATTTTTCATGATGATAGGTAGCCATATCCACTGCCGTTCTCAGAACCAGAGGTTTTTCAATGGATTTCAAAGTTTCCTTGATCATTCGCCCGCCGATTCTGGCATGCTGTTTCATGATCTCGAATTCCTCATGGGTAAGCCGTCCCGGCTTCAGGAGAATAACATCGGAAACGGCAATTTTCCCGATATCGTGAAGAGGTGCGGACTGCACAATAGCCTCGCGAACCGCCTCGTCCTCAAGTTCATCAAAGTAATATCCTTTTTTTACCAGACCTCTCACCACCATGGACACATATGATGCCGTCCTCTGAATATGCATACCCGTGAGCTGATCTCTTCCTTCAACCCAAATTCCCTGTAGTT
Source organism: Succinimonas amylolytica DSM 2873 (assembly GCF_000378405.1). Classification (GTDB taxonomy): domain Bacteria; phylum Pseudomonadota; class Gammaproteobacteria; order Enterobacterales; family Succinivibrionaceae; genus Succinimonas; species Succinimonas amylolytica. The sequence goes on along the minus strand of NZ_KB899636.1, from coordinate 890,458 downwards.
TCTGGTAACTACACCTAGTTCTACACCACCAAACATCCCTTTCAATTCCTTATTTTATCTGTATTTCCCGTTGCTATGGACGAATTTGTTGTGCTATAATGTAGTTACAGGTTTATAAATGGTAACTACAAATGTCAGATAATGCCGCAAAATGCCCAAATAGGTTATCCTTCCAATATAAAGGTAACTATAAGTATGCTAAGGTTCCAGGAACTTCATATCGCGAAAATGGAAAAATACGGAAAAAGGGTACGATATATCTAGGCAGAGTAATTGATGAGAAAAATAATATTTTCTACAGCAAGGAAAGAGGTGTTTTTAAGTATGATATTGAAAACAACCAATTTCTTCGAGCAGATCCTTCCTTTACAGGTACTTTGCAAAACGATCAAAGAAAGAAACCTAAGTTAATTTTAGATTTCGGAGATTCGTTTTTCATTAATGAATTAATTCATCAAATGAATTATGATAAAGTGCTCAATAGCATCGGATATAAAAACAAAGATACATTATATTCCATGGTCATGTTTTATGTGCTTACTGATATTTCATGTATGCATTGTAACACTTGGTATGATGGTAATTTTGTCAAAATATTATATCCCAATGCTGATTTACACTCACAACGAATAAGTGAATTCCTCTCATTTTTAGGGAAAGAGGAAATAAGACAAAAATTCTTCAAATCTCATATAGATTGGATTAAAGAAAAAATTTCTAACGATCCTGCTATTGTTATAGATAGCACTGGCTTACCTAATGATATTCAAATTGAACTTACAAATGTAAGCAATCATAATAATATCATTAGTAATGAAGTTCGAATGATATCAGCTATTCAAAGAGATTCAGGCTACCCATTAATTTTCAGAGCAATCCCTGGGAATATAAACGATGTATCGACGCTATCTAAAACAATAACAGTGCTTAATGGGTATGGCGTAAACACTGACATGGCCTTGCTTGATGCAGGTTACTTATCAGAAAAGAACATTGACAACCTCTACTATGCCAATATTGATTTTGTTGCAAGATTACCTGAAAAACTAAAGACCATATACGATAATATTGTTGAACAAGGTAAAAATGAATTGCGAAGACCGGAAAATTTAGTTACATTTATGGGGAGGTTTGTTTATGTAAAACGAGTAAATTGCAATATCGGAACAATTAAAAAAGAAGCATATGCGTATTTGTGTTTTGATGTAGATGCAGCTTCATCTGAAAATCATAAGGCTATTGTTAATTCTAAAAAGTTATCTCAAAAGAAATTAAAGAAAATTGGCAGTGCATTTCATGAATTATTTGAAACGTCTGGAATGTTCATAATTATTTCATCATTACCATACAAAACTGATGAGATTCTAAATGTGTATTATAATCGTCTTATTGTTGAACAATACTTTGATTTAGGGAAAGGACTGAGTAGATTAATGCCGTTAAGAGTTCATAACGAAGAAAGGGTATTAGGACATTTACTTCTTTGTCAAATAGCTGCAACCATGAACTTATATATACAAAAAAAGCTGAATCAGACTTATCTCAATTCAGTTGAATTGTACTTAGGTCTAAGAAATCAAAAGTGTGTAATTTATGCTACAAAAATTATAACAAGTGAAGCCCAAAGTTCTGCAACGCGACTATATAACAAGTTTAAAATTACCTGCCCTAACTATTACATAAAACATGGTGATGTTTTAAAATCACATAATTCCATACCTAAGGTTAATCCTGACGATGAGTAACTCCAGTGTACAAGATTGTTGCGGAATGAGTGTTTGTAGTTAGAAGATACCCCCGGGAATTTGGGTTCAATAATGGAAGCAAATGCCTCAACAATGTTCTGGCGAATCCTCTCAAGCTTATCTTCCTGTTCCTGATAGCGGCGCTCCATACCAGCACGGTACTGATACAGCTCCAAAACCCGCATTACCCGATTCTCAATAACACCGATCCGGGAATTCTTGCTGATAAAATCCTGGGCCCCCAGACGAAAGCTGTTTTCCTCCACTGCAGGATCATCATCATCACTCATTACAATAACCGGTATCTCTCGAGGTTTGGATATTCTTTTAATACTTGATAAAAAATCCGGGAGCGCCATATCTGGCAGAGTATATCCCGAAATTATAAGGTCAAAACTTCCAGAGGCCAGCCTAAAAGCAGCTTCCCGGGCAGTGAATGCAAATTCCACTTCATAAGCACTGTCAAGAATCTGCTGCATGACCAGCAGATTTGCATTGTCGCCATCGACAAGCAGAATACGACACTGAGAATCCATATCTGTGTAACAATTTTAAAACAGCCGGCACCAAATACCCTGATGGGTAATATAGCATATTTCAGAAAGGTTTTCCGTGGGCCGGCCCGTGTTTAAGAAAACATTTTCAAACAATAACAGTTTTCTGTATGCACCATCTAGCCCAAATCGGCAAAGATGACAGAAGCACAAATATTTCAGCAGTAAAAAACACTATTCCGGGGCTTTCTGGAATAATATCTTCTGTCTCAACACGAAAAAAGGGCGGATTTCTCTCGCCCCTTTCCTGTCGGATACCTGTTTTAAGGCACCACTACATTTATCAGCCGGTACAGCGCCGAACTCCGCTATACTTCAAAAGGATGATGCAGAATTATAGTCTGTTCCCTATCCGGACCTGTGGATATCACATCAATTCTGACACCGGAAACCTCTTCAATACGCCTAATGTACTTTCTGGCATTTTCCGGCAGATCCTCATACTTGCTGACACCAAATGTTGACTGTTTCCAGCCGGGAAGAACCTCATAAACCGGCTCCAGCCCCTTATAGTCATCGGCTGCCAGCGGAGAATAATCAATAACAGTGCCATCTGACTTTCTGTAGGCGGTACAGATCTTAACTTCATCAAGATCGTCGAGAACATCAAGTTTGGTAAGACAGAGCCCTGACAGAGAATTCATCTGATTTGAACGCCGCATAGCCACCCCGTCAAACCAGCCGCAACGCCGCCGTCTGCCGGTTACCGACCCAAACTCCGCGCCCTTTTCACAGAGATAATCCCCCACACTGTCCAAAAGCTCGGTAGGAAAAGGCCCGCCGCCAACCCGAGTAGTGTAGGCCTTGACAATGCCTTCGATATAGTCAATATGTCGCGGTCCGTATCCAGCTCCGGTACTGACTCCTCCGGCTACAGTGTTTGATGATGTAACGTACGGATAAGTCCCCTGATCAATATCCAGGAAAGCACCCTGAGCTCCCTCAAACATGATCCGGCAGCCTTTTTCCCGAGCCTTTGCAAGAAGAGAGGTAACATCGGCCACCATCGGTAAAATATCCTTCGCATATTTACGACAGCTCTCCAGCACTTCCTCATAGGAAACAGCCGGCTGACCGTAATAGCTGGTAAGACAGAAATTATGGTATTCCATAACCGTCTTCAGCTTGTCGGCAAAATCGTCCATATTAAACAGATCCCCGACCCTAACTGCTCTTCTGGCGGCTTTATCCTCATAGGCTGGACCGATACCGCGGCCAGTAGTACCGATAGCTTTCCTGCCCAGCTTGGCCTCCCGGGATCGATCTATGGCAATATGATACGGCAGGATCAGAGGGCAGGCGGGAGAAATAACCATTCTGTTCCTTACCTGAACCCCCTTGGACTCAAGTTCGGCAATCTCCCCCATGAGAGCTTCCGGATTAACTACTACGCCATTTCCAATTACGCAGGTACAGCCAGGACGCAGAATCCCAGAAGGAATAAGGCGTAGCACCTGCTTTTTGCCATCAACTACAAGAGTATGACCGGCGTTGTTTCCTCCCTGATAACGAACCACATAATCCGCTTCTCCAGTAAGCAAATCTACAATCTTACCCTTTCCTTCATCACCCCACTGGGTGCCTAAGACAACTACACTTTGAGCCATTTTCTCTGCCACTAAAACAAATGGCTGCTTCCCGGTACTACGAAAGCAGCAGTTTAACAATCAAACAGAATGATTTTAACAAAAAATCCCCATGTTGACACGCTATCTCTCCAAAACCTGAATCGCCGCCAGAAGATACCCCAAAAAAAAGCTCCGCACCCCGTCAGGGTAGCGGAGGTTTGTCTGCTGTCATCCGTCAGCAAAAAGCGGTAAGGAAACAAGCGCAAAAAGGATTACTTCATATACTTAAAGAACTCGTTATCCTCATCGGTAACAATAATATTGCCGCCCCTGTCCATACTGTTCCGATAGGCATCCATGCTTCTCAGAAAATCAAACAGTCCAGTATTTCTGGAATAGGAGTCTGCATATATCCGGGTTGCTTCCGCTTCGCCCTGCGCCCTGATGGTCTTTGCCTGCTTTTCAGCTTCAGCCAGCTTTACCACTGCCTGACGATCAGCATTGGCTCTGATAGCCTCTGCTTCCTGACGTCCCTGAGAACGATGCAACCTGGCCACAGCATCGCGCTCCGCCCGCATACGCTGGTAAATAGAATCGGAAACCTCTTTCGGAAGATTAATCTTCATCATCCTGACATCAATAATCCGGATTCCCAGATCCCGGGCAGAAACGGAAGTGGCCTGAAGAGCCTTTTGCATCACCTGATCCCTCTTGGAATCCTGACTGTCTTCCTTGCCAGCTACCGCCTTGTCATCGCTTTTTCCGGAAACAATCTCCTTGATGGTCAGAAGACCAATCTGGCTTCTGAGACTGTTTGTAATCTTGGTTCTGAGCAGACTCTCTGCCTGAAAACGATCCCCTTTGGTGGATAGATAGAACTTAACAAAATCCTCAATCTGCCATTTCACATAGGAGTCAATAATAAGATCCTTCTTTTCCACAGTAACAAAACGATCCTCGTTGGAATTCAAAGTCTGAATTCTGGCATCCAGAAGCTTTACCTTCTCCACAAAGGGCCATTTAAAATGAGGACCCGGCTCATAGACAATAATCTGGCCGCTGCTGTCCCGAATTACCTTGGCAAAACGCGTTACCAAAGCTCTCTCCCCTTCATGCACGACAAACACTGCATTAAAAAGCAGAATTCCAAGCAGTGCCAGAGCAGCAATAAGGGCATTCCCCGATATTTTCATTATTCCCTGCCTCCCTGCTTCATAAGCTGATCCAACGGAAGATACATCAGCTGCTGGGCTCCCTTGCTACCGGTATTGATGATCACCTTGGGATTCTTTGCATAAACCTCCTCCATGGTTTCCAGATAGATCCGGCGCTTTGTGATCTCGGGAGATTTTAGATATTCCGGAAGAATCTTTTCAAAACGGGCCACGTCACCATGAGCCTTGGCTACAACCTCGCGCTGATAGCCTTCGGCCTCTTCGACAATACGGCGAACCTTGCCTTCGGCCTTCGGCAGAACTTCATTTTTGTAGGCCACTGCTTCACGCTTGAATCTCTGTTCATCCTCCTGTGCGGCAATAGCATCGTCAAAAGCTGCCTTTACCTCATCCGGTGCCCGCGCTGGCAGAAAATTCACATCAACAACGGTAATGCCCATATTGTATGGAGAGATGATATTGCCCAAAAGCTCCCTGGTAGACTGTCTTACTCTTTCACGGCCATTTGTCAGCACATCATCCATGGAGGTATGACCGATCACGTACCTGAGAGCACTGTCAGTTGCCTGATTCAGGCTGTCATCGGGATTAACAACCCGGTAGAGATAATTAACGGGATTGTCCACCCGGTACTGAACTTCCATCTCCACATTGACGACATTTTCATCCTGAGTAAGCATGGATCCCTTGGATCTGGTCGATCTAACCATCTGAATATCAACGGTCTTATAGCTTTGAAGAAAAGGACAGTACCAGTGCAATCCTGGCTCTTCAACCCTGTCAAATTTGCCCAGAGAAAGCACCACAGCCCTCTCCGCCTCACGCACCGTATAAAATCCGGTAGCAGCGATCCCCAAAACAGCAACACCAAGAATAAGACAGATTCCAGTAACAGGCGAAGTTCTTTTTCTGTCAAAAGGACTGCCTCCGTTGCCTCCGGAAAGCTTTTTCCAGAAATCTGATATAAAAGCGAACCCGTTATCGCTGCCATTGCCGTTATCGGGACGCCGCTCTCTCTGCCAGGGATCACGCTTATCGTGATCATCCCGGCCACGGCCGTCTCCGTGATCGCTAGGCTCATTCCAGGACATGACAAAACTCCTCTTCCAAAGGGGGCGAAACTGTAAAAGAAATGACAGTGAATTATAGCCGTTCACAGCAAATAATGAAAGACACCTTGCGGAAAGGAATTTTATGAAGGGAATTCCGGGCAAAAACTGAAAAACTCAGTCCTCCCATGACTCTTTATGAAACCTGAATCCCGCAGGAACAGTCACAAAACGCTCCAGGTCTCCGCCAAACCTAGCGGAAAGCCTAGCCAGCTCAGTCAGGGAATGCGTAATCCGGAGATGATCACAGCCGATATCGTCGTAGGATTCAGAATCTATGGCCCCCATCTCGAAAAGTCGCTGCCTTAAGGCTCCAGCATCGGGAGGAAGACAGAGCTCCAAACAGACACGATCCCGGCCCAGGCGCTCCGAAATAGCCTGGAGTAGCAGATCAATACCAAGTTTTTCCTTTCCGGAAATGGAGACCGCACAGGGCATCCCGGAGCTGTCATGCTCCACATGAGGTGAAATCCCCGGAATCCTGTCAATCTTGTTGTATACCTTCAGAACCGGGACACTCCCCGCTCCGATATCCTCCATGACCTCCTCTACCGAGGCAATCTTTTCTTTCATGTCTTCATCGCCGGAATCAATCACCATAAGGGCCAGATCCGACTCCCGAGCCTCCCGCAAGGTAGCTTTGAAGGCAGCCACCAGATTATGGGGCAGTTCTCTTATAAAACCAACGGTATCAGCAAATACAGTTTTGCCAGTCCTGGGCAGAGTGACAGTTCTCAGAGTAGGATCCAGCGTGGCAAAAAGTTGATCCGCAGCGTAAACATCTGCATTAGTAAGGGTATTGAAAAGAGTGGACTTTCCAGAATTGGTGTATCCCACCAGTGACACCACCGGCAGCCCACGGCGTGAGCGGGCTCGCCCTCCCTGATCTCGCTGCTTTTCGACAACCGCCAGTTCCCTCCGGAGGGTGTTAACTCTTTCCTTGAGCAGGCGTCTGTCATATTCCAGCTGGGTCTCACCAGGACCGCCCCGGAGACCGAATCCACCCCGCTGTCTCTCCAGATGCGTCCATCCCCTGACCAGTCTCGTTTCAAGATACCCCAGCTGAGCAAGCTCTACCTGAAGCTTGCCCTCTCTGGTTCTGGCACGATCTGCAAAAATATCAAGAATAAGCGCAGTTCTGGTAATCACCCTACAACCAAGAAGGCCTTCGAGATTCCGTTCCTGGGAGGGGGAAAGCTCATGATTGAAAATAACGGTCTCTCCGTCCCAGAACTCCACTTGTGATTTAAGCTCGGCTGCCTTGCCGGAACCAATAAAATACTTGGGATCTGGAGAGGATCGGGTACATGTAAGAATACCGACAATTTCGGCACCTGATGAAATAGCGAGCATCTTCAGCTCTTCCAGACTGCCCGAATCATCATTTTGGGAAAAATTAACGCTGACAAGGAATGCCCTAGCACCACCCTTGTAGCGTTCATCGAAATCGAAAAGAGCTGTAATCTTGAACTCCTCAGCCTAAAAACATCATCTGCGTAAAAGCAGGTGTTACTTCTCCTTGGAATCAGGAACCTGCGGAACCGCATCGTCGTCAGAAATCGCAACGGCCTTTGCGGGAACAACCGTAGAAATGGCATGCTTGTAAACCATCTGATTTACATTGTTCTTAAGCAGTATTACAAACTGATCAAATGACTCCACCTGCCCCTGAAGCTTAATGCCGTTCACAAGGTAAATGGATACCGGAATTCTCTCTTTCCGCAGTGTATTCAGAAACGGATCTTGCAATGACTGGCCTTTTGACATAAAAACAGTTTTTCCTTCGATAAACAAATAATAATTATAATCAACTGGCGAAATCCCCGAACAAAACCGCAAAATCACGCCATCCTTCCGATACCGGACTGCGCGTCCGACCACGCCATCCCATATCTCAAAAATCAAACAGCTCCTAACAAAGAGCTACTAAAAGCACGACATTATACACTAAGTAATCATGTTTTACAGGACAATTAGCAGGAACTTACTGACAGCCGTCAAATTAAAAATTCGCCTTACGGCTGCAACGCCCTGAAAATTCTTCTCCTATAATGATAATAAAAAACACTTAACCGAAACAAATATTTTCAATAACATGAAAATACTGACAATCAGATCACTTTTTCCCGTCTGAAAACTGTTTTTTACAATCATCATGCCTACCCTTTCTCAGCAGTGACAGGCTCCCTCAGTTCCTGCAGAATTATCTCAAGATTGACGGCAGCGCCCATCTCCAGAGCGGTATATGGCTGCTTCCACCCCCGAATCCAGGTCATCTGCCTTTTGGCCAGCTGACAGGTGGCAATAACAGCCCGTTCCATCATTTCCTCATACGATATTTCCCCGGACAGATACTGCCACATCTGACGATAGCCAACGGATCGCAAAGCCGGAAGATCCGGGGTCAAATCCCCTCTTTCAAACAGCTTCCTGACCTCTGCCTCAAATCCGTCTGCCAGCATTTTTTCAAAACGTTTCCTGATTATCGGTCGCAGCAGTTTTCTTTCCGGATCAGGAAGCAGTGCAAACCGTCTCAGTCTCCAGGAGCACCCTGTTCTGGGCTGACTTCTGATAAGCTCTGTCAGTGATTTACCGGTCATAAGATAAACCTCGCAGGCTCTTCCAATGCGCTGAACATCATTAGCAGCAAGTCTTTCCCAGGATTCCGGATCAAACTCTCTGAGCCAATCCCGAACATGAGGAAGCCCCTTCTCTTCAATAAGCTCATTAACTTGACTTCTGACTTCCAAACTGGTTTCCGGAAGACAGGAAAGACCTTCCTCAAAGGCCTTTAAATAAAGCATGCTTCCCCCGGCCAGAATCGGAACCCTGCCACGTTTCCGGATTTCAGGAATCAGTCTGTCGGCATCAGCCTTGAAATCAGCTGCGCTATAGGGATCTCCGGGATCTCTCACGGATATCAGATGATGCGGAATTCCGGCCATTTCAGAGGCTTCAGGCTTGGCAGTGCCAATATCCATTTCCCGGTAAACCAGAGCCGAATCAACACTGACAATTTCTCCGTCCAGAGCCTGAGCAATCCTGATGGCCAGACTGGTTTTTCCGGTAGCAGTTGGGCCCATCAGCACAATAGCATCAGTACCTTCAATCATGAGAAAAATGCTCCCTTATCATCATTTCAAGAGGGATTTCCCATATAACGTCCTGAGACAGCTCCGCAATAAAGTCAGCATCAGGAACCGCCCTCAGAATTCTTTCCGTCATTTCCTGACTGAAAAAAGTGGGCGTTTTTTCGAGGAAAAGAGCCTCAAAAAAGGCGTTCACCAGGGTCCGGGAGGTGCATACAGATATTCCGTTTCCGGAGAGCGTAACCTGTCCCGCCGGATCCTGCAGCTCATCAAGAACCGCAGCTTCATCAATATCTCCCAGAAAATTCCTGAAAAATTTTCCGAAATCGCTTCCCCGCACAAGTGCCGGCACCGCAGTAGCTCCGGCATCATAAAGACCGGCCTCAATGACAAAACCCAGTTCCGCCAGAGCATTCAGCATCTCGGGAGATAAACTGCGAGTCATATGGAAATAGAATGGTACGGGAAGATCCGATCTCCGTAAAAGATCCCCAGCCCTCATTTTCAGTCTCTCACGAAGTCTCCAAATAAAAAGGCTGGCGGCAAGCTTTTTAGTATTAACCAGAAAAAGCTGCTGAGCCAACCTGGCGACAACATAATCTCTTTCCGGAATAAGCACCGGAACAAAAAGAGAATCACCGGAATGGGTATCGATCCACGGTAACAGATCCGTTTCCAAATCCGTCCCGAAATCTGTCCGGGGACTATAACCGGTAGCTACATCAGATCCAGAAAGGTGATCAGAAGACTCCAGTACAGAGGGCCTACCGGAATTAGCGCAAATTCCGGTTCTGATTCCATCATTTTGAGGGATTTCTCCTAAACCGGATTTTTCGCCGCCTCCTATAGGATTCGCCCTGCTTAAATCCAGCAGAGATTTGGAAAACTCCTGAGCCCTGGCGTTGGCATTATACCTAGCGATATCTTTGGAAAAAACGCTTCCATTCTGAAAATCGGTTCTCTGAGGCAGGAGATGTGCGGGCGCGGAAAAGATCTGTCCGGAATTCGGCGGAACAGAGACAGCTTCCTCCTTTTTTCCTGTTCTGTTTCCGAAAAGCCGCCGATATACCTCATCCGGCCCGCTTTCAGAAGATGCCGGTACCGTGCCGTCATAATCAATAATCGCTGCATCAGCAGAATGTGAATCCCTGACTCCGGAAGAAAGTGCAGAAGATACTGCAGCAGAATTCGCATTGAAAATCGCCTGCTCACACTGCTCTTCGGAAACTGCGTCTGCTCCAGTATCCCGAAAAGATTTTGTCCCCAGACTCTCCCTTCTGAGATCCTGAATCCGGGAGTCTCTGACAGCTATCGGACGCGGGGTATAACCATGTTCCGGATCCGGATTCATGGTCTCCTCCAGGGTTTCCGGAAGAAGCTGCTGGGCTCTTCTCAGGGAATTCTTAAGAACCAAGGCGATAAAATCATGGATTTCATTGGCTTTCTGAAAACGTACTTCGTACTTCTGAGGATGCACGTTGATGTCCACTTCACCAGGATCCATTTCCAGAAAGAAGACATACTGAACCGATCTCTTTTCTCCAAATTCATCCTCAAAAGCAGTATTGATAGCATGAACCAGGGTTTTATCCTTGACGATCCGTCCATTGACAAAAAAATACTGACAGGGATGCGCTACCGGTGCAGGATTGACATACCCGGAAAAACAAATTCCGGAGCTTTCTTCGGAAAACTGCAAAAGATCATTTAAAAAGCCGTTTCCTATAATGGATTTCAGTCTTTCGCGATAGCTTTTTTCGTCCTGAGCCTTCCGGAGATCGTAAATAGAATGCCGAGCGTTTTTAAGTGAAAAGGCCACCTCCCTCCTAGACAGTGCCAGTCTTCGGAATATTTCCTCAATTTGCAAAAATTCTGTCTTTTCGGAACGCAGAAAACGTCTTCTGGCAGGAGTGTTGAAAAACAGATCCCGTACCTCTACCGAGGTTCCCTCCGGATAAGCAGCCGGGTGAAGCTCGGGGTCCTGCCCCAAACCTTCAACACTGACAGCCCAGGCCATTTCCTGCTCCCGGGGACGAGAAACCAGAAGAAGCCTAGAAACGGCAGCAATGGAAGCCAGCGCCTCTCCGCGAAACCCCATACTGAGGAGATGATCCAAATCCTCAATAGAAGTAATTTTGGAAGTGGCATGTCTTTTGAGAGCCAAAGGAAGCTCGTCTCTGGGGATGCCGGAACCATTATCACGGACCTGAATCAGCCGGGAACCGCCGTTTTCAATAACCACACTGATACTGTCAGCTCCTGAATCCAGGGCATTTTCCATAAGCTCCTTGACCACAGCTGCTGGTCGTTCCACAACCTCGCCGGCCGCAATCTGATTGGCCACCTGCGGTGGCAGAAGATGAATCGCCATTATTTTTTCTTAGGCACCTTAAGACGCTGCCCCGTATGCACTTTATCGCTGGAAAGATGATTCAGCTTTCTCAGATACTCCAGGGATACTCCATGATTCTGGGCAATTTTTGCCAGATACTCTCCCTTTTTTACCACATAGATAACAGTCTGACCGGTGGCAGGGGCCTTACTGTTTCCTGCGGTAGTCCTTCTGTTCTTTGCCGGAGTCGTCCGATGTTCATCAGCTGGCTCTCTGGCAGTAATACCACATCTCAAGGTGTCCTTGTTCTTGTACACAAAGCTTCTGATGCCGAGATATATGGCATGAGCAATGGCTCTTTGATATTTTCCAGTGGCCAGAAGACTGGCTTCGTCAGGATTGGAAAGGTATCCTGTTTCAATAAGCAGCGAAGGAATGTCCGGAGCCTTAAGCACTGCCAGAGATCTGTTTATGGGCACGGACTTATGCAGCGTGGTAATCTTGCCCAAACTACCAAGAATCTCTTTAGCCAGATCATTACCATCAGATCTGCTGGTATTGGAGGCCATATCCACCGCCACCTTCTGAAGCATCGGATCGGCATGATCCTTAAGAAATTCTCCTAGTCCGGAAAGCATCCTGGTATTGTCATTATTCTGCACGCTCTTGTTATTTTCCCTGTTGGCACGATCCCGGTTAAGTACCAGCACTGATACGCCCTGGGCCTGACTGTTTAGAGCACTGTCGGCATGAATGGAAATCAAAAAGTTGGCATTCTTGTTTCTGGCAATCTGGGAACGCTGCCCCAGTTCAATAAATATATCCCTGTTGCGGGTCAGCTTGCCCACCAGCAAAGGATCACTGTCAAGATATGCCACAAGACTTCGGGAAATACCCAGTGTCACCGCCTTCTCCTGCACGTTGCCTACACCGATAGCTCCGGGATCCTTGCCGCCGTGCCCCGGATCAACAACCACCGTACAAGTGGCGGAGGATTTTCGCTTGTATGCCGCCGGCTTGGGCGGTTCAGGAGCGGCCAAACGTTTTTCCAGGGATTCAGATGGAGTCTTGTTATCCCCCTCGGAATTTAAATCCTGAAACAGTTCTTCCTCAAGTTCCCGGATATCCTGAAGACTCTTCTTTCCTCTGGAGGGATTCCCGGCACTGACAGAATTCGTTTTCTTTACGCTGTCTCCGTTTTTCCCGCTATTTGTCTCCCGGACAGTTTCCCTGCCGGCTTCCCGATCAGTCCTGTTTTCACCACCAGGCTTTCCCTCATTTCCTGGAGCAGGCTTCTTCCCGGCAGGCACCGAATCTCTTCTGTCCGCCGAGATGTCATTCTTTGAAAACCCGGAGCTGCCTGACCTTTCCGAATCTCTGCTGTCGGCATGAGCATTACCATTTTCCTTCCCGGAAAATGGAAGCTGCTTTGTATCAGATTCATTACGGTTCTTGGCAGTCTTCCTGTCGTCAGGTTCGTAATTGCCAGAAGTTGCATGCTCTTTCCTAGAGTATCCTGGAGAATCCGCTGCAGGGGAAGTGGAGGACTCCCCTTTCGACGCTCCCGGCTCCTGATGCGGAAAATCTACCCAGAAGGAACTCCCGGATTTTTTAACACCAGGAGTCACGCCGCTTTTGAGAAAGAACACATAGTGAACCTGATCATGTTGCCCTCGTGGTGCCCGTTTGATTCCTACATTGGAAATCACGCTGGATCTCTTTATGGAAATAACTCCTGTTTTCTTTGAGGGATCCGCGATATCGCTAAGCACCACCGTATATTCCGTGCGATCATCCTTTGTTTTAAAAACATTGAATTTCGGAGGATCTTTCATTGTGAAGATGACACGGGTACAGTCATTTTTTCCCTGCACACAGGCGGATGACTGAACGTTCAATATTTCATTGGCCGCAGCTCCCCCCGCAAGAAGCGCGGAAACGGACAGGGCAAGAAAAGAAATAAAAAACGCTTTATACATTTCATCCAACCACTTGACTCTGAAAACATCTGAATTTCAGGATTATAGCATTTTAAAAACGATATTTATCCTGTTACATGAAAGAGGTTTCAGGATTTAAAAACGATCACTGCGCCATCTTCTGAAAATCAGTAAACTGCAGCACCCGAACTATCGGAACCTGGAACTCTGCCACCTGAAATGGAAGCAGAGATATTATTGGAAAACGCCGTAACAGCAGCGGCGCCCCGAGCAGTCATCCCTTCGGCAGTCAGTAGTCTCCCGCCATCATAATAGCTGATTCTGACAATAACATCCGGTTGAGGCAAAAATCCTCGCCCTTGTTCCGGCCATTCCACAATGCGAACACTGCGATCCGCAAAGTAGTCCCGAATTCCCAGAAGCTCCAGTTCCTCTGGGTCCTGAAGCCGGTACAGATCAAAATGCCAGACAGGAATCTCCGAAAAATCATAGGCCTCCACCAGCGTATATGTCGGACTCTTTACTACTCCCTGCCAGCCCCGGGATCGCAGGAAGCCTCTGGTAAAGGTAGTTTTCCCGGCACCAAGATCCCCGAGAAGAAAAATGGTTGTGCTTTCAGCTACCGCTTCCCCCATAATTCCCCCTAGGATTTCCGTATCAGACTCATTTTCAAGGAAAATGCCGCCGGCAGTCATTCTGTACATTTCTGTCTCCTGTTATCTACCAAAATATAAACAAATAGGTACTTATCTGCCATTAAGGAGCTTTCTGATAAATGGCAGAAGATCCCCGGCACACATTCCGATGGCACCGTCCGCTTTTTCAGACTGAATACCAGCCTCTCCGTGAACTGCCACTCCTAAAACCGCCGCCTGAAATGGCTCCATTCCTCCGGCAATCAGCGCTCCAATAACCCCGGACAAAAGATCGCCCATGCCGCCAGAGGCCATGCCCCGGGATCCGGTACTGAGAATTACCGTATGATTGCCGTCTGACACCATTGTAGTTGCCGACTTGAGAACAACAATCGCTCCATAGCCTTCCGCTATTTTCCTGACCGTGCCCAGCGGGTCGTCCAGAACCTCCGAAACTGTCCGGTCCGCCAGTATGGCACCTTCTCCAACATGAGGAGTAAGAATCAGATTCTCCGGTCTTGCCGCCGGATTGTCCCGCATCCTGCGGAGCCACTTGAGTCCGTCGGCATCCGCCACCAGCGTTCTGGCTCTCCCGAAAATCTCCCGGAACATCCCGAAAGACCGGGCAGATCTCCCCATTCCTGGGCCTGCCACCGCACAGTCACACCAGCCAAGATCATTTCTTAGAGTCTCCGGAGTGCCGGTCATGACTTCCGGCTGCAAAAAATTCATGGCATCCCGTTTTTCACTTAAAAATGTCGTTCTGACAAGCCCGGCACCGCTTCTGAGAGCCGCTCTTCCCGCGGTAATAAGAGCCCCCTCCATACCCGGACAGCCTCCTGCAAGCAGCACCCTTCCGGCATTACCCTTGTGAGCACAGCGGGCACGTACCGGCAAAAAGGCTTCCAGATCATGATAATCCATGGCATAAAGCCTTTCACCCTCCTGAACTCTGCGGGCATTGACCGCAAATTCCGGCAGCTGATCCAGCACAGTGACAATGCTGCCGGCAAAATCTCCGGCCAGTCCCAAAAGAAGTCCGGGCTTTTTTGTGAAAACCGTAATAGTCATAACGGCCCGCACCGCCAGCCCCGGTACCACGGGAACACCGGTATCGGCATTCAGCAGAGACGGCACATCCAGACTTACAGTTTCACAGCCGCTTCGGTTTATTTCCCGTACTGCAGCGGCCATCCTCTCAAAATCCGGATTGCCGGGACGCGCCGAGAGCACACCAATCCCGGCAATGGCGTCAATAATCACCGGTGGAACTCCCATTCCCGACGCCCTCAGGGATGAAATAATCCCGGAAATCCGGACGCTGTCCACGCACCCGCCGTTTCCGGATTCCTGAACACCTCCTGCGGCAAGATAGCGTTCCCGGGCCCGAACTGCGGCTATTCCGCTCTTCTGGGGCACCGTCTGCACCACTACTACATAACGATAGCCGTTTCTGATGAGCTCACGTCCGACAACGTACCCGTCTCCGCCGTTATTGCCGTTACCCGCAAAAATAACAAACGGAATTTCTCTAGACGGATAAAACTTCATTATCTCCCCGGCCATGGCGGTACCGGCTTTATCCATCAAAGAAAAACCGTCTTCTGTCAGATATATTTGCTCAATTTTCCTGGTGGCGGCGACACTGAGAACAATATCTGATAAATTATTAATGCCCTTTTTGCTTCTGTCCGTCAGAAAACTCCGGATAAAATCTGCGGCGCACGATTCCGGGACAGCGGTATCCCGGAAATCAGGGTCCACAGAAATGCTGCAAGACCCAGCTGTTTGTTTTCCGCTGAAAGAAGAGTGCTTCATGACTGTTATCTCCCCAAAATCCGGAAAAACCGGCACTGATTATACGGAACTCCTGAAAGCAGTGTCCCTGAAATCCCGGGAAATCGGCCTGATTCCCCTGGGGTTCTCCACAGCGGATCAGGCCCCCGGGGGTGAAAAATCCTTTTCAGAGCATCTCAGGAACGGCATTCCTGCCGGAGTTTACTATCTCGCCAGGAATCAGGAGGTGCGCAACAATCCCGCTCTGATTTTACCAGATTGCGGAATCATCATGAGTTTTGCACTGCCATATTTCCAGGAGCTCCCCTACTCCGAGCCGGACAGCGGGCGTATCAGTATTTACGCTCTGGGACGAGACTATCACCGGGTTCTCAGAAAAAAGCTTAACATTATCGGAAGCTTCCTTAAAGATCTGATACCAGAAATTCAAACCCGGGCAATTACGGACAGCGCCCCCTTCTACGAACAGTTTTTTGCCGAAATCACGGGATCGGCAATACGGGGACGAAATAACCTGGTTCGAATAAAGGAAGGCGGTTCCTGGATTTTTCTGGGTGAACTTCTGACTAGCCTGAAGGCAGAAATTTCGGAAAACTCTGCTTTCAACTGTCTTCCCCGGAAAAACTGTCCGCCCCCATGCCCTCCCGGGTGCGACCGTTGCCGTCGCTGCTGTCCGGGAAAGGCCTTTACCCCAGAAGGCTTTAAAATCGAAAAATGCCTTTCCTATCTTACCATTGAAAACCCCGAAGAAATCCCCGATGAGATGATAGAAGCTGTGGGGAACCGCATCTATGGCTGTGATGAATGCCAGCTTTCCTGCCCTGAAAACCGAAGACTTCTTCGGAGCAAAAAACACAAGTCGCCGGAGCTCATCCCGGATTCCGATTTAAAAAACCGATATTCCCGGGATTTTCTTAAGCTGACTGCTCTTCTGGATCTGACAGACGAGGAATTCTTAAAGGTCTTTGCAGGGAGTCCAATCCACCGAATCGGCTATCAGGCATTTATGAGAAACGTATTTGCCGCTTCAGCCAATGCTCCCGGAAATCCGGAGCTTCTAAAAAAACTCCGTGCCCGAATTGGCACCGTTGCATATCCCCGTACTCTTGAAATGGCTATTCAGGCACAGCTCCGAAAACTCGGAGAAAGCCACCATAAAAATTCTCCCGCTGAAAACAATCTGAAACTCCAGCTTCCTCATTCGGAACGAAATTAAAAAAACAAATTTTGCTCACAATTTAAAATAGTAAATGCCTGTTTTTCAAGATAAAAGGATTAACTCAAATCTCAAAAAATTATAATAGCTTAGACACGCCCTGACTGCCGGGCAGGATACAGTTAAGGATTTACGGAGGAAATGCGGATGATTGCACTGGGAGTAGACATAGGAGGCTCCGGAATAAAAGGAGCCGTTGTAAACACCGAGACCGGAGAGATTCTGTCAGAAAAAATCCGTATCGCAACTCCGCAGCCGGCAACTCCCGAGGCAGTTGCAGCCACACTCCAGGAGCTGGCCTCAAAGTTCAGCGACTACGAAGCCATCGGCTGCGGATTTCCGGCCACAGTACACCATGGAATTGCCTTTACAGCTGCCAATATCGACCAAACATGGATCAACACCCCGGTGGAGAAGCTCTTTACCGAAACCCTGGGGCGTCCGGTATTTGTGCTTAATGATGCTGATGCCGCTGGCATTGCTGAAATGAACTTCGGAATCGGACGGGAACACCGAAACGGCATTGTCATGATGATCACCATCGGAACAGGCCTGGGATCGGCAATATTCGTAAACGGAGTTCTGATGCCAAACACCGAACTCGGTCATCTTATTCTCTCTGACGATATCGCCGAACACTACTGTTCCGATGCCGCAAGACAGCGAGAGGATCTGGGATGGAACAAATGGGGAAAAAGATTCAACCGTTATCTCCAAAGGCTGCAGTTCCTTTTCAATCCGGATCTTATCATCCTGGGTGGCGGGGCATCGAAGAGCTTTGTCAAGTACCAGGAAAAAATCCGGGTCAGAACCCCCGTGGTACCGGCACAAACCCTGAACCTGGCCGGTATTATCGGTGCTGCCGTCTACGCGGCCGGTCAGTCCCAGGCCGGACTCACTCCCAATATTGACGGTGCGGAAGAATATATTAGAAAGATGCTGGAAGCCGAGGCCAAACACGACCGAAAAGAACATAAAAAACTGACCGGCAGCCTGAAAAGCGAGGCTGAAGATGACTGACAGACCACACACAGAGCCAGACTACATAAGACTGTCGCCCCGGAATCTCCCTTGCGGCAGACCTTACATTTGAATAACAGGTAACAAACTTATGGCAACAATCGAAGAAGTCCACAATTATTACGAAAAGCTGGTTCGGGACTACATAAACGCCCTGGAGCTCGCCCAGACCCGGGATACTGACTATCTCACGGATCTTTTCTGCATGACGCTGAACCGCCTTCCCGCTCTTTATGTGCGCTACGATGTGGACATGCTCTACTTCACCTCTGACGAAAAGCGTCAGGAAATGGACGACATGGTTATCCGGGCCGTAACCGATTCCATTGCCTGGCTTGACGAGGCCGACCACAAACGTGACGAATATGACAAAAAGGGAGAAGAGCTGGTAGTCGTGAAGAAAGTTCAGCGGGAAACCTACGAACCGCTGGGACAGCAGACCGTGGCCAATCTTCTGGCCAGCGAAGAGGCATTGGCCATTCAGGACGAATAACGCCGCCGGTTAGGTAGCGCAGCAAGGCCAGAATATTTCATCCCGGCTTCATTTGTGCCGCCTCACCGGAAATCCGCATAAGGGATCCCCAACCCGCCATTCCAAAGGATCCTCTCCTCTTTTTTGTCCATGGCCGGTTCCATAGCTCTTACAATCAGACTGATTTTGCCTGAGTTGCTGTTGCTGCTGATCTGAAAACAGTACACAGCCCGCACCATGGTGACACTCTGATTGGGCCAGAATCTTTCATCGTAGTAGAAATAAAAAGCCGGAAAGCTGCGACCGTCCGCCAGTGAAAGCCGAAATCTGAGGTGTTGTTTCATCACCGTCTGGTGGCTCATAAAGAACACCCCGTCAAATACCGGATTCGGAAAGCCCTCCCCCCATGGCTGATCATAAACCAGCGTGCGTACAAAGCTGGGAATAAAATATGCCCCCGGAAGCTCGCCGTCGCTCTCAAAGGTCTCCTCAGAAACTCCGGTTCTCATGAATCCCCGCACCAGCTCCGCAAATTTATCCCGCAGGGCCGGAATACCGTCCCGCCGCATGGTAAGGCCCGCTGCCCTAACATGTCCGCCACATTGCAGCACCACCCCCGGAAGCATATCGGAGATCCTTTCAAGTGCTCCGTGCATACTGAAATTATCCACCGAACGGCAAGAGCCTACGACAGTATTTTCCTGAAGACCATCCGCCAAAACAATTACCGGCACCCGGTAGCGATCCTTAAGCCGGGCCGCGATAATTCCGGAGATCCCAGAATGAAAATCCGGACTATAGATTACTATTCCTCCGGATACGTCATGCCCCGGCATTTTCCGGATCAGATCTTCGGCAGCTGCCATCATCTCAGACTCCATTTCCCGCCGCCGAATATTGAAATTAAAAAGAATACTGGCATCTCTCCGGGCAGTGTCGGCATCCCTGGCAGCCAGACATTCCACCCCGTAGCTCATATCGTCAATTCTCCCGGCGGCATTCAGTTTCGGTCCCAGAGAAAAAGAAATGTCGGAACTGGTGATTTTTACAGCAGAAACTCCTGAAACCCTGATAAGCTCGTCAATGCCGCAGGTGGTATTATGCTTCCTGATAAGACCGATGCCGTACTGCACCATTATCCGGTTGTTATAATCAAGAGGAACCACATCAGATACGGTTCCCAGGGCCACAAGATCAAGATAGTCCTGCATCCTCGGCTCGGGAATCCCCTGTTCCCGAAACCACCCATTTTCTCTGAGATATGAGCGCACCTGTGTCAGTACATAAAAAATAACACCGACTCCGGCAATATTTTTGGAACGGAACGGACAGTCCTTCCTTTTGGGATCCACCACTGCATCGGCTTCCGGCAGTTTCTCGCCCGGGATGTGGTGATCGGTAACCACCACCCGGATCCCCAGCTCCCGGGCCCGGGACACCGCGTCCAGGGCGGAAATGCCGTTATCCACAGTGACAATAAGGCCCACACCATCGGCTGCAGCCTTCTCCGCCATGGCGGCACTAAGACCGTAGCCGTCATTATGCCTCCTGGGAACATAAAAATCGGCCTCTCCGAATTTCAGATCCTGAAAAAATCTCATAGCCAAAGCCGTAGCAGTGGCTCCGTCCACATCATAATCCCCAATGATCCTAATCCTGGTTCGTTCCATCACGGCCAGACCAATGATCTCCCTGGCCCGATCCATATCCCTGAAATCCGGCAGCAGTAGATTCCGGAGAGAATATGAAAGCTCTGCAGTATTCCTGATACCGCGCTTCCAGAATAACTCCGTGAGCACCGGATCCAGTTTCCATTTCGGCAGAGGACCGAATTTTGCGGCATCGCGACGTAGGATTTTCATAAAAATGAATCCGGAACTCCCTCAACATTACAAAAAAAGCGAACCGAAAACACCAGATGCCCCCCATCCCTGTTTCCGCAGCCATAATCCGTATTTTACAGGTCTTTAAACAATAGTTGTTAGTATCCCGAACTTCAAAAAAACAACTTTTTAAAAATAATCTGCGTCTCTATCTGTTCAGAACCGGCAAATTTTATTATTATATGACCCGCTTCACAATTTTAACCAGTCAGACCTGTCACATGCATCCAAACATTAACTATCGCACCCTTCTGATTATGCTCCCCGTAGCCATGGTCACACTGTGTGATACAACCGGGGTGTATATCTTTGATCCTGCAGACATCAGACTGCTTTCGAATTCCAGTCTCATAACGCTTACCTTTGCACTGGCCTGCTCTCTTATATACGAACAGGATAATAAATTCTGGCGGCTTTTCGGCTGCGCCATTTCCTATGTCACCGCCTTTGAAATTGTAAAGGTCTGCGGCACCCAGTCGGTATCTCCAGGAATTGTGGCAGCTTTTCTTGCCCCCTTTGCCGCCTCAGTGCCATCTCCGGCAAATTCCGGAAGCTCCTCTCTGGGAGAACCCCTCCTCAATTATGTTCTGGCCGGTTTTTTTGTACTCATCTTCACTCTGGTACTGACCTTTCCGGTATGGGCTATCCTGCATTATGCCATATCAGGTATCAGATATGCCCTGTTCTCTGTTTCAACTACAGATTTTTTCAGTTTCATCTACGGAACACTATGCCAGACAGCTCAGGCGTTCGGCTCCGGAGACAGAATTCTTGAGATAGTTGCAGCCTCTCCGGTGTTTCGCAGCAGTAACGGCATCTACACCGGAACACTGCTCTGTTTCTTCTGCGTGCTGTCAGGAATCTTCGGAGCGGTGGCCCTGTGGGAAGGAGTACAACACAAATATTTCACCATTCTCCTGTTTCTTCTGGCCCTGAGCAGCGGCAGTACCGGAATGAGCATCGCTCTGCTCATGATGACCATGATATGGCTGTACCCTTCACTTTTCGCACTTTACCTGGTAATCTGCACTATCATTTATCTGGTTACCTGCAATGTTAAATTTGATGTTCTGGTAAATCCGGATGTTTTTTATCGACCGGATGTCATGCTGTCAGACATTGTGGTTTCCGATCCCTCGTTTATCATTACCGGAATAGCAGTATTCAGTGCCTCCATGGCTCTGGCATATATGGTAATTGAGCTTCAGGGGACCTATGCCGAGGCTATGAGCCGGGGCATGTCCGCAATCAGGGCTGTCACTATAGAGCTTAGAAACAAGGCTGTTTACCGTGATGAAAGCGTCAGAGCTCTGGAGCTTCTGAAAATCATGGGGGGCTTCAACAATGTCATCTGGGTCGGAGAAGCAACTGATAAAGAGCTGCAGATGAAAATTGTCACCGCAAACCTGGTTAATGCCGGCTCGCTTTCACTTATCGGCTGCAAAATGAAGCTGGACAACGAAACCATGCTCTGCCAGATTGAAATGGAAAACAACGCCGAAATAATCAGAAAGCAGCTTCTTATATATGCGGATGCCCTGAACATTGATGTCCAGACCGAATACCGGGAAATCAGGCCTTACGCCCTGGAAGACAGCAAATTCAAATCATTTTTCAGCACACAGGAGGAAGTCTATGCCCTGGATACAGATTAAAATCGGAACGGTTAGCAAAAAGGCAAAAAAAATCAGCGGCATGCTATCCGGATTCGGAGCTGCCAGTGTGACCTACACCGATACCGAGGACGCTCCGGTATACGAGCCTCTTCCCGGGGAGACCAAGCTTTGGGAAAACACCACCGTAACCGGCCTGTTCGAGGCGGACACCGATCCGGAACCGATAATTAAGTTCTTCAAAGATCACTTCCACGACGAAATCACCTGCCGGGCGGAACAACTGGAGGACAAGGACTGGGTTCGGGAATGGATGAACCAGTTCCATCCCCTGAAATGCGGAGAAAAGCTCTGGATCTGCCCCAGCTGGTGCGAAATTCCCGATCCTGATGCGGTAAACGTCATGCTGGATCCCGGACTGGCTTTCGGAACCGGTACACATCCCACGACCTTCATGTGCCTGAACTGGCTGGACAGTCTTCATCTGGAAAACAAAAAAGTAATCGACTTTGGCTGCGGTTCCGGCATTCTGGCAGTAAGCGCACTTAAGCTGGGAGCTCCGGAAGCCGTAGGCATCGACATTGACCCTCAGGCTCTCACCGCCAGCAAAGATAATGCAGAAAGAAACGGCGTAGCAGAAAGACTAAGTCTCTATCTTCCGGAGGATACTCCCCAGGAAATCAAGGCGGATGTTCTCGTGGCAAACATTCTGGCCGGCCCCCTGAGAGAGCTGGCTCCGACAATTGCCGGTATGGTGGCTCCCGGAGGAAGCTTTGCGCTGTCAGGAATCATTGCTTCCCAGTGTCCGGAGATTCAGGAGATTTATTCACAGTGGTTTAAGCTCAATGAACCGGTGTTCCGGGAAGAATGGTGTCTGGTGAGCGGGATAAGAAAATAGAAGGGAAATGGTGAACCACATCTTTCCTAATGTCTAAAAACGTTATGTTGGACTGTGCAAATGCCTGGTTTTGAGATTTTGCACAGCGTTTCCACCCCAGGCATAATAGCTGCCACTGTTTTCGCGCATTTCCCCTGCCCACTTCAGGTCCGCTCGGTTCAAAAAATCACCAAACCCCCAAAAAACTTTTACCTAAATCACAAAATCAGCTTTAAAAAAAGCAAAAAAAATAATAATATACGCCCCGTTGTTACGAAAGAGAGCCCCGGGTTCGCAGGAATTCTTAAACCTCCGGTATTCCGACACCCGTTGCAGGGGCGAAATACAATCATCAATGAAGGTCAAAAAATGTTAAATTTCACGTCAGACGGAATGAATCAAAACCGCGCAGCAATGGACAGCACCAATTTCGGAGTCCGTAATACCGAAAACGAACCCCAGAGCCTGGCCAGCAAATACACCATTAACCCGTTTTGCGACAATATTTCCATATCTGTCATTCACTTTCTTAACGATAACGCGCAGAACGAGCCCTCCAATATCTACGATCAGGTAATTCAGGAAGTGGAGAAATCCCTCTTTGTAAGAATTCTGAAATACGTCTCCGGCAATCAGACAAAAGCCGCCCGGATTATGGGAATCAATCGCGGCACTCTCCGCAAGAAGCTTAAAAAATACGGCATTTCCGGCTGACACTATCTGTTCTTTCCCGGCTATTGCCAGCCGTTGCCCAAAATTGAGAAACTCCCCAGAGATTTTTCAGAAAAATTATGGCACTCAAAAACCGATGGTCTATAATTCAGGGATCCAGGTAATTTAAGGCAGAACAAATGACCCCGAAAATCAGACAAAGAGAAAGAGATTCCATAATTCAGTCGTTACGTGCGGGGGTAACACCCAGAACCGGACTTCAGTATATCCAGGTAGGCCGTGTTAACGAAATCAAGTCCATGGTAAAGGATATTGACTGCATTGCCGACGAGGGAAGCTCTTTCAAGATGATTATCGGGGATTATGGAGCCGGCAAAAGCTTTTTTCTGCAACTGGTAAAAACTATCGCCCTGGAAAAGGGGCTGGTGACCATGAATGCAGACCTGGCACCCGACAGAAGACTTCAGGCCTCCAGCGGTCAGGCCCTCAATCTCTATCAGGAACTGACACGGAATATGGCCACCAGAGCAAGACCCAACGGCAGTGCCCTGAACTCCGTTATCGAAAAGTTCATCACAGGACTCCGGGAAGAGAATCCTGACGGAGATCCCGGTAAAATCATCAAAGACAGGCTGGCATTTCTCAATGATTTTGTCGGCGGCTATGATTTCGCTCTGGTAATTCAGGCCTATTGGAAAGGCTATGATTCTGGAAACGACGATCTTAAAAACAATGCCGTAAAATGGCTTCGGGGAGAATATCACACCAAAACCGAAGCCAGGCAGGAGCTCGGAGTCAGAACCATTGTGGATGATGCCTCCATCTATGATTTCTTCAAACTGCTCAGTGCTTTTGTTCAGGCTGCCGGATACAAAGGGCTCCTGATAAGCATGGATGAGATGGTAAACCTTTACAAAATCCACAACATCAGATCCCGCGAGGCAAACTACGAACAAATCCTACGCATCATAAATGACTGTATGCAGGGAAATGTCAGAGGTCTCGGCTTTATCTTCGGCGGCACCCCGGATTTTCTGGAAGATCCCCGGAAGGGGCTGTTCAGCTATGAGGCCCTTAGATCCCGTCTTGCTGCTAATAATTTTGCCAAGAAGGCCGGAGTAAACGATCTTTCCGGTCCGGTAATGCATTTGGACAATCTTACCCCGGAGGAGCTTTACATTCTTCTCTGCAATATCAGAAACATCTTCGCTTTTTACGATCAGGATAAGTATCTGGTTCCTGATGAGGCTCTGGAAAAATTCCTCACCCACTGCTCCCAGAATATCGGAGATGCTTACTTCAAAACTCCTCGCAATACTATTAAGGCCTTTGTGGATCTCCTTTCAGTAATCGAACAGAATCCTTCCCTGGACTGGAAAAAGTTGCTTCAGGATGTCAAGGTGGGTATCGAAAACTCTGACAATCTTGGTATGGACGGAGATAACGGCAGTGGTAACGCTGAGGACGATGACGAGCTGACCGGATTTACTCTCTGAACCGCATGGATACCAACATCAATAATCTGCATCCTGTAATCCTGAAATGGCTTAACCGCCAGGGTTGGACACGTCTTCACGATATTCAGGAAAAGGCCATCATGCCAGTATTGAAGGCTCAGGATGATATTATCATCAGTGCTGCCACTGCCAGCGGCAAAACAGAAGCCGCTTTTCTTCCGGCATGCACCAGAATTCTCTCCCGAAACCTTCCCGGCGTCAGAATTATCTACATAAGCCCTCTAAAGGCACTGATAAACGATCAGTATAAACGCATCAACGCCCTGGGAGAGGCTACCGGCATTTCAGTAACTCCATGGCACGGCGATATTGGCTTCAGCCACAAAAAGAATCTTTTCAATGCCCCGGAGGGGATTATTCTGATCACTCCGGAATCTTTG
Organism: Succinimonas amylolytica DSM 2873; assembly: GCF_000378405.1. Classification (GTDB taxonomy): domain Bacteria; phylum Pseudomonadota; class Gammaproteobacteria; order Enterobacterales; family Succinivibrionaceae; genus Succinimonas; species Succinimonas amylolytica. The sequence goes on along the minus strand of NZ_KB899636.1, from coordinate 864,864 downwards.
GAATCTCTGCTAATAAATCACCAGGAATGGTGTATCTCCAGTTTTCGAAATCTAACCTACTTTATCATAGATGAGTTTCATGCCTTTATCGGTACTGAACGCGGTTACCAGCTCCTAAGCCAGCTGCATCGCATTGAATTCATGCAGAAGAGGAAGATTCCGCGGATAGCTCTCAGTGCCACGCTCAGCAATATAAAATCAGTGAAACAGTGGCTGCGGCCCAACAGCACAGGAAACACTGAAATTATTGAAAGCTCCGCAGGATCCAAGGGCATAAAACTCCAGATTCGGGGTTACGATATTCGCAAAGCCGCCACTCCCGAAGACGAAGTTAAGGATTATGAATATCTGTCCCGGGATATTTTCCGGCTTCTCCGGGGCAGTACAAATTTGGTTTTCGCCAACAGCCGCAACAAAACCGAACTAATAGCAGGAACTCTCACCAGACTGTGTCAGGACAACTTTGTCCCGGTGGAATTCTTCCCTCATCACAGCTCGCTGTCCAAGGATCTTCGGGAAAGACTGGAAAACCGGCTTAAGGAAGGACGCCTTCCCACTACAGCCATTTGCACCCAGACTCTGGAACTGGGAATTGATATCGGCGACATATCTTCCATTGCCCAAATAAACTCACCTCAGTCAGTAGCCAGTCTACGTCAGAGAATCGGAAGATCCGGAAGGCGCGACAAGGATGCCGTACTACGGATATTCATTCCAGAAATCCAGGAGCCTGAAAACGAAAAACCGGCACTTAATGCCCTTCTTCGTGATGAAACATTTTCCTCTGCCGCCATGATCGAACTGGTACTTAACCGATGGTTCGAACCGCCCACAAGACATGAATATGCCCTGTCTACACTGACGCAGCAGGTATTGGCGGTAACGGCACAGTACGGCAATGTTCAGGCTAGAAGTCTCTACAGACTGCTCTGCAAAACAGGACCGTTCAATCTCGTGGATCCTCAAACCTTCGGCGATCTTCTGCATTCTTTGGGCAAGCATGACCTGCTAACCCAAATGGGGGACGGTTGTCTTACTCTGGGCCTGACGGGAGAAAAGCTGCTTTCAAATTACAGCTTCTACAGCGCCTTCAAGGTTCAGGAGGAATATACCATCGACAACAACGGCCAGAAAATTGGAACAATCCCACTGAACCAACCTCTGGAGGTAGGAGATACTTTTCTGTTCGCCGGTAAAGGATGGGAGGTGGTGTACCTCAGCGACGAAAAGCATGAAATCTATGTTAGAAGCTGCAAAGAAGATACAGATCCGCTTCTGCTTGACGGTAACAGCGGAAGAATTCACGACGGAGTACGGGAAAAAATGCTGGAGCTCTACATTGGAGAAAAACCTCTGCCATACCTCAACAAGACAGCACAGAAGCATTTTGAAGAGGGGCGCCGGCATTTCAAGGATCTCAACCTTTCAGATAATCGCTTTATTATCGGCATTACCGGAATCTACCTTCTGCCATGGAAGGGAGATCGTATCATGCACACCATAGTCCAAATTCTAAAAAAGCACGGTATTCGCCGCGCTAAAAAAATTGGCAGCTACATTTACATTCCGGAAATTACCAGTATCAGGTTTAAAGATACAGTAAAAACCATTTTGAGTATGAATCCCCCTACCGAAGAGGAGCTGGCAAAATCCGTCAGCAACCTGGAATTTGAAAAATATGACAGTTTCCTTAGCCGCGAACTGCTGCAAAAGGCCTATGGGTTCAGGAATTTTGATGTCCCTGGCGCCCTGGAGTTCTTCAAAACTGTAATTCCTATGTCCCATTCTCCGTTTAATCCCCGTAACGGAGCCTCATATCCAGTTTATGCCTGATGAGTCCCGAATATTCTCTCCTAGTAAAGTAACCCTCAAATTAACCTTTTTAGGCAAAAAAGCAAGCCACCATTGGGCTTCGGGCAATTTTTTAAGACCAACTGTCGAACTTCAGAGTAACCCTCACATAACTGCTCTAGCCTACCTATATTCAGCACATTTTTTCATCCAGAAAACAGACTTTCATTTTAACCCCGGCCCAGTCCGTTCACCACAGCATCCGTGTAGAACCAA
>NZ_KB899636.1:851383-857032 GCF_000378405.1 Succinimonas amylolytica DSM 2873 | reverse complement strand
CAATATAAACAGGTGCCGTGCAAAACAAATGATTCAGGCATAAGTAACAAATAACGCAATATTGTGAACACTCATTAATAACTTAAACTTAATTTTTAAAAAAAATCCAAAAAAACGCTATATCTCACGGTATACTTAATGTAGAATTAGGAGGGTAATGATGGAAGATGACACGTCGTCCAGAAAAGCAGATACGCTGAACTATCTGCCTCTAGGCTATATTGAGGGCTGTCAGACAATAGACCAGAACAGCTACATAAATGCGCCATAATTACGACTGCATTTTCATTATGATACTGTATTGATTAATATAAGAATCAAGAGAAAGAATCAGACTCCGTCAATATTTATTAGAAAGTATTCTGCAGAATCTGAACAATGTACAGCAGGAGATTCTGATTTACGGCCACTACACATCGCAAATAGACAGAACTTGAGAGATGTTTACACCTAAACAACAAGAAGAGATCAAAAAGCTTAAGGAAGCGGGCGTTTCCATTCTGGGAATTTCCAAAAAACTTAATATTTCTCGGAACACCGTCTACAAGTATATAAATGCACCCACCGGAGAACATATAGGTAAGGATGGGAGACATCTCGGCTTCAAGGGGTATCTTCTCGACAATGAACAGCAGATAGTCAAACGTTTTTTGAAGCTCGAAGGAAACTGCGTTAACCTAGCCAAAGATATTCAGAACGACTGTCCGTATCAGATATGCCTGCGCACTCTGCAGGAATTTTGCAGACAATATCGGCATCAGGTAATTAAAAAACCAAAAAAATCAAAAAACAAAAAGCCGTATCGTAAAAGATCTCTCTCTGAGATTGTGGATAACAGCAAATTTGTTCCGGTAATTCCGGAATTCTGAGCGGATAAGCGGCCTTCTACGTTTTTGCATGACAGCCGGGGCTTCCAAAAAAGGGAACTCCCGGTTTTTTATGACCGTCTGAAAACAATTAGAAACCAGCGGAATAGCTGTTACTGAAAATGATCATGCCTATGACCCAGGTAGTAAGAGCTGTCAGAAGTCCACAGTAAAAATCATCTACTACTACTGAACAAAAAGGAGGAATTTTTTTTTGGATGAGAGAAATTGGAAACGGATGCATCATAGCATAAAAACGGAATACAAAAAAAGCAGCTACAGCCATAAACCACTCATCAGCATTCAGAAACATCACGCTTACCAGCATTCCCAAAAACTCATCACACGCAATCTTGTTCTTGTTTTCATAACCAATCAAATCAATTACGCTCTTACAGGCCAGGACACAGATCCCGAAAAACAACAGAAGCACAATAGCTTTAATCAGAATGGGAAGCTGAATAAACAAAAGACACAACGGGAGCGTCAGCAGGGACGCCATGGTACCCGGCTTTTTAAATTTCAAACCGATGCCAAACCCCACAGCGAACAAATGCATTGGATTCGCCATATTCAAGTAAGACAAACGTTCGTCCCGATCAGACATAACTCAATTTCCAAAAAAAAACTTACTAGGCTGAAACAGCAGCGGATATTATACCAAAAAAAAACAGTCCCCTTATAGCTAAAGGAACTGTCACAAAAACCTGAATGATCGGATTACATTCTGAGAAGCATAAAAATCTCATCCTTGTTCTTAAGAATGATCTGATTCTTCTTAGGATCGTCATTATCCACATCATCATCCGGACTTAGGCGCAAAAGACGGAGAGTGTAGAAAAGCAGGGCCTGACGGCACTTGTAGACAACCTCGCCATTTTCCATGCCGTAGTCAATTTCAATAGCCTTCTGCTGGCTCGGGGTAAGCTTGGGATTGGGTCCAATTTTAAGAGAAACCACGAAATTCCACTTCATATCCTCATTGGGATCAACGTCAGACTCCTCCGGCTTGCCCACAGAATAAATACGGGAAAGCACAAAATCACGGAACTCGTTGTGCTTATCATCAAATGCGCGGATATGCCATCTAATACCGTCAAAACCCAATGCATGCGGATGAATGCGTCTCTTTTCAGGATCTACGCTGTTCATGGTCTGATAGGATATCTCAACAGACTTCTGGTTGAGGATGCAGTCAACTATAAGGGAAAGAACATCAAAATTTATCTTGCGCTTGGGAGGCATAAAGCAGGCGATGTTCGGAGCTTTTTCAAGATAATCTCTGGTAGGGTTAAGAGTGCCCTGAGCCTTCATTAAAATGTCGTTAAGATATGATTCGGACGCACAGATAGGATAGATAGGCTTATATTTGGGACTTCTACGGTAAATCTTGGAATGTCTGTCGTACTTAAGATTGTCCTTGGCCATTTCACAGTAACGGGAAAGATCAAGAGAAGACTGGGGAATGGAAATACCAAAAAAGGAAACAAGATCAGCACGATTAATGTGCCCGGCCCAACAAAGGCGATAATCGATAAATTCCAGCCGACGTTCCTGGTTCCATTTATTATTACCAGGTTTCTTTACGGAAAATTTGTTGTTCATAAATAGCTACATTCTCTAGGTGCAGTTAATAAAAAGTCAACAGTATCAACAACCATCAGACATGCAAGATAACATATCCAAACTAAAACCCTAATGCCGATACATATGAACATAATGATATAGTAATGAGAATTAAAATGCAATAGTATGTAAAAAAAATAGCTACAATTTATTTTATAAACAGAGAAAACGGCCGTAATTAAAGAACTGTTACTTTTTCAGAAACCCTTAAAAGGATAACGATAAACCTCCTAAAATAACAATAAATTAACTCAGTAGAGTTTTTAGTCTAATCTCTTACGGATATAAAAAATTGCAAGATCAATAGAATTAAAAATGAATTAAAAAACGGCTTGAATAATCGTTGATTTCTGAAGTAAATAATGCGGCACTGCTTACCTGACAAGTATAGTCCAGCAAACTAGCAGGCAAACAAAAATACATTTCCGCCATGAAAAAAGGGAGCTCCGCAAAGGAACTCCCTCTTTCAAATAAAATGCCTGACAATGACCTACTCTCACATAGCGAATGCTTACACTACCATCGGCACTGTTCCGCCTGTCTTCCGCAGTCAAAATGCAAAAAACGAGCGACAAGCCCTTTATACAAGCCATTTATCGCCGTTTTTACGATTAATAATATAGTATGTTACAACCGCTGTGCCGATGCAGCGGTAGCTGACTGGCACATTTTGTCCAGCTTCTCTAATTGAGATGAAGAAGGATCAATTGTCCTTGCTTTGAAATACTTTCTTAGCTGTTCCAAATCCGAAGCCACTGGCAGTTTGCTCCCAAACAGTTCTTGAATAAGATCGTAAGCAGAGACATCATGTCCCGTTTCCATTTCGGAATCATTGTCAGATTTGTTTTTCAGGGTTTTTACATTTTCCCGTTTTGAAATTTCCGATAAATCAAGATAAACACATTTATTGTCCTTGCCTCTAAGCATTCCAAAATTAAATTCCCGCATAAGCTTTTGAAGTTTATTTGGAGTTATGGATTTTTCTTTATTTTTGAATTTGTTTTGAATGATCCGCACAATTATAAGAGCCAGCACGCAAAGCAAAACATGTCCGGTAACGCTTTCACGATCCCGTACATACAACGGACGTATTTCAAATTCATTTTTCATAATTCGGAAACACTCTTCTATCTGCACCAGTTTATGATAGAGAGAGCTTACATACTCAGCCTTAAAATCTTCTTCTTTTGACTTCGGCGGTTTGTGATAAAGAATACCGGAAAATCCTGCGCATAGTTTTCTTTTCTCGATGGCTTTTTTATCAAGAGATGTCGCTATGCAGGTTACGGATTGCTTCTTCTCCATTTTTTTCGTTTTATCTCCCGCTACAGATTTTCCGGCCGAGGATGATTTGGAAGCATTATCTGCGGCTGAATCCTTTCCCGAGTCAGAATCTGAGTTGGAACTTATTTCAGTTTTTGATTTTCCGTTTGTGTCTTTTGCGCTTTCGGAGGCGGATTTTATAACCAGCTGTTTCCAGCCGCTCTGACCGGACTTGATTTCTTCATGCTTGTCAACAGCCTGCTGAGCTCTTTTGATGTTTTCATCGAGAATGGCTAAATCCCTTTCCTTTCTCGTCTCGCTGAATGTCAGCATCAGCTTGCAGTCGATGGTGTATTTTTTCTTGCGTCCTGATTCTTCTCTCTCTGATTTGTCGTAGACAGAATTGCGATATGGTATTACTTTGTACTTAAAGCCGGTCTCCTGTCCGGCTTCATCCTTTACAGCTTCGAAGGTATCCAGTTTCAGGTGTTTATTTCTGATCTCTGCGCAAAAGGAAAGAGCCGATTTGGCCACAGAAAATCCCATCCCTTCTTCGAGAAGCATTGACAGTTTTTTTGTTCCGTTAAGAGCACTGTCTGCCACAATTACGGCATTTTTAATTTTGTGTTTTTTCTTCAGTTTCTGAATGGACTCTGCCATGGTTGTCGCTTCGGCATCATTACCGGCATAAATCTGAAAGTCTATGGGTATGGCATTTTCGTCGACAACCAGGGCTATGGACACTATCGGCAAATCAAGCCGCTTTTCCTTGCTGTCCCCGTGCATTCTCAAGGGGTTCCCGAATGATGTAATAACAGAGTCCAGTTCATCGGTTAGTTCCGGAGTTGTCTCAATCAGTCCGTTAAGTTCCTGATCTGACAGGCGATCATAGATTTCCGAACGTTTTCTGAGAATCATTCTCAATACCCGGAGTCCTTTTTTGTGATACCAGTACTCATCATTGCACGGGGTTTCGAAATAGCAGTTTGTGCAATCATAAAACAGCAGCGATTTTTCCCGGGGAATCAGCTTGTCTATTTTGCCGCTGACATGTTTCAGAACAGAATCCTTGAAGTTCGCCAGGAGCCGCAGACAGCGATACGCATCATCCGCAGTTGTCCCGTTCATGGGATCGCCCAGGAATCTTGTGCTTTCCTGCAGCCCAGCATGATATGACATGGGATACATGATTTTTAGCGTGATGAAGTACAGCGCAATCCTGGAAATGTTATATTCAATCTCCAGTCCGTTATGAAAAACCAGATAGTCAAAATAAGTATTCATTGCCAAATCATTCTGCCATATCTGTTTTATAACAAGGTGCGAATAACACTGCCTGACAGAATTTTTAATATCATTAATCGCTATGAAACCATCCGAATTGACTTGCTTATTGATAAAATTTTTTCCGGACTCTCTGATATCCTCTTTTTTCTTCCGGCGTTTTTCACCGTATTTTTTCACAAGCTCCGCATATGCCTCGGGTTCATTTTTAACGAACTCGTCATAATTGCCAAAACTCTTGTAAATAAAAACCTTCGTGCGTTTAGTTGCAGAATCATATTTTGAATCCATCAGGTACAGATACGTAAGCCCGCTGGGAAATTTTTTGGTTGTAAGAAACATAGAACAGCTACCCGGAAAACACGCATGTATTATACCATCTGTCAGAGAATATTGTAACCTATTATAATATTAGTCTTTTTTAAAGAGAGTAAAACTGCCACAAACCCTTATGATTAGTTGAATGGTGAATACGAGGATTTAGCAAAATTTGCCATTTTACTGCGGAAGACAGGTCTTACGGATATAAAAAATTGCAAGATCAATAGAATTAAAAATGAATTAAAAAACGGCTTGAATAATCGTTGATTTCTGAAGTAAATAATGCGGC
>NZ_KB899636.1:840216-846353 GCF_000378405.1 Succinimonas amylolytica DSM 2873 | reverse complement strand
ATTGTCTAAACTGTTTGTTAAAGAACTTCGCTGAGCTTTACCCTGTCAGCGAGTGCGTATTTTAGAGATTTTTTGAATCCCGTCAACACTTTTTTGAACAAAACTAAAAAAAACATCAAAAAGGCTGCCATTTTGGATATTTTTTAACCAATACCACCCAAAATCACAGCCTAGAAAAATTGTTTCCTGCTCTTATTCTGTTACTTACCCCCGACACTTACTCTGAGAACAGTCACCTTAATACTGTTGGAGGTAAAAATCTTACCATCCTGTACCTGAACTTTTGTGGTAATCTGATGCTCTCCGCGAGGAACTCCCTCAACCCGGACAGTGGAAGAATTATTGGCGGAGCCAAACAATGAACCGTCAATATAAACCTTGGTGGAGTAATTACCAGACGGCATCGGATTTATATTGGAGGATACCGTAATCACCCCGTCGTTTGCCCGAATCTCCTGACCATTAGACGGAGACACGATAGAAACCCGGATATTGCTGTTGGACGTCCCATTGACAGGTCTGATATTTTCTCCTTTCGGGACATAATTGGTTTCAACGGTTCCCACCTTAGGTGCCTTGACTTCAATTTTTGAGGCTCCGTTCTGATTGGCAACTCTCTGTTCGTCACCATAATGCGTCACACCATTGCTGTCCACCCACTTATAAACCTCTTCGGCGTTTGCAACGGCAGCTGACAAGCCTGCCCCGGCCGTCAGAATACAAAATGCAATATTTAGCATGTTTACAGTTTTCATACCGATGTCCTCTGATTTGATAAATACCATATAACAACCATAATACTATCATCAATTGTGCCGGCAGAACTGCAACATCATATCAAAGTCAGAATTTTCTCAGGTTTTCTCACAAAAAACATTCCTGCGTTACATCCTTCAATACAACACTGATTTCTATCCCCGTTTGATTCTGCAAAACTCAAATGCAGTAAATATTTAACTGGTTTCTGTATGTTTACACTCAGATAATTGTCTGTTCCTGCTACTCATCTATAAAACTGTATCGAATTTCAAATACCACATGGTTTTAATCCTCAACTAATTCTCACCCTATGACAGAATACGGTTCTGTAACGTGGCACTCCTTTAATACCTCGTCATGACGTGATAGATATCCGTTACTTGCGTACTATTATAATTGGCATTTCAGATCTTCCTGACTGGTAGATATTTTGCATATTTCCCCCTGCAAAAGATCCCCGAAGGCGCATTTGCTATTAATAAAATCTTCAGAGGCTGAACCCTGGGCATGCAACCTTATGCTTCCAATGCAAAGTTGCTAAGCTGATGCGTACACAAGAGGCACTATCACGAATCATTTGCACTAAAATATTTCATTTATAATATTATGCACAACTTTGGTGATAACATGGATTACCAGGATTTCCCGAATACAATACTTTCCGCACTTAGTACCGGTGTAATGGTGCTTAACAACAAGCTAAAGGTTATTAGCTCAAATCCGGCATGTGAACAAATTCTCGGAATTAGCACCTCCAAAATGCGTAACAGATTTTTCCCGGATCTGTTCAGCTACTCCGGCATAGATTTCAATAAATGTCTTCCCGTAGTCACCGAAAAGGATGTTTTTTCAAGTACCAATACTGTCCTAGTTACCCCCCATCGGAAAATTTTCGTGGATATCACCATCACCTGTCTCGGACAGGATGAGATTGCATCTTCCACGAAATCGTGGCCAGATACGTCCTCTTCAATGCTACTAATAGAATTCAAAAAGGTAACCCGTGAACGTGTTATGGAACATGAACGCCAGCAGGAAAGTCAGCAGGATGCCGCAAGAGAACTGGTCAGAAGTCTGGCCCACGAAATCAAAAACCCTCTTGGAGGCCTCCGTGGTGCCGCCCAGCTCATTCAGAAAGACTGCGGTCAGGATTCAAATCTCTTTGATTACTGTAAAATCATTATTGAACAGGCTGACCGACTTAAAAACCTGGTAGACAGACTTTTAGGACCGCAAAGAGCTATACCAGCCAAATATGACAATATTCACTCTATAATCGAGAAAGTCAGAAAACTTTTGGAACTGGAAATCACCAATGACATTTCCATCGAAAGAGACTACGACCCTTCGTTACCAGAAATCAAGATGGATTCCGAAAAAATGGAGCAGGCATTTCTCAACATTATCGGAAATGCTGTAGCCATCCTGAAGGAAAACAAGGTAAATCCTGGGCTGATAACTATTCAAACCAGAGCAGACTACTGCATCAGTATCAGAGGCAAGCTCTGTCATACCGCCATAAAAATAACCATCACCGACAACGGTCCTGGAATTCCGCCGGAAATTGCTGATACCATTTTCTACCCCATGGTGTCACGTCGCGCCGGTGGAACCGGTCTAGGACTGCCCATTGCCCAGAACATAATTGCACAGCATCACGGGAAAATCGAGTGTCAGAGCTTTTCTGGACAAACACAGTTTATAATCTACCTTCCCCTGTTTGCAGACGGAAACGACAATTAAGGAGACCATTACATGTCAGATAACTACAGTAACGGAAAAGTCTGGATAGTGGATGACGACAGCGCCATTCGTTTTGTAATAGACAGAGCCCTGACAAAGGAAGGTTTTAACTGCGAGGTATTTCCCGATGGAGAATCAGCTCTAAAAAAACTAGCCTCAAATCCTCCCGAATGTATTATATCCGATATCAAAATGCCCGGTATCGACGGAATTTCCATGCTTAAAGAGATTCACCGCAAATTTGCCGATATTCCGGTGATCATCACTACTGCCCACAGTGATCTTATGAATGCCGTACGTTCCTATGAAAATGGCTCCTTTGAATACCTGCCAAAACCATTCGACCTTGACGACTGTATTGCTATTGTCAAAAAAGCAGTATCCCAGTACCGAAAATTATCACCTGCCACACCCGATAGCCAGATGCAGCCGCAAGTCCAATCTCCGGTAGCTTCTGAAAATAAAGGCATAACCGAACTTATCGGCGAATCTCAGGCCATGCAGGAGGTTTACCGTGTTATCGGCAGAATCTCACACTCCAATGTCAGTGTTCTTATTATGGGAGAATCAGGGACCGGAAAAGAACTGGTGGCACGGGCCATTTACAGACACAGCACCAGAAACAAAAAGCCGTTTGTAGCTCTCAATATGGCTGCCATTCCTCAGGAACTGATTGAATCCGAGCTGTTCGGACACGAAAAAGGATCCTTTACCGGAGCCAACAGCCAAAGAATCGGACGTTTTGAGGAAGCTAATACCGGAACCCTGTTTCTGGATGAAATTGGGGATATGCCAATGGAAGCTCAGACAAGACTGCTGCGAGTTCTGGAAAACCGGGAATTCTACCGGGTTGGAGGCCAGTCCCCCATCTCAGTAGATGTCCGCATTCTGGCCGCTACCAATAAGAATCTTCCCGAATATGTCAGAAAAGGTCTGTTCCGGGAAGATCTGTACTTCCGTCTTAATGTTATCAGCATTCACATCCCCCCTCTCAGAGACAGATCTGACGATATCCAGAAACTGACAGGACATTTTCTTGTCAATGCTGGAAAGGAAATGAACGTACCTGCTAAAATCCTGAGACAAGACTCCCTTGACATTCTTAAACGGTATAGCTGGCCCGGAAATATCCGGCAGCTTCAAAATGTCTGTCGCTGGCTCACAGTAATGGCTCCAGGTCAAATTATTCCCCCCGAGGATCTCCCCGATGAGGTTAAAAGCGCCCGAGAGGATCCATCAATACATAACACAGAACCGGAAAGAAGTCTTCCGACCAAAGATTCATCTCCGGGAAATTGCGAAGGCAATGACAGAAGAAACTGGGATTTCTCAGGAACAGAAATTGCCCTAGCGGCTGCTGTCTCATTACCTGAAGCCATCAGCAATGAAACAGGAATACCGGAGACATCAGAGCAGTATCTCAAAACAGCATATGCCGCATCAAATACTGACTGGGAACCCATACTTGGTAACTGGGTTGCCAAACAGCTTTCCGAAGGCAATACCGAAATCCAGAAAGAAGCTATGGCCACATTTGAGTTTGTCATGCTAAAAGAAGCTTTGAAATATACACATGGCAAAAAAATCGAGGCTGCCAGAATTCTTGGCATAGGCAGAAATACTCTCACAAGAAAGCTTCAGGAATTTAAAGATCGCTTTAAAAATAATTGAAAAGAGGAACTTTTCTGGCACAAACCAGCGACAGACACGAAAACATCCGCCGCAAAATCTAAAATATTTTTCATAAACAAAAAAAGGGGAGCATAAAACTCCCCCCGCAAACTCGTTATTGAATATTACTTCTTGTAACGGTTAGCCATGTTGTCGAGACGCTCATTGGCACGAGCAGCGTCAGCTCTTGCAGCAGCAACTTCGTTGCTCAGCTGGTTCTGGTTAGACTTAACAGCAGCAACGTCGGCAGAAAGAGCATCAACCTTCTGAGAAAGAGCATCAACCTTCTGAGAAAGAGCATCGGTGTTAGCACAGCCAACAAGAGAAGCACCAAGTACAACAGTGCCTAAAACAACCTGTAACTTATTCATGAATTTCTCCATCAAATTATCATTTTTAAGTTAATTCCCTGAGATCTGTAAACAACCCCTCAGGATTTGAGGATAATTTTAGCGTAATAATCAGCATAAGTCACGTTTTTTCAGAAAATTTTTGCAAGGATTCATATTATTATCAGCAGGCAGAAATACTGAAAAATCCGTCTCTTTCAGAAAGACTTTCATCGTATTGAAAATCACAAAAAATAGAGATTTAAGTAATGAAAACGGATTTTATGAAGCAGCATGATGGTCACTGTGTTCGCACATGCGACTTTCTGATAAAATTTTCTGCCACAATCTGATATTCCGGAGTTATCCGGAACCGCTTAAATTCCGCAGGAGCTTAACACATGATTAATTTTCACCGGATTAAACGCAATACTCTTTCCTGCCTCGGCATGATATCTTTTATTTTTGGTAGTATCGTTCTCTCATCCATAGCCGCCCATGCGGACTACGCTATCGTCCCCCCATCCGTCATTGGAAAAGACGGCAAAATTCAGATTCGCTACCTCAACGACGTACTTATTCCCATGATGCGAGACAGTATAAAGGAAGCATCTCGGGGAACAGATGATTTTTCTCTTATTGACATGCATCGGGGAAACGGAGCTTCCATCGTTATGATCTGGCAGGTAAGAAGCAACAACACCCAGGAACAGATTAAGACCCTCCCGAATTCCCCATCTTTTATGTGTTCTCTTCTGAACCCAGGAGATCGGGAACTGTTAAAACTCATTGATTACATGGAACAGGACTATGTTACTCCCGATAAAACCACAATCAAAAAGACCCGTCTCAGCAAAGAAGACTGCCGTCTGAAGTAATTGTTACTCCGTTATCCCGCAAAAACCGTTCTATGACCGGAGTAAATAGCAAAACACAGATTATTGCGGATTTATTTGCAATTGGGGACGGGGAAAAGTATTCTTTGAGCCTCTCTTTATTTTCAGCAGTAATTGCCGTATTTCGCTACAACATTCCTTGCCTTAATTTATAGTTAAATTGAATAGCTTTTGCGGAAACTACAAAGGTCTCAGCTCACGAACCTTTGAATTTCAACAGTCTCCCATATCAATATTGTTGGCAGGATGTTTATAAAAAACAGCATACCTTTGATACTTATTACCAGATAGTGCACAGGTGTGCCGAAAAATCCTAATAGCTGTCCGAAGTGAACCTCTCCAAAATTTCAGACAATAACGGCGGTTACCGGACGTTCATGCCATCATTCCCAGCAAATACCCAGATACCGAAAAATTCAAAACCATACTGTGGAATATAAAAGAAAACGGGGTACCCTGAAGTACCCCGCTGTATGAGTGGCGGAACGGACGGGGCTCGAACCCGTGACCTCCTGCGTGACAGGCAGGCATTCTAACCAGCTGAACTACCGCTCCGTGCTTGATTTTAATGCCTGACAATGACCTACTCTCACATAGCGAATGCTACACTACCATCGGCACTGTTCCGTTTCACTTCTGTGTTCGGAATGGATACAGGTGGTTCCAGAACGTTATCTTCATCAGGCAATCCGGTTTAAAAATTTAATCTCGCCTCAAATCACTTCTTCCGTTCAAACCC
>NZ_KB899636.1:828866-837051 GCF_000378405.1 Succinimonas amylolytica DSM 2873 | reverse complement strand
TTAAACAATCTGTGTGAACATTCAGCAACAATTTATCAGACGCTTTTCCTGTTAAGGAGGTGATCCAACCACAGGTTCCCCTATGGTTACCTTGTTACGACTTCACCCCAGTCATAAACCACACCGTGGTAATCGCGCCCCTTGCGGTTACGCTAACTACTTCTGGTGCAATTCACTCCCATGGTGTGACGGGCGGTGTGTACAAGGCCCGGGAACGTATTCACCGCGACATTCTGATTCGCGATTACTAGCGATTCCGACTTCATGGAGTCGAATTGCAGACTCCAATCCGGACTACGATTTGCTTTCTGAGATCTGCCCCGTCTCGCGACTTCGCTTCCCTCTGTACAAACCATTGTAGCACGTGTGTAGCCCTGAACGTAAGGGCCATGATGACTTGACGTCATCCCTGCCTTCCTCCGGTTTATCACCGGCAGTCTTCTTTGAGTTCCCGCCTTTACGCGCTGGCAACAAAGAACAAGGGTTGCGCTCGTTGCGGGACTTAACCCAACATCTCACGACACGAGCTGACGACAGCCATGCAGCACCTGTTTACGATTCCCTTGCGGGTACTCCATCCTCTCAGACAGATCATCGTATATGTCAAGTTCAGGTAAGGTTCTTCGCGTTGCATCGAATTAAACCACATGCTCCACCGCTTGTGCGGGCCCCCGTCAATTCATTTGAGTTTTAACCTTGCGGCCGTACTCCCCAGGCGGTCAATTTAAAGCGTTAGCTGCGGAACCCAGCCTCTTCGGACTAGACTCCTAATTGACATCGTTTACAGCGTGGACTACCAGGGTATCTAATCCTGTTTGCTCCCCACGCTTTCGCACCTGAGCGTCAGTTACTATCCAGAAGCTCGCCTTCGCCACCGGTGTTCTTCCAGATATCTACGCATTTCACCGCTACACTTGGAATTCCAGCTCCCCTTATAGTACTCTAGTCTTGCAGTTTCAAATGACCGCCCAACGTTAAGCGCTGGGATTTCACATCTGACTTGCATAACCGCCTGCGTGCGCTTTACGCCCAGTTATTCCGATTAACGCTTGCGCCCTCCGTATTACCGCGGCTGCTGGCACGGAGTTAGCCGGCGCTTCTTCTGCGGGTAACGTCTGCTTTCTGCCCTGTTCGAACTTCAGCTTCCTCCCCGCTGAAAGTGCTTTACAACCCGAAGGCCTTCTTCACACACGCGGCATGGCTGCATCAGGGTTTCCCCCATTGTGCAATATTCCCTACTGCTGCCTCCCGTAGGAGTTTGGGCCGTGTCTCAGTCCCAATGTGGCTGATCATCCTCTCAGACCAGCTAGAGATCGTCGCCTTGGTGAGCCTTTACCTCCCCAACTAGCTAATCCCTCCTGGGCACATTTATAAGCGCATGGTTTCCCATCCTTTTCCCCTCAGGGTTTATGCGGTATTAGCACCCGTTTCCAGGTGTTATCCCCCTCTTATAGGCAGTTTCCCAGGTATTACTCACCCGTCCGCCACTCGTCAGCCAGAAAAGCAAGCTTTCCTGCTGCTACCGTTCGACTTGCATGTATTAAGCCTGCCGCCAGCGTTCAATCTGAGCCATGATCAAACTCTTCAATTCAAAAGTTTGTTTCTTTTGCTCAATAATGAATTTAACTGTTTTGTTGTTCACTCTGCAGTTCCTATTATCGAGACTTCTTTTTTTAGCCTTCCGATAATTCCTGCCGAGTGCCCACACAGATTGTCTAAACTGTTTGTTAAAGAACTTCGCTGAGCTTTACCCTGTCAGCGAGTGCGTATTTTAGAGATTTTTTGAATCCCGTCAACACTTTTTTCAATTTTTTTTCATTTTCTTCCTAAAACCTTACGGCAAAATCACCTAAAAACCTTTATTCTAAAAGGCTTAAAAGCTATTATTATTTTTTTTGATATCACATCGCCCATCGTTTATTTTTTGGCCAATAATGCCAGTTCTAACTGCTTTTTTATCTCTTACAACAAAAGCTTCCCCAAATTTTACAGGTGGTAGGTAACTAACAAAACAGCCAACAAAGGAGCACCACGGTTTCAAAAATAAAAAATCCCCCCACATCTGACATATGGAAGGATTTTTGTAAAACAGGCCCCGATATTAACAGACACTTAATTCGAAACCTTCAGTTAGTACTGCAACCCCGTGATTCCAGCTAGTTCAGCACCAGCTTGGCATTTTCATCAAGATCCACACTGGTAACACGGCCCGAAACCAGCTCCCCCTTTAGCACTGCAGCTGCCAGAGGATTCTCGATATAAGTCTGAATAGCCCTCTTCAGAGGCCGAGCACCGAACACCGGGTCGTATCCGATATCGGCAATTCTATCCAGAAGATGCTCCGGGAATGCAACCTCACAGCCACTTTGAGCCAGCCGTTTTCTGAGAACATCCAGCTGAATCCGGGATATATTCTTGATGTGATCCTTTCCTAGCGGATGGAACACCACAGTCTCATCTATACGGTTCAGGAATTCCGGCTTAAAGTGAGACTGTAGGAGAGCCATTAGATCCGCCTTAATTTCAGCATACTCCTTGTTACCTGTTTCCTCCTGTATGATATCCGAACCCAGGTTAGAAGTCATAATTATCACTGTATTTTTAAAATCCACAGTCCGCCCCTGACCATCAGTCAGTCTTCCGTCATCCAGTACCTGAAGAAGAATATTGAAGATATCCGGATGAGCCTTCTCAATCTCATCTAGAAGAACTACACTGTATGGCCGCCTTCTTACCGCTTCCGTAAGATAGCCGCCTTCATCATAGCCAACATATCCCGGAGGCGCTCCCACTAACCGTGACACACTGTGTTTTTCCATGAATTCGCTCATATCAATGCGCACCATGGCGTTAACCGTATCAAACATGAACTCGGCCAATGCCTTACATAATTCTGTCTTGCCCACACCGGTAGGCCCCATGAAGAGAAATGATCCTATAGGCCTCTGAGGATCTCCCAGTCCGGCACGGCTTCTCCTAATGGCATTGGAAATAGCATTTACGGCCTCCTCCTGTCCGATAACCCTCTGGTGCAAGTTATCCTCCATATGAAGCAACTTCTGTCTTTCTCCTTCCAGCATCTTGGACACCGGAATACCAGTTGCCCGGGAAACCACTTCCGCAATTTCATTCTCCGATACTTTGTTGCGCAGCAACTTATTGGCACTTCCGTCCTGTTTGACTTTTTCACTTTCGGCAATCTGCCTTTCTAGGTTAGGAATAGTCTCATAGCTGAGCTTTGAAGCATCTTCGTATCGACCATTGCGGAAGGCAACCTCGTACTGATACCTTGCAGAATCCAATTCCTCCTTGAGATGCTGCACTCCTGTAAGTCCAGCCTTTTCAGCCTTCCAGATACTGGTTAGCTTCTGAAACTCCGCCTCCTTCGTAGCAATATCGTCATCTATGGCCTGAAGACGTTTCTTGCTGGCATCATCCGATTCCCTGGCCACCGCCTGACGTTCCATTTTCAGCTGAATAAGCTTATGTTCCAGTACATCCAGAGGCTCCGGTTTGGAATCCATCTGCAGTCTAATGCTAGCGGCCGCCTCATCTATGAGATCTATCGCCTTGTCAGGAAGCTGTCTGTCTGTAATATAACGGTTTGACAGGGTTGCGGCGGCCACAATGGCAGGATCGGTAATCTGCACATGATGATGCAGCTCGTACTTCTCTTTAAGCCCGCGCAAAATAGCTATGGTACTTTCAACAGAAGGCTCACCGACAAACACCTTCTGAAACCGTCTTTCCAATGCAGCATCTTTCTCAACATACTTCCGGTATTCATCAAGAGTCGTAGCTCCCATACAATGCAGAGCCCCCCTGGCCAAGGCCGGCTTCAGCATGTTTCCAGCATCCATGGATCCCTCAGCCTTTCCAGCCCCCACCAGAGTATGCAACTCGTCAATAAACAGAATGATATTCCCGCTCTCCTTTTCCAGAGCATTCAGTACTGACTTAAGGCGTTCCTCAAAATCACCACGGTACTTGGCCCCTGCCAGGAGTGCCCCCATATCCAGAGAAAGAACTCTCTTGTTCTTAAGGCCTTCAGGAACCTCTCCCTTCACAATTCTTTGGGCCAAACCTTCGCAGATAGCCGTTTTACCAACTCCTGGCTCTCCGATGAGCACTGGATTGTTCTTCGTTCTTCTCTGCAGAACCTGCATGGTACGGCGAATTTCATCATCCCGTCCGATCACAGGATCCAGCTTTCCTTTCTCAGCCAGTGCCGTAACATCCACAGTGTATTTGCTAAGCGCCTGACGGGTACTTTCAGATTCTGCGGAATTGACATTTTCCCCGCCTCGAATCTTTTCGATTGCCTCATCTATGCGAGCTGCCGTTACATTGCATTTTTTAAGTATGGACTGAACATCGTAATCGTTCTCAAAAGCGGCCTTTACAAAAAATTCGGTAGAAATGAAACCGTCATTTGCCTTCTGAGCCAGACGATCGCAGATATTGAGGACCTTAATAGATGAATTGGACAGCTGAATATCACCACCGGCCCCCCTTACTGTCGGATATCCCTTAATCTTTTCATTCAGCAGGATATCCACTGCCTTCGGGTCTGCCCCCGCAAGGGTCATCAGCGGTGCTGTAGTACCGCCGTCCTGATTTAAAAGCGCACTTAAAATATGCACCGGCTCTATCATCTGCTGATCATTTCCAATGACGAGTGACTGAGCATCCGAAAGAGCTTCCTGGAACTGATTTGTAAATCTGTCCTGCCTCATATTCGCTTACCTCTCGAAATCATAACTTCTGATCAATAAGTAAGGCTGTAAGACAAAAATTCAAGCCCAGCCCAGGATTATTTTAATACACCCCAAAATTCCGAAACGTGTTAAAGACACCAGTACCAAGTTCCCGACAAAAAAGAACGAATGAAATAGCAGCGAATACCCTACTGCAGATAATGGGACAGAGCTGAATATGGAAATCGCCACAAAAGGAAGGCTCTGTCAAAAACAATCATAAGTCCTGGTCTATCATGCCGCATCCCGAATTATCGGGTTCTTACGATAATTCCGGCAAGACGCCCCGTACATCCGTCCCTTCTGTATGAAAAGAAACGCTGCGGATCCGAATAGGTACAGCATCCCGTATCCCGGATATCGGCCACTCCGCATTTTCTGAGGATATTACTGGCAATACCTGGAAGATCTCCCAGAAATTTCCCTTCGCAGGAAGAATCCCGGGTAAAGTATGCAGAAAAAGCTACATCACGATTCAGAAAAAGATCTCGTACTTCTGGACCTACCTGAAAGGCATCCCTGCGAATACAGGGGCCGATTACCGCTGCAAGATGTCCGGCCGCAGATCCGGCAGCCCCTTTCAGAGTGTTTTCAATAATTCCTCCGAGAATCCCCCGCCAACCGCAATGCACTGCCGCAATAAATCCCCCGGATACATCAGCTACAAGAACCGGAATACAGTCGGCGGTCATAACGGCCAGAGCCTTACCTGATAGCCTAGAATATTCCGCATCTGCCTCCTGAGGTGCTAAAAACTGCGTATCCTCTGCAATTTCTGCCACCACCGCAGAATGTGTCTGGTGCATCCAGAAAATCCTGGCATTGGCTGGAAGCAGCCTGCGCACCTTTCTTCTATTTTCCTGAACATGCTCAGGTATATCACCAACGTGATCGCCCAGATTAAGACTGTTCCAGGGCGCTTCACTGACACCACCGACTCTGGTAGTAAAAAAAGCTCGTATTCCAGGAATATCCTGAAATACCTCAATCACCCGCAGCCGATCCTCCTCATTCCCGTCTTCTGAAAAACTCACCAGACAATATCCTCCGGATGCTCTAAAGTATCTTTTCTGAGAACAGCCAGAAGCTCCGCAATATCCGCAGATATTTCAGAACTGAAAGACATCTGTTCGCCGGTAAAGGGATGCTCAAATTCAAGAATCACCGCATGCAGTGCTTGTCTCGGGAAAGTGCTTACATATCTGGTAAACTCTTCAGAAGCTCCGGAAATCTGCCTGGAACGTTTCCCAGCATACAGAGGATCTCCCACCAGAGGATGCCTGATATGAGCCATGTGCACCCTGATCTGGTGGGTTCGTCCGGTTTCCAACCGCAACCTGAGTCGTGTATGCGCCCGAAATTTTTCCATTATTCTATAATGGGTCACTGCCTCTTTTCCCAGACCTTCCGGTTTCACAGCCATCATTATCCGGTTCTGAGAACTTCTTCCTATGGGTTCATCAACTGTTCCACCGGCAGTCATGTGCCCACTTACCACAGCCTCATATTCTCTTACCACGTCGTGTCGGGAAATCATCTTCACCAGCCGATGTACTGCAGGAATGGTTTTTGCTACTACCATAAGCCCGGAGGTGTCCTTGTCTAAACGATGCACAATTCCCGCCCTTGGCAGCTTCCTGCTCTCCGGATATCTAAACAATATGCCGTTCATCAAAGTACCAGAACGGCAGCCGGCCCCCGGATGCACCGTAAGTCCCGCCGGCTTGTCTATAATCATCAGATATTCGTCTTCAAAAATTACCTTCAGCGGAATATCTTCAGCCTGAAAATAACCATCATCCTGAACCTCGGCACTGACTGTCACTTCCTGTCCAACCAGCACCGGGGTTTTGGCAACCGTCACCGGAGTATCATCCACAGTTACCAGTCCTTTCTCTATCCAGCTTTTCAGCTGACTTCTGGAATAATCAGGAAAAATTATGGCCAATGCTTTGTCCAGTCTCTCTCCATGAAGATCTTCCGTAATTTCATCCGCAAGCTCAATAGTCTGCGTCATGCATTTTCCTCCAAAGCTGCCGTCATCGCGGGATTTACAAAGTCATGGCTCCGAAAAGCCGAAGATCCGCTCTTTCTGTGATTGCCAGTACATTATACCGATACCAGGCCGAAACCAATCATAATCTTTAAACTTTCACACTATACCGCCGGCACAGGTGCAAAACCGCGTCTTTTTGTGTATCATTTACCACTGACACACAACGAGGTTCACATGATTGGCAATTTAATCAAATACGGAATGCTCTCGCTGACTGTTCTGTGGCTTTCGGCTTGCTCGTCCGTCAACAAGGATGTTATACCCGACAAAGAGCCGGAAGAGCTGTACATGAAGGCATACGAATCACTGGCAGAAGAAAACTACGGCAAGGCAAAGGAGTATCTTGAAGCCATTGACAGCCGTTATCCCTTTGGCCCCTACGCCCATCAGGTGCAAATGGATCTTATTTACACCTACTACAAGGATCGCGAAGATGATCTTGCCATTGCGGAAATCGATAAATTCCTGCGTCTGAACCCTCAGGATTCGAATATCGACTATGTCCTGTATATGCGGGGACTGACGAACATGCAAAAAGCCACAAATCGCATGCTGAACCTGTTGTTCATTGACACTTACGATCGCGACGTCAGCAATCTGGAACAGGCCTTCAGCGATTTCAGACTGCTCATTGCCAAATATCCGAAAAGCATGTACGCGGCCGATTCCTATGCCCGCATGGTGTACATAAGAAACACCCTGGCCAGGCACGAATATGACGTAGCGGATTTCTATTATCGTAAAGGAGCGTATCTGTCCAGCGCCAGAAGATGCCAGAATATCCTGAAGAGCTTTCGTGATACCGATACCCTTGAGGACGCTCTGACACTGCTTGAAAAAGATTATCTGGCCCTGAAGCTTCCCGATCTGGCAGATCGCACGAAACAGTTCAAAAAAATGAACCTCAGATGAAGATCATTTCCGGCATAACATGGGGATCATTTCTTCGTCTTTGACAGGACTTACATTCATCAAAAAACCCGGTACTATGTTATTTCCGGGTTTCCTGTTATCAGTTAAGTAGAAATTTCCCAATTAGTAATACTATATAAGATGTGCAAATATTGAGCACATCTTGTCTCAATATCTCATTATTTACTCAATATACCAATCAACAACATAACTACCTCAGTTTTCAGATAGACATAAATCCCGTTTTCTCTCTAAAAAAATTAAAAAATATCGACAAAATTGTGAAATTTTTCTTGAGTATAGTCTAATTATAGCTTATAATTAGACTATATGTTTGCGGAGTTTGATATGCCAATACCTAGAGATATTCTTGATGTAGAAAGACCTAAAAATACTGTTGTTATTGTTTACGGAGTAAATAAAGATAAGTACGCTGTCAGACAAAGAGTCGGCTGCAAGC
>NZ_KB899636.1:775882-827896 GCF_000378405.1 Succinimonas amylolytica DSM 2873 | reverse complement strand
GTTTACAAAATCTATAAAGAAAGGTGGCAAATCGAAATTGTAATGAGATTCTATAAAAATGCGTGTCTGTTTGATGAAACCAGAGTGCATGATGATTACTCAATCATAGGAAGTGAATTCTGCAATTTCCTGTCAACTGTTCTATCATTTAAATTGATTAACAAATTTGATAAGGCTGAATTACTGAACACTTTTACCTATAAAAAAATCATGTCAATTTTAAAAAGAGCTAAGCAAGCCAGAATTAACTCGGGTGATTGGCAACTTATAAATATGAATCCGTCTCAGGTTAAGGTACTTCAAAAGTTGTCTCTTTTACCACAAGATGAAGTACCAACTAAAAGATCTCCTGGCAGACCAAAAAAGAATGTATAGTATTACGATTTGGGAAAGTTCTAGTTAAGCCATATACTACAACGAAATCAGACCTCCCTGACAATGCCGTTAGGAAGCAGAATTAGCTTTCCCACTGCATGACCGTTTCCAATAACCGAATGAGCCCGGATGCCGTCTCTCAGATAAAAACTTTCCGAAATATGAACCCTGAGCTCCCCACGGGACAGCATATCCAAAAGATTTCTGAGCTGTTCGTTGTTGGGCTTGACCACCATGCCCAGAACCTCCGAGGAAAGATTGGAAGCTGCCAGCTTCACTGATTGATAGGTAACCGTGGGCACTGATACCATCCGCGATTTGATTTTCAGAAGCGAAAGACAGTTGATACCGCTCTGACCTCCGATAAGATCCAGCACCATATCGGCCTCACTCTGCCAGTGCATATAGGAATCCTCCTCGTATGATTCCACTTCATCAGCCCCCAGATCCTTGACAAAATCAAAATTTTTCTCCGAGCAGATGGCCAGAACTCTGGCACCGGCTCTTTTGGCCAGCTGTACCGCCAGATGCCCCACACCGCCGGAAGCACCGGAAATCACCACGCTTTCACCGGCCTTGAGACGACCAACATCAAAAAGAGCCTGATAAGCAGTAAGTCCGGCCAAGGGTAACGCTCCTGCCGCCTTAACAGAACAGCCTTTGGGAATTTTCACAAGTTCGGCAAGTTTAAAATTATTCTCTGAACTGTAGGCTCCGCCATCCATAGGGAAGCCTACCAAACCTGCAACCAGCTCTCCTTTTCTGAAATCCTGCCGCCCTCTGACAATCTCTCCGGCCATGTCAAAACCAATCACCCAGGGAAAACGTTCTCCACGGCTTTTAGCTGCAAAACTGGTTCCCTGTCGGATTTTAGTATCAATAACATTTACACCGGCTGCGAGCACTTTTACTCTTACTTGATCATCTCCCGGCGGAGGCAGGGGCCAGTCCTCCGTGAATGACAGCTTGTTGACTCCGCCGTAACCTGTAATCTGAAGTACCGACATCAATAATTCTCTCTCAAAGAAATGTTTCAGGGTTCGATTTTTCCTTATCCCGCCTGTGCCGAAAAGTCCCGCATCCAGAACCGGTTCGACGGAGACAGCCCGCCCAGACTAAAATCACTGCCTGCATTATACACTGATTACGCGGGTATTTTCGGAGCACAGGATACCAGAAACTCTGCAGGCTTCTGAAAAGTCAATGCCGGAATCACCAGAAGCCTCTGATATAATACCTCTTCGACAGGAGATTACAGCATGCCGAACGAATTCATATACACCCCTCCTCTGGAACCGTTTCTGGAAATTATTCATAATGACGATGCCATTATTGTGGTAAATAAGCCTAGCGGTCTTCTCAGCGTTCCCGGAAGAGACCCCAGACATAATGACAGCATCATCTCCAGAGTACGCCGGGAGGCCCCCGATGCCCAGGCAGTCCACCGGTTGGATATGGCCACTTCCGGAATAATGGTCGTTGCCAAAAACAGCAAGATCTCCGGAATTCTGGGAAAGCAGTTTCAAAACCGGAGTACTTCAAAAATCTATTATGCCTGGGTTTACGGAGAACCAGAAAGTCCAGAGGGAGTAATCAAACTTCCACTGATCACCGATTTTTCCAACCGCCCCTATCAGATAGTGGATTTCAACAACGGCAGAGAGGCCATAACCCAATACACCGTTGTTTTCACTGCTCCAGACAAATCCCGCAGTCTGGTACGACTGCACCCCCTCACCGGAAGATCCCATCAGCTCAGAGTTCATATGAAAGAAATCGGACATCCCATTCTCGGAGATCATCTCTATGCCTCTCCGGAAATAAGAGAAATGGTTCCTAATCTGCAGCTTCATGCCTGGTCTCTCACTTTTTACCATCCAGTGTCCAATCAAAGAATGACCTTCAGACATGATCCCCCATTTACCGTTCCAATAAGGCTTTTCTGACAGCAAAAGCCACCCCGCAAACAAATTTGAAATGGTAAAATAGAAAAAATATCGGTGATAGCTAAGTGGTTATGTATACTGGAAGGAGTCTTTCCCGCAGCACATCTTCAAGGATACTTCGATGCGCGACATCTTCAGCTTTGCCATTGCCTATGACTTCGACGGAACACTCAGTCCCGGAAACATGCAAGAATACTCTTTCATTCCCTCCTTAGGATATCGTAATCCCCGGGATTTCTGGGAAATGACCAGAAAGTGCCCCCCGGATACAGATCAGACTCTGGGATACCTCTTTACCATGCTGAAAGAAGCCCGAAAATGCGGCATTCGGGTTACCCGTGACTACCTCCGAAGCTGCGGCAGAAACATCCAGCTTTTCCCTGGAGTGGAAAACTGGTTTGAACGCATTAACGAATACGGCAGACAGCAGAATATCAGTATCTCTCACTACATCATTTCCACCGGAACCAGAGAAATTATAGAAGGTTCGTCAATTGCCAGACATTTTAAAAAAATATTCGCCTCCAGCTTCATATATGATGATTCCGGCACTGCCGTATGGCCGGGAACTGCTATTAACTACACCTCAAAAACCCAGTATCTTTTCAGGATTAATAAAGGGGTTCTTGACGAAAGCAATAATGAGCTGGTGAATGCTTTCGTACCAGATGAAAAACGCATAATTCCTTTTCACTATATGCTTTACATCGGGGACGGAGCCACTGACATCCCCTGCTTCCGGGTGCTAACAAGTGCCGGAGGTTCTTCAGTAGCTGTTTTTGACGAACGTTCCCCGGAGGCTCGGGCACAGGTAGAAAAAATAGCCTGCGGCGGCAACAGGGTATCCCTGATATTCAATGCCGATTACAGGGAATCCAGTCCGGTGGATCTGGCAGTCAAGGCCATCCTGGACCGTGCCCGGGCCGAACATGATATTCATATGATGAAGGAACACGTCAAATCGGAGTTCAACTTCCATTAATCGTGAATCCACACAGGCTTAGACAAAAAATACTGTCTCCGGCAAGTTAACAGAGAATCATCTTTGAACTGCAGTGCCCGCAACAGGTAAAATAGATCCCCGTATCCAGAATTTCTAAGGAAGTCTCATGAATACCATCAGAATATTGAGTCCCGAAGCCCACACCGAACATCCCGACATGGCCTTTCCTCCTCCGGATTTTCCCCATATCTGGGATCGCCTGTACCATACCACACAGGACGAACTGGTTCAAAAGGCTCAGGGATATCAGATCCTAATAATCAACAAGCTCCGCATCACCTCCGAAATACTGGCCCAACTCCCGGATCTTAGAATGATCGCCATGCTGGCCACCGGATACAACAATATTGATACCGCCGCCTGTAAAGAACACGGCGTGGCTCTGGCCAATATCAGGGGGTACGGCACTGAATCAGTAGCAGAACATGCCGTAGGAATGATGCTGACCCTGGCACGAAACATTATCAAATACCGGGAACGGGTTTCCGATCTTACATGGAGCAAACAGCATAATTTCTGTCTAATGAATTATCCCATAACCGATCTTTTCGGAAAAAAATTGCTCATTATCGGTATGGGAGCCATTGGCAAAAGAATCGCCGAAATCGCAAGTAATGGCTTTAATATGGAAATCATGGTATCAGAAAGAAAGGAAGCTTCAGAATGCCGTCCCGGAAGGGTGCCGTTTTACCAAGGACTGAAAGAGGCTGATGTTATCAGCATAAACTGCCCTTACCTCCCAGAAACCAGGAATCTCATCGCCGGAAAGGAGCTGTCCCTAATGAAGCCCGGAGCATTGCTAATTAATACCGGCCGGGGGGGCATCGTCTGCGAGCAGGAACTGGCAAAGGCTCTGATTCAGGAGCACCTAGGAGGTGCCGGACTTGACACCCTTGAAAAGGAACCTGCTGATCCTGATAATCCTCTTCTTCCGCTTCTGAAAACCGGTAACCTTATTATTACCCCGCATACCGCATGGCTGGGTGATCTAGCTATCAAAAAGATTGGAGGCGAGCTTGTAAAAAACATGGAGGCCTTTATCCGAGGAGAGGAAAGAAACAGAATCGTCTGAACAAAACTACATTCACAGCAGTGAATTCAAACGTCTGCTCCAGACATCATATAAATGAAGGCCCGCGCATGTCAGAAAAACGCGGGCTCATGTATATTTGAAATTCCCGCCATGGGAGAATGTCAATTATTGAGATGTCTTTTTAAAAGGTCGTAGGCCTGCTGAATATTCTGAGCTTTTTCAGTATAGGCACGCATCATCTCCTCACTCACCCCCTGAGCCTGCAGCCTGTCAGGGTGATACTTGCGCATCATGCGGTGATAGGCCTTCTTGACAGTCTCAAAATCAGAACCATCGGGAACCCCAATAACCTTGTAAGCATTCACAATATCGTTATGTGGGACATAGGAATTCTGACCTCCGGAGTTACTCTGGTAAAAGCGATCCTGAGAACTGAATCCTCCCGCGTTAAAGAAACTCTTAAACTGGGCAATGGCCTGAGCCTGCCTGATAAGCCGTTCCATAACATAAGTGGGAACCTTGAGATTGAACGACACACTGGCGAGGCGGGAATACCCCCCGGGCTGCATCACCCCGTCCGCAAAAAGAACCTCAATCAGGAATTCCACTAACCGGTGTTTAAAAACTCTGCCATCATGCACCGCGGTTCTGATGGCCAGGCAGTCAGGCTCTGGATCATATCCCCCCGCCTTACCTTCCTCAAAAGCCCTGAATAGTTCTGCCCTTCGCACGGAATCCGAAGTCAGAACCTGCATATATTCCTTTACCTTGGCAACATGCTCGGAACTGACCGCCCCTTCACCGGCAGCAACATATCCAGCAAGTCTGAAGGTTCCGGTCTGCAAAATATTGCGTTCCTCCGCCGTAAGTTTCCTGGGGCCATACCAAGGATTGTGCTTTCTTTCCAGCACATAAGCAAATCCCAGCATGGCAATAGAACAGGGAACCCCAAAAAAAAATAGAAACAGCCCCAGCAAGAAAAACGGCGAAAAAATTATCCCGAAAATCTGAATATAGATAAAAACAATCAGACACGCAGTAAGGAGCCTGATCCCGAACCCTAAAAACACTCGCAGAAATTCCGGCATCAGATATGTTCCTCCCCGCTGTCAAGACCGGCTCTGAGACTCCTGTCAAGCTCCCGAAGCCGCTCTGGCGTTCCTACATCGCACCAAAAGGCATCCGACACTTCGCCAGATATCCGACCTTCATGAATGAGCTTCTGAAAAAAAGGCTTCAGGGGAGCCCGTCCCTCGGGAACATCTCTGAAGACAGCGGGACGATAAACTGCTATCCCACTAAAGGTATACCCAGGCATATCCATAACCACACCGTCTGCATTCAGGGAAAAATCACCGGCAGGATGGTGTGGAGGATTGGGAACCAGCACCATGTGACAGTCCCGATCATTCATGGAAAGATTCGTTAGTTTTCTAAAATCATATTCCGTATAGATATCCCCATTCACCGCCAGTATCGGCTCCTCGCCCAAAAGAGGCAGTGCGTGTCTGAGCCCTCCAAGGGTCTCCAGGCCACCGGGAATCTCGGGAGAGTACTCAATTTTTGCCCCGTAACGGCTGCCATCGCCCAGAAACGATTCAATACATTTTCCCAGCCAGGCATGATTTATCACTATATGACATATCCCCAGGCTGACAAGACGCTCGATATGGTAAACCATAAGAGGTTTTCCTCCCACCTTCAGAAGAGGCTTCGGGATAGTATCAGTCAAAGGACGCATTCTTTCTCCGCGTCCGGCAGCAAGAATCATTGCCGTATGCATACATTCTCCGATTTTTCCACAGAAATTCCATATTCCGTACCGGAGAACAGATCCCAGAGAGGTTTCAGTTCTCCGTACTTTTCAGTGCAGGATTTTATGTATCTCATAACCCGGGGAATATCCTTAAGATAGCCGGATTTACCGTCACGAAGATAAAGACGGCGAAAAATGCCGACGCATTTCACATGACGCTGCAGCATGGTGAAATCACACCATCTTTCAAAATGGCCGTAGGAAACTCCGGACAGAAAGCCCGCGTGGCTATAATTGTCATAGGCTCTCCCAAGAAGATCATCCCGAAGCTCCTGGGACAGTTCATAATAACAGTCTCCAACAAGAGATACCAGATCATATGTCAGCGGGCCCCTAACCATGTCCTGAAAATCCACCACCGCAAGAGAACCGTCTTTAAGAACCATAATATTCCTGCTGTGGTAGTCCCGGTGCACCGCAATAACCGGTTGCTCTAGAAATACCCGACTCCAAAGATCCTTCATATGGTCAAAGGTTTCAAGGGTATTCCCGCGAAGAGACTGTCCTTCTCCTTTTTCAAAATACCATTCCAGACAAATACCAGCCTCACGATCCAGAAATGCCTGATCATAGGGGGGGAGTGTGGCACACGGCACTCGTGTCATGTTTATCAGGAGATCCGTGGCTCTTTCATAAAGAACTTTTTCGTTTTCTGATGTGCGTACGGAAGCAAAGGTGTTATTTCCGAGATCCGAAACTAAAAGGAACCCTCGGGAAATATCAGCAGCCAGAACCTCTGGCGCCAGCACTCCGGCAGAATTCAGCAAGCGGCTGTATTCCATAAATTCGCGATTTTTTTCAGTTTCCGGAGGAGCATCCATCAGAATACCATGTCTGCTCCGGTAAAATTTACGAAATGAGGCGTCACCGCTCACCATCTCCAGAGACATCATGTCATCAGGGCAAATCCCTCGATACCAGGAATCAAGTTCCCGGAATCTTTCACTTAATTGCATTGTTTTTTCCTGAAAAGCAAATCCCATACCCCGTGTCCCAGTCTCTGCCCCCGGGCTTCGAATTTTGTCAGCGGCCGATAATCAGGCCTTTCAACAAAAGTACCGTCCGGAGAAAGATTTTCAATCCTGGAATCCTCACTCTGAACCTCCAGCATCTGTTGCGCATATGGTTCCCAGTCAGTAGCCATGTGAATAATGCCACACACCGCGAGCTTCGGAATAATCAAATCCATAAAATCAGGCTTCACCAGACGACGCTTTTTGTGTCTGGCCTTGTGCCACGGATCCGGAAAGTAAAGCTGCAACCGGTCAATTACCCCGTCGGGAATCATGTTGCTGAGCACATCCACTGCATCGTAATGAATAACCCGGAGATTTGAAATACCTGCCTCATGAGCGGCCATAATGCAGGCCCCCACTCCTGGAGTATGCACTTCAATTCCTATAAAATCCCGTACCGGATCCCTGACTGCCATCTCCACCAGCGATTTTCCCATGCCGAAACCAATCTCCAGAGCCAGAGGAGCCACTCTTCCAAATACCCCGGAAATATCCAGCGGCCGGTCCTGATAATCAATACCGTAATCCTTCCAATATTCGGTCAGAGCATGCTCCTGTCCGGCTGTTAAACGCCCCTCCCGCACCACAAAGCTTTTAATGCGTCGGTTCCGATAATCCTGTTCGGCATCGGCAGACGACAGCCGGTGCCGGACATAGGAACCGTTCTCATCCAGTTCTCTTACAATCCCGGGCGATTTAATTTCCGAATTTTCCGCATAAGCGAAAACGTCACTTCCATCCGAAGTTGCATTTTCAGACATTCTTGTAATCCCATATAACCGGTAAAGCTAAAAAAGGCTCTATCCACAGTGTAATGGATAAAGCCTCAAATTTTATCCCTGCGTCCTTCGCAAAAAGCATCAGATCAGGCTCAAAGCCTCCATTTCCGCTTTTATCTCATTCTTTGTTTCCTGAGACAACGGAGTAATAGGCAGGCGACACTCTTCAGTACAAAGACCAAGAAGCGAACAGGCATACTTCGCACCCGCCGGGCTAGGCTCCTTAAACATCA
Source organism: Succinimonas amylolytica DSM 2873 (assembly GCF_000378405.1). Lineage (GTDB taxonomy): Bacteria > Pseudomonadota > Gammaproteobacteria > Enterobacterales > Succinivibrionaceae > Succinimonas > Succinimonas amylolytica. The sequence continues at coordinate 819,695 of NZ_KB899636.1, read as the reverse complement.
GCTTGTGTAGCCTCGTCAGACGATCCTGCTTGTCTCTGGCCTCAGCATAGCGTTCAGCAAGACAGAGCTCCTGCACCTCGTGCACCAAACGCGGAGCCACATTAGCAGTAACGGAAATCACACCTGTCCCTCCGGCCACATCATAGCTTACTGCAGTGGCATCTTCTCCAGACAGCCAGATAAAATCCTTCTTCCTGACCTTGAGTCTTTCAATCCACGGCCGTGCCAGATCTCCGGTGGCATCCTTAATGCCGATTACCCGAGGGAGTTCAGCAAGACGCGCCACGGTATCCGGCTGTATGTTAACCACAGCCCGTCCCGGAACGTTATAAAGAATAATGGGAATATTTGTGGCATCATGCACCATTTTGAAATGGGCATAGAGACCATCCTGATTGGGACGGTTGTAATATCCGGCAATATGAAGGGTAGCATCGGCGCCAAATTTTTCCGCTGCACGGGTATACTCAATGGCCTCTACAGGATTATTGGAACCGGCTCCGGCAATAATAGCACACTTCCCCTTGGCAACTTCGGAAGTAATCTCAATAACCCGGAAATGCTCATCATGAGACAGTGTAGGACATTCACCGGTGGTTCCTACAGGGACTATGCCATCAGTTCCCTGTTCCACATGCCACGCCACCATACGGCGCAAAGCATCTTCATCAAGCTTTCCGTCTTTAAACGGAGTAACCAGGGCTACAATTGAACCATGAATCATTTTTTAATCCTCAGCAAAACACGGTCTTTATGGTCAGTAATTATAACAAAAAGGGAGAACCTGTCCCCCTTCTTTTCATTTTCACAGCAGATATTTTAACTACTTTTTAACTGTGGGCCGCAATGTCGGGAAAAGAATGACATCGCGAATGGTATGACTATTGGTGAAAAGCATTACCAGCCGATCAATGCCAATTCCTTCTCCGGCAGTCGGAGGAAGCCCGTGCTCCAGGGCTGTGATAAAGTCTCCGTCATAGTACATAGCCTCATCATCGCCAGCATTCTTCTGCTCCACCTGAGCTCTGAAACGGGCAGCCTGATCCTCGGCATCATTCAGCTCGGAGAAGGCGTTACCAAGTTCACGGCCGGCAATATAGAACTCAAAGCGATCTGTATAGTCAGGATTCTGATCGTTTCTTCTTGCTAATGGCGAAATCTCAAAAGGATACTGAGTAATAAAGGTCGGATTGATAAGCTTATCTTCAACGGTCTCCTCAAAAATTGCGGAAACCAGATGGCCCAGCTTCCAGGTACTGAGAATATCTACATGAAGCTTTTCCACAATTGCCTTTGCCCGATCAAAATCTTCCAAATCCTCAGGGCTGATCCAGCTGTTATACTTAAGAATGGCTTCCTTCATTGTCAGACGGTCGAAAGGCTTGCCGAAATCAATATCGAAGCCTTCTTCGCCCTCACGGGCATAATGTATTCTGGTATCGCCCAGAATCTTGCCGGCCAGGGTTTTCAGGAGATCTTCGGTAAGATCTATAAGATCATTGAAATCATGATAGGCCATATAGAACTCCATCATGGTAAATTCCGGATTATGCCGGACATCAATGCCCTCGTTACGGAAATTCCTGTTGATCTCAAAAACTCTTTCAAAACCGCCGACAACAAGTCTCTTAAGGAAAAGCTCCGGAGCAATACGGAGATACATATCCATATCCAGAGCATTGTGGTGAGTAATGAAAGGCCGAGCCGAAGCACCACCAGGGATCGTCTGCATCATCGGAGTTTCCACTTCCATAAACATGTGATCCGTCATATATCTGCGGATCTCCTGAATAATACGGGATCTCATGATGAAGGTATTGCGGGATTTCTCATTAGCGATCAGATCCAAATATCTCTGACGGCAACGGGCTTCCTGATCCTGTAGCCCCTTAAACTTTTCAGGCAGCGGACGCAGAGCTTTGGTGAGCAATCTGACTGCGGAAAGGTGCACAGACAGCTCTCCGGTCTTGGTCTTGAATACATAGCCTTCAGCACCAATAATATCACCTAGATCAAGCTTTTTGAAAACATCCTGATACACTCCATCCGGCAGAGAATCCCGGGAAGCATATATCTGAATTCTGCCACCCATATCCTGAATGCTGCCGAAGGATGCCTTGCCCATAATACGGCGGGCAACCAGACGCCCGGCAATCTTTACCGGATATTTCTCGGCTTCAAGGATCTCATTGTCAAGGGCTTCGTACTTCTCACGGATCTGAGAGGAAATATGGTCACGTCTAAAATCATTCGGAAAAGCATTTCCTTCCTGACGAAGCTTCTCTAGCTTCTCGTGACGGACATTAAGCTCGTTTGTAAGATCCTGTTCCTGATTTTCCATAATTATTACTCACTATTTTAAAGACCTGCCTTTAGGCTCTCTTCGATAAAACCCTTCAAATCCCCATTCAGCACCGACTGCGTGTCGCTGACCTCGTAATTGGTTCTGAGATCCTTGATGCGGGAATCATCCAGAACGTAGGAGCGAATCTGACTGCCCCATCCAATATCAGCCTTGGAATCCTCCAGAGCCTGCTTCTCGGCTTCTTTCTTACGAAGCTCCAGTTCATACAGCTTGGCACGGAGCTGCTTCATAGCCTGATCCCGGTTCTGAAACTGGGAACGCTCATTCTGACATGAAACCACTGTATTGGTAGGAATGTGGGTTATGCGCACTGCAGAATCAGTTTTATTAATGTGCTGTCCGCCTGCTCCGGAAGAACGGAATACATCTATGCGAAGATCGGCAGGATTGATTTCAATATTGATATTGTCCTCCACATCCGGATAGACAAACGCAGAACAGAAGGAAGTATGCCTCCTGTTTCCGGAATCAAACGGAGATTTTCTCACCAGCCGGTGTACCCCTGTTTCCGTACGGAACCAGCCGTAGGCATGATCGCCTGTAAACTTAATAGTCACAGACTTGATACCGGCCACATCTCCCTCGGAAAGCTCGATAATCTCGCTCTTGAACCCGTTCTTTTCAGCAAACTTGAGATACATTCTCATAACCATGCTGGCCCAATCCTGAGCCTCTGTTCCCCCGGATCCCGACTGGATATCCATGTAACAGTCCCGTGCATCATTTTCACCGGAAAACATCCTTTGAAACTCCAGTTCGCCGAGACGTCCATCAAGCTTCTTCATTTCAGATTCAGCTTCATCATATGAGGCCTGGGCCTCTTCAGGATTTTCAGCCTCTTCTTCCCGGGTCATCTGGATAAGATCCTCAGTGTCCTGAAATCCCTGATCTATAGCCTGAAACATGTCCAGACAAGAGTCCAGTGAGATTTTCTCCTTGCTGAGATTCTGAAACTTTTCCCGATCATTCCATACTGACGGTTCTGCAAGCAGCGCATTTACCTCTTCAAGGCGTTCTTTCTTCGCATCAAGGTCAAAGATACCCCCTGAGCACGTCAGCACGCGCTCTGAGAGCTGACAAACGGTTTTCCTGAGCTGATATTTCCAGCATTTGCTTTATTTCCTAAACGGTTAACAGACTGCAATGGGGACGGGGTACACCGCCGACATAAAACAGGAGCGGATTATATCATTAATTGCCGCTGGATTTGCATGGAAATGAATTCGCTGCCGTCGAATTTGCCATCCTGATTTTCAGGGGCTTTTTGATGTATAATCATGACAGTTTTTTATCTGCTGACTCAGGTCTGTTTTTCCGGGGACTTACCCGATTCCGTTACTGCAGGTCTGTATATCATTCAAGGATTATCTATGTTAAGCGAAGATATAACTAATTCCGTAGCACTGGCTCTTAAAGAAGATCTCGGCGGCGAGCTGGATCCTTCTCTGGATCTTACCGCCCAGCTGATCCCGGAAGATCATGTCAACCGCGCCCGTGTCATCACCAGAGAGGCAGGGGTCTTCTGCGGCAAGGCCTGGGTGGATGAAGTGTACCATCAGCTGGGAGACCGTGTCAGAGTTACCTGGAAGGTAAAAGATGGCGATCATGTTACCCCGGGCATGGAGCTGTTTTCTCTTGAAGGAAATGCCAGGGTCATGCTAACGGCAGAACGAACCACCCTGAATTTTGTACAGACTCTTTCCGGTGTAGCCACCCTGGTTTCAGAATACGTCCGTGAGATCGAAGGCACCGGATGCACCCTTCTTGATACCAGAAAGACCATACCAGGACTCCGCACCGCTCTTAAATATGCGGTAGTTGCCGGTGGCGGTCACAACCACCGCATGGGACTTTTTGATGCCTATCTGATCAAGGAGAATCACATCATGGCATGTGGCGGTATAACTGCCGCTGTGGAAACTGCCAGAAAGCTTTCCCCAAATAAAATGGTGGAAGTTGAAGTAGAAAACCTAGATGAGCTTCGGGAAGCTCTGGAAGCAGAAAGCGACATCATCATGCTGGACAATTTTGATCTGCCGACAATGGAAGAGGCAGTAAAAATTACCAACCATAAAGCCAAACTGGAAATTTCCGGAAATGTTAACATTTCAACCATCAGACGCTATGCCGAAACCGGAGTCGATTTCATTTCCGTCGGAGCGCTGACCAAGAATGTTCAGGCACTGGATCTATCCATGCGCATTGAATTGAAGTAACAAAACGTCTAAATGTGATAAAAATGCGGTTTTTCGGGTCAAATTTATGCCAACTAGCGGCTTTTTTTCATATAATCTATCCAGTGATATGTCCCTGTAGTCCGCATTAAACCGCCGATCAGGCAAAACCGATAATAAGTGAGTTTGCAACATGTTTTTCAAGGTCGTTATCTACACAGTTCTCATACTGGCACTTTTAGTGTCAATGGGACAGCTGAATTATGCCACGTCTCTGTACAAAACAGCTGACAACGCTGTGGAGTTTATCTTTCCAAGATGGGATTGGGGACATCCGTGGTTTTACATTTTTGCCGATGAGCATGGTTTCAGCACTAAGGCTCCTGATGATCTTGAATTCCGTTACTTTACTGAAAAATACAACGAGGCCCTAAAGGTTATGGAGGAGGAATGCAAGGCTGGACCAGACAGCGAAAATTGCATTACCGCCGAATCTGCTGCTGAAGATCTTAAAGACAAGGTGCAGGAGGCCTCGGAAAAGCTTGAGGATATCATGCAGGAGAAAGGAGACGAAGTTAAGCTTTCCCGCAAATACGAACGTCCGAAGTTTGAATTCTGACGGCTAACAGAACAAGGCCCCTGATCAGAGGTACTCCCAGTACCGTATATATAATTGAAAAAGCCTCGAACAGTGAGTGTTACGAGGCTTTTTCTTACACCTGGTGACTGACCATAACAATGACTCACCCACAGCCATTTGCCGGATAGCCACCTGTAAGATCAGCTAACAATCATGCCGGAAGATAGCGATAACGCACCCTTCTGGTAGGTCTGGTTACCAGTTCGTACGGAATTGTTCCGGTAAGTTCTGCAACTTTCTCAACTGGAATATGACGCCCCCAGAGCTCAGCGACATCACCGGGAGATACTCTGAGATCCATCCCAATATCCACAAACATCATATCCATGCATACATGTCCCACTGTATGCACCACAGTACCATTGAGATACACCGGAGAACCGTTTGGCATAGAACGTGGGTAGCCGTCTGCATATCCTGCTCCCAGCACGGCAATTCTAGTGGGCCTGTCGGCTACCCAGGATGCACCATAGCCAACTGCATCCCCTTGGCAGAGTTCCCTCACTGCATAAACCACTGTACGCATAGTCATTACCGCCTGAAGACCAAAATCGGCACCGATGCGCCCCGATGAAGGAGAAATACCATACTGAATAATCCCAGGGCGCACAAATTCGGTATGAGTGTCAGGATAGTAAATAATACCGGCGGAATTGGCCAAACAAAGCGCACCTTCGGCATGCCTGCTCATTCGATTAAAAGCTGCTAGTTGTTTCAGATGATAATCCTTAAGAACAGCCTCATCAGAGCATGAAAGATGCGCCATCATACCCACAGGATGTCTGAATCCCGAAAAATTCCGAATATCCTCCATGGCTTTAGCGATTTCGTCTTCATTAAAACCCAGACGCTGCATGCCAATATTAACCTGACACCAAACGCTGAGCAAAATGCCTGGATTAGCACGGCAGAAGGACTTAAGCTCTTCCAGCATTTCAAAGCTGTGAACCGTTACCGAAATATCGAGCCTTGCCACATCTTCAAGATCTCCGACACAGGCACAACCTCCAAGCATAACAATTGGCTTGGTGATACCTGCCTCCCTCAGCTCGCAAGCCTCTTCAAGACGAGCTACCGCATATCCGAAAGCAAATTCGTCCATAGCACAGGCGCAGGCTACACTACCATGCCCATAGGCATTGGCCTTTACCACAGCAATTATCCTGCTGTCAGGTACCATTTTTTTTATTACAGCCATGTTATGCTTCAATGCGGCCAAATCAATATCAACAGAAACGGTTTCCATCTGACAAATCCTCTGTCCTTTTCACACCCGAAAACCTTCACCGAGCTTCCGGACCGCTTATTATATTACCCCCAATGATTCCCCCATCTTTAATTGCCTGAAGGAGATGACTCGGCCCCGGGAGGGGGTACCGGACCACCACTAAACTCCACTGTTTCAAAACGAGAATATTCATGAAGAAAAACCATGGGAACAATCCCTACCGGACCGTTTCTCTGCTTGCCAATAATAATCTCCGCCTTTCCAATTTGCGAAGGATCATCCTTTTTGTCATCATCCATTTCAGGACGATGGATAAACATGATAACGTCAGCATCCTGTTCAATAGCACCGGATTCACGGAGATCGGCATTACCCGGCCGCTTATCCTTACGTCCCGCAACTCCGCGGTTAACCTGAGCCATGGCTATTACCGGAACATCTAGTTCACGAGCCAGCATTTTGAGACTTTTGGAGCATTCAGCCACTTCCTGGGTACGGGAATTGGCATCATACCCAGGAATATGCATATACTGAAGATAATCCACCATGATCATACTGATACCGCCCTTTTCCTGCTTAAGCCTGCGTGAGCGGGAACGGATATCAGCCGGTGTCAGCCCCTGGGTATCATCGATATAGATACAATCAGGACGTTCTTTGAGCAGAGTCTGCCCTACTCCTATAAGATTCACCCAGTCATCATCATCCAAATTGGAGTTACGGATTTTTGTCTGATCCACATGTGCCATGGCAGCCAGAAGTCTGGCAGCAATCTGGGATGCCGGCATTTCCAGGGAAAAAACCAATACTGGAAAATTCACATCCGGATTCATGGCCACATTCTGTACCAGATTCATGCCAAAAGTTGTTTTACCTACGCCTGGACGGGCTCCAATAACAATGAGATCGCTCTTATGAAATCCAGAAAGATACTGATCAAGAAATTTATAGCCGGTAGGAACGCCGGTGATACCGGAAAGATTATTTTTCTGATTCTCCCTGAGGGTATTAAGAAGATCCATGGTCACCCTGGTAATAGATACCGGACCGCCCCCCTTATGAAGAGAATTCTCGGATATCCGAAAAATCTTCTGCTCCGCGCCGTTCAAAATATCACCGATGGATCTCCCCCTGGGAACATAAACATCCTCTTCAATTTCCTGACAGGCACGAAGCAACATTCTGGCCCGGGATTTATTAACAATCGTGTGCGCATATGTTACCGCATCGATTGTATCCGGAACCGCCTGAAACAGCTGCAGCAGATAGGCCTGACCGCCGGCCTTTTCAAGACTCTGCGTATTTTCCAGAGTTTCCTGCAGTGAAATCGTATCAATTACGCGATGGTTGTTATCCAGACTCAGCATGGCTTCGTAAATAAGCTGATGCCTGGGATCATAGAAATCATCAGCACTCAGAATGCTGGAAACCGCGTCCAGTTTTCCAGGGCTAATAAGAATACTTCCCAGAAAGGCTTTTTCAGCCTCAAAGGAATACGGGGCAGTTCGCTCCGAGTCTTCCTTAGACCCCTTGCGGCTTTTTAAATAATTTCGTTCCGAATTCCCCTCCAGGGTGCTCATATTCTTCTTTGCGTAGTCAAGCACATCAACCATGATTAAACTCCGGAAATTACCGTTTGCTGCAAGTGAATCAAGAGACTATTATAAAATGAAAAACCAGAATAAACAAAAACCGATTACAGACACAAGACAGGAACGAAAACCGCCGGAAAAAAGAATCAAGAGAAAAAAGATGGCGCACCCTGAAGGACTCGAACCTTCAACCGCTCGGTTCGTAGCCGAGTACTCTATCCAGTTGAGCTAAGGGTGCAAAGAGATGAAATGGCGCACCCTGAAGGACTCGAACCTTCAACCGCTCGGTTCGTAGCCGAGTACTCTATCCAGTTGAGCTAAGGGTGCAGTAACGAACTGGCGGTGCGAAAGGGATTCGAACCCTTGATACCCTTTTGGGGTATACTCCCTTAGCAGGGGAGCACCTTCGGCCTCTCGGTCATCACACCGCAACTATTCGTTCGTTGCGGGGCTAATTTTACTTGATAATGAAAATCTGTCAATAGATAAGCCTGAATTTTTTAAAAATATTATCAAACCTGCATGATGAGGAAATAATTTCGTTCATTTTATAACCATATAAACACCGTTATAATACTGAACCACCCTGCAATTCGTCAGCAGCTACTATCAGCAGTCATAACTAGGACTGCACCCAAGAGATATAAAAAATCATGGCATACAAAAAGGGGCAAGATAAACACCCTGCCCCCACCGTTAAATACGGTCCTTTGCGCTTATCGCACAAATATCATATCTTATTCTTTGATAATCTTTTCGAGAAGAGAATCAACTGCAGCACAGGCATCCTGACTGCCGCACTTGCCGGAAATGGCCACAATGTCCTTGCCATCATCAACAACAAACACCTGTACATCATCGGGGCAAGAACTCAAGTGGTATGCAGGATACTGACCAATAGCAGCCTCAGAAACATCACCGCAGCTGAGATCCTTTGCCGCAGCTTCAGCAACATCCTTAATGGAAGCAGAACCAGATTTACCAGCAGCAGTAACGTTCATTGCAATCCCCAGAGACTTATCAGCAAAAGTTACGGACTGGTCATTCTGCTCAACAACTTCCCAGTCTGCGAATGCAGAAGCAGAAAGGGTCAATGCAATTGCTGCAACAAGTAATTTTTTCATATTAATTCCTTTACAAATAAAAGTATGAATCACCTGAAAACCACGGCAACAAAACCTCTCTGAACACGTAGTCCTCAGTGCAAGACATTATAAAACAAAAAAACAAACCTACGAAGAACGTTCTAGATAAGAAATACCGAAATAGAAATATCCTGTCTCAGAATTTCTGAGGGAACTCTGAATCTGCTTTACCATCAGCTGTTGCACCGGCCTCCTGATCCCTTCTCGCAGCAATTTCCTCACGTTGTACGGAAACGGTCTTCGGAGCTTCAACACCTATGCGAACCTGATTCCCCTTTACTGAAATGACAGTAATCCTGACATTGTCTCCGACAATGATAGACTCCCCCTGTCTTCGCGTCAGAATCAGCATACTTTCAACTCCGAAAAAACTGCCAGCCGCATAAAGCTGTTCGTGGTTTCTCTGCCAGTGTCACCCGGTTATCTACAAATAATATCTGCTTTTATCCTAAAAGTAAAAAAAAATTAAATCCTAGAACATAAAAATGCCACAAACTATTGAAAATCATGCCTTCCTGGCAAAGCGTTTTCATGCACCGAAGCTTGTTACCGATATTGCTGATCAATTTCTGTCTGAATTTTTTCAGAATTAAGAGAGCTTTGCAAACAATGCAATGGCGCATATACCGATATTAAACGGAGATGATACCTCATCAGTGACTATTCAGAAAAAACAGCTAGAACTGATAGAATTCGCTCGTTTTCACCCAAAAGAAAACCCCCAAAAATCGGGGGTTCATTCATCGGCGGATAATATCCCAGGTTATCCCAAATGCTCCTCAAGCCAGCCAGCCGCACTGTTCATAGCCTGGGGCAGCTTGGCGGTATCAGTACCTCCGGCCTGAGCCATATCCGGTTTTCCGCCACCCTTTCCGCCCACCTGGGCTGCTACAAATTTGACCAGATCTCCGGCTTTGACCCGAGACACCAAATCAGTGGTAACTCCGGCAATGAAAGAAATTTTTCCGCTGTTAACGGAAGCCAGCAGAATTACAGCGCTTCCTAAACGATTTTTCAAGTCATCCATCACAATACGAAGTTCCGGAACCTGAACCGCATCCAGAGTAGCCACCAGTGTCTTCACTCCGTTTACGGAAACCACAGATCCGGCAAGCCCCCTAGCCTCTGCCAGAGCCAGCTGTTCACGAAGTCTGGAATTCTGATGCTCCAAATCCTTGGCATGCTGTTCCAAAGCGACGACCTTATCATAAACTCCAAAGGTTTCACTACGGAGAATCCCAGCGCTCTTCTCCAGTTCCTGGGACATCAGAGCCGTATATTCCATAGCTGCCACGCCGGTTACAGCCTCGATTCTCCGAACACCGGCAGCAATTCCGCTGTCAGAAATCAGCTTGAAAAAGCCGATATTGCCGGTAGCAGAAACATGTGTACCGCCACAGAGCTCCCGGGAGACATCCCCCATGCTCACTACTCTTACCATGCCCTCGTACTTTTCATTAAAGAGCGCCATGGCACCGGTAGCCTTTGCAGCTTCCAGATCCATCACTGCGGTAATCACAGGAAGGTCAGCCATAATATAGCTGTTCACCAGAGATTCAACACTGCGGATTTCCTCCACTGTCAGTGCCTCGCCGTGAGAAAAGTCAAAACGAAGCCTATCTCCGGACACAAATGATCCTTTCTGAGTTACATGATCCCCCAGCACCTTTCTGAGGGCAGATTGCAGCAGATGGGTAGCACTGTGGTGCCGGGCAATAGCGTTTCTGGCAGAAGCATCAACCCTGGCACAAACCCTGTCTCCCACCGCAAATTCCCCGAGCAGTACCTTTCCGGTATGAATTACGGCATTCCCGGCATGTTTGGTATCAGTAACCTGAAATTCAAAATTATCACCACCGAGAATCAGACCTGTATCACCGACCTGACCACCTCTTTCAGCATAAAAAGGGGTTTTATCAAGCACGATAACCGCTTCTTCATCAGTTGCCACTGCACTAACGCTTTCAATGCCCTTAAAAATATTCAGGATTACCGCTTCATCCTCAAGCCGGTCATATCCAGTAAATTCAGTGGTTCCCGCAACCTTGAGCTGACTATTGTAGTCAACCGCAAAATTAGAAGCTGCCTTGGCTCTTTTACGCTGTTTTTCCATTTCGGAATCAAATCCGGCAGTATCCACAGTATAGCCATTGTCCCTGACCACATCCTGTGTAAGATCCACCGGGAATCCATAAGTATCGTAAAGACGGAACACTACTTCTCCGGGAACAACCTTGCTGTCTCCAAGTCTGGACAGCTCTCCGGAAAGCAATTCAAGACCGCGATCCAAAGTTCTCAAAAACTGCTCTTCTTCCTTCCGGAGAGTCTTCTCAATGAGAGCCCGGGAATCCCTGATTTCCGGATATGCTTCCCCCATCAGCGCAACAAGTTTTTCCACCAGTCGATAGAAGAACACCTCTTTGGCTCCCAGAAGACGGCCATGTCTCACTGCTCTGCGGATAATACGGCGAAGGACATATCCCCGGCCTTCGTTAGACGGTATCACCCCATCGCAAATCAAAAACGAACAGGAGCGGATGTGATCTGCTATTACCCTGAGAGACTTGCTGGAAAGATCGGAAACCTGGAGAATTTCCGCAGCACCGGCTATAAGCTCTTTAAAAAGATCAATATCATAATTGGAGTGAACTCCCTGCATCACTGCAGCAATGCGCTCCAGCCCCATTCCGGTATCAACCGAAGGATGCGGCAAAGGCTCGAAACTGCCATCAGACTTGCGGTTAAACTGCATGAAAACAATGTTCCACACTTCTATAAACCGATCTCCGTCTTCCTCTGCGGATCCGGGAGGACCTCCCCAGATATCGGCACCGTGGTCATAAAAAATTTCTGAACACGGGCCGCACGGACCAGTATCACCCATTTGCCAGAAATTGTCAGAAGCGTAAGGAGCTCCCTTGTTGTCGCCAATACGAACTATACGCTCTGCAGGAATTCCTATCTCCTGGTTCCAGATATCATAGGCTTCCTGATCAGTCTGATAAACAGTAACCGTAAGCTTCTCCGCCGGGAGCATGAGCACTCCGGTCAGAAATCCCCAGGCAAAATGAATGGCATCCTTCTTAAAATAATCACCGAAGCTAAAATTGCCGAGCATTTCAAAAAAGGTATGATGCCTGGCGGTATAACCTACATTGTCAAGATCATTATGCTTACCGCCGGCTCTGACACAGCGCTGAGCGGAAGTTGCCCTCTTATAGCTTCTTGACTCTTTGCCAAGAAAAACATCCTTAAACTGATTCATCCCGGCATTCGTAAACAGAAGCGTAGGATCGTTTACCGGCACCAAAGAGCTGGAACGTACCACCTCATGTCCGTGAGACCGGTAATATTCAAGAAACGCAGAGCGTATCTCCGAGGTTGTCATGTACATACAAAAAACCTTTTCAATTATCTGAACCTTGCAAAACATAATGCTTGCTTGGAGCAAGGCACGGCTTCGGGAAGCTAACAGCGTCCCCGGATAAAACCGTGCAGATTATAGCATTAAGAGGGGGCAAATTATACAGAGAACAGGAATTACCACTTTCCTGAAACCGTCATATCCGCATCACCAGTACTCAAAAAAACTCATCAAAATCATAGTGGTCAGCTCGTAGCGCTTTAAAACACTGTTCTCCGGTAAAGCCACGGCGGGCAAGAAAGGCCATGGCTTTACGCCTAACAGTAAAATCCATATCTTCTGTACTGCCGAATTTTTTTTCTGCAAGCTCGCGAGCCCGGGCCACAAACACATCGTCATCCAGCTCCTGACAGGCTTCCTGTTCCTCAGGATTCACTCCTTTTTTCAGAAGCTCCATCTTGATTCTGCACGGGCCATATCCTTTTCCGGAATAATGTCTTACTGCCATCTCGGCATACCTGGCATCTGAAAGATAATTACGTTCGGAAAGCCTTGCAATAACACTGCTTATAGCCTCCTCTTCAGAACCAAACCGGCGAACAAGCTTTTCCCTGAGTTCCTTTTCAGAGTGTTCTCTCAGAGAAAGAATATTCAAGGCGACAGTATAAATCCTGTCAAAATTATCACCAGCACCCATAAAAACCTCCAACGGCTTCACATAACATGATTTCGCAAGCCGAAAAGAAAAAGGGCATCAGAAACAGTCTGACGCCCCTGAATGCCGCTCATACCTCTACCGGAGCATGACCGGATACAACATATTACAGATCTTCAGGTATTTCCACCTTTTCAAATTCCGGGGCTACCTCAATATCATCGGTACCCTCACCGTCCTCAGAATAAACATCACCCCCGACATCTGCAGTGGCATTGTAGTCATCCTTATTGGTGTAAAACTCCCGAATTTTAGCTTCGATTTCATCGCTGACGTCAGGATGTTCGGCCAGGTAGTCAATAACATTGCTCTTACCCTGTCCAATCTTTTCTCCATTATAGGAAAACCAGGCTCCGGACTTGACTATAGCCTTGATTTTGACACCGAGATCAACAATTTCGCTGCCCTTGCTGATCCCTTTGTTGTAAAGAATCTGAAACTCTGCAGACTTGAAAGGAGGCGCTACTTTGTTCTTCACTACTTTAACCTTGGTCTCATTGCCTAAAATATCGCCATCCTTGGTCTTGATAGCCGCCCCTTTTCTGATATCCAGACGCACAGAAGCATAATACTTGAGAGCATTGCCGCCAGTAGTGGTTTCAGGATTGCCGAACATCACTCCGATCTTCATGCGCAGCTGATTGATGAAAATACACATACAATTGGCCTGCTGCAAATTGCCTGTCAGCTTGCGAAGCGCCTGGGACATGAGACGTGCCTGAAGACCAACATGGGACTCTCCCATATCTCCCTCAATTTCAGCCTTGGGAACCAGTGCCGCCACCGAGTCAACCACAATCACATCCACGCTGCCGGATCTGACCAGCATATCACAGATTTCCAAAGCCTGTTCACCGGTATCCGGCTGCGAAACCAGAAGTGAATTCACGTCTACCCCGAGACGGGCTGCATAAACCGGATCCAGCGCATGCTCGGCATCAATAAATGCACAGGTTTTTCCCTTCTTCTGAGCCTGAGCGATAATTTCAAGAGTCAGCGTGGTTTTGCCGGAGGATTCCGGTCCGTAAATTTCCACAATGCGTCCCAGTGGAAGTCCGCCGATTCCCAGAGCAATATCAAGGGACAGCGAACCTGTGGAAATTGCTTCGATGTCACTCATGAGCTTGTTTTCGCCAAGTCTCATGATTGCTCCCTTGCCAAACTGCTTTTCAATCTGCTCCATTGCAGCCTGAAGTGCCTTTGCCTTGCTGTTCTTTTCTTCGTCCTTTTCTTTAGCTGCCATAATTTATTTCCTTGTTAAATACTAGCTAAAAAATTTAAAAAACGGCCTTCAGTTAAACCTGACGGTATATACCTGAGTCCTTATCCCAATAAATTCCCCGGCTGTTCCACTTTCCACAGAAAGCCGCCCCGGCATTATAGCACCGTTCATACGATCACAGGCACCGACCGGAGTATTCTCTGTCTGGAGATTTCAGAACCAAAGTTCAGAACTTCAGTACTGTAAAAAAACCAAACACCGAACATTTATTGCTATTATACATAGTTAATTGTTAATAGCAAATTATTTTTTATCTTCACCTCTGTTATCACTTTTATCTTTACAGAAATTATAGATACCTGTCAATGCTTGTATCACCGCACGTTTCCTTACTAGTTCCCTGCTTCCGGCAAACCGGATTCTGCAGGTGTGCAAAATCTCCCCCCGGAAAGCCCATGCCAGCCAAATCGTACCCACAGGCTTATCCGGCGTACCGCCACCTGGCCCGGCAATACCGCTCAGGGATACTGCAATATCGCCCCGAGAACTTGCCAGAGCCCCCAGGCTCATTTCCCGGACAGTTTCCTCGCTCACAGCTCCGTACTTCTTCAGAGTCCCCTCGCGCACTCCCAGCATTTCCATCTTAGCTTCATTAGAATAGGTAATAAACGCTCTGTCAAACCATTCCGAAGATCCCGGAACCGAGGTCAGAGCTGCACTGACAAGGCCACCGGTACAGGACTCGGCGGTCACCGACACAAGCCCCAGTCTCTTAAGCTCCGCTCCTGTATTCCGAGCCAGATCCTTAATCTGATTATCCAAATATCTAATGTCCAATCCCTCATCAGGCATAGCTGACTCCTCTCAAAATATCCGCCATTGTGTAAGCCCAAACATAAGATTTTGGCCCGCCTCCACAATCACCGAAAACATCTCCGTTGCCAAAATTTTACCGAGGTCAGGGCCTTATGTCATTTATGATTTTCCGGTCATTATGTTAAACTTTGCACCGTCAGTACCGATTAGTTAAATCAGAAAAATAGAATGTCAGACAGCAATACTATCACTCCGCTGATGCAGCAGTACCTTTCCTTTAAGAAACAGTATCCGGACACCCTGCTCTTTTACAGACTGGGGGATTTTTACGAAATGTTTTTCGATGATGCCAGGAGAGCCTCAGAACTTCTGGATATCACTCTGACAAAACGCGGCACCATGAACGGTCAGCCGATTCCCATGGCCGGCGTTCCTTACCATTCCGTAGATACCTACCTCGCCAGGCTGGTGGACAAAGGAGAAAGCGCTGTTATCTGCGAGCAGATTGGAGATCCCGCCACCTCCAAAGGTCCGGTAGAAAGAAAAATTACCAGAATAATCACCCCTGGAACGGTTACTGACGAAGCACTACTCAAAGAAAAGCAGGATAATTTCATCGCCTGTCTTTCCAGTGATCAGTTTGCCTTTGGACTCAGTTATCTAAATCTCTCCACCGGAGATTTCTGCTGCCTTGAAAGCGATGATATCACCGGCGTTCTTGCGGTTCTCGAGCGTCTGAAGCCGGCTGAACTTCTGTATTCCGAAGATTGCCGCTCCCTGGATGCCATTTCCGAATTCCGCGGATTGCGAAGACGCCCGGTGTGGGAATTTGACTATGAAACCTCAAAACGCATTCTGACAGGCCACTTTAAAACCAAAGATCTGTCAGGATTCGGACTCGACGGCATTACCATCGGTATCTGTCCGGCTGGCGCTCTTCTCAGTTATGTGCGAGACACCCAGAAAACCGCACTTCTTAATATTCGTTCCCTGCGTCTTGAAAGCAAAAACTCTCATCTTGTAATGGATGCCTGTACCCAGAAAAATCTGGAAATCACCGAAAACCTTCAGGGAGGCAGAGAACATACCCTGCTTTCAGTCCTGGATCAGACCGCTACTCCCATGGGCTCCCGTCTTCTGCAACGCTCTCTGCTGAACCCGGTACGATCCCGCAAGGAAATAAACAGAAAGCTGGATCTTATTGGTGAGCTTCAGCGCTGTCCCGAAGCAGAAAGCCTCAGGGAGCATCTGAGGGAAATCGGGGATCTGGAAAGAGTAACAGCCCGGTTGGCTCTTAGCAACGTACGCCCCCGGGATCTCTGCAAAATCCGCACGGCCCTCCAGGTAACACCATATATACGGGAACTTCTGAACTCTGCCGGAGGATTGCTTTCTGAATATCAGAATAAACTGCCAGTCCTTCCGGATATCAGGGAACTTCTGGAAAAGGCAGTAAATGAAACCCCTCCAGCTGTCATCAGAGATGGCGGCGTTATCGCTCCGGGGTATTCTCAGGATTTGGACAGACTCCGCAGCATGTCATCAGGGGCCGAAGACTATCTCCGCGATGTGGAAATCCGGGAAAAACAGCGCACCGGAATAAGCACACTCAAAGTCGGATATAACAAGGTCTCTGGCTACTATATTGAAATTTCCCGAACCCAGGCTGAACAAAACAGGCTTCCCCCTGATTACATTAGACGCCAAACACTTAAAAACAACGAAAGATTTATAACTCAGGAGTTAAAGGAATACGAGGAAACCGCTCTCTCTTCCCAAAGCAGAGCTTTGGCTTTAGAAAAAAAGCTTTATGATGATCTTATCGGCCGCATTCTGCCCCGTTTGGAGGAACTTTCGGAACTGTCCCGCAGCCTGGCAGCTATTGACATGCTCTCCGGACTGGCAAAAGCTGCTCTTGAAAATGGCTATACACGACCGGAATTTACCGACAGTTCCGAAATCTCCATTACCAAGGGTCGCCACCCAGTAATCGAACAGGCAGGTTCTGCGAAATTCATTCCCAACGACATTTCGGTAACCGAGGAACACAAGCTTCTTTTAATTACCGGACCAAACATGGGAGGCAAATCCACTTACATGAGACAGTGCGCCATAATTGTTCTCATGGCCCTGAGCGGTTCCTTTGTACCAGCCGAAAAAGCCATTATTCCCGACATTGACAGAATATTCACCAGAATCGGAGCCAGTGATGATCTGGCTTCTGGAAGATCTACCTTCATGGTGGAAATGACAGAAACCGCAAATATCCTCCACAATGCTACGGAAAAAAGTCTGGTGCTTATGGATGAAATCGGTCGCGGTACCAGTACCTACGACGGCATGGCCCTGGCCTGGGCTGCTGCAGAACAGCTGGCTACTGGAAACAACTCCTATACCCTGTTTTCAACACACTATTTTGAACTTACTGCTCTCCCGAATGAAATTAAAACCGTCCGGAATCTGCATTTTTCAGCAGTGAAATCTGGAGAAACCATCGTATTCCTGCATAGTGCGGAAGACGGCCCGGCCACCAGCTCATACGGCATTGAAGTGGCTCAGCTGGCTGGAATCCCGAAAAAGGTAATCCTTGCTGCCAGAAAACGTATGAAGCTTCTAGCCAGCAAAATAAAGCAGGAAGCCCCCACGGAAAAAAAAGATACCGAAATATGCGACAAAAACAGTGAAATCCCCGAGGAATACAGAAAAATCATTGCCATCATAAAAAATATCAGGCCTGACACACTTACAGCCCGGGAAGCTCTTAACCTGATTTACGACCTGTCTGAGGAGGCTAGCTATATCTGAAACAGAAGATGCCCGACTTCAGGTGCGGTAGTGCATACAGACAGTACAACAAATGCGATACCCCGCGAACCGTCAGCAGACTATGCGCTACTTTCTTCCAGCCGGCAGGTATTTCATGGGATTCACAGTCTGTCCGCGATAACGGATCTCAAAATGAAGGCGTACCGATTTGGATTCGGAATCACCCATTTTTGCAATAACCTGACCTCTTGAGACCTGCTGTCCCTCTCGCACCAAATTTGAATCGTTATGGGCATAAGCGGACAAAAAATCGTCGTTATGACTGATAATGATAAGATTCCCGTATCCTCTCAGAGCATTACCGGAATACACCACTTTTCCTCCGGACGCTGCTCTGATGTCAGCCCCCCTGGGGCCGGAGATATCAATTCCCTTATTACCGTGCTCCGAGCTTGAAAATCCTTCAATTACTCTTCCGGAAGCCGGCCATTTCCAGCTAATACTGCCCCGAGCCTGAGCCGGAACCCTGACATCCTCCACCGCCTTGGTATTTTCCTTCTTTCTGCTGTCCGAAGCCGTCATATCAGGCGCATTGTCACTACGGGATACCAGAGGCCTGACAGTATTATCAGAACGCACTATTTTCTGATCTGTTCTGGCAGATTCCGGCCGTCCCTGGGGATTGCTGGCTGCTGCCGAAACAGTTGCCGGAGCTGACAGACGCGATGTATCGGTACGAGAAATCGAAGCCGGTGCCCTGCGGCTTACCACCAAAAGCTGCCCCACCATAATGATGTAATTGGTATCAATATCATTAATCCGTACTAAATCCTTTATGGGTACGCCAAATTTTTTGGAAATCGCATAGACAGTATCGTTTTTCTGTACCCGATAGGTCTGAACCCCCACCCGGGAAGGATCCAGAATAAGCACCTGTCCTTTGTATATGTTATAGGGCTTCTGAAGATTATTGATATATGCCAGAGTTTTCATATCAATGTTATTAGCAAAGGCCACCGAATGAAGCGTATCTCCGGCACGTACCGTATATGTACCATTATGAACCTTTGAAGAACGGTAATCTCCCGTCAGCTCCCGGGCTGAATAGCCACTGCCGGTGTACGTGGTGCAGGCCCCTGTTGCAAAAGCAATAATACCCGACATTGTCAAAATTGCAGTTCTCCGTAGCATTACTCAGTCCTTTATCATGTAGTAACAGAAAAACACAGCCACCAGAACCAGTGTCAGCCATCCGATAATGTCGATATAGCGCCTAAGCTTCTGTTCCATTCTAGCACCGCCAATTTTAATCACCAGTGCAATCAGAAAAAATCTCATTCCCCGCCCAAGAAATGAGACCAGAATAAACGGTACCAGATGCAGCTGTCCCGCCCCCAATCCGATCCCCGCCTGCTGCGATGCAATAAGCCCGGAACAGATGGCTACTATCTTATAGGGCAACGGAGTAAAGGATCCTATGATTATAAACAGAGCCCCAAACCTGTGCAAATACCCCGAAGCCCGAGCAAATGCATCCTCATAGCCAAATCTGATTACAATATCCTGAATCCATGGGTCATAGAGATAATATCCCAGTCCGTACCCTAAAACAGCTCCCAAAACTGAGGACACCGTGGCCAAAAAAGCGTAATGAAGCGCCTTTTCAGGTTTGGCAAGACACATTGGTGCCAGCATTATATCCACAGGAATCGGCCAAAATACCGATTCTATAAAACTGTTTCCCGTCAGAAAAACCGGCGCCAGACGATGCTTTGACAGGTTTATACAATAGTCGTAAATACCGGTAAACAACTTCATAAAAAACTACACCATGCCCGCCCAGTCCCCCAGATCATCCAAACTGTTATAGGCTGTTAAATCAACATGGAGAGGCGTCACCGAAACATATCCGTTTTCCACCGCCCAGAAGTCGGTATCCTTATCTCGATCCACTGGACTGCCCTGCGGACCTACCCAGTATATGGGGGCTCCTCTGAGATC
Source organism: Succinimonas amylolytica DSM 2873 (assembly GCF_000378405.1). Taxonomy (GTDB): domain Bacteria; phylum Pseudomonadota; class Gammaproteobacteria; order Enterobacterales; family Succinivibrionaceae; genus Succinimonas; species Succinimonas amylolytica. The sequence goes on along the minus strand of NZ_KB899636.1, from coordinate 799,667 downwards.
CTGACTTTCAATGATGCTTTCGGAATTCTTGCGACGTCCCAGCCGTGTCACCATAATCCCCTTTATCTGAGACAGAGGAAGATCCGGAACGTTCACGTTCAGAATCTGCTGTCCAGGAAGCGGAGTTTCCTGAATTTTACGAAGAATCCTAATCACAAAAGCGGCCGCGGTGTCATAAAAGCGAGAACCGCAGAGAGACACTGCCAGAGCGGGATAACGACACCACCTCCCCTCCATAGCAGCAGCTACAGTTCCCGAGTAAATAACGTCATCTCCCAGATTAGCCCCTTCATTAATACCAGATATTACAAGATCCGGCCTGGGATTCAATAGAGAATTCAGTGCCAGATAAACACTGTCTGTAGGAGTCCCTCTGACAGCAGTAAAATTCTTTTTGAAAATTTCCTGGGTTCTCAGAGGATTGTCCAAAGTAAGAGAATGACTGGCCGCGCTCTGATTACGGTCCGGCGCCACAACCCAGGTATCCGGATATTCGGATGATACCTGCTCATAAAGCCGGTTTATGCCTTCGGCGTAAATGCCGTCATCATTGCTTATCAGAATTCTCATTAACGCTAATCCTTAAAAATAAGGGCTACGGCCTCTACGGCAATTCCTTCCTTTCTTCCTGTAAATCCCAGCTTCTCGGTAGTAGTGGCCTTAACATTGACTGCATCGGCATCAAGGCCTAGATCCTGAGCAATATTGCTACGCATTTCATGTTCCACCGGTGCAATCTTGGGGGCCTGAGCCAGGATGGTAATATCAACATTACTGAGCTTCCAGCCTTTCTCATGAACCCTTTTCCAGACATCTCTGAGAAGGATTCTGCTGTCGATATTAAAAAAACGGTCATCATTGTCAGGATACAAACGACCTATATCTCCAAGCCCAGAAGCGCCCAAAAGGGCATCGGCAAGGGCATGAAGAACCACATCTCCGTCCGAATGTGCTATTAATCCCTGTTCATAGGGAATCCTGACACCTCCCAAAATAACCGGACCTTCGCCCCCAAACCGATGCACGTCAAAACCATGTCCGACTCTGAATATCATCATCTCTCCTTTCAGTCCATTTCCCTGAAAAACAACTCTCCCAAAGCCAGATCCTGAGGCTCTGTGATTTTAATATTAAGACTCGATCCCGGAACCAGCAGGGGGTGATAACCGACATATTCCATGGCGGAAGCTTCGTCAGTCAGTACCTGTCCATCTGCCATTGCCTTTTCATAGGCGGCAATAAGAAGCTTTCTCTTAAACATTTGTGGGGTAAGAGCCCTCCAAAGGCCTGTCCGAGAAACTGTAGCCGTAATAACGTTTCTGTCATCTCCACGTTTTACGGTATCAGGTATTTTAACTGCCAGAACACCGCCATTATCGGTAGAAGCATCGTACGACAGTCTCTCAAGATCCGCCATCATGATGCACGGTCTTGCTGCATCATGAACCATTACATATTCCGTGGTTGCCGCTCTGATACCGGAAAGAACACTGTCCCCTCTTTCAGCCCCTCCGGAAACGGTCACAATTCTGTCATTACCGGCTAAAGAGGTTTTCCTAAAATACTGATCCTCAGGATTAAGTACCAGAATAATCCTTCCTAAACGGGAAAAACGCAAAACACGTTTCAGAGTTTCCTCAAGAATGGTACTAGAAGCAAACGAAAGATACTGCTTCGGCAGAGCTGCCTGCATTCTTTTTCCTATTCCGGCGGCAGGAATTACAATATCAATCAGTGCGGTCATTTGTGTTCAGAAACCTCCTGCCTGTTCGGAAAAATTACCCTATAAAATACCTCACCTGATTTAATCATCCCCAGATTTGAACGGGCGAGATTCTCCACCGTTCCCGAACCTTCTGTCTTTTTGAGCGATTCAATGTCTATTTTCATCATCATGTTACGCTCCTCCAGGCTTTTAGTATATTCCTTCGCCTGTCTGAGCTCCGCAGTAACCTGCTGGTAGCGGCGCAGTCCGTTAGGACCATGTACCAGCGTATGCCCGAGATAAATAATCAGCAGAATTAAGATGACATTGATATAGCGCATAACGCCCCCTCTGAAACCAGGAACATTATAATCTATGCTACTGACATTTGAACATTATGCACTTAACATCACCTGAAAAGGACTGTTTTCAGGTAATAAAAAAGGGGCACCCTAGAGCGCCCCTCCTTTTCTGAAAATTCAGCCCTAAATCAGAAGATTAGTTCTGGCCCTTAACAGCCTTACGGCCAGCATAAGGAGCCTTCTCAGAACCCAGCTCTTCTTCGATGCGGATAAGCTGGTTGTACTTAGCCATACGGTCGGAACGGCTCAGAGAACCGGTCTTGATCTGGCCTGCTGCGGTACCAACAGCAATATCAGCAATGGTGCAGTCTTCAGTTTCACCGGAACGGTGAGAAACAATAGCAGTATAGCCAGCCTTGTGAGCCATCTGGATGGCATCAAGAGTTTCAGAAAGAGAGCCAATCTGATTAACCTTGATCAGAATGGAGTTGGCAATACCCTTCTCAATGCCTTCCTTGAGAATTGAAGGATTGGTTACAAAGAGATCGTCGCCAACGAGCTGACATCTGCTGCCAATCTTGTCGGTAAGATACTTCCAGCCATCCCAGTCACCTTCAGCCTGACCATCTTCAATGGAGATAATAGGATACTGATCGCAAAGGTCAGCCAGGAAGTCAGCCAACTGATTGGAAGTAAAATCTTTGCCCTCAGCCTTCATTCTGTAAAGCTTGGCTTCAGCATCATAGAACTCGGAAGAGGCGCAGTCCATAGCCAGGGTGATGTCTTCGCCAAACTTGTATCCTGCCTTTTCAACTGCTTCCTTGATTGCAGCCATAGCTTTGGCAGTACCAGCAAGCTTGGGAGCGTAACCGCCTTCATCACCTACAGTAGTAGGCTGACCGAGGCTCTTGAGAACCTTGGCAAGCTCATGGAAAACTTCAGCGCCCATGCGGATTGCTTCCTTAACAGTCTTGGCACCAACAGGCTGAATCATAAATTCCTGCATATCCATAGACCATGCAGCATGAGCACCGCCGTTGATGATGTTCATCATGGGCAGAGGCATGGAATAAACACCGTGAGTGCCATTAAGATCAGAGATATGCTCATAAAGAGGGACCTTCTTGGACTGAGCAGCAGCCTTGGCTACAGCAAGAGAGATAGCCAGGATGGCATTGGCACCAAGATTCTTCTTGAAAGGATCGCCATCCTTGTCAAGCATAACCTTATCAACAGCACGCTGATCAACCGGATCCATGCCGACAATAGCCGGTCCAAGAATTTCGTTCACATTCTTAACAGCTGTAAGAACACCCTTGCCACCAAAGCGGCTCTTGTCTCCGTCACGGAGTTCAAGAGCCTCGCGAACACCAGTAGAAGCTCCGGAAGGAACTGCAGCACGGCCCATTGAACCGTCGTCAAGATAAACATCAGCTTCTACAGTAGGATTACCACGTGAATCAACAATTTCACGACCAATTACCTTAGTGATCTTAGCCATTATATATAAGTCCTCATGGGGGTTATAAGTAAAAGACTGCAAAACGCAGTCATCTTAAATTCTGCACACGGGAAATAAGAAGATTATCCATACAGCAAACCGCTCACTCCCGACATGTGATTATAATGTCTCCATCCCTAAAAAACAACAAATACGGGACGGTAAAATCCTCCCTCCCAAAAAACACCGATCCGAAAATAATCACCCGATGAAAACAAAAACCCCGGAAAATTAACCGGGGCTTCAGAAAATATCCGATCGTTACTGCGGGGTATGTCTCATTTGAGACTGATAATCCATAGCCGCCTTTATAAAACCGGAAAACAGCGGATGGCCATCTCGAGGTGTTGAAGTAAACTCAGGATGGAACTGCACTCCCACAAACCACGGATGATTCGGAACCTCTACGATCTCCACCAGCTGTCTGTCTGCGGAAAGTCCGGTCACTCTGAGTCCAGCCGCTTCAAGCTGAGGCAGCAGATTGTTGTTAACCTCATAACGATGTCTGTGTCTTTCATATATTTCCGGCTTTCCATAGAGCTCACGCACCCTGGAACCATCTGCCAGATGACATTGCTGAGCACCGAGACGCATGGTACCGCCAAGATCCGACTCCTCGCTTCTTTCCTCAATCTGACCTTCCTTGTTAACCCACTCGGTAATGAGTCCTATCACCGGATACTGGCAGTCCCTGTCAAATTCGGAGGAGTTTGCACCGGTCATTCCGGCCACGTTTCTGGCGTATTCAATAATTGCCACTTGCATTCCCAGACAAATGCCCAGATAAGGAATATTGTGCTCTCTGGCGTAGCGGGCAGCGATAATCTTCCCTTCTATTCCGCGATTTCCAAAACCGCCAGGAACCAGTATCGCATCAATCCCCTCAAGTGTTTCCTCACCATTGGTTTCGACACTCTGGGAATCAATATACTTGATCTTTACATGAACCCTGTTCTTAAGACCGGCATGTTTCAGTGCTTCGTTAACCGACTTATAGGCATCGGGAAGCTGCACATACTTGCCGACCATTCCGACCACAACCTCTCCTTCGCTGTTGGCCTGCTGATAAACCACCTGTTCCCATTCGGAAAGATCGGCTGAAGGACAGTCAATGCCAAAACGGGCAACAATGAAATCATCCAGTCCCTGATTCTTAAGCAGTGTCGGAATCTTATAAATGGAATCCACATCTCTCAGAGAAATAACAGCTTTTTCTCCAACATTGCAGAAAAGAGCAATCTTTTTCTTTTCCGGTACCGGAATATTGGTATCGGAACGGCAAATAAGCACATCAGGCTGGATACCAATGCTCAGAAGCTCCTTCACGGAATGCTGTGTCGGCTTGGTTTTGATTTCATTGGATGTCTTGAGATAAGGTACCAAAGTAAGATGCATGAATATGGCATTCTGTCTGTCAATTTCTACCGCCAGCTGTCTCAGAGCCTCCAAAAACGGCAACGATTCAATATCACCTACTGTGCCGCCAACCTCAACAATAGCTACCTGATGCCCATGGCTACCCTGAAGAACCTTCTCCTTAATTTCATTGGTTATATGAGGAATAACCTGAATAGTTGCCCCGAGATAGTCACCATGCCGTTCCTTCCTGATGACATCCGAGTATATCCTGCCGGTGGTAAAATTATTGTTCCTGGTCATCTTGGTACGAATAAAACGCTCGTAATGCCCCAGATCCAGATCGGTTTCGGCACCATCCTCGGTTACAAACACCTCACCATGCTGAATCGGACTCATTGTACCTGGATCAACATTGATGTAGGGATCCAGTTTAAGCATGGTTACGTCAATACCGCGGGCTTCCAGAAGAGCCGCAAGGGAACCGGCGGCAATACCCTTTCCAAGAGATGAAACCACCCCTCCGGTAACAAAAATAAATTTAGTGTTTGTTTTGCTGACCATAGAAAACCACATTTCTGAAAATAAAAAACAGCACAATCGAAGACATGGCTTCCGACTATGCTGTCAGGAATTAGACCGCACCTATTTTATCAAATGAGCCGGCATTCAACAACCGGGAATCCGGTTCAGAAAATAAAATCCCGTAATGAACTATGTGAATCTAACGGCAGGAAGGACGGGACAGACGCTCCTTTTTCATGTAGTTCAGAAGTTCCTGATCTGTCAGGGTATTAGCGATATACAGGCTGACATCTGACTTGCAGGCACCGTCACGACCGCAGTTTTTACAGGACTCTTTTACTCCTTCGCTGAAAGCGATATATCTGGAACATAACGGATGCACATCGCTATGAGCCTTGGTGCAAAATGCACCGGCCGCATTAAACCCCATGCAGAAAAATACCAGGGACGAGACAATTGCGTGTTTGAAGTATTTCATTTGATGTTCCATTTCATTAACAACCAATAATCACATCATCTGAACGAAAAACGGCTTCACAGGTTACAGCACCTTGCCTCAATTTTGTCGAAATTCTCATAACAGACGACGTTTCTGATAAAATAGTCTCTTTTGAAATCACATTCCGCTCATTCCGACAACAAAGCCGGCCGGAATAACCGGAAAACGCCCGAATTACGGAGGAACGGCAATGTCAGATGGCGAAGTACTGACGTATCATCTTGATATGGTAACAACACTTGGAATTGCCACGGCACTTCTTATAGCTGGTCATTTCATAAAAAAAATTGTGCCATTTCTTGAAAGATTCTATATCCCGTCTCCGGTAATCGGCGGTGTATTTTTTGCCCTTATGACCTTCGCTCTCCATGAATTCCGGATATGCGACTTCACATATGAATCCGGACTTAAAGATGTATTCATGATGGCCTTCTTCACCAGTATCGGCTTTATGGCCTCCGCCAAAATACTGGTACGGGGCGGAATTGGAGTACTTCTTTTTCTGGTCTGTTCAACACTTCTGATAATTTGCCAGAATCTGGCCGGAATATCCATCGCCTCTCTTTTCGGTGAACATCCTTTATTGGGAATTGCAGCCGGCTCTGTTTCACTTTCCGGCGGGCACGGCACATCTGCCGCATTTGGCCCGGAACTTGAGAAATTCGGATTGTCCGGAGGACTTTCGATATCAGTGGCCTGTGCCACCTTCGGACTTATCGCCGGTTCAGTCAGCGGAGGGCCTGTTGGAAAGCTTCTCCTGGCAAAACATCGGATAACATGCAAAAAACAGGATTCGGTTTCGGACGATGTTCCGAATAACGGTTCTTCTCAGGTTCATCACATAACTGAGGGGAGTCTCTTCAGAGCAGCACTTGTCACGGCTCTGTCAATCATGACCGGATGTTTGGCCGTCAAATGGCTTTCCGGCATGAACATTATTATCCCGGCATACCTGGGCCCCATGGTGGCAGCTTCGCTTATCCGCAATATCACAGATCATACCGGTCATGACATCGCCATTCCCTCTATTGACATCATTGGAAAAATTTCCTTGCAGTTTTTCCTGGCCATGGCTCTTATGTCCATGCGGCTATGGGAACTCAAGGAACTGGCAGTTCCTCTTTTTTCAATACTGGCTGCACAATGTGTTATTATTGCCCTGTTTTCCTATTTCATAACCTTCCGCATTATGGGCAAGGACTATGACGCAGCGGTTATTTCCTGCGGACAATGCGGATTCGGAATGGGGGCAACTCCCAATGCCATGGCCAACATGGATACCATGACCGTGGCCAACGGTCCGTCCCCCAAAGCTTTTTTTGTGGTTCCCATGGTTGGAGCTCTCTTCATTGACTTCGTTAACGCAATACTGATAACTGGGTTCATAAAGATTCTGTCCTGACCACAATCCTCGAAATGGCCCTGACATTCCGAGAGAGCATATCTGGAGACAGCCCCAATCAGACAGGAAGGTGCCCAGGTTATTCTCTTCTTGCCGATATAACATCCGGCATCTGATTAAGACGGGACAGGGTTCTGGTCAGATCATTGATGTTATAAACTTCCATCCTGATAATTATTTTAGCCATCTGCATTCTGGTATTGGAACTGGAAGACACCCCCAGCACGTTGATTCTCTCGTTCGCTATAATGGTGGTGATATCCCTAAGCAGCCCAGATCGGTCGTTAGCCTCGATAACTATCGTTACCGCATACCCCTGAGAATAGTTCTCCCCCCACTCAGCCTCCACCAGACGCTCCGGACTCTTCTGCACCATAAGCTTAAGCTGATCGCAGCCTCTCCGATGAATTGTTATGCCGCTGTGAGTAATAAAACCAACAATGTCATCTCCTCTCACCGGATGACAGCATCTGGCCATGTGAGTAACCAGATTACCCACTCCGTTAACCATAACCTGGCTCTTCCCCTTGGCCTGCCTGGCACTGTTAAGCCACTGCTGCTGGTTCTGTTCAATAGTTTTCTGAAGCTCTTCTGTATTGTCCGGCGCATCATATTTTTCCTTGAATTTTTCCTCAAGAAAATTCATCAGCTGATTAATGCGAATATCTCCGGATCCAAGTTTGGCATAGATATCCTTATGATCCCGGGCATTGTATTTGTTAAGAACCTCATTCAGAAGCTCCGGAATTTCGGATCTTTCAAGCTTGATCCCGTGCTGTTCCATAGATTTCTGTAAAAGCGCCCGGCCTTCTTCAATATTCTTGTCTCGATCCTGTCTCTTAAACCAGGCCGCAATTTTATTGCGGGCCTTGCTGGTAGCAATATATCCATATGAAGGATTCATCCAGTCCCGACTTGGGTTTTCTTCCTTCTGTGTGATAATTTCAACCTGATCTCCGGTCTGAAGCCGGTAAGTAAAAGGCACGATACTGCCGCCAACTTTAGCTCCGGTGCAACGGTGTCCCAAAGCAGTATGAATCTGATAGGCCATGTCCAGTGGCGTGGCGCCTGCCGGCAAATCCACCACATCACCCTTTGGCGTGAATACATAAACCCGATCTTCAAATACCTGATTTTTAAAGTCTTCGACTATCGCTCCGGATTCCATCATATTTTCCTGCCAGGACAGAATCTTTCTGAGCCAGGCAATCCGTTTTTCATACTCGGAATTAATTCCCTGGGTATCCCCCTCCTTGTATTTCCAGTGGGCAGCTACTCCCAGTTCGGCATTCTTATGCATGCTTTCAGAACGAATCTGAATTTCCACCGCCTTTCCTTCTGGCCCCAGAACTACGGTATGAATGGACTGATATCCGTTGGGTTTCGGATTTGCTATATAGTCGTCAAACTCTCTCTGAATCAAATGATAACGAGTATGAACAATCCCCAGGGCGGCATAGCAATCACGAACATGCTTAACAATCACTCGTACTGCCCTGACATCATAAAGCTGGGAAAAAGCCAGATGCTTTTTCTGCATTTTGCGCCAAATGCTGTAGATATGCTTGGGACGACCGTATACAGAAGCCTCAACTCCTGCTCTTTTCAACGCCTGGGACAGCTCCTCGACGAAATTGTTGATATAGTTTTCCCGGTCAATCCTCTTCTCATCCAAAAGACTGGCAATCTGTCTGTAGGTTTCCGGCTGGAGATATCTGAAGGAAAGATCTTCCAGTTCCCATTTAAGCTGCCCGATCCCCAAACGATTAGCCAAAGGAGCGTAAATATTGGCACTCTCCTTGGCCAAAAGCACTTTAATTTCCTCATCCATGTTCTTGCTTTCGCGAAGAACCGCAATCCTTTCCGACAGCTTGATTACCACGGCACGTACATCTTCAATCATGGCAATCAGCATCCGTCTTATGGTATCAACCTGCTCATTAGAAACCATCGCCCCGGAAGAGAGGTTATGCATAAAATTAATGGCCTCCATATCCTTGACACCATGCAGGATTCTAGAAATACGGGGACCAAAATCTCTGTTGGCTTCCTCAAGAGTAAAAAAATGCTCTTCAAGATGGGGATAGAGAATAGCTGACTTATAGGTATCAAGATCCATATGAAGTGTCAGAAGAATACCAACTATTTCTGCAGCTCTCTTAGCCAGTTTTTCTTCTTCCGCCAGAGTTTCCGGCATATGATCGTGACAATAGGCGAACACCTTAAGAATTTCATCGCGATCCGAGTCTTTTATATGAAGGCCTCTGGCCCATACCTTTAAATCAAAGTCCTGGCCGACATGGTTAGTTCTTACTGCTACCATGAACGCTCCCTTGTTCGTAACACGGCGGAGAATCCGGAAACGAGAACCGGAAAAGCCTCCTGAAAAAGCCCATCATCTGGCGATTCTATTACATTTTCATTTTTAAAACACTGATACAGTCAGTGTTTTTAAAACAAAATTTCCCAGATAGAAAAAAAACGAAAAGCATTCTTTTAGAGACGGAAAAAAAATGAATTCCGGATATCTGCATAAAGAGATAAACTATCTGCTTTCCTTAATCCACCTTCTAATCTCCGAGGTGTTCACAGTGCTTGAAAAACGTTTTCCAGTCTTCCAGTTTCCTGCTCCGGCTTTTTCTGCCAGATGATCACCACTGGCACCGTGCTCGCTGCTTCCAGAAGTTGAAAACGTGATGACAGTTTTTCCAGCAAAATCATGCTTCTCAACAAAGGTGTAAACAATATTGGGAGCTTCTCCCCACCAGATGGGATAACCAATATAAACAGTTTCGTACTTATCCCATTCTGCCACCTCCCCTGAATAATCCGGTCTCAAAGCAGAATCCCTGTGCTCTCTGGATGACCGACTTTCCGGGTTCCGATAATCCAGATCCTTTACCGAATACGGAATTGTCGGATTAATGGCAAAGGTAGCAGCCTTCAGTTCTCCGGCAATAGTCATGGCCGCGGTCTCAGTTCTTCCGGATGCTGAAAAATACACCACCAGCGTATCGTTTTCTGAGGCCTGAGATAGGGTAGCCATCCCTAAATACAGACATGTTACAAGCCCTGCCGACATCTGTTTAAGCATGTTTCTCATTCTCCCTACACTTCTCACAAAAATTAACTGTTGCTAGTATACCGGAAAAGTACAAATAATCAGATGAACTTTCCGTAATGCTGTTAGCAAGTAAGACTGTTATAATATCTTTTAAAGCAAACAAAGCACCATTGGCAGGGGACATGAGCCACAACCCTACTGAAACACCTTTGATAAATCAGAATTTTGGAGTGTATATGAAGATTTCAACCAAAGGAAGATATGCAATTCAATTTTTCGTGGATCTGGCAGAACATTATGACAACAGCTTTATAGCACTTAAGGATATCGCAAGGAGACAGAACATCTCCAAAAAATACCTGGAGCAGATCATTCCGTCCCTAAACAGAGCAGATATCCTTCAGGCCAACCGGGGAACACAGGGTGGCTATCGTCTGTCCAAAAACCCCAGTCAATACACCGTAGCCGAAATTCTGAAACTTACTGAAAACAACATCTCTCCCATATCATCTACGAATGACAATACTTTGAACGAAGAAGAAAGGGAAGACTGCACACTATTCATATGGACAGGACTTCAGGAGGTTATTACAAAATATCTTGAAAGTATCTCCATCCAGGATATTGTGGATCGCAAAAATAATCTTATCGGAAATGACTACATTATCTGAAGCGCAAAGCCGGAATTTCACTGTTACTGTTCCGGCTCACCGTTCGTTAATTCTGCCACCGGAATCTTCTCCTGAAAAACTCCGGACTTACATAATGTCAAAGTTTGTTTGCTTTTTGAGTTTTCTCCTTCTCTGCTTCCTACGTTGAGAATGAAAAAATTTCCCCAATCTGTCGGTTGGACAGATCTCCAATCCTCGAACCATCTTAAAAATCTTATAACATAAACTGTACCCCTGTGGGTGGACACGAAAAATTTTAGTCCCCCAAAAACCGGACATCAGAGTTTTAGTTAAACTGTCATACTCAAAAAAGCATCAAACTCCGCAAACCATTTTATTTCAAGGGATTTCAGAGCAGTTCTATTTCTCCCTCGATAGTAAAACTACGGTCTCGACGTGAGAAACCTAGTTTTTGCCAGATCCTTATAATTTCATCTATCCGCGCAGTTCGTATAAGAGGATAGATAAGTAGTCTTTAAGTAATCACTTGCTATATCTTTCACATAGAGCGTAAATACTAACAGCAAAATAATAGAGGATTACGCACTATGTTCTACATCGATTTTACCACACCAGATGGCAAAACCTACCGCATTGACGTTTCAAAGAATCCTGTTATCTATAAATGCCCAATCTGCGGAGAAACTTCAATTTACAAGTTTGATCCAACCAGGGAAGATTATTGCGTGCCTTGCTCAAAAAAAGGGAAGGCATAGAACCTGAGGAATTTAGGGAACGGGAGAAAATACGAACTGAGGCAGAAATGGCTTCGCACTCATTCAGGAAAATTACTCAATCAGAAGGAGAAACACAAGGTTACCAAGATAGAAAAGCCAAAATGCCTGTCTTAGTTTAGAGAATCGTCAGCGGTGTCTGGGATTACCCCGGCACTGCTTTTATAACAAAGGTTTTATATGGCGATAAAGTTCTAATCCTTTCTCCTGCCCGTACTTTGCAACAATAGCCCAATACACCAACATCTTTGCATTTTTCTCTTTATGATTCTTGCTTACAATCGATGCTACAGAATTAAAAATCTCTCCAGAATATTTCTTTTAATGTCGTTAATTTCCACCAAAACGGTAACATTGGTAATTAAAATTGCTAATTGTTATATCCGGTGCAATAAGCTGCAAATCCTTGCAAAATAATGGTTTTTTCCTCATTTATGAGTTTACAAATATATTTATATATTCTACAATCTAATCATACCTGTTGGTAACATCAGATTTAGGATATATAATTAATGAGTCACGTATACAGGGAACGCCCGGAAATACCCATTCCGGAAGATGCTTACATCAATCATTCCGATGCCAGGGTTTACCTGATGGATGCTTTGACTAAGAAGAGAACTGTCATCGGAGTGGCTACTTCGGAAACCACAATGCATCCCAATGACATGTACCGCAAGCTTTACCCGGAAATATGGGATCAGGTTTTTTCAAAGTTTAACGATCCGAAAGGATACGAAGTGTGCGTCGGAATGTACGGATTGTGTCTCGGAGCTTCCTGTAAAAACGGGCTTTACCAGGTTCTTCAGGACACATATGGCCCGAAATATGCCAATGTCATTATGGACTATTCCATGTATTCGATTCTGGATCGCCGGGATGTAACCCAGATGTTCCCGGAAAGAATGAGAAAGGAAGTGATTTTCTCGAATGAGCTGTTCAGTGATGCCACTCTTTCGAATATCTTCACTTACAGACTTACTGAGGAAATGCATACCGAATTCCGTGAACTCTGGATTAAGAGATGCGTTAAAACAGGGCTGGAGAAGGTCTGGCTCTGCATTGATGGTTCTAACAATGACTGCCAGATGCAAGACAGTGATTACGCAGAACACGGCGAAAACAAGTCTCACAGTGGAAAGACTATCGTCGGATGCATTTATGCCGTTGCTGCTGAGACCGGAGAGCCGGTTTCATATTTTGTCAATCCGGGCGGGAAAGTAGATGCTCAGGCATTTCAGAAGATCATTCACTTCCTGAAAGGATACGGACTTGGCGTGGAAGGGGTTATTCTGGACAGGGGCTTTTGCTCTAGCGAGGTTGTCAAAACACTCAGAGAGCTGGAACTTGATTTTGTCATTATGATTCCGGGAGAAATTAAAGGATACAGGACGGTATTGAACGACTGTGGAGAACGTCTGTTTTTCAATCCTGAATGCCTCATTGACAAAAAGTACCTCTATGGCTTATCGAAAGAAGCTCAAATATGGGAAAAAGCTCCTGATACCGGGATAATCAACCTGTACTTTTCCTCTGTCAGGGGCTGCTACAGGGGCGGTGACTTTAATCTGGCCCTGAGCGAGGCAATGAAAAAGGCGGAAAAAGACTGCACCGGAGGAAAGGAACCGAGTATCCCTTCAAAGTTCAAGCCGTTTCTGGAATCGGTTAAGAATCCGGACGGCAGCTTCAGTGTCGTATGTAATTATGAGGCGTGGAGGAAAACGCTCAGGGACAAGGGGTTCTTCTCAATGCTGTCATCCCGTGATTTCGGGGCGGGGAAAACCTACGATCTGTATGCACTGAGGATGGCTTCTGAAGTACAGTACCGGATTCTTAAATCCCAGGAAGGCTTTGACACGACAAGAGTGCATACGGATGCGGCCATGATGTCCAAATTCGCCATTTGCTTTGCTGCCACTGTTCTGAGACATGCGATCATGACGGCCTGTCAGAACAGGACCCTTGATATCAATGAAATGATTCAGAAAATGGACAGGATTACACTGCTGCTTCTTGAAAACAGGAACTACCGGTTTATCAGAGATATGTCCGTCAAGGCTAGAGATCTTTTTGAGGAGTTCTCTATGAACATGGACAGCTTTGATGAAATTGCCAGAGATTACACTCGCAGAAAAACGGAGACGATTAACAGCCCGGTTCATAAACTTCCGGAAGCAGGAAAGATTCAGAAAAGGAAACGCGGCCGGCAGCTCGGCAGCAAGAACAAGGCAACACTTGCCCGTGAAGCAGCTATTGCTGAAGCCAAGGCTCGGGGAGAGTACGTTGAGAAGCCTAAACGCAAGAAAGGAAGGCCCTTGGGTTCAAAAGATTCGAAACCACGCAAATTACGGAGTGATACCGGTGTTAAAAGAGGCCCGCGCAAGAACAAATCGTAAGTATTGCGGAAGATGATTTATGTTTGACTAACACATGACTAAATGCGGTAACGATACCAGATATATAAACCATAAATCTGAAAAGTTACCGTTTTTCTGGAAATTAACAAATGTACCAGAAAATTTGCGTGACGCGAGAAACAGGATAAGGGATGCTGACTACACAACAGAAACTGCTGAAATGACAAGGCAGAGCATTCTCCAACAGGTATCAACGAGCATTTTAGTCAATGCCAATCAAAAGAATGAGATTGTACTGTCTCTGTTGCAAAAATAAGGGGCCCTAACTTCTTCTAATTTTATAGGCTCGTAGGATCCTTATTAACTTAGTCGCAGTAAGGAACTACGGCACTGCCTTATTTTTAATCAGGCTGTTGGCCATCGTGAGCTTTCCACGCACACTCTGTTATCTGCATATTCGTAAATACTGCTTTGAAACAGGAATTCTCCGGACTGCAGGCATATATACCAAAGGAGATCTTTCCTCCTCCTTTCCACATGTGGCAGATCCTCATTTGTGAGTAATTATTGCCATCTGTAGAGCATTCGATGCAATAGTCATCCTCCCTGCGGCTGAATCTGTACCACATAGTCTTCACATCTGCAGAAATTGTCGTTGTCGCCCAATCAGAATATCCGTGATTAGTGACAACGGAGCCGAGATGCTGAAAGTTTTCATTTTCATATTCCACGGAGCCTTTCAGCCAATTCTCAGAATCAAGGTACATCACGATACCGCACTGATCAAAGCGATGTTTACTTCCTGTAAATTCTGTCTTTACGATAAATGAAAAGAACTTTTCCTCGGTCTCTACTTGAAGCACAGGTGCATTATCATTACGAAAATGATAATAGGTCTGTTGCCATAAATCCGTGTTTGGAATTGTCGTGATTTCAATTCTGTCGGATTCAATCTTGTATTCCTTCGGCTCTCTTGTCCATTTCATATTTTCTAACCGAATATCCAACACTTGCTCCTTAGGAAACTTGAACTCCGTGTTCTTAACACACCTATGCGATACCTCGTTATCTAAAGTACCGATGACAGAGACTTTCGCGGTCAACTTGCTCTCCCTATCAGGAGAGCTTCACATTGTACTCCGAAAAAAGCAAAACACTATCTACAACCCGCCTAAAACAGCAAAACCGTAGCCACAACTATCCTGTATCTCTCCGCCTTGATATGTTTTCACATACAGCCAAAATCGCTCTTTACAGCCATGCTCAAAAAAGCATCAAAGTCTGCAATCCCTTAGATTTCAAGGGCTTTCAGAACCGTTCTATTTTGCCCGTGACAGTAAAACCACCGTCTCGACGTGCAAGGACAAGTGCATAGAGGTGTCTGATCATCTACTATGGTTTATACAACAGGTGTAAAAGAACATATTAACCTATATGCAGAGAAAACATATCAGTGAAATCTACTAAAATCCTCACACAGATACTTCCTAAATTGAGGCTTGCAGTATTCCTCTCTTTCTCCTGATTTCTTATTCGTGCGTTTGCCGTTAAACCAAATACTACGCTTCCCCTCATTTTTTCCACTCTTGTTTGTGACGCATTCTCGAAGGAACTCCTCTGATGACATAATCCACATTGCCCCTTCAGAACCATCATCGTTTTTTATCCTATCAGAATAAAAAACAAAGTAGAAGTTCTTTGTTGGTTCATGAGCAATTGCCGAAAACAGAGCACCGTCTCCGAACTTAACCTCATTAGATCTTGCCTTAATCTGAACTTCAATAAAAGTTCCGTCTTCTTTCTTGATAACGCAATCAACACCATGGTCATCAACCAAAGGAACGTAAACATCCAGCCCCTCCATCAGCATTTTTCCAATAAGGTTGTATTCAACTCTTTTGCCGAATCCTGCTGAATGTCTAAACGAAAAACTCATACTTTGCTCCCTTCAACTGTTTTACCACAGTGTTTCATATTACAATCTTATCTGTTACGAATCGACAATAATTAAGCTAAAAGGAATCTCAATGGGCAAAATTGACGCAACAAAAATACTTGAGGAAGCTTTGAGCAGAAGTTTCGGATTACCACGCTACATAGAGATAATGGCAGGAAATCCTAACAAATCAGAATTTCAAAGGATGTTCAATGGCTACTATAAGGTGCGCCGCAATGAAGATTGGCAAAAAGAATATTATGCCATTTTCACTGAAGCTAAAAAGAATCCGGAAAACTACACCTTCGAACGAATCCTTAGAAAACTGCATGAAAAAACAGGAATGATAGAGGCATCATTTAGTTCCAAGATGCTGGCAACCATTGATCCATCTAAACCTATATGGGATCAGTATGTGCTTAAAAACCTAGGACTTCAGTTAAAAGGTAAAGATGCTGAAAGCAAACTTAAAAATGCCATAGATTTATACTCAAAGATTGAAGATTGGTACAACTCATATTTGAATTCATCCGAGGGCAAGGAGAACATAAGAGTATTTGATCTCATGCTCCCGGATTATGCAGCGATAAGTAACATCAAGAAGATAGATTGCCTTCTGTGGGCTCATAGGGTGTAAACTCAGCCGTTAACCTCAATCTCCAACCCGGATTTGAACTCTACAGTGAAGTGGTCATCATGGACGGTGATTCGCTCTATCAGTCTTCTGACAAGATTCTCGTCATATTCGGCAATCTGGGTTTTCTGTTCATCTAGGAAGGATTTTAGGTCTGAAATTCTCTGGCGAACACCTGCCTTTTGAGCATCATCGAGCTGCAACTGATATTTTCTTTCATGAAGTTCAGTGATCTCCTGACCAAGCTTATCGCAGTTCTGACGATGCTTGATACGTTTAAGGAGATCTTTCTGCAGTAAGGCAATCTTTGAATCGATCCCGGCTACTTCATCCGTGTTCGTGGAACTCAGCACCTTTTCGATATTGGTTTTAAGCTGAGACATATAACTGTCCTGTTTGGCAAAAACCTCGTTAATAGCCTTAACAGCCACGCTCTGAAGTTCCGATTCCTTAACAGTACGGGAGTTGCATTCCACCTCCGAATACTTCTTTTTGAGTCGTGACAAACACCGCCAGACAACGCTTTTTCTGCCGTGAATATTCCAGTGAGTACGCTGGTAAAAGCCTCCGCAATGACAGCAGGAAACAAGGTTTGAAAGAGCAAACTTGCCACTGTACTGTCTGCGTTTCCCCGTTGTGGTTTTTAGGTTTGAACGTTTCGCCATTTCCTCCTGAACCCGCATAAAGAGCTCTTTCGGAATGATGGCTTCATGGTTGTTCTCCACATAATACTGCGGAACTATTCCCCGGTTGGCTACACGCTTTTTGCTCAGAAAATCCGTGGTGACGGTCTTCTGAAGAAGCGCGTCACCCATGTACTTTTCATTCGTTAGGATAAGCTTAATGGAGGAGTTGAGCCATCGTTCACTTCCGGCGGCAGTCTTAATACCATCAGCCTCCAACCCCTTGCCGATACCGTAAAAGCTCTGTCCTTCAAGGTATTCACGGAAGATGCGTTTCACAACTTCAGCCTCCTCCTTGTTGATGATGAGGTTTCCTTCCTCATCCTTGTCGTAGCCGAGGAATCTGTTGTGGTTAACCTGCACCTTGCCCTGCTGATAGCGGTACTGCAGACCGAGACGGACGTTCTGCGAAAGACTCTCACTTTCCTGCTGAGCCAGAGATGCCATGATGGTGAGCATAACCTCGCCTTTGGCATCAAGCGTGTTGATTCCTTCCTTCTCGAAATAAACGGCGATGTTCTTATCCTTGAGCTTTCTGATGTAGTTAAGGCAGTCAAGGGTATTACGGGCAAAACGGCTGATTGACTTGGTAATCACCATATCAACCCTGCCGTTCATGCAGTCATCTATAAGCCGGTTAAACTCCTCTCTCTTTTTAGTGCTGGTACCGGAGATACCGTCATCCGCATAGATTCCGGCACATTCCCATGCCGGGTTCTTCTTGATGTATTCAGTATAGTGCTCCACCTGCGCCTCATAGCTTGTTGCCTGCTCGTCAGTATCGGTAGATACACGGCAGTAGGCTGCCACTCTGGTCTTCGGAGTTTCGTCCTGAATAACCCTGCTGCCGATACGTCTCTTGGCAGGGATCATCCTAATTGTTCCCATGTTTACACCTCACTCTCAATTAAACTGTAAATGTACTCAGCCTGTTTAAACGGGTCTCCGAACGTCTTCAGACACTTCCTGAATGAAAAATTTTGCGGTACTGTTTTCTGTGCTTTCTCTTTGCTCTGCCCTTCCTTCTTCCCGAGAAGCCTGCACCTGCGAAGGCGTTCGCTTTCAGCCGCATCAAAGGTGGTGCGATCTATAATTTGTGGATAAAAATCATCTCCGGCATAGCGGACGTTTCGCATAAGCATTTTGACTGATGAGGCATTCAGTTCCAGTCCCACAGACTTTGCTGCATCGATATAGCTCAGTCCCGAAAGATATCCCTTATAAAGCAGTCTGACTTTAGCGGCATCCTTCTCGTGAACCACAGCCCTTCCATCCTCAATCCGGTAACCTAAAAAAGTGTTGTTCTGTCTCATTCAACCATCTCCTTAACCTTCATTCCGCATTTCAGATGAAACTCAAGTTCAGTCCGTGAAACCACAGCAATGTGATCAACGAACCTTTCAAAAAGCTCCGCATCAAAGCTCGACAGCATTGCGCTTTTACCCGTAAATTTAATGATGTCCCTCAATGATTCAGTTCTGTTCAGATCTCCGGTGATTTCAGACTTAAGCTGATCACGTTCTTCCATCAGCTTTTCTGTCTCAGCCGTAATTTCATTGTTCTCGCGGGTAAAAGCAGCAAGGTCCAGATACCCCTTTGTCATAATGGAGGTGAGGTTTCGTTTGCGGTCCTGCATTTCCTCTAAAGTTCTCTCAACCTCATCAATTCTGCGAAGTCTTGACTTGTGAGATTGGGTGGTCAGGTTATCAAGAAGTGTCTGCAGCACCTCTTTTCTGCCGAAAATCAGTTTGTTCATCACGGTTGTAAAAGCTGTCTCCAAAACTGACTCACGCACATACTTCATTGAGCATCGGGTTCGATCCTTGTGGTGAACACTGCAGACCCATGCCGGATATTTGAGCTTTCCGGTAATGTTGATCCTACGTTTGAAGACTGAGCCGCACTCACCGCAGAGCAGTTTCCCGCTGAAGGCATAACGGTTCTGGTACTTCAGATTTCCTTCAGACCTGTTCTTCTCCTTATGCTCCTGATTGATAACCTTGCTGACAGCATCAAAAACCTCTCTGCTTACAATGGCATCGTGATGATTTTCTTCATAGAACTGATCGACCTCACCTCGGTTTATGTGGCGTCTGAGCCGGAAGTCCGTGTAGGTTTTCTGATAAAGGCAGTCCCCGACATACCTTTCATTTCGCATAATGTTTAGCACCGAGGCAGAAGTCCACATGCCGTTTCTCTTTGAAGGGACCTTCTTATCATTCAGAGCGGTTGCGATCTGACGGGCGCTTTTCCCGGACAGCGTTTCATTGAAAATAAACCGAACCTGCTCAGCCTCATCCTCATTGATGACAAGCTTTCCGTCAGTGAGACTGTAGCCGTACGGTGCATAACTTAATCTGAAAGTGCCGTTTTCAAAGCGGTGCCGGGCTCCCCACTTGTTGTTTTCCGAAATTGAAACTGATTCGCTCTCTGCCAGACTGCTCATTACAGAAAGAAACAGCTCGGTTTCCATGGAGCCGGTATTGAGGTTCTCCTTCTCGAAGTAAATCGAAATGTGAAGTTTCAGGAGTCTGCGAACAAGTTCAAGGCAGTCGGTGGTGTTGCGGGCAAAACGGCTTAGAGACTTGGTGACAATAAAGTCAATCTTCCCGTTCTCGCAGTCCGTGATCATCTGCATAAGTGCCGGACGCTTTTCCTTTTTGGTTCCTGAAAGTCCCTCATCGTAGTAGAGTCCGGCGAACTCCCATTCTGGATTTGATGCGATGTATTCTTCGTAGTGAGCCTTCTGAGTCTCAAGACTGACAAGCTGTTCATCACTTGCAGTTGATACTCTGCAGTAAGCCGCAACCCGCAATTTTTTCTTGCGCTGCGTGGTCACAGACTCAATTTTGGTTATCTTTTTCATAGTCTCGTCTCCTGTTGAATTGGTAACATAGTTGCTCTGTGTCGAACCTATAGCAACTTAATAATCAAAGGATAGACGAGATAAATGTCGGGAAAGTGATCGTGTTCTCTACCATGATCCTCCGGTACTCATCAGCCGTTATAAGACCTTGGTTGAGCATGGTTCTGGTAATCTGCTCCGCCCGCAGAAAGTTGAATTCCTGCTGCAGCTGATCCTGGGTGATTTGGCTGAGTGTGGTGGAAGGTGTAGTGACTGATATAACTTCGGTTACTTGCATTGTGGTTCTCCTGTAAAACTACTGTTCCTACCTACTAATGCCCAGAAGTAGGTACTTTTTACAAAAAAATTTCCTTCTCTTTCCTGTGCCAAGTAACAGAGGAGATTTACAAATGAAAACGTGCTACCATTAAGTAAACAATGCCCATAACAATTGATCTGCAGCACTATCATGACCACATCCGAAAATCGCATTCGTTTTTTAGCTTGATTACAATAATGTGAACAAACGCTAGTACAATGCCCCCCCAAAAACAATAAACTATCGTTAATTGTCACATTTGAACACGAAATTGATATTTACATAATAAATCAATTGAGGATTTTGTATCGTCGTAACCGATTGATTAACAATAACTGAGATTAAGTTAAAACAGTAGGAATAAAAAAATGTCAAAGGATGAAAAAAAACGAGGTGAAGAATCGATAGTAAAAAAATATCATGACGAATGGCGTAAAAAACTCAATGATGATAAGTACATCAATGAAGTTATTTCGATTTGCGATTATTTAGTCAAAGAGAAAGACAAAGATAAAGACAAATCCACGCGTAAATGTTGGGTTCCACAGTTCAAACAAGATATAGCTACATCAAATAAAGACCAAGAAGCTACTACTATCCCCCATAACACAGCATGTATAGTAAAGAATCTAAAAAGAACATGTAAAACAATTTTAGGTATGGATGTTTCAATCACCACCAAAGAATTAGAAAAAAACGTTAAGTTTTGGACTGACATTTATTTTTGCTTTAGAAAAGGTTTATCTAAATTGAATCGCAGCCTTTTTGATAAAATGCAATTCGAAGGGTATTCCGTTGATGGCAGTATAAAACCAATAATAGATAAATTAAACGAACATTTAGAACGCAATTTTGAACCTGAAGAAATAAGTTCAATTAATGATTTTAACATACGCATTAATAATGACCTTAATTTATGTCTAAAAGCATTAAATAAAACACTTGAAGCACTTAATATGCCGAAAGAAACACTGAACATTTTTCTAAAACAAATTGATAAAAAAATTAATGAGATAAGAAAAAATAGCAAAACAACTCATATTACAATTGACAGAGAACACTTGTTTATATATTTAAAAAACGTTGCTGAAATTAAGACGAGGAAACAAAAATTAAAAATAGCCACGAAACTTTCAGAATCAATAGGCACTAAATTTGATTTAAAAAAAACTGGATCAGCCATTAAAGAATTTTTTGAAATCTCAAACAAATTACAAGAAAATATCGGTAATAACAACCAAGATTTCGAGCATATATACAAATCAGTTAAATCTTTTCTAGAGCATGATAATAATCTGCAAATTTTGGTTAACAAGGTACAGGATTCATTAAAAACTCAACTACAGAATAGCACTGATAACCACCAAATAAACTCTAGCTACACCAAGAATTTTACAGATAAATTCTTAGCTTTTATTGAGCTGTTATCGCAATCAAACTATAATAGATTGTTAAAAGCAGAATCGACAAAAACTAATATTATTTATCTTTTATATAGTTATACTGCCTTTATCTTAGCATATGGTGAAGAATCATGCGGTTATGAAGATGCAAACCCGTACAAGAGTGAAATTAGACAAGCTTCAAATAAACGTAAACGTAATTTTGAACATATTGCAGAAGATTTACCCAAAGATAAAACCACTCAGTTGCCTACTGACATTATGAGATTGTTTTACAATATTTTATGCATATATGAAATTTTTGAAAACATAAATGAAGGATGTTTTACTGAACTTACTAATATCAAGAATTATTTCAATATCGAGCAAAATATAAACGATGCAACAGCTAATCTGCTTTTATATCATAATTTACATCATGATATTACATTCAAATTAAAAAAAACGGACAATGAAATCCTATTTAAAGATAACTCACTACTTTATGACCAAACTAAAAATAAGCTAATATATATTAATAACCCTATTAAAGATTTAATTACTTCATATTTTTCGATAAAGGATAATAGTTTTTATATAGAATTAACTCTTAGAAAAGAATTCTCTAATTATATCAATAGTAATGAATACAAAAATCAATCACTTAGAGAAGAAGAAAATAATAAAAATTTAATTGAATTTGCAAACAAACAAGGTTTACCAACACATTCAAGACAAATACAATGTCATGATTTCAATTGTGGTGATAAATTTGCTGAACGAAATGTACCACAATTAAATTTCACACTTGAAAATATATACTGTTTCGTTTTTGTAGATCGTATTGACGTAAAAATAAAGAATATTGAATCCAGCTTTGTGTACGTTTTTTATGGAATTAACACTGAAGGGAACAAAGAATTATTACATATTCAGGCCTTTTCTGACGATAAATCCAAACTGGCCGACATCTTAAATTCAATAAAAGATAGAGGAGTTAACGATATTTTGTTTTTATGTGTGAATGAGGTATCTTATGATCTAGAGAATTCAATACATTCCATATTTCCTAAAACAGTTGTTCAGTGTAGCATTCCCCATTTAATCATAAATTCTACAGAATTCATTCCTTCAAAAGAATTAAAAAAAGACTTTTGTGCAGATTGTGAGAAAGTGTATGGTGCAGTTAATCTAAAATCAGCCGAAACAGCCTGTGAATCTTTAAAAAACAAATGGGTAAAAGATCATCCGCTAGCTGTCAAAATATGGGAAAATAATTTTGAGCATATACATCAGCTTTATAATTATCCTGCCGAAATACGCAAAGTGACATGTACAACTGTAAACGCACTCAAATCTTTAAATTCATATTTGTTAAAAATTACTGCCAATAAGCTGTTTGAAAATACAAAAGCCGTAGTTAATACTTTATATCGTAGCGAACTTGCTAGGATCTGGCGAAAAACCAAAATACCATATTGGGAAAGAGTATTAACTCAACTATCCTGTATGGATGAAACCCGTAACAGAATAGTTAAGTATGAGTCAAGTGTTAAATAATTTCTCCTCAAATCACCCAGGGTATGGCCGTTTTATCCCTGACATACCCCATGAAAGAAAGTACTAGACCGTTGTAAGTTCATGGTCCGGTACATAAGTTTTCGCTCTTGAAACCTATAAGGCCTTAGAGCCTGCCCATGCATTTGAGAAGTGGCCTGGTGGTGAAAGGAAAAACTTGGAGGCCATCCACGGTAACGAAATTTGAAAAGTGATACGATCAAAGACGGAGGTGGACTTGCCTGTAAACCCTGTTCTTTTTTTGGCATTTATAAAATGCTGATACAAAACTGGGGTTAATGAGTAGACGCAT
>NZ_KB899636.1:734829-772353 GCF_000378405.1 Succinimonas amylolytica DSM 2873 | reverse complement strand
CAACTTTTTTGGCTTGATTTTGAAAGGCTTCAGTCTGCTTCTGAATGGTTGAAGTCTGCTTCTGAATGGTTGAGGTCTGCTCTTGAATGGTTGATGTAAGTTTTTCGATTAACGAGTAAAGGTTGTCCAGTTTGGAAGTGTCAGTATCGTGCTGATTAGCAGGAAGATTGTTATTTGTGATCTTCGCTTCCATTGCAAATTCCTTCAGCACATCACGATTTTTGTGTGCGATATGGTACGGATTCACCAGCACTTTTGTCAAGAATCCCTGAAGCCTTAAAAAGACGGTTTAAGACCTAATACTAACTTTGTATTGCAGTCAAAGCTTTTTTGTTGTGCTACATTGTCCGGTTGCCTAAATGGGTAACCACACTGTTTCATGCGTTTTTTTTCAAACTCCAGCTGACTCAACTGTAAATTCGCATCTTCCAAGAATGGTAACTCTGCGATTAATCCCTCCACACTTGATTTAGCAGAACAATATTTCCCAACCGCTCTCAACTGAGCCTTTGTCTCGTCTGAAGGGAACCAACGCTCAAGCAGGTATGGACGCTCTGAGGCAATGAAAACAGCCATTCCTGCAAAAACGATAAACATAAAGAAAAAGATATATTTCATTACTTATTTTCTCAGGTTAAATAGGAAGCTTAATAGATAATAATCTTTCGATTATTTCCTACTTGCTTTAATGTATATGTTATAGTTTATATTCCAATACTTCAGAATTAACTATAACAATGTCTTTTAATACAGAACGGGGAGTCCCAAATAATCGCTTGTACCAAGGTCTCTTAACTTTACACATATTCCACTCAGCAATACATTCATTATTGAGACACGATTTTTTCAATATAAACGTATCGACAGTAGAAAAAATTTTGGCTTTCAAGTACGAAACCGGATGCTTGGCGATTTTGTCACGATTAAACGAACGATGCACCATTAGCATGGAATTATCGAAATTAACACCAGCATCGAGTGCACATACAACTTCATAGATAATTCCTTTTGAAACTGCTTTTATTACAAAACTGAATTTTCTGGCTTTATCATCAAATTTAATTACGACAACCCATAAGTCATCTACAACGTTACATAAGTTGACCATCATTACATTAATTTTACGAATAAACGAACCAACTGATATTATGCTTTTATTCTCAAATATTCTCTTAAAAACATCGTTTAATTCATTTATTTCATTACTTTCAGATACCACATCCGAGATTAGCGACAAATTTGTTATGTTACCTATACACATTTTTTACCTCGACTTAACATGACTGGTCGACACTATTTAAACTTTTATTGTAAAAACTTTCCTTTATATGTTGACGGTACTTCTCCGCCGTTAAACAAGACAGCATCTGATCAATGGCTGCCATGATTTCTGAATCTGCATCCTTATGGTCTTGTTTCCATTGCTTCAATTTAAGTGACTGCATGTGATATGAATGATGACTATATAAAAGTTGTCTACCTGTATGGCATCCCATCATGTCTAGCAACTTATGTAAGTCTTCTTCTAATGGAGATGGATTCTCTTTTGAAAACTCCATCAGAGGAGCACAGGTCTTGATGCAAGTGCAAATAATTGAACCGTCTGACTTTTCAGAAATACTAGTTATAAAATTAGCATCGTTGGTACAACTTTTTTGTATACACTGCATCAACGAATGTAGTTGTTCAAGATGATAATCACCAGCCACCTCTAGAATTACGTATTCACATTCTTCCTCTTTTATTGAATTTAACAGCAAACCAATGTTATCCCCACTGTATTCAGTTACAGAAAGATTCTTTCCCTTGAATTGTGCCACAATATCTTCCCTGTCCTCTGTGTAAATAAATTCTTTAGCGGCGACAAGATTTTCCAAAAGAATGGGCTGATCTACAGTAATCATAAATTTTTGTATTTTAATTGTGCTCATACTCATAAACCTATTTCTTTACTGAGTTCCTTTCATTACTCATTCCATGCAAGGAACTCAATATTGTTGAAAAAACAATTAAATAAAGCCCCTACTCAAGATCAGTCATTCTCACCGTATGGTTCATGATCCTGATTTGGTATAGTACCTGGAGTTACCGATTCTAACCTCTTATGTGGTGATGATGGCATAGACTTTGTTTCAGTACGGAGAACCACATCAGTAACAGACTTGGTAATCCCCTTACGTACAGATTCCTTAAAATCCGCTTCAGGAATTCCACCATTCAGTGCATTACAAATACTCCCAAGGCCAAATACTGTTTTCGTTACACCTTCTGCCAAAAGCTCAATGCCTTTTTTGAGACTATCTACGTCCATAGCATTTGCTGGTTTGAAAGTACCATCATCCCTACGTCCGAACGGCCATACTAGATTGGGTTGCCTCTGTTGCGTACAAGCCCCCAAAATACTTTCGAGGTCTAAATCACTTCTATCTTCCGTCATAATATTCCCTTAGGCCACATGACCAAATTGACACGAAAAGAAAATTCTGATAACACTCTGCAGTAACAAATGTTATCTCGACGCTCAAAAGTATAAGTTCACGGACTATCATTAGATACACCCAAACTTATGTAACATTTTTCAAAATAGCATCTACCTTCTGAGCCAAATCGCCCAACTTCCCGAATAGCCAGTTTCCGGGACAGCTCTTTCGAGCAAACCAGCGATGAACCGTCAGCAACATCTCGTCAGATTTAACCTCATAGATTAAAGCCTTATCCCGATCAGCGATCCACAGCAGTCGTTTCTTTCCGTTCCTTCTACAGATATCAACGCACAGATCTACCATGGCGGCATACACCTCCGGCTTCATGGTGTAAGGCTCCGTCAGATCTGATGCGCACTCGATGGTAACTGCTCGCTGGTCGTTATCTCTTGATGATGAGCACCAGGAGCGGTTCTGCTCATCAACGCAAAGTCCAATTCTGCCATCAGCACCGATGGCATAGTTGCAGCTTGCCTGTCTGCTTCTGTCCTTAAAGCAGTCGCAGATTCGTTCGACACTAAGCTGACCGACAACAGCGTGAGGTGTAATGCGGTCAATGGTGTGAGTCCTTTTACCGGAATGGTTCGGACTTAATTTTGTAAAACTCACTAATGGACTATTTCCCATTTTCATTCTCCTTATTTTCTGATTTATCGTGTAACTGGTTTAATGCCTTTCTGACCACATTCGGTATCGGCAGACCGAGATGTGCAGCGTTCTCGAGAAGACTGATACCTTCGTTTGAAAGGTAAAAGAAAATTACCGCTGTACGCAGAACACTTCCGGTCTGAAAAATCCTCGTATCCAGAATGCTGGCAATGCCAACGAGCATGAAGACAACCACCTTACGGCAGATGCCTTTAAAGCCGATGGAACTCGACAGTTTGCCGTCAACAATCCCGCACATCACACCGCTGATGTAGTCGATCACCGTAAAGGCAATCAGGGCATACAGGAGGCCGTCACAACCGCCAAGGAAGTAACCGAGCCATCCGCCGATTCCCGTAAACATTGCCTGGAGCATATTCCAAAGCTCTCTCATGTTTTTTTCTCCAATAAAAA
This sequence comes from Succinimonas amylolytica DSM 2873, assembly GCF_000378405.1. Classification (GTDB taxonomy): domain Bacteria; phylum Pseudomonadota; class Gammaproteobacteria; order Enterobacterales; family Succinivibrionaceae; genus Succinimonas; species Succinimonas amylolytica. The sequence continues at coordinate 768,808 of NZ_KB899636.1, read as the reverse complement.
AGGCGACCTTTAAGCCGCCTGTTATTTAACTCTTCTTACGTTACTTCGCACCCGCTCCAGAAACTCCCGGTCAAGATATCCTTCCACCCGTTCACAGGCAGAGAGGTATTTCTGCCAGTAGGCATAAGCCCGGAAATCAAGGTAGATGAACCTGTTCCATGGTTTTTCCATTGAGAGGTAATGCACCATCAGCGGAGCCATTTCCTTGTACCCCGGATTGAACCAGATGGCATTGAACTCACCTGAAAGCCGATGCTTTTTCCTGAAGTGAAGATTCACAAAGTCCTGCTCCGGGCAGTACATGAAGTTGCCTTTTTCCTCAATCGTTTTGATGAACTTCTGATACAGTCCTTTGCAGTCTGCCTTGTAGCACATAAGTCCGGTATTGAAATACAGCGGAGTGTTCACGATTTCCTTAAGCTTCATTTGCTTCATCCACTTGTCCCGGTTTTCCCGTTCGCTGACTCCGAAGATGCCGGATTTATGCTCTGCCGTAATCTCCTCAAGAAGAGGAACCACCGAGCCGAGAAACAGAGTGTCCAAATCAAAGTTCAGGACACAGTCGGTTTCTGCAGAAACTTCCTCAAGAGCTATAATCCTTTGTGCGATAGCAGGTACGGCACTGCGGTGAACCATAAGTCTGTTACCGCCTACAGAGGCAAAAAGGTCATGCTGCGGAAAAGATACGTAGCGAACCTCCACCAGTTCTTCCGGCACTACGGCGAGAACCCGCTCGAGGTCTGTGCCTTTTTCTGCATAAATGATGAGCTCTATGCGGTTGTATTTGAAAAATGAGCTGAGGGATACCACCGCCTGATTGATATATCCCTCATCAAGAACTACAAATGCTTTCATTGGTTTTTCTCCTTAATGTCATCTCTGAAAATGTCCTCCGAGTAATTGATGAGACTGAGCGAACACCTGTTATTGCTTTCCGGTTTAACAGCCGTAACCCAGCAGAGCTGTAACTCTCCGATGGCAAAGAGCGGATATTCGAGAGACTTGCCAAACTCACTGTCCCAGTAGATATCTGGATAACTGTCTAAATAGAGAGAATGGCTGTCATTGCGGTAAAAGGTATATTCACCATAAGAGCCGTCCTTCCTTGAAATGTATATAACTCCGTCCCAGCAGTCTTCCGGAATCTCGATATCAGTAGTGATGTTCTGACCGTTAATTGCGGTTATCCTTCCGGTGATGTTCGAGAGATTCTCATCCAGCACCAGTCCCACAAGGTCGTTGAAATTGCAGTTGAGTCCGTTGAGTTCGGTTTTGATGTCATAGGTTACCCGGGTATTTCTAAGATACCGAAGTCGCCTCATACCGAGAGCAATGGCATGCTCTCTGTCGGTTACGCCCCAGGCATCAAGTCTTTCCTGATTGTCAGATTCAGGATAATCAGTGATGCGTTTGTTTCCTTCATCATCAGTGTGACAGTACACCGTTTCGGTCTTATAGGTTTTCGGAGAGGTGAAATTTACCACCACTTCGTTTATGTCATCGTCCTTGGGCAGAGAGTAAGTGATCACCGGACTTGAGGTCATATTGCTTTTCGTGAAAATCTGCACAGGCTGTGCTCCGGCATGAAGCCTCTTAACCGATAAGGTGTTGTCACGAACCACCGGAACTGCAAAGCCGCAGTTGAGCACATCGCGTAAACTTTCAAGTAACGTGCTGTCACTGTCGATGGAGCCGTTACATTCAAGTCCCTGTGACCGCCACAGTTCATCAAACTCCATCAGCGTATCGACATCAAGGATATTGCGGTATTTGGATTTCCGTACAATGTACTGAACCACCGGAGCAATATCCCTTGTCGGCGTCAGCGGCAGATTATCTGAATACCCCAGAGCAGGAAGTTTTCTTGTCCAGTAAGTGGCGAGCTGATTTTCGGAAAGCTCGGATAAGGTTTCATTGCCTTTAAACCTGCAGATGAGCACGGTCATGTTGTCATACCGGTCAATGGTGCTGATGACGCTTTTAAGTCCGGTCCATTTGATTTCCTCGAGAGCCCGGGTTGAGCCGTCCTCCTTTGAGGTTCTGAGAACCCTGAACTCATAGTTGTCTGCTGCATCAAGTTCAAGTCTGATGGTTTCGGCAAGCTGGTCGTTGGTACTGTTGGTCCATGATTTCTCAATCACCGTGTACTCATCATCCGAACCGGCTCTGCGGTACTCAATCTGAATGGTGATGGTGAGTTTCTCAAAATCACCGTCATCGTTGAGTTTTCCAAGTCCTGACGGCAGAGAGAAATCAAGTTCAAAGATGTTTGATACCGCACCATACGGACATGCCCGGTAAGGTCCAACGTAACCGCCGTCACTTGCCTGACCGCTGATTAACGTAAAGACAGTGTTTTCCTGATTGATTCCGCTGGAAAAGAACCCCGGCCAGTCAGCGATTTCACCGTAGCTGTCATTGAGTCTCTTAACCGTATAGGTGCCATCTCTGAAACTCACGATTTCATAAAAGCCGTTATCGTCATACGGATAATCCGCAGGCATGGGCTGAAACACAGAGCCTGCCAGCCGATTTGCCGTATCGGTAATCTTTGTGTAGGGCTGAGACGGTTCAACTGTATCCGGGAAGGCAGGAACTGTTAAATCCGAACTGTCGAACTTCAGCGTAACATTGTCACCGTCAGCGGTTATCTCCAGGATTTCACAGAGCGCAGACACGTCGTTGCTTTCCTCCTCGGTGACAGATTTTCCTCCGCTTGAGCCGGAAGGAATGGTGTCATAGGTGACTGATGTTATTGCCGATAAGGAAACTCTGACATAATCACCGTTTCTTACAATCACCTCGGTCTGTGTCTCCTCACCGGTTTCCTCATCAATAGCAGTTTGAACTTCAGTCTGCCTTGACCGGAGATAGCTGAAATCCTGAATGAGAGCGTCCTTTTTCACTGTAATAACAGTTATTCCTTCATCAGAGCTTGCAGAAACAATCTCTGTGCTTATTCTGCGGGTATTGGTAACCCCGGAAAGCTCAAATATGGTTCCGTCTGCCCATTTCAAATCGAAGGTTTTCCTGATGCGGTGAACATCAACCCCGCCACCGGAGCAGCCGCCATAACCGTGGGAAAAACTCTGATAGGAAAAACCTGAGAAGGTCTTACCACTGAACTCAAGATTTACACCATCCTTTGAGGAGGTATCGATTTTGCCCTGCCCGCTTTTAAGTGTATGGCCGCTTTGGGTGACCTCGGTGGAGGAATACCAGCAGTACCATGACTTGTCTTCGGGAGAATTCTCTGCGGTAATCTTTATTCCCGGCTCGATAATGTGAGCCGCACAGCCCTTGAGTTCACTGATGGGAGTCTCGCCGATGTAGATGTCTGAGTGGTCGGATTTGTAATCGTAGTAGCCGATACCCTGGCATAAAATCATGTCGCAGAACAGAGTATTGTTGCGGTAAAACACATGTCTGTCTGCAAGGTAATCAGGGTAGCGTTTGAAGAATCCGAAGTTTTCCGGGATGATTTCCATCAGTTTTACTTTGTTGCCCTGAACATTCACGTCATAGATGGAGTTTCCCTGTTTGGAATCCTTCTGATTGTGCTTGCCCAGCTTGTTCATGCTCACCATGGCATAAACGGCAGAAGCCACAGCAACTACCACGGAAATGATAGCGGCAATGGCTGTACCGGTTACTCCGGGTTCAATGACAAACTTTAAATGATCATCACGACTGATAAAGGTGTGCTGCCATTCAGTCTGTTCTACCTTTCTGCCGTTAACGTAAAGCGACAGATATGGTTTTAATGTCGGATTGTATGATGTGATCTGACTTTTCAGGAGAGCGGGCAGACTTCCGCTGTATTCAGGCAGATCTAACTGCTCGAGAACCTTGCTCAAGTCCTCTCTGGTTACAATTTCAAGTTTCATTTTTTCTCTTTGGAAGGCTGGTATGCCTGTAGATTCTTGTTTCAACAAACTGCATTGATCTGATCTTTTCCACCCGGCAATGACGGTTAAGTCCGGTGTGTAGCATTTCACCTTTGCCAAGATACACTGCTACATGGAAGATCAGACCATGCCTGAAAAATGCAATCACGTCACCGAACTCGGAGTGGGGCGGGTCAATTTCAAAAAAGCAGGATCTTTCCTTCTTGAACCCTTCCCGAATGCTGAAATCCGTATAGTCGTCAAGTTCTATGCCCAGCTCCCGGCGGTAGAACTCGCAGACCAGTCCCCAGCAGTCGAGGAACGGATACTTTCTGCCGTTCGGTGTATGTCTGATGAGAAGATAATGGTTAAGCCACATACTTAAGCCCCGGTGCATTTGATGCGGTATAGCGCAGACGCGGAAACTCAAGATTCAGCATATCGCAGAAGGATGCGGTGAAAGTTGCCGATTCCCGGGTGATGCGTCCGCCGGTGATGGTGAGCGTCAGTTCAGAAAGCTTGTCGTGATATTCATAATGCCACTGGGTAACGGTGATGTAGGTGGTTGTCTGAGTTTCGATAACCCGCTTCATATACTCGTAGGCTTCACCGCTGACTCCGTCAACTCCGAAGGATAAATCGGAAAAGCCGCTGTCAGACCTTTCCGGCATTGAAACCGTAAAGGCAGATTTTTCATAGGTATTGCCCCAGAGCTGCATGTCTTCGTAACCCAGCACATAACGCAGAGTTCCGGTGCTCTCATTGGCAATGGTGAGAGTAACAATCGGCAGTCTGCCACCGCTGGCATAGATTTCTTCAAGTGAATAAAGCATTTTCCGTCCTTAGTTAAACCATGAAAGGTATTCCACCTCTTCAGAATCCGGCTTGACTTTGATAATGCGGCCACACCAGTCATCGATTTCGTAGGAATAAAAACTCCAGGTGGAATTGCCGTTGTTATCGTTGAATTCCACATACCCGTCATACGGATAACCTTTGAGAAGATTCAGGTTAAAAACGTAATAGCCGAATCTATTCTTTTTGAGCTTAATCCCCGGCCACTCGTAATTGGTGTAATAAGCAACCCAGATATAGGCATAAAGCTCATCCCAGCCTTCCGGATCAATCCATACCTCATCACCGCCAATTCCCGGTTCTACGTCAAGGCGGCACTGCACCGACCATAACGGACCATTGTTGTTAACGCAGTTAAGCGAGGCAGAGAGTTCGCCATTCTGTATTCTGCAGAGTGAATCAGTGCTGCCGTATTCATTCAGCACCGGCATGTAGAACCAGTCCTGACCGTAGTTGATGTCTTTTCGGTACCATGCCATAAACTTCCGGTATTCTTCATCACTGAAAATGAAATTTACGGAAAGCTCATGAGGAGTTCCGGTATTAACCAGCCTTTGCCGAACATGGCCGTCTGCCATCTGGGTTCTGATGATGTTGGGTTTGATTTTGTAGTTAAAGCCTCTCTGCTGCGGAGGCGGCAGATAAGAAGGATAAAATTGCATGATTAAGCTCCCATTCGACTGAGATTGAAGGTGCTCTGCAGAGCTTTGCTCATTGAACCGCCGTGACGGATGTCGGCCACAAAGATATCTACGATTCTCTGCTCATCATCACCGCGGGTTTCAACGGTTCCTGCCTTTTCAGAATTCTCGTAAAGGTTCACACATACATTGCAGCCGTTTCCCGAGCCTCCGTTAATGGCAGAACGTGCCAGTTCAGCAGTTTCCTTTCGGGAAGTCACGCTCATCGGCCCCTGCACCAGCTCCGGTCCGTACTCACCGACGATACCCCATTCACCGGCTTTAATCTGACCGCCTTTATCGTGCATGGAAACCGAGGTAAGCTGGGAAATGGCGGAGGATGTGGTGGCAACAGCGGATGCATAGTTCGCTAGTTTCTGTGGCCAGGTAACTGCTGTCGGATCATTTAAAGCCTTAATCCATGCCTGCACCGCATCCATGGTGGCACTGGCTACCGCAAAACTTTTCTGAACCGCAAATAAGGCCTTATAGGCACCGGAGGATTCGTTCATATTGGCAGACAAATCATCAAAGGCATCGGAAATTGAAATGGTGGCATCAGCCATTTTCTCGTAAGGCTCCATCATTTTCTTCAAATCTTCGGACTGTTTTTTCTGTTTGGCCGCAGTCGATTCTGTGGTGTATTGTTCCATCAGAGCCGTATGCGCCTGCAGGTAGTTTTCCTCGGAAATCAGTCTGTCATTGTGGTACTGCTCCAGCATTTCAAGCTTTCTGCCGTAACTTTCCTGCAATCTGACAATCTCCTCATCCTCGGGATTGAGAGAATTGATGAAGTCCATGGCCGACTTTTCAATTTCAGCTTTCTGTTTCTGATAGTCCTGTTCAAGAATGAGCAGAGCATTGTTTTTCTCGGTTTCGGAAATTATTGTGTTCTCTGCTATAACGGCATTAAACTCACTGATTTTCCTGGCATGTTCCCATTCGAGCTGTTCTAATTCTCCCTTTGAGCGGATATCGAGTTCCAAAATCTGCTCGTAGTACGGAGTCCAGGTATCACGGGCTTCTGCCGATTTGGAGAGAGCACCGCCGCCACTTTTTCCTTTGCCTGAGTCTTTATTTGCACCAATCCTCAAGCCGTCAACAGACTGAGTTCCTTCACCCACAGGCTTGTTCTGATACTTTTCCGCAATTCTCTGCCGTTCAGCGGCAATGCGGTTCTGCGACTCGGTGATGTTCTTTTCGATTCCGGCAATGGTGGCCTTATAGATTTTTGCGGTTTCCTCTGCCTCTCTTTTGGTTCGCTCACGGGCAAAATCAAAGCCCTCGGAGAATGTTCCGCCGGAAAGAGAGGTTCCGATACCTTCACCTATGGCATTGAGATAACCGATGGTGTTATCCCACAGCTCTCCGACTTTCTGACTGAGCTGCAGCAGGCCAATCTGAGCAAACTGAAAAAAGTTTGAAAAGAAAAGTTTCCAGTTCCCGGTTCCGTCCTTCATCTCAACACCGATAAGCTCAAGGGTGTCGCTGAAAAAGTCCTTCACGCTATCCCATGCGGTGCGTATTCCCTCGAAAGTCTCACGTACCGTTTTTGCAAGATTGTGGAACCACTCAATTACCGCAGGGTCGTCCAGCCATTCAGAAATACCGTTCAGGGTATTGGCAAGAAAGTCATTACCCATGATGATGAGTTCACCGAAACCGCCGTTTGACTGCATGAGTCTGGTGCAGAAAGTTCCCCAGGCGTTATCCAGTCTTCCGGTGGCGGCAGATACAGTGTTGAGCTTGACTTCCAGCACTCCGTCAAAGTTGTTTCTAGCAAGCTGATTCAGGTACTCATCAAGAGCCTTGCTGTTCTTTTCAATCTCAGTGGTTGAGCCTTTGTAGGTAAGAGAAATGGTATCGCCGTTGTCCTTTGCAGTAATGCCAAACTGCCTTAGTGCCTTGGTAGAGCCTTGCGAGAAGGCAATAACCGCATCAGTTAAGGTGTTGATGTCTCTACCTGTACCATGAGCAATGGTGGCATAGGTCTTAAGCTGCTCATTGGAATTGGTTAGTCCGTTATTACCTAAATCCACAAAGGCTTTAGCGAGTTTATCGGTGGCAGTTGCTGTTTCATCCTCAAGACCGTTAAGGCTCCAGAAGGTTTTCTGAGCAGTTTCCAAATCACCCACGAGAGGTGTAAGTCTTGCCGTCATGTCCTCGTAAACACGAGAGGCCTCAAGTCCGGTGGAAATGATGCTCTTAAAACCATCAACAACTTCAGAGGCAAACTTGATGGCAAAACCCGTCATCAGCATTTTCCAGCCACCGGCATTTTTCTGCAGAACTCCGGTCTGATTATCCACAGCCTTGGTAACCTTTTTGATTTCAGCTTCCTGCTCCTGCATGATTTTCTTCTGCTCGGCAAGAGTGGTGTTGGCGTCTTTCTGCTGGGTATTCTGAGTATTTAAGGCCTTGCTGATTTCCTTTGTTACCTTACTTTGCTGTGTGCCGAGGTCGGTAACAGTTTTGGTCTGCTCGTTGATGGAGTCGGTTACGGTCTTAACGCTGTCATCAAGTCCGTGAATTGCGGCATTGGTAGCCTCTGCCTGTTTTGCCGAGGCATCAAGGTTTGCACCCATGGCAGCAGCCGAGGAGGAAACAGCGTCCTTCATAGCAGTCATTTCCTCGGCAATTTTGGAGAGTGAATCCGAGAGAGCTGACGTGTCGGCTGAAAGCCTGATGGTGCTGTCGTTCATTTGAAATTCCTGAAAATAAAAAAAGGATCTCGGTTAGGAGATCCTTCATGGGAAATGGTTTTGGTTGTGAAATTAGTTATCCAGTTTTTCAATCAGGCACTGGTGATCCTTGGTCTTGGTGCTGAAATTTATTCCGACAAGTATGATATTTCTGTACTGTCCGGCATAGCGTTTGAAATACTCTTTTTCCTTAATCTGCTTAATGGCTTCTTCGGCAGAGTCATCATACTTAAATTCAATCAGAATAAGAGGCTGTCTCCTTGTTATCGGCTCATACACTAAATCAACACGCCCCTTTCCTGCCTGATCTTCCCGGTGATAGCTGTAATCATCAAGAGTTGACCATAAAAGACCGGTCATCACACAATACGTAAGAGATTCCTCATCATTGTAGTCGAGCAGAGCTACAGCCGGAGAATTGTGAATATCCTGAATAATTGTGGCTACGGTTGTTCCGTCAAGTTCCTTGATAGCTTTGAGCAGGTTTTCTGAACGTCTGATGGTTTCCATTCGTTCATACCAGTTCTGCTCTCTGACAATATCCATCAGCACTGCTTTGATTTCGGCATTCGGAACATAGGCAACTTTACGATATTGATTTTTTGTTTCGGCACATCCAAGGTAACCGAGGCATACCAGAAGACTGAAGACATCATTTTTATCTTTTATGGTTACCATATCATTCTGGAAATTGGCACAGCTGAAAGTAACTTCATCACCTTCGATTAAATTGATGATGTCTTCCTTTATGCCGTCAAAATCCATATTGATCAAACGTACAAATTCCTCATTGGACGAAGTTCCGCTCCAGTAACTGATACATTCATTTCTAGTTACTGCCTTACACACAGAGTTAGGGTTGTAAATATCCACACCTTTGATTTTATAACCCTCGTACCAGCTCTTTAAATCATGATGTGAAACTTTACAATTAGGCGATTTTACAATGTTGGCTACCTCATCTTCCGTAAAACCAAAGTAAGGAGCATAATCCCCAGGAGAGAGCATGTTATATTCATCAAAGCCATTCAATGCTGATTGGGAATTGTATTTTTTGATTGGCAGAATACCGGTGAGATAAGCTAAGGCAAAGCAAGCTTTACCGCCATCAGATTTAAACAGATTTTTTAACAGTTTGATAAATTTCTTCTGCAAAACCTCGTCATCACGGTATTCACGATATACCAGATCCCATTCATCCATAATAAAAATGAATCTGGTATTTAAATCTTGGGTGATTGCAAGTAAAGTTTCCAGAAGTCCCATATTTCCAATTTGATGCTTTTCAAGACATTTTGAAAATTCATTACTCGATTTTAAATCTTTAATTACTGAATACTCGAAATAGTCAACCAGATCATTAACACCTTCGACTTTCTGTTTCTGACCTGAATAACCATCAAACAATCCGTCGATGGTATTCATATCAATGTAAATAACATCATATTTATTGAGATGTTCAGCATAGTTGTCTTTATCAGCAATATGCAGACCGTCAAATATTTTTGTGCCGATATACCCTTTGGAATAATAGGCTAAAAGCATATGGGCCGTTACGGTTTTTCCGAATCTGCGGGGACGGGTTACGGCAAAAAAACGTTTATCTGCATTGATCTTTGCAGACATCTTTTCTATAAAATCCGTTTTATCAACAAATATGTCTTTATCTTTGAAATTAACCAGTGTTTCAAAGCTGTTTTCCATGGTCGGATTCAGAATACTTCCCATGACTTTAACCTCCCCGAACTCAACATCATCGGCTGTCATTTTATCACAGCACTGAATTTTTATCCGTGATACAGGACGGAACTTCCTGTGAACAATTGGCCGTACTATTCATATGTCAGTAATTTAACTAGTATCAACAAATAATTCAACTGTTATCTGATGCCTAATCTGTTGATAAATCGTACATCAATAACGCTACCGTTTGTTCATCATTTGTTTAAACTTCTCAACCTCTCTGGCACAATCGCTCTCCGTCATTCCGGCTTTGTACCTTTCTTTCGGATGAGCCTCATAGTATTCCTCCTGAAAAACCACCGCCCAGTAGTTGAACTCGGTGGTGGGATATTCCAGAACTTCAGAGATTGGGCGGTGGATTTCCCGGGCAATTCTCACCGCCAGTCTGAAAGTAAAACTGCCCCGGATTAGTTTTTTAAGCTGGTCTCGCTGGTGATGTTGAGAGCCGAGAAGGCGTTAACCAAAGCGTTCAGCACCTTGTTCGGCACGGATTCCATAAAGGCATTGAAGTCCTCCGGCTTTTCGGTGAGGTTGCCGTCAGCATCGCAGAGAGACGCATGCATCATCTTGAGAACGCGAAGCTGTAAGTCCTTCTCGTTCTCAAAGTCGATACGAGCCTTGCCCGAAAGTTCACGCAGGTAAAAGTCCACACCGTCAACGGTTACCTTGCTGATTTTAAATTTCAACGATTTAATCTGTTCAAGATAAGACATGGTTAATCTCCTTCATTTTCATTGCTTTGAGCCTGTTCATCATCGGCATTCGACCAGACAACATCTGATGCCTGTCTGCCGGAAACCTTAAGCTGCATAAAGCCGTCAGCAGAGCCGGACATAATCTGATAGCCTAGAAGCTTCAAATCATAGGCAGCTCTGGTACCGTTCGGCCACTGATGGCGGATGCGAACTGTCTGCTGTGCCTCGGCGGCAGCAATGAGAGCCTGCTGGTCGGCGTCATCATCGTAATAGTAGATAGTGAGTTCCTTTTCAGCGGAGTCCTTCAAACCGCCGCAGTAAACTTTTCTGTCATCATCGATGGTGGTGCATTCCACGGATTCTGCAATATCGCCGATATCCCCGAGCTCCTGCGCACCCTTGAGAGGAGTCCAGGTAGCTCCGCCGTCAGTAGAAAACTGGGAATGAGTTCCGCCGAGAAGCACAGGCTCTCTCGGTTCATAATCATAAAGTTCTGTATGTTGTGCCATATGGCTTTTCTCCTATTTCAATAAATCTGCCACCGAGGTTTCAACCTGCTGAACCACGATAGCAACTGCGTTTGTGTCCACTCTGCGCTGAATGGCTTCCATAAAATGACGGGCGGTTATGCCCTTAACCTTTCTGCCGTGCTGGCTTGCTTTTTTCGTAGCTTTAGCCTTAACGGCTAAAAGTTTACTGGTGTTGCGTTCAATCATGCCCTGGTACTTATCCCGCTGTTTCTGTGTTTTGGCAGAGGCGAGATTGAGTCTGGCTCTGTTGATGGCAATCTGGTATTTGTTGGCGATAAGCTGCTGAATGACTTTATTGCCTTCAAGACTTGAGCCTTTGCCGACAGCATGGTCACGGGTACCGGCATTAAGCCAGTGGTTCAGAGTCTTTGGCGGCATATGAGCCTTTTTGCATTCCTTGCTGCCCTTAACCTTGCTCACCGGCAGAAAGTGTATGTATGAAATAATCCGGTTATGGTCAGAGCGAACTCTTGAGGTTTTAATGCCGGATACAGACTTGCGGTAGATTCCGGTATGGGATTTGAAGTGAGTATCGATGTACCCCGTAAGTTCTTCTCTTGCTCCTGTTTCCTTCAGCGCCTCCTTCAGAATCACACGGCTGATTTTAGTCTGCAGTTTCTGCGGCAGACCCTTGAGCTTTTCAGCAAGAATGTCAGCACCGTCTGTATGTACTTCAATCGTCATCGTTCAACAAACTCCATGCTGATGACATTGCCCCAGAATCCGACCTCCGGGTCATACTCCGCAGGCGTGATGCTGTTTACCATAATGAGTCTGAAGTCCTTTGAATATTTCCCGTCAGCGGCATTAACCAGCTTATCCGTCGGAGCGTCACAGGCCTCTGCACTTTGAAACGAGAAGATAAACACCTCAAAGCCGTGATGGGCAATGTGCGCCTCGCCATCAACAGTTCTGCCGGAAAACTCAGTAGCCTGCCGGGTAATCAGAACTCCGGTCTTGATGTTGTTCGGCACCAAATCGAAGTAAGCTTTCAGCCCGGTGAGATCCTCAACGAGAGTCTTAACCTTTGCTTTCATTTCACTGATTGAAATCATGTGGTAAACCTCTGATTTTCATTAAGTCCCGAATAGCTGCAGCCAAGCAGAATTTCTCCCTTATGCCTGTCGGGAGACAGGTTATCGATACCGTAGAACTTGCCGTTCCACTCGATAAGACAGTCATCGGAAAGACCTGCAAGGTAGCGGATCAGAATGGTAATCTGACCGCTCTGTACCTCAACGCCTGAACGCATCTGGTCACGGGTGGTAACCTGTCTCACGTTCGCCCAGACTGACCCCGAAAGCTCATACTCATCAAGCGAGGTCTGATTGCCGTCAGACTTTGGTTCATAAATTCTGATACGTTCATTCATCGTTCCGGTTTCCATCAGAATGCCTCCTTCCTTGAGCCGAACAGCATGGCACGGAGGGAAAGCGTCAATGCCCGGTAGTCAGCCTCGGTGCGATGCTCATACATGTAGTTGACGGCATACATCACCGCGGCTCTGCCGTACTTCGAGTCGTAGAGCACTTTGGTCGAATCCGCTCTCAGCACATCAAGACACAGCCGTTCAGCCGAGTAGATAAGATTCCTGATAAGCGTGTCATCCTCGGTACCGTCAACACGCAGATAGTTCTTCATTTCCTTTAGTGTCATGCTCATAGCTAAACTCCAAAAAAGCCTCCATCAGCAGAATGATGAAGGCATAAAAAAAGCTCCGTTATGGAGCCTTATGGTTTCACGGTCTTACCGCCGGTGATAGTTAAAATCTGTACCGCCTCCGGCAAGATCAGCTTGCCGTCCACTCGTTCCTTGGCCACAAAGCCAATCATGCCGTTGCCTGCAAAGAGCTCTCTAAGTTCAGAGAATGAACGGGTACCGCGGTCACCGATGTTGTAGTAGTTGTAGTCACCAAAGGCAATCTTGCCTTCAGGACAGAACGGTGAGGTATACACGTCGTAGCCTAAGAGCTTGTCCGGCTCTCCGGAAGTCAGTGCCGGCTGCCAGAGGTACATGCCGTTGTTGTCCTTGAGCTGTCTGATTGCAGCCACGGTCTTGTCATGCATAATGAAAGATGCTGACTTGCGGTACGGTCTCTTTAATGCATACACAAGCTGCATGATGTGATCTGCGTTAACTGAGGCGGCAGAAAGTGCGGCAGTACCGCCACCTGTTTCAGCAAAGAGACCGAGTGGCTGACCACGACCGGTACCGTTAAGGAAGGCATCCTCTTCCGCATTGGCCAGAGCCTTGCCGAACTCGGTAATGATGTATTTTTCCAAATCGAAAGCAGCATCGTAGAGGAGTTCCTCGGTTACCTTGATGGCAACATGCAGTTTGTGGGCATCAAGTAAAATCTGAGCAAAGGTTGCATCACCGAAAGACAATGCACCGCCTTCTTCAATCCATGCGGCGGCAGGCTTGGTGGCGGCAATGTTAATCTTGTGTTCGCCGGAGGTGGTGATTACATTACCGAGAGTTCGCATGATGTTTTCTTCTTCAAGTACACCAATGAGTCTATCGTCGTATTCTTCCGGAACAAGGTAACCACCGTCAGCATCCACACCTTCCTGCAGAACATTGGATACCTGCTTGAAGTTGGTTCTGAGAGCCTTGAGCATGCCGTTCTTATACTCATCAGAGGCACGGCCGCGCTTTACCGCAGAGTCAGTAGCAGAAGAGCCAACGGCAGCAGATGGCTTTGAGGTGATGGGAGTGTTTACCGGACGGGAAAGTTCGGCATCAAGAGCATCACGGCGTTCAAGTCGGGCGATTTCCCTGCTTAAATCAGTGATGTCCTGCTCCATTCGGGTGTAGGTAGCATCGTCCTCTGCGGTAAGAGTTCCCTTGTCGGTACGACGGGATTCAAGAAAGGCCTTGGCGGCATTCCATGCGGTTGCTCGCTTTTCGCGAAGTTCATTTACAGTAGTCATAAATTCTCCTAGTTTCTGATAAGGTTAAGACGCTCCATCAAATCATCCACGGAGCGTTCGTTGGTTTTGGTTTCAGTTGGTTTTGCCTCAATGCGACATCGGGCAGAAAGCTTTTCCATCAGTGAATTGGTAACACTAGCCCTTGAGAAAGCTGTAGAGGCAGCCTCCGTCATTTCATTTTCGGAAGACGGTTCTCTCTGCAGAATCTCATCGGCAAATCCAAGTTCCACGGCCTTGTTGGCATTCATCCAGGTTTCCGCATCCATTAGACGGGAAAGCTTGGCTCTGCTCATGCCGGTTTTGATTTCGTATGCATTGATGATTGATTCCTTTACTTCCCCAAGCATGTCGATGGCTTTCTGCATTTCAGCAGTATTGCCAAAGGCAAAGGTCATCGGATTGTGGATCATCAGCATGGAGACCGGTGAGACACACACCCTGGTTCCCGCCATGGCAATCACCGAGGCGGCAGAGGCGGCAATGCCGTCAATCTTCACGGTGACGTTACCGGGATATTCCATCAGCATGTTGTAAATCTGAGCGGCAGCCACACAGTCACCGCCGGGTGAGTTAATCCATACGGTGATGTCTCCTGAACCGCTCATCAGTTCATCTTTGAAAATCTGCGGTGTCACGTCATCGTCAAACCAGCTCTGCTCAGCGATGGTGCCGTTCAGGAACAGGGTTCTTTCCGGGGTCGGAGCGTTTTCCTCCGTCTGATTCTTCCACTTCCAGAACTTCTTCATTGTTGTTCTCCTTGTTTGCAAAAATTCCTGCGTCCTGCAGTTTGGTCATGTTTCCGTTGATGAGATACAGATTTCCACCAAGCTCATCCGGAATGAGATCAAGCTGCTCTAAACTTCTGATATCATTGGCTGACATCCAGCCGTTCTGCCGTGCAATGGCATAACCGTTCATACGGCTCTGGTAATCACCTCGAAGAAGTCCGTCCACATTGAACTTCACGAAATAGTCCGGCTTTTCCTTTTCGGTGAGAAGTGCCCGGTTAAGTGACTGCTCCCAGCGGATAATCCACGGCTCCAGGGTGTATTTCACGAACTCGAGTGACTGCTGTTCGATATTGCTGAAGCTTGATTTCTCAAGGTCTCCAACCATGTGAGGCGGCACTCGGAAGATTCTCGCTATCTCATCAATCTGAAATTTACGGGTCTCAAGGAACTGCGCCTGTTCCGGTGAGATGGAAATCGGCGTGTATTTCATGCCTTCTTCAAGTATTGCCACCTTGTGGGCATTACTGCCGGAAAAGCCTTTATTCCAGCTTTCGCGGATTGATTCAGGATTTTTCACCGTTCCCGGAAACTCCAGAATGCCTCCCGGTGTTGCACCGTTGGCAAAAAACTTTGCTCCGTATTCTTCGGTGGCAATCGAAAGACCTATGGCATTTTTTGCCATGGCTATCGGCGAGTAACCGACAAGTCCGTCAAAGCCTAAGCCCGGTACATGCAGCACCTCGGACGGCCTTAAAGTCACAGAGCCGCTTTTCCCTGTATGAGCATCCGAGTCCTGCATCTGATACTGATAAATAATCTGACCGTTTGAGTCCCGGTCAACCGTCATGCGGTTAGGCATTAAGGGATACAGTCCGATGATTTCGCCTTTGCCGTTTCGGATAATCTGAGCGTAGGCATTGCCCCAGAGGAGCAGGTGCGTCATCAGCGTTTCTCGGAACACAAATGAGGTCATTTCCGGATTCGGCTCATCATGCAGAATGCGATACAGCGGATGCTTTACCGCCTTGGCCTTGTTGCCTTCCGATTCATACTGGTAAAGGTGAACCGGCAGACTGGCAATGGACTCTGACAGAATTCTCACGCAGGCATACACCGCGGTCATCTGCATGGCTGAACGTTCATTGACGTGTTTGCCGGAGGTACTGCCTCCCATCATGAATCTGTAGCCGGAGCCGTTGAGACTGTTGGTCGTCTTTCTGGTAAAAAGGCGTTTAAGAAAATTCATGTATGCTCCTAGATAAATAAAATTCCACGTTCATCGTAAACAGACGAGGTATTGTCATTGCCGCATCGAATAGCGCGATCAAGTCCCATGATGGTGGCAATTGCACCGTCAATCTTCTCGGTGGATTTTTCCTTGTCGGCTTTGATGTTGCCTGCGGGATCTGTTCTTATGTAAATGTTGTCCATCATCCAGCGCAAAACCGGATGACCGCCGTGAGCAAGCTTCTGCTCAAGGGTGAGTTTCATGAGTTCCTTGGTAGGCGGAGACATGTCCTTAAAGCCCTGGCCGAAAGGAACTACGGTAAAGCCCATGCCCTCAAGGTTCTGTACCATCTGCACGGCTCCCCAGCGGTCAAAGGCAATTTCCCGGATGTTGTAGCGGGTGCCAAGGTTCTCAATGAACTTTTCAATGTATCCGTAATGCACCACGTTGCCTTCAGTGGTTTCCAGAAATCCCTGTTTATGCCATACGTCGTAAGGTACGTGATCTCGTCTCACTCGAAGCTCCATGGTGTCTTCCGGAATCCAAAAGAACGGCATGATGTAATATTTGTCATCCTCATCATTCGGCGGGAACACCAGCACGAAAGCGGTGATGTCGGTGGTGCTTGATAAGTCGAGACCGCCGTAACATACACGGCCTTCAAGCTCATCAGGATTAACCGCAAAAGAGCAGCCATCCCATTTCTCAAGCGGCATCCAGCGAATGGACTGTTTTACCCATTGGTTGAGGCGGAGCTGTCTGAAGGCGTTCTCCTCACCCGGATTCTGCCTTGCTGATTCGCAGGCAGCCTGTACCTTGTCGATGCCGACGGTGATTCCAAGAGATGGATTAGCCTTTTTCCAGACTTCCGGATCTGTCCAATCATCATCCTCGGCAGCCCCGTAAATTACCGGGTAGAAAGTCGGATCGATCTTTCTGCCCTCAAGGATGTCTTTAGCCTTCTGATGGGTTTCGTAGCAGATGGAATTAGTGTCGGTTCCCGCAGTGGTGATGAGAAAATACAGAGGTTGCATTCGGGCATCGCCGGAGCCCTTGGTCATAACGTCAAAAAGTTTTCTGTCCGGCTGAGTATGCAGTTCATCAAAGACCACGCCATGAATGTTGAATCCGTGCTTTGAGTAGGCTTCCGCAGAAAGAACCTGATAAAAGCTGTTGGTCGGGGTGTAGATGATGCGTTTCTGCGAGGCCAGGATCTTCACTCTTTTGTTCAGAGCCGGACACATCCTCACCATGTCGGCAGCCACATCAAATACGATGGTGGCCTGCTGGCGGTCTGCGGCACAGCCGTAAACCTCGGCTCTTTCCTCGCCATCTCCGCAGGTAAGAAGCAGTGCCACAGCGGCAGCAAGCTCTGATTTTCCTTGCTTCTTGGCTATCTCTATGTACGCCGTATTAAACTGCCGGTAGCCGTTCGGTTTTAAGGTTCCAAACAGATCTCGAATAATCTGCTCCTGCCAGTCGATAAGTTCAAAAGGCTTACCCGCCCATGTTCCCTTGGTGTGGCAGAGAGCCTGAATAAAGTTCACTGCGTAGTCGGCGGCATCCTTGTCATACACGGACTTCTTTGCCTTGAACTTTGTGGGGATGTATTTTTTAAGTTTCCGCATTGCCATCTGCTCACCTCCTTACAGGCATAAAAAAAGACCGCCGAAGCGATCTTTTGGGTATAAAAAAGGAGCCGTTAAGCTCCGTACTAATTGTTGGCGTTCTTCATCGCCCATTCAAGTGCATGGCCTTCATCCATGAAATCTACGCCGCTTACCTCGCGAAGTCCGATCTCAGCCTCGCAGCCGGTGTCTTCGGTGAGGAACTCGTAAACCGCGCCGTAGTAGGAGGGCTTGCCTGCTCCGTTGTAGTAGTGACCTGCCAGGATTACCTTATCACCGAATCTTAAGGTCTTGCTCCAGCGGCATTCCAGATCCTCCGGAGTGGAAGGATTCGGTAATCTGTAGGTTCTTGCTCTTTCTGTCATCTTGCTCATTTTTAAGTCTCCGTTGTTGTTCTCGATGACTGTATATTCGCTCTGTACCGAAGGTATAGCAAGTCAATAAGTGTCTGATTTTGTACTATTTTTTTGAGTTAAAAAGGAGGCCTGTTCCGACCTCCTGCTGTTTAATTCTGTTCGTTCTTAACCCTCAACTCGGAAAAGGTAGCCGTGGGCTTTTTCGTGTTCGTCGCTGTTCCATCCGGTGTAGCGGCTGTTAATCTCAACCAGTCCCTCAAGGGTGCATCCGGCCTCCTTGAAAAGCCATGCGGTTTCCACTGCGTGACTCCATCCGGAGGAAAAGGTGAACCTCTCGATTCCGTTCTGCCTCATGGCTTCAATCAGCTTTGCCGCTTCGTTGTCCCAGACCACTTCGCTGATGTCGAGGTAATCGTTGCCGCTGTCCCGGGAAACTTCGTACTCGTTAAAAAGGCGGCAGGCTTCTCTGCCAAGCTCCTTAAGTTCATCCCAGACTGCCTTGTAGGCGGATCTTGCAGCGTTCTTCTCATCCTCTGTCCTGGCGGCATCGTAGGCGTTCTTTGCATCCCTGATGCGGTTGTAAAAGTTCTCGAAATTGTTCATGTCTGACTCCTTGAAAAATGTACCTTCGTGTTCGTTTTGTTGTGTTTATATTCGCTCTGAAGGTACACTATAGCAAGTCAATAAACCCAGTATTTTCAACTATTTACAAGGTTTTTCAGCGAGCTTTTCATGAATGATTTCGAGAACTTTTTCCTGCTCTTCGGGGGAGATTCCGATGGCTTCAAGTGACTCTCTGGTACCGCAGTCCGGGCAGATTGGAGTATTGTCGTCCTTTCGGGAAAGAGCCGGATGTCCGGTGTAGGTTTTGCCACAGAGCGGGCATACTTTCGGTTCGTTTTTGTCTGTATTCATTCTGAGATCCTTCTGATCTAATTAAATCGTTAAACCCGGCGGTGCGGAAGTTTTGAGGCTTACCGCCATCCGCCTTACGGTGTTCATATTTGCTCTTAACGCACACCTTATCAAGTCAATAAATCCTTTATTTTCAATGATTTATCGCTATCTACTCATCGTGATCAAGACTGATGTTCAAAGCGTCATAAAGGTGGTTTTCGTCAAAGCCGAAGGATTCGTAGCCCTCAAGGCAGATATCCACGTACCGCTGGGAAGGAATGCTGATTTCGCGCTCCTCATGCATGATGTAGATGAAGGCCTTAAGCTTTCTTACCTTGCGATCACTAATGCCGATAACCGGAATTTCCACTTCCGTCTTGTAGTAGAAATTCGGATAGCCTTCGTAGCGGTCAAGGGAAAGTTCATCATCAGCCGTTACCTCCCATACCGCCACAGGAACTTTCGCTCCTTTCTTTGGCTCGATGGTAAGGTAGGCTCCGCTCTTACTTCCCTTAAAGAGAAGCTCAAAATCCGGTATTTCCGATGTGCCTACAACCTTTGCGCCGGGGCAGCGGTAGCTCATCTGGTCAATGTTCAGGTTGCTGCCGTAGGCGATGTAATATCTCTTTGTCATAATCTGTTCCTTTCGTTTTTGTTTGATTCCGGAAGGCTTACCCTTCTACTGCCGAAACCCCACTCAAGGGGCCGGCAGGAGGAGGCTAAGTCCTCGCTGTGGTTTAGGCTCTTCCGAACCGGAAGGCTGCGTTTCCGCTAAGGTTGCGGGTTAAAATCTCGCGGGCTGTTGCGAACTCTTCACCGATGAACCCGAGTCTTAAAAGCCATGTTCTCATCGCGAACTTCGGATTCTCATGCTGCTGCGGCTTAGGGCTTGCGGTTCTGACTTCCTTTGCCATCTCGCTTAAGGCAAGGCAAAGCTGAATGTAAGCCTTAAGGCGTCCTGCGTGAATGCCGTTCTGCTTTCCGTTGGCTGGTGCTTCGAATTCAAAAAGTCTGAACTCGATGGTGTGCTTTGAAAAGGTGGCGTGGTAGTTCAGCATTCTGTATCTTGATCCGTTGTAATGCTGTTCTCTGCCGTAGTTCTCGCCCTGGCTGATGTACCAGATGTCCTCGAGCTCGTCCATGGTCTGCGGCTTTTTCTTGTTGAGTTCCTTAAGGAATCTTGGATCAACCGTTCTGCAGTATCTTGCCATGCGGTGCTGGTCAAGCTTAAGGGCTTCGGCTAAGAGGCTCTCGTGGCTTGCCATGATGTTGGCAAGGTTGCGCAGGGTCTGCGGTGTGTGATCTCCCTGTCCAAGGTGAATATGAACTTTATGTAAAGCTTTACATAAAGTTCATTATGCATCGCCCGGAGTTATAGGAAAGATTTATGTATAACCTCTGATTTTACAAGGATTTTTACCAATCATCATACATAAAAACTTTTCATAATTTCCTATAATTATTTCACAGGCAGTATCTTGGATATATTTGTAGGAGATGTCATCAGTATGAATGCATCATTTGAGGAGCTTACAGGGGCAGTCGATCAACTGCTCCGCACACTGCAGTATGACAGGCATACAATTGCAGCATACCACCGTTTTTGGAACCGTTTATCTCAATTCATGGAACAGGAAAGAATACCTAAATTCAACAGGGAATGTTGGGAACGGTATTGTTACCAAACTTACGATGAACCTTCCAAAGACCGCGCAAAGAGTGATTACCGCCACTGTCGTCGGGCCATCACTGTACTTCTGGAATATCAGTCCAATGGCACTATTTACAGACGGAGATCATGTAAAGACCATTATTTCAGCCAGACATTCCAGCCAGCTATTGGGGAATTCATGGATTTTGTCTCGAAAACAATGACAAGGACTTCACACAGACAGATAAGATCCCGTATGGAATCCTTTCTGTGGTTCCTTGAAAGACATGGCTTCACCAATTATGCAAAACTTAACAAGGATACTATCCTTGAATATTGGAAAACCCGTGCCAATGTCTGCCGCACAACACAGACCTATGATGCCTATGTTTTAAGGAAATTTTTCGATTTCCTATACAAGCACGAATACACCATTGTTGATAATTCTGTTTTTGTGCCAAATGTTAAGGGAACACATAAAGGGCGCATCCCATCATTTTACACGACAGAGGAGATAACAACGCTACTTTCCAATGTTGATCGGGAAAGCCCCATAGGGAAACGGGATTACGCCATTCTACTGTTTGCTGTAAGGTACGGCATGCGCGTCGGAGATATCCGTGATCTCTGTCTGTCCAACATTGACTGGAATAAGTCATCTTTCACATTCTGTCAGGGGAAGACCGGTACAGTGATGACCTTTCCATTGTTAGATGATGTTGCGGCTGCTCTTATTGATTACTTCAAGAATGGCCGACCAGAAACTTCTTGCCGGAACATTTTTGTCCGGCACAATGCCCCTTACGAGGCTTTTGGGCAGGATAACAACCTTCACAACATCATCAATAAATATATGAAGCTTTGTTAAACGATCGCAAAAGTTGACCACCTAAACGAATAAAAGTTGACCACCTATAAATTATGAAACAAATAGATAATGGAGTGGTCATGAAAAGATCTAAAAAACATAAAATATCGGAATATCGTATAAAAGAAAATGGGTATTCCAGAATGTTTGATTCAATATTTCAAAATCAGATCCATGAACTTTCTAAACAAGGAAAGTCTATCAGGGATATAGCCAGAAAATTGGGAATTTCAAGGCAATCTGTTCGTAAATACATGAATGGTATTCAAAAACCAAAGGTACGTGTGCAGGACAGTTTTAATAACTATCTGAAGATCAACAGAGAAACAATTAAAGAGCTGTTTCTCGAGATGAATGGACACTGTGTACCTCTGCTGAGAAAACTTAAGGAATCGTATGATGGCAGTGCGAATTTACGAGGGTTACAGATTTTCTGCAAGCAGTTCAGAAAGGAACTGAAGAATCGTGGCGAATCAATCCCCTGTCGCTATGAAACCCAACCTGGTGATCACCTGCAGATAGATTTTGGAGAACAGGATGTGATGATAGGCGGGAGTAATGTCAGGATTCACTTTTTTGTTAGTGTTCTCGGTTATTCGAGAAGAATTTACGTAAAGGCGTTTACGGCAGAAAATACTGAAGCATGGCTTAATGGTATTGAGAATGCTTTTAGACATTTTGGAGGAGTTCCTCTGGCAATAGTCTCAGATAATACAAAATGTCTGGTTACAGTACATAACGGCAGTGAGCTCAAATTTAATGAAAGGTATACGGCATTCTGCCATTATTGGAATGTTAAGCCTGTCGCGTGTACGCCATATAAACCCCGCTCTAAAGGTAAATGTGAACGTATGGTAAGGTATTTCAAGGAAAATGCACTACCAGGCAGAAACTTTGATTCTCTTGAGGACTTACAGAAGTGGATAGATTTATGGTTGGTGAAATACTCAGACGTAAGGAAACTTTCACTGGTTCATACCTCCGGCATACAAGCTGAAACCCCGGCAGAAAGATTTACACAAAAGGAACGATCTGAACTCAGGACTGTTGACAGAGTATTTTTTACAAACATACGTGAGGAAACCAGAAAGGCAGACAAGTGTGGCCTTATCCGCGTCGAGAACAGATTGTATAAACTACCGGAGCAGTACTCCAATCAAAGCGTATTTATTCAGATAACAGACACAGAAATCATCTTCCACGATGATGATAATAAAGTTATCAGAATAGATAAGGCCACTTCCTTTTATACTGCAAAATTGCAGGAAAAATCAACCATTAAAATTTTTAATGACGTTAGTCCCGATTATGAAACGTGGGGGCAGAACAGCCTGTCACGTTCACTCGATGAGTATGCAAAAGTTACTGGAGGCGCATGGTAATGGCATCTGATAACAATCTTGTTGCTATGGCTGACAGGCTGAATCTGACTTTCTGCAGAGATCACATTGAGGAAATTATCAGTGAAACTACAAACAGCAGAATGAATCCCAGAGAAATATTGCAGTTTGTCTTTAGTCGTGAAATTAGTCGTCGAGAGGAAAACAGAATAAGGATTGGGATTATGGCAGCCCATTTCCCTCGCAAATGCACTCTTGAGGAGTTTGACTTCTCGGTGCAGCCTTGTATCGATACGGCTGTCATCAGAGAACTTAAAACGCTGTCCTGGGCTGGCAGTGGCTCTAATATTCTCTTTCTTGGGCCTCCAGGAGTAGGCAAAACACACCTGGCCATTGGATTCGGTCTGCTAGCCGTAGAACAAGGATACTCAGTACTTTTTAAAACGGCAGAAGCTCTTATCAAAGAACTCTCCGAAGCCCATGAAATGGGAAAGCTTGAACAAAAAATGCAGAAACTTGCTAAGGTTAAAGTCCTCATCATTGATGAATTAGGATACTGTCCCTTCAGTGCAAATGGCTCACATCTTTTGTTTCAGCTGATAAGCAGAAGATATGAATCCAAAAGTACTGTTATAACCAGCAACAGACCTGTCAGTGATTGGGGACTGATACTTGGTGATACAACTGCCGCCACTGCTATTTTAGACAGACTGCTTCATCATTGTAGTGTGCTTACAATCAATGGCGACAGTTACAGATTGCTCGCTGCCAAGAAGGCAAATTTATTGGCAAAAAATGAAAGTTTAAGTTAAAATCGGAGTGGTCAACTTCCGATCGTTTTAGTGGTCAACTTTTTCGATCGTTCTACAGAAGCTTTCCGGATTTACCGATTTTCACCATAGGAAACGCGGGCTGCATTCTCTTCGGCACAGTATTGCCGGAAACATGCTGAACCAGGGGGTGCCAATATCCACGGTGTCAGAAGTTCTCGGACACAGATCTTCTAATACTACGATGATCTATACTAAGATCGGAATTAGTCAGCTCCGGAACTGCGCGTTGGAGGTGGACTGATGGTGCCATACAACAAACCCTTCTTCTCAAGTGGGTACGCTTCACGCCTTTATGAGTTTGTCGAGTCCAAAAGGCTTGAAGGCTATAAATATAACGGAGAGGTAAAAGAATTGCAGAGGCTGGATCGATACTTCCAGACACATGGTGTTACCCCTGCAGATCACCCGGAAGAGACAGTATACAGATGGCTTAGTAAACGCAGTTCTGAGTCTGACAAGACATTTTCGACCAGAAATAGTGTATATCGCCAGTTTTACTCCTATCTGCTGTCTCAAGGTGACGATGTACTTCCCTCACCTCCAAACGCAAGAGAAAAACTGCATGGCAGTGGGTTCACTCCATATATTTTTACACACGATGAAATACGGCGCATATTTGATGCCGCTGACAATTGGCAAGACCAGAGTACATCCTATGTTCGTTGTGCACCTTTACTGTTTCGTCTCCTTTATGGGACGGGGTTGCGAATCAACGAGGCTTTATCACTTACGGTTGGAGATATCTCTCTGAGTCAGAAGGTACTGCTGGTTCGTGAAGCAAAGAATGACAACTCCAGGCTGGTACCGATGTCGCCAAGCCTTTCGAAACGCATGGCTGATTACCTATCCTCGCAAGGGTATTCGGACGAAGAACCTGTTTTCCAGCATAACGAACAGATGCCATTCCGCAGAAACACAGCCTATGACTGGTTTCGAAATACGCTGTGGAAGGCCGGTATACATCACAAGGGACGAGGTAAAGGCCCTCGACTGCATGATATTCGCCATACCTTTGCAGTTCATTCTCTGCAGGCCGCGGTTGAAGCCGGAACAGATCCCAATGCCTTCCTTCCGCTTTTGTGCACCTACCTTGGACACAGGAATCTGTCGGCAACAGAAAGATATCTGAGACTGACAGCAGAAGCATACCCGTTCGTTGTAAAAACCATGGACGGCATCATGGAAAAAATCATACCTGAGGTAGAACGCTATGAAAGATAAAAACTTGCAGTACTATATTTCAAGTTTTCTGACTACCTATCTTGGAGGCGAGCGAGGTTTGTCTGAGAACACATTTATTTCCTACAATTACACATTTCAGCTCCTGGTACCGTTTTTCCACAGCAGAGTAAAGAAGCCTATCAATAAGGTAACAATGGACGAATTTACGTCTGACAACATCAAGGCATTCCTGTCATCACTTGAAGAAAAAGGTTGCTCCGTTTCAACAAGAAACCAACGACTTGCCGCGATCAAGTCGTTCTGCAGGTATGTTCAATCTGATTCCCCTCAGAATCTTTATAACATGCAGCAGATACTTGCGATCCCATCCAAGAAAAAGGAAACGCCTGTCATCCAATACCTGAACGCTGAACAGTTGGGAACGCTCTTGGCAAGGCCGGACAGCAGCAACAAATATGGTTTCAAGGATCTGCTTATACTGACCATCCTTGCGGATACAGGTGTCAGGGTAAGCGAGCTGATAGGTATCCGAGTATGTGACATCAGACTCGGAACACCATCCCAGATCCTTGTGCATGGGAAAGGGAACAAAAATCGATACGTCCCGGTCAGCACCAATACGACAAAACTACTAAGCTTGTATTTCGATAATGAAGGGCTTCAGAATCCAACACAGGCAGGTCGTTTTCTTTTCCTAAACAGGAGTGGAAAACAGTTCACAAGAGCAGGCATAACGTATATTCTCCAAAAATATGCGTCCGAAATCCACGATGAATCACCCATGGATTTCCCAGCCAAGCTCACGCCGCATTGTTTGAGACATACAAAAGCCATGATGATGCTACAGGCAGGACAGAATCTTATTTACATCCGCGATCAGCTTGGGCATGAACACATAAAAACGACTGAAATATATGCCCGTATCGATAGCAAACAGCGTCAGGATGCACTTAAGGCCGCAAATGAACAAATAAAAATACCTGACACAACGCCAATTGAATACCGTAATAACCCTTCACTTCTTGAGTGGCTCAATAAGTACTGTGAGTGAATATTATGGAAAGATTCTAAGAAAATATGCTAGTAAAATGGCAGTTTTTCCAGAATCTTTCCTATAACTCCGGGCGATGCATAATGGATTCCACATCCCCGGGTGGCGTCACTCTTTGCTCCGGCCTTGCGCAGTCTTCTGCAAAGCTCCTGCAGGCTTTCGATGTCGCTGTAGTTCAGGATCGGGGTAACCATTTCGCACTTGTGGGCATCGTCACCGGCGATGCTTACGTCCTTCTGGAACTTCCATTCGCGTCCCTGCGCGTCCCATGCGCTGACCGTGCAGTAGCCGTTGCGGTAGGCGGTATCTTCAACCCTGTGGGTTCCGAAAAACTCTGCGGCAATTCTTGCGGCATCCTTGCGGGTAATGCAGTTCATCTCAACTTCAACTCCGATGGTCTGGTTCTTAAGGTTTTCAATCTGCTTTAAGGTTTTTTCTTTCATTTTTGTGCCTTCTTTTTGGTTAATGTTTGTTCGTTTTGTTGTGTGTATATTCACTCTGAAGGCACACTATAGCAACTTAATAATCGATTATATTTCGATATTTATTTTGTATATAAATCATTGATTTACTTGCTATTTTTGACGATTCTACATACGTCTTCTCCGAAAGCTAAACCTAGACTTGAGCCGTTCTGCCAGCACACATGAATCGTTCCGTTATGAAAAGCTTCTCATAACGGGAGTTATGGATAGATGAATATTATGGAAAGTATTATCGTCAGATACACAGAAACACTGGTGTCTTTTCGATAATGCTTTCCATAAAACTTTAGCTTTCACACAGCTTTTTCAAGAATGCCATGAGGTCATTGTCATCATTCCAAGAGGTTTTCGGGACATTGGAATCTTCAATGGCGGCGGAATAAGCTGCATCAAGCGCCTCACGCTTGCTTTTTCCATCTGCTTTCGCATATACCTCAGTTGTTTTCACGCTTTCATGGCCAAGGAAGTCACGGATGTATATTATCGCAACCCCGGCCTGAAGCAGATGCATTGCCTTTGAATGCCTCATACAATGGGGCGAAAACTTATCAGGAATTAGTTCCGGGTGTTCTGCCCTTGCTGCTTCCACATATTTTTTGAGTATGTAGGCCACGCCAGCCCTGGTCAGCTGCTTGCCTGTGCGATTGGTAAAAAGAAGCTTGTCCTTGTTTTCAACGCTGTTCAGACCTGTCTGTAGCAGGTAAGACGCAATCAGATCTGCCGTTTTGCTGGACAGCGGCACAATTCTGTCCTTTGCGCCTTTTCCGTGAAGCACAATGGTGGCAGGGTGTTCCGTCCGAATGTCACCGATCCTGATCTTTGTGACCTCGGTAACGCGGGCAGCGCTATCATAAAGGATTGTGAGCATGAGGGCATCCCTGTAACCGGACTTGCGCTTCATATCCGGCTGGTTAAGGACGCAGGAGACACCATCAACGCTCATGTAATTGACAACCGCTTCAGATTGTTTCTTCATCTTGATTCCGACAACCATGCTGGACGTGTCAAGGTACTCGGGAAAAGAGTATCCGATATATCTGAAAAAACACTTTATAGCGGCAAGGCGCTGGTTCCTTGTGGATACGGATTTTCCTTCGTCCTCAAGCTTCTTAAGAAAGCCGAGCACTACATCCTTGGATACGTCGGAAACGACAAGCTTATCCGGGGATTTACCAAGAGTTTCTTTGCAATAAACAAGCAGTTGCTTGAACGTGTCCAGGTACGATGCAATGGTGGCTTCTGAGTACCCGCGTTCTCCCGGAAGATACACCTGGAAAAACCTTGTGGTGATATAAGAAAAAGAAGTTTCTCTATTCTTCATAACACACAACCTCCGGAATAGCCCTGGCACAAACTTTATCGGCACGTTCCAGAAAATCCGGAAAGACCTCTGCTGTCAAACGCAGATAGTATTCGGTCGAGGTAATCTTTCCGTGTCCAAGGTAAACCATAAGCCCCGTCAGGGATGTATAGATATCCTTCCCCTGTTCGACATTCTGCTGAAGGGCATGCACTGCAAATGTGTGCCGGAGGTCATGTACCCTCGGTCCTCTTCCCTTCCCCTGGTGTGTGATCCCCGCAATCCAAAGGATCTGGCGGAACTTGTCATACACTGTACGCTGGGAGTAGCATTCACCTTTTGCGTTTGGGAAAAACCATCCATCGGCAGCAACGCCGATGAAGTTCGCATTGTCCTTGTAGTAGCCCTTCAGGTACTGCAGCAGCGAGTCAGAAACTGGAATCTTTCTGTCTTTGCCGAACTTGCCCGCATGGACAAAAATGAAGCCGTTTTCAAGATCGACATCTTTCACCCGAAGGGCAAGCGCTTCCGCAATGCGAAGACCGCATCCGTAGAGAGTCCTGATGACTGCCGGAAAAACAGCACTGAAACGGGATTTCCCGTAACTCTCAGGCATAGAGTCGGCGGCAGCAAAGATATTTTTTACTTCTCCCCTCGTGTAGATATAGGGAACGTATCTTTTCTGTCGCCCCGCATACCCAGGAGTTGGCCGCCATGTGACTTTCCCGCCATTGGCTGAAAAATGCCGAGCAAAGCACCACAACACTGATATCCGGCTTGCCCTTGTTTCCGGTTTTTCCCCAGCTTTTGTGAGCAGCCAGTTTTCTGCAAGTTCTGTAGTCAGGGCTGCGTCTTCGAGGCCTATGGATAAGCAATACCGGTCAAACTGACGGAGCGTGTTTCCAGGGAGTGTTACCTTCTCCCCAAGAGCTTCCTTTATTGCAAGATACTCACGAATCGAAGGTGCAAACACACTATTGAATTCATATACAGGTTTGTGGGGCATCATACCGGCACCTCCAAAGCACAGGCTTTCAGCTGCGGAACGTCGAGCTGGGCATAAAGCGTTGTCACGTTCAGCTCAGAATGTCCAAGTATGCCGGAGATAGTAGTCAGCGAGACACCTTGCTGGATAAGGTCGCTGGCAAGGCTGTATCTCAGCATATGGAAGCTGCACCGCTTTTCGGTTCCCGCCTTCCATACGCCCGCCGAGAGCGCATACTGCCTAAGCATATGCTGCATTGTCTCCCCCCTCGCAAACGCCTTGTACGGATGCGTATGGCACAGGAAAACGCTGTCACATTCCACTTCCGGTCTCCCGTTTTTAAGGTAATCGATCAGTGCCCATCCGACATCAGGCAGTATGTCCAGCGTCAGGGGCTTGCCGGTTTTCTGCTGTGTTATGCTGATGCGGTTGTTTTCAAAGTCAAGTTCGCTGAGCTTAAGGGATACGATATCGCTGATACGAAGCCCGTATCTTGCACCTAGCAGAACCATCGCATAATTGCGCTTTCCCAGCGCATTGCCCCTGTCTATGTTTGAGAGAATTTTAGAAACCTCATCGGCTGTATAGTATTCCGGGACGCGCCGATCTTTGTAGACAGTTATCTCCGGGAGAACGAACGCCTTTTCAGTATATCCGTGCTTGTTGGCAAAGTTGAGGAACTTTGATAAAGCGCGTGTGATACCTGCAATATACGATTTGGAAAGCCCTGCGAGTGTTTTCAGGTATATGTTTATAATGTCATTATTGAGTGCTTTGAAATCAGAAACTCCATGGTTCACAAAAAAAGTTGTCGCTCTAAATAGATGCATCTTGTAATTGTAAAGTGTTCCAGGAGCAAGATTGGTCTCAATCAATGATTCCATAAATTTGTTCCCCACATCATTGAATCCCGCGGGAATTTCATATTCACCTTTTGGCTGGCGCTTGGCGATTGTCCCTGATATCTGATATTCAAGCAAAAGCATTACAGCCCGTCTTGTAACCGACTTGAAGCTCTTGTAGTTCGATCCATACGGATCAATGTCATAATGTTCGCGCAGAAGTCTGAAACCCAGTTCTTTTGAGAAATATGTTTCTCCTTCTTTCAATGCCAGTTTTTTTAGTGCTCTCCATGCCTGCCTGAGATGTCGAAGCGTGTTGGCAGTGTATCCGAGATTTACCAAATGTTCATCTAATTTGGTAATTAAATCGGCCATGGGTAAATTAACAGCATAAGCGTCCATTTGGATACCTCCTGATCTATGATAGCTATTTGCTACCATAAATTATAGGAGATTATGGAAAGAAAAACAGTCTGATAATTTAAGAATATTTCCAGTAAAATAGAGGGTTGCGCAGTTTTACTTTCCATAATATTCAGCTATCCATAAGTTGCAACATCGTCGACATGCATAACGGTTCCGAGAGTTCCCGGAGGAGGTGCATGCTCGTCATTCATGTGTACCAGTTCAACTACGGTACCCTTGGGAAATTCCCTGCGGAGGTGCTCAACAATTTCTCTACTCGGAAACTTCATCGTGAACCTCCTTTGGCTCTTCCTTCACCGTCTTGAAGGCTGAACTGCCGTCAAGGTTGGAAAGCAGAATTTTGCGGCTCTGTTTGAACTCCTCCCCGATAAAGCCTAGTCGGAGCAGAAAACATCTGAAAGCGTACTTCTCGTTGTTTACTTCCCTGACCTTTGCCGTGACTCGTTTCTGCTCGGTGCTCATTTTGCAGATGGCGGCAATGAACTGGGTGTAGGCCATGGTATGGTCAGGAGCTGGATCAATGAACCACGGGAAGGAAACCCTGTCCTCATGAATTTCAAAGGCCAGGTTGTCAATTCCGAGTGCCTTACGGATGAGCGCTCCCTTGGCATCAAGAAGCTTCTGCAGGTTTCCGGTGTTTACCTTGTCGGCTGGCATTTCAATGGTGAGGATATTCGGTTCTGGAACTTTAATCTCTTTGTCTTCGGACTTGTCGGCGGTTCCTTCAAAGCCTGCCTCGGCAAGTTCGTTTAAAAGCTCCCCGGCATCAATCTTGTCATCGTAAACCAGAGCTCCTTCAGCGGTTACCGTGAAGTCTCCAATCACAAAATTGGTGGTCGGCATGCCCTGGTATTCAGCCTTGATTCCGGTAATCCTTGAGATAGCCTTGACCAGCTCCTTGCGCTCTGCGCCCTTGAGGTTAAAATCGATCTTCATCGTTATGTCTCCGTATTTGTGTTCGTTTTCGTTAGGGACATATTTGCTCTGTCAAAACACTATATCAAGTCAATTTATGGAACTTTAACAACTATATTTAGTGTTACTTGATTACCATCAACTAATGTTTTTCAGCATGCTGAGCAATACAGAAAATGAGTCCCGGAACCATCAAAGAGGCTGCCGAGGGTTAATTTACTCACCGCCATCAGTCTGCTCCTCCGGTATTTCCACTTCGGCGTAATTTAATTTCACACCGTCGCGGATTACGAATACATCATCAGCGCTGCCCTGCCTTGCCTGAATGTATCTCTTCACCGCAACGTCCACGAACTTAGGTTCAATCTCCACGCCGTAGCAGATACGTTCGGTCTGCTCGCAGGCAATGAGCGTTGAGGCTGAGCCGAGGAATCCGTCAAGGACAATGCCGTTGGTCTGGGTGGAAAGCTTAACGAGGTAGGCAATCAGCGGTACCGGCTTGCTGCTCGGATGCCCGAAGCCGTCCTCCTTCGAGTTTCTGATCCCATCAAACTCAAACACCACTGTCTGTTTCTGATCGCCGTACCACTTGTGGGTTCCGTCTTTGCGCCAGCCGTAGATGATTGGCTCCATGTTGTACTTCCAGTCGGTTCTCGAAAGCGGGAACCTCGGCTTTTTCCAAATCAGACCGGCACCAACCTTGAACCCTGCATCCTCAAAGGCATCATAGAAAATGCGGGACTTGGAGGTGGCGTAGAACTCGTAGAAGGACGCATCCTTTGCCATGCTGTTTTTGAAGTTGGCAAAGACATTCATCAGAAACTCATAGGCTGACTTGTCATCAAGATTGTCGTTTCTGATTTTGCCGGAGGCATTCTGCAAATCCACAAAGTACGGAGCATCGGTGCAGACAAGGTTTACCTTCACGTCCCCGAGCAGATTCTGATAGGTTTTCGGCAGAGTAGAATCACCACAGATTACGGTGTGTCTGCCAAGGTGCCAAACGTCTCCGGTTTTGGAGAAGCAAGGTTTCTGCAGCTCAGCCTCCACATCGAAATCATCCTCTTCGCCCTCGGCATCGGTGGCAAAAAGCTCTGCCAGCTCATCTTCGGAAAACCCCGTCATGGAGAGGTCAAAACCTAAGTCCTGTAATTCCTGCATTTCCACGGCCAAGAGTTCTTCATCCCATCCAGCATCAAGAGCCATGCGGTTGTCCGCCAGAATGTATGCCTTCTTCTGAGCCTCGGTAAGGTGGTCGGCAAAGACACACGGCACTTCGGGAATGTTCTCAGCTTTTGCCGCCTGTATTCTTCCGTGCCCGGCGAGGACGTTAAAGTCCCGGTCGATGATCACCGGATTCACAAAACCGAACTCACGCAGAGAGGAACGGAGTTTCATAATCTGCTCCGGTGAATGCGTACGTGCATTGTTCACATAAGGGATCAGCTTATCGGTGCTGACCAGCTGAAATTCTGTAGTTGTTTTCATCAGAAAAGCCCCCATTCCGCAAACTTCTCAAAACCGCCTAACGAGGCGATGTGGTTCCAGGCAATGTCCATCAGTTCGCTGTAGGAGTGACCGTCAATCACCTCATCCCCGATGGCACAGCTGAGTTCTACAGTCTCGCCTGTTTCCTTCGCCTTCAGAAAAGTGTAGATGTTCAAAGTCACATCTGCCTTTGACAAATCCTTGCCGTGCAGTCCCCCACCGGTTACCGAATCAGCCATGTCACTGCCTAGCTTGCGGTTGGTGGCTCCCGTATCTGCATCCGTGCCGCCTGTCCAGTCACCCAGAGGATTAACCTCGGCATGAGGGTACTGTTTCAGAATGGACTCCCTGTCTGCGTTGCTCTGGCAGATGATGAGACGTTCATCATCGAGGATGTATTTGCCGTCTGTCGGGAACTGCTCGTAAAGCTCACGGGCAATGCTGGAGAGCATCGCCTGCTCAACATTGAGCGGAACTCCCCTGAATATGCCGTTGTCTCCGCAGCGGAAAGTCCCCTTCTGGTTGTCAGCAAGATGTCTGTCCTGCGGAACAATCTGAATATCCGGCTCAACCTTTCCGGCAATGCGGAAGATGGCTGCCCTGATTTTGTCTTCAGAAACTTCTGTATCAGTTTCGATAATCACATGGCATCTGCCGTGACCGATCAGCACCTCAACCGCAATTCGGGGATTGAGTTCCTGCGCATAGGCGATGTCCACAATGGCACCGGCAATGCGATCTGCTATTTTGTCCGGATGGGACGGGTTCACTTTCTCAATCATGTCTTAAATTCCTTAATTCTTCCTTGAACGGAGCAGACGCTCCATCATGTCATCAGCCGGATTCGATGCTCCCGCCGCATCCGCAGAGCAGTTTTCCTTCACGATGCTGTAAATCTGAAACCAGAGCTGGCTGGTCTGTTTCTGATAGCTGTGGCTCATGGCCACAAAGGGACTCTGAATCACCGAGCTCGGGCATGTCGGGTGCTTGCCGCACAGACCGAATTTGGTAACTGCCTGTTCGCACTGTTTCCATCTGGCAAATGCCACCGAATACTGCTCGATGAGTTCAGAACTCACCAGACGGTCACAGCCGAGTCCGGCAAGCCATCTGTAGGTTTTAGTGTAGGTTTCGGCAGCGCCGAGCGGTTTCCCGTCTCGCTGGAGTTCCGAGAGATATTCATCCGGTTTAGGAATGTCCACTCCCTCCGGATCTTCACCGTCATCTGATGTGATGTCCGGTATGTCGATCTTCGTTATGTCGCGGTGTCCGAGATTGCCCTCGAGGAGTTTTTCCAGGAGAGCCTTTGGCTTACGTCCGGCACCCACTCGGGCACCGCCGCGGTTGGTTCCGTCTTTGGCCATTAAAAATCCTGTATTAGGTCTTAAACCTTCTTTTTATGGCTTCGGGGATTCTTGACAAAAGTGCTGGTGAATCCGTACCATATCGCACACAAAAATCGGGATGTGCTGAAGGAATTTGCAATGGAAGCGAAGATCACAAATAACAATCTTCCTGCTAATCAGCACGATACTGATACTTCCAAACTGGACAACCTTTATTCGTTAATCGAAAAACTTACATCAACCATTCAAGAGCAGACCTCAACCATTCAAGAGCAGACCTCAACCATTCAAGAGCAGACCTCAACCATTCAGAAGCAGACTTCAACCATTCAGAAGCAGACTTCAACCATTCAGAAGCAGACTGAAGCCTTTCAAAATCAAGCCAAAAAAGTTGAAGAACAG
>NZ_KB899636.1:720821-733537 GCF_000378405.1 Succinimonas amylolytica DSM 2873 | reverse complement strand
AAAGCGGTCAAGTACTCTCACAATCAGTGGGAAAAATTCACCAGAATTCTGGAGGACGGCTCTATTCCTCTGGATAACTCGGCCGCCGAGAGAGCTATTCGTGACTTTGCAGTGCTGAGACATTCAATGCCCAGCGGATTTGGCTCTATTGAGGGAGCTAAGTCTACGGCTGTGTTTTCATCATTTCACGAAACCTGCAAAATCCATGGAGTTGACCTGGAAGATTACCTTGAATTTCTGTTCAGATATATGGGTATTCACAGAGACGAACTGAAAGATGAATCGCTGTCTGATGAAAGAAGAAATACTATTCTTGAGCAGGCAATGCCATGGAAATTTAAGAAGGCCTAAAGTGCTGACTTTAGACCTAATACAAAATCCTTATTGTTTGAAAAAATTACTGAGCGGAAAGTAGTCGGAATGCAGGCAACTCAATGGCTGAATGAAAACTGTCCGGGGTTATTACCGTTTTTGAAACTGCGTTTTTCTGCGTGGAGGCAAGGGGCCGAAGCTTTTTGATTAAAATTTCAGCGATTTTGACCGCCCCTGGGGGCCTAAAATCGGGATTAACATCGCTATTTGTGGTCGTAATCCTTTACTTTTCTGCTCCATCTGTCGCCGATTTCACCGTGAATTCGGGCATGACAGGCTTTACATACAGCCTTGAGGTTGCTTATATCGTGGGTTCCGCCCTGGGAGAGCGGTTTAATGTGGTGGACTGCCTCGGTTGGTGTATATCTTCCCTGCGAAAGGCAGACCTCGCAGAAAGGATGCTCGGCAGCGTAGGCTTTTCGAATGACTGTCCATGCCTTTCCGTAGCGTTTTCTTGCCTCCGGATCACGCTGATACTTCTCGTAGCGTCTTGCTTCAGCTTTGGCGTGTTCCTCACAGAACCTTCCGTCAGTAAGTTTCGGGCATCCCGGGAAGGAACACGGTCGTTTCGGTCTTCTTGGCATTTCGTTTTTCCAATAAAAAAGCCCTGCAACCAAAATGGTGGCAGAGCCTCAAATGAAAAAGCTCCGAGGTGGGATACCTCAGAGCCTTGATAGTTTTATTTCATTACTTCCGATTATAATAATAACCTAAGAGTAAACTCTCATTCCATCACATTTACTCTCACGTCTGAAATTTTTTTCAGTGCTTCGCCGTGAAGGCGGTGAATGTGCTGTTCAGAGTAGTTCATTTCCTCTGCGATTTTCTCCCACGGCTCACCAAGGACGTACCGTTTCACCAGCAGATCTTCATAGTCGTAGTTCTCAACCTTACTAATGGTTCTGGCAATGTCGCAGGTAACGTCAACAAGATCAGCCACTGCCTCACAGAGTTCTGACTGCAGATCCATAATCTTCTGGGTGCAGTCCTCAAGACGGTAGCTCGAAGTCGTGCTCTTCGGAGAATCCGAATAAGTTACGGTACACTTGTTCACTATACTCTTGTAGTGCTCAATCTGATCCGTGATGGTTTCAACCCTGCGTTCCAGATTGATGCCTCTTGATAAAAATTCCTTTGCGTTCATTTACACCTCCGCTTTAACCGCATCAATCAATGCGTTCTGAGTTAATTCCTTTTTCGACAATGCCTTAAGCACTCGCTCATCAATGGTTCCTTTGGCAATGATGTGCTGGATCACCACGGTTCCCGCCGTCTGTCCCTGTCGCCAGAGTCTCGCATTGGTCTGCTGATACAGCTCCAGCGACCAGGTAAGACCGAACCACACCAAAGTCGAACCACCGGACTGAAGGTTTAAGCCGTGCCCCGCTGACGCCGGGTGAATTAAAGCCACCGGGATCTTTCCGGCATTCCAGTCAGTGATGTCTTTTGAGGTCTTAATCTCCCGGACATCAAACCTCTTTCTGATCCTCTCAAGGTCGTGCTTAAACCAGTAAGCCACTAAGATGGGATTGCCGTTGGCTGATTCGATGATGTCCTCCAGGGCATCAAGTTTTCTGCTGTGGATCTCGATGATATTTTTCTCGTCATCGTAAATTGCACCGTTGGCAAGCTGACTCAGCTTATTGGTTAGTGCTGCGGCATTAGCTGCGGTAATCTCCCCGTCAGATACAGTCAGTACCAGCTCAGTCTTAAGACTTTCGTACTGCTTATGCTCATCCGGGGATAACATCACCTCATACTGTGAGCTAATAAGCTCCGGCATCTTCAGATGGTCAGTACACTTCATGGAGATGGTGATATCTGAAATGCGGCGGTAGATTTCCTCCTCGGCATAAGGTCTCGGTTTGTAGGAAAACACCTGCTGACCGTTCCTCTTGTCTGGCATAAAGAAAGCCTCTCTGTATCTCGTGATGAACTTTCCCAGGCGTTCTCCCATGTCCAGCAGTCTGAACTCAGACCACAGATCCATCAGACCGTTTGATGATGGAGTGCCGGTAAGACCTACAATACGCTTCACCTTAGGACGTACCTTCTGTAGGGCCTTAAAGCGTTTGGCACTATGATTCTTGAAGGATGACAGCTCATCAATAACCACCATGTCGTAGTCAAAGTCATTGTTCTCAACCAGCCATTCCACGTTCTCACGGTTGATGATGGTGATGTCGGCATTCCTGGCAAGAGCCGCTTTGCGTTCTGCCAGAGTTCCAACAGCCACTGAAAAAGTGAGGTGTTTGAGGTGCTCCCATTTGGAAAGCTCCAAAGGCCATGAGTCCCGTGCGACTCTTAAGGGGGCAATTATCAGAATCCTGTGAACCTCAAAAGAGTCAAACAGAAGGTCAGCTATTGCAGTGAGGGAAATAACGCTCTTGCCCATGCCGCAGTCTAAGAGAATGGCTGCACACGGATGCTCCTCGATAAAGTTCACGCTGAACTTCTGGTAGTCGTGAAGACTGGTTCTATCCGGCAAGTTCATCAAGTATTCCTCCTATCTGTTCAATTCCGTCAATCACATACACCCTGAAACCTAATCGCCTTAACATCTCATGCCGTGCCACCTGCAGTGCTCTCGGATGCATGCCGGGAGCTTTGAGTTCAGCAAAGGCACATACACCATGCGGCATCAGGATCAGCCTGTCAGGCATTCCCGCAAAGGAGGGAGACACGAACTTCGGTGCTATGCCACCTTTGGTCTTCACGGCAGTTGCCAGTTTCTGCTCGATAAATTTCTCGTTCACAGAATGTCCTCCATCGGATCTGCCAAATCGAATGCTGCATAGACGGCAGAATAAAAATTATCTATAGGCTGGCCTTTGTACCTAGAGGTTGTTTTCTCATCACACCTTACGTAGTACCTGTTTCCAGGGTAAACAGAGATCCATAATTTTTGTCCTTTGTGCGTTCTGGTGTAGAGGCGGAGAGCTTTTCGGGGGGTTGCCTCTTTCCATTTTCCGGCAACAAAATTCTTTCTGCGCTGACTGCGATTCTTCATCAGTCGTTCACGTTCCTTTGCCGCAA
Source organism: Succinimonas amylolytica DSM 2873 (assembly GCF_000378405.1). Classification (GTDB taxonomy): domain Bacteria; phylum Pseudomonadota; class Gammaproteobacteria; order Enterobacterales; family Succinivibrionaceae; genus Succinimonas; species Succinimonas amylolytica. Next base: position 730,129 of record NZ_KB899636.1, on the reverse strand, counting down.
GAACATCTCCCTCCATAATGCCAGCACAGATACAGCCGACGCGAACCTCCTCGAAGTAAAGCGGATGATCCATTACGTGAACAAACCGGACTTTATGGCAGTCGCAGAGATCGCACTTCGCAAAAGTAGGAGGTGTGTCCTCATCATCGCCTTCGCACATATCGATTAAATCAACGCAACGCCAGTCCTCCAGCGGTGCTCCCCATTCCTTTAAGCGTCTCAGACATTTAGCCAGATAGGCTTCACTGAGTTCTGATTCATTAAGATTGTTTTCCATCTCATCCTTCCTGAAATGGACAGTGGCTCAATCTGGACTCGGTAGCCATTAATACTCTATATACGTGTATTAATGCCCGTGATCCTCTTATACCTTCAACTTCAAATAATTAATGGGTAGAAGTTGTCCTGTCCGTACCATTAAGTAATCTAACCGTGGACAGTGGCTCAAAAAGGACATAGGTTTCATTAGAGCTATATACGTGTGTATTAATGCCTATGATCCTTTTATACCTATAATCTCAACTAATTAATAGGTAGAGATTGTCCTGTCCGTTCCATCTAACAGGCATTAACCTGCAAACTCATAAACCCTCTGTCTGCCGTAGAGAGGCTGTGACACTCTGCGACCGGAACGTTTCCAGCCATCGATCTGCATCATCAGAGCCGCTATCGCGAAAGAGTCGGAAGGCTTCATGTCTGCCAGGTTTTTACCAAAACATTCACACCAGATTTCAGCGTTGCTGACAGTCTTTCTCGGCTCAGTTACCGTATTCGCGGTAAGCTCATCGCCATCGAGGTAACTGCGTCGCTGGTACAAATCCATGGTTGCCCAGTTTGTCGGCAGAGGTTTTGCCAGATACTGCTCAACCATGCCCTGACGTTCATCAACCTCCATGGCACCGATTTGCGCCTCCTCGGCATCCTGCAGAACGTCATCAGGAAGGTTTAAATCCTCACCCTGCTCGTGGTAGTATTTGGCTTCCGCCCAGATCTGATCTCGAAGTTCCGGTGTTATTTCCCATCTGACCTTCTGTTCAGTCTGCCGGCATTTCACCACCCAGAACCTGCGGTTACCCGTGATATCTCGCAGATAGCCGTTTTCGCCGTTAACCGTGGCCACCATGATGCATTGTCTCGGATGACTTTCGACCACTCTGCCGTAACTCGGACGGTACTTATCATCGGTGGTGGTAATGAACGATTTCACACGTTCGATTTCAGCCCTTTTCATTCCGGCAAGCTCACCGATTTCAACAATCCAGAATCCCTGCAGTTTCTCTGCTCCGGCTTTATCTTCCATGTCGGTAAGAGAGAGAGCATCTGAGAAGTATTCAATGCCTGCCATTACCTTCCAGACGGTGCTTTTGCCGATCCCCTGAATGCCATCCAGCGTTAGAATGTGGTCAAACTTGGTGCCTGGCCGGTAAATGCGGGCAACCGCCGCCACGAAGGTTTTTCGGGAAACAAGCCTTACATACCGCGTGTCATCAGCCATAAATCTCTCGATAAAGAAAGTTTCCAGCCGGGGCTTTTTATCCCAGGGGTCAAGGCTGTCCAGATAGTTGCGTACCGGATGGAATCTGCGATTATCCGCAATGCCGGTAAAGACCACATCATGATTCCGGCTGGAAAACGGCAGGTAGTTGATATCAAGCCAGGCTTTAAGATGTGCCGTATCGGCATCGCGCCAGAACTTCATATTGTCAGGACGACTCCACGGCAGTTTACCGGTAACCTGAACGGCATTTGCCATCTCGTTAAAGCCGAAATTCGCCAGACGTTTATCGTTGGTCATAATGAGAGCAAGGTTATAAACGCTGTTCTCAAGGAGTTTGCTGCGGGCCATGTACTTGAGTTTTTCCTGCCATCTGTCATCACCGGCATCATCCTGAGATGGATCAGAGGCAAAATCAGTTCTGGCCTCTGCCTGCCGTTCCTCCAGCAGCAGACGCTTAACCCGTGGACAGGTATTGGCAAACTCCATCATTGCCCTATAGGACGGGAGCTGATTTGCCTGAGTGTCATCAGGTACATCCAAATCGAGTTCTCTGAATTTATGTACCCGGTACAGATCAAAAGAATTCAGCTGCTGCCGGCATGCCGGATCTGAGGTGTGATGCGAATAAAGGAACTTGTCATCGTAGGCAACAGCACCTGCTGCGCTGTCTGCTGGAATGTATGAGTAGCGGTTGGGCTCTGCAGTCTCAGCATAGATGTCAGACATCAGTTCCGGAATGAGCACTGAGATGGGATAGGCGCGGCAGAAAGCACCGATGAGACCGGTCTTTGTAAACGGATCAGCCTGCTGACTTTTGCCGTGATCTTTTATGGCACCCTCCCTGGAAGACACCGGCCATGTTGATGTATCATGCCAGTCATCGTATTTTGCAAGATACTCATCGGGATCGAGGTCGGTACCGTCCTTCTCTCTGAAGAAGTATTCGCCGTTGATGGAGGTTGACGGCCAGTACATAAGGCGGTTGGCTTCATAGGTGCTGTCGTCGAACATATCAATGCCGATTTCCTTTGCCACCATTCTGGCTATGGCCGGATATTCCTCCTCCGATACCTCACGGGTAAATACGATAATAAGGCGCAGTCTCGGATGCTCCGGGGTGTGCTTATGAGTGGAATAGCAGAAACATCTGTAAGGTAGCTTGCTTAGAATGTTCTCCCACACCTGCGGACCGCAATAGTCAAGATCTAGAACCAGCATAGAACGGCACAGAACACAGCCTTTCTTGCGTATTCCCTTTTTCAGATGACCGCCGACAAAGCCACCGACATCCTTGATGTCAGCCTGCTGAGCTTTAGTCATCTTGCGATAGGCCTCAATAGTTTCTGGCGTTCTTTTGGTGTTCCTGAGAAGTTCTCCCAGCTTATCCCACGAAATTTCGCCGTTAGTCCATTTCACGGTCTTCCGGCTGTTAGAAAAAGCATATTTCATCAGTCAAAATTCTCCTTAGTCATTAACCATAAGACACTGATCATGGATGGCATCACAGGCAAAGTTGAGAGCCTTCCTGACTGCCTCAACCCCATCATCACCGCTGGCGGCAATTTCAAAGCCGACCACCTTTTTCTTTTCGTTGATTACCGGAAGAAAGCAGAAATCACCGCCAAGGCTTTCAAGCGAAACATAGGCTCTGCCCCCTCTGCGACGTTCTTTTCCTCCCTTAAATCCTGTGGTTCCCGCCTCAATGCGAAGTCCGGTTGTCTTACGTTCAAAGGTCTTAAACAAGACCCCGTTTATACACGCCTGTTTTTCTTTAACTGCGTACATTCAAGTTCTCCTGATAGTCATTAAAAAAAATCCTCGAGGGTGGCTTTTCCGCCCTCTCAATCTCTAATGCCCAGAAGTACCCCGCTTTTACAAAAAATCTTTAAAAAATTTCCGACAGTCTTCTTCCTCTATTTCCAGGCATAAAAAGATGTTTGTAAAAACCACCGGGTTTTGGGCATTAGGCAGTGAAGGCGCAGAAAACCGATGCTGAAAAAAAAGTTAAAAATTTTTTGTAAAAGCCTCTCGGTTCTGGGCATTAGGTAGTGAAAGCACAGAAAACCGATGCTGAAAAAAAAGTTAAAAATTTTTTGTAAAAGCCTCTCGGTTCTGGGCATTAGGTAGTGAAGGCGCAGAAAACCGCTGCTGAAAAAAAAGTTAAAAATTTTTTGTAAAAGCAATCCGGTTCTGGGCATTAGGTAGTGAGGGCACTTAAAAACCGCCCCGCTGAAATTGAAACAAACTTATGAGGTCAATCCCATGAAAAAGAAAGACATTACTGTTCTTATCGATGGATTCCGCAGGCTGAGCGCGGATGCCGCTGAAATAGCTGAACTGCTTTCAGGCACGGAAACCACTTCTAAACGTAAATTTTCCCAAAAATCCTACTAAAACCCTCAATCCAGACCAGAAGCAAAAGTCCTTTTTAGCTTGTCAAAATTGTGGGCTTATTCCTCTTTGTCAGCAGTAACAGATGTTGTCCCGCTGACGGAGGAATTGTCAGCTTTTGACTGTCCGCTCTTTGACTTTTTTTCCTTTGTGTTAGCTTTAGGGAATTTGTGGAACGGGTTCGGTTCTTTACTGGAAATTCTCTTATTTTCAGCCTCGGCTATACGATCCAGATCTGCAGGGAGAACACCGCATTCCTTAAGGAACTCTTTTTGTTTCTTACTTTCGGTATGAGAGACAAAATACCGGTCGCTTTGATTGAGCCCCATCGTAATGTAGTTGATTTCCTTTGCTATTTTATTGGTAGGAAGTCCCGCCTTTTTTGCAGCTTTCAGCAGTTCATTTCGAATCACAGAGGCGATGAAACCAATGGAAATCTTGGTTTTTATCCCTGTTTCACTGTGTACTCCGGTCTTGCCGTAACCAAGCTGAGTTTTAACTATCGCAAAATCAGCTTCAACAGAGCTTCGCATGGTGTAAATTTCATTGGCTCTTCCGGCGCTCATCTTTTCGGAAGTTGCAAGAGAACTGAATCCTTTTTGATCGCCGCAGATCTGTACTTTTTCCATATTTATCAGGACTGTTTTCCTGCCTTCATTTTGCTGGATTTCCATGCTTTTTTCAAATTCCTTCGGAACTTTGGCATCTTCTCCTGAATTCAGTCTGTTCTGCAAATCCACCGCAGCATTAGAGACCTTTTTAAACCAGTTCTGCTGGCGCTCCTCACCGTTCTGTCCGTCAAAAATCAGGGAAACATAAGCCTTATACTTATGCTGCTTAAACAGCTTAACCTTATCCTCTGATGATATCCCATAGTAAACATTGTCATTACTGCTGAAGACTCTGACATTGTCTGTTTTTCCGCTGTTATCATATCTGTCCAGCATGAACTCGAATTGCCTGCTGATTTTGGATGCATATTCGGCAAGCATTGTCTTATGAGCGTTTGTATCTCCCTTGAGCATGGCAACATATTGAAGTTCATTGCTGTCAAGCATCTCAAGAACATCTTTGGTTGCAAAACCCCGGTCAACCACCACCCCTTTGACATTCATCTCATATGCTTTCAGCCATCCGATCATTTTCATAACGGCTTTGCTGTCAACTCGGCTGCCCCGGTAAACATCAAAGCTTATCGGGGTTCCGTCACTGCTGTCAACAGCATAAAGATAACTAACGACCGGAACATCCTTTTTGGATTTTGCGTACCCCCGCTCAGCAATATCGGCATCTGCGGCGCAATCGTTATTTGAGCCGTCAATTGCCAGCCAGACATTCTTTATCCCGCGTTTTTTGCAGGCTCCTGCCCATTCTGTCTTGAACCTTTCCAGCCTTTCAATATTCTCATCCTGATTAAAAAACGAAGATAAATCCTTTCCGGATTTGAGATTGCGGGAGAACAGCAGCTGTTCAGACATGGCTGTTCTGAAGTGATCGGAAACAGCTGAATGATGGAGTATGGAATACATGCAAAAATCAAGAATCAGGTTTGCCGACTCAATTCCCATGGTTTCGTGCAGGCACCGGTACATGGAGTTCTTTTCCAGAAGAGCCAGGACAACGGCATACATCCCCATCCTCTTTATGGATTTCAGCTGCGGTTCTCCCGCCGCCTGCTGAAAAGCTTCAGGATATCTCATGCGGAAATTATGGTTGGGGTACATCCTTGTCTTGTCAATTGCCCTGCCGATAATTACATGGCTTACCCGATTATATTTCACAGCAGGATCATATTCGTTCCTGTCCTTTACAAATACACTTTGATCCTTTTTCTCGATATAGCTTTTAGATGGAATGTCAACAACAATATTCCGGTAAATTGGCATACCCTGATCCCCTTACTGACACCTCAAATTCCTTTAGTAGGAATTCTACTAAAATTATATGTCAATTTTCGGGGGGAGTAAAGAATAAATTGATCTTCACAAACGCTTATGTGACAATGAATTCATTAATTTTTTTGGGTGGGAATTTTAGTAGGAATTTTGGGAAAATTTACGTCTAAAAAGACAGCTGAAGTTCAGGCTGAACCCGAAACTCCGGCTCCCGCTGCCGAGGAAACTCCGGCCAAGGTTTACACCTTCGAGGAAGTACGAGGCATTCTCTCCGACAAGGCCAGATCCGGTTTCAGAGCCGAGGTTAAGGCACTGCTCACCTCTCATGGAGTAAAGCAGTTATCCGACATCACCGATCCTGCTGTATTTGCCGAGCTGGTAGCTGAAGCGGAGGTACTGGGTAATGGCTAAACACGCTTATCTGTCAGCGTCAGCCAGTCACCGCTGGTTAGCCTGTCCCCCAAGTGCAAAGCTCTGCGCTGAACTTGAAGATCAGTCTAGCCCGTATGCACAGCAGGGAACAGACGCTCACGAACTCTGTGAGTATCTGGTGACTAAGGCTCTTGGACGCGATGCAAGTGATCCGACTCCGAACCTTTCCTTCTATGACGCTGAAATGCAGGAGGCTGCCGATGGCTACTGCAGCTTTGTCATGGAACAGGTTGCAGCCGCGAAGGAACACTGTTCAGATCCGCTGGTATGCGTTGAGCAGAGACTCGACTTCTCCAAGTGGGTAAAGGATGGATTCGGAACCGGAGACTGCGTGATTGTGGCTGATGATCTGCTGCACATCATCGACTTGAAATACGGTGTCGGTGTTCTTGTAACGGCATCCGGAGAAGACGGTACCGGGAACAGCCAGCTTAAATGCTATGCCCTTGGTGCTCTTGATACCTTCGGTGCTCTTTACGACATCAGAAGAATCAAACTCAGCATCTATCAGCCAAGACGCGGCAATGTGGACACCTTCGAGTTATCCACAGAGGAACTGCTGAAATGGGCGGATGAGGTTTTAAAGCCAACGGCTGAACTGGCATCTGCCGGTAAGGGTGAGTTCCATGCCGGTGACCACTGTCAGTTCTGCAAGCTGAAGGCTACCTGCAGAGCCCGTGCGGCATACAGTCTGGAGCTGGCAAAGTATGACTTCATTGAGGCTCCAAGTCTGAATACCGATGAAATTGCGGCAATTCTGCCACAGGTGGACTCTCTGGTCTCCTGGGCGGATGACATCAAGGCATACGCTTTGGAACAGGCTCTTTCCGGTGTCCGCTATCCGCACTTCAAGGTTGTGGAAGGGAGAAGTATTCGCAAATACACCGACGAAAATGAGGTGGCAAAGGTTGTACAGAATGCCGGGTACGATCCGTTTGAGAAAAAGCTCCTGGGAATCACATCGATGACCAGGCAGTTAGGCAAAAAGAAGTTCGAAGAACTGTTGAGTGGGCTTGTTATAAAGCCCGTTGGTAAACCTGTGCTTGTTTCAGACACGGATCCCCGTCCTGAATTCAACACTGCTAAATCTGATTTTATAGAGGAAAACTAAGATGACAAAAAGTCCTACTAAAGTAATTACCGGTCCTAAGACCATCTTCTCTTATCTTAACGTTAACGAGCCTAAGGTTCCTATGGGCGGCGGCACTCCGAAGTACAGCGTTTCGCTGATCATTCCGAAGTCCGACACCGTGACCGTAAACAAGATCAAGGCCGCCATCAAGGCTGCCTATGATGAAGGTCAGTCCAAGCTCAAGGGCAACTCCAAGTTCGTTCCGGATCTTGATGCTATTAAGACTCCGCTTCGCGACGGTGACAAGGATCGTAAAGGCGATGCAGCCTATGCCAACTCCTACTTTGTGAACGCCAACAGCACCACCAAGCCTGGTGTGGTTGACGCAGATCGACAGGACATCATCGATACCTCCGAGCTTTACTCTGGTATCGTCGGCAGAGCGTCCATCAACTTTTACGCCTATAACTCCAACGGCAACAAGGGTATCGCCTGCGGTCTCAACAATCTGCAGAAACTCGCTGATGGTACTCCTCTTGGCGGCCACAGTCGTGCCGAGGATGACTTCGCAGATCTTGATGACGAAGACGATGAAGATTTCTTAGGTTAATCCGGTAATTTCTGACAATTCGGGCGGTGGGCATGCCTGCCGCCTTTAAGACAATGAGGTGAAAAAAATGAATAATTCTATGGAACTCTGGCAGGTTGCCGGACTGTATATTGTGTTCATTTCGTTCTTTGCACTTGGTGCGGGACTAGCCCATCTGGTGGCTACAGCAATCAGGAAGTTCAGAGGTAAACGATATGGAGGTACGGATAGATGGAATGCGGACTGACACCTGATGAAATCTGGTTCATGAAGTTTGCCTTCGGATTTGTTATCGGAAGCGTGCTCGGCATCATCGCCGGTAATCTGGTTGAGCTAGTGAAATATCTGTTAAACAAACGTTTACTCCGTAAATAACTGTATCAAGGGCGACGGTTTATCTGCCGCCCTTTTTTAATGAGGATTTGATATGGAAAAGGAAATATGGAAAGACATCCCCGGATACGAGGGAAAATACCAGGCGAGTAATCTCGGTAATGTGAAGAGCCTAAGTAGGATTATTCATAGTGCAAATCAGAGTGGCCCGATAACCTTTCAAACAAAAGAGCAACTCTTGTCCCCTGGAGTACGTGATAAAGGTGGACATCTTTCGGTAGTTCTTCATAACCCGCGAAAAACATATCTCGTTCACCAGCTAGTGATGTTAGCGTTTGTTGGGCTTCCGCCTCTCGGAAAAGTCGTATGCCACAATAATGGCGATGCCACCGACAATAGACTCGAGAATCTGAGATACGATACACAAACCGAGAACGTACTAGATGTTCTGCATTCTGGGCGTGCATGGAAAAAATTAACTGAAGATGATGTACAAGCGATTCGATTTGGTGCCTGGTGCGGTATCACAACCAGAGAACTTGGTCTCATGTTTGATGTAGCTCATCAGACGATAAGCAAAGTATTAACAGGGAGGACCTTTTCATGGCTGAAATAAAAACACTTTCAATCGATCTTGAAACACGGAGCAGTATCGATCTTGGAAAATGTGGGGTTTATAAATACGCCTCATCACCAGATTTTGACATTCTACTATTTGGTGTCTCTGTCAACGGAGGTCCTGTCGAGGTATACGACCTTGCTTGCGGAGATACAGTGCCAAGAGAGATCCTTACGGCATTAACTGATGAGCGAGTAACGAAATGGGCATACAACTGTAATTTTGAGAGGGTCTGTTTGTCTGTGTGGGTGCGCCGTAATTACCCTCAATACTTTCGCTCTTATGGGATTGATGTCGATTCTGTGCAAAATTACTTTGATCCGTATTCTTGGAAATGTGCTTTAGTGTGGGCTGCATACAATGGGCTTCCGCTTTCTTTAGAGAACCTTTGTTCCGCAACTGATCCCTGTAATTCTTAAGATTCAATGAGCGATACGTTCAATTCACATAAGTCTTGAACGTTTTTTTTACCTTTGAAA
>NZ_KB899636.1:714582-718626 GCF_000378405.1 Succinimonas amylolytica DSM 2873 | reverse complement strand
CATAGCAAAATTCTAATTTGATAATTGGACAGACTCCTTATCACATAAGGACTGTCCATTCGTATTGTCGTCATTGGGTGCGGAACAAAGGTATTCTTGGAAATGTGCTTTAGTGTGGGCTGCATACAATGGGCTTCCGCTTTCTTTAGAGAAGGTTGGAGCAGTTCTGGGATTTGAAGAGCAGAAACTGAAAGAAGGAAAAGAACTGATCAAGTACTTCTGTTGCCCCTGCAAACCGACAAAATCTAATGGTGGCCGCACTTGGAACCTGCCACAGCACGCGCCGGAGAAATGGAATCTTTTCAAGAAATACAATGCGAGAGATGTGCAGGTCGAACAGCAGATCCAAGAGCGACTGCAGAACTATCCAGTTCCAGACTTCGTCTGGGATGAATATCACTTGGATCAAGAAATCAATGATCGTGGCATTATGATCGATCAGAACATGGTAGGAGAAGCTCTACGGATTGATGAACTCACCAAGACTGATTTGATGGATCGCATGCAAAAAAAGACGGGGCTTTCAAATCCTAACTCAGTAATTCAGATGAAAGAATATTTGGAGCAGAAAGGCATGGAAGTCGAAAGTCTCGGCAAGAAAGATGTGACTGCCATGCTCAAGACCGTACCGGAAGATCTAGCAGAAGTTCTATCCCTTCGATTGCAACTGGCTAAGAGTTCCGTTCGGAAATATCAAGCGATGCAAAACGCGGTATGTTCAGACGGTCGATGTAGAGGCATGTTCTTTTTTTACGGAGCGAACCGTTCCGGACGCTGGGCAGGAAGACTGATTCAACTCCAGAATCTACCTCAGAATCATATGTCAGATTTGGAACAGGCACGTGATTTAGTGAAAGCCGGTGACTATGAAATGCTGAATATGCTGTATGACTCTGTTCCGAATGTTCTGTCAGAGTTAATCCGTACAGCTTTCATCCCACGTCCCGGTTACAAGTTTATCGTTTCTGACTTCAGTGCCATTGAAGCAAGAGTCTTGAGTCACCTGGCAGGAGAGCAGTGGCGTACAGATGTATTCCGCAATGGCGGTGATATCTACTGTGCCAGCGCCAGTCAGATGTTCCATGTTCCCGTGGAAAAGCACGGAGCCAACAGTCATTTAAGGCAGAAAGGTAAAATAGCGGAACTCGCCCTTGGTTACGGCGGATCTGTCGGAGCCCTTAAAGCCATGGGAGCACTAGATATGGGACTTTCCGAGGATGAACTGCAACCGCTGGTTAATATGTGGAGAAATTCAAATCCGAACATAGTCTCTTTCTGGTGGCAGATAGATAATGCGGTAAAGACAGCTGTTCAGTTACACACCACTGAGAAAGTCGGCTGTCTGGAATTCACCGTTAAAAACGGCATGTTGTTCATCACCCTACCTTCTGGCAGAAAGCTTGCCTACGTTCAGCCCCGTATCGGCATGAACCAATTCGGTGGCGAGAGTGTCACCTATATGGGGATTGATGCAACCAAGAAATGGAGCAGAATCGAGAGCTACGGACCTAAGTTTGTGGAAAACATCGTTCAGGCTGTCAGCCGGGACATTCTTGCCTATGCCATGCAAACTCTGAAACACTGCTTCATCGTCGGCCACGTTCATGACGAACTAATCATTGAATGTTCCGAAAAGGTATCGTTAGAGAAGATTTGTGAACAGATGGGCAGAACGCCTGAGTGGATTCCGGGACTGGTACTCAGAGCGGATGGGTATGAGTGCGGGTTTTATAAAAAGGATTAGTTACATTTGTTATATCATCAATAGCTGATTTATCTCTAATCATTGACACACAATCTTTTTTTTGAAATCTTGTGATATATTAGAACACTCGAAACTATTATTTATTTCAAAAATTGTTTAACTCTTCTTAGAACGGGGAAGAAATTATAAGGAGAATAACCTATGGCTTTTGGCCATTCATTTACAAAATTCTTAAACAATAATTTTATCGATGAACTTTGCAACGTGGCATCAGAGTATCTCAATGAGCATGGAGATACTCTAGAGCTTAAATTACGTAAAGTTCAGGAAATCGGCGAAATAGAACTGTTGGACACAAGAATAAATAAAGTCTATGTAAATGATTTGCCAGGAACGAAAATAGCCTTTGATGTTATTCTCGAATTGGAATTAGAAGTCAGGGAAGCAGATTATCATTTTGACGAAAGTGACACATGTACTCCATGGATTCGTGTCCCATGCACAGGGGATCTCTCAAAAGACATAAAGGAATGGGAGATCCAAACTGATGAAATCGTACAATATTTCAAAAAGAATGCTCCTACCAACTGTTTATCCGATTCCCTGGTTCCATACATTTCTTCAGAACAATTAGAGGATATTGCAACAGAATTCTTAAAATCGTACTATCCTAACGCTTTATCACGAGCATCGGGAGGAATTCCTGTTACAGTTGATCCCTTTATTTTGGCTGAAACACTAGGCCTAAAGGTAGAACAAAAGGTAATTCGAAGCGATTCTGTATTTGGTCAGATTTATTTTGAAGACACTGATGCTGATGTCTCTGATCTATTCAGTGATGGTTCATCACACATAAGTGCTCGGACTATTGTTGTTGATCCTTATAGGTTTTGCTTTTCAAGTTATGGCTCAATAAACAACACCATCATCCACGAATGTGTTCACTGGGTTATGCACAGAAAGGCATTTCTACTAGAGAAACTCTTTGACTCAAAGGTCTCTCGCATCACCTGTGAAGTGGCTACTAAGACTGAACAACAGAAAGCCCAAGAAGAATTAAAATTCATAGAATGGCAAGCAAACCAGTTAGCCCCAAGAATTCAAATGCCCGCCGAACCATTTAAGGCAAGAGCCAAGGAATATATTGTAAACCTCCAACGGCTGAACCGTGCCAAGTATGAGTTTGAAGTCATGGAGCAAGTCATAGATAATCTTGCACAAGAATTCAATGTTTCAAGACAATCCGCCAAAATCAGACTCGTTCAATTAGGCTTTCACCAGGCTGTTGGAGCCTACACATATGTTGATGGTCATTACGTTAAAGCACATAGCTTTAAACCGGGACTCCTTAAACCAAACCAAACATTCTCCATATCAGCCTATGATGCGGCAGTGGAAAGGTTTAAAAACCAAGAACTGCGTAATCTAACTGAAAATGGGGACTACCTATTCGTTGACAACCATTTTGTCTACAATGCGCCTCAGTATGTTCAAACCTCAGCTGACGGACGGCTTGAACTCACTGATTATGCCCTCGCCCATATGGATGAGTGCTGTTTGGTATTTGATTTAAAAATCAAGAATAATATAAACAAAGATTACCAAACTGTTTGTTTTCTTAATCGTGACGAAAGTGATGTAACTTTTGAAGTTAGTTTTCATAACGAACTGAAAACAGCACCAAAGGAAAAACAGACCGAACACAGAAAAAATGTCATGGCTGAAGCCCTTAAGATACGAAGGGATATGACAGACGACCCTACTAAATGCTTAAAACAACTGTTAGTTTGGCGAAACGTAAAGCAGAACGAACTTGCTTACACCATTGGAAGAGATCCAACAACAATTAGCAGAATCATCAATGGCAAGAACGAGCCAGACCTAAAAACTGTTGTTCTTATCTGTTTTGCTCTGCACCTGCCTCCTTGTATTAGCAGTAAACTCTTAGATGTCTTTAACATCAGACTTAGTCCAACCTGTCGATGCTCTCTGAGTCTGTCCCTTTTTTGCTTGCTAGGTTTGTCCGGCACTAACTTTCATTCTGCTCAGTGATTTTGCCCCTCCAGATCATTTCGTTACACCTGTAAATTACGGGTTACAGCTGTAACAGATTTTTTTACACCAGATACAGTAATCCTAAATCTGGAGTGATTACACCGGAATAAAGAATGAGATAAATAGATATTGCTAAGTTACCAGAGAGGAAGAAGCAAATTTGCTTTTCCGAAACGTGAGAAGTATTTTTAGGAAGATCTATTGATTTTGAGGGAAGCCGTAGGATATGACTTCCCAATGTTCATCGAAGTAGCTTTCAGGTTAACCAGCCTCCGGAGTCTGAT
>NZ_KB899636.1:699848-710227 GCF_000378405.1 Succinimonas amylolytica DSM 2873 | reverse complement strand
ACAAAGCCAGTGAGCAATATTGTATCTCCGAAGTTCAGATATTGGGACAAACCGATTGAGCAAAAGAGGGACATATTATCTGGTCATCGACACAACCAATGAAACACATCAATGGATTCAAGAAGCACTTCATGTAAAATACGGTGACTCAATTGAAGCTGCTGTTGAATACCTTGAACCATACATAGGAGATTTTTTAGAATTTTCTAAGAATTAATAGGCACGGCATGCCTATTTACCTTCATAGTAAACACACCTTTCTCAATATTCCTCCTTCTTTCTGAAAAGCTAGAGTTTGCACTAAAGCCCTATCAACTCTAGCTTTTTTCGTATTTCTATTCTCTTCTTAAATAGGCACGACGTGCCAATCATGAAAAATTCAAATCCTCTAACATGTCGATAGTAGTTCAGATGAACTACCTAAGCCGCCAATCTGTTGAGGCTCGTCAAGTTGCAAATTGACGAGTGCATGGCCAAAACAGGTAGGCATTTTAGAACACTCCAGTGTCATGCACCGCTGGTTACCTTCCGAATGTGGGGTAGCCGGAAATGAACACAAGACAGTACTGCCATGAATGGTTTCACCGCTTCGGAATAACCGAACAGGTGAATTATGGCAAACACAGCTAATCAGAGACAATTTAAAGGAAGAATTAACGCTAATGGAATTTTAGTTTACGATGCGCCTATTGAAGTATTTAAAGATGAGAAAGACCGTGAAGAACATGGTTTTCCAAGAAACAAATGTCAGCATATCCCATTTGGAACCTCACCAAAGGCTCTCGTTGGATTTGCTGAAACTCCCGACCTGGAAGTTGCTAAGTACCTTTGGAACTGCTTAGACAACCAACACAGACGGGAATACCGGAATTCCCGATGCATGATTCAGGGAAAATCGGGGAAATTAATCAGATGCCCTGATGAAAAAAAATGTTCAAAATGTCCTTATTGCAATTATCGGCAGCCAAGAGTAATCGAATATGGTGAACCGGAGGAACTGAACGGTTACGTTGCCACTGACGAGGATGGTTTTGAAAGGGAAATGGACCTGGACACTATTCTGAAGGCTATTAACAAAAAAGATCCTCAAATCGGTAAGGTCTTCGACCTCTGCTCCCGTTATGGATATTCAGCAGCAGAGATAGCAGAAATTGAAGGCATTCCTGAACGACGAGTACGTTACCTATTGGACCTGGCCAAAGAAATCGGGATAAAGGTCATGAGCAGATAGTCTGTAAGATGAGTTTATTCCCTCCTTCAAGCGGTGCAAGAGAAATCTACACCGCTTTTCCATGAATTATGTCTAAATATAAGCGGCACATAACCAGTAGTAAGTTAAGCTCCGCAGTATGATGAACCTTACAATCTATCTTCTATATCAGTTAAAACCATATTTATTTCTGAACTATTAAACAATTCGTCAAAATACAATTCTTCCTGTAACAAGTCCTTTCTGTCAAATGTCCCATTCTGAGAAATGTACTTAAGGAGTTCCTCAATATAACTCAACTGTCGAAGCGAGTATCCCTTTAAAGATTCAAACTCAACGAAAGCTTTGATAGCATCTTCCTTAATCCCGCATTTTCTTCTTACAAATACAGGAATGTTTTCATCACATCCAAACAAGTCTGTATACTCATCATCAGTCTTTGCTAGCTTTTTAATCTCACATTTGAAGGCTTCAACTGCTTCAGTCGTAACTTTGTTAAAAAGAGCAACCTGATTAATGAGAAGATCTGACGGGTGTTCCTCTATATAAAATTCAACCTTTTCCTTAAAGGTCTTAAAATCATCGATTGAAACTGAAAAATCAACATCGTAGTCAACAGCATCGTTTAATTTATCTATTCTATCGTTAAAATCTGAA
This sequence comes from Succinimonas amylolytica DSM 2873, assembly GCF_000378405.1. GTDB lineage: Bacteria > Pseudomonadota > Gammaproteobacteria > Enterobacterales > Succinivibrionaceae > Succinimonas > Succinimonas amylolytica. Next base: position 708,360 of record NZ_KB899636.1, on the reverse strand, counting down.
ACGATTGGCTCAATAATTTCTTTCTCGATATACCTCATTAACTCTCGTATATTAATTCTGATATCTTCCATCTTAACCACACTTGTATGTGTCAGAAAATCCTCAGTTGTAATATATTCAAGCGTCTCCTTATGAGCACTTACCTCATAGATATGCAGTTTATTATCAAGCAAGTACACAGCCAAACTATAAATTGACTTAGCCGTCGTCGTAAAATCACTGTTTTTATTAAATTTAGTAGCCGAATACTTATAACATAGTAAATCAAAAAATCTTGCTGATTCTAAATCAATTACACCAATCACATTTGGGGCTATATGCTTTTTTATCTCAACGAACATCTGTTGATTAAGGTTATTCCAATTTTCCGGCTTAGCATACTTTTCCACTTGTTTTATGTTCTTCTGAACCCCAATATAATTAGGATTCATGTTTATAACCTCTTCAACTAAGAATAGCTTCAATTCCTTTTCAAACGTTCTCTCGGCATCATTAAGCTTACTGTGATTATTTTGAAGAGCTTTTAATAACGCCACCTTCTCCATGTAAATCTTTTGATTTAATGATAAAACAGCATCAGCTCTATCTTCTCTACCATCCGGATTTTCCTTAAAAAATGGAAATACATTACACACATCGAAGATGAGAAATCCTTGTTTTGATATATAATGTTGCCGATTTGTATCATTAGTTAAGCGTTCGAAATACGGTTTAGACGGGGAAATAACATTAGCATCCTCACAAAGTCTAGTTCCCCGTCCTATCATCTGCCAGAACTTTGTTTTTGACATAACCCTCTTAAAAAAGACAAGATTAACGACCTCTGGTATATCTACACCTGTATCCATCATATCGACAGATACAACGATACGTATTTCTTGCTTATACTTAAATTCCTTCTGAAGGACTTCGTTGTATTTGATTTTGTTATCAATGACAACGCAGTAATCCACTCCATTTACAGCTGTCGGATTACACAATTCAGGGTACAATTTTCTAAATTCTTTCTGAATCATAATAGCGTGATTATGATCTCTAGCAAAAATAATTGTTTTCCCTAAAATATCGCCTCCATTGACCTTGATACCTTCCTCCATTAAATCTTTTAAAACTTGACGTATCGTATCAATGTTTGTGATGTAAGAATAGAATTGTTTTCCTTCTATCTTTTCAGGTATCGTTCCATCATCATCGGTAAAAAGTTCCTCATACTGTTCCTTCTCCTCCTCAGATAACTCTTCGTACGTAAGACCATTCTTTAAAATATCTGGAGTTCTATCAAGAGCTCTGAAATACGTTAAGAATCCGTCTTTTACAGCTTTAACAAGGTCGTACTCATAGTTTGGTTCTTCATCATCAAGATTGAATACCCTATATGTTGACTTATGGATGTCATTTCTAGGTGTTGCTGTTAAACCTATCATTAGGGCATCAAAATAATCAAATATTTCAGCGTATTTATTGAACAGGCTTCGATGAGCTTCATCAACAATAATAAGATCGAAATGGCCAATACCATAAGGACATGTAGAAGTATCCTTAATCATTGAAAGCATCGACTGATAGGTTGAAAAAATAATTCGAGCCTCCTTGGAACCATTAATCTTTCCATCAATGATTGTGGCCATCGGAAGCGTAGGGAGATATTTTTCAAATGTTTCTTCTTTTGCCTGAACTACAAGGTTCTTTCTATCAGCAAGAAACAGTATACGTTTTGCAAAGTTATTTCTAATAAAAATCTCTGAAATCGCACAAGAAACACGTGTTTTACCAGTTCCCGTAGCAAGAACGATAAGAGAGCGTGAATGCTTTGTACCGAGATGTTTTAAAACTTCTCTGATGGCATCTTTTTGGTAATATCTATTACATATATCTTCGTTTGGTTCAGAATCCGTAATCGGCTTATTTCTACGCTGAATAAGATACTCTAACTCTTCTTTTTTATGGAAACCAAATACTTCTCGAGCTGGATATACTCCATCAATTACGTGGATAGAATACCCATTTGTATAATATATGATAGGTCTTATTCCGTACTGTTTTTCCAAACAGTCCGCGTAAAGGCATGCCTGAACACGTCCTTGCTCAGCATTAATGACGGACTTTTTTGCTTCAATTATTGCTAAAGGTTTACCATCATCACCAAAAAGAGTGTAATCAACAAACCCCTTACCGGTAGGATTTTGTCCTGTCTTTGGCATTCCTGTTACAGGAGTTTCAATGCCTGCCTTACTTTTTTCCATAACATGTTTAGTAGCTAATACTGCCCAACCTGCCTGCTTCAGTTTAGGGTCTATCAGCTGCTCACGGGTATCTTTTTCACTTCGAGCCAATTAAACCACCCCTCTAGCGGATATAAAAATCGTATGTTTTCTTTTCCAATAATTCCTCGTATAGCTTTAATCTTTTTTTAGCAACAAATTTTGATTTGTCGATGTGTTTGATAAATTCTGAAAACTGTTTTTGTAAATCTATAGGTGGCACAGGAATTATTAGTGCACCTAGTATTTGTTGGTTCAAATTCTGAATATTTGCCCCTCTTCCCGCCATTTTCATTCTGATAGAGTCAGTCTTTAGCACTCTTAGTAAATATGGAATAGTAATAGCATCATCATGTTTTCTATATCTTATGCAAAAACCACTGAACGTCGTTGGTGTGGTACCAGGATAAACTGCCACGCTTCTACCAACTAGGGCTTTATTTCCATTGGATCTCACAAATACAATGTCATCATCTTGTAACAAATATTCTGGTTCAGGCATTTTGTTTAAAGATACTATTGGTAATAATGCAGTATTCTCAATAACTGAATATTCTTTAAAATCACCTACACCCAAACAGTTTATATCAATACCACTATCTTCATAATGAAAATTCATGCCATTCTTGCAAGAGCCCATCTCTAATAACGGTTTTGTGTTCCAGCCTTTCTCATTTAAAACCGGATCTCCAAACATCTCGACAAATCGGGCTTTAACAAGCTCATCATATAAATTTATTTGTTTCTTTTCATTCTCTATAGCAGACTCAATCAACTTAAGTGTATTTACAATTTTACGTTGCTCTTCAACATCAACAATATTGAGTTCAAATTCCGAGAGTTCCTTAAACTTAAGGCTGTTTCTTACCGATCCTGAAGTCTTTTCGTTTATTAAACGCACTCCAACAGAAGATTTTAAAAAGTATTTTAAATAGTCTTGATCAAGACTGTCAGAACATTTAAAAACCACATATAAAGGGCTAACGATAACGTTATCCTCGCTGTTCTGCCAGTCTATTGAACCGACATTTATTCGGGAAGGATTGTAAGCAAAATACCCCTTAGGAACAATTTTATATGTTGTCTTATCCTGACCTGAAACATCCTTGGAAAAATAATCAGTACAAAATCCATTACTATTCGTTACACTATAAACTGGATAAGGCGCATCATTTTTATTTTTCTTCGTAAATTCTTCTATGTATTTGCCTATCTTTTGCAAACTCATTATAGGCACTCCTTTATTCTACTTATCAACTCTTCACCCAATTTTAGTGATTCTCTGATATCATTGAGTATTTCCTGAGTCTCCCTATGCTTAATTTTAGGCAAAACCACCTTCTTGTATTTTTTATATGACAAATCGTATTTATTATCTCGTATCTCATCAACAGGAACCATAAACGATTTATCTGTTCTTTCACGGTTCATTTCCACATCAAGTTTATTGTATCTAGCTACAATATCAGGAATATCAGAACCGTCTATAGGACTGCGTTTTGAGTCAAGTGTAAACCCATCATTCTGCATATCATAAAACCAAACATAATCTGTCCCGCCATTATTCGTTTTCTGAAAAATTAAGAAAGAGGTCTTTACACCTGCACCTTTTGACGCTGAACCTTTTTTAGTAGGAGCACTGAAAATACCATTTGGCATTGAAACAACCCCAATCAGCTTTTGATTATCAACTAACTCCTTACGCAACGATAAGAAGGCTTTTCCCTCGTTAGTTAAAACCCCCTCGGGTACTATAGACATCCCCCTTCCCCCGACCTTCATAAGAGATAACATAAGGGCTACAAATAAAAGTTCAGTTTTCTTTGTCTTTGTTATTGTAAGTAGTTTGCCGTTCGTGGCTGACTCTACAAGACTTCCTGAAAATGGAGGATTTTGAAGTACTAAATCAAAAGAATTGAGATAATCTTTAGCATTTTCATGTTCAAGCAATGAATCCATAGTGATATCAGGATTTTTGATGTTATGCAATACACAGTTCATATACCCGATACGAGCCATATTAGTGTCATTATCACACCCGAAAAACATGGAATTATTAAACTTACTCTTATTATCAACGTTCATCAACTCATCCCGCTGATGAGTTTGAATATACTTTGCTGATTCAACAATAAATCCAGCCGTTCCCATAGCCGGATCAATAATTTTCTCCCCCAATTTAGGCTTCATCATATCTACAGCCATGTCAATGATGTGTCTAGGTGTTCTGAACTGTCCGGATACTCCACTTCCACACATATACTCATAAACATCACCCATGAGATCTGTTTTAGTGAAATTCATTTCGTTATCAGAGAGTTTATCAACAACAGAAGTAAGTAAGCGCTCTTTATCATCAAATCCAAATGTATACTTCTTTGCATATACACCAAACTGACCAATTGCCTTATTGTTAGGATCTTTGATGAATGGAATCACGTAGTTCTTTATACGGTTGGCTAATTCTTTGCCGTTCAGGTTTTTAAAATTTTTCCAACGAAGATCTTCATACGGAATTTCAAATACAACACGTTCACGATCGTTATCAGACTCAATATACTTATAAATTCCTCTCTTGAATGTTAACTCACTGTCACGAGGAGCAATTTGGAGTTTTGCGGCCTGTGCCTCCACTGCGTTTTGCTTATCATCAAGCATTTTAATAAACATAAGCGTGGTAAGCTGATTCACTATTTCTGATGTCTGCGCCATATTTTCATTATAGAAGTCCTGCCATATGCTGTTTATTTTATTCTTTAAACTTCCGGTTATCATTCCTATTTTCCTTTGATCACATTTATCTTTAATTAACTTCTATGGTAATGAAATAAACATTATTTCATTAGTGTTCGGATACGGCATAAAAAACTGTATGTAATTTTTCTAACCCCTTACCGTTCACAGCCACGAATATCAGTTGCACATCGGCTCACAAATCGCGTAACAAATTTTAATCAATAGTTGAGTTTTATTATGCAAAACTTTTCTTCCTTGTTCTGCTCTTTAGGAGACATCAACATTTCATCATATCGTATTCCGTCCCAAAATAGTTATAATCTCCCCACAAAACAACAATTACACCCTCATTTAGTTAACAAAAAGCTGTATTGTCGTAGAAAATCCAAAACTGATATCACTCAAAAATACGATACGGAATGAAACATTTAATTCGATGTTAGAACACTCAGAACCTATCCGTTCCGAGTAACATTAGATGAAAGGTTGCTTTCAATACACTATCGATTACGAGCCATTATGACAGCAAAATAGTATCTACAACCTAAAAAATATCAAAATAGTAGCCACAACTATGCTGTATCTCTCAGCCTTGATATGTTTTCACATACAGTCAAAATCGCTCTTTACAGTCATGCTTAAAAAAGCATCAAACTCTGCAACCCCTTTGATTTCAAGGGCTTTCCGAGCCGTTCTATTTTGCCCTTGATAGTAAAACTACGGTCTCAACGTGTTCAGTGTTGGGAAACATATTGAAAGCACTCCACTTTTCAAATATGTAGCCATTATCAAGAAGAGGCTTTAAATCACGGATCATGGTCAGAGGATTACAAGAAACATAAACAACTCTGGGAACATTCTTTCTGATAAGATGTTGCATCACCCTGTCAGCCCCCTGACGCCCCGGATCCAGAAGTACCTTATTCACCTGACTTTTTGCCCAAACAGTCTTGGCAAAATCATCTGACAGATCCTGAAGAATAAATTCCGCATTCGATATTCCCAGTGTTTCTGCATTCAGTCTGGCTTCATATACCATGTTTCTGACTACCTCGACACCGTAGACATGCTTAACCTTTCCAGCCAGAGCAAGAGCAAAATTTCCAGCTCCAGAGAACAGATCCCATATCTCGTCATCGAGAGTCGGTTCCAGATAATCGGTTACAGCAGCTACCATCCGGGCATTCATTTCAGCATTAATCTGAATGAAGTCTCCAGGAGTGAAGAAAACCTTCACTCCTGCATCGTTATACCAAAGCCGCCCTCCTTCAAGAATTTCAGGGTTAAGAGCCTTCAGCTCTTCCCTCTGAAATAGTTCTTCCCGTCCCTTTTCATGGCGGATCTGAAGATATACGGCAACATGTTCCCGGTTACCGAAATCACGAAATATTTCCTCATCTCCGGCAGGAAGGAGATTGATTGTTCTGACAAGAAGTGCCGTACCGTTATCTCCCGACACAAGTTCCAGGTGTCCAATAAGCTTGAAATTAGACAGCCTCGCAAGAGTTTCCCTTAGGGGAGTAATCAGCCTGGACAGGCCCTCTTTGAGTACCGGACACTCATCAATCTCAACAATTCGGCTGTTCTTTTCCTGCCGGAATCCCATGTGAATCTCCCGACGATCTCCCTGAACTGAAAGCCGAAGAGATCTCCGGTAACCATATTTGGCACTTCCTTCAATTTTGTCTGGTTCCGGAATATCAAGCCGGAACACCTTATTCATCAATCTCTTTATGCCATTAACCTTACAGGAAAGTTCCTGAGAAGCAGACATATGCTGAAGACTGCAGCCGCCACATTTTTCATAATACCTGCAAACCGGCTGCTGTCTGTCGGAAGATCTGGTAAGAATACTGATGAGCTCCGCTTCTCCCGTACTGCCCTTTCTGGAAATTTCTCTGACTACAACCTCCTCACCTGGAAGGGCTCCGGAAACGAACCAGGTAACACCATCTTTTTTACCGATGCCCTTACCTTTAATATCAACATCAGAAATCACGACCGAAAAATGCTTGGGAGATACTTTTTTTGCTTCAGGTTTATAAAACTTGACCATAAATAAAGACCTTCTGGTACTGTTTGGGATCCGGAAACTTCGGACAATCCCGATTTTTGTTCCGATAATGGTTAAAGTAACGCTATTACTGATAAAATTGCATAAGGTTTATGATTTTGTCAGATTATACCGTAAAAACTTTGCGTACTGTCCTTATTGAAGGTTTCCATGAACAGACACGGTCTCCGCACAAGAATTCTGTTGTTCTCCATTCTTCCGGTTTTTCTGGTGGGTATCGGGCTTGCCACTTTCTTTACCATCACCAGCTACCTAAATACCTATGATCGTCTCGTAAAAGAGGGAGAACAGATCATCTACCCCCTCAGCACCAACCTGAGCTTTGCCATCCATCAAAATAATCTTCCCATGGTTCAGGGATTAATAAACGAAGCGTTCAGACAGAACACTGCAAAAATTCTGGCAGTATCCGTTTATGATCGGCACAATAAAATGCTGGCCACATCAAACATTTCCCCCGATATGCATTATCTGAACCTCGAATCCGAGGAAAATCCCTATATATCAACCATTAACACCGTGGAATACCGGAATGACGGCTTCATCATGAGAATGCCAATATATGCCTATGATGAAGCCAGTCTTATGACCCTGTATGATAACGAAATATCCAACGATACCTCAGACGACAACAAAGAGGCCGAAATTGCAGATCCTCAGATAGACTACCCCCGCCCGCTGGCCGGCTATGTCAGTATCTATATCCTTTCTGAAAGTGCAGTAATTAAATCGCATACCGACCTCATCATCACCATTTGCCTTATTCTTACCGGCATTCTGGTGGCTCTTTTGTTCGGGATAAACCTCAACAGCGTCATAGTGGATCCGATAAACAAACTAAGCGCCACTATCTATGCCATTAGAGAAGGAAATGTTAACGTAAAAGTCGATGGCACCATGCTAGGAGAACTGGAACGTCTGCGCTCATCCATCAACACTATGACCAGTGCCATGCAGGAATTCAGAAATGAAATGCAGTACAGTGTGGATACCGCTACCAATGATCTCCGAAAAACCCTGGATCGCTTTGAGGAACAGAACGAAGCTCTGAAAAAGGCCAATTCCGACGCCACCATGGCAACCAGAGCCAAATCGGAATTTCTGGCCAATATGTCCCACGAACTCAGAACCCCCCTCAACGGCATTATAGGATTCGCCAAACAGCTGGAAAAACAGGCCGTTACCAACACCCAAACAGAATATCTGACCACCATTGAAAGCTGTGCCCGCAACCTGCTAAGCATTGTGAACAATATTCTCGACTATACAAAACTTGAATCTGGAAAGCTTACTCTCGAAGAAATTCCCATATCACTCAAAAAAATCTCCTACGAGGTTATTCGTATGTATTAGGTCTTAAACCCCCATTTCAAGGCTTCAGGGATTCTTGACAAAAGTGCTGGTGAATCCGTACTATACCGCACACAAAAATCGTGGCATG
>NZ_KB899636.1:636167-698283 GCF_000378405.1 Succinimonas amylolytica DSM 2873 | reverse complement strand
GACTTTGCAGTGCTGAGACATTCAATGCCCAGCGGATTTGGCTCTATTGAGGGAGCTAAGTCTACGGCTGTGTTCTCATCATTTCATGAAACCTGCAAAGCTCATGGAGTTGACCTGGAAGATTACCTTGAATTTCTGTTCAGATATATGGGTATTCACAGAGACGAACTGAAAGATGAATCGCTGTCTGATGAAAGAAGAAATGCTATTCTTGAGCAGGCTATGCCGTGGAAATTTAAGAAGGCCTAAAGTGCTGACTTTAGACCTAATACATTCGTATTATCACTCCATCGGCACACGAGGCAGGACTGGAGCTCACAGTCACCATCGACAGATCAGTCCCTGATAATCTGATGGGGGATCCTCTCAGAATAGGACAGATCCTGACAAATCTTATCGGTAACGCCGTAAAATTCACCAAAACCGGGAATGTTGCCTTAAGCATAGAATCCGACAATTCCAAAAAAAACACCGGCAACACTTGCTGGATCAGGTGCGAAGTCAAAGATACCGGCATCGGGATTACCGAGGCTCAACAGACAAAACTGTTTTCAGCATTCAATCAAGCAGATGCCTCTATTGCCAGAAAATATGGCGGTACCGGTCTTGGCCTGGTAATAACCAAACACCTTATCGAGGAAATGCACGGGCAGATCAGCGTTTTCTCATCCAAAGGAAAGGGAACCACTTTTTCTTTCAATCTGGAACTAAAAAAGGGAGAACTCGCCAGTCTGCCGGTACCCAAACAGCTGGATACCATTAAATACCGGCAGGTGGTACTGGTGGAGGCAAACACCTGGGTGCGAGAATCCATCAAGAAGCTCCTGGAGGACTGGCATCTCAATGTAATTTCTCTGGCCCGGCTAACCCCGGTAAGTTCCCTGCCGGATCGTGACGAATACAGATATCTCCTTATCGGACTCGGCAAAAATTTTGACTACAACCATTTCTATGCTGACTTTATGGGGCTTCCTCTCAAAAAACTGGATCGGGTAGTTATCGCCATTAACACCATGGACGAAATGATAAAACAGAAGTTGCGAAGACTATCTCCCAAGGTATCAGTAATTTCAAAACCGGTTATTCCGGAAACGTTGCTGGATGCCCTCAAGGGTATTCCCGAAGAAGAAGCTTCGCAAAAACCGGAAATTCCCGCCGGCATATACTCCCGCTCCCCCAGTGATTCAGCTTACACGTATACTGGAAAAAACGCCGGCACCGGTTTGATGGATCAGAACAATAATCTTAACATCGCCGAACGCCGTCATCTCATTCCGGCCACCATACTGGCAGTTGATGATAATCGGGCCAATCTGCTTCTTATAAAAACCCTGCTATCGGAAATGGCCGCCAACATCTATACCGCAGAAAGTGGCGAAGAAGCTGCAGAGCTTTGTCTGCACACGGAATTTGACCTGATCTTCATGGATATCCAGATGCCGCGAATGGATGGTCTGGAAACCATGAAAAACATCCGGGAAACCACTCCGAATCAGAAAACTCCGATTGTTGCAGTTACTGCATTAGTGGTGCAGGAAGAACAGGACCGCTTTGTAAAGGAAGGAATGAACGACGTGCTGTCAAAACCTCTGGATGAGGATTCCCTCCGCCGCCTCGTTCTGAAATATTGTAATCACCTGATATCAGGCAACAACGGAACAGCCTCCGAACTGGCAGCCGTGCCAGCCACAGATCTTCCGGAAGAAAATACAGCAAATTCAATCTGGACGCTCCGGGACGCTCTTAAGGTTTCCGCAAATAAAAAAGAACTGGCCCGAGAAATGCTGACCATGCTCCTGGAATCCCTGCCGGAATTCCAGGACCGGATGCAGCATAGGGAAGAGGTATCTCCTGAAGAACTAGCCCGGATTATTCATAAATTTGCCGGATCTGCTGTTTATAGCGGCATGCCCGGAATCAAAAAGCTGTGCAACACTATCGAATCAGTTCTTCGAGAAACCGGAAACCAGGAGGAATGCGAACCAGAGCTTCTGGAGCTCGAAGATCACCTGGAACGCATAAAGAAAGAAAGTCCAGAGTGGCTGAAAATTCTGGGTTAACATTAACTGCCTGTATCCAGTGGTGATGTTTCATCATTAAAAGCACATTAAGCAACGCAAAAACGGAGATGAGCAAACTCTCATCTCCGTCATCAGTTCAGCTTATCAGAAGTCCGCCCTGATATCGTCTGTCACAAATCAAAATTCTCATCCCTTTCCGGATCCGGGGACTCGTCTCCGGCTTCACGGATTCCTCCTGAATCAGCTCCCGCAACAGAAAGCGCTTCAGGTTCCAATCCAGGATTCTGGGATTCTCCAGTCCGGTTTTCATTTTCTGCTATCGTATTACCTTCAAAAGCGCTAATGTTTCCCACCGAATCGGAAACCTCTGTCGCACCGGACTTGTCCAGAACCTCATCACCGCTCTTTACCCCTGTGTCGGATTCACTCCCTGACGATTCAGCTACAATTTTTTCCAAAATTTCGGGGGAACTCTTTCCGACATTGAGATAATCCCGGTAAAGCTCTCTGCTATACAGCACCTTGCCTTCCAGAAGAATATCCAGATTTTTCTTAATCAGATTCTTCATTGCCTGCATGGCATGAGGAGAAAGATTCTCCCCGGTTCTAAGCGCAATAATATCGGCACCATTATACGCATCATTCATGGAAACACCGCCAATCATGCCCGGAATAATTTCCCTGAAGCCAGTACCGCTTTGATATACGTACCACTTTCGTGGCATGATCGGAACCCCGGAAGAACTGTCAAAGCTGAGATCAATACCATACCCCAGTTCTTCAAGAAGCACCAGCTCAAACTGTCTTAAAGCCCAAGACTCCGGATACCCTTCCTCAAGATGTGTCAGAACATCGAGATAGGCGGCAAACAAAATCTGACTGTTATCCTCAATACGGTACAGTGCCGCAATAAGCTCATTAGCATACAGAGCCGAAAACAGAACCGGAGGAATGTACTGAAACTGCCGGCCGCTAACCTCACAACATACCAGAGTTTTTAGGGATTTATCCATACCTCCCAGAGTAAGCTTCAATGGCACAAAAACCTGCAATGCAGCCTTAAGACTGCTTCTCTTGCTTTTGGCTCCCCTGGCAACAAAAGATATCCTTCCAAAATCGGCGGTAATAGCATCAACCAGAAGCGAATTTTCCTGATACGGCACAGCGTGGAGCACAAACCCCACAGTATTTTTTTGATTTGATTTACTGTACATTACTAACTTTCAAAATCCATATATCCTAAAGAACGAAGGGCTCTGGCATCATCAGACCACCCGTTCCTGACCTTAACCCACAGCTCAAGATAAACCTTATTTCCGAGCATTTTTTCTAAATCCTTTCTGGCTTCGGTTCCGATGGTTTTAAGCTTCTCTCCGCCAGTTCCGATAATCATTTTTTTCTGGCCGTCTCTTTCCACCAAGATCACTGCAGAAACGGATACCCCTCCGTTCTTCCTAACAACATACTGCTCGATCTCGACAGCGACACTGTAGGGCAGCTCCTGACCGGTAAACCGCATCAGCTTTTCACGAATAATCTCTGCTGCCATGAAACGCATGGAACGGTCCGTAACATAATCCTCCGGAAAGCAGAACTCTCCCTCAGGAAGATAGGATCTGGCAACTCTGCGAAGCTCGTCCACATTGGTTCCCTGCTTTGCCGAAACCGGTATGACATCCCTGAAAGTCATCATTCCCGACAGCTTTTCAATTATCGGCAGAAGCTCCCGTTTATCATGAAACTCATCAATTTTATTTATAACCAGAAATACAGGAACAGCGATTTTTTTCAGTTTTTCCAGCACCATCTCGTCATCAGCAGTCCATCTGGTACAGTCTACTACAAAAAAAACCAGCTCCACATCCCGAAGCGAGCTTTCGGCTGCCCGGTTCATCAGAGTATTAATAGCTCTCTTTTCCTCGGTATGCAGTCCCGGGGTATCCACATAGATGGTCTGGTAATTACCATCGGTATCAATACCCACAATTCTGTTTCTAGTAGTCTGGGGTTTCCGCGAAGTAATAGACACCTTCTGTCCCAGAATATGGTTCATAAGAGTGGATTTGCCGGCATTAGGACGTCCGACAATGGCCACAAAACCGCAATGCTTTACTGATCCGGAGTTATCGGTTTCCATAAAAATCCCTGTATCAATCTCGAGCTGAATGCGCATGTATAAGATCAATAACTTTCTGAGCAGCGCACTGTTCAGCGCCTCTCCTGGTTGAACCGTATCCCACAAAAGGCTCCTTGGAAAGACTGCATTCCAGGCTTACCGTAAACTGCTGGTTATGATCTTCGCCTGTAATATTAACAACCCTGTATACCGGAAGCTGACAATGTCTACCCTGAAGATATTCCTGGAGCTGGGTCTTGGGATCCTTCTGCTCAAATCCCGGATGAATATCCTTCAGCTTATCGGCAAACCAGGTTCTCACCAGATCCCGGGCAAGTTCAAAATTTCTGCCGGAATCCAAATAAACAGCGGCCAGAGTAGCCTCTACCACATCAGCCAGAATGGACTCACGACGAAAACCGCCGCTTTTAAGTTCTCCCGGCCCCATAATCATATATTCACTAAGGTTAAAGCTCCTGGCAATCTCCGCCAAAGAGGACTCCCGAACCAGGGTGGAACGCATTCTGGTCAGATCTCCCTCGCCTGCCTTGGCAAAACGGTGATAAAGCTCATCGGCAATTATAACCCCGAGAATAGAATCTCCAAGAAATTCCAAACGTTCATAATGCACAGCGCCGGCACTCCTGTGGGTAAGAGCCTGAATAAGATACCCGCGATCATTGAATGCATATCCGATGGTTTTTTCGTAACAACCCAGCTTTTCCAAACTGCTTTCAGCCCTGCGAGATGCTTTCATTTTCTAATTTATGCCACCTATTCTGTCAATCCTAACACCGCCATCCATGGTGCAGCTGAACCATACTGCCACAGCCCGTCCCAGAAGATAATCCTCCGGAACAAATCCCCAGTAGCGGCTGTCACGGCTGTGTTCGCGGTTATCTCCCATGACGAAATAATGCCCCTCCGGCACTAGCCACTCGCCATGAATATTCCCAACCACATTCGAAGTGCCGTCATCAAAAAACGGCTCCGGAGACATCACACCGCGATCTCTCATGATTCGATGCTGCACTCCCAGCAAATCTTCATTTCCCATAACTCCGGCTTCACTGGAATAGGCCGGATTTCTTTCAAGATAAAGCTGCTCGTTTTCAGGAAGTTCTCTGGCAGTAATCGGCTTAAAATCCGTACCGCCCTTTTCCTGGATATACAGTTGCCCTTTGCTAACCAGAATACGATCCCCTGGAAGACCAACAATCCTCTTTATGTAGTCTATGGAAGGATCCTCCGGAAATTTAAACACCACAACGTCACCTCTGGCCGGAGTGCCGGTGGCGTAAAAAACTTTATTGGTAAACGGATTCCGAAAACCGTAACGAAACTTTTCAATAAGAATAAAATCACCACGCACCAAAGTCGGCATCATGGAGGCAGAGGGAATGCGAAACGGCTCGTAGAGAAACGATCTTACCAGAAGCACTGCCAGGAGCACCGGAAAGCAACTAACCAGATTACCCCAGATTCCACCAGACTCCAGTATTTCATTCTTTTCCCGGCGCGTCAGAGGAACCCTGGCTTCAGCTTCAGCCTTTTTAAGCTCCTCCTTCCTCTGCTTTCGGAAGCAGAATACGTCAAACAGCCACATTATACCTGTAAGCGCCGTGGCTCCAACCAGAACCAGGGTAATCGTATTCATTGGAATCTCCTCTCAGTCGCGCTTAATCGCTACCCACCTGCAGTATCGCCAAAAAAGCAGACTGCGGCACCTGAACACGGCCTATAGCCTTCATACGCTTTTTACCCTCTTTCTGCTTTTCCAAAAGCTTTCTCTTTCTGGTAATATCTCCACCGTAGCATTTTGCTAGCACATCCTTTCTAAGAGCTTTCACCGTGCTTCTGGCAATAATCTGATTTCCAATAGCTGCCTGAATGGCAATATCAAACATCTGTCTGGGAATAAGTTCCTTCATCTTGTCTACCAGCAACTTGCCACGATTCATGGCATTGGACTTATGGGTAATCACCGCCAAAGCATCAACTCTGTCTCCGGCAATGAGAATATCCATACGCACCATATCGGCAACCTGAAATCTTTTAAATCCGTAATCCAGGGAAGCATAGCCCCGGGACACGGATTTCATTCTGTCAAAGAAATCCAGCACCACCTCCCCCATGGGAATCTCATAGGTTAGTGCCACCTGGGCTCCATGATAAACAAGACCTGTCTGGATGCCTCTCTTTTCCTGACAGAGCTGCATGACATCCCCCAAACACTGTTGCGGCATCAGCATCCGGCATTCCGCAATGGGCTCACGAATCTCCGAAATAGAATTAACCGCGGGAAGATTGGCAGGAGAATCCACCATCTGGACGGAACCGTCAGTCATAGCCACCTCATATACCACGGTAGGAGCTGTGGTTATAAGATCCAAATTGTATTCTCTCTCAAGACGTTCCTGAATGATTTCCATATGAAGCATTCCAAGAAAGCCACACCTAAAACCGAAACCCAAAGCCTTTGACTTCTCAGGTTCAAAAAACAACGAGGCATCGTTCAACGACAGCTTGTCAAGGGCATCACGAAAATTTTCATAATCATCTGTTGCTACCGGAAACAGTCCCGCATAAACTTGAGGCTTCACCTTCTTAAAACCGGGGAGAGGTTCAGAAGCCCCGTCCTTGGCATTAGTTATAGTGTCTCCAACCGGAGCTCCGTGAATAGTCTTTATACCGCAAACCACCCATCCTACTTCACCGGAAGTAAGTTCCTTGCGATCCACTCTCTTTGGAGTGTAAATACCTACC
Source organism: Succinimonas amylolytica DSM 2873 (assembly GCF_000378405.1). Taxonomy (GTDB): domain Bacteria; phylum Pseudomonadota; class Gammaproteobacteria; order Enterobacterales; family Succinivibrionaceae; genus Succinimonas; species Succinimonas amylolytica. The sequence continues at coordinate 691,380 of NZ_KB899636.1, read as the reverse complement.
CGATCCACACTCCAGGACACTCCGGTGGTCATAATCTTTATCTTGTCCCCAACCTTTATGCTCCCATCCACCACTCTGACCAGAGAAACCACACCCATATAATCATCAAAGTAGGAATCTATAATCAGAGCCTTGAGAGGGCCCTCCGGATTGCCCCGGGGAGCAGGAATTTTTGAAACAATCTCCTCTAGGACCTGGTCAACTCCGACACCTGTCTTGGCAGAACATCTCACCGCCTCAACCGCGTCTATACCCACAATATCCTCAATTTCATCGCAAACTCGTTCGGGTTCTGCGGTGGGCAGATCAATTTTGTTAAGTACCGGCAGAACTTCAAGACTGAGATCCACTGCCTGATAGCAATTGGCCAGCGTCTGCGCCTCTACCCCCTGAGTAGCATCAACCACCAGAAGGGCTCCCTCACAGGCAGCCAGAGAACGTGACACCTCGTAGGAAAAATCCACATGCCCTGGAGTATCAATAAAGTTGAGCTCATATTCCTGACCGTCCTGGGCCTTATAGTTCAGCGTCACGGCCTGAGCCTTGATGGTTATGCCCCTTTCTCTTTCAATGTCCATAGAGTCAAGAACCTGTTCCTGCATTTCTCTGACCGTAAGCCCGCCACACATTTGAATCAGACGGTCGGAAAGGGTTGATTTACCATGATCGATATGGGCGATAATTGAAAAGTTTCTAATATTTTTCATATGTTTTCAGGAACAGAATTCAGACACAAAATACTTTTTAGCTAAGACAGGTGAGGATTATAACAGATTAAACGCCGGATCTTTTGATGATCTTATGACTTTCGTTCAGTGCCACATCCCGGAACGGTCGGCAAAACACCAACCATCCTAGGAGCCCAAATAGTTTTAACGAACACCCTAGAAAGAAACACTGCCAGGCAAAAACCAAACGTAAGACCGAGGAAAGCCCCTCCTATTCCGGCAAAATCATTTTTGAACATCTGCTCAAACAACGCAGCACCGGAAATAAGACCGAGCAGGGGAACCACATAGGCAATAAGAACGCTTATCATGATTGAACTGTCAGGAATCCCAATGCGAACAACATCATTGACCCTGGCATTTAGAGAATTCGGAACACTGAAAACCACCGGCTGTTTAGGAGGGGAACTATTGTCTTCGGGACACGAAGAATTCCTGTCAGTACATGCCCCGCAAATCCCGTTAAGTCCCTGCGTGCAAATTGCAGTCCCGTCCGCAGCAACACTCGTAACCACAGCCAGTGTCTCAGTCATATGCTTCTTTGACAAACTATTCTCCCCGATAAGATTCGGCAATCATCTTTTCGGCCTCCAAGGGAAGATCTCCCACCGCTATTATTTCATAAGGCGGAACCTGATGACGATACAGATTTGTTCTGCCCTGTCTCACCACTGGAAAATCCATGTTTCCTATCAGGGGAATCCGGTAAACAGAAAAATCCGCAATACCGTCAGAATAGACCACATGCTCCACCATATCCAGTCCATCCCCCAGAGCATAGCGCTGGGAAAACACCGGTTCGAAACCGGAGGGAATGTCCTGAAGAGTCCAGGAAAACCGTTCTGGACTCCCGCCGTTTTCCACAGGAACCGGAAATGACTCACTGGCATTCTCCACATTCTGCACTTTGGCATTTGGAGTATCCATTACCGCCAAATTCACGGCATTGAAGCTTTCCACCAGATTATTGTTGTGAGACACCACTTCAGCACCAAGAAGAATATTCGTCTTGGAATCAATATGCAGAATATAGCTGTACCGGGAATTATCCACGGCTGAAAGACGAATCTCTCGGGACAACCTACCGGCCACACGCTTTTCCCCGGTAATGTACGGAGTATAGGACTTCAGTATCTTATCGGCCGAAACCTGCATCAGCCTGACAAAAACAGAAGGCAGGAGCGCATTCTTGACAGCAAAAGGCTCCGTACCATATGCAAAGTAAACAATGAGATCTCCCTTGGTGAAATACCCCGAGGGCTCTCCATCAAGAAACAGCCAGTGGGAAATACTGCCAGCAGGCGTAATGCCATGGGAAAAAGATACTGGCTCTATCTGTCCGGCACTGACCCTGGTAAACAGGAGTTCATAATTTTTAGAAACCGAGGCTTTCTGCATGTTCGCAAAAAGCACCTTGCCACCAGTACTGTCGGCAGATAAATCAAAATCCTCCGCCTGAGCCAGTATTGTTATCCCGGCCAGCAGAGGAACAACCAAACACTTTAAAAAAGTCCGCATCAAAGACTGTATCCTGTCATTCTACATACCGACAGTTCTTAACACCCTCTCGTGATCGTTAAGGATCGCATCCAGAGTATTCAGCTCCCGGCTCTTCTTTTCCTTGAGTTTTTCCATCTCGCTGGCTTCACGGTAATGCTGGGATTTAGCATTATATACGCCTGTCAGATTTCCGGAACCGTCAGGAATGGCCGTTACCACCGGACTCACACTGGTATTCGTAACAGGAGCTGCTGTTACCCCCTGATGTCTGCCCAAATAACTCTGTTCAGCAAACTTTCCAGAGGCGTTTTCCCCGCCGTTCCAAAACTGCACTCCGAATACACAGAGACATGCCACCCCGGCGGCTACTGCAATTTGTCCCAGATCATGCCACATCCTGCTAAAGCGCTTCCGGGCAGCCTTCTCTGCCAAATCATGCGGTACTGCATCCGCATCATTAGCAGCCCTCTGCTGCAACGCCGGTTCACGGGAAACTTCAAGAGCCACAGTCTCGGACAGCGCCTCAAAATCAACTCCTTCCGGTATTTCATTTCTGATACCGGCACGGATTTTTGACATGGCTGCAAACTCCTTCATAACCTCCTCGTCACTCAGGAGACATTCCAGAGTCATATCATCGACTGCCACCCCATCAAAATAAGCCGAAAGAAGTTCTTGCTGTTCTTTAGTCATAAACACACCCTTAAGCATTGCCCTTAAGTCTTTCTCCGGCGTCAGTAAGCTTTCTGTTAATGATTTCGCGAGCCCTGGAAATACGGGATTTTACCGTACCCACAGGACATCCCATCACATCAGCAATCTCATCATATGACATATCATCAATCTCTCTGAGAGTTATCGCCTGCCTGAGATCATCCGGAAGAGCCTGAAGAGCCTCCTTAATTACGCGCTTAACATCAGTACTTTCCAGAATATTTTCTGGATTGTCTCTCTGATGCAACCTTTCCGAACCGTCGTAAGCCTCGATGTCAGGAGTATCCACATCAACGGATATTCCCCTGCCGGCATTCTTTACAACGAAATTCTTTGCTGTATTGACAGTTATACGGTAAAGCCAAGTGTAAAATGCACTCTCCCCACGGAAGCTTTCCATTGCCTTATAGGCTTTAATAAAGCTTTCCTGCGCTATATCCTGCACATCGGCAGGATTAGACGCAAATCTCTGAGCAATTCCGGCAACCTTGTACTGATACTTTTTCACAAGAAAATTAAAAGCCTGCCTGTTCCCGCGCTGCACCAGTCTTACCAACTGTAAATCAGCATCCTGCTCGCTCATGAAATAAGGTTCCCATAACTGTCTGGAACTCAGCTACACACAGTTAGACGTGTGTATCCCTGAAAAGTTCAATACCAGGTAAAAATAAAAAGTTAATATCCAAGATTCCGAACTTCCGCCTCGGCTGCAAAAACCGGAGATCCGTCATATTCTAACACAATAATGTCATCTCCTCCTTCCAATTGCAGTAACACCAGAAGCTCCGTCGTCATCCACGTGTGCAATGCCAATAATTAAAGTAGAATATGTTCTGAAATTCAGGAGGAAAAAATGGTACAAACAGTCAAGGCGGTATTGGGACTCATTCTTTGCATCTACTTCTTTTTCGCTATGCATATCAAATTTCCGGCGGAAGCTATTGGCTTGGGAAACCCTGCGAATCTGCTGACTTTGGCACTGGGTTCCCTGATCATCGGATGCGGAATGATTTGTCCTTTTGCCAGACATACCAAAGAGGTGTATTTCTCAAAGCTTCTTCTTCCTCTTGCACTGGGGACACTGGCCTTTCTTATCGCCTCACTTATCCACCTCTGGCAAAAGGGCCTCGTGAATTTCGAACCGGCCATCTGGGGAGCTTTGACAACCCTGCTGGTATTCGCCATGGGACAGCTTAGACTTTCATGGGAGGCTATTCGCGACGTACTGAGTATGATCGCCATATCAGGAATCATCGAGGCAGCAACCGGGATCTCTCAGGGAAGGCATGATCAGGAGGTTTCCGGCAGCTTTACGTCTCCATGGATACTGGGGATATTTCTTGACACCGCTGTGGCAGCATCTCTCTGGCTCCTGATTACCTCAAAAAAGCTGAATATGCTAAGACTGCTTACCACCATCGCAACAATAGTTACTGTTCTTGCAGCACTGATGTACATCAGTGATATGACGCTTTTCAACATTGCGATTGCCGTTTTCATGATAGCACTATTCTCATTTTCAAAAACCGGAAACAAGCTGTCATCAAAGGACAGAGCTCTGATATACGGCACTATTGCTCTGTCGTTTATCGGAATAATAGCTGCCATCTTTCTTTCAAGGTTCGAAAGTTCCGGAACGGCAGTCCATACAGATGAAGCTCTCCTGATTATGGAATCTGCTCCCGTTTCTGGACATGGCTTCGGAACTTTTTCCAGAATTCGTGCCGAATGGCTGTTCAACCATCTTCCAGACCTCGGATACACTCCGAAAAGCGAAGGCAATCTTTTGCGTTACCTCGCCATCGAGGGGGGCTTCCCTGCTCTTGTCGGAATCATCACGTTCCTTTACGCCATAGTGCGTACAATTCTCGGCGAGGACAGAAGACTTTATGACAGTCTGGGAATCACCATACTGTTCCTACCGATCATCATTTCGTGCGTAATAAACTCCTCTCTGGAGGCCGCCTATATTCTGCCCCTCTGTCTGGCCATCTTTGCCGTAATTGCAGATTCTGTCAATTCCGGAATTATTTATAAATTCAGAAGCGTAGAAGCTATGACCGGAATCGGTGCACTAATTCCGGTACTTGTCCTAGCTTTTGTCATAACCGGAATGATCAGTCTCCCGCCTATGAACAGAATGATCTCCTCGGAAACGTTTCATCTCAGTGAAAAAAACAGAATAATAAATCCTCTTCCCAGAATGGGAGAATTCACCAGAGGCCGTGATACTGAAGCTCTGGCAAATGCGCTGAACACCGGAATCCCCGGACTGATACTGGAAGCGAGGATGAATCTGAACAATTCTCTGCCCTACACCGTTAATTGCAGTACACTAAAAGTAGCACAGGAGGCCGATGTATTCCTTGCTAAAGAAAAAGAACTTCTTTCCAAAGGAGCTCCGGGCTTCAATATTCCCGAACAAGAACGTACAAAAGCCTTCGTGACCTATATCTGCGGCGATTCCGACATATATCTTCATCCGGATCAAAAATTTCGGGCAATGTATTTCCGTTACAGAACCCGTCTTATGAATTCTGAAAAGGAACATCATATAGAGGGCGTCTCTCCCCTGATTACCAGTACAGTACCCTACATCATGTTCAAAACATTTGAATTTTATGCAGAAAAAGATAAATAAGGATTTTTCCGGAGTATGACGTTCCAGCTCGACCGGCAAGCGGATCTTCGACGGGCCTCTTAAAACCGGAAAGTGGTACATACTCCTTATCACCGGGACGGCAATTCCCGGCGTCAGGAAAAAATTATCTGCTCCGTATTTGTAAAAAATGCTCCAATGGTGCATAATCATCCCCTCAGGGAGAACAGTCAGAAATGGATTCAGAATTACAGACAATGTCCGGCTTGAACACCGATAATACCGTCATCATCGAAGAAACCGAAGCTGCACAGCTTCCCACCCCCTACGGCATTTTCACCATCAAAGCCTTCCGGGATTCTCAGCTTAAAGAGCATGCCGCTATCTTCATGGGAGATCTCGCCTCATCTGAACCCGTGCTGGCCAGAATACACTCGGAATGCCTCACAGGGGATACACTATTCAGTCTCAAATGCGACTGCGGCTTTCAGCTTAAGGCTGCTATGCAGAAAATCGCAGCTGAAAAAAGAGGCGTCATTCTCTATGTTAGACAAGAAGGCCGCGGCATCGGACTGTTCAACAAAATCCGGGCCTACCACCTAGAGGACAAAGGGCTTGATACCGTGGATGCCAACGTCAGACTGGGATTCCCGCCGGATGCAAGACGCTATGAAATCTGCGCCGACATGTTTGAGAGATTAGGAGTAAAGGAAGTGAAGCTCCTGACCAACAATCCCACAAAGGTTGAGGAAATGCAGAAATACCACATCAATGTGGTGGAAAGAGTACCTCTTGAAGTGGGCAGAAACAAATATAACAACGATTACCTCAACACCAAGGAAATCCGCATGGGACACCTTTTAGGCCACCAGCCGGACTAACAACAGCCCCGGAAGATCCGGGGAAGTTTGTTGTCAGCAGTACTTTACAATTCTGGTTCTCAAAATTCGTCTCCCCTTTCTTCTTTTTTACTCCGGTGCTTGTTCTATGAAATCCCTCCATCCGGTGGCAAAAGTCACGCAAACTGCATTTCAGCGTTGTAAAATATCACCATCATAACAACCGGGACTATTTATCATGGATGAAAATTCTGCAAACAGACATGTGGTTCACCACACTGACGTTCTGATTATCGGCAGCGGAGCAGCCGGTCTTTCCCTGGCATTGTGTCTTGCCAAAAGGTCAAACGTTACAGTTCTCTCAAAATCCGGTACTAGTGCCGGTTCTACAAACTACGCCCAGGGTGGTATAGCAGGAGTGTACAACACCTGCGATGATCATGATTCGGTGGAAGAGCATATTGAGGATACCATGATCGCCGGCGGCGGAATCTGCGATCGCAGTGCTGTGGAATTCACCCTCAAAAACGCTCATGACAGTATTGAATGGCTCATCAAGGAAGGGGTTCCATTTGATGAAAAAGAGGAACCCAAAACCGACGAACAGTCCCCCTATCACCTGCATCGTGAAGGAGGACACTCCCATCGCCGGATTTTTCATGCCCAGGATCATACCGGACATACCATTCAGGACACGCTGATCAATCAGGCTGCTCAGGATCCTAATATCGTTCTGCTGGATCACTACAACGCCATTGATCTCATTACCACCAAAAAGCTGGGACTTGCCGGAAACCGGGTGCTGGGAGCCTATGTTTTTAACATCAAGACCAACCAGGTGGAAACAATTCTGGCCAAATTCGTAGCACTCTGCACCGGTGGTGCTTCCAAAGTTTACCAGTACACCTGCAACCCCGAAGTATCATCAGGAGATGGTATAGCCATTGCGTGGCGTGCCGGCTGCCGTGTAGCCAATATGGAATTCAACCAGTTCCATCCTACCACTCTCTACAATCCCAATGACCGGAATTTCCTTTTGACCGAGGCTCTCAGGGGCGAAGGCGCCTTGTTAAAAAGACCTGACGGCACACGCTTCATGCCAGATTATGATGAAAGAGGCGAGCTGGCTCCTCGTGATATCGTAGCCAGAGCTATCGATCACGAAATGAAGAAACTGGGCGCGGACTGCATGTTTCTGGACATCAGCCACAAACCTGCCGAATTCATCACCAAACATTTCCCCACCATTTACGAACGTTGTCTCAAGGCCGGAATCGACATGACAAAGGAGCCAATTCCTATTGTGCCTGCCGCACACTTCACATGCGGAGGTGTCATGGTTGACCGACGCGGCCGAACCGATATCGAATGTCTCTATGCTGTAGGAGAAGTTTCGTACACCGGACTTCACGGAGCCAACCGGCTGGCATCCAATTCTCTTCTGGAATGCGTGGTCTACGGTAGAGCTGCTGCAGAGGACATTCTAGCCCGACTTCCCATCGCTATTGAGCCTCCGGAGGTTCCGGACTGGGACGACAGCCAGGTCACTGATGCCGACGAAGAAGTGGTAATCCAGCACAACTGGCACGAACTCCGGCTTATGATGTGGGACTACGTAGGCATTGTTCGCACCGACAAGAGACTGGAAAGAGCTCTCCACAGAATAAAGCTTCTCCAAAGCGAGGTTCATGAATTCTATTCAAACTTCAGGGTAACCAGCAATCTTCTGGAGCTTAGAAACCTGCTTCAGGTTGCAGATCTCATCGTCCGTTCGTCCATGAAGCGCAAAAACTCCGTGGGACTGCACTACAATGTTGATCACCCGGAGCCTCCAAAGGACAGCAGGCCCACGATTCTAAATCCTTTTGAGAATATGTAAACCAGCCGCCATAAAACGGTAATGTTGCATTCAAACGATGTTCTCCAGATTCTGGAAACATCGTTTTTTGTTCCGCAGAAAAATCAGCTATGAATTCTGTAAATGCAATATTAACAAAACTGTTTTTCAATTGCGGCACCAAGGAATATAACCTTATTCATTTCTCCCGCAAATCCTCTACGTTCTCAAGCGATTGCCGAAAACTCCTGAATACATCTCTCCAAAACTGGGAAATCTAAATGCACTGTGTATAAGTTTGGGTACAAATTGCTTACAAGCTGTGAACATCCTATGAATAACATGTAAATTCCTCTGCGGACAACGGGATATAAAGGGGATATAAAGGGAAGATACAGAGGCTCAATAAAAAACGGGGCTCAAACCCCGTTTCATCATAAACCGGAAGCCGGACTAGAATCTGTTATTGGGGGATTTCGTGGTATATCCTTCCAGAGTACTGTTTAGCTCATCAAACTGCAATTGCAGATTATTGGCAGTTTCTGCATACTGATTGGCATCATCCAGAATGGCCTCGGCAGATGTTCCGGCATCGCAGATATTGCTGGAAACCTCACTGATGATGCGGTTCTGATTTTCGGATATCCGTACAATCTTCTGGGTAAGATCATTGATTTCCTTGAAGGATGAATTAATGAGAGTGAAGTGTTCGGAAGCCTTATGGGTCTTGTTTACCGCTGTAAGACAGGTGTTGATGCTATCCTCCATGAGGTTAATGGCATTATTGTTGGCCAGAAGCAGCTTGTCGATAGTGTTCTTGATATCCACCGTAGCCTTCTGAGTGCTACCGGACAGGTTGCGTACTTCATCTGCCACCACGGCAAAGCCGCGGCCGTGTTCCCCGGCTCGGGCCGCTTCAATGGCTGCATTGAGAGCCAGGAGATTCGTGTTGCTGGAAATTTCGCTAATGCTGTTGTTGAGGCTGACAATAGCTTCAGTATTTTCCTGCAGATTATTAAGTGCCTCCTTTGTGTTTTCAAGTTCGGCGTTAAGGTCATTAATGGAGTCTGCCACATCCTGAATCAACCCCTGAAGATCAGCGCAGCTATCCGTAGTGTGGCTGATCTTCTCGGAAGTATCTACCATTTCTGACGCCACACTGGTTGTCTGCTCCATAACTCTGGCGATAAGCCCGTTACCGTGCTGGAGGAGATCCATCTGGCTACGGGATTTTTCCTTAAGATCTATACTTTGATTGAATACGTCCTTCGATACGTCAGTGAGGGTAGCAGCTGAATTCTTGAAGGTATCAATAAGTGAGGACTGCGCGTCCAGGAAAGTGTTAAAGCCCTGTTCCAGGTTTCCGATCTCATCGCGGGTACGCACCCCTATACGGCGGGACAGATCTCCGGAGCCGTCAGCCATCCGGGCCAGAAATCCGGAAATGAAGTTTATGGGCTGGATTACCTGCACAGAAAGATACTTGTGGAGCACTAAAGCCGAAATCGCAAGAACTATCAGGGAAATAATAAGAATTATCTGGTAATTTGAGGAGTTTACAGCAACCTGACTTGCCGGAACAACAAAGCAAAAATACCAAGGTGCATTGTTAATCTTACGAACCATCATAAAATAGGGGACGCCGTCGATAGTAAGGCTGGCCAGATTTCCGCCAGTGTTCTCACTGGCCTTCAGTGTTTCATCAGTGAATACCGCATTGTATTTACTGACATCCTCCATAAATACTTCGCTTTTGTCGGAAATGATCACCTTGTGATTGTCTGTATAAAGTATGGTAAAGCCGTCCCTAGGAATGGAAATTTTGGAAAGAGATTCCCTGAGCTCGGATATTTTCACATCAGCAGCTACCACGCCGCCCTCTGCCATTCGGGCCATGCCGATTACATTTTCGTTAAAAGTAAAGTCCTTGTAGGGCTGACTGATATTAACGGTGCTCTTTTTGTATCCTAGCTGATACCAGGGCCTCTTCCGGGGATCATAATTTGATTTGCGGTACTGCTCCAGAGTTTTCTTGGTGGAATACATATCGCCCTCAGCCTCGGTACCATAATAAACACCACCGAAGTTAAGCGCTGTGCCAATCATTATCAGATTGTCCCTGTTTTTAAGAAATTCCAACTTTTCCTGAGCCAGGGTATCCACTACTCTCATACGATCGTGAAGCCAGGAGTCAATGATATTGACACTGTCATTAACCAGAGAGGCAAACATGGCAGAACCAATTTCGAAGTTTTGTTCGTTAACTTTGCGATCCTTGATATTTAAGTAGATACATATAGTGACCAGAAGCAGTATAAACGGGACTACAACCCCTATGAATATTTTGAATTTCAAAGATCTGAGCCCAAACACAACAATCCTCCCTGTCTACGACCTGCTCAAAACACATGAAAGTACTTTCATTTTAACTTACTGCCACGATGCAATAATGGTAATCGTTTCACAAAGGGATAGATTAATGCAGTCTTTAAAAAATAATTCCGCCGGTATCAAAAAATACCATTTAAACATGATTTTAAACAGGCTTCACGTCTGTATTGTTCACAATCGCATATTCTCTAGATGAAATACTCTGGATGCTTCTTGTCACAATTGAGTTCATCCGGAACGAAGTCATATTTTGCGGCTTCTGACTAAAATTCTGACTTAAAAATAAATATTGAGCACATTCGAATATTTTTATATTCGCATTTGATAATAATTTAAATAATTCAGAATTTCCAGTGTTCAGAACAATTCGTTATTATGACATAAAACAAACTTAAGAACTGCATGAAAACTCACGAAAAACTTCCTAACAGATCGCTGAAAACAGGGTATCGTATACCGGAAAGACTTTCTCTGATCTCCGCCGGGGTAGCATAAATATCCTCCAGAACCCTGGAAGTAAGTTCCTCAGCCGAAAACTCCCGGAATTCTCCGTTCCTTAAAAATGCTCCGATATGCCCGGAACATCCTTTAAGATTAAGAGCAAACAGCGGATCATGAGTTACAAACAGGATCCCCGGAGAAACGCCGGCCTCGCTGTCTACAAACCGTTCTACAGATTTCCTGGAATTATTATCAACAGAATTATCAATAGATTTATTAACAGTTTTTTCAAAAATATCCACAAGCTGTTCACGATTGTTATTAACTTGCTCGCAGCTATGTTTTCTCTGTTTCTGAGAACTTCTCTCCGCTATAAAAAACTCATGGCATTTGAGTATTCCCCGGATAAGCTGATAAAACTCGGCCTTTTTACTAACATCCAGATTAGCCTCTGGCTCATCAAGAACCAAAAAAACGCCATCCTGCATAAGAGCTCTGGCCAAAGACACCAGAGCTAATTCCCCACCTGATATTTTATCAGTGTAAGAGTTTCTAAGATGCAGAATCCCCAGTTTCTGAAGAATAGCCTCGACGTCTTTACTGATACTGTTTCTTCCCCCGGAATCCCCGGTACCTGTTCCCGGAAATCCGAACATCCCCCGAGCCCGCCCTAAAGCCACTGTTTCACGCACTGTAAGCGGAAAACCAGCGTTAAAACGCTGGGGAACATAGGCAAACACACCGCCCTTTCCGAACCTCCTTCTTGCGGCAGTAGCTTCAATAACCGGTACACCATCAAGAAGAATCGTTCCGGATTTTCGGGGAATAAGCCCCATTATCGTTTTCAGAAGCAGTGATTTTCCGGTGCCGTTCCGTCCCAGAATAACCAGAAATTCTCCCGAGGAAACACTGCCATCTACTTTTGCTCCGTTAGCAAGCTCAAGATCGCTAAACTCCAGTCTGGACATACTTCCTCCTAGTGAGATAGAGAAGCCCCAGAAAAAATGGCACTCCAACAATGCTGGTCATAATTCCAATAGGAATTTCGTGGGAAATAAGAGTCCGGGACAGAAGATCGCATAGTAGCAGAAAAGCTGCACCAGTAAAAAACGCACATGGCAAAAGAAAAACGTGGTTTCTTCCAAAGGAAAAACGCAAAATGCCTGGAACAATAAGAGATACCCAAGCAATAATGCCACCTACAGCAACGGTAGCAGACGAGGCCATGGTAGCCAGAAAAAGAATTATAAAAATAAGAGCTTTTACCCGCACCCCCTGTGTCTCGAGAACCTCATGAGGAAGAGTCAGCACATCCAGAGAACGTGAAAGGACGCACAACCCCAGCACCGGAACAAGGCCGAACACCGTAAGAATCAGCATATCCTGCATACTAACCCCATTAAGAGCTCCCATCATATAGTAGGAAGCTCCAAACATCGAACTCTCGTCAGGAAGGAAGTATCTTAAGAAATTAAGCACCGCCGAGAACAGCGCAGAAAGCACCACCCCTACCAGAATCAAAAGCACTGCCGAAAACCCACCGCTTCTGGTTATCAGAAACGCCAGCGAAATTACCAGCAGCATAGCCAACATTCCGGCACTGAAAGAGATCAGAGGAATCAACCAGAATCCAGCTCCGCATATGAGTCCCAGCATAATACCAATAACCGAACCGGCCGAAGCGCCCAGAAGATCCGGAGATACCAAAGGATTCTGAAACACTCCCTGATACGAGGCTCCTGAAACCGCTAAAATACCCCCGGCGAGTAATGCCGCCAGGGTTCGGGGCAGTCTAATCTCCCAGAAAAGCGTCTTTTGCGTTGCAGATAGATCCCACGGCAGCAAAAAACCCGAGGCCCCCAGCACTAAGGAAAGAAAAAACAGTCCGGCAAGTCCGGCAATAATAGCGAACAAATATACCGCCCCGGAAAAATTACCGGCGTCCCCCCGAAATAACCGGTGTTCCATAAATACCCCCTCTCCTTCCAAAACAAAAAAAGGGGAAAGACCGTAATCCTCCCCTTTCCCTGATTTCTCCTGCAGCGTCAGAGCATACTAATACAGAATACACTCTTCAGAACGTATTTCCCAACACCTGCTATTCGAACACCACATTAGACATAACATCAGATTCTTTAACACCTCCAGCCAGCTTGATCATGAGACGTACCTCATTCTCGGAGTCGGCATAATGGAGAGCATCGCTGTAGCTGATAATACCCTGCTGATAAAGATTGTACAGACTCTGATCGAAAGTAATCATGCCTGCTTCCGGAGATTTCTGCATAATTTCCTTCAGCTTGAAGAGCTCGTTCTTTTGGAGACAGTCGGCCACAGTAGGAGTATTCACCAGAATATCAAAGGCCGCCCGACGTCCGCCGGTGGTGGTTTCGATTAGCTGCTGCGCAATAATGGCCCTCATGTTTACTGAGAGATCGAACAGCATCTGTCTCTGAGCACTTTCCGGCACCAGGTGAAGAATACGGTCAATAGCCTGGTTTGCATTGTTGGCATGAAGGGTTGCCAGTACCAAGTGGCCGGTTTCTGCAAACGACAGTGCGAACTCCATGGTTTCACGAGAACGTATTTCGCCGATAAGAATTACATCCGGAGCCTGACGCAACGCAGACTTCAAAGCTGCATCAAAGCTGACTGTGTCCGTACCTACCTCTCGCTGAGTAATCAATGACCTCTTGTGGTGATGCACGTATTCGATAGGGTCTTCAATAGTGAGAATATGACCATCGGAATTCATGTTGCGATAACCGATCATTGCTGCCTGCGTTGTGGACTTACCGGCACCGGTAGCACCTACGAACAGCAGAAGACCGCGGTCTTCCATAACCCACTTGGTGAATGTGGGGGGAAGGTGCAGTTCCTCAGTAGTGGGAATCTTATCCACAATGCGGCGGAATACCACTCCCGGGCTAGAAAGCTGCCAGAAACAGCTCACACGGTAACGCCCCAAATCCGGACGCTGAATAGCAAAGTTAGCCTCGCGCTGATCATTGAACTCCTTAAGAAGATCCGGACGATCAACCATGGTTTCCCTGACAAAGTCCTCTACCTGATCCTGAGTCAGCTTGCCCTGCTCAATAGGTGTCAGATGTCCGTCCAGTTTTACAGCAGCCTCAAGGCCCACAGTGAGAAAAAGGTCTGAAGCGTGATTGTCATTCATAAAACGAAGATAGCGATCAATCTTCAACGGTTCCTGATACATCCTGAGACTCCCTTAAAAACCGCCCATGGAACTGGCAACAATAGCGTTAGGGTCGTGTGCCTTGCTACGAGCTTCGGCAATACTAATGACACCACGGGCCACCAGCTTGCTAAGAGCACTGTCGAGAGTACTCATTCCGTGGCTTGCTCCAGTCTGAATGATGGAATACATCTGAGCAACTTTGTCTTCACGAATGAGGTTTCTGATAGCCGGTATGCCGATCATGATTTCGTGCGCTGCCACCCGGCCGCCGCCATTTTTCTTAAGCAGAGTCTGGGAAATTACCGCATTCAGGGATTCTGAAAGCATGGAACGTACCATCCCCTTTTCAGCTCCCGGGAACACGTCAATAATACGGTCGATTGTCTTGGCTGCAGAACTTGTATGCAGAGTGCCAAACACCAAGTGGCCGGTTTCCGCAGCTGTAAGAGCAAGACGCACAGTCTCCAGGTCTCGAAGCTCGCCTACCAGAATGATGTCCGGGTCTTCACGGAGAGCAGAACGCAGTGCATTAGAAAAGGACATGGTATCGCGGTGTACTTCACGCTGATTTACCATACAGAGCTTATTGTGATGCACAAACTCAATAGGATCTTCAATAGTAATAATGTGATCATGGCGGGTGGAATTAACATAATCCACCATTGCTGCCAAAGTGGTGGATTTTCCTGAACCGGTAGGTCCGGTAACCAGCACCAATCCGCGGGGAGCAGAGGCAATCTTTTCAAAAACCTTCGGACAGTTCAGCTGTTCCAGAGTAATAACCTTGGAGGGAATGGTACGAAATACCACTGCCATGCCGCGATCCTGATTAAATACATTAACACGGAAACGCGCCAGATTCGGTACTTCAAAGGAGAAGTCGCATTCCAGAGTTTCTTCGAATTCTTTTCTCTGGTGGTCATTCATAATGTCATAAACAAGGTTATGAACCGTGGTTTTGTCCAAAGGCTCCATATCCCTGACTTCCATGGTCAGCTTGTCGGTTGTCTTAAGCTTGCGCATATCACCATCAACGCGGATCATTGGCGGCACACCTGCCGAAAGGTGTAAGTCCGACGCGTTGTACTTTACACCATAAAGTAGTAAATCTAGAATATCCATGGTTAATTCTCTATCGTCCAAAAAAGGTAGTACCCAGAAAACGGTACCGTTGCCTCCGCTAAAGATACAAGAAAATCTTTCAAACGTAAAAGAACAAATTCTTAATTTTGCTACATCCGTTAAACCCGCCTCAAAAGAAATATCTCCATATGGAGGTGATCAGTGCCAAAACCTCCGGCAGCTTTGTTGAATACCATCCTCATAATGCCGGTAATCATCATTCACTCACTAAGCTATTCTCGCAAGGTATCCT
Organism: Succinimonas amylolytica DSM 2873; assembly: GCF_000378405.1. GTDB lineage: Bacteria > Pseudomonadota > Gammaproteobacteria > Enterobacterales > Succinivibrionaceae > Succinimonas > Succinimonas amylolytica. Next base: position 675,754 of record NZ_KB899636.1, on the reverse strand, counting down.
TCTGTCTGAAGGGTATCTGCAATGCGTTCTTCTTTACACCGCAAGACAGTAAATCTAGAATATCCATGATCAATTCGCTACTGTCCAAACAGGATATAGCACCTCAAAAATGGTACTGTTACCCATGATGACAATTCAAAATAATCTTTTAAACATAAAAGAACAAATTCAGAATCTAGCCATATCCGCTAAAAGAGAGCCGAACGAAATATCGCTTTTGGCGGTAAGCAAAACCAAACCAGTAAGTGACATTCTCGAGGCTTATCATGCCGGACAGCGGTTTTTCGGGGAATCATACGCTCAGGAAGCAGCCGAAAAAATCACAGAAATCCGCTCACGGGGAATCACCGATATCGAGTGGCATTTCATCGGACCGGTACAGGCTAACAAAACCCGGATTATTGCCGAACACTTCGACGTGGTCGAAAGCTTGGATCGGGCCAGAATCGCAAAAAGGCTTAATGATCAGAGACCGCCACTGATGCCGGATCTCAGGGTTTTCATTCAGATAAACATCAGCAGGGAACCCCAAAAATCAGGCGTCTCCTTTGAAGAGCTCCCGGAACTTCTTGCATATATTGGCGAAATGTGTCCACGACTGAAAATTGCCGGACTTATGGGAATAGCTGAAAACGTCAGCGACAAAAGCGAGGTTATACCGCAGTTTCAGGCTCTTAAAGATACCTTTGACCGGATATCCAGACAATACAGAGAGCTCACAGTGCTTTCCATGGGAATGACCAATGACATGGCCGAAGCCATTGCCTGCGGCAGTACCGAGGTTCGCATCGGAACTGCAATATTCGGAGCCAGACAGTATCATGTCTGAGCCGAAATTACAAATCTCCCGGAACTGTTCCGGGATAAACAGTTAAATTCGAGGTATTTAAAATGCACACTGATAAAAAAATCGCCTTTATCGGCGGAGGGAACATGGCGGGAAGTCTTATTCAGGGACTCTGCAACAGCGGCTATCCCGCCAAGAACATCACGGTTTCCGATCCGGTTTCCGATAAAGTTGCCGCACTCAGAGAAAAATTCGGAATTAACGGTACCGCCGATAATTCGGAGGCTGTGAATAATGCCGACGTGATTCTTTTTGCCGTAAAGCCTCAGATGATGGCGGAGGTTCTTACTGGAATTGCCCAGGATATTTCAGACTTCCAGGATCGGCTCATTATTTCAATCATGGCAGGAGTTACCATCTCCCGCATTAGTTCTCTCCTGCATGATGCCTCCAGAATCGTTAGGGTAATGCCGAACACTCCTGCTCTTATCGGCATGGGGATGGCAGGTCTTTATGCTTCTGAAGGAGCGCTTCCCGAAGACAGAGAATATGCCAGAGAGGTGCTGGAATCGGTCGGCAAGGCTGTTTTCGTTAAATCAGAAACCGGTATTGACGATATCACTGCACTTTCAGGCAGCGCTCCAGCATATTTCTTCTACTTCATGGAATGCATGGCCGAAAAAGCCAAAGCCTATGGCTTCTCCGCAGAAGATTCCCGGGTAATTCTGGAGCAAGTAGCTCGGGGTTCTGCCGAGATGGTCATTAAAAATCAGGACAAGACTCTGGCTGAACTCAGAGCAGCAGTAACCTCCAAGGGCGGTACTACCTATGAGGCTATTCGGGTAATGCAGGAAAAAGAGCTTAAGGCCATTGTCAGCGACGCCCTTGATGCCTGCAAATACCGGGCTGAGGAAATGGGAAAACAGTTCTGATTCCGCGCCCCGTATTTTTGAATTATGATAGAGTAGCCCGAAGGGGCTTAACTCCCTGACCGGGATTATTGCAGAGTCTGAAAATCATTCAGACTCCGTTTTTGATGCTTTACGAAAACCATCCCGCTCTCTAAAATTACATTTCAGATATTAATTACAGGCATCCGATAAAATGAGTTATTCGTTCATACTGTCCTTTATTCCGGCTCTAGTGTTTTTCACAAGGTTTCTTATGGAGTACACCAGCTGCGACTACTACCATCCTGCATGCCGCTGGATAGTAAGGATTACGAATCCTCTGGTCAGAATTATTCCCGTAAAAAAAATCATGAACCTTAATATTTCGGCCCTGATCCTGATGCTCGTCATGGCAGAAATATTCGGAGGAGGCTTTGTATACTGGTCCATGACTGGTTTCAGAGTTATATCCTTTGACCTAATCTGGCGACTTATGTTGCTTGTCCCAGTACTGCTAATCTGGGCAGGACTCCAGTACATGCTCTACATCATGATAATCGGGGCCATTATGAGCTGGTTTCCTGTCCCGGCACTGACTCCGTGGAAATATCTATTTAATAAGCTGACTTCTCCTATTACCGAACCATTTGAACGCTTTATCCCGCCGATAGGATTCTTTTCAATAGCATTTATTGTGGCATTTCTCCTCATGAGTTTTGTGGTGTTCACCGTAATGCCAAAGATAACAAGCTATGCCATGCAACTAATTTTTAAGCTATGAATGCCGTTGAAATTAAAGGGCCTGTAGTCACCCTGAAAGCAGTGATTACCCCAAAAGCCTCCCGTGATTCCATAATCCCGTTTACAGAAGAGGAAATCAAAATAACAGTGACTGCACCTCCTGTAGACGGCAAGGCAAATCAGTACCTCCAGAAATATCTCTCAAAAGCTTTCGGAACCTCGAAGGGAAAGGTACAGATAATCAGGGGCGAATGCAATCATCACAAAGTTATCGAAATCCGGGACTTCTCCAAAATCCCCGATTCCCTGTCGCCATTACTGCAAAACTGAGTCGCCCAGACTTTTACACGATCAGCATACGATCACACCTCATCCGGGCTTGACTCTCCGTCTCCATTGCTCTCGCCTTTGTAATCAGGAAGCACAAAGCCTTCTGGGCGCCGAACTTCTTTATCGAGTTCCATAATTTTGACAATCATGTCCTGACGCAACTGCTTTGTAAATGATCTGATTTCAGATTTTTCCAGACCTGAAACATCTCTGGGAGGCAGCATCTCGACAATGATTTCGCCATTATCCCAGCGGTTAAGCTTGATCTGACCGTAATATGACGAAGTGACAAACGGAATTATCGGCACACCGGCAAGCTTCGCGGTGTGTACAGCTCCGGTCTTAAATGGCAACATCCCGGCCCCCTTGGATCTGTGTCCTTCCGGAAAAATCCAAAGCGAAAGATTCTTTTTGCGAACCCTTCTGACCAAGGACAGAAATTCCTCGCCGTTACGGGAACGGTTAGTACGGTCTATGAGAATATTTCCCGAAAGATAAAACAAAATCCCGAATACTGGTACCCAGATGAGACTTTTTTTACCGATGCAAACCAGCCCCGGCTGAGGAACATCGGCTACAGTTACAATATCCCAGTTGGTCTGGTGATTACCAACAAAGATAGCAGGCATCCTACTTCTGAGTTCCTTAACATCAAAACGGTAGGTCACCTTAACTCCCACCACCTTTTGCACCAGCCGCAGCATTTGCGTCAGGACATAAAGATTGGAAGGATGGCCGGGACGGCACAGACAGACCGCACATCCTACTATCAGCCACAAAATCCCCATGATCCCGAGGATCAGCATACGAATTATCAATAACATGGCGAATTTCCTACTTTCATGGTCTTCCGGGCTTAAACATTAATCCTGAATCCTAGCGTCATCGGGAAGTACGGTCTCAGGAACCGTTTCCCGCTTCCCGGAGATTACCACCACTTCTGTAACCTTCTGAAGTCCTCGAGGCAGTTTAATGCCGCGACGCCCTCTTTCACCTTTGTAATTATCAAGATCTGCCGGTTTCACCGTCAGCTTACGCTTTCCGGCATGTATTTCCACAGAATCATCTGGCTCGAGCACACAGGCAGCAATTACATATTCCTCTCGGGCTTTCAGCTTGCTCTGAGAAATGTTTATCATACGACTCCCCTTGCCCTTGCTGAGTATCGGAAGCTCTGTAACCAGAAACATCAGCATCCTCCCCTGATTTGATATCATAAGGCAAAGAGACTTGTCCACATCCTTCACCGGCATTGGTGTAAGAAGATTGGCACCTTCTGAAACCGAAATAATCGACTTTCCATTAGTAGTACGTCCTATCAGATCCTGATACTGGCATACAAAACCGTATCCGGCATCAGTACCGACAACGTAGTAGTCATCATCAAGTCCCGAGAGTACAGCAACTATGCTATCCCCTTGTGTAATGGAAAAACGACTAGTAAGAGGCTCTCCCTGACTTCTGGCCGAAGGAAGGGTATTCACCTGCAAAGAATAGGCCTGTCCGGAATTTGAGAGGAATACCACATTCTGATTGCTTTTTGCAAAGGTCTTCATCAGAAAGCCGTCCCCCTGTTTATAGGAAAACGAGGAAATATCCTCCACATGCCCCTTGGCTGCACGCACCCAGCCCATTTTAGAAAGTACTACCGTCATCGGCTCCGCCGGAATCATTTCACTTTCCAGAATAGCCTTGGCAGGTGCTCTCATAACAATGGGGCTAATCCGGTCATCACCGTACCTGTCAGCGGCCTCTTTAATGCTTTTTTTAAGGAAATTCTTTAGTCTGACCGGAGAATTAAGGATTCCCCTGATGTTACCGGCCTCCTTTTCCAATGTAGCTTTTTCCTCTCCGAGTTTTATCTCTGAAATCCGGGCCAGCTGTCTCAGTCTGGTCTCAAGGATATACTCAACCTGGGGCTCTGTGAGTCCGAACCTGCTCATGAGAACTTCCTTGGGATTATCCTCTTCTCTGATAATACGGATTACCTCATCAATATTGAGGAAAACAATAAAAAGTCCTTCCAGGAGATGAAGTCTTTTATTAATCCTGTCCAGACGAAACTCAAACTCACGAACTACGGTATCCCTTCTGAAGGAGAGCCACTCTGTAAGAATCGCTGTCAGCGATTTAACCGCCGGATTGCCGTTCATACCCAGCATGTTCATATTGACCTGATACGAGCATTCCAAATCAAGATTCTTCAGCGCAAAAAGGTGGGACATAACCGCATCAGGATCTACTCTGCAGGATCTGAGCTCCAGAACAATCCGACATTCCTTGCTGGTTTCATTTCTGATATTTGAAATCAGCGGCAGCTTTTTCTGATTCATCAGAGCCGCAATTCTGGTCTCTATATCGGCACCCGAGACCTTGTAGGGGAGTGCGGTAATAACAATACTGCCTTTCTCAACGTGATAGACAGAACGCATTCTGATGCTGCCGTTTCCGGTTTCATAGATTTTCAGGAGTTCGGAGGGGGGAGTTATAATTTCAGCACCAGTAGGATAATCGGGCCCCTTAACAATATTCATAAGGTCCGAAACTGAAGCATCAGGATTGTCAAGAAGGTAAATGGCAGCATCCGCAACTTCCCTGGCATTATGAGGCGGAATATCAGTTTTGATACCAACAGCCACACCCGAAGTTCCGTTCAGGAGAATATGAGGAAGCCTGGCTGGCAGCAATTCTGGTTCCTGCAGGGTTCCATCAAAATTGGGAATAAAAGTCGTGCCACCGTCATCAAGCTCAGACAGAAGCACTTCCGAAAACATTGTCAGCCGAGATTCGGTATAACGCATGGCAGCGTAGGATTTAGGATCATCAGGATGTCCCCAGTTGCCCTGACCATCCACCAAAGGATACCTGTAAGTAAATCTTTGAGCCATTAACACCATAGCTTCATAGCAGGACGCATCTCCATGCGGATGATACTTACCCAGCACGTCGCCCACTGTTCTGGCAGATTTCTTGTATTTGGCAGAAGGCAGCAACCCCAGCTCGTGCATGTCATAGATAATGCGGCGCTGCACCGGTTTCAATCCGTCTGCAACATGAGGAATGGCCCGATCCCGGATTACAGCCATGGAATAATTCAGATAGGCAGCCTCGGTAAAGGTTTCCAGAGGCATTATCTCAACGCCTTCCAGGCTCATTTGTTTTTTATCGTTCATACTGTTCCCATTTTTATCAGGGATATTATAGCCCAAACCCCCTGCATTACTGAGAATTTGCCGGCTGTCATATTGCAATTTTCCGGCATGGAATCTTTATTTTTTTATAAAAATCCCTACAATGGCAGGAAACAAAAGAGAGTAAATTTATGTCCCGCTTTTTTCTGATTTCTCACTTTCCCTCATTACTGATTCCTTCTCTGGCACTGATACTGTCCATAGCCGTTTCCGGAAGTTCAGAGGCAAATGACGATGACCTCCGGGCTACAGCTGGCACCATGCTGCCGTACAGTGTATATCTGGAAGCTCTAAACGAATATCCAGAATACGATCCTGATACAGATTACACAAAACTTGAAACCATCGTTACCAAAATTACGGCCGGAAGTATTGCTACCAGCAGAAAAAATCTGGTGGACCGGGTGGTGGTACGAAAATCAAGCTATAAGATTTTTCTATACAAGGGGGAAAATCTCATCAAAAGCTTCAACATCTCTCTCGGGAAAAATCCCCACGGCCCCAAAATGTTTGAGGGAGACAAAAAGACCCCGGAAGGAAAGTACATTTTAGATTATGTAAAGCTTAATTCCAGCTTTTACAAGGCGTTTCATATCTCCTACCCCAATCCGGAGGATATCGACAGAGCTAGAAAAGCCGGGCGCCGCCCCGGAGGGATGATAATGATCCACGGAGAACCACCCTACCGGGGAAAAATTGAAGATCGGGTAGACGGCCTCATGCCTTCAAACTGGACCAACGGATGCATTGCACTTATAAACAGCGATATGGATGAATTTCTAGATTTGGTGGATCCGGGAACAATGATTGAAATACTACCATAGCCCCGAAAGAAACAGTAACTTTCGGGGGGGATGACAGCTACGGGCAAAGGGAACGTTGAATGCCAGACCGGCAATATAAAAATACAGAGAAAAAAGGATATCTCATCTTAATCTGACTGATCCTGTGTCTCTACGCCGTATTCATCATCGTTATTCATTCCGGCGTTAAGAAATTCATCCTCAGGATAAAAGTCCACAGCTGTACTAGTCAGAGATTCATCATGAATCCACGGAAGCGGCATCAGAACCACAGCAAAGCACTTATTTTCGTCGAAGTCTACATCTCCAGCACATTCTTCCGGTTCCAAAGCCCCTTCTGAAAAATAAAACATGACTTCTATGTATTTTTCTGAAAGCTCAGGATCATCCAAAAAATCATACCCATCAGAGGGGTAACGCTGCGACCATATTGAACGGGCAGGATAAACCAGAGAGTTATAAACCGCATCACTCTGAACCCGGTCATTGTAATATTCCAGATCGTCCAGAGAAAGCTCATTATTATCAACACATGTCGGAATAACCTCCTGCAAAATTTCATATGCGGCATTTAAAATTTCATTGATTTCCGATTCAGAAAAAGATTCTTCGCCGCTAACAGCAGCAGCCTGATTATCAATATCGTTCATAAAAAAACCATAAAAAAGCCTGACCACAACGATCAGGCTCAGATAATATCAGCTTTCAGCTATAAAAGCATCAGGAATCACTTCCGACCGGCAGAAACAATCACTACCTTATCATTGCCTTTCTTTCTCATAAAAGCATAAGGGCTGGCGGAAAGTTTGGTATGGGTTCCCTCGGCAACCGCAGGATGATTCAGGCGGAACTTATTGAGTTTACCCCAATGAGTAATCAAATCCCTATACTCCGGCTTATCAAGATCAGCCCAGTTCATATCTGAACGGAGTGACTGATCTACAACTCCGTCATCCTTCATCAAAGGACGACCTGATTCATCACCATAGTATATCTGAACCTGTCCCGGCAGCATCAGGAAAGAATTAGCTGTTCGTTTCTGCAAATCAAAATCCTGATAGTCGGCAAAAAACAGCTTGGTATCATGTGACGATATGTAAGAAAGAATGTTAAAGCCTTTCTGCTGCACTGACTTGGAGTACTTGGCATATATGCCATCTGCCTCCTTCATGCACTGAGCAGCAGTCATTGATTCTTTCTGATAATCAAAATTAAGGAGACTGTCAAAACCGTTGTCATACCAGAGATCTCTGGAAACACCGTGGTCAAACACCTCGCCCACCATAAAGAACGGAGTGTCATCAATCTTCTTTGCAGGATTTTCAGCCTTCCATTCTTTAAGTGCCTTTGTAGCACTTTGCTTAAGCTGCTTCCAGGCATACGGATCAACATGCTTCACGGTATCACAGCGAAACCCGTCAACACCGAATTTTCTGACATAGTAGGTATGCCAGCTAACGAGGTAATCAACAATCGAGGCATTAGGTAGATCAACGGCCTTGGTGTCCTTCTTATTCTTAAAGAATTCCGGAAGCTTCACCGGAGTTCTCTTTTCAGTCTTGAAATCCGGGAGTCCGCCAACTGCCATATTCTGATCATCAACGCCAGGCTCGTCATAACCGGGAAGTCCGGCACGCACCCAATCTGGCCCCCACCATTTCTTCCATGCCTTGGTTTTATAATTTATTACACCGTTTATACTTCCCCAGGTGGCATAAAGTCCCTTAGGCTTATACTCAGACCAGTCTGCAGGCAGGGAATCAGGATCGTTTACGAGTTCTTTAAGTCCGATGTCCTGAAGATCCTTAAGGGTGGCGTAACCTGCATGGTTCATTACAACATCCACAAGAATGCGGATACCACGCTTATGTGCCTCATCAACAAACTTTTGGAACTCTTCTTCTGTTCCGAGATTCTTGTCAATATTAGTAAAATCCAAAGCCCAATAGCCATGGTATCCATAGAAGGGGAAAGACCCTTCCGCACCACCGCTGACAAAGCCATGAACCTGTTCAACTATTGGAGTTACCCAAATGGCATTAACTCCCAAATCACGGAGATAATCAAGCTTTTGAGTAATACCCGCGAAATCACCACCATGCCAGGTGCCAATTTCATTTTTGCCATCCTTCTTTCTGCCGTAGGAGTTGTCATTGGACTTGTTACCGTTATAGAAACGATCCGGTAGCATAAAGTAGACATTGGCATTATCCCAGGAAAAAGGAGCCTGAGAATACGACTTCGCCTCTTCAAGAAGAAGAATACCTTCGCTTTCTGGAGCGGGTGTCATGGTAACCTTTCCGCCCTTCACAACCGCTGTAGCACCAGAATAGGCATCGCGAACTGTCGTTCCGTTAGGGAAAGCCTTCCCGACATTAGCAGTAACTGGACCGCCATCCCATTTATCACATGCAATCTGGGGAGGCTGTCTCTTTACCTCCACCTTCTTGGTGCTTCTCAGTACCTTTACAGAAGGAACATCCTTAGTGTAGTCAAGGGTAAAATCATAGTTACCCTTAAGAACAACATTGATTGTAAATTCATTCTTTGCACATTTATCTAACTGTGCCAAAGTACCAAATGTGAGGTTGCCTGCTGCTGCAGGACCGAATTTCGTACCACAGGTATCCTTGGCATCAGCAAGAAGGATCTTATGCTGACCTTTATCCATAAAAGCAGTGGCATGATAGATATTGCTGGTTTTTCCCAGTTTGAATTCACTGTCAGCCCCGTGCGATTTACCGTCAACCTTAACAAAAACCGGAGTAGACAGCTTACCGGTAACCGCTTTGGAAACAGGGGCTGAAGAAGCTGAATCGCTGCTACATCCGGCTACAGCTAGAATCATGGCTGCCGCCATGGCAGTAATACAAAATTTATTCATAGTTAAAATCGACCTCGAAAACAAAAACATCGGCGCAATGATATGACATCAAAGAAGGGTCATAAACAGTATAGGGTTTAAGAGAAAATTATAAATAAAAGCAGAGGCAATAACGAATAGAAGAGAGAATACAGTAGCAAAAATGTGAAACAAACAAAAAGAAAAAAAGGAGGAATTAAGAGCAGGTAAGAGAATTTAAACAAAATTCGAAAACTGAAATAGTTTCATTTCAAAATAAACAACCTGCGCTTAAAAGTTAGCACAGGTCATAACGAAGAAACTAACCGGGAAAGAAGATCAAAAAAAATTATTCCTTTGGATCTTCATCATCCTGAGGAGGCCAATTATCCAGACGCATACCAAGAGAGAGGCCTTCTTTTGCAAGGACATCCTTAATTTCGGTAAGAGATTTCTTACCAAGATTCGGAGTCTTGAGAAGTTCAACTTCGGTTTTCTGAACAAGATCACCAATATAATGAATTCCTTCAGCCTTAAGACAATTTGCAGAACGAACAGTAAGCTCAAGATCCTCAACAGTTTTAAGGAGCTTGGGATCAATCTTAGGTTCTTCAACAACCTTGGCAGTGGTTTCAGATTCAGAATGAATATCAATAAAGGTATTCAGCTGCTCATAAAAAATTGTGGAAGCTCTGCGAAGAGCCATCTGAGGAGAAATAGTTCCGTCAGTGGTCAAATTAATGGTAAGAGATTCCAGATCATCGCGTCCATCGGGATCGTTGTACTTACTAACAGTATAAGCTACATTAACAACGGGGCTGTATGCGGCATCAACCATCAAACGTCCAACAAATCTTTCGTCACCCTCAGGATGTGCCCGAAGATCACCACGAAGAAAACCGCGGCCACGATTTACATGAAGCTTCATTTTGAACGGAACAGTTCTGCTAGTGATATGACAGATAACCAGCTCCGGATTATGAATAGTAACTCCGGCGGGACAATAAATATCGCCTGCGGTAATCGGACCCACGTAATCAGTTTTTGCGTTAGTAATACCATCGTCCTGGGCCGTTGGATCATTAACCCTCAGTTGAAGAAGAGCATCATCTCTGGTGAGATTGTCAATAGATACGGCGATCTTTTTAAGGTTCAGAAGGAGAATGAGAATATCTTCCTGCAATCCCTCTTTAGTAGTATATTCATGATTTACATCATTAATTTCACAGGAATATATGGCGGATCCTGGCATGGAGGAAAGAAGGATACGCCTAAGAGCATTACCAAGAGTAAGACCGAAATTAGGTTCAAAAGGCTCAAGAACAATTTTTGACTGAGTATCAGAAATACTTTCAATCCTTGCTTCCTGAGGCTTAAAAAAATCTTTTACGAAGTCCAAGGCAGATACCTCAATTATTTCTTACCGGATAATAACCGATACAGGACAAAACTGACGAATTATCTAAAATTCATCAGTCACTAATTTTACATCAAAAAGAAAGCTTAATAAATATAAGCAAAAAAGCCCCGAGAAAAACGGGGCTCATATCTAGATATGCTTATTCAGCAGAGGTTGCCTCGGCAGCAGGTTCTTCAGCTTTAACATCAACAAGTGAGATGAAAGCCATCTGAGCCTGATCTCCAGGACGAAGACCGCACTTCAGAACACGGGTATAACCACCCTTGCCTTTTGACTCATCAGCTTCACGGGCAAGAACACGCTTGGCAATGTCATTAAAAAGCTTAGTTACAATATCACGATCACGCAAAACTGCAAAAACATGACGACGGTTGGCAACTGAATCAACCTTTGCTTTAGTAATAAGAGGCTCAGCAAAGCGACGAAGCTCCTTAGCCTTCGGAAGAGTAGTTCTAATGGTTTCTCTTCTGAAAAGAGCTACAGTAAGCGAACGGAGCAATGCGGCTCTTGCACTGGTGTTGCGGCTCAACTGGCGGCCGCTCATACGATGACGCATGACACTTTTCCTTCTAAAAAAGTTTTATGATTTGGCCTGCTGAGAAGCTGCATCCCAGTTCTCAATACGCATACCAAGAGACAAACCTCTTTGCGCAAGAACGTCTTTAATCTCATTAAGAGACTTACGACCTAAGTTCTTAGCCTTTAGAAGTTCTACCTCAGTACACTGAACCAAATCACCAATTAAGTGAATGGATTCCGCTTTAAGGCAGTTGGCCGAGCGAACAGTAAGCTCAAGATCATCAACAGATCTAAGAAGAGCAGGATCCAGAACAGGAGCCTGTGTTTGTTCAACGGGAGCACTTACCTTAACGGCATCTAAATCTACAAAGGAAGATAGCTGTTCACGAAGTAACAGTGCGCCTTCCCGGATAGCTTCTTCAGGATCAATGACACCATTGGTTTCAACTTCAATCTCAAGGCCATCAAGATCAGTTCTCTGTTCGAGACGAGCTGACTGCACTTCGTAAGAAAAATACCTAATGGGAGTGTAAGAAGCATCTAGGAGGATGGTTCCTGCTTCACGGGCCTCAGCCTGACGCTTAGGCGAATTTGCTGGAACATAACCGGCACCTCTCTGAATTCTCAGAGTCATCTCAATAGAGGACTTTGAAGAATTAAGATGGCAGATCACATGATCAGGATTATATACCTGAACATCATCCGAAAGCTTTATGTCACTTGCATAAACAGGTCCTGTACCGGACTTTACCAGTGATACAACAACATCATCCTTGGCTTCATCCGTAATATTTACAGCAACACCTTTAAGATTAAGAAGAACCTCCAAAATCTCTTCCTGAATATCGCTCTTAATACTATATTCATGCTCAACACCTTCGATTTTCACCTGAGTGATGGCACAACCAGGAAGGGACATCAGAAGGACACGACGAAGAGCCTGTCCAAGAGTATTGCCAAAACCGCGCTCCAATGGTTCTAGAGAAACATGAGAGCGATTTGAACGTACTGGTGTAATCCCAACCTTTCTCGGTTTTAAAAAATCTGTTACAGAACCCAAAATTATATCCTCTTTGCGAGACCAAATTACTTGGAGTAGAGTTCGACGATGAGCTGTTCTTTAATGTCAGAAGGCAGAGAAGAACGCTCAGGCTTGTGAGTAAACACGCCTGACTTCTTTTCTACATCAACGTCAATCCACTCAGGCTTTTCCCTCTTGCTGGCAAGATCAAGAGCGGTAATAATGCGATCCTGGTTCTTAGCCTTCTCACGGACAGAAACTGTAGCTCCTTCCGGAACCTGGAAAGAAGGTATGTTAACTGTTCTTGCAACATCAGATCCCTTGAGGGTAATCTGAATAGCCTTGTGGCTGACAAGCTGACGAGCTTCGGCACGAGTAGAACCAAATCCCATACGATAAACAACATTGTCAAGTCTGGACTCAAGGAGCTGAAGGAGGTTCTCGCCAGTATTGCCCTTCATCTGGCTGGCCTTCCGATAGTAATTACGGAACTGACGCTCCAGAACACCATACAGACGACGTACCTTCTGCTTTTCACGAAGCTGAGTACCATATTCGGAAGCACGAGGCTTTTCAGCGCCATGAACGCCAGGAAGCTTCTCAGCCTTTTTGCACTTCTTTTCGTAAGTGTTAACACCGGACTTTAAAAACAGATCGCAACCTTCACGGCGGCTAAGCTTTAAAGACGGTCCAATATATCTAGCCATTTAATCTATCTCCAAAATACCAGTTAAACTATACACGACGCTTCTTGGGGGGACGGCAGCCATTGTGGGGAATTGGAGTAACATCAGTAATGTTGGTAATCTTGAAACCAATAGCGTTAAGAGCGCGAATAGTAGATTCACGACCAGGGCCGGGGCCTTTAACAAGAACCTCAAGATTTCTTACACCAAATTCCTTGGCAGCCTCACCGGCACGTTCAGCAGCAACCTGAGCGGCATAAGGAGTAGACTTACGGGAACCACGGAAACCAGAACCACCTGAAGTAGCCCAGGACAAAGCATTACCCTGGCGATCAGAGATGGTAACGATAGTGTTGTTAAAAGAAGCATGGATGTGAGCAATGCCATCAGCTACCTGCTTCTTAGAACGACGACGGGTCTGTTCATTATTTGCCATTATCAATATCCTCGCTTACTTCTTAATAGCCTTGCGCGGGCCCTTACGGGTGCGGGCGTTAGTCTTAGTACGCTGACCGCGAACCGGAAGACCACGACGATGACGAATACCACGATAGCAGCCAAGATCGATAAGGCGCTTGATGTTCATGGAAACCTCACGGCGGAGGTCACCTTCAACAGTGTAATGAGAAACCTGCTCACGAATCTTGTCAAGGACAGATTCTTCCAGGTCTTTAAACTTAGCATCCTGATTAACACCTGCATCTGCAAGGATTTTCTTGGCGGTAGTAGGACCAACGCCATAAATAGACTGCAGTGCAATAACTGCATGCTTGTCATCAGGAAGATTAATACCAGCTATACGGGCCACTATAAACTCCTAAAATCAAGTTAAAAAAACAATCCTCGTAAAGCCCGTCAGGATACACGAGGATCACTAGTGCACATAAAAAAACTGCAAGGAGCATAATATACACACCTTGCAGTCGAATTGCAACAAAAATGTGACAGAAATTAAAAATTAACCCTGACGCTGTTTGTGCTTGGGATTAGTACAAATTACGTGAACAACACCGCCACGACGTACAATCTTGCAATGACGACAGAATTTTTTTACTGAAGCACCAACTTTCATGATGAGACTCCTTTGTCCAAAGAAGGTCTATCGACCAAAATTTATCAAATTTGCCTTCTTCAAAGCATCCCCGTACTGATAAGTAGCCATATGGCTTTGAAGCTGAGCAATAAAATCCATTATAACCACAACGATAATCAGCAACGAAGTTCCGCCAAAATAGAACTGAACATTGAACCAGGTCATTAACAACTGTGGAACAAGGCACACAAAAACCATGTATACAGATCCAGCTAATGTCAATCTGGTCATTACCTTATCAATGTGCTTGGCTGTCTGCTCACCAGGACGAATACCGGAGATAAACGCACCACTCTTCTTTAGATTATCTGCGATCTCACGAGGATTAAAGACCATCGCCGTATAGAAAAAGCAGAAAAACACAATTGCCACAGCATAAAGAATTTCATACAAAGGCTGACCAGGCTGCAACAGCATTGATACTTCCTGAAGGAAATTCGCAACAGGCCCCTGACCATTCCCAAGCCAGGCAACAATAGTTCCTGGAAAGAGAATTATACTGGAAGCGAAAATCGCCGGTATAACACCGGACATATTCAGCTTTAACGGCAAATGGGTTGAAGGTGGATTATAAAAACGATTACCGTTCTGACGCTTTGCATAATTTATAGGAATGCGGCGCTGACCACGCTCAACAAACACTACAAAGTATGTAACAGAAACAACAACCAGTGCAATTATAAGGATGCCGATTATAGACAATTCCTCCTGGCGAACCTGCTCAAAAGTTGCTGCCAATGCATGAGGGAGACCCGCAACAATACCGGCAAAAATGAGAAGGGAAATGCCGTTTCCGACACCTCTCTCAGTAATCTGCTCTCCGAGCCACATCAAAAACATGGTCCCAGCTGTTAGGCTTACTGTGGCAACTACCATGAATTGCCACCCCATATTTACCTCGTCAACAAGTCCCGGAATCATGTTCGGCAAGCCGTAGGCAATGCCTACAGACTGAAGCAGACCAAGAAACAGAGTTCCCCAGCGAGTATATTTGGTTAAAGTACGTCTGCCGGACTCACCCTCTTTTTTCAATTCAGCCAATGTCGGATTAATAACAGCCATTAGCTGAATGATAATAGCGGATGAAATATACGGCATTATACCAAGGGCTAAAATGGAGGCACGAGACAGAGCACCGCCTGAAAACATGTTAAACATTCCGAGAACGTTACCGCTCTGCTCGGAAAACATCTTTTCAAGGACATCTGTATTAATTCCAGGAACAGGTACAAAGGAACCCAGACGGAATATAACAAGTCCTATAAAAACAAACAATAGGCGACTCACTAATTCATTGCTGGTTTTACCTGTCTGGCCCGGTCTTGCTACCATTGATTAACCCTTATTCTTCAACCTTGCCACCAGCTGCTTCAATGGCAGCCTTAGCACCCTTGGTTACACGAATTCCCTTAACGGTGAAAGCACGATTAATCTTAGGCTCCTTGGAAAGGATAATCTTCGCGTTTTCAAACTTACCGCTAATGATGTTAGCCTGCTTAAGAGTGAGCATATCAACTACATCACCCTCAATCTTGCTGAGCTCATTAAGAGGAACTTCAGTAGTAACTGCAGCAATACGGGAGAAGAAACCAAACTTAGGAAGACGAATCTTGATCGGCATCTGGCCGCCTTCAAATCCCGGACGGGTACCGCCACTCTTACGAGCACCAGCACCTTTAATTCCGCGACCGCAGGTTTTGCCTATGCCAGAACCAATACCACGACCTACACGCACTGCCTTCTTCTTAGAACCGGCAGCTGGAGAAAGATCATTAAGACGCATTTATTCCTCCACCTTGATCAGGTAATAAACCTTATTAAGCATACCGCGGATAACCGGAGTATCAGGTACTTCAACAGTATGACGGATATGACGCAAGCCAAGAGTCTTCAGAACCGCCAGATGCTTAGGCTTTCTGCCAATAGAACTGCGGATCTGAGTAACTTTAAGAGTTTTGTCAGCCATGGTTATACTCCAAGAATCTGCTCAACAGTAAGACCACGCTTTGCAGCAACCTCATCAGGAGATCTTACAGAAGAAAGAGCACGGATAGTGGCACGAACAACATTGCCCTGGTTAGTAGAACCATAGGCCTTTGCGAGCACGTTACGAACACCGGCAACTTCCAGAACGGCACGCATTGCACCGCCGGCAATAATACCGGTACCTTCTGAAGCAGGCTTCATAAATACGGTAGAGCCGGCATGAGACCCCTTAACATCATGATAAAGAGTTCCATCATTGAGCTCAATACGGCCACGAGAATTCGCATCGCGACGAGCCTGATCCATTGCTTTGGCAATAGCAGCAGGTACTTCACTGGCCTTACCGTAACCGTAACCAACCTTGCCCTTGCCATCACCAACAACAGTCAAAGCGGTGAAAGAGAAAATACGACCGCCCTTTACAACTTTAGCTACACGATTTACAGCAACCAGCTTTTCCTGCATGTCGTTGTTAGCCTGGTTTTCATTTTTAGCCATTCTCAACCACCTTAGAACTTAAGACCAGCTTCACGGGCAGCCTGAGCAAGAGCCTCAACACGACCATGATACTGGAAACCGGAACGATCAAAAGATACGCTGGTAATTTCCTTGGCAACTGCACGCTCAGCAATGGTTTTTCCAATGAGAGCAGCAGCTTCCTTATTACCGGTATACTTAACCTGACTAGCAAGAGACTTCTCAAGAGTAGAAGCACTTGCAAGGACATTACCTTCGTCGTTAATTACCTGAGCGTAAATATGACGCGGAGTACGAAAAACAACTAAGCGGGTAGCACCCAATTCATGCATCTTGGCACGTGCCTTGGTGGCACGACGAAGACGAGATACTTTTTTATTCATTGCGTATTCCTACTTCTTCTTAGCTTCTTTGATATGAACAATTTCGTCTGCATAGCGAACACCCTTGCCCTTATAAGGCTCAGGAGCTCTAACAGCACGAATTTCAGAAGCAACCTGCCCAACCAGATTACGATCGGCGCCGCTGATATTAATTTCAGTCTGAGAAGGTGTCTCAACCTTAATTCCTTCAGGCACAGTGTAATCAACAGGATTTGAATAACCTAAATTAAGAGTTACGATATTGCCCTTGGCCTGAGCACGATAGCCCACTCCCTTGAGTATGAGCTTAACTACATACCCCTGGCTTACACCGACAACCATGTTATGAGCCAAAGCACGTGCAGTTCCAGACTGAGCATTTGCGTTCTTAGACTCATCAACAGGAGCAAACTTAAGTTCATTATCTTCAAAAGTAACCTTAACAGCTGGATTGACGTTCAGAGAAAGAGTACTGTTCTTTCCCTTAACAGTCAGAACCTGGCCTTCAAGCTTTACTTCAACACCTGCAGGAATAACTACAGGAGCTTTTGCGATTCTTGACATTATTTACTCCTTAAGCTACGTAGCAAACGACTTCACCGCCTACACCGTTCTTGCGTGCAGCACGATCGGTCATCAGGCCCTTAGAAGTAGAAATAACAGCGATGCCAAGACCGTTCTGAATCTTCGGAAGATTCTGACAGGACTTGTAGATACGGAGACCAGGACGGGAAACTCTCTGGATCAGCTCTACAACAGGCTTGCCGTTGTAATACTTAAGATCGATCTCAAGAGTCTTGATAACGTCACCAGTTACCTTAACATCTGAAATGTAGCCTTCTTCCTTGAGGAGGTTGGCAATAGCCAGCTTCATCTTGGAAGATGGAACTGAAACAGTAACCTTGCCAGCAGCCTGGCCGTTACGAATGCGAGTCAGTAAATCCGCAATAGGATCTTGCATACTCATAAGTTAATCTCCCTGAATTACCAGCTGGCCTTCTTAAGACCCGGAATTTCGCCCTTCATCATATGTTCGCGAACCATATTACGGCACATGCCAAATTTACGGAGGAACCCATGAGGACGACCTGTGATACAGCAACGATTGCGCTGACGAACCGGACTCGAATCACGCGGCAACGCCTGCAACGCAGCTATAGCAGCCCAGCGTTCTTCATCAGAAGAGTTAACATCAGATACAATAGCCTTAAGCTTCTGACGCTTTTCATAATACTTATTTACGAGAAGTTCGCGTTTTGCCTCGCGATTCTTCATAGAAGTTTTTGCCATAATTCTGCACCCTTACTTACGGAACGGGAAATTGAAGGCAGCGAGAAGCTCGCGTGCTTCGTCATCGGTCTTGGCAGTAGTGGTAATTGTTACATCGAGACCACGAACTGTATCAACCTTATCGAAATCAATTTCGGGGAAAATGATCTGCTCCCGAACGCCCATAGAATAATTGCCGCGACCATCAAATGATTCGCTGCTCACACCGCGGAAGTCGCGAATACGAGGCATAGCAATTGAAATAAGACGCTCAAGGAATTCCCACATCCGTTCACCGCGTAAGGTAACCTTACAGCCGATAGGATAGCCCTCACGAATCTTAAAGCCCGCAACTGACTTACGAACCTTGGTGATTAAAGGCTTCTGACCGGAAATAGCAGTCATGTCCTTGACTGCGTTCTCAAGAACCTTCTTGTCATCTACAGCTTCACCAACGCCCATATTGAGGGTAATCTTCTCAATTCTAGGGACTTGCATGACAGTCTTGTAACCAAACTTATCAGAAAGCTTCTTGATTACTTCTTGTCTGTAAACATCATGCAGTTTCGCCATTGTAAACTCCGATTATTTAACAAGTTCATTATTAGACTTGAAGAAACGTACTTTCTTTCCGTCTTCAAATCTGAAACCAACACGATCTGCCTTCTTGGTGGAAGGATTCAGAATCGCAACGTTCGAAACATCGATAGGAGCTTCCTTTTCGAGAATGCCACCAGGAATTCCAAACTGAGGTCTGGGCTTCTGATGTTTCTTAACCATATTAATGCCTTCGACGATAACCTTATGTTCCTTAGTAAGAACAGCCTTAACCTTACCGGTCTTAGACTTATCCTTTCCAGCGATAACAATAACTTCGTCATTCTTGCGAATTTTAGCTGACATTGTTTCAACTCCTTAAAGTACTTCAGGTGCTAAGGAAACTATCTTCATGAAACGTTCGGTACGAAGTTCACGAGTGACAGGTCCAAAAATACGAGTACCGATAGGCTCATAGGAACCGTTAAGGAGTACAGCTGCATTGCTGTCGAAACGAATGACAGAACCATCCGGACGACGAACGCCCTTCTTAGTGCGTACTACAACGGCGTTAACTACATCACCCTTCTTAACCTTTCCGCGGGGAATTGCTTCCTTTACGGAAACCTTGATGACGTCACCAACACTGGCATAACGACGATGTGAACCACCAAGAACCTTAATACACATTACACTACGTGCGCCAGAATTATCGGCGACATCTAGCGTACTCTGCATCTGGATCATGATAATGCTCCGTTATAACTAAAAAAAACGATCAGCCTTTTGCGTATAAACAAAAGGTGCTGAATCATAACACAACATTGTGATAAAAATCATCATTTTTTTATCATTAAACACGTTTTTTTGAAAAATAAAAAAGGGAGGTTACCCTCCCTATTGTCTTAACAATCTTCTAAAAAAGATTAATCTGCCTTAACTACACGAACCAAAGTCCAGGCAATAGTCTTCGAAACAGGACGAGTTTCCTTGATTTCAACGATATCACCTTCTTTGGCAGTGTTGTTAACATCCTGTACATGGAACTTGGTAGTGCGCTTGATAATCTTACCGAGAAGCGGATGCTTTACCTTGCGCTCTACTGCAACGACAATTGCCTTCTGCATCTTGTCGCTAACCACAACACCCTGCAGAGTACGTGCTGAATCTGCCATTACTTACCTACCTTGGCAGCCTGAGCTGCTAAAATCTGCTTAACACGGGCAATATCATGACGATTCTTCTTAAGAAGAGAAACATCCTTGATAGTACCAGCCCTAAGTTGATACTTAAGCTTAAACTGCTGTTCTAAAAGTTCGGAGAGCTGCTTCTTCAGTTCTTCAGCACTCTTGTTTTTAAGTTCACTGGCTAACATTATAATACCGCCTTAACTACGAAAGTGGTCTGAACTGAGAGTTTGGCAGCAGCAAGAGTGAAAGCTCTGCGAGCCTTTTCCTCAGATACGCCACCAAGCTCGAAGAGAACCTTTCCGGGCTGAACAGGGCAAACCCAGTATTCAACAGTGCCCTTACCCTTACCCATACGAACACCGAGTGCTTTCTGGGTAATCGGCTTGTCAGGGAACACGCGAATGTAGACCTGACCTTCACGATTAATGGCACGTGTGAAAGCACGACGAGCAGCTTCAATTTCACGAGCATTAATCTGACCACGGGTTACAGCTTTAAGACCGAACTGGCCGAAACTAACATCGCCACCTGCATAAGCTAGACCGCGATTACGACCCTTCTGCGTCTTACGATACTTAGTACGCTTTGGTTGTAACATTATAGATCTCCTTACTTATCAGCTTTGGCAACATCACGAGCAGGAGCTTTATTGCCACGATGATTGTTCTTCTTAGGAGCCTTGGTATTCTGCTGATTGTCAGCTTCATTCTCAAGAGGAAGCTCACCGAGAACTTCGCCTTTGAAAATCCATACCTTAACACCGATAATACCGTAAGTAGTCTTGGCCTCGGCAACTGCGTAGTCAATATCAGCACGCAGAGTATGCAGAGGAACCCGACCCTCGCGCAGCCATTCAGAACGTGCAATTTCTGCTCCGCCAAGACGGCCTGAAGCTTCGATTTTCACACCGAGAGCGCCAGCCTTGGTGGCATTCTGAATTGCCTTCTTCATAGCACGACGGAACATAACACGATGTTCAAGCTGTTCAGCAATACTGGCTGCCACCAGCTGAGCATCGAGCTCTGGCTTGCGCACTTCCTGAACAACAATCTGAGCACTCTTGACATTGGCGATCTTGGAAATGCCATTGCTGAGTTTCTCAATGCCAGCACCCTTTACGCCGTATACAACACTAGGACGAGAGGTGAAGACTGTTACACGAATAGACTTAGCAGGACGATCAATAACTACTTTGGATACCGAAGCGTCTTTAAGTTCCTTTTTGATGAACTCGCGAACTTGGTAATCGCACTTAAGATTGTCAGCATAGTCTGCTGTATTTGCATACCATACAGAATTAAACTGCTTGGTAATTCCCAGGCGGATGCCGTTCGGATTAACTTTTTGACCCATAGTGCACTCCTATCGATGGTCTGAAACCACTACGGTGATGTGGGAAGTACGCTTGGTAATGCGATCTCCACGACCCTTGGCTCTGGGGCTCATACGCTTGAGAGAAGGACCTTCATCAACCATAATCTGAGAAACAAACAGATCATCAGCATCAGCGCTAAGATTATTAGTAGCGTTGGCAACAGCTGACTTTACTACTTTCAAAACAATTGCAGCGGCCTTGCGAGGGCTAAACTGCAGAATGTTAACGGCCTGTCCAACAGGCAAACCGCGAACCTGATCAGCCACAAGACGAGTCTTCTGAGCTGAAGAGCGGGCATAACGGTGAATTGCTTTAGCTTCCATTACAAATCCTTATTTAGCAGCCTTATCAGCAGTGTGGCCGCGGAAAGTACGGGTAGGAGCGAACTCGCCCAGCTTGTGACCAACCATTTCGTCAGTTACATATACAGGTACGTGCTGACGACCATTATGGACAGCGATGGTCAAACCGATCATAGTAGGAACGATCATTGAGCGACGGGACCAGGTCTTGATAGGCTTCTTGTCTCCGCTTTCCACCGCTTTCTCTACCTTCTGCAGCAAGGATTGGTCAACATAAGGACCTTTCTTGAGCGAACGTGGCATGGTAATACCTCTTAATAAAATTACTTATCACGACGATGAACAATGTACTTATCAGTACGCTTGTTCTTACGAGTCTTATAACCCTTGCACAGAGTACCCCAAGGAGATCTTGGCTGAATACCCTTGTTACGGCCTTCACCACCGCCATGCGGGTGATCAATCGGGTTCATTGACATACCTCTTACGGTAGGACGAATACCAAGCCAGCGCTTTGCACCTGCCTTACCAAGAGAACGAAGCATATGCTCGCTGTTGCCAACTTCGCCAATAGTAGCTCTGCCATCTGCAAGAACGCGACGCATTTCACCGGAACGCATACGGATAGTTACGTACTGACCATCGCGGGCCAAGATCTGGCAGAACGCACCAGCAGAACGGGCAAACTGAGCGCCCTTTCCAGGAACAAGCTCAACAGCATGAACATTGGTACCCAGCGGGATATTGCGCAGAGGAAGGGTGTTTCCTACCTTGATTTCAGCATGAGCTCCGGACATAACCTTATCGCCCACAGCCAGCCCCTTAGGAGCAAGAATATAGCTACGAACGCCATCGGCATAGCAGATAAGAGCAATATTGGCGCTACGGTTCGGATCGTACTCAATACGCTCTACCTTGGCAGCCATATCATCCTTGATACGCTTGAAATCAATGATACGGTAACGCTGCTTGTGTCCGCCGCCGATATGACGGGTAGTAATACGGCCAGTGTTATTACGACCGCCGGTCTTGCGCTTTTCCTCCACAAGTCCTGCAAAAGGAGCACCCTTGTAAAGACCCGGGGTTACGATCTTAACTACATGACGACGTCCTGCAGAAGTCGGTTTGCAATTTACAATTGCCATAATCTACTCCTATTCACCCTGTAAGTTAGTGGAGTCGAGAGACTGACCAGGCATAAGAGTAACATACGCCTTTTTCCAGTCCTGTCTGCGGCCAATGTGTCTGCCAGTAGCCTTTTTCTTGCCCTGAACATTCAGAGTACAAACACTCTTTACCTTGACCTTGAAAATCTCTTCAACTGCCTGTTTGATTTCAATCTTATTAGCATTAGGGAGAACTGAAAAAGTATAAGTGTTAAATGCATTAACCTTAGTAGTTTTCTCAGAAATAAGAGATCCCTTGATAATGCTGAAAAGACGAGTTTTATTCATAACTGCACTCATCCTAACAACTCCTCAATCTTTTTAACAGCTGATGAAGTTATCAGCACTTTATCGTGAGCAATAAGGCTTACAGGATTGAATCCGCTGCCGTTGACTTCACATACATCAACCTTGTAAAGGTTGCGTGCGGAAAGAACAAGATTTTCCTGATATTCATCAGTTACAATCAGAACGTCCTTAAGCTGCATTTCATTGAGCTTCTGCTCAAGCTTTTTGGTCTTGATTTCGTCAACGGTAAAACTGTCAACAACAACAAAACGATTCTGACGAACCAGCTCGGACAGAATGCTCTTAATGGCAACGCGATACATCTTACGGTTAACCTTCTGAGTCCAGTCCTGAGGACGAGCTGCAAAAGTGGTAGCACCGCCACGCCAAAGCGGAGAACGGATCGAACCTGCACGGGCACGGCCAGTTCCCTTCTGACGGAAAGGCTTCTTACCGCCGCCGGAAACCTCTGAACGGGTCTTCTGTTTCTTGCTTCCCTGACGAGCAGCGCTCATATAAGCAACTACAACCTGATGAACAAGGGCTTCGTTGTAGTCACGGCCGAAGGTTGTATCAGAAACCTGAAGCGGGCCTGCGCCTAACATCTGTAATTCCATGATTTCTCCCTCGCTTACGCCTTAACACTAGGCTTTACAATAACGTCGCCGTTAATCGCACCCGGGACAGCACCCTTAATCAGGAGCACATTGCGGGCAGCATCAACACGAACTACGTTCAACCCCTGAACAGTAACTCTCACGTTACCAAGATGGCCAACCATCTTTTTACCCTTGAACACATGTCCCGGAGTCTGATTCTGACCAATAGAACCAGGGACACGGTGAGAACGGGAGTTACCGTGAGTCCAGTCCTGAGTACGGAAGTTCCAACGCTTAACAGTACCAGCGGTACCCTTACCTTTGGAGGTTCCGGTAACATCGACCTTCTGACCTTCGGCAAACAAATCTACCTTAACTTCTGAACCAACAGCATAGTTAGCCAGATCTTCAGCTGCAAGACGGAATTCCCAGAGACCACGACCAGCCTCTACATTAGCCTTCTTGAACACGCCAGCTTCCGGCTTGCTTACACGGCTAGCCTTCTTGGAACCGGTGGTAACCTGGATTGCGGTGTAACCATCAGTCTCTACAGACTTAACCTGAGTTACGCGATTTGGTTCAACTTCAATAACAGTCACAGGGATTGACTTGCCATCTTGAGTAAAGATGCGGGTCATACCCAGCTTGCGACCAATTACGCCAATTGACATTATCTTCTACCTCATTAACCCAAGCTAATCTGAACATCAACACCAGAAGGAAGGTCAAGACGCATGAGAGCATCTACGGTCTTGTCTGTGTGTTCAACGATATCCACAAGACGCTTGTGGGTGCGAATCTCGTACTGATCACGCGCATCTTTATTAACGTGCGGAGAAATCAGCACGGTAAAACGTTCCTTACGAGTAGGAAGCGGGATAGGTCCACGAACCTGTGCGCCGGTACGCTTTGCAGTTTCAACAATTTCCATAGTTGACTTATCGATCAGACGATGATCGAAAGCCTTCAAACGGATACGGATTCTTTGGTTCTGCATTATTTCAGAGCTCCAAATTAAAAAGAACAAAAAAGAAATATCCGCCACCTTGTCTCTTACCACAAGGGGAGATAAATCCAACTATTATCCCCAAATATCTCGGGGCTGTAATGCACAGCATTCTGTGCAGCACTACAAGAAGCCGCCATGCTTTGCGAAGGAGCTTCAGGGCTGTCTATGAGACGAGCTCAGTGAATTATACTGATTGTCAGTAAATATGCAAGAAAAATTTAATCTAAATCTCATTTTTCAAAACTTACTATTTTCACCACATTTTTTCAATTTTGGTTTCATTCTCTATAGCATCTCTTCAACCATGTGATTCTGACACAATTAATCCCTCTAAACAAAAAGGCAGTCCGAAAACTGCCTCTTCATTATTAGTGATATTACAAAAATCAGACTTCCCTGGTTTCCAGCTCTTTTTCCATCAGCGAAACTGCCTCGCTGATCCGAGAAAGGTTAACCCCCCCACGTGCCGACCGCTTGCTCAGTATCGATTCAATCTGAAGGAGTGGATACACATCATCTGAAATCACATCGCTGAATTTATGAAATTCTGCAACAGTGAGTTCCTCAAGAGGCTTATCCTGTGATATTGCATAAACCACAGCTTTTCCAACAATTCCATGAGCCTCTCTAAACGGAATCCCCTTCCCAACAAGATAATCGGCAAGCTCTGTGGCATTGGAATACCCACCCTTGGCAGCCTGCATGGTACGATCCTTTCTGACTTTCATCCCCTCAAATACCAGGGCCGCCATCTCAAGACAGTCATGCCAGGTATCCATGGCGTCAAAAAGTCCTTCCTTATCTTCCTGCATATCCTTGTCGTAGGCCAGCGGGAGAGCCTTAAGGGTGGTCATCATCCCCATTTGATCACCAAAAACCCTTCCAGTTTTTCCTCTAATAAGCTCCAGGGCATCGGGATTTTTCTTCTGCGGCATCAGCGAGGAACCGGAAGTAACTTTATCTGACAATTCTACAAATGCAGATTCACCGCTGTTATAAATTATGAGATCCTCAGCCATCCTTGAAAGGTGAATCATCGATATGGAAGCACAGTTCATAATTTCTACAATATGATCCCGATCCGACACAGAATCAAGACTGTTTCTGGTGGCTCTGGAAAAACCCAAATCTCTGGCTAGCTTATCACGATCCACGGGGTAGGCTGTCCCGGCAAGTGCGGCAGAACCTAACGGACACGCGTCCATCAGAGAAACCGCATTAACAAGCCGATGATAGTCTCTGTCAAACATTTCACAATATGCCATTGCCCAATGCCCGAATGTTATTGGCTGTGCTCTCTGAAGATGCGTATAACCCGGCATTACAGTATCATAGTGTTCTTTTGCAGTGGCTGTCAGTACTTTTTCGAGCTCAGTAATGGATTTCAAAAGCACCTTGCTCTGATCGCGACACCACATCTTTATATCCAAAGCCACCTGGTCATTCCGGCTTCTCCCGGTGTGCAGTTTTTTACCCAGATCACCGACTTTTTCTATGAGACGGCTCTCCACATAAGAATGAATGTCTTCCAATCCTGCATGAGCAATCTTTTCCGGATCCTGATGAACCTCATCAAGAAGTTCCTGCAGAGCATTTTCCAGTTTTTCGAGCTCTTCTGCGTTAATAATCCCAACACTATTAATGGCCCTGGCCCATCCCATAGAGCCTTCAATATCCTGAATCGCCAGCCGGTAATCAAAAACCAGCGAATCATTAAACCTTTTAAATCTTTCGTCTGCCGCCTCGGTAAAACGGCCTCCCCATAATGCCATAAGATTTCCTTAATAATAAACACTCTAAAACAGAACGAACTGATACCCCGGATGTGATAACGGACAGATTCCATCCATTAAAAATAAGCCCAGGAAATCCTGAGCCTATTATAAATAAATGCGCTGTTCATAGCACCATCAGCAAAAAACCGCCGGCTTTTTATTCAGCCTTCTGGTTTTTAGCATTGATGGCTCTGATGCGAGCCGGCAGAGAGTAAAGACGGATAAAGCCATCAGCGTCTGCCTGGTTGTAAACCTCATCCTCTCCGAAGGTAGCAAAATCAACATTGAAGAGGCTATGAACGGACTTCTTCTGAATGGCTGTTACCGAACCCTTATAGAGTTTCAGAACAACTTCACCGGTACAATCCTTTTCAATATCGTTGGCTGCGGCCAGGATGGCAGAGCAGAGCGGAGTGAACCAGCGTCCGTCATATACAAGCTGTGCAAAATCTTCGGCAATCTTGTTACGGAATGAACGTACGGTCTTATCAAGAACCAGTTCGTCAATTGCTCTGAGAGCAGCCATCATCACAGTGCCGCCCGGAGTTTCATAGCAGCCGCGGGACTTCATTCCCACCAGTCTGTTTTCGACAATATCCACACGTCCAACACCGTGCTTGGCAGCAATTTCATTCAAAGTCTTGAGGCAGTTATATGCAGAAAGCTTCTGACCGTTTACCCCAGTAATTTCACCATGTTCTATGGTAACACTAACTTCTTCCGGAGTATCAGGAGCATCTTCCGGCTTAACAGTCCAGGTCCAAATAGCATCAGTAGCCTTATTCCATGGATCCTCAAGCTCACCACCCTCAGTGGAAATATGCCAGGCATTAGCATCACGGCTGTAAATCTTCTTAAGAGTTGCCTTGCAGGGAATGTTGCGCTCGCTAAGATAGTTCAGAAGATCTTCACGGGAACGCATCTTCCATATTCTCCAGGGAGCAATAACCTGAAGCTGCGGAGCCAGAGCCGCCACAGCACTCTCAAAACGCACCTGATCATTGCCTTTTCCGGTACATCCGTGAGCAACCGCATCAGCACCTTCTTCCAGAGCGCATTCAACCATAGCCTTGGCAATTACCGGTCTGGCAATTGAAGTTCCCAGAAGATAGGCCCCCTCGTAAACGGCACCAGTCTTGATAGTCGGATAAACATAGTTCTTAACGAACTCTTCCTTGAGATCCTTGATAACGCATTTGCTGGCACCTGACTGAATAGCCTTCTGCTCTATACCCTCAAGATCATCAGCTCCCTGCCCTACATCTGCCACAAAACAGACAACCTCGCAGTTGTCATAGTTTTCCTTCAGCCATGGCACAATTGAGGAGGTATCGAGACCGCCGGAATATGCCAGTACTACTTTCTTAATAGCCATAATATTAACTCCTAACTTGATTGAGCAATGTGCTTAAAATGGCAGCATGCACATGCATGCGGTTCTCCGCCTGATCATAAACGAGAGACATCGGTCCGTCCATGATTTCGGAAGTGATTTCATATTCACGGTGCGCCGGCTGGCAATGCAGAACCCACGATATTCCGGTCCTGTCCAGAAGCTCCCTATTAATCTGGTACTTCATATAACGGGCCCTGACCGCATCCAAGGGCGTGTCATCCCCCATAGATACCCAGGTATCTGTATAGGCCACATCGTATCCCTTGACGGCATCAACATCATCCGTCACTGTTAATTTCGCTCCCGTTTTCGAAGCTATCTCCAGAGCCTTCTCATATATCTGAACATCCGGACCATAACCTTTGGGACACACCGCGGTAACTGTAGCTCCAAGCTTGGCACCAGTAATAAGCAAAGAATTAGTAACATTATTCCCATCCCCGAAATATGCCAGCTTCACTTTGCTAAGATCATCGTAATGCTCTCTCACTGTCTGAAAATCTGCCAGTGCCTGACCAGGATGATAAAGATCGCAAAGTGCGTTAACAACAGGGACAGTTCCGTACCTGGCCAGCTCCTCAATGGTATCATGCCGGAAAACCCGTGCCACAATACCGTCCGTCCAGCGAGAAAGGTTTCTGGCATAATCCTTTACGGTTTCACGTTTACCAATAGCACCGTTCTGCTGATCAAGGTAAAGTGCATGTCCGCCGAGACGGCTCATGGCAATGTCGAAAGTAGTCCTGGTACGAAGAGAGGGCTTTTCAAACAAAATTACAATGCTTTTACCCAAAAGATCGCTGCGATATTTTGCAGGATCCTTTTTCATATCTCTGGCCAGATACAGAAGATTAAGCATATCCTCGGAAGACCAGTCAAATCCTGTTAAAAAATGTTTCATAGTACAACCAACCTGTTTAATGATTATTCCGGCAACACTCTGGTACCTATGGCTTCCCCGTTCAACAGAGCAGTAATTTTTTCCGGGTACTTCCAGGAGGCAACACTCAATGGTTTGTTAAGAATCCTGGCAGCATCCAGAGCCGCTTTAACCTTAACAGTCATCCCCCCGGTAATTACCTCGGATGAAATCAGCTTCTCTGCATATGACGAAGTCA
Organism: Succinimonas amylolytica DSM 2873; assembly: GCF_000378405.1. Classification (GTDB taxonomy): domain Bacteria; phylum Pseudomonadota; class Gammaproteobacteria; order Enterobacterales; family Succinivibrionaceae; genus Succinimonas; species Succinimonas amylolytica. Next base: position 646,582 of record NZ_KB899636.1, on the reverse strand, counting down.
TTTCAGGAATAAGCTGTCCTTCCTTGTCAAGAATGCCGTCAACATCAGACAGAAGCGCCAAGTCCGCCTTCAGGGCAATTGCCAGAGCCACTGCAGCCTGATCCGCATTGACGTTCATGAGCTTACCGTCATCGGTTATGCCAATGGAACTGAGTACCGGAAGATAACCGTTTGCTAGCAGAACCTCAAGAAGTGCGGGATCCCCAACATCGGCATTGCCTACAGCTCCAAGTTCAGGATCCTTCTGAGTTACTTTGGTAATGGATCCGTCGGTAAGACAGAGTCCTACGGCATTTACCCCCAGCTGTTTGGCCTTAGCCAGCATCATCTTATTTGCCGTTCCGGCAAGTGCTCCGGTAATATACGGTATCTGGTCAAAAGGTGTTACTCTTAATCCATTCTTTTTTTCAGATTTAAGACCCAAACGACTTAACAGGTCATCCACCAGGCATCCGCCACCATGAACAAGAACAATTGGTCTCCGGTTCTTTTCCAGATAATTACTGATACCGGTGTAAAGCGCAGTCAGGGCTTGGTCATTTTCAATCAGAGCTCCGCCCAGTTTAATGATCAGAATATTATTCACTTTACTGCTCCTATACCAGCGATACGGTTTCATCGAAGCCAAAACGGATATTAATGCACTGCATGGTATGTGCTGCTGCGCCCTTCTGCAGATTGTCAATTGCAGAACAAACTACCAGCGTATCATCCTCGCGCTGCCAGTGTATATCGCAGTAGGGAGTCATTTCTACATCCTTTACAGCCGGCCAGTTCGGGACAATTCTGACAATTCGTGAACTGTCATACTTTGAATGATATGCTTCCGAAATCATCTCATCGGTAACCCCATTCTTCAAAGTCACATAAATGGTTGCCAGAATACCCCTCTTGAAGTTTCCCAGATGCGGCTGAAACAGGACTCTGGTTCCCAGGTGATGACTGATTTCCGGACGATGCCTGTGCCCAAAGACTCCGTAGGCATTCAAACTTACCTCACAGAAGCTGTTTCCCAGAGCAGCCTTTCTCCCGGAACCAGTAACTCCTGATACCGCATTGATTATCGGCATCGTTCCTTCCCTAATAAGCCCTGCAGCCATTAGAGGCTTCAAAGCTGTCAGAGATGCAGTCGGATAGCAGCCCGCAACAGCAATAAGATTAGATCCTCTGATCTTTTCGGCATTCCACTCAGCCTCACCATAAACTGCCTGTTCCAGATATTTCAGATTCTCATGTTCAAATCCATAATATTTGGGATAAAATGCCGCGTCATTTACCCTGTACGCTCCAGAAAGATCAAAAACTGCCAGTCCGGCATCCACCAGCTCCGGAACCAGACGCATGCTGACAATATGCGCAGTAGCAAGACACACAATATCGTTATTCTTCTTCAGAATAGCAAGGTTCTCAGCATTCAGCGGCTGAAGCTCTATGTCGGTAAAACCGCGCATTCTGGGATAAAGATCTGAAAGAATTCTGCCGGCATCCTGACTGTTCTCCGAAACATAAACTCCGTTCAGATTCAATTCCGGATGTTTTGCCACCAGTAATGATAAATCGGCACCGGCATAACCGCTTGCGCCTATGACTGCAACATTAAGCATTCCAACTATCCTGCCTTGTAATAAAAAACTGGGAAGAAACAGTATCAGCCGGCTCAGTTCGTAGAAACAGCAAATTAAGCTGCTGACTGAAAAAAGTCCTTCCGGCAATTACCGCTTACAAGGCTCTATTTTACATAATTATGCATCAAAAGTGCATAATTATGTAAAAATTCTTAAATAGGTCAGACCAAACTTCATTTTTTGTCCTAAATCCCCTTTCCGCCGTAAAATTGATGCTGAAATACCCGCAGTACATCTGCCTCAAAGAGAAGCTATGACATGAACAGAGAACGCTTTTTAAAATTTTACAGGGAACTAATCGCCATCAATTCTTCCAGTTCAGAAAAACCAGAGGAAGATATTTCCAATGAAAAGGTTATTGACCTTCTAATATCCTGGCTTACTCCGCTGGGATTCACCACTGATAAAATTCCCGTTCCGGAAACCCGCAACAAGTATAATCTTATTGCAAAACTCGGAACCGGCAGCGGCGGCACGGCATTTTCCGGGCATACCGACACTGTCCCGGCCAACCTCAGCCTGTGGACATCTTCTCCCTTTCTGACTACTGTCCGAAACGGCAGACTATACGGCCTGGGAACTATTGATATGAAGGGATTCTTCGCTTTTGTGGCCGAAACACTGTACTCCATGGATCTCAAAAATATTCGTCACCCTGTCTGGGTACTGGCCACCTGCGACGAAGAAACCACCATGAACGGAGCAATACATATGACAGAAACTCTTCGGCAATCACCTGAAAAGCCGGATCTCATCATCATTGGGGAACCTACTTCCATGGTACCGGTGGTTATGCACAAGGGACAACTGGTACAGGTGATAAAATGTACCGGGATCGGTGGTCATGCCTCAAACCCGGACAAAGGCCTTTCAGCTATTAGAATCCTCCATAAATGCATGAGCGCCCTTTACGATCTTGAAGAACGTCTGAAAACCCTCTACTCGGAAAATCTCTTTGAAGTACCCTACCCCAGCATGAATATCGGTGAAATTAAAGGCGGCGATGCTCCTAACAAAATCGCTGATCACGCCGAGCTAATATTTGAAGCAAGACTGATGCCCGGAGTGTCTGCCGACTGCATCCGCAGACTTTCAAAAGAGGCCCTCACTGAAGTAATGGCAGAATATCCGGGAAAAATATCCCTGGAGGATGCCTACCCTCCAACAGAAGCCTTTGGAGGGGAAATTTCCGAGAAGATACGCACACTGCTTTCAGAGATTTCAGGCACCCCCCCCATCGCTGTAAACTACACCACCGAAGCCACCTATTTTCAGAAGGTTGCCACGACTGCGGTTATGGGACCAGGCAGCATTAACATGGCACATCAGCCTGACGAATATCTGAATCTTTCCGAAGCGGATCCCGCTCTTAAGGTTCTCAGAGAACTTTTAGAAAGAACTGTTTTTTAAACTGAGAAAAAAATTCGCAATCGCAAAAGTGCTTCAATCTTTCACGCACGGCAAAAACAGAAAGGCGGGAGATAATCCCGCCTTTTTCATTTTCTCAATACAGAGAATCAGTTCAAAACTGCCCCGCGCCTAAGATTTACAGAACAGTGCTGATTCCCAGATCTTACCTCAAAGGAACTTCTGCCCAGATGGATACTGACTGAGGCAGGGCATACGGACTCTGTTCAACTCTGCCGTTATCAACATCAGCTCCGCTTACCACCTTCTGCATATCATCAATACCATTAACCAGTACAGATTCCTTGGTACTGTTCATAACTACCTTGATCTTCTTCCAGGAATCCCCTACAGCAGCACCATTGATATTAACAATTACCACACTGTTGGTACTGTCCGGATCAAGAGTTACGTTGTTAAGGATATCATCGGCGGTAGTCATATGGAATGCCGGGTGCGCCTTTCTCATATTGACATAGGCAGCATAGGCTGCACTCAGAGTCTTCCAGTCTCCAGCTTTAAGATCCCACTTGAAGTCATTTGCTCCGGTAGTGGTATTGTAGGTATTGGCAATATCCTTGCCGGCAGCAGCCTTGGTACGGCCGAATTCCTCGCCGCCATGAATAAAGGCAATACCCTGACTCACGGCAATAATGGCATTGGCATAGCCCTGAAGCGCCAGCTTCTCCACCAGGTTGGTTACACCGGCAGCCTCAATCTTGTCGCGAAGAGCCAGATTATCATGAGCAGTGACGTAGGAAACCACCTGCTCCGGATTAGTAAAGCCCTGAGCAGTCCAGATATCGGTTCCCTTGGCGTTCTTATGACGGGCACCTCCGGTGACACCCATGAAAACGCATTCTCTGTTACCATCGAGGTCCTTGTCGTTTTCATCGGTACCGTTACCATCCCAGCCATCATTCAGCTTGTCAAAGATAAAGCCAAGAGCATCACCGTCATCACTGGAACCCTTAAGACAGTTTCTGATTCTGTTGTTAAAGACACCCACATGAGCATCAGCGGACTGCATACGAATTCTGCCAGTACGAACAGGGTTCTGGATCTGACTTTCAGCGGCATCGCTATCAGCAGCCCAAGGTTCACCGTAAATAACCAGATTGGCATCCGGATGCGCCTTGTTCAGGTACTCACCCCAATCAGAAAAGTCCTTAATCGAGAAGGCTCCCACCAGGTCAAGTCTGAAGCCGTCAACATGATATTCAGAGACCCAGTAATCCATAGAGTCACGGATCATGGTCCACACCATATTCTCATCACCGTTAACGGTATTGCCACATCCGGTAACATCAGTCTTGAGATAATACTTGCCGGAAATCTTATCAAAAACAGAATTGTTATAGGTATGATTGTAAACCACGTCCATGATCACCCGAATGCCGTTCTTATGGAATTCGTTAATCATGGTCTTCACTTCGCTGATCTTTGTGTTGTAGTCAGCTGTACCAAAGGCAGAAGAATAACGGGTTTCGGGAACATTGTAATTCCAGGGATCATACCCCCAGTTGTAGCAGCTGGAATCCTGAGAATCCACGTTGGAACAGGTAGCATAGTCAAAAATCGGCTGCAGCTGAACGTGGGTAATCCCCAGCTCCTTCAGGTGATCAATACCGGTGGTAACGCCATTATAGGTGGTTCCGGTCTGAACCATTCCGAGGTAACGTCCTCTCTTGTTTTTATCAACATTGGATGTCTCATCGATGGTAAAGTCACGAACGTGAACCTCATAAACAATGGAATCCACCCGATTTTTCAGTTCCGGAGCAGTAACCCAGCCGCCTTCAGGATCCGTCTTGGACATATCCATAACAATATTGGCGGTATTGTCCATACCGTCTGAAGCGATCATCTTTCCATAGGGATCGCGTACCGGGTTCCCATTAATAGAGAACTGGTACTTCTTACCGTCGAGATCACCTTCGACCGTAACCTCGTAAACAGAAGTATAGCATTTAACCTTAGCCGGCTTCATTTCATAGTCGGTTCCGTCTACATTGACAGAAACCTTTGAGGAATCCGGAGACCAGATGCGGAACACAGTCTTGTCTGAAGAGTAGATAGCACCAAGGGTCTCTTCAGATTTTTCCAGTCTGCAGGCAGCATCCTTTTTGGTATAGGTTTTAACCACATTATATACGGAAATGGCATCGTTGTACTTGACTGTGAGCTTGGTGCTCTTCTTCTCGCCTTCAGCAACTTTGACATTCTTACCGAGAGTGATAATATCGCCGTTGGTAAAGGGCACCCCACCCTCAGGATCACTGGAATCATCATTATCCTGAACAGCGGCATCATCAAAATTAACATCACCAATCCAGTATTTGCCCTGAGTCTGAGCGGTAACACCGGGCCCGGCCATCAGAAGAGAAACATTTACAGAACCTGAAGCGGCATCTCCATCTACCTGATTAATTTCAATGGTAGCCCCATCCTGAAGGATGGTATCGCTATGGGCATCGAAAATATAGGAGCTATCATTAAACTCCTCTCCTTCCACAGCAACACCACATTCCCGGGCAGCCACAAAATGGGCATCGGATTCGCTGGTCATCAGAAGACAAGGCTTGCTCTCGCTGTAAACATTACCATTACCAGTCTGCGTTCCATTACCATTATTGACAATAACCTGGTAAGAACCTTCCGGATCATACTCTTCAGGAAGAGGAACTGTATAAATTGTTGCCGTATGGCAGGTATCAAGTAATTGGGCTTCTGCTCCCGGCCATTCACCAAGAAGCTGCTGAGGCTCCTCCTCCCCTTTATCCCACCAGCTGTATGCGAAAAGCTGATCATAATAATCACCTTTTACAATAAGGTTTAGAGGATCAACCTCACAGCCAAGAGCAGGCTCGCCCGGATCAACATATACGTGAATATTATCAATCTGACCAGTAGCTTCATTCCAGTTATCATCAGGAGCGGGGTTACCGCCACCGCCGCCACCGCCGCAGGCAGTCAGCGTCAAGGAATCGGGTAGGGGGAGCCTAACTCACCCCTCCCACACCACCGAACGTGCGGATCCGCATTCGGCGGTTCAAAACGATAAACGCAGAAGTAAATATATCAGCCCTTCCGCGCAAACTGTTCCAAAGTAGCCCATCCCTCACTCAGCAGACGCTTATTACTAAGAATTCTGTGAATTACAGGAGTCATGGACATAGTCCAGTATCTGTTAGAGGAATACGCATATTCGGATTTTAAAGGAACTCGCTTCGCCCTTTTCCTGAACTCTTCAAGCCTTTTGCCCGGCTTCTTCCACTGCTTCCAGAGAAGTTGTCTGACACGCCTTCTGATCCACGCATCCGTTTCTTTCATCCACGAGTCTGGAACAGCCCCGTAGAAATAATTACTCCATCCGCGTATCTTCATTTCCAGCTTACGCTTGACCGTGGCTATACCACCTTTTGCCCTTCGATCGAGGATTTCTTTGACGGAGTTTGCAAACTTCACACGCTTCTTCTTATGAACCGTTGGGAAGTAACGTGTACCCGGATAGGCGTCCTTTAGTTTCTGGGTCACACGCTGAGTGAAAGCAAAACCTAAGAACTGTGATTCCTCACTGGCCCTGACTATTTTGGTTTTGTCCTTATTAACTTTCAAGAATAGCTTTTTCTCTATAAATTCCGTTACATTTTGAAGAATTCTCTCTGCTGCCTTTTGGCTTCCGCACATGATTACCATGTCATCGGCATAGCGAACAAATTTAATTCCTCTCGAATCCAGCAGCTGATCCAGCTCATTCAAGAGAACGTTGGCAAGCACAGGACTGATGACCCCGCCTTATGCCGAGAACAATTTTATGTCGAGTTATGTGAGACAGGTGTTTGGTAGATAACTCTTCAAGACAAAATAACTCAGCATAATGCAATGTCTTCATCCTTCAAAATTGTTGCACTTCTCCATCCATCGAGTCTGATAATTGCTTTATTTTTCTGCTATCCTCATGTCATAAGCAAGCCGGAATGGGGTCAATATGACATTCGAAGAGATTACCAGCGGATTAAGGAAACTACTAACGGACAACAATTATAACCTGATAACGATCAGGTTCTATGAACGGGAATGGAGCAAAATCCATTCTTTCCTAACTGAGACATACGGCGATTCCATGTTTGATATGGAACGCGGTCTTGCATTTCTTGAAAACAAATATGGTTTCCAGACGAAATACAATGATGGAACCCTTTCTCAGCAACGGGTTCAACTGTTGCGGGTAGTCCATATGCTTGAGGATTATCGACTGCATCATGTGATTACCAGAAGATACTATGCAGCCAAAAACCCTATTAAACTGAATGAGTGTTTTTCTGATTTACATAGCAGGTATACTAAAGAACTTTCAGAATCTGAGATGTCAAAAAGTACCATTGAACACTACACGAGCATATCACAGGAGTTCATGGATTATCTTTCACAGAAGAACATCGAATCAGCCATCGATATCCGTTTGGAAAATTGTAACGGATATATCAAGACTCTTGCAGGATACAGCTTTAAGACCGTGGAACAGAAAATATGTGGTCTGCGCCATTTCCTTAGGTTTTTGTATGAAATCAGATATATCTCAGCTGATATCGCCACAGAAATCCATATGCCGGCTATATCAAAAAAATCGAAAATACCGTCAGCATGGTCTGCTAATGACCTAAAAATGATGATCAATGCAATAGACCGGAACAGCCCGATTGGCAAGAGGGATTATGCAATGATACTTCTTGCCTGTGTTCTCGGACTCAGAGTTGGTGATATCAAAAATCTCAACTTTGGGAACTTCGACTGGGAAAATAAACAATTATCGTTAGTTCAGCACAAGACGCATAAGCCGCTGACTTTGCCTCTGCCAGATGCTGTTGGATGGGCTGTCATAGATTACATAAAAAACGGACGTCCCCGCTATTTTGAGTCTGACGTTGTATTTCTGAAGCACATGCCACCGTTTGATCCGATATCAGACAATGACCATCTGGAGCAGCGTATTGTGTTCTATATGAACAAGGCTGGCATCCGCAGGGATAAGAACAGGCATAGCGGGTTCCATTCGCTGCGTCATTCCGCCGGCTCAATGCTTTTGGACATGGGAACTCCGCTTCCGGTCATCACTACCATCCTTGGTCATTCTGACATAGATATTACCGGGATTTATCTCAAGACGGATCTTGAAAAGCTGGCAGAGTGCGTACTTACCCCAGAGGATGATGCCCATGCATGAGGTTAAATTTAATAGTGTATTTCAGGATGAGTTCATGAGTCTGATCTCCTTAAAGCGTGCGTTAGGATTCAAGTACGAAGCTGATGCTTTAGCTTTTGGAAGAATTGACAGGTTCTTTTGCGAAAACGGTCTTTCCAATAAACAGATCTCTAAGGAACTATGTAATCTTTGGTGCAGGAAACGTTCCTATGAAAGCGACGGCAACCATTGCAGCAGGGTCAGCAATTTTAGGGTGTTCTGCAAATACTTACAAAGCCTTGGTTATCACGTTTATGTTCCGCCAAAGGGGCTGACAAGGCATCCATCCAAATACGATGCGCATATCTTTACGGATGATGAACTCAGACGATTTTTCCGCGCAGTGGATACCAGTCGGTCAATTCCATCGGAGTGTCCTTACAGAGCACTGGTAATGCCGGTGTTTTTCAGAATTCTGTATACCAGCGGCATGCGCGTGTCGGAATTACGTCTTGCAAGGCTTAAGGACATAAACCTTGACGAAGGATATATCCGTGTTATTCAAGGTAAAAACCATAAAGATCGGCTTGTTCCAATCCATCCCATTTTGGTAACAAAGTGCATCCATCTTAAAGAACAGATACATCAGACATCTGCGGAAGACGAGTTCTTCTTTATGATCCGTCCCGGATGTGAAATGAAGCTTTTTAATGTATATCACAATTTCCGGAGATATCTTGATAAAGCGGGGATTCCACACACCGGGCATGGTCCAAGGGTTCATGATTTTCGCCATACTTATTGCGTAAATCTTCTGCGCAAATGGATTGAAGAAGGAAAAGACCTTATGGTTTATCTCCCTTACATGCGAACCATGCTCGGACATGAAACATTCGAGGAAACTGCGTATTATCTCAAGCTTACCGCAGCGGCATTTCCTTCAATTAGGGAGAGTCTTGATAAGGCTTTTCCTGACATTATAGGGGAGGTAATTTTCAATGAGCACGAGTACTACTGATTTCGCCTGTTCAGTATCGGAATTCCTGACGGAATACCTGCCTCTGCAAAGGAATTATTCAAAAAATACTATCCTGAGCTATCGAGATGCCTTAAAACTGCTTGTCGTTTTCATTACAGATACGAAAGGTATCCGGCTAAAAGATTTTACGATGAAGCAATTTGATAAGGCACTTATCATAGAATTCCTTGAATGGCTCCGTAAGCGTGGTGTAAGCGTGTCCACAGCTAATCAGAGGCTTGCAGCAATCAAAACATTCGCTGAATATGCTTGCTGTCAGCATATCGAATACATGGCTCCTTTACAGCTGGTGCATAACATCAAATCAAAGAAAACGTCGGGGAGGGAGATCGTTTTTTTGAGTGTCGACCAAACCGCAAAGCTTATTAACAAACCTGATATCAACACCAGTACAGGACTTCGTCATCGCACAGTGATGACCTTGCTGTATGACAGTGGCTGCCGGGTGCAGGAACTGTGTGACATCAGAATACGCGATGTTTACACCGGAACAAATCCAACAGTGAGACTGCATGGAAAAGGAAACAAGTATCGCACAGTTGCTATATCAGAAAAAACGGCCAAACTGGTCTCTGAGTATATACGCAGACAGCGTAACTCTGCTCTGGATGATGAACCATTGATCGTGAGTAGGACGCATGAGAAGTTATCTCGTGATGGAGTAAACTATATCATAGGCAAGTATGTTTCCGAAATCCGTCGGAACGAGCCAAACTTTCCTGAAAAGGTTCATGCCCATGGATTTAGGCACAGCAAGGCGATGCATATGTTAGCTGCTGGAATCAACATCGTCTATATCAGAGATTTCCTTGGTCACGAAGATATTTCTACAACAATGATATACAGCCGGGCTGACAACCGTCTTAAAAATGAAGCAATAAATAAACTTGCTCCCCAAATTGCGGAAGAAACTCAGTTTCAGGACTGGACAAAAGATCGTGATTTATTGTCATTCCTTAATTCATTTAAGTGAGGACTTTATGCGGAGTAAATTGATGAAAAATGTTGATACATGCGTGTTTTTGTTTAGTTTACTCGGCATAACAACTAGCTCGGCATAAGGCGGGTTATGCCGATATCTACATAACCCGCCCTGAGGTGTTCCTATGGTGACCTTATTGCCTACTTTTCCCTCTTCCGAGATAGGGGCTTTTAGAAA
>NZ_KB899636.1:533295-632302 GCF_000378405.1 Succinimonas amylolytica DSM 2873 | reverse complement strand
CTTCTTATAGTCATAATCGTTCACACTAAATAAAAAAGACACACATATTCCAGCCCGATATAGCACCAGCTGTTATCGGTAAAAGATCCCATCCATTTTAAGACAAACATATTTGTTCATAAAAACTGTTTTCCAAAACATTGGCCGGCACGTGACAGAGATCAAACGCGCCAAACTTCAGGAAACATCTGTTTCTGAAACCGGCAAATATCTAGCAGTCCTAAATAAAAAAGCACCCCACGAAGGGGTGCTCCTAATTTACTGTTACTTACCCGAAAACGCTTAGCGCTTGATTTCGAGGAGGATCAGATCCTTAGTTCCGGAGAGGCTGATCTTTCCACCGGATACGGTACCGGTAGCTCCGGAATAGCCATCCTGAAGCTCGGTGCCGTCCTCAAAGCAGCCAGCTACATCAACTGAGGAAGCAGAACCAACATGAATTACCACAGCGTTGTCAATACCCTGCCCGTCATTATAGGTACGGCAGAGAGATCCATCGCTGAGAGCGGTCTGCTTACCAGCACCTACTGCCGGGTTACGGAAGCGGAACTGACCAACCTTCTGCCAGTGAGCCAGGGTGGCATCAGAGGAGAATGAGGTGCTCAGAGTATCCACATTGGCAGCCCATGCAGCCTGGCTTCCGATATCAGACGGGAAGTTCATGTCGGAACGGGTTCCATGCTCGGCATCGTTGCCGGATCCGCCGTTGTCGTTAGGACGGCCGGTTTCATCACCGTAGTAAACCTGTACACCGCCAGGCAGGAGTCCAAGACCGGTGCCCAGAGCCTTCATATCACCCGGACGGCACAGTGCGGTGTCGTGAGAGGATACGTAGGTAAGAGCATTCAAAGCCGGAGCCTTGGTACCATCATTAAACATCCGGGCATACTCAGACCAGGTATTAGTGCTAGGAACAGAACAGCCGAGTGAGAAGTTGATCATGGAAGTAAATCCGCCAACTCTGCCATAGCCTGACCCATCCGAAGGATCGGTTCCAAAACCCCAGTGTTCACCAGTCATGAAGAAGTCATCAGTCCAGGAGGCTGCCGGATCATCACCGCCGGCATGAGCCTGTCTCCACTTCTGAAGTGCTTCCTGAGAGTACTTCTTAAGCTTGCCCCAGGTCTCTTTCTGAACATGCTTGGCGGTATCGCAACGGAAGCCGTCAACACCAAACTCCTCAACCCAGGAAGCCAGCCAGTGAGCCTCAAAGTCTGCCACCGACATATTGCCGGAACGGTACTGCTTGGCTGCCGGTATGTCATGAGCAGCATCGGCAGTCTGCCATTTGGACTGCAGGAAGCCCGGGATACCAACACTGGAACCGCTAGCTTCATTTTTAAAGTCAGGGAGGTACGAACTACAGGTAGTGAGGTCATCACTGCCACAGCCACCGTAAGCACCGAATCTCAGCCAATCCTTACCCCACCAGTTATCCCACTTGGAATTCTGAGCCTCAGAGATCGGCTTATCGTGATAGCTCTGTCCGCCACCCGGAACCCAGTCAACCTTGGTGCAAGGATCAGATCCATCAGTGGTATTACCGAATTTGAAATCGCACATATCCTTCAGGGTAGCGTAGCCGGAATGGTTCATTACCACGTCAACCACAACTCTAATGCCACGCTTATGAGCTTCAGTTACAAAGTTTCTGAAGTCTGTAACGGTTCCCATATTGGCATCCATGGAGGTAAAGTCCATAGCATAGTAACCATGATAAGCATAGTGCTGGAAGTTACCTTTCTTACCACCGCCTACCCAGCCATGAGTCTGTTCGTAAGGAGCGGTCAGCCAGATGGAGTTGATTCCGAGAGACTTGATATAGTCGAGTCTCTCAGTAAGGCCCTTGATATCACCGCCATGGAAGGTTGCGGTAGCATGGCCGGAAGCATCCTTCTGAGGTCTGCCGTAACTGCCGTCATTAGAGGAATCACCATTCTGGAAACGATCGGTAATTACAAAATACATGTAGGCATTGTTCCAGGTAAACTGCACATCACCGGCTACCGGCTGAGTCCACTTAACCTTCTTGAAGGTATAGGTTGCCTTGGAGTCATTATAGACAACGGTAAGCTTAACCTCCTGAGGATCTTCGGTGGCCTGGATGTCTTCACCAATGCGAATCTTCTGGCCATTTACGAACTTCACAGCCTTGGAGGCATCATCACCGAAGTAGAAGGTGCCAGTAGTCTCAGCAGTTACTCCCTTGCCAGCCATCATCAGAGAAACATCCTTGTAACCGCTGGCTACGTCATCATCCTTCTGACTGATGGTGATTACTGCACCGGAGGCAGTCTTGCTTCCGCCTACAAAGATATAGGCAGAATCACTAACCTCGGCAGCAGAAAGACCGCATTCATCAGCAGACTTGAAGGTCTTGGCGTCAAAATCGAAGCATGGCTTATCAGTTGTAAATTCGACACCAGGCTGCTCCTGTCCCGGATACTGGTTGTTGCCGGCATCAGAGAAGATTGCTGAAGCTGCACTTACAGACTCGGAAGGCTTGAAGCTGTAGAAGGTAGAGGTACAGCCATCAATCTTGGTCATAGGAGCACCAGGCCAGGTACCACCAGTGTAGTTGGTCTTATCTGTATAAAGCCAAAGGGTAGGACTGGAGAAGCCGTCATGTTTCAGAATTACTGCGCCCTCAGGAGCCTTGCAGGTTGAACTGGTACCATTGTCAACATAGATGTTGGCAGTGTCCACACCGTCAAGAACCTTGGCCCATTTACTGTCAAGAACCGGAGACGGAGCAGAGCAGTTGGCACAGGCAGGAACCTTAACAGTAAAGCTCTTAGAACCGGTTCTGGAACCACTGGCATTGCTGGCGGTTACCTTTACAGTTACAGTCTTGTCTGCACTGCCGCGCTTGAAGGTGAAGCTCTTCTCGGTGCCGTCATACTTGGTGGTGGCACTCTGACCGTCGGAGGTAGTCCACTTGTAGGTTACCCCCTTGTAGCCCGTGGCAACCTTAACACTGGTGGTTACAGCAGTATCGGTTGCTGCCTCGGCATGACTTACGGAAACCTCAATCGGATCCGTTGCGCTGCACTGAGCCGGGAGAGTCTCAGGTACACAGGAAACAACCTTCTTCTTGCATACTGTCGGATTAACAACAGGATTATCCTGAGTTACCGGGGTAACAGGAGTTACACCACCTGTCTGGAGCTTGCCGATGGATGCCAGATGCACATCATAGATATCCAGATCTTCCTTTTCAGCAGAGGTGGAATCATCCTTTGAGTAAGGGGCCGAAGCAGCATCTACCAGATTAGGAGTCCAGGGAAGAGCATCCATCATTGAAGTACCAAAGGTTGAGAACACCATGGCACTGATACCGGTGCTTTCAAGATAGGCCTTATCGATCCCCAGAGCCTTCAAAGGAATGGTTACCTGGTAGAGATGCGGATTATTTGCATTACTTGCCTTAAGATCGGTGTAAGAACCAGTCTTCCAGGCCTCACCGTCCTTACCATAATTATCGGCAATACCCATAAACTTGGAGCTTACAGAACCGGCAACACCGCCTGAAAGCACAATCCCGGCATCCTTAAAGCCAACCAGGAGACCAGACTTGGAATCATACGAGAATTCACCCTGATTATTAGTGAAGAAAAGTCCCGGGGTGCCGTATTCCTGCGGATGGAACATAAGGAGAGTATCAATACCTTCCTTGATAGAATAAGACTTATCTTTTATCCACGGATTGCGGTCATTGCTGGAGGCCTCCATTTCGCCGTCACCAAGAACACGCTTCCCGGTACGGATGCCGATGCCCATCGGGAGGAACTTATCATTAGAATAATCGAAATCACTTCCGGTCTCTCCGCGTTCATCAAGATTTGGCAGTTCAACCATGAGATAAAGATTGGTATCATCCCAGGCTGCATAGAAGCCATAAAGGTCTACTGACTTCTCGTGATAGCCACGGTAGGCACGGGGATCGTCATTAGCAGCGCCCTGAGCGATAAGCATATCGGAAGTCCAGTCGCTCATGGAGGAGATGGTCTTATTCTTGCCTACCTGACCGTTAGGATTGGTGGCATAGACACCGGACATCTCAATAGAGGACAAAGCAGCAGTGGAAACATCGCCGGCCCCCTGTGCAGAAGCCTGAGACTGTGAAGAAACCTCGGAGCAGCTAACCTCAACCTCCGTTTCTGTGCACTGCTGATCACATCCCTCAGGATCGATGTTGCCATTGCAATAAGGATCGCTCTCGCTGCAAACACTTGGTGTAACCGGATCTGTATTTCCCGGATTATTATTACCAGGATCGGTATTACCAGGATTGGTATTACCAGGATTGGTATTACCAGGATTGGTATTACCCGGATCAGTATTTCCGGAAGAAACAGTTACTTTCACAGAATGAGTATCAGTAAACTTTATTCCGTTCTTGGTAATAATCTGCAGTTTAATAGTATAGGTACCAGACTTGGCATAGGTATGGGAAGGAGCCGCGCCGGTTACAGCGCCGGTGCCGTCACCGAAATCCCAGCGGTATTCCTTTACATTCTCGACAGTTGAGTTATTGGTTACTGTTACAAGGCCACTACCGTCAGTGCTGGCCTTGGCAGCAAAGCTGGCAGCTTCCTGATCCGCAGCAGAAACGGTATCAACATTCACATGCTTGGTAGCATAGGTAACGGCATTCTTGCTGTCGGCAACACCAAGATAAACATTAAAGGAGCCGTTACGGGTATACTGGTGCTTCGGAGAAACATCGGAACTTTCAGCTCCGTCGCCAAATTTCCATTTATAGGTCAGATTGTCATTATCAGGATCTGAAGAGGAATTGGAGAAGGTGACCCAGCCATCAGCACTAACATTAAAGGTAAATTCGGCAAACGGAGCACTATTGGAAACTCCACTGCCATTATCATTCGGCAGATTATTGAAATTACTGGAGTTAATTACGTTGATTACAATCTGAACATCACTGACACCGGAATCCTTAAGGGCTTCAATAATCGCTGCGAGAGCCCCGGAAACGATGCTCTTAAGATCAGCCTCGGAAATTCCCTGGGCAGAGGCAGACTGTACAAGAGAAGCTACAGAATCACCGAGAGTCTTGATTTCCTGATCCAGCTGACCATAAGGAGTTCTGGGATCAAAGGTTGTTCTGCTATACTTGTCACCATTGTATCCGTTAAGAAGGGCATCCGGGCCAAGACGAGGATCGCTGCCAGCACTGGTAACAGGGTTGACATAAACCTTCGCCCGGCTGGACGAAGAAGCCTGAGCTACAGCCCCAGCTCCGGAATCAGCAGGAATCGAATAGGTGAAATTATCATTTTCAGCAAGAATATTCATGCCGGAGGTATCAAGATCAGCCGGCCAGCTAAGCTCCTTACTGAATGAAAGTCCGGTACCGGTAACCCAGTATTCCTCACCAAAACAGGTACCATTGCCATCTCTATCAAGACAGACAGTCGTCTTAGAATCCTGACCGAAATTATCGCTAGTAACGGCACGAGCTACATCCATGCTGGAAAAGGCATCAAACTGAAAATCCTGAACAACATTGCCCTGAAGGTCCTGATTCGGATTGTCATTGTTAGAACCGGAACTGCCGCCACCGCCGCAGGCTGTAAGAGCTGCGGTTGACATCATAGCAATAGCTAATTTTGTAAATTTCATATTTCAATGTTCCCTATTTTGTCTTTTGAAAAGACTTTCAAGTAAGTACAGTAATCAAATTATAATCAAATTATAAACAAACAGCAAACTCAAAATATACAATTTGTTTACAAATTTTTAACATGGTTAACAAAAATCAAAAAGCCCCTGAAAGCTTTTTCAGCAATTTTCACAATTTTCCCGCTTTCATAATAAAGAGACCTGTTTTTGTACCAAAAACAGATCTCTGTCGCATTTAGTTAAGTATTATGACGTGTAGGTCAGGAAATGTTACATTACTTCAGGAACTTGCCCTTCATCGCCGGAACAGAACCGGAGAAATTTTTAACCAGAACTCTGGCCGAATAAGCCGGAATACTGCCCAAGTTCACACTGCCACCGCTCACAGTATATTTCGCACCAGTGACCAGATCAGTGTAGGTTCCGTCAGTGGCTCCGGAAACGGTTACTGAGGCTCCGCCGCTGCCGGTCATGGCAACAATGGCATTCTCGGACTCATAAGTACGCTCGAACACCATCGGATCACCGCCATTCAGGATCTTCATGCTACCGCGTCTCATGGCAATGGAAGCCTTTCTGATAGCATTCAGGTCTGCCATATGAGCGACAATACCATACTTATCCTTACCGGTTCCTATATCATTTCCAATATAGAGACGTCCAGTATCGCCAACCAGGTCATTGTTTCCAGCAAGATCCGGAGTCATTCCAGCACGGAGATTGTTCTCATCGCCAGCGTACATTACCGGAATACCGCGGAAGAACCAGAGAACGTTCATACCGAGAGCCATCTGAGCCGGATCATCACAGCACATTCTGGCACCGGAACCGGACCAGGTGTTGTCGTTTGAAAGGTCATGATTCTGGAAGAAGGTTACCAGCTTGGTAGGATCCGCATACTTGGAATCAAAAGCATTAATGGGCTCGGCCAGGCCGCCAAGAGAACCATTTCTGACAGTGTTCCGGAACTGACTCATCAGCGGGAAATCCAAAGCGCTGATGCCAGAATCTCCGGAAGGAGTTTCAGCAGGACCGCTGGTTCTGGTATAGAACCACGGATGAAGCTGATTCGGAGTATTATCACCATAGCCCTTGATGAGAGCCTCGCCGAATACGAAGAGATTCTTCTTGTAGGCTCTCCAGACATCAGTCATGGCCTTAAGATCCTCTCTCGGCATGTGCTTCATGGTATCCATGCGGATAGCATCCACCCCCATGTCCAGATACATCTTCATCATAGAGTTCATGTAATCCTGGACAATCTTATCCTCAGTCTTGAGATCCACGCAGTCACCGGCCATGCTGCGGAGCTGTACCTCATCCACTGCTTCCCAGTTATTGGTATAGCCTACATGGTACCACTTCTCAGGCAGGTAGTTCTGTACTGCCGGATTCCAGAAGTATCTCGCATCGATACCCTTATCGGAATTAACATCTCCGGTTACGGTAACATCACCCTTGGCAAAATGAACGGTGAATGTAGCCTCGGCATTGGGATCTCCGGCACAGAGGCTTCTGTGCCATGCCGGAGCCACCGGGTTGTCATTATCACAACGATTGATGGACTGGTAGTCACCAATATTCTTCTGATACACGCCCATGTCTATACCGTTTTTACCGTACTTAGGATCGATATAGTACTTGGTCGGAATCTTCTCAATCCAGGCCTGTCCGCGAATACCATAATTGGAAGAATGATTAACCACAACGTCCTGAATAACCTTTATCCCCTTGGCATGAGCAGCCTTGATGAAATCGAAGTAGGTTGCTCCCGGGCTTTCCAGACGAAGATCCGGCTGGAACCAGTCATAGGCATGGTAGCCATGATAGTCAAGACCTGAGCGATTCTCTACCGGCGGAGTGATCCAGATTGCAGTAAAGCCCATAGACTTGATGTAATCCAAAGATTCAATAAGTCCTTTGAAATCGCCTCTCCAGCTAGGATCAGTAGCATCGTAGCGGTCTCTGTCGTAGTAGTTATTGCTTTCATCACCATCCTTGTAACGGGCGGTGAGAACGAAGTAGATAGTTTCGTCACGGAAATCAGTGGCTGAAGCGATAGTGCCGTTCTTCTTGATAAACCAGAAGAAATGCTGTTCCTGTTTCATGCCGTTTTCGCCGACAGAGAGGGTACGAAGTCTGTAGGCAGTACCAAGACCGTCGGTAGAGGTATCCTTAAGAGAAATCGGGCCGGTGTACTTTGCTGAGGATTCGGTGGGAACCGAATTGTCCAAAGTATAGTAGATAGTTCCTCCGGTGGTATTAAAGTCAGCGTCCTGCAGTCCCAGTGTTACCGTCTTGTCCTCGTGATAGCTACCGGGGGCCAAATTGGTAGTGACATAAGGGGCTGAGGCCACTCTGACATCTGAAGAGGCAATGGTTTTGGCATAATCCATGGAATTCCAGGCAATATCGCCAATAACTATACCAGGCTGACCGCTCTCTCCTCCGCTATTGTTGTTGCTGTTATTATTACTCTCGGAAGACAGCGAAGCACCGCCTTCAACCACCTGAGCCTGAGAACCTGCCAGCTGACAGGAATCCAACGGAGTCCACTGACCATTGTCGTAGCATCCGGTAACCGGGGCGTTGGTGATATCACCGGTAAGCTTATTGCCGGACTTCAGGAAGATCATGTTGATACTATCGTAGTTTACTGACGAGGTATCATAGAATGACCAGTCGGAGCTTTCCGATGCCTTTGTCATTGCTGCTCCCGGCCAGCTCCCGGTAAGCTGTACATTGGTGCCAGCCCAGATGTAAATACCATCCGCATCTCCCTTGTAGTAGATACCGGACTTCTGAGGAATCTTCACAGTATCAGCTGCAAGAGTAACCTTGTAAGCTTTGGGTTCTGAAGAAGTCTTGCCGTCAGACACTGTAAGAGTAATGGTCTTCTCGCCACCGGTCTTATAGGTTACCTTAGGATTCTTTTCCGTACTGGTAAGACCGTCTCCGAAACTCCACACATAGGAGAGCTCATCCTTGTCAGCATCGGAAGCCGCGGCAGTAAGAACACCTGAAAGACCAGTAAACTTATAGTGGAAATCTGCCACAGGAGCATGATTACCTGTTACCACAGTATTTGACTGAACAGTTACCTCCATGGTAACCGCAGAAGAAAGCTTGCCATCGGATACAGTCATGGTAACGGTATAAGTCCCATTCTTCGCATAGGTGTGAGAAGGACTTCTGTCAGAAGAGGAAGTACCATCTCCGAAATCCCATCTATATGAGAGATTATCGCTGTCCTCATCATAGGAAGCATCCTTGCAGGTAATCACAAGATCCTTGCTGCTTACCTGGAAATCAGCTACCGGAGCATGATTATCTACCTGATCTATAGTTATAGTCTTGCCAAAGGATGTGCTTTCCTTGCCGTCTGAAACTGTAAGCTTTACGCTGTAGGTCCCCGGAGCGGCATAAGTATGAACCGGACGCACAAGTTCAGACTTTTCACCATCACCGAAATCCCACGTATACACCAATTCATCATTGTCAGGATCAGTTACCGAAGCTGCAAAACTCAGAACCTTTTCCGTGTCTCCCGGTGCTACTGCCGCCACAATAGAATCAATAACTGGTGCATGATTTGCGGAATCGCTGGAGACTCTAACGACCTTGCTGGTCTTTACGGTCTTGTCACCGTCCTGAACGGTAAGAACCACATCATACACACCTGTTCTGGCATAAGTATGAGTTACCGACTTCCCGGTTAGAGTAGTGCCATCTCCCATGGTCCACGAATAAACAGCGTTGCCAGAAGCATTTCTGGTTACGGCATTCAGAGTTACATTCTGATTGGAACTGGAGGCCATCACGATGCTGGCTGCAAGATCATTCGTGGCAGCCAGGTCAAACACGTTGGTCAGAGAGGTAGTAATCTTACCATCCGATACCATCAGGGTAACAGACTTTGTTCCGGCAGAAGCAAAATAATGAGAAGGGTTAACCTCCGTGGATTCGGTACCATCGCTGAAAATCCACCTGTAAGAGAGGGAGTCACCATCCTTATCGTATGACTTGTTAACAATCTCCGCTCTGAGACCGTCGGTTCTGACATCAAACATCGGCACCGGGAGAGAATTAACAGCCTCGCCTACGGTAACCGGAATCAAATCGGAATTGATAATGCGGCCATCAGTAAACTTAACTGTTAAGGATACATTGTAGGTACCAGCCTTATCATACTTATGCACCGGATTAGAAAGACTTGAAGACTGCTCATCACCGAAATCCCAGAAATACTCCACAATATCACCTGTGGACATATCGGAGAACTCAACAACATAAGGGTCGGAAGGTCTGTTCTGGAATGAAAACAGAGATGCTGCATTGCTGCCGCAGCGGGAATTATCAATTTTCACCTTATGTGTTACATTCGTCTCCCCGAAGGTATCGGAAACACTCAGCATTACATCAAAGGTTTTCTTAAGAGCGTAGGTATGCGTAGGATTCTGCTGCTTGGAAATGGCGCTGCCGTCCCCGAAATTCCAGCGATACACCAGAGTATCATTGTCAGCATCGGTTGCCACGGCGTTAAAGGAAATAGTCCGGCAGTCTGTTACTGCAGAGGTAAAGGCAACCTCAGGGAGATTATTGGCAAATTTGGTAATTTTTGAAAGAACGTTGAAGTTCCCGTTGGCAAGATAAAAATCAACAATAGACTCCGGGCTGCTGTCAATAAGAGCAGTGTCAATTCTGCTGATAACCCCGTCATTATCAAGAATCACATTGGCATTGAGAATTACTTTCTTTTCGGAAAGGCCCTGCACAAAAACCTGAGGAGCGGCACCCTTTTCGAGGGTATCATCAAAAACCACCGGTTCAGTACCCAGGGTCTCAGCCAGTTCATTCTTGGCATTCTGAATGGAAAGCCCCTTCTCTTCCGCATAGGAAGCAGCAATGGTCGAAAGCGGAGTAACCGCAATCTGACCGGCAATGCCGCTTCTGGAATTAAAGTCCAAGCGAGATGAATCTACCTTGGACTTGTAAACACTGCCGTCACGAAGCACTGCAATAAGATTATTCTCTGTAGAAAGATCGTTTTCAGAAAGATTCCCGAGCGTGGCCTTGCCGCTGTTGTCCGTATAGACACCACCAGCATCATCAGCATCACAAACACCGTTAGCGTTGGAATCAATGCACACCAGTGCATCGGATACAAAATCTGCATTTGCTCCCTGAACAGAAGCCACTACCGATAATGCCCCGTTAGCTGAAGATGCGCTGAACGCACTGCTGCCGGAATCGGACTGCGAACTCCCGGAATTACCGTTGCCACCGCATGCTGAAAGCCCCATGGCCAGAAGCATGGCCATCGAAATCCTTGAATATTTGTGCTGCATAACAATGCCCTAAAGAAGAGAAAATTTTTGAAAACAATTTCATTGGCAAAATTTTAACCAACTATAAACCAAAAAAAAGCGATATTTATCACGCTATTTAACATTTAAATAACAACTTGTTAACAAAGCATTTATATGAAAAAGGCCACCCAAAAGGTGGCCTTCATAACTTTAAAACTCAGACTTTACTAGTCAAGAGTACACTTCAGAGCCTCAGGATCATCAGGATCAGGAACCTTAACCTCAACAGTTCTGGAAGTATCCCTGCTTGCCTTTCCGTCACTCACCGTAAGAACAATCTTGTAGGTACCTGCCTTTTTGTAGGTATGGGTCGGGCTTGCGTCAGTTGAAGTAGCACCGTCACCGAAATCCCACATGTAGGTAAGATTGTCATTATCCTCATCAGTGGATGCATTGGTAAGAGAAACCGTTAGACCGTTACTTGCCGCATCAAAAGCTGCTGCCGGAGCGTGATTCGTCGGATCATCCGGATCCACCGGAGTATTACCACCAGATGATTTGACAGTTACTTCCTGACTTACAGTATGCGAATCCACTCCATCATCAACTGTCAGCGTTACCTTGTAGGTACCAGCCTTGGCAAAGGTATAGGTAAAACTTGAATCATTCTTAGCAAGCACCTTATTGCCATCTCCGAAGTTCCACACCGAAGTCAGCAGATCACCGTCAGCATCAGAAGAAGAATTGGTGAAGGTAACCTTCAGCTGGTTGGTCTTATAACTGAAGCTGGCTACCGGAGGGGTATTTTCAGCAACAGGGTTATCACCGCCAGCAGTTACCTTGACAGTCTGACTGATATAATTCGAGAGAGCCCCGTCTGAGACCATCAGACTTACATCATAACTGCCAGGCTTGGCATAGGTATGAACCGGATGCTCATCGCTAACCACTGCTGAACCGTCACCAAAATTCCAGGTATATTCCAGAATATCCTCATCAGGATCTGTGGAGGTGCTGGTAAAAGTAACAGTAAGCCCGTCTGCTGAGTAGCTGAAATCAGCCGTCGGAATATGGTTATCAGGTGAAACCACGCCATTTCCAAGATTGGCGAACGGATCCGCCTCACCTTTGGCGATGGCCTTCATAACCTCGGTTACCAGAGTAAGCCTGGCACCTTCATTGGTATTATTACGAAGATACGCTGTAATCTTCTCGTAATTTCCGGAAATTGTATGCTCAATACCGTTAGCTTTGATAACCTTATTGTAGGTCATGCCTTCCTGATAAAGGATATCCAGTAAGGCCTTGTAGCTGTCATCAAAGTTAGCCGGATCCGCCGTAGCAAAATCCTGAACAGCGGTTGAAGTGTCTCCAATAAGGTCCTTGAAGGCCTTGACACTGCCAATACGGGACTGCGTACTGGAAAGCGGATTCAAAAACAGCTTCTTGAAGGAGTATACATTGTTGACAAGAGTAGGCTCCGGGAAATCCGCCAGCTTGAACTGCATGACGGATCCGTTGCTCTGCACGGAGATGATTTTCATACCAGTAAAGGAAACCAGATCTCTACTGGTCCATTTAAGCTCTGCAATACCAGACTGATTAACTGGAGCCGTTACAGATTCACCAAGACAGCTGTCATCATCGTTGGTATCAATACATACCACCAGACTGTCATCACTGCCCTGAGACTCGACCTCATCAAGACTCTGCACCAGACCAGCAGCACCGGAATTACCACCACGAACCGAATTGGTCTGAGTATTTACCTGTACCGGAAAAACATAGCTCTGAACAGCAGAATCCGGATTCGGATTAGGATTATCTTCGTTAGAATCGGAACCGCCGCCGCCTCCGCAGGCTGTCAGGGCAATAGCGGAAAGCATCGCTACCGTAAGTTTATTAAATTTTAACATTTTTATTAAACCTCATTATTCGTGTAGGAGCTCCGGATCTCTCCGGAGCCCGGCGAGACTCTTAGTTCTGATACCAGATAGTTACAGCAGTACCGTCAGCTTTATTGGAACCGGACGTTCCATCGGCATTAACCGTTACACCATCAACCTTCTTCTTCCAGCCGTCAACTCCGGAAACATCAACGGGATTGCCGCTATTGACAACTACCCGGATCTTCTTCCAGGAGTCACCTACTGCAGAACCATTAATGTCATACTGGAAGGCATTGTCAGCCAGCCAGGTGGCGGTAACATTTTCTTCGATCTGACTCTTAGTGGTCATTCTGAAGGCCGGGTGAGCCTTTCTCATGGCAATCATATCGCGATAGTAATTGAACACGGCAGCATTAGTCTTCTTGAGACCCCACTTGACGTTATTCACATCGCCCGGAGTATTATAGGAGTTTCCATTCATGTTCTTGGTTCTGGAGAATTCTTCACCGGAGTGAATGAACGGAATACCCTGACTCACCAGCATGAGACCATTACCGTAGGCCTGAAGTCTGGAGGCATAGTCACCGGTAGCACCATACTTCTTAATCTTATCCGTCAGGTTAAGGTTGTCATGAGCGGTGAGGTAGTTAATGGACTGCTCCGGATCCGCAGCAAAGAACGGAGTCCAAGGATTGTCATTATCACCGATAGCACCCTTCATGCCTGCAGTTACACAGTCAAAATTGGTACTGGCACCGGCTCCTAGATCATGGTACTGTTTGTTAAACATAAAGCCGCCGGCAGCCTCGTCACTCGCACCCTTGACACACTCACGGTATTTTCCGTTAAACACGCCAACATGAGCATCGGCAGCCTTCTTAATAGATCCCATTCTGACACGAGTGCCCTCACTGGGATCAGTAGCATAGCCATTCCAGGGTTCACCATACATGAGGAAGTTTCTGTCCGGATAGGTTTCGTTCAGATACTTGCCCCAGGAACGGAAGTCCTCTACGTCAAATATTCCCACCAGGTCAAAACGGAAGCCGTCAATGTTGTACTCGGTAGCCCAATACTCCAGTGAATCTCTGATGAAACGGCTTACCATATCATTCTTGGCATCAACGGAGTTGCCACAGCCGGAAAGATCTACTGAGGTGTAGTATTTTCCGGTGATGTTCTGGAACATTTCGTGATTATAGGTGTGATTGTAGACCACATCCATAATTACACGGATACCGTTCTTATGGAACTCATCAACCATGGTCTTGAATTCCTTAACCTTCTGCTTGTAGTTCTCTGACTTATGAACAGAAGTATAACGGTCTTCAGGAACATTGAAGTTCACCGGATCATAACCCCAGTTGTAGCAGGAGTCATCCTGGGAATCCACATCAGAGCAGGTACCGTAATCGTATACCGGCAGAAGTTGTACGTGAGTTACCCCAAGTTCCTTAAGGTGATCAATACCGGTCTTCATCCCGTTATTGGTGGTTCCGGTCTGTACCATACCAAGATAACGGCCTCTCTTATCGGCGTCAACACCGGATGAAGGATCAACGGTGAAGTCCCTGACATGAGCCTCGTAAATGATGGCATCCTCACGGTTGGTGAGAACAGGACGCTTGGCCCAGCCGTTAGCAAGATCGGTGGCACGCATATTCATAACCACATTTCTGTTATCAGTGGCAGTAACAGACTTGCCATTCACGTTGTAACTGGCGGGAACCACCATCTTGCCGTACGGGTCACGCACTGCATTGCCGTTGACCTTAAACTGATAGGGAACTCCGTCGAGATCACCCTGCACTGTAACCTCGTAAACATCGGAATAACCATCAAGGCTGGCCTTAGTCATGCTGTAGGTCTTGCCTTTTACGTCAACTGACACATTACTGGAATCAGGAGACCAAAGCCGGAATACCGTACGATCCTTGTAGTAGGTAGCACCGAGAGTCTGATGGGTATAGGCCCCCTTCTCACAGTTGGTGGTAGAGGAATCAGCATCACAGTTTTTCTTGGTATTGTCTGACGGTTCAGGATCCGGCTCAGGATCCGGAGTTACCGCATGCTCCTTAACCGTAAGCATCATGGTGTCGGAATTAAAGGTAATATCATAAACACCCTTGGAAACCGGGACAAATCCGCCAGCGGCAGTGAGCGACTCGCCATTCTTACCACCGAGAATAATGCACTGAGATCCGTTAAGAGCTTCAATCTTGAACTTGCCGTCAGTACTGAACTGATAGTTTTCAATAGTCCATACATTTCCGGATCCCTTCTGCATCATGGTGGTGCCAAAACCATCTTCGGAGGATCTGATTGCTACCTTGGTTATGGTACCTACGGTGCTGCCGGAGGAAACAGTTACCTTCTTGCTCTGAGTTGCTGAGGCAGAACCGCTCTTCACAGTAAGCTTGATGGTATAGGTGCCGGACTTTTCATAGGTATGAGAAGGAGCCTTATCGGTGGAGGTCTTGCCATCACCGAAATCCCATTTATAAGACAGATTGGAACCTGAGGAGCTGTTGGCAATAGTTACAGTCAGATTCTTCACGGAAGCAGTAAAGGCGGCGGTAACATCGGGAGCAGCCTGCTTTTCGGTAAGAGTATAGCTCATATCGGAATCGCGAATGCTGAGAGTATACTCGCCGACGTAAGAGCTGATATCCACGTCAGAATTGTCTGCCTCATTAAGAGCCAGCTTATTGCCTGACCCCACACCGTAAATCTTACCTTTTATCCAGTCACAGCCATCAGTAATCTTGAAACGCTGTTTAGATCCGGACTTTTCGCCCTCACCGGTCAGCACCAGATCAATGGTCCACATGCCGGTACGCTTGTTAAAGGTCATAGGGTCATGAGTCCAGCCGTTGGAGGAACCGGCGTAGCAAAGCTTGCCGTGGGTGGCCTCATAACTGCTCTGGCAGTCATCAGCATCCGGATTCATAAGACAGTGACAGCCATCAGCTTCAAGATTCTCGGAGCAGTAGGAGGTGCAGACTCCGTTAACCAGAGACTGTCCCTTGCAGGAGCACTCCACAGAATCGAAACCGTGGGTATTGCAGTAGGCAGAACAGGTAAATTTGTCAGAATCATCCTTACACAGACAGCCTGCACTATTAGGATCCGAAACACAAGGATCTATAGCCTTGCCGCAAAATTCACCTACACAGATGGCGGCGGCACTCTTGCCACCTACCTTAATCTTTGCCTTGCCACCGCTTACGGTGATATCTGACCATTTGCTGGAATCGTTGCTGCTCAGAATGTTCTTATAGGTGCCATCCGGAACTTCAACATTGAATTCTCTCTCAAATTCGCTGTCGGTGGTGTTCATTACATAGAACCCCTTGCTCCCGCGGTTAATCCAGAGAGCTCCGTTATCAAAGCCCTTACTGGTTACCTTCTGGCCTCTGGTAGCTCTGGCAAAACGGGCTGCCTGGAGTACAATAGGATTTCTGTGCTGACACAGCCAGCCGCCCTCGCAGCGCGGAGAACTGATAGGGCCACCCTGATCATGCGTCTGATCGCTAACGCGACTGCCGTCACTATCCTTTACATCAAACTTAAAGCCGGAATAAACCTGACGAACTTTGCCCACCGGCCATACCACCAGCCAGGACTGGGCCAGATCGTAATCAGGATTGTTCTGAGTCTTCATAGAGGAAGAGCCTGCCGAAGCACGCCCCCACTCGTCGTCATGATTATTAACAAAAACTTCGGCATTGTCACCAAGCCAGGTGCTCAGCTCAAGAGCCTTACCGTAATTTCCGCTGCCAAAGCTCTGCTTAACATCCCATACATAGCCAAAATCAGTTACCACCGCATTTTCAATGAAGGTATACTTGTCTGGCTGTATATCTGCAGCTTCATTAGGGGCGCCGATTACTTCCAAATATGCAGGAGGTCGTCTTCCAGTAATTTCCTTGGTCTTTCCAAGAATGGCATTAATATCATTGTACCCCATGTGCTTGGCAGCATCGATACGGAAGCCGTAGACGCCCATATCCATCAGACGAGCCAGGTACTGGGCTATCTTGTACTGAGTGCTAGGATTATCGGTAGCTGTGTCAGGCATACCGGAAAGAGCGCAGTTTCTTACAATATCGGCATTAGTATAACCAGTAATTGAGCAGTCTCCATGGAAATCACTGCCGTCAAAGCCGTCATTATAGTTCTTGTAACCATACCCGGTTCCCCCGATTCCGGTGCCGGAATCTGAACCTCTCTGATTGAAAACAGCATCGGCAAACACCTTAACACCAGCTTTATTACAGGCTTTAATCATATTCTTCAGCTGCTGTTCATTACCTGTCATGGTAGTAAAACTGGTAAAGCTAATCGGCTGATATACTGCCCACCAGACATCAGAACGATTTATATGCTCGGCAGGCTGGGAAATCTGCACACCGTCATATCCGGCAGGTCCGAGAAATTCGGTACATTCCTTGGCGATACTATCATAGCTCCACTGAAATGGATGAACGATAATCATTTCCTCTTCATAGTTCGCAGCATAGGCTGAACCGGAAAACATTATGGCGGATACTGCAGCGGCCAGCAGCATTCGCCTGTTTCTAATAAGTTTCATTTGCACACTCCGTTCGTAGGCAACAATGACAGCTCAAATCTAAATCATTTCTGAAAATTGACAACGCTTTCAATAAAGCTGACTAGCTTTGATTATAGCATTCCGAAATTTTGAAAAATTTAGTTCAGTCACAATTTTAACATTTTTTTTACATTTTAGAACAATGAGGAGGGTAAATGTGTGAAACGCTATGAAACAAAAGATCCGCAGGCGTCGGATCAGTTAACGGAAGTAAAACTAAATGTTAAACAAGGGGATATTTGTTAACAATTGTTAAAGCATGGACCAATCCGGTTATGCAACGGCTTTCGCGAAGCGGCGAATCGGGATTAAGAACCAGATCTCTGGTTTCAGAAACACTGTATGGAAAGACCTGAATCTCCTCTGGCTCGTCACCGGTAAGTCTGGAAGGATAGAGATCCTCGGCCATAAAAATATACATCATAAGCCCCATAAACCCCGGAGCAAAGGTAATAGTACGGAGATGGGTAAGTTTGCGGGCCCCGAAGCCTATTTCCTCCTGAAGCTCACGCAGAGCGGCTTCTTCTGGGGATTCACCGCTATCGATCTTCCCCTTTACAAAGCCAAGTTCATAAGATTCAGTGCCGACGCAGTATTCTCTTGTGAACATAAAGCTCTTGCCGTCAAAGGGAATAACCATAACAGCCCCGTTTCCCCCGGGAATTCTCTCATAGCGAACCTGGGTACCGTTGGAAAAACAGAGCCCCACCTCCTCAATCCGAAAAAGCCGGCTTCTGGCAACATCCCTAACCCCGGTAATCTCGGGAAGCACAAGATCACGACTCATAATCAAAATTTACCCTGAAAACTTACCGGAATACTGCCCTCCGCATTTGGAGTTCCGATAGTTCCCATGAACATTGCCAGCTGAGAAGGCATATCACCCTTGGGTTTAAGATTTCCAGTAAGATTATAGGCCGACATGTTTTCAGATAATTCCAGCTTGCCGGTAAACCGCAGCATCTCAGAATTCTGATCGATTTTCAGGACAACACTCTTCTGATTACCCTGCACCGATAATTCGATTTTGCCCAGATCCACGGAAACATCAGGCAAAAAAGGAGTGGTCAGGATAACATTTCGGGCCACTGCAGAACCTTTTATATTTACCAGAGTTCCCTTATTGCTGATAACAAGATCCGAAATATCAGTTCCGACATTTCCAGTAAGGCTGAATGGAAGATTCTTGTCAATCAGAGGGACAATATTTTCAAGATCTCCGTTAAGCTGAATGGAACTGAAATGCGGGTTATCGGCAAGAGAAAAGGCATTTACCCCCATACTTCCTCTGACCAGACGGGGATCATTCACCTTTAAAGACAGACCTTTGGTAAAAAGCACTGTGAAAAAGTTCAGCTTCCAATTGATATTGTTAATACGGATATTTGAGGCATCCATCGTCGAAATCTTGCCTTTCCAGAGACTTCCTCTGACATCATATACCTTGATATCTTTAGGCAGACTGACAAAAGCAAAAAGCTTATTAGCTGGTGCCAAATAAAGCACAAAAAATATAAAAAAGAAGATAATGAACAGTGTCCGGAATACAATCCTCTTAATCATTTATTCTTCCTCCCCGGTAAGACGTATCAGGCTAAGACGCGATACATATACCAGACCATCGCCCTGCTTGTCGATGGAAATGTCATCCACGGTAATGCCGTAGTCACTTTCCAGCTTGCTGAGAGCCTGAATAATGCCGGAAAACGGTACTGCTGATTCAATTTCCACATCCGCCTTGTTATCTCCCTGAGCCCGCAATTTATACCGGGTAATCTTGGCCGTACGCAAAAGATTATCAGCCGCGGCACGGACGCTGGTGGAAGAATTCACCACCCCCTGACTGCCAGGCGTTACCCGGGAAGCATTGGTAAGCAGAAAGCTGTAACCGCTCTTCGCTCCCTCCAAAGCCATTTCCGCCTTCCTGACATCTCTTACCTTAGGGTAAATGAGCAGTGAAAAAAACACCATCAGAATTATCATTGCCAGAAGAAGTCCCAGCACCATCTTTTCCCGATAGGTTCTGCTGCGGTAGTAACTGAGCAAACGATCCTTCATTATTTCGTTCTCCTCTTTAGCTGAACTGACACCAGCTGTCTCTCGCGGCTTGGCTTCTTGTCAATGATATTTCCAGTAAATTCAGGGCTGAATCCCGACACAAAACTGTCGATATTCGTTCCGGAATCAGCAAGGAACTGGATGACAAACACTCTCCTGGAACGCTCGAACTTCATATTAACAAGCTCGATTCCTTTTTTATTCAGGATTCTTCCGGATACCAGCTTAACAAGATCAATGAATCCTTCATCTGTTCCGATGGGGGAGGAATTACTGAGAATTTCCTTCATCCGGGAAACCGGATCATTTACCCGTCCGCTGCCGCCCATAATCTGGCTGAACAGACTTCTTTGCTGATTGCGGTATTCCTGGGTTTCCCTGATAACAGAACTTATGCGCATATTCATGTTCATGTTCCAGAGAGTAACAAAAACAAGTCCCATTACCACTACCTTCACCCAGGAAGTCATAAACTTGAACTGAATGTTGCGCTTTCGCTGGTAGCTGGACATATTGACCTTGTTGTGAATGGCTCCTTCTGCCATCCTGGCAAGAGGAGAATCGGTAAGCTCCTCCCGGACCCTTTCCCGGAGTTCATCGGGAATCACGCTCAGCGATACCGCAGAAACACCCTCGGGAAGATCTGTCACATATTCGGAAAGCCAGTCCGCCGGAACTGAAACACCGGAATTAACACCGTCTCGAACAATCCATTCATCCCCAATATTAAGGATATATATTTCTTTTGAATTATCTTCATTTTTGTCCTTTACAGGAGAATTAAGAACCGGTTCTGGAAGGGTAAGTGCATCGGGAACAATAGTTGTTACCGTAAATCCCAATCCCTTGAGAGCCTGTTCAAGATCCGTAAATTCATTCCTTCTGAAAATAAGAAATTCATAATCCTTGCCGCTTCGGGCCATCATATGGGCCTTAAAATTATCTATATCTTCGGCAAACTCATCCTCAATCTGATAAAGTACCGGTTCATAGACATGCTTTTTTAGCTTTCCAGGATAGGTGACCTTTTTAAATTTCAGTGAAGATACAGGATAAAGAATCACCACCGGCCGATCAGGAGAATCACCGCCGACATCCTTAAGCTCTTCCAGGGTATTAACAGTTCCTGTGGCCAGAACATTGTGGCTGGTATCGTCGTACGAAAACCAGAGATAGCTTCTGGGATCTATCAGGGTCGGTCTTAAAAACAAATACTCACTCATGAAGCTCTCCTCTGAGACGCTGGTACACCTTCAGGCTGGTATCCCCGTCCCGGTAAAATCTGGATCTGAAGGCAAATTTCTCATCATCAAACTGTACAACTACATTTGCCACAAAATAACTTGAATTGGTAGTGATAATTTTCTGCAAACGTCCCCGCAGCCCGTTCATTGACTGAACAGCATTATTTATGGTTTCCTCCCTGAGAAAACCGGCATAGGAATCCCAGCCGTATTCAGGGATTCCGGTTCTAAGAAGGTCCACTGCCTCCTCCAGGGATATCTGCCCCATAAGCATGGCCTGAAGGAGCGGCGCCTGCCTGTAGCTGAGCATGTTTATGCTGACAACAAAATCATCAGTAGGAAGTGCGCAAATCATGGGCTCAATCCTCCGGTACAGTTCCGGCGTCATGCCATGGATATATCTGAGCTCGGACTTTTCATAGAAACGTCCGTTGGCAGTTACATGAGGCATTTTTCCGGCAGCATAAAACTCATCTTCGGCGCCATAGGCTGAAACCATAACACTGTCGGCATCGAGCCAGTCCACCACTGAGTCAGAAACTGTTTCAGCCTGAGTTTCATCGGCCCCCATATTTACAAGCAGTTCCCGAAACACCAGTACTGGAAAACGGCCATTCAGAAGACGGCTGTCGATATTATCGCGTTCTTCCGGAGTCTCGTGATCCGGAGTTACCTCCTTCAGAAGTCCGTTTATGTTCAGACAGGCCTGTTCATCATGAACATCACCGGCGATTACAGCTTCATCCAGAGGAACCACCTGATTCGGCTGAGCCCAGGTCATACCTTTATAAACCTTGCCTTTTGTTTTTCTAAAGTCATCAATCATGTACTTTCTGATGATGCCTTCTATACCGTCCACGTACCAGGAAGCTCTCTGATAATCCAGGGCATTTCTGGTAACAAAAAAAACTCGGTTAAAACGAACTGTGATTACTGCCGCCGACATAACCATTATGGCTACGGCCACCAGAACCATAATAAGCGCCACCCCGCGTTTTCTTTTAAGGGCGCCCGACAGTCTGCATCCCATCATACATCCCCCGCCGGAATATAGAATACCCGGGATATCTTGCCATAAACCTCGGACTCAAACTCAACCTTGACCCCCGAAGAAATCTTTACCCTGTCAATCCAGCCCTGAGACCAGCTGCCCTGCCGGTAAAAGAACACTCTGAAATTCTTAACCCCCTTAAGCAAGGGATAAAACTGCGGCTCATATCCAATAACAGTGTCGGGATATGGATACACCGCCCGTTCCAGCTGCCCGTTCTTAACACGATACCATACTCTCATAACCTCACCCCGGGGCAGCTCAGCTCCAGGGGTGAGAGCTCCTCCTCTCATAAAGCTAATACCGGTACCTTCAGACTGAAACATATTTTCCCCGACCTGAATTATGGTTCTGGAGGGAGAGCCGTCCATACGGGCAACTCGCGGCACCATCTGCACAAAATCCTGATTTAAAATATTCATAGCCTTATGAAAGGCATGAAAAGCGGCAGTATCTTCCTCCACGGTCTGACTTGCCGTAAAAGTAGTGGACATCAGAGCATAGGTTCCATGGGCGATCACCCCCATTATCATAATCGAAACAAGAACCTCAATAAGGGTAAAGCCGGATTTTCTCATACAGCGCGATATCCTCTCTCTACCTGTACAGATATGTTTTCAGTATTGCTACGGGAGTACTGGTGTTAACATGAGAATCAACAAAAACCTCAACTTCCAATGCCTTGAAATTCACATCCTGTGTGGACTGGCCACGATAACGGTAATACCAGGTCCTGCCGGCAAACTCAATCTTATTGGTAACCCAGCTATTATTGGGCCATCTCCGAGTCAGCTTGAATTCAGCAATAACATTATCAGCAACCATCTGGGAGAAGTAGCTTTCTTCAAGCCCGTTTATCCCATTAATAGAGTTGGAAACAGTGGTAATAACAGCCCCGCCTGCCAGAGCAAACACTGCCAGAGCCACCAGAACCTCCAGAAGAGTCATACCATGATTATTTCTAAAATAACGTCTCACAGGCGATCACTCTCCGGATCAAAACGTCTGAAATTTCCAATCTCCTCTCCGATTATCATTACCGGAATGTGCGGATCTAAAGAGCCGTCCGACACCAGAAAATTAATTCTGAATGGCGTAACTTCACCGGTGGGGTAGAACAAAATCTGAGGTAGCTCTCTTTTTTTTACATCCCGGGCATCAGCCTTAAAATCAACCGTCTCGAGTTTGGTTTCTGCCATGGAATCCGCAGTTTCAACAGCTAAACCACCAACGTCAAGTGTTACCGACACACCTTCATCAAAATCACGCTTCACTGCTACATCCTCGGCATCATAGGAAACCCACGAAAGCTGATCCCAGTATGTTCGCATAAGCTCATCCTTAAGACTGAGATTAGTAGGCTGGCCAGAAGAAGTCCGGGCCTGAATCATAAAACTGTATCCATGCTCATTGACATGGAGGCCAATTATCCGCCCCTCCATAGCAGCACGGTCAGAGATTTCTTCCATAATAAGTATAAGCTTGTCGGCTTGCTCATCAGCGGTGCCTTCCAAAGTTCCTCCCCCGGGAAGAGCCGAGGTCGCCACAGAAACCATCAGTCCCATGATCAGCAGAACCATCAGGACTTCAAGCAAAGTAAAACCGGCAAGCTTATGCATCATGTTCCTCTGAAAAGCCAGTCTGAACCGGCTTTAAACAAATTTTAACAGAGCCGGAATCAGTTGTTGGCACAGTCAGATGCTGGCGGATTATCAACATTCCAGTTTCCAATATCATCGCAGGTTCCCGGTTCTCCATCCGGG
Organism: Succinimonas amylolytica DSM 2873; assembly: GCF_000378405.1. Lineage (GTDB taxonomy): Bacteria > Pseudomonadota > Gammaproteobacteria > Enterobacterales > Succinivibrionaceae > Succinimonas > Succinimonas amylolytica. Next base: position 608,730 of record NZ_KB899636.1, on the reverse strand, counting down.
CCAGCACTGAAAATATCATAATGCTTCTGACCATGATCAGAAGGCCTCTTATAATAGTAGGGAGAGTTCCACGGATCGTTAGCAAGCTTATCCATATAGCCATCAGAACGGTATTTCTTGGGGATTGGAGCCGATGTTGGCTTAGTCACCAGCGCATCCAGTCCCTGATCAGTTGTCGGATAGCTCTTGGCATCCATAAAATACTGTTTAAGAGAGCTTTCATAGGCATTAATATCGCTTACCACCTTCTGGGTATTCGCCTCGTCAAGGCTGGACATGACGTTCGGCACCACCAGTCCGGCCAGAAGGCCAAGAATGACGATAACCACCATGATTTCAAGAAGGGTAAAACCCTGAGTTCTTTTCATAAATTCTCCTGAACTAACCTTTAACCATACTGTTCATCTGCATTAAGGGCTGCAGTATGGAAATTACGATAAATAAAACAATTCCTGCCATGGAAATTATCAATAGCGGCTCAAAAATAGAAAGAGCCATGGTTACATTGCGCTTAAACTCGTTAGACTGGTTAACGGCAGCCCTGCCAAGCATATTGTCAAGTTCGCCGCTCTTCTCTCCGGATGAAATCATATGCAGCATCATCGGAGTAAAAAGGCGGGTCTCCTGAAGCGACCTGCCAAGACCTTTACCCTCTCGAACACTTTCAGCAGCCTGATTCAGTCTCTCCTTGGCAATAACATTTGTAAGGGTATCACTACTGATATGCATTCCTTCAATCAGGGGCACCGCACTTGAGTGAAGAATACTGAGAGTCTGAGCATAACGTGCAGTATTAAGAGACCTGCTAACCTTGCCAATCACAGGAAGACGCAAAATCACAGCATGCACCTTCTCTCTGAAAGTCCGCTTTTTCATCAGGACCATAAACACTGTTACCAGAACCCCAGCAGCCAGGACAATCATGATGCCGTAATTCTTCACAAAATCCGACATAGCCATAAGTATCTGTGTTGATTTAGGGAGTGTTGCCTTCATATGAACAAACTGCTCCACCACCTTGGGGACAACAGATGACAGTAAAAGGCCCACCACCGAAACAGCCACCAAAGTAAGCATCACCGGATAAATCAGTGCCTGGGCAATCTTTCCTTTCAGTTCCTGCTTGCTTTCTGTATAGTCAGCCAGACGCTCCAGCACTTCATCCAGATGTCCTGATTTTTCTCCGGCAGCAACCATGGCCGTATAGAGGTCATCAAACACCCGGGGGTATTTCCTCATAGCATCAGCCAGTGAATGCCCCTCCAGCACTTTCTCCCGAACCCCGGAAATAATAGCTGCATGCTTGGGATTATCACATTGCTGGGATACCGCTCTGAGAGATTCTTCAATAGGCATTGCCGATGATACTAATGTGGAAATCTGGCGTGTAATCAGGGTAAGCGAAGAACTGCTCATACTGGGCTGAAACAGTCTGGAAAACGAAAACTTTTCTTCTCCGGAATCCCCCCTGCCCTTTCCGCTCGAGATAGCCTGAGCCGAAATCTCGCTTATGCTGACAGGCATCAGTCCCAGCTCTCTGACCTTTGAACGAGCAGCTTTAGGTGAATCCGCATCAATCTTGCCGCGTTTCTGTTTTCCGGATCCGTTTACGGCCACATACTGATAGGAAGCCATTATTAATCTCCGCTGGTAACTCTGAGAACTTCTTCAATAGTGGTAATACCCGCAAGAACCTTTGCAATACCGTCATCGCGAATGGAAGGGGTCGTAGGACGAACTACCCGTTCGATCCCCAGCTCGCCGTCTTCTCCGTGAATGGCCTGTCTCACATCATCATTTACGATAACCAGCTCATGAATTCCGGAACGACCCTTGTATCCCGAATTATTGCACTCGGGACAGCCCACAGCCTTGTAGATGACCTGAGGCTTATCAAGCCCCATGATCTGCATTTCCCTGGGGGTTGTCTCCACCGGCTGCTTGCAGTGCTTGCAAAGTGTACGGATAAGTCTTTGAGATAAAACACCCAGCAGGGACGTTGAAAGAAGAAAAGGCTCAATTCCCATGTCCTTGAGACGAGTAATAGCCCCCACCGCAGTATTGGTATGCAAGGTTGACAGCACCAGGTGTCCGGTAAGGGAGGCCTGAACAGCTATTTCAGCAGTTTCATGATCGCGGATTTCTCCTATCATAACAACATCAGGATCCTGACGCAAAATCGCCCGGAGAGCTCTGGCAAAAGTCATGTCAACCTTGGGATTAACCGGAGTCTGGCCGATTCCCTCAAGATCATACTCCACAGGATCCTCCACCGTCAGGATATTGATATCCTTGGTATTGATGGAAGAAATGCCGGCGTAAAGGGTGGTAGACTTACCGGAACCAGTAGGTCCGGTCACCAGTATTATTCCATGAGGCATATGAATGATTCTCATAAAATCCTCACAGATTTTCGGTGTCATGCCAAGGTCATTAAGATCCAGCCGGACACTGTTCTTGTCTAAAAGACGCATAACTATGCGTTCGCCATAGGATGTTGGCATGGTGGAAACACGGACATCGACCTGCTTTCCGCCAACCGTCAGCGAAATACGACCGTCCTGGGGAATTCTCTTCTCAGAAATATCCAGTTTGGCCATAACCTTTATACGGGATATCAGGTAAGGAGTGAATTTTCTTTCAAGAGAAATGTTCTCATGTAGCACCCCATCCACCCGGAAACGAATTTCCAGACTGTTCTCATAGGGCTCCACATGAATATCCGAAGCCTCTTCCTTTACAGCCTGCGCCAGCATGGCGTTTATAAACCGCACCATCGGAGAATTTTCGCTGTTATCAAGAAGATCGGCCTTGTTTAAATCATCGGCAAGGCTGAGATCCTCCACATCATCTCCCATATCACTGGCAATCTGCTGCGCCTCGGAATTGTCGTGCTGATAGGTGTCGGTAAACAGATCGTCATATTTATCGGCTTCAACAATTTCTACGCTGAAATTTGCCTGTACCAGACGGCGCACCTCCATAAGGGAGGCCATGGCAGGCTTTTCCTTGCAGTAAAGAACGGCCTTCCCGTTCTCAGTCCTGAGAAGTATGCCATTAGCTCTGGCATATGAAAAAGGGAGTTTTGCCCTGTCCTCCAAAGGAACTACGGATTGTACTCTCTGCAGTGCCTCTTCTTCCGGGGTGGGAGGTGTTTCAGACTCTTCCTCAGCCGGAAGTTCTTCCACAAGAGCGGTTTCCTCCTGTTCGTCATCCAGGGGTCTTTTTTCTTCAGACATGAAACCTCCTAAATTCCGGACACCGCACTGCTGTCAGTAGAGACCTCCTGAACGGTGTCAGGAGCAATCACAATGGTGGAATCCAATGCCGGCAGCACGGGAGTACTTAGTCTTATTGGTAGAAGTCTGAGTCCTTCCTTGTTACGCTTAATTTGTTCATCACGGAACATGTTGTACTTGCCACCGGAAATGCTAGCAAAGGTTTCATCATCTCTGATAATAATCGGGTGAATGAAAACCATTAGATTGCGCTTCTTGTATGAACTGGATGTCTGCTTGAAGAGCTCACCGATAATGGGAATATCGCCCAAAAGCGGAACCTTATAGACAGTCTCAACAGTGGTATGATTCATAAGGCCGCCCAGTACAACAGTTTCACCGCTCTTAACCAGCACGCTGTTCTTGATGGTACGCACATCAAAGGTTTCGCCGTTCGTGGTATTGGCTGTGGAGGCAACACTTGACACCTCCTGCTCCAAAGTCAGCAGCACACTATCTCCCTCATTAATCTGGGGAGTAAACTTGAGCTTGGTACCAACTGTCTTTCTTTCAATAGTATCGTAACGATAACTGGAGTCAGTGGAAGTCTGCGTTCCGGTCTTAACAGGAACCTCCTGACCCACGTTAAACTCGGCCTCTTCATTGTCAAGAGCCACAATGCTCGGAGTGGAAAGCACATCATTCTTGGCATTGCTCTGCATCATTGTCAAAAGGCCGAACCAGTTTCCGTGATAAAAGCCTAGGCCAGCCCCGTTGATTTTACCTGCTATATTGGTCAGACCTACGTCATCGGATGTAAACATTCCTGAAACCGGCGCCTGAGAAACATCCGAAGGTCCCTGGACAATTCCTCCGCTGGTATTTCCCCACTGAATACCCAGCTGTGCGGCTGTCTCATCATTAACCTCAACTATAATAGCCTCAACCAGAACCTGAGCTCTTCTGATATCAAGTTTTCTGACAATTTCCTCAATCTGCTTGATATAGTTGGGCTCTGCATTCACAATAATGGAATTGGTGGCTTCATTGGCATAGATATTAATCTTCGATGCCGTGGCACCATTAGAAGCCTTGCCTTCATCACCAGTCAGAGATTTGCTGACACCATTAAGGGTCTCCAAAACCTCCTTCGCTTTGGCATAACGCAAATAAAACACTCTGGTATTTCCTGAAGCAGCCTGCTCCATATCCAGCTGATTTATCATGGTGATAACACGCTGCCTGGCAATCGGCTCTCCAGAAACCACCACCGAATTGGTTCTTTCATCTGCCACCAGCTTCGGGGTCATCAACGGAGATGTAGCACTATTGCCCTTGTCATCTTTAATGAGCGACAGCACCACCCTGACCACCTCTGTGGCAGAAGCGTGTTTCAGCTTGACTATCTGAACCTCCTGATTTCCTGCCTTGTCAACTCTGTTAACAATTTCCACCAGACGGTTCACCACATTTGCTCTGCCAGTAATAAGCAGTACATTTGACGGTTCGTAATGTACTACGTTTCCGGACCCCTGATTGTCAATGAGACCTCTCAGAAGCGGGGCAAGCTCCCGAACATTAACGTTTTTTACCGGAACTACCCTAGTGACCATTTCATCACCTATAGCTCCATCCTCGGAAACCGGAACACCGGCTGTTTTGGCCACAGCAGAACGAACCACCTTGTACACTCCGGTATCGGTGGGAACCACAGCATAACCATATACGGCCAAAACGCTGAGGAAAAACTGATAATACTGCTCCTCATTAAGCAAATCATAGCTTCTGACGTTTATCTTTCCCTTTACGGCCGGATCAATAATAAACGTCATATTGAGATTTCTTCCAACAGTATTAATAAATTCGTTTATGTCCGTACCCTTAAAACTGGCAGAAAATTCAGCGGCCTCAATATTGAGAGATCCTCCTAGAAGTGCAGCTGACAAAGCCAGAGCACAGCAGGATTTGCCGAAAAATTTCTTGGTGTTCATATGATCCCCTTAATAGCCTGACAAGGCACAGTTCATATAGTCAGGATTTCATCCTGAATGAGACGGTAATCTCTAAGCATTATGTTTCGAAAACGGAAAAGATAATCACACCTTCCCCGTAACCTAATAAAATCAATTCAGATTCAGCGTAACAGTCTGGCGATCCCCGTTACGATCCACTACCAGTGTTATTTCTGTCATGTCCTGAATCTGTCCCATAACCTGCATTGCCTGATTAGTATCAGTCAAATCGTAGCCATTCATCTCCACAGCAATGTCTCCTGGTTTCAGACCGGCATCAAGAAACATCTTTCCCTCCGAACCAGGATTGAGCTCATAACCTGCGGGCTTGCCATCCTTCATAGCCGGTTTTATGCTGAGGTACTTAAAAAGATTTCCAGGATTGGAAAGCAATTCGGTTCTGACCTGTTTAACGTCAGACTTGGCTGCTGCATGATTCTCAGGCTTAGTCTTCTGAAAATCTCCCGAAGGTCTTTGATCAGAAGACTGATAGTTGTCTGCAGGCATTATTATAGTTTCATCACGACCGCCGTTTTTGACAATAATACGGTCCGCCAGAATCTGCGACACAACCGCCTGGGTTCCCTCAATCTTGTCCCCTACACCGTAGGATTCCTCATGGGACTTGTTAATTACTGCCACTGATCCCTTTTGAGGATCATTACTGGCAGAGATTCCGGTGATTTTAACATCCAGCTTGGAAACAGGACCGGAGGGCTGCTGGTTCCCGGCCTGCGAAGCCTGAGAATTTTCCACAGGCCTGACGCCAAAAAGCGGCAGAGCCGTTACATCAATATTACGGTTCTGCTCTCTTATCGCCTTCAGCTCTGCTGCGGACAGTCCGGCCAAAGAAGAATTCACCGAAGGAATTTTGTACCAGAAATAGGCTGCCGCTTCATAACAGACGATAAACGAAAGGATATAAAAGAGGTATCCGGAAATCTTCGTATAGTAGCGATTACGCGCCCTCTCCAGCATTTCCTGCTCCTGAGGAGATGCAGCCTCTGTTCTGGCAACAGCCTGCCCGGACACAGCCGCATACTCTGAACCGCTCTTCTTTTTTGTAATACGCGAGAAACCGCCACGTACTCTGTTAATGGCTTTATCGAAAAAAGACGACATGTAATATATCTCACAAAGAGAGCAAAATAACTAAACCCCGCAATTGTCCATCAATAGAAGCTTTTCATGCAAAGAGTTTTTCATAAATTTTCAAGGTTTCTCATAATTTGCTGAAGATTACTGGCTTCCGGAACCGAAATCAGATCATTCGCGAGCCAGTTCCGCCCATTCACATAACAATCCTCTTCCGCCCTAAACCGTATTATAATACGCGAACTGATTTTAGCACTCAGACTGAAGTTTCAGGAGACCTCATGGATGATAATTCTGAGCAAGTCCGGCTCGACAAATGGCTATGGGCTGCAAGGTTCTACAGAACCCGTTCCATAGCCAGAGACATGATTGACGGCGGAAAAGTTCACTATAACGGAGCACATGTCAAGCCTTGCCGTATTGTGGAAATCGGTGCAAAAATTTCTCTGCGCCAGGGATTCAACGAACTTGATATCATCGTCAGGGGAATAAGCGATGTAAGACGCCAGCCCTCATTAGCTCACCTTCTCTATGAAGAAACCAGCGAAAGCAAAATAAAACGCGAAAGAAACAGCGAACTCCACCGTTTAAACGCCCTTCTGGCTCCACATCCTGACGACAAACCCAACAAGAAGGAACGCAGAGCGCTTATCAGTTTTAAGCACTCTCCGAACATTTAACCTAATACAAAAAATATTACAGGGACAGCATCATGACGGCTGGTACAGCATCAAAGAGTTTTGACACAATTAAACGCTTCATTTTCAACGAAATGGATATCCGCGGTGAAATAGCACAAACCGACAAGGCGTTCCGGGAACTGGTTGCGGATCATTCATACCCGCGCAACATCCGGAAGCTTCTTGGTGAGATGCAGATTGCCATTGCCCTCATGACAGAAACAGTAAAGTTTCAGGGAAGCATTATGCTTCAGCTTCGCGGAAACGGGTCCCTTGTCTATGCGTACATTAACAGTAATGACAATCAGGAAACCCGTGGTCTGGCCTCCCTGGATGGAGATGTGGACGGGATTTGTCACTGGAGCAGACTTTTAGGGAAAAATCCAGTTCTGACAATTACCATTATTCCCGAGTCCGGAACCCAGTATCAGGGCATCATCGATCTCTCACATGACAATCTCAACGAGTGCATTGAGGACTATTACCGGCAGTCAGTCCAAATAGAAACCCGAATATGGATCTATTCTGACCCGGACAGAGAAAAGGCAGCAGGAATGCTCATTCAGAAGCTTCCGACTGAAAATACAGAAAAGCTGAACAGCGACTTTACCCACATTGCCACTCTTGCTGACAGCATGACAGAAGGAGAAATCCTGTCTCTCGACAGCAATGATGTCCTATATCGGCTTTTCCACCAGGAATCCGTCAACACCTTCCCTCCAAAATCCATCAGCTTCAGGTGCGTCTGCTCCAAAGCTCATTTCAGGGAAAGTCTCGTGTGCATGCCCCCCGAAGAACTGGAGAAAATTCTTGAGGAGCAGAAAAAAATATCAGTAAGCTGCCACTGCTGTGGAAGGGAGTTCGTTTACCTCCCGGATGAAGTACACCAGATCATTGCCGAAGCCAGGAATAGAAGCAAATAACACGATTTTCACGGGAGTTCCCATAGGCCACGGTTCTCATAAAAACCAGACAGGGAAGAATTTGGACTCTCATTTTTGCGGACGGTATGTCAAAACACACCGCTCACACTCTGCCAACATTCCCCAAGCCTTAACAGAGCACTGACAACAACAAAAAGGGCGACTGCAACGCCGCCCTTCATTTGTTTTTCAGGAATAATCAATTCCCATCTCTCAGAGTTATATGAGGTTGTAGGCTCTTTCTCCGTGCCATGCCAGATCCAGGCCTTCCCGTTCTTCTTCCTGGTTGACACGTACTCCATGGAACAGCTTGTCGGCAATAAAGAACCCGAGAACTGAAACCACACCACTGATACCAATGGTCATGACAACGGAAACCAGCTGTCCTGTAAACTGTCCTGAAATACTCTCCCAGCCTTCTTTAAAGCCTGTACCGCCAAAATCCGGGGAACAGAAAACGCCAGTCAAAAGAGCTCCCACAATACCGCCAGTGCCATGAACACCAAACACGTCAAGCGAATCATCAACCCGCAGCAGTTTCTTAAGACCGTGAACCCCCCAGAGACAAACCGCACCGGCTACAAGACCTATTATAAGAGCGCTGCCGATGCTGACATAGGCACATGCCGGAGTAATGGCTACGAGCCCGGCAACAGCTCCGGAACATACACCCAGCAGGGAGGGTTTTCTCTGAAACAGCCATTCCAGAAACATCCATGAAAGAGCTGCAGCAGCCGGTGCCACACAGGTATTTGCAAAGGAGAGTGCGGCTACTCCATCCGGGGTCAGCTCGGATCCGGCATTAAAACCGAACCAGCCCACCCAGAGAAGAGAAGCTCCAATCATAGTCATTACCAGACTATGAGGTGCCATCCGCTCTCTCCCGAAACCGATTCTCTTCCCGCAGTAATATGCTCCCACCAGAGCACAGACAGCGGCATTGATGTGAACTACAGTCCCTCCTGCAAAATCCAAGGCATGCCAAGCACTGTCAATATAACCGCCTCCCCACACCATATGACAGATTGGAACATAGGAAAGCACGAACCAGAAAACCAGGACAAAAATCAGCGCACTGAACTTGATACGCTCAGCAAAGGAACCAAGTATCAGACATGATGTTATCCCGGCAAAAGCCCCCTGAAACGAAAAGAAGGTAAATTCCGAAAGAGTCCCATTAACACTTTCTGGGAGTACTCCAAACATCAGAAATTTATCCAGCCCGCCCGAAAAATTATTAAGAAACTCACTGTCGTTGGTTCCAAAGGCCATTGAATATCCGAAAACTGCCCAAAGAACAAACATCAGCGAAAAAGCCATAACAGTCTGAGTAAGCACCGAAAGCATGTTCTTAACTCGAACCAGGCCACCGTAAAACAGTGCAATCCCAGGCACTGACATCAGAATTACCAGGGCAGCGCATATCATTACAAAACTGTTATCTACCAGACTAAGCTGCGCTGCAGCCTCTCCAGGAGATGTCACAGAGTTCACTGACTCCTCTGCTCCCGCAATATTTAAAGTACCTGTCATCAGTAAAAGACACGTCAGAAAAATTGCACGTCCCATATATTTCTCCATTTAGTGATCAAACTCATGTTTTCCAGTATTAAGCAAATATCCTGCCAACTCGAAAAAAAAATTTTTATGCACTTCTGATGGTATTCACTCCTGTAGAATTAGCAGGAAAGGAACCACATCTCCCCTTTATATGCACAATAATCATGCATACCACACGACCAGATGCACCGAAAAGAAACTCTTTCTCATGAATATTTATGAACTGGAAACTATTATGGTTCTCCAGATCATGTTCATATCTGAAACAATCCGGGGAGTTCTTTATTCACAAGTGCAAAAAGGTTATCCTTAATCAGGGCCACAGTAATTGCTTGAAATCTCCATTTTCGAGCGAGGGGGGGAATCATGAAACTAAGAACACGTGAATTCGGGAATCCCGAATCTCCAAAAATTGTCATGCTCCACGGCTGGGGACTTGCCAGTGATGTTTTTCGGAGTATTGTTTCCTACCTGGCACCTCGTTATCGGGTTATCTTATTGGATCTTCCTGGGTACGGACTCAATAACAGCATCCCTGCCAACAGAGCGTATGGAACCATAATCAATCTCGAGGAGACGCTCCCTGACAATATTATTATCATGGGCTGGTCCCTGGGTGGAGTGCTGGCTCTCCGCTACACCATAATGAATCCGAAAAGGGTTCGCGGACTGATAACAGTATCCAGTTCTCCAAGATTTACCTCCTTGCCCGAAGAACACTGGCCGGGAACCCCTCCAGAACTATTAATTAAACTCCAGAGTCTTCTGACACAGGACAATGTCTATCGAGTTATAGACCGTTTTCTATCTTTACAGGCCATGGGTTCTCCCACTATGAAAAACGATATCAGAGAAATCAAGGATCTGCTAAAAGACGTGCCTCTTCCCTCTTATTACGAACTTCAGGCCGGATTAAAAACTCTGGCAGACGAAGATCTCAGAGGCTGTCTCACACGTGTGGAATGTCCGGCCCTTCACCTCTACGGAGTAAAGGATCGGCTGGTACCATATCAGGGAAGTTCTGTCTGGCCCGTAAACGATCACTCCCTGATACACGTATTTCAGAATAGCTCTCATGCTCCGTTTATCTCCGAACCGGAAAGCTTCAGAAAAATACTTTTAGACTTCCTCGACAAATATGCAACTTAGTCCTGGGTAATATTGCTCATTTTTTGTACAATTAATATGAGTTGTTGTGTCCTGTCATCTGCAAGAATAAACGGAGGTCGTATGAATATTGGAAGCATGTCCATTATACAGAATGGCATCCAGGGGTTTATGAACGGTCAGGCTCTTGTTAACAGGAGCGCCGCAGAACTGGCACATATAAACACTTCCCGGAATTACAGTCCTGCCGAAACTTCAGAAGATCCGATTACCGCTCCCGATCCTGAAAAAAGCGTGGCTTCACTAAAAGAGGGAGAGATATATGCCCGGGCCGGAGCAAAGGTAATATCCGCCGGCTATAATACTCTTGGCACACTCCTTGACATGAAGGTATGAGAGGTCAGCTATGAATGTGATTCACGGTTCTGTACTGGCGCTCCACAGCTATCAGAAGGCCATGGAGGGAATGGATTACAGTGCCATAAAATCATCTGCTGCCAATTATGTTTCCGGAACAGAGGCCAGTAACGGTAACAGCGCGAAATCAGAAAACAGAAATTCTCCTCTCGCAAAACCGGTACCTGATATGGTTTCCATAAGTCCGGAGGCTCAGGCGCGTGCTGAAAAGGAAATCAGAAAACAGGATGAAAACAGTAAATCCTCCGCCAGACAGGGAGAAGCTTCAAATGGTGCTGAGGCCTCAGCATCACAAAATGACAAAAAGAGCGACGGAACGGTTCTTACTGATGCTGAACAGGCCGTGGTGAATGAAATGAAGGCCCGGGATCAGGAAGTACGGACCCACGAGGAACAGCATAAAGCCACAGGCGGCCAGTATGCTTCCAGTCCGTCATATACATATGAAACCGGTCCTGACGGCAAAAAATATATCACCGACGGCGAGGTGCAAATATCCGTAAGCGTTGAGGATTCGCCTGATAAGACCATTGCTAAAATGCAACAGGTACAGAGAGCTGCTTTGGCACCTCAGGAACCTTCGGGGCAGGATCGCAAAGTAGCTGCCGAAGCCGCAATGAAGGAAGCTGAAGCACGAAGGGAACTTGCTGAAGAGAACGTCAAAAAGTCTAAGGATGCTACAAACGAAGCTCAACCTTCCAAAATCGCAAATACCGAAGAAGGGGAAGATGAAAATCCCGAAAAAAACGTAAACGAGGCAGTGAAGGATTTATCCTCATCCCACCGAGGATTCGCCAAGCTACTTAAAAGGGCTTATTCCCCGGATAACGCTCCTCAGGGAGCGGGATTCCAAGCCGTTGCCTGATAAACCAAAAAGTGTCAGTTTTTATCAGAAGCCCTAGCTTCGGCTGTCACTCTGCCTGGCAAGGAGTTTCAGGTATTCATCTCTGGCCTTTTGGATTTCTTCGTCACTCATGATTTCCGGCTCTTTGTATTCATTGGAACTAGAAAACTGAAATACCGGTTTATCCTCTTCCCCAAACCAATCCTCGTGCTGATAGGATATACGGTTTATATACCACGATACCTTGCCCCGGGGAGTCATAATAACCGCCTCATCATCCACTTCGTGATTGAGAAGACCTTTAGCCATTGGACTCTGAAGGGAGATATAGCCACGACGGCCATACACCTCAGGGGCCCCAACTATTCGAAAATGCTTAATATCCCCGTCATCGTTTTCAATTTCAACATACGCCCCAAAAAAAACCTTCCTGCTACGGTTTCCTTCCGCACTGCGATCCAGCACCTCTGCATCGCGAATAATATCAGAAAGTCTTTTAACATAGATATCAATTTCCCGTAACAGCCTCTTGTTATATTGATAATCGGCGTTTTCACTGCGATCTCCCAGGGAAGCAGCCCATGCCAGTTTTTTAGTTACCTCCGGACGAATGTTTGTCCAGATGTCATTGAATTCCTGCTTTATAAGCATAAGCCCTTCCCGGGTAACATAAATGCCCATATTCCCCTCCAAAAAAACAACAACGAACCAAAATATTTATTATAAAATCCCTAAAATAAAGAAGCCACCAAGACGGTGGCCTCTCCCTAATATTAAAGACAGCGCTAAGGCAGATTAGAGCTTCGGACCGGAAGCTACAAGAGCCTTGCCTGCATCATTGCCTTCATACTTCTTGAAGTTCTTAATGAAACGAGCTGCAAGATCCTTAGCATTCTCTTCCCACTTTGCAGGATCATCATAGGTGTTGCGAGGATCGAGAATGTTGGTATCAACGCCTTCAAGCTTGGTAGGAACTACAAAATTGAAGATCGGGATAACCTTGGTTTCTGCCTGATCGATACTGTGATTAAGAATTGCATCGATAATGCCGCGAGTATCCTTGATGGAAATACGCTTGCCGGTGCCGTTCCAGCCGGTATTTACAAGATAAGCCTTGGCTCCGCTCTTATCCATGTGCTTAACCAGCTCTTCACCGTACTTGGTAGGATGAAGTTCCAGGAATGCCTGACCGAAGCAAGCAGAGAAGGTAGGGGTAGGCTGAGTAATTCCTCTTTCGGTACCAGCCAGCTTGGCGGTAAAGCCAGAAAGGAAGTAGTACTGAGTCTGACCCTTGTCAAGAATAGATACCGGAGGCAGAACGCCGAAAGCATCAGCAGAGAGGAAAATAACCTGCTTGGCAGCCGGAGCGGAAGAAATCGGACGAACAATGTTCTTGATGTGATAAATAGGATAGGAAACACGGGTGTTTTCGGTTACCTTCTTATCAGCAAAATCAATCTTGCCGTTAGCATCAACGGTAACATTCTCGAGAAGAGCATCACGATGAATTGCATTGTAAATGTCCGGCTCGGAATCCTTATCCAGGTTGATAACCTTAGCATAGCAGCCGCCTTCAAAATTGAACACGCCGTTATCATCCCAGCCATGCTCATCATCACCGATCAGCTTGCGCTTCGGGTCAGTGGAAAGAGTAGTCTTGCCGGTACCGGACAGACCAAAGAAAATAGCGGTATTTTCGCCGTTCATATCGCAGTTTGCAGAACAGTGCATGGAAGCAATGCCCTTCAGAGGAAGGTAATAGTTCATCATTGAGAACATTCCCTTCTTCATCTCACCGCCATACCAAGTATTGAGAATGACCTGTTCCTTGGTGGTTACATTGAATACAACTGCAGTTTCAGAATTAAGCCCCAGCTCCTTGAAGTTCTCAACCTTGGCCTTGGATGCGTTGTAAACAATAAAATCCGGCTCCTGCTCAAAATCAGCCTCGGTCTGAGGACGAATGAACATATTGGTTACAAAATGAGCCTGCCAGGCTACTTCAACAATGAAGCGAACCTTCATGCGGGTATCCTTGTTGGCACCGCAGAAACCATCAACCACATAGAGTTTCTTGTTAGAAAGTTCCTTCTTGGCAAGATCCTTCACAGCATCCCAGGCTTCCTTGGTAGCACGGTGATTGTCGTTCGGATATTCTTCACTGGTCCACCATACGGTATCATGGGAATTTTCGTCATCAACAATGAACTTGTCCTTCGGTGAACGGCCGGTATAAACACCGGTCATTACATTGATTGCACCGAGCTCGGTTTCCTGACCAACATCAAAACCGGTAAGACCTTCCTTGGTTTCCTCGTTAAAAAGAACCTCGTAGGAGGGATTGTAAAGAACTTCGGTTGCGCCGGTGATACCGTACTTTTCAAGTACCTTCTTATCAAATGCCATGGATGAATTATCTCCAATCTATAACAGCAAAAAATTAAAAAAAGACCATGAATGATTGTAAGTGATCATCATGCTTTAGTCTATTTATATATTTCAGGTTTACCTAAAAAAAGGTGAAGTCCGGCACTGGTTCGTGAAACTGATCCTGAAAACAGGCCTCTAAACTCCATAGCTCTGACGCGAAAGATGATATATGCCCTGTTTTGAAAAAAATTCCCGGTATATCTTCTTTATTACACTGCTCTGTTATGGCAGAATCTGCACCCGGCAATCCATAAATCCGATACCGGAAAACAGTTTTTAAAACAGTTACTAAAGGTATCACGAACAGTTTTACACAGAGGTATCCATTCCATGGCAGACAAAAACGACGAGATCCTTGCACTTCTCAAAGAAATCAAAACCGAAATGGCAGCAGTAAAGTCAATGCTTATGACCGGCGGCGACATCACCATGAAAAAGGATGAAGACGGCAATATTTCCTATCAGTTAAAGCCGCATCTCAATGATAACGGTCTTAATGGCGAAGATGAGCCTCACGGCGTATAAGATCCTGAGTTTTATCTTATCAAAGGGGCGGATTTTCTGCTCCTTTATTCTTTTCAGCATGTTCTCTTTTCCGGAATCTTATTTTTGAAAATGATTACCATAACCGAAAAGGCGGAAGAATATTTCCGCACACTGCTCAGCAAACAGGCTCCTGAAACCGGCATTCGGGTTTTTGTATCCAATCCCGGAACTCCGGGAGTAGAATGCGGCATACTATACTGTCCCAAAAATTCCATTTCATTTCAGGATGATGTTTTCAGGCACGAAGGCTTTAATGTTATTATTGACCGCATGAGTCAGCCCTACCTAGAAAATGCAGTTATAGATTATGAAGATTCTGGAAACAGACACGGAACCCTGACATTCAAAGCACCGGAACTGAAAAAACGCGACATTCCCGCCGATGCCCCATTGCGAGACCAGCTGGAAAGCTACATGCTTCGTACCATTAACCCTTCACTGGCCGAACATGGAGGATTTGCCAAAATTACGGAGGTAACCTCCGATGGCATTGTCAAAATTGAATTCTCCGGCGGCTGCAAGGGATGCTCCATGGTAAACATGACTCTTAAGGACGGCATCGAGGCCAATCTGAAACAGGCATTTCCTGGGATGATTAAGGAAGTTGTGGATGCCACCGTTCATGAAGTAACCGAAAGAACCTACACATTGGCTAAGTAGTATCAAACACAACTGCTTCCGCCCTGTGCCGATTATTTCCTAATCAAAAAAGTCCCGAAACCGGGACTTTTTTAAGAAAAGGAAACGACAAGGACAAACCCTATTCATCTTTCATGCGTCTGGATAGCAGAGTCGCCGTGGCCGCCTTGGCAGACTTGCCATTGAAAAGAACCTGATAAATTTCCTCACAGATAGGCATGTCGACCTTCAGCTTTTCTGACAGAGCATGAACTTCCTTAGTGTTATACCACCCTTCTACCGCCTGCCCGATAGACTTCATCGCCTCCTCTGGCGTTGCCCCCTGTCCGAGAGCCAGACCGAATCTTCGGTTTCGAGACTGATTATCGGTACATGTCAGCACCAGATCCCCTAACCCTGCCATCCCCATAAAGGTTACCGGTTTTGCCCCCATTGCCACCCCCAGTCGCTGCATTTCCACCAGTCCCCGGGTTATAAGAGCAGTTCTGGCATTGGCACCAAAACCAAGACCGTCAGAGAGACCGGTACCTATGGCAATAACATTTTTAACGGTCCCGCCAATCTGAACTCCAATGAAATCGGGATTGGGATAAACTCTGAAATTTTTACTGGAATGAATAATCTCAGAAAATTCTCTGATAAAGGCATCATTATTCCCGGACACCGCAATAGCCGTAGGAAGCCCTGTTGCCAGCTCTCTTGCAAAAGTCGGCCCCGAAATCACAGCAAAGGGAATATTATTTCCCAGAATTTCCTCGGCTACCTCGCTGAGTAGTCTTCCGGTACCGCTTTCCAGTCCCTTTGTTGCCCAGACAATTTTATGACGAGATGTCATGTAAGGCCTGATGCTTCTCAGGACTTCTCCGAAAGCCTTGCTGGGAACCGCGAGCAAAATAATATCCGAACCGGACATTGCCTCTTTCAGATCACCAGTAATATCAAGCGTCTCCGGAAAAGAGATCCCTGGTAAAAAAGTGCTGTTGGAGCGGGATTTCTGCATTTCAAGAACGCACTCCTCCTCCCTGGCCCAGAGAAGCACTTTTTTACCATTTCTCGTTAGGGAAACAGCAAGGGCGGTTCCGTAAGATCCCGCCCCTATTATTGACGCTGAATACTTCATCTCAGAAGTTACTTGTTTTCTGACTGAGGCTGAGCGGCAGCCTGGGCCTGTTGCTGCATCCTCTGAGCGTAAACGGCCTCAAAATTGATCGGCGCAAGATTAAGGGGAGGGAAGCTTGCTCTGTTGCTGAGGTCAGATACAAGTTCACGGGCGTAGGGGAACAGGATGTTCGGAATAAAGGCGTTCAGCATATGATCAACCTGCTGCTCGGGGAAATTCTCGATATGAAAAATGCCAGCCTGATTTACTTCTGCCAGAAATGCTGTTTCACCGCTAATGGATACAGTTGCAGTGATGCGCAGCACCACCTCGTAGACATGATGAGCTTCATCTATAACGTTATGCTTAACATCAAGATCAAGCTTGGTCTCAGGCTTCCACTCCTTCTGAAATACGTTCGGAGTATTAGGAGTTTCCAAAGAAAGATCCTTTACATAAAGTCTGATGATATCAAAAGCCGGATTCTGGGTACCGGCTGCATTTTCATTGCTGTTTTCAGCCATTATATTTTCCTAAATATCAATAATATACTATTTTAGAGAACAAAACTTATTTGCCAGTTGCGGTGGGCAGTCCACTGCCATTCCAGTCAAGGATACCACCGTCCAGCAGAAAAGTATTTTTAAAACCGTTCTTTTTAAGAACCTTCGCACAATTATAGGCCTCGGAATCACCATAGGTTTTGCCGACAATCACCACCCCGGAATTCCGATATTTTTCGATAAGCGAAAAATTCTGCTTCTGAATTTCAGACACTTCCACAGATACCGAACCGGGGATATGACCCTTGCGGTATTCCTCACCGCTTCTAATATCAACGATCCCCACCCCCTGGCTGTTCATCAGGTATGCCATTTTATTGTGATCCACAGACTTGATTCCGTCAATCATAATGTTAATCTGAAGCCATATAAGATATCCGAACCCCAGTATCCAAATCATGGTCATAATGAAATGATTGGTAGCAAAGGTAACGAGCTCCGCTCCGAACGAGAGCGCATCAACTGATTCGTTCATATTTCTGTTTCCTGCCTGAAAATCCCCGTGAATGATAACACACCGCAGAACACTATTCAAAAAATGATATCTCCTGGCATATTCCCGTCATAAGAAAGGCCGGAACCACCTGAATGATCCCGGCCTCTATAAGACCTACCTAAGCTAGCTTAGCGGATTACTTGGCAAACACGCACACGGTCCACGGCTGTGCTGTAATTTTTTTGCCGCTGATGGAACAGCCATCCTTGTAGAGAGGGCCCGTATCCAAAGGCTTGGCTTCTTCAACATCGGCAACAGTGAAGCTGGTGGCTTCCGGCTTGGCATTAAGCATCACCACGGCCATGTTGTTACCAACGACTCCGGTATCCCCAGGATTAGTAACCTTCATCACGATAAGCCCCGGCTCCTGGTTCTTGCCAACGTTAAGGAATGACACATTCTGCTTAATCAGCTCGGCATCGCCAAGATAGAACAGATCGTGCTCTTTTCTGATGGTCAGCATGGCGTTATAGGTATCTGACATCTTGGACTTAAGCTCAGCACCAACATCAGAGTTGTATTCGGATACCTCGGTAATAGCACCCCAGTCTGCCAGGTCCTTTTCCTTGTTCACCAGAGCTCCCGGAATAAACTCGTTACCCTGATCAGCGGCATAATTCACCTTGTTGGAGAAATCGCCGGTGTTGAAGCTATCATTCTGGAAGTACTTGGTTCTTAAAAGATCCGTACCCTGCTGATCAAATACCGGAGACTGACCAAACATTACGGTAGCCACGGCAATGCCCTGCATCTTGGCCTTGGTTTCCATGGTATTGGTCTTCTTGGCCTTGTACATAATCAGATCAAATACCGCCTGATTATCATGTTTGGACACATAGTTGATGGTATTGATCGGTGAATCGCCGTAGCCTGCAATGGCTCCCCAGTAAGAGATATCCTTGCCGGTCTTGACCTCATCGGTATAGGTCTTGAGAGGATAGTCTCTCAGATTACCAGCCATACTAATTCTTATAACGTCCTGCCAGTTAAGAGGATGCATGCCATAATCCGATTCATTTACTGCATCAACAGCACAGGAATAATCCGGATCCTGATCCGGGTCAAGTCTCTTGTCATTCATTTCAGAACAGCGGCCGGTAGCAAACCCCTGAAGCTTAATCAGAGCATCGCCGTGGTCAAACGGACCGGAGCCTCTGACACCGTCACGGATACGGTCATTAAAGGTACCGATAAGGGTATCATGCATATTAATCTGAGTAGCATTATTTTCACCGCCAACCACATTAGCTGCGGAACCGGCATCCCAGCCTTCACCGAAGAAATACATCTCCTTGTTGGAGGCTCTTTCCTTAACGTTGGCCAGAGTGTCTACCATAACCTGCTTGGGAATATAGCCCATAAGGTCAAAACGGAAGGCATCGATCTTGTAGTCCTTAGCCCATGTTACCAGAGTATCCTCCATCAGCTTGGCGAACATCTTATGTTCCGAAGCAGAGTCGGAGCAGCAGGTGTCTGACAGAACATTACCCGTTTCAGGATCGAGACGGTTGTAGTACCAGGGAACCAGTTTGTCCAGTACTGAGGAATCCTTTTCAACTCCGGCTCCGTCAGTATGATTGTATACCACGTCAAGAATAACATTCATGCCGTAATCGTTCTTGAGAGAGGAAATCATTTCACGGATTTCCTTGACTCTGGCATAAGGATCGGCAATGGAGGTAGCATAGGATCCCTCAGGAACCTGATAGTGCCACGGATCATAGCCCCAGTTATAGGAGTCCTTTTCCTTCACATAATTGCCCAGGAAGGTAGAAACCTTCGCATCATCCTCATTGTCGTTTGCTGATTCTTCGGCGAGAATATCATAAACCAGACGATTATCACCACAAACATTGATAGGCTCAGTCGTCTCTGCCTCAATACGGGCACAGAACTCCTGGCCGGTAATGGTAACATCCGCAGTCTTGCCGCTGAATACGTCCTCCTCATTGATAGAGGCAATGTCATACATCGGAAGAAGCTCAATGTGGGTAACACCGGCATCGCTTAATTTCTTAAGATGCTTGCCCACTGCCGAATCAAGTTCTGTAAGACCCAGATATTTACCCTGATGAGCTGCGGTGACGCCCTTGTCGGTTCCTACTGTAAGATCTCTCAGGTGAGATTCGGTAATCACCATTGAAGCGATATCGGCACTCGTAGCCTGAGAATGGGGAGCCTTTACACTGTCCCAGCCATCCGGCTTTGCTTTGGCATTATCAAGATCGATTAATGCGGAATTTCCGGAAAAGATACTGAGGGAATACGGGTCGGTTACCCACATTTCTTCAAACTTCCTGGTCGCCGGATGATATACCTGAATCTGGTATTTATAGGCTGCCGTACCTTCGGTATCGGCTTTGTCGGTGGTATACGACCAGACTCCGGTTTCCTCGTCAAACGCCATTTCACCGCCTGCGTCTTGCCATTTATCATTAACAGCATCGGGCCAGATATGAATGGTAAGGGACCTGGCAGTCGGAGCCCAGACCTTAAAGGTTACGCCGTCAGCACTGGCTGTCGCACCAAGGTCCTGAACTCTGACCGCATTTTCAGCATAGAGCTCGTCGATGAGCATGGCAGTCTGAATGCGAGCAGCCTTCTTCACCAGATTTTTATCGCCAAGTCCCAGAAGGAGAGCCTCGCCACGAAGAATTTTCTTAAGATCGAGATTGGTGCCGTCAGGAATCTTGTAGGCCTGGAAGTCCTTGAGATTGTGATTCTTCTGAATAATCTCCTCAGGAAGCTGTGTTTTTTCAAGATTCACATAATCGCCATTAAGAAGTCCCTCTCCGTCCGCTTCAATAACAGCATCGGTATTGTACTGAAGACGAACATGAAGCTCCTTGCCATTCTGATCCTTATTGTTCTTCCACACCAGAAGATTGCTGCTTACCCAGTGTGCAGAAGCATCCTCAGCATCCAGTCCTGCTACCGGAGCATAGAGATCGTTGAAGGCTTCATCACGGGTACCATATGATTCCACACGCTTTTTGGTAATGGTGATTTCATGATCTGCAGCAGTCCATGCAAGCCGCTGATTTTCTTCAATGAATTTATTCTTGTCCGGGTCTCTTAAAATAAATCCGGCACAGCCGTCCTGAGTACTGTCGCTGAGATCAAATTCAAATACTATACCGTACTCATTCTGATCAACAGGAACATCACTGATATCATCCCAACCCTGGCTAGCTCCTATATTTGAAGCACACTCTTCATGAACCCAGCGATGAACGGTATAATTCAAAGCCTCATTCGCCTTGGTTCCATTAGTTCCCAGCTCCTCATCCAGAACCTGCACCACCAGCTTGTTCGGCACAGAATCAAGCTCGCTGCCCGGGGCATGAAGTCCGCCCGGGGATACTGCTTCCCCGCCGGCTGCAGGCACGTAGCTGGGATTCTCCGGGTTAAACCCATCACCACCGCCACCGCCGCCGCTGCTGGAACTGCCGCAGGCGGCAAGGGTACATGAAAAGACGGCAGCACTGATAGCAAGCCCCAGTTTTTTCTTCTTCAAGGTCATATTCAATAGTCCTTTTTTATGGTTTTAAACATGCATCCCGCAAACGAAACGCATTGAATTCATATGCTGATATCCGAAATGCATACACAGCATCATGGGAGTAATGATACTTTAATGAACAATGATTTTTAATGACATCCCTCAAACAAAAAGAAAATGGTATTGCAAAAAAATACTTAAAAGGTCCCGTAGCTTATTCCGTATAACACCGCAACAGCAGTCATCACCAAATCCGGATTAAAAAGCACCAGCCGGGTTAAAGAGCCTCTCCTCTCCCATCTCTCCGAAATCTCATGTTTTGGTGTAAAATGTTCGGGTTGAAAAAGGTGGTGTACACCGTTACTATCAGGAAGGAATAAAAATGGCAAAGAAACCTTTTGCACTTATAATCATGGATGGCTGGGGCGACAATCCGGTCAGGGAATTTAATGCCGTGGCAAATGCAAACACCCCGAATCTTGACGCGCTGGCAAAGAACTACGCCAGTACTGATATTCAGGCATCGGGTATTGATGTAGGTCTTCCTGACGGACAGATGGGTAATTCCGAGGTCGGGCACACCAACATCGGTGCCGGCCGTATCGTTTACCAGGATCTTACCAAGATTGCCAAATCCATCAGCGACGGCGATTTCTTTACAAACAAGGCTTTCAACGAGGCAATTGATGCCACTCTGGCAAAAGACGGTGCTGTTCATGTAATGGGACTGATGTCTCCGGGAGGAGTGCACAGCCACGAAGATCAGATCAAGGCCGTATTCCGACTGCTGGCTCAGAAGGGAGCCAAGAAGGTATATTTCCATGCCTTCACTGACGGCCGTGACGTTCCGCCCAGAAGTGCCCAGAGTTCCATTGACGGTTTCGAGGCTCTTTTCAAGGAAATCGGTACCGGACGTTTCGCCTCCATGGTAGGCCGCTATTACGCCATGGATCGTGACAACCGCTGGGATCGCGTGGAGCAGGCCTACGATCTGCTCACCCAGGCCATCTCCGGATTTAAACCTTTCGCCACTGCCACTGACGCTCTCAACGCTGCTTATGGCCGTGATGAAAACGACGAGTTCATCAAGGCTTCCGTTATCGGCGATCCGGTAAAGATGAACGACGGTGATACCCTGCTCTTCATGAACTTCCGTGCTGACCGTGCCCGCCAGATCTCCCGTGCCTTTGCCAATGACGACTTCAGCGGTTTTTCTCGCAAGGCTCGCCCGGCCATTAACTTCGTAATGCTGACCGAATATGCCACAGATATTCATGCAGCCTGTGCCTATCCTCCCGAAGATCTGGTAAACACTCTTGGTGAATGGCTGTCCAAACATGGAAAAACCCAGCTCAGAATTTCCGAAACCGAGAAATATGCTCACGTCACCTTCTTTTTCAACGGCGGTGTGGAAACCGTATTCCCGGGAGAGGACAGAATTCTGGTACAGAGTCCCAAGGTAGCCACCTACGACCTCCAGCCCGAAATGAGCTCCGAAGAACTCACCGACAAGCTTTGCGCTGCAATTGAAAGTGCCAAGTATGATGTTATTATCTGCAATTATCCTAATGGCGACATGGTAGGACACACCGGAGTATATGAAGCCGCCGTGAAAGCCTGTGAAGCCGTAGATCACTGTATCGGTCGTGTAGTCGAATCTCTGAAAAAGGTAGGCGGAGAGTGTCTTATTACTGCTGACCATGGCAATGCTGAACGCATGAAGGATCTCGAAACCGGGGTTGCATATACTGCTCATACCAACCTTCCGGTACCTTTAATATACTTTGGCAGAAAGGCCGAGGCAGTATCAGGGGGGCGGCTTTCGGATTTAGCCCCTACCATTCTCTCTCTCACCGGAATGGAAATTCCGCCCGAAATGACCGGAAAACCTCTGTTTAAGCTGGTAAACGAGTAATTTGTTTTTTTTGCCCCAGCCAGGCAACTGACATATAACAAAACATGAGCGCCTCTTCACAACCGGGAGGCGCTTTTTTATCTGTGTCCACCACACAAAAACAGTGTCATTTTCACTGTGAATATGGATCTGCCCTGAAATATGGTTTATATTCTAACCGGCGGTTCGTGTCTTTAATAAAATATTACGGGCGAACCTTTTTATATCTTTAGGAAAACAGGAATATGCGATTAACAGTTTTCCATAACCATACTCCGGATGCGTTATGGGAAAAAAGTCTTGGCAAGCTCATTACTCCGCTTGCTTATTCTGAACTCAAAAAAATGGGAGATGTCCACACGGCCGTGTTCAATGACGGTGTTGTAGGCATTTCCGTATCAAAAAACGACAGCATCGTCTACCTCAAGGTTCGGGACATTACCAGAAGAAGAGGCGTCGGCAAATATCTGATAGAAGAAACCTGCGCTTACATTATTGAGAGCGGGTTCAATACGGTATCCTTCGACATTAAAACCGTGCCAGTAAATGAGCAGGATGGCCTGATTTATTTTCTGGGCATGCAAGGGTTTGTACAATCTCCGGATGATCCTCTGGTATTTATATACCGGGAGGATTTTGATGATGACGAAGAAGACTGCGATTAATCTGCTGTCGAAGAATTTTCCTGACTGTTACGTGACAAATTTAAAGGGGATGCCGATTCCTTTCGTCATGCATCCCCTGTCGGTACAGTGGGGTTATCCTATCCCCTATAACGAAGTCTGATCTTTTTCCTTTCCGAACACCAATTCATACAGAGTGCTGGACTTTCTGTTAAGCTGATGCAGAGAATTGATTCTGCGTATGGTTCTGGATGAACTGCGAATCAGAAGAGTTTCAGTGCGTGCCAGAGAACCGTTAAGAGTTACTCCCGACACCAGATCGCCGTCAGTAATTCCGGTGATAGAAATAATGGAACTGTCATTGCGAACCATTTCCTCGATATGCAGAACAGTCCCCGGATTAATTCCCATCTCCTGGCAGCGCCTGGATTCTTCCCTGCCCTTTTCAATATTCTCAGGTGTAGCTCCTTTGGCCACATCCCGTGGCAGAAGACGCGCATTCATATCGCCGTCAAGAGCCCTAACTGCTGCTGCACTGATAACACCCTCCGGGGCTCCGCCTATACAATAAAGAAAATCGATATCGTTGTCGGGCATACAGGTAAGTATTGATGCAGCAACATCCCCGTCAGGAAAGGCATAAACCTTAAGCCCCATCTCATGCATCATTTTAATGACACTTTCATGACGGGGTTTTGCAAGAGTTACACAGGTAAGCTCGCTGCACGGCTTTCCCATAGCCCGGGAAATATTTTCGATATTCTCCTTAAGTGGCAGATTCAGATCAATCGCGCCTTTCGCCCCCGCCCCGACAATCAGCTTCTCCATATACATATCCGGGGCTTTCAAAAAACCGCCCTTGTCGCACGCCGCTAGGACTGCTACTGCGTTAGCCTGTCCCAAAGCAGTCATTCTGGTACCGTCTATCGGATCCACAGCAATATCAACACCATCTCCTCCTTCACCTACTGCCTCTCCGATATAGAGCATGGGAGCTTCATCGATCTCGCCTTCGCCAATCACTATTTCACCGCTCATCTTTATTCCGTTAAGCATATAGCGCATGGCATGCACCGCAGCATCATCGGCAGCATTCTTGTCTCCTCTGCCCAGCCAGTGATAACTAGCCAAAGCAGCCGCCTCGGTAACACGGCAAAACTCCAAGGACATTTCACGTTTCATAACAATTCCTGAATATCACAAAAACCCCAAACGAACCATTTCAGATTTTAATTTGAGACAGCTGTTTTTGCAAAAAAAAATCTGTATGTACCAGCTTTTAGACTTTAAGGTACAATTCAACTCCGAAAGCAGAAAACAAGAACGTGAAAACATCATTCTCCGCCAGCAACGGTCATTCTGTCTATCATAACAGAGCCCGTCCTGAAACGCTGCCTCTCATCTGCATCATCAGCAATGCCGCGGATTCCCTGATACATATTTTTCAGATTACCTGCGATGGTTATCCCGGACACCGGATACTGAATTTCACCGTTTTCAACCCAGAAGCCGGTAACCCCGACTGACAGATCTCCATTCATGGTATTAATACCCTGTCCCATGGTACTGATTACCACAAGCCCCTTGTCCATGCTGTGCAAAAGATCTTTATAACTCTGTTTTGGGCCCCTTTCATCTGACAAAGTAACAATTCCCAGTGCACCTCCGGCATGACCGTTCGTTTTTTCACCAAGCTTCCGGGCACTGACACAGGAATGAAGATAATCAACAGCCACCCCCTTTTTGAAAAGATCACACCTGCGGGTGGCCACCCCCTCACTGTCACAGTACAGAGCTGAAATATGACCCCGAACCCTGGGATCCGAACTCATGGTAAACCATTCCGGAAAAACCTGCTTTCCACGGCAATCCTGCAAAAAAGAGCACTTATAGTACTGATTCATCCCGAAAATCGCACCTACTGCCGGTGATATAATCTCCGGAGCACAGTCGAACCGAAAAATCACCGGACAGGTACAGGTAGGAATTTTTTGGGGATTAATACATTCAATGGCCTCCCTTACCGATTCCCGAGCCAGAAAATCATCAGAAAGAAGAAGACGGCTGTCAACAGCATTGGTGTAGGAGGCCCCTGTCTGTCTTCCGGTACTGTCATCAGCCATAACACATACCGATTTGGAAAAATAGGAATTGGCCTCACTGCACATAAAACCTGCAGAATTCACCATGATATTCATTCCATAGTGATTGGAAACCCCGGCTCCTCTCGAATCAGTAATGCGAGGATCCCGGGACATGGCAAGCTCCTCCAGTCTGACCGCCGTCCTGAGACAATCGTCCGGATCTGGCTCTTCCGGATGAAGAATATCAAAATCTTCAGGCTCCCAGGCAAACTCATCCCTTTCCGGAAGTCCTGCAAAAGGATCCGGCATAGTGGTT
This sequence comes from Succinimonas amylolytica DSM 2873, assembly GCF_000378405.1. Lineage (GTDB taxonomy): Bacteria > Pseudomonadota > Gammaproteobacteria > Enterobacterales > Succinivibrionaceae > Succinimonas > Succinimonas amylolytica. The sequence continues at coordinate 582,682 of NZ_KB899636.1, read as the reverse complement.
CTTGCGATTGAAAGAGCCGCCCGTACTGTTTCCCTGATTGCTCCATCACTAAAATCCGCAGTCCTAGCATATCCTTTCTGATGATTTCTAAGCACACTGACAGAAAGACTGCGACTTTTATTAAAATCGATGTTTTCCAGCTCTCCATGCCGGCAGGATACGTCAAGACCGGTACTCTTATTCATCTTGACCACCACCTCATCAGCCCCCTCACAGCGAGCAAAATCGACTGCCATCTCCGCAATAAGTTCAAGATCTTTTTTTTCTGCCAAAATCCGTTCTTTCATTGTAAAAAATTCCTGTGTCTCTGAAGTGTCTGATAGAATACACTAAAATCAAGTCAGGATATTGAACCAATGCAACAAGATCATAATAATTTTTACCACGAGACAGACACTGACGATGGATGGGTGTCCCGAAGCTCCCGTAAAAGACATTCTCACCAGCTCCGGGATATCGGAAAAAAGCTTGTCTCTCTTTCCGAATCAGAGTTTAACAGAATTCCGTTCGGCGATCATGACAGCTTCAGAGAAGCTTGTCTTCATGCCAAAAAGCTGAAGCCAAGATCGGAGGAGCTCCGCCGGGAATTTCTGCACATTGAATCCCTGATGCGCTCTCTGGATGAATCTGAAGTCGACGCCATAAATACCGCTCTGGAGGCCATTCAAAGCAAATGCGTAGCCGGAAATGCAGCATTTCACAGACTTGAAGAACTGCGGGACAGTCTGATAAACGAAGGCATGACAGCCATAAACAGGCTTATTGGCGAGCATCCGGAATACGATCGGCAGAAGTTGCGGAATCTGACAACACGAGCCCGCATGGAAATGGAAAACCCTGCTGGGGAAAAACGTTTTTACCGGGAACTATTTAAATATCTCAGAGACGGTTCCGATAATCCGTCCGGAAACGGGGAATAGGATCCAGTTTCCCTATAATGTGATTTGACATGACAATGCCGTTCTTCAGAAAAAAGTTCTCGTGGCAAACGGCAGACAATTTAACTTTTGTTTATCAAGGTGAGGAATATCAGCATGATTAAAAAAATAGCGTTTATCGCCAGCATCCTGACACTGTGTCCCGCATTCGCGGCAGACATTTACATCGACGTCAGAAGCCCCCAGGAATATCAGGAATATCATATTGACGGAAGTGTAAACATCGTCCATACCGATATTGTGGCAGGAGTTCAGAAGCAGAACATTTCCAAGGATGACAATATTTACGTATTTTGCAGAAGCGGCAAAAGAGCGGGAATCGCCAAGGCAGCTCTCAATGAGGCAGGTTATTCAAAAGTTGAAAACCTGGGCGGCGTTCCGGATGCCGAAAAGTACATCAACTCCCGCAAGTAGAAGTAATCAGGAGCTCCGGTGTCCCAAAAGGGGACTGGACACACATCACCCAAAGCGTCCTGAACTATGAATAATGAGAAGTTCGCGGGACAGGAAGCAAGGCTGCTTGTCAGCCTTTAGTACCACCCACAGTTATACTGTCGAGTCTTATGGTAGGCATCCCGATCCCTACTCTTACGGACTGTCCTTCCTTGCCGCAGGCTCCGCTCCCCCTGTCAAATGAAAGATTGTTACCCACCAGCGACACCTGTTTCAGGGCATCAATACAGTTTCCAATGAGAGTGGCTCCTTTTACTGGATAAAGAACCTGCCCCTTTTCGATAACATAAGCCTCGCTCATGGAAAAGGTAAATTTTCCAGTTGAGGGATCAACCTGACCGCCCTGGAAATTCACGGCATATATACCGTGATCCGCACTGGCAATGACGTCCTCTCTTGGTGTTGTACCGGGAGCAAGGAAGGTGTTGGTCATTCTGGGAATCGGACAGCAGTCGTAATCCATGCGACGCCCGTTACCAGTTGATTTTGCCCCCATCAGCATGGCATTGCTCCGGTCATACATATATCCTTTAAGAATGCCGTTTTCGATAAGAACGTTCTCCTGAGCCGGGGTTCCCTCGCTGTCAACATTAAAGGAACCTGAACCATTGCTGATAATACCGGAATCAATAACCGTACACAGTGGCGATGCCACCTGTTCCCCGATTTTTCCGCCAAACACTGAAGTACTTTTTCTGACCGCGTCAGCCTCAAGACCATGTCCTACAGCTTCATGAAAAAGAACCGCTGGCCAGCCGCTGGCCAGAATTACAGTAAGCTCCCCAGCCTCAACTGGACGTGCTCTGAGATTTACAAGTGCGTTCCTGACCGCATCCCTGGCGATGGCAAGATAACGTTTTTCCGTCGCTCCGGATACCGCGTCAGGAGAAATCCCCCTGATAAAATCCATGGAAATCACCGGAACGTCCTCCTGGAAAAAATTCAAATCCGAAGCTTTACCAGAAGCACTGGAGCCATTCTCGCGAACTCCGTTCTCCTCAACTATGACAGAGCACGACAGACTAACCCCGGGAATTACATCAGCCGCCAGTGTTCCGTCAGTATTAGCCACCAGAAATTCTTTGTCCGATGAAGTTAGTGAAGCCATCACCTGAACCACCCGGGGATCAAGAGATCTGGCGAAAGAATCCATTTCCCGCAGGATAAAAACTTTCAGATCCCGCGACATGGAGCCTATGGGATCAAACTGATCCTTTATGCGTACCCGATATCCTTTGGAAAAATCAATCTTAGCCTCTCCAGAACCTGCCTGCTTGGATACGCTTCTGGCGGCACGTACCGTCTGATGCAAGGCTCTTTCATTAATTTCATCAGAGTAGGCAAGGGCTGTTTTTTCACCCAGAACCGATCTGACGCCAAAGCCCTGATCTATTGAGAAACTGCCGTTTTTAACAGCCTGGTCATCTATCGACCATGACTCGCTAATCTTTTTTTGAAAATATATATCACCGAAATCAATTTTTGTGCTGTTAAGACGTCCCAGCATTTTTTCAATATAGGAAATATCAAGATTATTTGCTTTAAGCAAATGATCTTCAACATAGGAAATCAGTGCCTGTGAGGAATCAAAGGACATATTGCGGTGGTACTCCTGTTTACTGCATTTTCGGGCTGTCAGAATATCCGTAAAAAAGCGACAGCGCAAACGTTTTACCTTAGTTTTGCAAAACAGTGCCGATTAATTGCCAAAACGCTGATTCCCCCATTGATTGAGAGTTCCCGGGAAACAGCATTCCAAAAAACATTTTAAACCAAACGGGTACTGTCTGCCCCGGACTGAAATTGCGGACTTTGCTGATTGCAAATTACTGCACACTCTGATTTTTGTTACCGGAAATAATTGCCCATGAGTCCCGGGAATCCCCTGTCATTTCCCTAATAACAACAGTTATCCCCAATTCAGAAGAAAGCCTCCCTAAAAATGAACGACCATTTTTGGACCGAAAAAAACTCAGAAGTCCGTCTTTCAGAATCAGAATCTGTTCATAATCATGATACGCTACACTTCTCCTGAACAATTCCCGGGAAATAGCCCCAAGAACCATATCCACATCCGGAAGTCTCCCAGAGCCATGGCACAGCGGACACACTTCAGAATGGTGCACAAGATTGCTGTCGTGAACTCTCATACGGGAAATCTCCACAATCCCCAGCTCGGAGAAATCGGAAACCCGGGAAACCAGCGAATCCTTCTTAAGCAGAGTTTTTAAAATGCGCAAAATTTCGGATCTGTGCATATTATTACGCATGTTAAGAAAATCAACCGCTATGATACCGCCTATTCCCCGTACCCTGATCTGGGACGGAATGACCATAGCCGCTTCCTTATTGACCATAAAAGCTTTTTCTTCATCAGAAGATCCTGAAATTGCGCTTCCTGAATTAACATCCACAGCCGTAAGAGCTTCTGCCTCATCAAAAACAACTTCTCCGCCGGAGGAAAGACTGCATGTTCTCCGAAAAGAATTCTGAATCTGAATATCCAGTCCGCAGTTATCAAATAGCAGTTCCTGCTCACTTCTTTCAAAAATCCTGAGTTCAGGCCCCCATGGATAATCGTGAAAATATTTCTCAGTAACTGCAGAAAATCTGCGGAAAGACTCCTTTGAACTTACAACTATGGCATCTAAAGAATTGTCTCTTACCAGACATTCAGCTGCATCCGGACTATCGTAAAGAAGACCGACCCGGCCGGAAGCACAGGCCGTGCTTTTAAGATTGCCGAGAACCTCATAAAGATAATTGGCCTCAGTCTTTAGAACATCAAAAATATCCTGATCCGGGATTTCGGCAACCGCTGTCCGAATCACAAAATGTCCTGGATACTTATAAACATGGTTATCCACCATTCGGTCAGCAATTTCTGTGATTAAATCTCTTTTGGGAGATGGAATTTTCCGTGATATACGATTTTGGCCTGCCCCAGACTCAAGCACCAGATACCTTCCGGTAATCACCGGTTCCAATGAAAGCCGGCACCCTTTAGAACCTACACGCTCTCTTTCCACCATAACAAGAACATGGCCACCAGGAATAACTTCCTGAGAAAAACCATTTTTTCCCGGCTCCAGATACGCTGCCCGGGAATCGCCAATATCCACAAAAGCAGCCATACCGGGGATAACTCTCGTTACCCTGCCGCAATATACAGCCCCCCTGCGGGGATACACTGATTTCGAACACTCTCCAGAAGCTATCACGAAATCCGTAAGGATTCCGTCGTCAGCTATTCCTGCCCTGAAGGATCCCGGAATATCCTCAATGAACAAAACTCTCATCCATGCCCCCCAGAAGGAAAAACACCAAATCCGGAGAGTCCCCGAAGAACCTCATCTTCTGGCAGACCGATAATATTGCTGAAACTGCCATGAAAATCACTGACAAATTTACGGCCAATTCCCTGAATCGCATATCCGCCAGCCTTGTCGCATGGCTCACCGGTATTCCAATACCATTCAATCTCAAATGGAGTAAGCCGGCAAAAGCTAACCTGACTCACCACTGTCTCAATATGAGTATCCCTGCCACAGAGTACCGTAAATCCGGTAATAACCTGGTGAGTATTTCCGGCCAGCCGTGTCATTATTTCAAAAAAATCAGATTTTGAGGCCGGTTTTCCGATAACATCACCATCCAAGTCAATAGTGGTATCAGCTGCCAGAATAACAGTAAAAGGAGATACACCGGGGAATTTCTGAACTGCCCGGGCCTTTTCATATGAGAGACGTCTCACATACGCCTCAGGGGATTCCCCATCATGGCGAGATTCATCGATTTCGGGTCTAAGTACACGAAAAACAAATCCCAGCTTTTCAAGAATCTCACGTCTCCGAGGAGAGCCGGAAGCCAATATCAGTTCAGTAGTCATACAGTTCAAGAGCACTTTTCGGAGATACCGCTTCGTAAATCAAAGTTAAAACAAGATACACCAACGGCCAAAGTAACACTGTGGAAAGACATGACCAGAATACCTGATAATCCACTGTTACCACCCCAAAGATATGCTCCACCCAGAAAAGGAGAAACTGTCCCAGACAGTTAACCGCCCCAACAACGATGGTCTTCTGAATCAACGAATAGTAACGAATATTTTTAAACTGACAGGCAACAATCCATGACATAAAAGCAAAAGCTGCAGCATGGATGCCCAAAGTCGCCCCCAGAAGGAAATCGAAAAAAAGTCCGGTAAGCCAGCCAATTCCGACATTTACTTTTTCGGGAACTACAATAACCCAATACAGAAGCACGCATACCACATAATTCGGTGAAAAAATATCAGCCTCTGCCGGAAGCTTTACCAGGGATAACAGAAGACCGATAAATAACGAACCCCATATAACAACAAAAACACCGGCGTGTCTGATATTCATTAATTACCTCCGGATTTATTGTTTTCACCATTCTGCGAATCAGTTTTATTCCGATCCCCGACATCAGCAACTCCGGAATAAAACTGATCCCTCTGGGATTCCGGCACCCATATCAGAAACATGTGTCTCAGGCGATCCAGAAAAACCGTGGGCTGTGCCTTGATTTCAGCAAACTGCACCCCTTCCCGACGGTCAAATGTTGAGACCCTAGCTACCGGATATCCTCGGGGAAACTTTCCACCCAGTCCAGAGGTTACCAGAAGATCACCTTCCCTGATATCCACATTTCTGGGCATGTTAATAATACTAAGCTCATTAACCACTCCAGTTCCCGATGCAATGGCCCGAATACCGTTTCTCAGAACTACAACTGGCACAGCATGATTCTGATCCGATATCAGGAGCACCCTACTGGTGGATTTAGAAACACTGATTACCAGACCGACAATTCCTTCCTCGTTAACCACCGGCTGACCTTCATAAACATCGTCATCCGTTCCCCGGTTAATCATCACTGTAAGAGAAAAAGGGTTGGTATCAACCATGATAACCTCAGCCCCGATTTTGCGAAAATCATCCTGTATAGGGGAATTGCTGAGCCGTCTTAAACGCTCGTTATCCTCCACCAGACTGTCATAGCGCAGCAGGTCAACCCTGATATCAGAAATCTCCCGTTTCAAAAAATTGTTTTCCCGCAAAAGCTCCTGATAAGAATAGCGACTTTCGGAAATTCCTCTTCCGAATACCACAGGCATATTGGCAACATAATAGACTGGAGTAAGCCAGCTTTCGAGAGTATAACGGAGATCCCTGAAGTAATTAAAATGGGAATCACACACTATGAGTATGAGCGAAAAAATACCGCAGATAATGAACCTGGCAGTTGAAGAAATTCCAAAATAACTCAGCTTATCAACCATTACCCACGGACCTCAAAACAAAAAAGCCCCATCATAAGGGGCTATACCGGTTCGGTTACCCGCGTTCAAACAGCGAATATCCGGTAGAATCATAGAGCTCCAGTGCTGCACCACCGCCTCTGGCAACACAGGTGAGCGGATCTTTGGCAACCCGGACGTTTACATTCGTTTTTTCCGAAATCAAACGATGCAGATTACGCAAAAGAGCCCCGCCTCCAGTCAGAACCATCCCCTGATCGGAAATATCGGCAGACAGCTCCGGACGAACATTGCTGAGGGCATCCTGAACCGCTCCGAGAATATTCTTCAGAGGATCCTGAATAGCCTCCATCACTTCTTCGGAGGTGATGGTTACCGACATGGGCACCTGATTAATGATGCTCTGGCCTCGGATTTCCATAGAAAGCTTCTCATCCTCATCATTCTCGCTGGCACAGCCAATCTGGATCTTCAGATTCTCGGCGGTGACTTCGCCAATTTCAATTCTGTGCTTGTCTCTGACATAGGAAATAATAGCCTCATCCAGCTTGTCCCCGCCAGTTCTGACAGAAGCTGCATAAACCACCCCACCCAGCGAGATAATAGCCACTTCCGTAGTACCGCCGCCGATATCAATAACCATAGATCCTTTGGCCTCAGTTACCGGAAGCTCTGCCCCCACCGCTGCTGCCATGGGTTCGGTTATCAGAAATACCTCATTGGCGCCAGAACGTTTTACTGCCGCCTTGATAGCAGCTCTTTCCACTGGGGTAGATCCGTAAGGCACACATACCAGTACCCGCGGAGATCCCTTGATTATCCCCATAAATCTGTTGGTTTTATGCTGAATTATACGCATAAACTCTTCCAGCATCTTCTGCGTATATTTGCAGTCCGTAATAACGCCGTCGCGCATCGGACGAACCACTTTGATATTCTCAGGAGCTTTTCCCAGCATTTGCTTGGCTTCCCGTCCGACAGCTACGGATGTCATCGAACCGCCACGTCTTTCATCACTGACGGCAACCACTGACGGTTCATTCAGTACAATACCCTTTGATTTGACATATATAAGCGTATTGGCAGTACCCAGATCTATAGACAGGTCATTTGCAAAAAGACCTCTGAGTTTCTTAAACATATTAAAATTCCGGAAATAAATCTTTAAGGATTCCAATAAGGAACCTTCTTCATAATAACAGGTGCGGATTATAGCATATATAACCGGTGATTTTAATTATTTGCCCCCGCCGAAAAAGCAATGTATTGGCATGGCTTCGAACGAACTTAAAGCGCCCCCGGCAACAGGCGGAGGCAAGAAGACTGTTACTGGAAAAGATTCAGTTTATCCGGCTACCGGAGTAGCGCAAATCGGTAGCCGTAATCTCAGCCTTTCTGATAATGGTATACACGTCATCGGACCGGCCGTTGTCATCATCAAGAATGGGAATCTGACAGGAAGCTTCGGACGTTACGGTGTACTCTATACGAGAATCAAGAGAAACCGTGCTGTCTCCAGGACTGAGATAAGCCAGATCCACGGCCTCCACAGTAAGTCTGGAAAGCCAGCACTGAGAATAAAGATCCTTGCAGAAATATGTATTGGAACCTGCGGCAGCTGCATTGCAGTTTCCGAAAACTCCGCTCTCCTTTTCAATAAAATCGTATGAAGCGTGTCCGGAGGTTTTAATATCGTTCCTGATGGCCTGCCATACTCTACTGTAGCCCTCGGTGTTTTCAGAATACGATTTTTCCCGTCCTAGCGAAAACAGGGAGGACATACCGTATTCCAAACCGCTCTCAGCCATAAGCTTCGCCTGACTTCCCAGAACGGCATTAAGCTGAACCTGACGATCCTGAATCAAAATCTGTCCGAGAACAGCGGCGATCCCGGAAAACACCACTAGGACAAAAACTGCAGTTATCAGCATAGAACCGCGGGAAAAAGAACAGGACTTATAGTACATTTTCCGCCTCCAGAAGCTGCTCCACGCTCATTGTTTCGCTGTCAGTTTCACTGAAAAGAGCCATAAAAACACTGTTAAGATGCGAAGCATTCTGCTGTCCGGAACTGCCTGGAACCTCAAAAAGAAGCTTCTTAACCTTGTTCCTTCCATCTGCATTGATAGTGGCAACAGAGGCACCCCGATGATACAAAAGATATCCTTCAGAACCAATAGAATAAGACACCTGACTCCAGTCATTCATCAGGTAAAGCCTATTCAGCCCGGAATCCACATCCAGACCGGAAATATCGAACCTGATAAAATTTCCTGATGCGGCACAGTCTCCCCCGGAAATCTTTTTCTCAGAAAGAGAACCGTCACTTTTCAGTATCCCGAGAATACTCACCCGGTCCTGGTGGGAAGAAGCGATACTCTCGCATGTAAAACCGGTCCCTTTCGAGGGAAAAACATAGGCATATTTCAGAGCGGAAGCCGAATCCTCCGAAACTCGATACACCCTTAAAACATAAAGAGGAACCCTGAAGCTTAAAACTCCGTTATCATGTTCGTCTTTGGATATGGAAACCTGATAAGGAATGCTTCCCTGGACTTCCCGCGAAATTCTTTCTGTGACATTTCTGGTAAACTGTGCCAGCGCAACCCGTGCAGAGGACTCTGCCATCAGCAGTGCCCCCTGGGATACAAATCCCGCCACACTGACCACGGTAATACCCATTATCACCATGACAATTACAATTTCTATAAGAGTGAAGCCCGATTTACCGCGCATCAGTAATTCCCCCGCAATGCCGACAGGCGATATACCCCGCCCCGGGGATCCAAGACACTGGCCCGAATCTCTTTAAAGGCAAAACCTCCTACAGCGACCTGAGAAACCCGAACTGTTACGTAATATCCGGCATATCCGGCATCGGGCAAATCCTTCTGAACTGATGCCTTCCACTCACTGTAGTTTTTTCCCAGGAAAAAATCTGCCGGTACCCCACTGCAGGAATCAAGCCCGTTGCAGAAGTCAGGACTAGCATACATCTGACAAGCAACGCTACCTGTTTTAACGGCACATAACCTAGAAGTATCATAATCATCAATATCATTAAAAACAGATGAATACTGCGCTGCTCTTTCCTCAGGGGTATCAGGACCGTAGCCACTCTCGGCGGTACAGGATCCAATATCACAAAGCCGTTCCCCTCCGGAAACAACAGTCTCTCCACAACGGCATACGCCTCCATGATGGTCAGAATTCTGATCGTACTCCTGCGCTAGAATTTCCCGAAAAACCCTTTCCGCAAGAAGCGAGGATTTCACCTCAAATACAGGATTGGCCGATGACACGGCAAATGAAAAGAGAATACTGGTAATACCGGCCACAGCAATTCCCATAACCACAATGCCGATAACCAGTTCAACGAGAGTAAAGCCCTTGGCTGCTACTTCCATGCGATCCCTCCCTCCGGATATACACGAACCGCACAGCTGCCCGCCCCCTGAGACGGTCTGAAAGAAAACTGATAGTATCCAGCCTCCTTCAGCCCCAGGGTTGTATTGCCCTGATGAACTTTTCCGAGATAGTCAAAACCAATATAGCCATCGGTATCTGCCACGACCCGATCCCCCCCTCCGATACCATGCCACGTAGCCGGGGTGTTGGAGCAGTCCAGCCCGATGCAGTATCCAAAGACACCATCTCTGTTGATAAAAAACCTCACATCAGGACTGCTGCCCTGATTCATATTGATGGACTGAACTGTAGCCAGACGGGTTGCGGCTTCCCGGCATGAAACGTACTCCTGACCGTTGGCAGCTGTCAGCTTCGCGGTGGCTGCCACTGCCAGGATTCCGATAAGAACCAGCACTGTCACCAGTTCAACCAGAGTAAAACCGGAACTCCGCCTCATAGATTCCTCTAATTGGCACTGCTGTTTATATGAGGCTGCACCAGCCCAAGAGAGGGAATATAGCTGAAGCTCATGTAGCGATCATGGTTATCAGCGTCCGGAGCCTTGTAGGAACCAGTGTCCCCCTTCTCCAGGGAAAGCACCAGATAATAACGACAGATCCCGTACCCAGATACCGTAGATCCGTCCACTGCACCGGTACTGTAGGTTACAAAATACTTATAGTCAATGTCATCACTGTTAAGAGCATTGATATCTCCGGTAATACGGGGCGGATTCTGAAGCATCTTCTCCCAGATATTAATGCAGTTTGCCAGATTATTGGGAACAGCAAAGCCACTGGCACTTTCATCAGTAATAGTGGAAGGCTTGGTTGCTCCTGCGGTGGTCGCCATAATCGGATATCCCGGACTCATGGTACCGTCATTGATTTTAGTGTTTGTAGGAGTGGTCAGATAGAATCTGGTTCCGTCATAAAGGGTGCTGTTGATATTGTTTACCTTCTGCCGACCTTTGGCTTCCCACTGGGCGCGAACCAAAAGGATACCGGTGGCAAAATTGCCGGCAATCCCCTCGACGCTAGCTTTTTTGGCCTCTTCAGTCACATCAAGAAAACGCGGCAGAGCCGTAGCAGCCAGAATACCGAGAATAACAATTACAATAATCAGTTCAATTAAAGTAAAACCTCTGGTTCGATTTCCAATCATAACAATACCCTACCAAGCTTATTCGGCTAAGAATTTATTTACAGAACCGTCAGAATAATTATAAACGAATCCGGATACGTTTGTAGTGAACACACACTCATTTTTGTCAGGGTTTGACCTCACCATAACCTTAGCGATAAAAAGAGACTCATCACGTCCCAACAGGCCAAGCCAAATCAGCTTGCAGGGTTCCTGCCCATCTCGGGAAATACCCCTGACATCCATCGGCCAGCCTTGCGGACTCATGACATACACCACTCTGTCGGGATTAAAGCCCAATCGGCTTTCATCGGCCCCAGCATAGAGATTTACCCATGAAGGAACCTTCATGTTCTTTCTTTTTCCGTCCTGGAGCCACAGGCTGTGAAGAAGCGCCAGACGTTCTCCGAAATTATGAGCCACAGTATCCATGGAGGTTTCCAATGTCCGATCCGACTGCGGGAGGATAAAATTGCTCACAAAAATACAGACAACCAGAACAATAACCGAACAGACCCAGAGAAACTGCCAGATTTTCAACAGTTTTTCGTTACTGTTATCCTCCCTGTTCATAACTATTTACCCTGCATGGCTCCATACATATCCCACATAGGTGTAAAGATACCCAATGCCAAAACCCCCACTAGCAAGGCCACAAAAACCAGCAGAAGGGGTTCAATCTTGGAAGTCAGAGCCTTCAGATCATAATCAACCTCCCTTTCGTAATGGGTTGCCGCCTCCAGAAGAAGCTCGTCTACGCGGCCGGTTTCATCCCCTACCGCAAACATCTGAAGCACCAGGGGAGTAAACATGTTGCTCTGCACAGCAACTGTAGCAAGTGAGTTTCCGTGCTCGATTTCCCGTCGCATGACATTTACCCGCTCTTCCAGGAATCTGTTATCAATAGCACTGGCCACCAGCGTGAGAGCCATATTAAGCTGCACACCTGCTCGCAGCATCAGTGAAAAGCTACGGCAAAAACGGCCCAGAAGAGCCCGGCGCAGAATAGAACCGATAACCGGAATTCGGAGCTTCAGACGATCCCACTGATAACGCACGCTTTTCACCCGTAGCGCCCGACGGATCACAAACGGAAGCGCCACTACAATTCCAAGCATATAAGGCCAGTAACTGACAAAAAAAGCCGAAGTGCCTATAAGAATCCTAGTAGTCAGCGGCAGTTCTACACCGAATTTTGCAAACATGGTGCTAAAAACCGGAATCACCCAAATATTCAGGATGGTGATGGCCACTCCTATAAAGATAATAACCATAAAGGGATAACGCATGGCACTGGAAATGCGCTTTCGTGTTTCCTGCTCCAGACTGAAATATTCCGCCAGTTGGTAGAAAACGTCCTCAAGACGTCCGGTGTTTTCACCTACATTAATCATGGAAACAAAAAGAGAATTGTAGATTTTTGGCTGATCGCTCATCGCCTGAGTCAGAGAACGGCCTCCTATCAGATCCCGGTTCAGAGCTGTCAAAGACTTTTTAAGGCCGTAATGATCAGTCGAATCTGCCAATCCTCCGATCGCCCTGATTATAGGAACTCCGGCCTTTGACAGAGAATACATCTGACGGCACAGCATCACCAGCTCCGACAGTCCGACTCTCCCGCGAAGAAGTTCCTTTAAATCAAGGCTGAAGCTAGCACCGACAAACCCCCGGGACTCCTCGATGGAAATAGGCATCAGCCCCATGCGTGATACCTCGTCTATGGCATCCGCCTCTGTCTGAGCCTCCACCTTGCCGAGCTTGTAGCCACCACCAGCATCCTTGGCCTTATAACTGTACAACGGCATTATTTATTGATCTCCGCAAGCTTCATAACCTCTTCAATGGAAGTAAGTCCCTGCTGTGCAAATTCATAGGCCATCATTGCCAGAGGCTTATAATTCTCCGATTCTCTGGCAGCAATGGCAAAACCTTCATTATCATTGCGTCTCAGAGCATCCATCATATTCTGATCAAGCACCAGAAGTTCAAAAACACCTACACGTCCTTTATATCCTGTAAAATTGCAGTACTGACAGCCCCGCCCCTGATTTCCCATCCGGAAATGCTCTTGTTTCTGCTGCTCCACCGGAATTCCCAAAGCATCCTGAATAAAGTTCATCTGTACCGGATCTGGCGGACACTCCGCACTGCATTTGGGACAAATTCTACGCACCAGTCTCTGCGCCAAAACAGCTCTCAGGGATCCGGCCACAAGATATCCCGGAGCCCCCATATCCATAAGGCGTAACGTACTGGAAATAGCATCGTTAGTATGCAGTGTTGACAGCACCAGATGACCAGTCATTGCCCCGCGAAGGCCAATCTCGCAGGTTTCCTGATCTCTCATTTCCCCGACCAGAATTACATCCGGATCCTGTCTAAGACAAGAACGAAGCACTGTATTGAAATCCAAATGAATTTTTTCATTTACCTGAACCTGAGTGATCCTGGGAAGACGATATTCCACAGGATCCTCAGCAGTAATAATTTTCACCGAGGGATCGTTAAGTTCATTGAGAGAGCCGTAAAGAGTGGTGGTTTTACCGGATCCTGTAGGGCCCGTAACCAGAACCATTCCATGAGGACGATGCAACTGAATGCGAAAACGATTTAGAATGTCTACCGGCATTCCGGTTTTATCCAATGACAAAAGGCCGTTTGACTGATTCAGAAGTCGCATTACCATTGATTCGCCATACTGTGTCGGCAATGTGGACAAACGCACGTCAATATTCTTGCCAGAAATAACCACCGGAAAACGCCCATCCTGAGGCAGACGCTTTTCAGAAATGTCCAGGCCTGACATAAGCTTAAGACGAAGGGATATCGCCGGGGCAATTTCTACATTATTGAGAACCTGTTCCCGAAGGCTTCCGTCAATTCTTTGTCGAATACGCAGAACATTCGCATCAGGCTCTATATGAATATCCGAAGCTCCGGAATTAATGGCGTCCTCAAACACCGAACGCAAAAGATTAACCACCGCAGCATCTGAACCGCCCTCCTCTCCGAGGGTTTCAATGGTATTTATTTCAAAAGGGTTCTTAGTAACCTGTGTCTGCAGCTGATCCGCAAACTTGGCTATGGCATCCGTATTCCTGTAAAACATGGAAATACAGCGGATGACCTCAGCCTCCGGAGAAATGACAAAATCAACATCGTACTGATTAAGACGATCAGATATTTTGTCACGTGCCGGGTAGTCCAGGGGATCCGAAAGCGCCACCGTAATAACATCACTTCCTGAAATTGGATTGGTGTTGCGGGAAATGGCCAAAGCATGGAGAGTTCTGGCCATGGCTTCCGGCAAGAGCTGTACTGTACTGGCATCGATATTAATCTTGGACAGGTCGTCAAACACTGTCATATGCAGCTGTTGCCCCAAAGCCTTGCAGATATCGCTCTCGGAAGCCAGTTTCATTGCCACCACGGCCTGTCCCAGTTTCATGCTGTGGGCACGGGAGTAGGCCAGAGCCTTGGTCACATCCTCATCGGTGATAACTCCGGACTGTACCAGCACATCTCCGATTCTAAGTCGTTTCTGCTGAGGTTTGCTTTCTGTCATTTTTTTCCTCCCAGCACACCAATTCTCTGCTCCGCAAAGCTACGGGACTGGGCACTAAGATAAAGAGCCGATGCCTTACGGTATGCATCAAGAGCTTCTCGGACCTTTCCGGTTTCCTCCAGCGAAATAGCCAGTCCCAGGTACCATTTACCATCCTGTTTTTCGGCACTGGCCAGCTTCTGATAAGCTCTTATCGCTTCAGGATAATCGTTATTCTTCCGAGCCAGCCCGGCTAAAGTCGCATAATAATCCATGTTACCGCGAGCCGGAGGATTTCCCTGTCTCAGTACCTTAATAGCCTGAGAATCCTGCCCCTGAGCTGAATAAATACGTGCCAGATAAAGACGGTAGTCATAATGGGCAGGATCCAGAATAATACCCCGATCCAGAGTCTTAATGGCATCAAGAGATCTCCCTTTTCCATAATAAAGGCTGGCCAGCTTTTCTCGGGTCCTGCTATCTCCGGGATTCTTTTTAAGAAGCACCTCGTAGGACTTGATTGCTCCGGTATTGTCCCCTCGAAGAAGAGAGTTTTCTGCCTCCTTTCTGAGAAGATCCGCCTCTTCCTTTGGTGTTAGTTTTTTCTGCTTCACCCTCATAGAAGGAGAATTTCTTGCCTGTACCCGCGGTTCCTCAACAATCACAAAATTCTCCGGAGCATTGTCATCGATTATAATTTCCGGAGAAGCAATATCGGCAATCTGTACACCGTCAGAAACATCCGGAATTACTTTTGAAGTCCGGACTGCACCGGAATGAGCAGAAATTCGTTTTTCAGAGGCATTTCCGGGATAACGCACATCTTTTGCCAATGAAGAATCCAACGGCTTTCCACTGACTTCTCTAGCGGGCTGAGCTCCAGGAGCAGAAACCGGAACAACTCCGCCGGTTTCCTGATTAACTGCGCCTTCAGCCAAAAGCATCAGTTCCACACTGTCGCTGCTTTGTGCCGGAGCTCCCCTGTCTTCGTTTACAGTCTCAGAAGACTGCGCAGTCTGGTCGGCTCCTCCTTTGGAGATATTACTTCCCGGAGAAACACTTACCGAAGTACCGTCTGAAAGACCAATAGCGGTCTGCCCCGCCTCAGTGCTGCCAGTAGCAGGAACTTGCTGCTTTCCGAAGGTGTAATAAAAATAGCCGGCAACTCCTGTCAAAGCCACCACTGCCATAATTCCAGCACCTGCCAAAGCCGGGAAAAAAGAAGATTTCTCTTTCGGCGGTACATACTTCCCGTACTGTGCCCCCCTTTCCCTTTTATCCAACTCGGAAAGGGCTTTATTTATAACACTCATTCAAACCCTCCACTGGAAAGTATCACCCCGCCAATTACAGCCAGCAGTAAGAAAGCTCCTAACGATATGTACAGCAGCATAACAGACTTATTATTCCTTACATCTACAGTATCAAGAGCCGCTTCCCGCACCATGGCACTCGAAATGTCATGCACCCCATAACCGTATGCCAGCATCAGACTTTTATTGGCAATAATGTTTATAAGCCGGGGAATCCCCCCGCTGAACCTGAATATGTCTCTGGACGAACGATGGCCGAACACCGGCTTTCCGGAATATCCCGACTTCTGCATGCGATAATTAAGATAAGCCTCCGTTTCATCTTCAGTCAGAGGACGCAAATGATATGAAAAGGCGATTCTCTGCCGAAGCTGTCTGAGATTCTGCTTGTCAAGCATCTCATCCAACTCCGGTTGACCAAAAAGAACTATCTGAATAATCTTGTCATGCTCGGTTTCAAGATTTCCGAGAAGCCTGATAGCTTCCAGGGTATCTTCTGCCACAGACTGAACCTCATCTATAACCAGAACCGTCCTCCGTCCCGCAGCGTGAATTTCAAGAAGCTTTCTGTTGATATCGTCATTAAGCGAAAGGGTAGTGCAGTTCGCCGTATTGATATCCAGTTCTCTGGCAATGGAAATCTTGAATTCGTCAGGACTCAATACCGGATTTGGAATATATACCAGTTCAAACTCGTCGGCCAGCCTAGAAAGAAAAAGCCGCAGAACCATAGTTTTACCGGTTCCCACTTCACCGGTAATCTTTATAAACCCCTCTCCTTCGCGAAGAGCCTCTTCAAGAACCTGCACCGCCTCTTCATGAGGAGGAAGTCCGAAGTAAAGACTGGTATTTGGGGTCAGTCCAAAGGGCTTCTGTTCCAGGCCAAAAAACTTTTCATACATAAAATCAGTCTGTACCTTGCATTACAAAGCCCCGCGGCTTATCCTCCGCATTATCTGGATACCATTTTTCCAGAAGATCAGTACTTCTCTTAATTTCCTGTCTCCAGGTATCTCCGCCTACAACTACCGGACGAAGAAGAATTACCAGTTCCGACTTGTTGTCATAGATAGAGCGGTTCTTAAACAGCTCTCCCACCAGAGGAATATCTCCAAGCACTGGGACCTTTGATTCCTGAGTTCCCTTTTCATGTCTCATCAGACCGCCAATCAGAATTACATCGCCGGACTGAGCTTCAACCACAGTATCGGTCTCCCGGACATCCGAAGTAGCCAGAGGCAGTTCCATATGCTTGCCTTCTCCAAGATTAATAGTCTTATTATCATCCTGAACACTGATTACTGCTGGATGAACATGCATCAAAATCCGGCCGTCATCACTTATCTGAGGCAGTACATCCAATGACACACCACTGAAGAAAGGCGAAAAATCAAAAGACGAGGAAACAATGTTATTATCTGAATTGGAGGTACTGGAATCCGTACTTATATCGGTGAGATAGTAGGAATCCTTGCCAATCTTCATCACAGAGCGCTGATTATTAAGTGCTGTTATTCTCGGACTGGACAAAGTGGTAACATCCCCCTGAGTCTGAAGCAGATTAATGAGCACGGAATAGCGCTTGTCTGACATGCTGAACTGAAAGCCACCTCCCAGAAGAGAAAACACGCTCCCTTCTATATGACTGGTGCTGGCAGCGCTGTTTCCCAGGCCCTTCACGTACTGAGAATTCGGATTACCCAGTATCAGACTCCAGTCAATTCCCTGAGCATAATCTTCATTAAGATGAACTTCCAGTATTTTGGCCTCAATTACCACCTGTCTTCTGAGTGCGTTTTTAGTCTGATTAAGGTAATCACGGACATTTTGAATTTCAGAGGGCATGCCTCTGACAGTCACCGTGGCAGCCTGCGGATTCACACTGACCACCCGCCCCTCCCCGCTGCCAAGGATCTTACCAAGAGTCTTTTCCAGTTCCGTCCAGAAATCGCTCTTGGAATTGGTGCTTAAAGAAACCCCGCTGGAGCTGTCGGAACTGTCACTGTCAGAAGAACTGTTGGATGAGGAAGAATCTGATGAGGAGGAGGAATCTGAACTGGAATCTCCGTCTCTGAGGGAATTATTGCTGATAGATACGGAAGTGGTGGATTCCCTGGTTAGGAGCATATAATCCACCGGAATGGTTTCGGTATGAACTCCGGCAGGGTAGACAAAATAAATTTTACCCTGCTTTTCAGCACGATATCCGTACATTCTGTATACTGCATCAAAAACCTGATCAACAGTGACATTGTCAAGATTCACAGTAATGGTGCCAGAAACATCCGGATGTACCACCACGGAAGCGCCTGAATTATCCATAAGCCTTGCAAAAAATTCCGCTGCCGGAACTTCATTTGCCGCCACGCTTATCCTCTTGGAATCTTCGGCAAAAGATTCATTCTGAACTGGCAGATCAGGATTAAGTTCATTGAGAACCTCTTCCGGCACCGCAAGCTTTGCGGGAGCCCTGGTAGCATTTATCAGTTCCTCCTTAATTTCAGTCGGAGCCGGATGCCTGTAGGTACAGCCAGATGTTAGAGCCAGCGCCACGGACAGCGCCAGAACCGAGAATTTATTTATCTTCATTTTTAGTCTCACGTCTTCCGGAGGTATAAAGCGATAACTCAAGTCTTTCATCTCCCTGCGGCGCTATCATGATAGCACTGCTTTTGGTTAAGGATATCAGAACATACCCCTGACACTTTTGCCCCAAATAACAGGTCTGTCCGCTTATAACAGCACGAGCCCTGCCATTTCCCCGCATTATGGCCTGTAGCTTCAGACTGCCCTTTCCTGTATTACTGGCCGCAGTCTGCACTGTTCCGTACAAAGGTGTCGTTGGATCTCTCAGCACTCCTGCTTCGGCTGCTCCGAAGCAGAGATACGCAGTCACTGTTAATACCAATGATAATTTAACCACGAATAAAGTCCCTATTTATACTGAGCGTGTATATTTCCAGAACCGCTTCCGCTTCCGGATATTTTGTTACCCTGTAATCGAACGATTTCCAGAAAAAGCTGGTTTTCATGGCTTCTAAACCTTCAAGATATCTCATGATATCCATGTATCTGCCGTTCAGAGTAATAATCACTCCATGCTGGTACAGCTTCACATCATCCTTATGAAACAAAAGCCGTGGAGGAACCGATTCCGTTTTTGTAATTTTCACCGAGGAATTCCCGGACAGCACCCCTGTCAGAATTCCCGCCATTTGAGAAGCACTTATCAGATTCATCGTTTCCCTGTCGAGACTTTCATCCAACTCGGCAAGAATCTTCTGATACTCCTCTTTTTCACTGCGAAGAACATCATTAGGATTCTGAGTAAGCATCCCCTGCCACTTGGCAAGCTCCTCCTGAACTTCAGCCAGTTCGGCGCCCCTGGCTCCCATGCTGTCCTGGGTTCTTCTGGTATCCGTTTTATACCTGTCCACAAAAGAGAGATATCCCGGAAAGACAAACAGAGCAACTCCCACAAGACACACCAGTATCCGCTCTCGCATTGAAAGGGAAGCTACCTTTTTCTGTAGATCTCTGTAGCTCATTTTTCGGATTCTCCGTTATCTTCGGATTCCTTTCCGCCTACAGCTTCAGCATCGGACAAACTGAAGTGCAGTATCCCGGTTTCGCTGTCGGTGTAAATCCTGAGAGCACCAAAGGTCACATCTTTCATATTCTCATTAACTCCAAAACGCGAAACCAGTTGCGGCACTGAATCTGATCTGCTGGCAATACCAGATATATTGGCATTAAGCCCTGAAAGTCTGAAAGAAGTAACACTGATATCAGATGAACTAACCTCAGCAAGACCGTACATAAAACCGGCATAGCCATGACTTTTCAGCTTATCACTGGAACTGATAAGCTCATACATCTTTCGCTTGCTGTCAACGAGAACCTTCAGATCCTGAACTTCCTTCTGAAGAACCTTGTCAAGCTGCTGTACCGCCACTCTGGCCTGAACCTCCGCCAACTGCGCCTGAGTATCGCTTAGCTGTTCATTAAGTTCCTGCTCCTGTTTTTTGATACGCCTGTTCTCCTCACTGGCGTTCATAATCAGAAGAGCTATAATACCGGCCACACAAAGCCAGACAATGATCATGTGCTCAATACTCAGTATTACCTTCTTGGGACGGAATTCCGGACGGTATAAATCAAGTCTACTCCTGCGCACTTTTCAAACTTCCTCCCTTAAGAACTCCGTAAAGGGGAAGATATTGCACCCCGATGTCGCATAGCTCACAAACAGTTTTGTCATCGCACACTGCAAATGACGGCTTAGAATTTTTAAAAAGATGCTTGGAACTCGGAATCACCTCGACATAACGTCTGTTTTCAGCAAGTGTCTGAGAAATAGTCTCCACCTGATCTGTATCCATCAGAATAATCATTTTTGTTACCGGCGGAAGCCCGAGTCTTGCGGTAAAGAAATCATCGCACAGCCGTAGCAGATCCATATCCAGCTGCTCAAGAAGCCCGGTCTCGTTTCCTAAAAGAACATTGCCCTCAAGTCCACGATAATTACGCATAACACGTGTATAGCAGAGTTCACCGTTATAAACACCGTACA
This sequence comes from Succinimonas amylolytica DSM 2873, assembly GCF_000378405.1. Taxonomy (GTDB): domain Bacteria; phylum Pseudomonadota; class Gammaproteobacteria; order Enterobacterales; family Succinivibrionaceae; genus Succinimonas; species Succinimonas amylolytica. The sequence continues at coordinate 562,020 of NZ_KB899636.1, read as the reverse complement.
CCGTAAGATCCTTGCCCTTTTCCATATAAAGAAGCAAAGCCAGCTGCTCCACATACTGTAAAGGAATGGACGCATCCTTTTTTTTAACGGTTTCATACTGATAAAAAGAAATAAAATCGGCCATTGCCAAAGTGCTTATAGAAATGGAATCCAGTATCGCAATACTGTTAATCACATCCGATATAAGAGCAATAAGTCTCTTCTCGGCAAGCACAAAATTCAGCATAGGGTGCGAGGTTTTGCTGGTAAATGCTTGATAGAAATCCCATGTATAATCTCCGATTTTACCGGCAACCGCTCCTTCAAGATCCTTGTACATGGCGATACCATGAAGCTCTTCGTCAGTAAGAGTTTCATTCTGTGGTAGCTGAATTGAACTGGTAAGAGAAACATCCAGTACAGCACAAACCCGATCTTTCGCATGCACTCCGTTTTTTCCAAAAAGATCCTTTATCGCAACGATCCAGTCCTGTGTTGAATTGCAGGCCTTAAAATCCGCTTTTTTCTTGTCACGATTCAGGGAAAGAAACCACACACCGTCCGCTCTCAGGGCGACAGCCACATTCGGCTGATTTTTCCTTGACATAAAATAACCCTATCTCTCCGTTACAAGCAATTGAACTTTAGCACGTCGGAACTATTATTGCTATATCATAAAGTGTCATTTTTAGATCTGCCTTTATGATTTTCCATTTTTCAATACTTACTACGCCTAACCGCCACATATAAACGCAAACCGGAGTTTCATGCCTAAGAAAAATGACTGCTGAAACGATTTCCTGCAGAAAACTTGATGAAAATCTTGATATTTCCTCATAAAACAATAAGAATGATCACCGTTTCCAATCCGGAATTCATCATCCGGACATTATATTCTGTGAATACTTTTATTTTTTGTAAAAATAGTTATAATACAGGAGACATACCGAACGAACTGCCTGTTTCAGGTGCTTCTTTCGGGCAATGGCTGACGGTTTCCGCACGTAATTGCCGTCAGCAGGACGTTATAGGAGATTATTTATGGTACGCGGAGTTAATAAGGTTATCCTTTTGGGAAATACCGCGGCAGAACCGGATTTCCGAGTTTTGTCCAACGGTTCCACCAGCATCGCCACTGTTGGTCTTGCCACCAACGAAAGCTATCGTGATCAGAACGGAAATATAACTGAGCAGACCGAGTGGCATCGGCTGGTTTTCTGGGGACGTACTGCCGAAATCGCCCGGGACTACATGAGAAAGGGTAGCCAAATTTATGTTGAGGGCAAAATCAAAACCCGTTCCTACGAGGATCAGCAAGGAATCAAGAGATACACAACGGAAATTCATGTTACCGAGCTTCACCTTCTTTCTTCTAAGCAACAGGGGAACGGCGGGTATCCAAATGCCGGATTCCCACAGCCTGGTGCTTACCAGAACATGAACGGCTATCCGCAGAACGGAGGTTTTCAGCAGGCTCCGGGCGGATACCAGCAGCAGGGTGATTATCCGCAACAATCGGGAGGAATGTCAAACCAGGGAGGCTACAGAAACAATTCTGGATACCCCCAGAGAGGTGGCTTTGGCTCCCAAATGAACAATTCAGGAGCCGGAAATTTCCGAAACGCCACACCAGCAGGGGCTGTTCCCCTGCCCCCTCCGTCTCAGGAACTTCCGGAAAAACCGGTGATGCCCCAGCCATCCCAGGCAATGCCGAATCCCAGCAGTTTTCAGATACCGGAGAATGCTGGTAACTCTGCCGGAGCTCCTTCCGGAGAACCTGCCTTGTCCGATGATGGCGACAATCGTCCTTTCAAGGATGACGATCTGCCATTCTGAGTTGCCTCAGCTTTAATTGCGTAAGTTCAAAAACGGAGCTCTGGCTCCGTTTTTTTCAGTAGCCTCCCATCTTATACTTCATTGCTTCCAGGAGTACCTATGCCAGCGGAAATTGCTGTTACCGGAGCCCGCACCCACAATCTCCGAAACATAAGTGTAAAAATTCCTAAAAACAATTTTTGCGTAATTACCGGACTGTCCGGGTCCGGAAAATCATCACTGGCTTTTGACACTCTTTATGCAGAAGGTCAGCGAAAATACGTAGAATCTCTGTCCGCTTATGCCAGGCAGTTTCTGGATCTGATGGACAAGCCCGATGTGGACAGCATAACCGGACTGTCTCCAGCAATATCCATTGAACAGAAGGCGGTCTCTCACAACCCCCGATCAACCGTAGGAACCATAACCGAAATTTACGATTATCTCCGGCTTCTGTATGCCCGAGCCGGCATTGCCCGCTGTCCTGAACATCGGTGTGAACTAAAGGCCCAAACAGTGAAACAGATGACTGATGCCATCATGTCCCTGCCACAGGATTCAAAAATCATGATTTTGGCTCCGGTAGTAAGAAACCGCAAAGGGGAATACCGGCAGCTTCTCAGCGATCTGTCGCGACAAGGATACATAAGAGCACGGATCGACGGAGAGAACTGCGAGCTATCCGATCCTCCAGAACTGGAACTTCACAAAAAACATACCATTGAGATAATTATCGACCGTCTTAAAGTCAGATCATCAGCAGAAATCAGACAACGCATAGCAGATGCGCTGGAATTGTCTCTCAAAATGGCCGAAGGTCGTGCCCGGGCTGTATCCATGGATGACTGTTTTCCGGCTCTCGATTTTTCTGACAAATATGCCTGCCCGATATGCAATTACACCCTGCCGGAACTCGAACCTCGAAATTTTTCCTTCAACAACCCCAACGGGGCCTGCCCGGAATGCGACGGTTTGGGTGTAAAGGAAGTATTTATTCCGGAGAGCTTTATTCTTGATAAAGGAAAATCTCTCAACGACGGAGCAATAAAATACTGGAGTCCCTCTTCAAGCTATAATTTTTCCTTTATAAGAGCTCTTTCTGAAAAATACAGGTTCAGCCTTGATGTGCCGTTACAAGATTTACCACTGGATGTCATTCACAAAATTTTTTACGGTTCCGGTACTGACGAAATAAAAATAGCATTCAGCTTCGGAGAAGGAGAATACCGCAAAACTACCGTTTTTGAAGGAATAATTCCAAATTTCACCAGAAAATACAAGGAAGCTCCTGACCGACAGAAAGAAGATTTTGCCAAATATCTCACTGCGCTCCCCTGTGCATCATGCAATGGAGCCCGCCTTAAAAAAGGATATCGTCATGTTTTTCTGAGAGATGTCTCCGGCAGAGAATTTTCGCTTTCAGAACTGGGAAATCAGACTGTCAGAGAAAACCTTGAATTCTTTAAAACACTGGAGCTTTCATCACAGAACCAAAAAATTGCACAACGACTTCTAAAAGAAATATCAAATCGGCTAAATTTTTTGGTAAATGTCGGTCTTGATTACCTCACTCTCAATCGTTCTAGCGAAACTCTTTCCGGCGGAGAAAGCCAGCGGATAAGACTGGCTAGCCAAATAGGCTCCGGTCTTACAGGTGTAATGTACGTGCTGGATGAGCCCAGCATCGGCCTGCACGAAAGAGACAATGAAAGACTTCTGAACTCTCTGTTCCACCTCCGGGATCTGGGGAACACTGTAATTGTGGTGGAACACGATGAAAACACTATCAAAAAAGCCGATCACATTATCGATATGGGACCTATGGCCGGAATTCACGGAGGAAATGTGGTCGCTGAAGGAACAATTGCGGAAATAGTTAAAAACGAATCATCTCTCACTGGACAGTATCTCTCCGGGAAACTGAGCATTCCTATCCCGTCAAGAAGGAAAAACGGCAAGGATTATCTGGTTATTAGAAAAGCTTCTGGCAATAATCTTAAAAACGTAACCTTGAAAATTCCAGCCGGACTTTTCACCTGTATTACCGGTGTTTCAGGGTCTGGCAAATCAACTCTGATAAACGACACTCTTTTTTTGGCCGCCGAAAAAGAGCTCAACGGAGCAGTTCTCGCACACCCTGCTCCTTACGAATCAATTTCCGGACTGAATCTATTTGACAAGGTAATCAGCATTGATCAGTCTCCCATTGGCAGAACACCACGTTCCAATCCTGCAACATATATTGACCTCTTCGGCCCCATCAGAAGCATTTTTGCCGATACCAAGGAAGCCCGGGCCAGAGGCTACCAACCAGGAAGATTTTCGTTCAACGTAAAGGGCGGTCGGTGCGAAGCCTGTCAGGGAGCCGGACTCATCAAAGTAGAAATGAACTTTCTCCCTGATGTATATGTTGAATGCGAAGAATGCCGCGGTAAGAGATATAATCCCGAAACTCTTGATATCGAATTTAAGGGAAAGAATATCAATGAGATTCTTAACATGACAGCTGAAGAAGCCCTAGATTTTTTCAGCGCTTTTCCATTGCTGAAACGAAAGCTGCAAACTCTTTGTGATGTAGGTCTTTCGTACATCTCTCTGGGGCAGAGCGCCACCACCTTCTCTGGAGGAGAGGCTCAGAGAATCAAACTAGCTAAAGAACTTTCCAGACCTCAAACCGGATCAACACTTTATATTTTGGATGAACCTACCACCGGACTTCATTTCCATGACGTAAAAATGTTGCTTTCCGTACTTTTCCGGTTGCGGGATTTGGGAAATACCATTGTTGTTATCGAACACAACATGGATGTGATTAAAAGTGCCGACCATATAGTTGATCTGGGACCAGAAGGCGGAGACCGAGGCGGAATGATTATCGCAGAAGGAACTCCCGAAGAAATTGTAGCAAACTGCCATAAAAACGGATCATACACGGGACAATTTCTCAAAAACTACTTAAAATAGCGCCTTGAAGGTTTCAATAATTACAGAGGATACGCTATGTCTTTCAAACTGGACGACATTCAGTACAATGCTGCATTAAAGCTTAATGCCGAGTACCGATATCATTATTTTGTGGAAAGTGCCAAAAAGGGACTGGAAATTTTTGTGCTAAAAAAAGAGGAAGACGATATCCTCTTTTTGGAAACCGATGAAAATGAGGAAACTATCAGCGTGCTGCCTGTCTGGAGTCATGAACGTTACGCTCTCAACTATGCTGAACACAATGAAATCGCCAGCGGCTATCATCCGCAGCCAATAAGTCTGGCAGTATTTCTTGAAACCTGGCTACCCCAGCTCCGCGCTTCCGGCATCGAATACGCAGTATTCCCGGTTGGAGAAAATGATTGCAACATAGTAACCGATGCCGATCTTCAAAAAGATTTCGATTACGATTCCGCAAAATAATTTCATATCCCTGAAAATATTACACCGCCGTCAATGCACCGGCGGTTTTTTTTATAATCAGAAAGTATTTGCAAAACAAATATCATCACGATAAAAACGGTGCCTTAGTCATAATTCAGATACTAAAACATGGATATGATTCCTGCAAAAAAATAAAATTTTGACAAGAGGATTTCAGTATTAAACATGAATCGGAACTGTTTTATTGTTTCAAAAGGAATGCCTGGCTATGGGGTTATGCAACAAGTTTTTTTCGCTGAAAAATATCGCAGCACTCACGGTTCTGTCTTCTGTTTTTATTCTGCACCCAGAAGCTGTTGCCGGTAGCCATACCGCGGCTCGTATCGATATTCTGAAATCTATGGTTCGAACCATGAGATACACTGCGGATCTTGTTAATGCCAAAGCTGCTGTAAAAGGACACATCGATCCCGATGGCTATTTCTGCCCCAAAGGAGAAGGCCAATCGTGTACTGATGATGAAAAAATCAAAATGAGATGCGGTTTTCCAGATGCCACACCTGACGGGATTATCAGGGCTCTTGATTTCAATATCGGGTTAAAGGAAGATGACAAACCCGAGCCAAATACCAAATGGCTGTATGTATATAAAGAATGGAACAAAGACGCCACGCAGATACTAGTAACCCAGAAGGGATTGCCCATACCGGATGCCTTCCAATCCGAGGATGAGTGGACATATAAAAACATGTGCTATATTTTCTACAATACACCATGCTTTCAGGATCCGACATACTATAAATTTGACGGCAACCTGAAAGGATTGCAGATCCGCGTTATTACCGACGGCTGCTGAACAGAGGTGCTTGATAAGTAGCATATTTGTCCAACGTCCGACGCAAACTCTGGTGTAGTAGTAGCCCTCTGCCTGCCTTGGCTGTTCTTACTTTTTCAGTCAGATATCTTCAGGCTGTCGGGGATATATCCCAAACAGGAAGCAAGGTTTTTTTCCAAGATCGCAACATTTCTGCCAGTACGTCTGCTGTAATCTTCCAGCTGATCTCTGCCTACTCCGCTCACAGTTATATATTCAGCTTCGCTGTTTCCAAAAACATAAGCAGTTACCGAACTTACCGGAAGTGTCATAAAGCTTTCGGTAAGTTTTAGCCCGATTGCAGTATCAGGATGCAGAATATCCCAGATAAGCTGTTTTTCATGATGATCCGGACAAGATGGATATCCCGGAGCCGGACGGATTCCCGGAGACTTCTCCAGAAAAATATCTTCCGGATCTGATGATTCCTGGGAATAGCCCCAGTATTTTGACTGTATCAGATAATGCAGGTAAGAGGCTCCTGCCTCAGCCAATCTGTCAGTAAGCGATTGCAACAGCAATCCGGTATAAATATCATTCTCCGCCCGATACTTATTCAGTAGATCCTCTGCACCTGCATTCACGGCAAAAATACCCATGGCATCATCAACAGTATCAATAAAATCGGCAAGGCACGGGTTCTGCAGCTTTTCTCCTTTTCCAACTGTCTGGGAACGCAAAAAGTTAAATATCCGATCTCCGTCTTCCGTATGAACAGTTACCGTGTTTCTACCAGAACGCTCGGCCGGGAATATACCGAATACAGCCTTTATCCGAAAATCCTGCTGATTTTCCAGTTCGTCCAGAAGAGCATTGGCTTCTTCATAAAGCTTTACTGCAGAAGGATTCTGTTCCGGATGAGACAAAAGCTCACGATAATCCTTACGATATTCCCAAAGATTAAAAAATCCCTGCCACCATATTAACGGTCTTATAGCACTCAACTTCAGTTCCAGAATTTTAATACCTGTAAACAAAGGAAACGCCGGCTTAGATCTGGAAAAATCCGGACAAAAAGCCCTGTGCTCAGCTTCTTCAAAAGACACCGTCTCCATCCTGGCATATTTCAGCTCATGAAGATGTCTTTCAAAGGCATACTCTTCCCTAAGTTTCTTAAGATAGGCCGGTCTGAGATCCGCGGATAATAGGGACTGAGCTACAGTAACCGCCCTGCTGGCATTTGCAACATAAACCACAGGAGAAGAATATTCATGCTCCAGTTTCACTGCTGTATGAGCTTTTGAAGTAGTAGCTCCGCCAATCATCACCGGAATATGAAGCCCCTGCTTTTCCAATTCCCTAACCACATGAACCATTTCATCCAGGGAAGGAGTAATAAGCCCAGAAAGCCCAATAATATCTGCTTTCTCTCTTATAGCAACATTAATGATGTCCTGACACGGAACCATCACACCTAAATCTATAATTTCATAGTTATTGCACTGCAAAACAACTGACACAATATTCTTGCCGATATCATGAACATCACCTTTTACAGTAGCCATGACAATCTTTCCGTTGGAACGCACCGACTTCTGTTCTGACCGAATAAATGGTTCCAAACATGCCACAGCCTTTTTCATGACCCGGGCAGATTTAACAACCTGGGGCAAAAACATCTTACCGGCTCCGAACAGATCACCTACCAGGTTCATGCCATTCATCAAAGGACCTTCAATCACATCAATCGGACGGGGCAACTTTTGTCTTAGTTCCTCGGTATCTTCTTCGATAAACTTGTCTATTCCCTTTACCAGCGAGAATTCTATTCTTTTTTCAGGAATATCATCTCTCCAGGAAAGATCCTCATCCTGAGCATTGGGATTATTCAATTTACCGCCGTTCTTATATTTTTCAGCCACAGCAAGCAAATGATCCGTAGCGTCCGGAGATGTGTTAAGAATTACCGCCTCCACCAATGTTCTGAGTTCTTCGGGAATATCATCATATACAGCCAGCTGACCGGCATTGACAATCCCCATGTCCATACCGTTTCTTATGGCATAGTAAAGAAAAACTGTATGTATGGCCTGTCTCAGAGGCTCATTGCCGCGGAATGAAAATGATACATTGGAAACACCTCCTGAAATTTTGGCATACGGCAGAGTTTCCTTTATGGTTTTAACAGCCTCAATAAAATCTCGGGCATAATTGTCATGCTCCGGAATGCCAGTGGCCACTGCAAAAATATTCGGGTCAAAAATTATGTCTTCCGGCGGAAATCCTACTTCTTCAGTCAATAAACGATAAGCTCTGGTACAGATCTCTATCTTTCTCTCATAGGTATCTGCCTGCCCCTTTTCATCAAAGGCCATAACAACAGCAGCAGCGCCAAATCGGAGAATTTCCCTGGCATGTTCCAGAAATTTAGACACTCCTTCTTTCATGGAAATAGAATTTACTATCGGCTTCCCCTGAACACATCGTAATCCGGCCTGAACAACCTCCCATTTTGAAGAATCAATCATCACGGGTACTCTGGCAATGGCAGGTTCAGACGCTATCAAATTAAGAAACGTTCTCATGGACGATACCGCATCAATCATTCCTTCGTCCATATTGATATCAATAATCTGTGCTCCGTTCTCAACCTGAATTCGTGCAATATCCACAGCCTCTTCAAATTCTCCGGATTTTATAAGACGTCTAAACTTGGCACTTCCAGTAACATTTGTACGCTCACCGACGTTAATAAAAAGCGAGTTCTCGTCAATTGTAAGAGGCTCAAGACCTGACAGCCGGCACGAATGAACAGGTGTAGCCGGCAAAGGACGCGGAGACAGCCCATTAACGGCATTGGCAATAGCTCTGATATGATCAGGCGTGGTTCCACAACAGCCACCAACAACATTAACAAGTCCCTGTTCAGCCCAGCATCTGATAGATGCTGCCATATCTTCCGGTGACAGATCGTACCCCCCGAAGGCATTTGGCAGCCCTGCATTTGGGTAAATCGCCACATAGGTTTCCGAATAACGATTAAGCTCCTCCACATGACCGGTCAACTCCTCGGGACCCAAAGCACAGTTAAATCCAAATGTAAGCGGACTGGCATGTCTCAAACTGTTGTAAAAAGCTTCCGGAGTCTGACCGGAAAGAGTTCTTCCAGAAGCGTCGGTAATGGTTCCGGAAATCATTATCGGCAGTACTGTTTTCTTTTCCTCAAAAACAGCTTCTGCAGCATATACGGCCGCCTTGGCATTAAGCGTGTCAAAAATAGTCTCTATAATAATCAGATCAGCTCCGCCATCAATAAGACCTCTGACAGCTTCAGCGTAGCCAGATTCCAGTTCATCAAAAGTGATGTTTCTTGCTCCAGGATCATTGACATCCGGCGATATGGAACATGTACGGTTTGTGGGCCCGAGTACGCCTGCCACAAAACGTGGTTTTTCTGGAGTCTTTTTATTAAAAAAATCCCGAGCCTCTCCCGCAATTTCCGCAGCTCTGCGATTAATCTCATACGCCAGCTCTGAAAGACGGTAATCAGCTAACGGAACCGGGGTAGCATTAAAACTGTCAGTCTCAATAATATCCGCTCCGGAATCCAGATATGACATATGAATGCTTTTTATAATATCGGGACGTGTAAGGCAGAGAACATCATTACAGCCCTTAAGATCAACCGGACTGTCTTTAAAAAGGGTTCCTCTATAATCATTTTCCGTAAGCCCGAACCCCTGAATCATTGTCCCCATAGCACCATCTATAATCAGGATGCGCTTATTAAGTTCCCGGATAATAGTATCTCGCAATGCATTCACAGTATATTCCCCACGTTTGTTTACCAACAGCAGCCATCAATTAAAATAGGTCAGTCACGCTTAGCACTTATATCAAACGGTGTTGCCTGATAAACATAGTAGTTCAGCCAGTTTGAAAACAACAAAAATCCATGACTCCTCCAGGTGCAGAGAGGCGTTGCCGAGGGATCATTATTGGGATAATAATTCTCAGGAATAATCGGATCTAGCCCAGCATTGATATCACGTCGGTATTCATTATCTAGGGTATTGGCGTCATACTCCGGATGTCCCGTCACATATACCTGTCTTCTGTCCGGAGATACAGCCAAATACACCCCGGTAACATCTGAATCAGCAAGCACCTCCAGATCAGTATTTTCTTCGATAAACCTGGTTTTAAAATCCATGAACCGGGAATGAGGAGCCAGAAAATAATCATCAAACCCCCGGATCAAAGGATCCGGAATTTTAGCGGTACTATGCCGAAAAACACCAGACAATTTTACCTTCCTCAGCTGGGGTTCCAATCCGTAAAACACCTTTAATGCAGCCTGTACCCCCCAGCAATGAAAACTGGTACAGGTAACATGTTCCCGGGACCATTCCATAATTTCAGTAAGGGTATTCCAGTAACTTACCTCCGAAAAGGGAACGTGTTCCAATGGCGCGCCGGTGACAATCATGCCGTCATAATATCTGTCCTTAACGGAATCAAAATTCTGATAATACGTGTCAAGATGAGCTCTGGGAGTATTTTTTGAAATATGATTGTCAATACGCAGCAAATCAACAACCACCTGCAATGGCGAATTCGACAGCTTCCGCATAAACTGTGTTTCCGTTTCAATTTTTTTTGGCATCAGGTTCAGAATCAGCACATGGAGGGGGCGAATATCCTGGTGTACCGCCCTAGTCTCAGTCATGACAAACACGTTTTCAGCAGTAAGGATGGATGCAGCAGGCAAAGCATCCGGAATTTTAATCGGCATATTCTGTCCCCCGGTCTTATTCAGCCATAGGTCAACTGTGATATGATCACAGAGTAAAAAATAACTACTATGGAAGCATTATACACAGAATACGGATGATGAATAATCCCAGTTTTCGGAGCAGACAGAAAGAGTTCTGAATACACTGGCAGCGAGGATTAGTTAGAAACCTGCTCAGTAACTTGGAAAAGGCATTATAAACAGTCTGCTCCCCACTCGCTTTCGGAAACCTAAAGCTCAAAATTCGGTGTTGCTAGTCTGCTGATACCAAGAAATCGCAGTCAGAATAAAACCTTTAACAATGGATTCTAGTTACATAGCCTGCCACAGTACGTGAAACAGCAGCTTGCCAAGAACAGTATTTTCATGTTAGTGCTGAACATATGACCGTCTAACACGTTTTTACTCTTGGATAGTCCCTCCAGAAAATTTGCAAGAATACCGGTTATGACCCGAAGGCTGCGACGAAAATCATGATATTTCTCAAGATTCGGCTAACAAGCTCAGAATCTCCGAATAAAATTAAAGAAAAGAATACATTTTACGCTAACAGTTTTACAATGAAACAGTGCCGGGCTACGTCCTGCTCTTTATCAGCATTTCTCAGCTAAAACATCTCTGAAGTTTCAGAGGAATCCTGAGTATTTGCCGAACAGGCACTCCGCACACAATGATCCGCCTGAAGTGTATCGTGAAAAAATCTCAGAAACGGATTACATAAGCATTCCTCAGTTAAGGAATAACAGGAGAACTTAAAATGTCCCGTCTGCAACTAGCCTTAATCACAGGTACCATAGCTTTTTTCTATCTGGTACTGGCGGTTATCTACGGAAACAACCAGTATATGAATGCCGAGGCCACTGAAATTCTGAAAAACGGATTTGCCGTTCATTACCTTCAGGATGCAAAGAATTTCAGCGACAATAATCTGCTGACTTTAGTCATATCTGCACCGCTTCGGGTTTATGAAAGCGTACTATCCCCATTGCTAGTGCTGATTCTGCTGAGACTTGGATCACTGGGATTTTTATTATGGGCTCTTTATAGCTATGTGTCACGGACAACTCTTGCCTGGACCGTAATAATCTATCTCTTATCACCATGGTTTCTCTACAATACTCATTTCTCCTACACTTCATATATGGAAATTGGAGCAGCACTTTACCTCCTTACACTTGTAAAGCTAAGGAATCGCCCTGAAAGCTTCATGTCCTATTTTATTTGGAGTTCCCTGCATATTTTAGCCATCGGCTGGTGTCTTCACTTTCACTATTCGGGAACCATACTTTGCCTGATATCCATGGCCCTAATGATTAGAAAAATCCTTCACATTAACATTCTGGGATTGATTTTGGGATCGTGTGCTTCGGGATTTCTGATATACCTTGGTGTTGTGGCAGCCAGAACCAATACCGGCATGTATATCACCCATGACTTTCAGGAAGGTTATCCAGGCTTTGGAATTACCCACGTATATCCAATATTGAAATCGGTATTATACTGGCTTAGATTCAGTTCTGCTCTGGGACAGAATCATCTGGTTCTGGAAACAAGTTTTAATTGGATCAGTGCTTCAGAAATTATTGCACAGTTCTTCCGAATAGTCTGGCTGGCAGGGATCTACATCGTAGGACTTATGACCATGCTGTGGAGTGTTTTGGGAAACTGGGCGGCAGTAATAGAAGCCAAAGGATACGTATTCACAAGAAATGAACCGGAGAGTAATTCAGGCTACCTCTCCGTTGTTTCCACATACGCCTTACTGGCAACCACAGTTTTTGCCGGTATAGCGCCAGTACTGCTGTCATCCGACGAACTAAATGTAGTATTCGCCTTCAGTCTTCTGCCAGTATTGCTTATTATTGACAAATTATCAGAAGCAAAACTATCAAGACATCTCCTGATAATGTCGTTAATCACCGGCATTCTGGTTATTATCAGCCTTTTTGGGGCTGTGGAGTCAGGAAATTTCAATGCTGAATACAATTATTATGAGAATGCCAGTTTGTTAGTGGATTCATTCTTTAACTGATAAAATACTGTAGACGTTTGGTGTGTTTATCATTGTTTTTCTCAATATATAATCACTCAACCGACATTACATTGGTCAATAGTTTTTAGAATTACTGACCAATGTCATTTGTGAATGCTCTTATAACAGTCAACACCTTCGCTCATCCGTCACTGCGCCCCTTGTTTTATAATTAAAGACCTCGAGGAGACAAACATAAATGGATTCTGGAACTTTGTTCCGAAAAATCAGAAAAATAAAAAAGGAGTCATTATGTAATGACTCCTTTTTTTGACAACACAGAACAGTGACTATCAGTTCAGGAACTCGGCAATCCGATCTAGAGACTCGTCAAATTCAGCTCCGTTGTTGTTCTTGAACACAAAAACATCACCCACATTTTCGGGCATGGTAAAATTACAACGGGAAATATACTCGTCCCAATGTTCCAACTTCCAGGTATCACGGCTAGAATTTCTCTTGATCATGCGCTGGTGACAAGTTTCCGGAGAAGTATCAACCCAAACCAAAACCAAACGAGCCCCAATCTTGGCAAGTTTTGTTCTCAAATCGGCAATATACGAAGGATCTCTAACCTCTCGGGTAAACGGAGCGTTTATAAGCACGTTATCTTCGTATTCAAGAGCCTCAAAAGCCAAATCAAGAATGGCGTAGTACTCATAGTCTCTGATATGCTCTTCGAAAAAATCAGAGCTGCGGTTGTATTCCTGATTAGCAACCACAAAAATCTGTTTAGAAAGAACAATGAGCGTATCCTTATCAAGATATACAACATGATCTAACTTTTTAGCAATTGCCTTAGATACATATGTCTTACCACAGGCCGGTGGTGATGTCACAAGAATCAAACTCTTCATAATTATGGTCACTAATCAAATGATTTAAATAAACAACTACTGGGACTGCCAACGCTTATAAAATGTTTTGGAAAAATTTCCCTCATAAATCCCGGCTCTACATTTTACCACGTGAAAACGTTTTTTAAAAGAATTCACCATGTTGTGTATTCAAAAACACGACATACTAACTTTTCTCATGAAAAACAGGCACGGACTTTTTAAGAAAAGGAACAAAACCACGGCAAGCAGTTTCCCATATACCTCACTATTTTACATCATATTCGCTAGCATTATCGCATCAATATTTTGTGATATAAAATATATTCACCAATATAAAAATTTCAAGAGAGAATCACTATCAAAGCAGTACAACCAATCCGAATCACTGAGTGATATTAGCAATTAAAACTTAAATTACTAAACCTATAATGAAGTCAGCAACGGTATCATAGCTTATCAATAATAAAACAGATCCTCAAAACATCATAGATCATTAAAATTCTAACAGTTCTATGTAAGTACTAAATATATTCAGGCCTATAAACTGTACCGCATCTAGTAAAGAACTAAAGGGTAATAACGAAAAAAGGGAGCTCCGCAAAGGAACTCCCTCTTTCAAATAAAATGCCTGACAATGACCTACTCTCACATAGCGAATGCTACACTACCATCGGCACTGTTCCGTTTCACTTCTGTGTTCGGAATGGATACAGGTGGTTCCAGAACGTTATCTTCATCAGGCAATCCGGTTTAAAAATTTAATCTCGCCTCAAATCACTTCTTCCGTTCAAACCCGCAAGCGCCAAACTTTCCGGGCGTTGTATGGTTAAGCCTCTCGGATCATTAGTATGAGTCCGCTCCACGCCTCGCAACGCTTCCACTCCTCACCTATCAACGTCATCGTCTCTGACGGTCCTTACAGACTCAAGGTCTGGGAAGACTCATCTCAGGGCTCGCTTCCCGCTTAGATGCTTTCAGCGGTTATCGATCCCGAACTTAGCTACCGGACTATGCAATTGGCATTACAATCCTCTCACCAGCGGTTCGTTCACTCCGGTCCTCTCGTACTAGGAGCAATCCCCTTCAATCTTCCTGCGCCCACGGCAGATAGGGACCAAACTGTCTCACGACGTTTTGAACCCAGCTCGCGTACCACTTTAAATGGCGAACAGCCATACCCTTGGGACCTGCTGCAGCCCCAGGATGTGATGAGCCGACATCGAGGTGCCAAACACCGCCGTCGATATGAACTCTTGGGCGGTATCAGCCTGTTATCCCCAGAGTACCTTTTATCCGTTGAGCGATGGCCCTTCCATTCAGAACCACCGGATCACTATGACCTGCTTTCGCATCTGCTCGACTCGTCTGTCTCGCAGTTAAGCTGGCTTCTGCCATTGCACTATCCTCACGATGTCCGACCGTGATTAGCCAACCTTCGTGCTCCTCCGTTACCCTTTGGGAGGAGACCGCCCCAGTCAAACTACCCACCAGACACTGTCCTCCTTCCGAAGTTAGAACACCAAGCACATCAGAATGGTATTTCAACGTCGACTCCGCCCATACTGGCGTACAGGTTTCTCTGTCTCCCATCTATCCTACACAAATGTACTCAATGTTCAGTGTCAAGCTATAGTAAAGGTTCACGGGGTCTTTCCGTCTAGCCGCGGGTACACTGCATCTTCACAGCAATTTCGATTTCACTGAGTCTCGGGTGGAGACAGCGTGGCCATGGTTACACCATTCGTGCAGGTCGGAACTTGCCCGACAAGGAATTTCGCTACCTTAGGACCGTTATAGTTACGGCCGCCGTTTACTGGGGCTTCAATCAGATGCTTCTCTTGCGATGACATCATCATTTAACCTTCCAGCACCGGGCAGGTGTCACACACTATACTTCCACTTCCGTGTTCGCAGTGTGCTGTGTTTTTGTTAAACAGTCCCAGCCACCTCTTCGCTGCGACTGACTCTTGCTCCGGACGCGCAGTCCTTCACTTTCGTCAGCATACCTTCTCCCTAAGTTACGGTACTATTTTGCCTAGTTCCTTCACCCGAGTTCTCTCAAGCGCCTTGGTATTCTCTACTCGACCACCTGTGTCGGTTTCGGGTACGGCTCGCATTAGCCTGTAGCTTAGAAGCTTTTCCTGGAAGCCTGGCATCAATGCCTTCTCGCACCGTAGTGCAATCCTCTCAGATCTCATCCTTCAGCTCGCCTTTTTTCGTACGCGCCGGAACTACATCCTTTCACCTGCATCCAACAGCAGGCGCACCTAGCCTTCTCCGTCCCTCCTTCGCAGCTAATGCCAGTATCGGAATATTAACCGATTTTCCATCTGCCTCGCTTTTCAGCTTATCATTAGGTACCGACTCACCCTGCCCCGATTAACGTTGGACAGGAACCCTTGGTCTCCCGGCGTGCGGGTTTTTCACCCGCATTATCGTTACTCACGTCAGCATTCGCACTTCTGATAGCTCCAGCACTCCTTCCGGTATGCCTTCTTCACCTTACAGAACGCTCCCCTACCAATCCGCATTTCTGCGATTCCGCAGCTTCGGTGCAATGTTTAGCCCCGTTACATCTTCCGCGCGGGCCGACTCGACTAGTGAGCTATTACGCTTTCTTTTAATGATGGCTGCTTCTAAGCCAACATCCTAGCTGTCTATGCCTTCCCACTTCGTTTCCCACTTAACATTGACTTCGGGACCTTAGCTGGCGGTCTGGATTGTTTTCCTCTCGACGACGAACGTTAGCACCCGCCGTCTGTCTCCCAATTTCTTCCTTGCCGGTATTCGGAGTTTGCATCAAATCGGAAACCCATTGGCTGGGCCCCTTTCTGAAACAGTGCTCTACCCCCGGCAATTATCCATTGAGGCGCTACCTAAATAGCTTTCGGGGAGAACCAGATATCACCTGATTTGATTGGCCTTTCACCCCTAACCGCAGGTCATCCCCTAGTTTTGCAACACTAGTGGGTCGGGACCTCCAGTAAGTGTTACCTTACCTTCATCCTGCCCACGGTTAGATCATCAGGTTTCGGGTCTGCTCCCAGCGACTCAGCGCACAGTTAATACTCGGTTTCCCTTCGGCTCCCCTATTCGGTTAACCTCGCCACTGAAAGCAACTCGCTGACCCATTATACAAAAGGTACGCAGTCACCCTTTCGGGCTCCCACTGCTTGTACGTGCACGGTTTCAGATTCTTTTCACTCCCCTCACAGGGGTTCTTTTCGCCTTTCCCTCACGGTACTTGTTCACTATCGGTCAATAAGTAGTATTTAGCCTTGGAGGATGGTCCCCCCATCTTCTGACAGGATACCACGTGTCCCGCCATACTCGTTTTTCACCCTGCACCCGCTTCCGCCTACGGGACTGTCACCCTCTTTCGTATGCCTTCCCAGACATTTCGGCTTGCACATGCAGAGATTTTGGGCTCTTCCCCGTTCGTTCGCCACTACTTGGAGAATCTCGGTTGATTTCTTTTCCTCGGGGTACTGAGATGTTTCACTTCTCCCGGTTCGCTTTCCTTTCGGAATGACACTTCTGTGTCGGGTTGCCCCATTCGGACATCCGCGGCTTTTACGCTTCTTACCAGCTTACCGCGGCTTTTCGCAGGTTAGTACGTCCTTCATCGCCTCTTATTGCCAAGGCATCCACCATGCACGCTTCTTCACTTAACCATACAACCCCGGAAAGTCTGTCAGGGGTTCCCCTTCCTTTCTTCCCTTCGCCGTATTCTTAAACAAAGATCCTGAACTTCTTTCAGCTCAGTTTCGTAACATTTGTTTACGCCAAAAAGTTCCAAGACACTTGCTTGTTTGAACTCTTTTTGATTTTCAGCTTGATTAAATTTTTAAAGAACTTGCAGTCGTGAAAAACCGCAGTAATTTCAGCTCCCTTGAACCGCAATTACTCTGGTTTCTCTCTCCGAGACCGGTGTGGCGTCCCCAATGAGGTTCGAACTCATGTTACCGCCGTGAAAGGGCGATGTCCTAGGCCACTAGACGATGGGGACATACTTCATTCCACTGTCTCTTTCATTCAGCTTAAACAATCTGTGTGAACATTCAGCAACAATTTATCAGACGCTTTTCCTGTTAAGGAGGTGATCCAACCACAGGTTCCCCTATGGTTACCTTGTTACGACTTCACCCCAGTCATAAACCACACCGTGGTAATCGCGCCCCTTGCGGTTACGCTAACTACTTCTGGTGCAATTCACTCCCATGGTGTGACGGGCGGTGTGTACAAGGCCCGGGAACGTATTCACCGCGACATTCTGATTCGCGATTACTAGCGATTCCGACTTCATGGAGTCGAATTGCAGACTCCAATCCGGACTACGATTTGCTTTCTGAGATCTGCCCCGTCTCGCGACTTCGCTTCCCTCTGTACAAACCATTGTAGCACGTGTGTAGCCCTGAACGTAAGGGCCATGATGACTTGACGTCATCCCTGCCTTCCTCCGGTTTATCACCGGCAGTCTTCTTTGAGTTCCCGCCTTTACGCGCTGGCAACAAAGAACAAGGGTTGCGCTCGTTGCGGGACTTAACCCAACATCTCACGACACGAGCTGACGACAGCCATGCAGCACCTGTTTACGATTCCCTTGCGGGTACTCCATCCTCTCAGACAGATCATCGTATATGTCAAGTTCAGGTAAGGTTCTTCGCGTTGCATCGAATTAAACCACATGCTCCACCGCTTGTGCGGGCCCCCGTCAATTCATTTGAGTTTTAACCTTGCGGCCGTACTCCCCAGGCGGTCAATTTAAAGCGTTAGCTGCGGAACCCAGCCTCTTCGGACTAGACTCCTAATTGACATCGTTTACAGCGTGGACTACCAGGGTATCTAATCCTGTTTGCTCCCCACGCTTTCGCACCTGAGCGTCAGTTACTATCCAGAAGCTCGCCTTCGCCACCGGTGTTCTTCCAGATATCTACGCATTTCACCGCTACACTTGGAATTCCAGCTCCCCTTATAGTACTCTAGTCTTGCAGTTTCAAATGACCGCCCAACGTTAAGCGCTGGGATTTCACATCTGACTTGCATAACCGCCTGCGTGCGCTTTACGCCCAGTTATTCCGATTAACGCTTGCGCCCTCCGTATTACCGCGGCTGCTGGCACGGAGTTAGCCGGCGCTTCTTCTGCGGGTAACGTCTGCTTTCTGCCCTGTTCGAACTTCAGCTTCCTCCCCGCTGAAAGTGCTTTACAACCCGAAGGCCTTCTTCACACACGCGGCATGGCTGCATCAGGGTTTCCCCCATTGTGCAATATTCCCTACTGCTGCCTCCCGTAGGAGTTTGGGCCGTGTCTCAGTCCCAATGTGGCTGATCATCCTCTCAGACCAGCTAGAGATCGTCGCCTTGGTGAGCCTTTACCTCCCCAACTAGCTAATCCCTCCTGGGCACATTTATAAGCGCATGGTTTCCCATCCTTTTCCCCTCAGGGTTTATGCGGTATTAGCACCCGTTTCCAGGTGTTATCCCCCTCTTATAGGCAGTTTCCCAGGTATTACTCACCCGTCCGCCACTCGTCAGCCAGAAAAGCAAGCTTTCCTGCTGCTACCGTTCGACTTGCATGTATTAAGCCTGCCGCCAGCGTTCAATCTGAGCCATGATCAAACTCTTCAATTCAAAAGTTTGTTTCTTTTGCTCAATAATGAATTCAACTGTTTTGTTGTTCACTCTGCAGTTCCTATTATCGAGACTTCTTTTTTTAGCCTTCCGATAATTCCTGCCGAGTGCCCACACAGATTGTCTAAACTGTTTGTTAAAGAACTTCGCTGAGCTTTACCCTGTCAGCGAGTGCGTATTTTAGAGATTTTTTGAACCTCGTCAACACTTTTTTCAAAATTCATCTCTTTTTTCAAGTTTTTGACCATTTTTTAATCAAATTGCTCAAAAACAAACCACTTTTCATTATGTGATGGTCATCAAATTCAATTATTTTACGATTTTCAGCATTTATTGTTATTTATCAAGCAACATACAGACAAACTTCTACTCGATTACCGTCTGTATCAACACCTGACAATTGTCACTCTATTGAACGACTAGGCTCATTACAGTTTTCATGTTTTTGCTAGAATTACGCACAAAAGTTCCTCATGCGCTGTTTTATACGGGGTAACATACACAATGAAATCCACCAAATATCTAAAATCATGCTTTATCGCGTTAGTTATCTCCCTTTTGTATGTCATCTTTGTTACCAGATTTATTGACAATATCGCAGAAGAAACTGGAGCATTTATCGTTTTAAGCACTTTTTTGATATTCATGTCAGGTGCTATATCACCTTTAACTCTTTTCATGTCTGGAAAATACACAACCTCTCACAAGGAAGCTGCAAGACCAGATATATCCGTGCCAGAAAGTGCAAACCAGACAACACTTTCCGCACATTACTCTGTATTGAAACATGATACCGATTCTGACGTTAATGTACCTAGAGACGTAAAATCAGAAAACAGCAACACCGAAATACCTGCCAAAATTACAGGACAAGGTGATAATAGCTACGACACTTCAAAAAAAACCGGGATTACCGTCAAAATTCGAGGTTCAGAATATTCCAGAACCTCACAGAACACTGATATTGATTCCATAAACCCCGCCGTAGCAACCCCCGACGAACTCGCATTGATACGCCAAAAAAATCGGGTAAAGGTTATCAGGCCAGCCAAAATGGACAATTCTCTTAAAACCTGAAGCGCCTGGAGGAGTTTTTTCTCGTAATATAACTGCGTACTGACAAACGTCGTTTGCCTGAATTCTTAGCCAGCACAAGGCCTGAATTCCAAACACTTCAAAAAACCGAATTTATTAAATACCTGCCTGTTTTGCTCTGAAAGAATGCTTATATCTGTACAGAAAGCAATTTTTCCAGCAAATTCCCTGCTTACGGACTGTCTCTTTTCCGACATTGCGCTCAGCAAGGATCGAACCCTTCTTCCAATGGCCCTGCCAGAATCAACAAGCAGTGCCTCCGGCATAATACAATGAATCTCGTTTTTAATATGAGGAAAGTGTGTACACCCAAGTACTATTACATCTGGCTGGCTGTTAGCAGGAAGAGATGTCCAGGGCATTAGCACTTCTGCAATTTCCTCGACATTGCATGAGAGTCCTGCAAGCATATCCTCGGCAATACGTACCAGCTCAGTAGTACCTATACTAAGTACCTGAACTCCGCCAGCAAAACTCCTTATTAGATCGTGAGTGTAACTTCTGGCAACAGTTCCAGGAGTAGCCAAAAGCCCAATTATTTTTCTCTTTGTAAGTCGCGCCGCCGGTTTAATGGCAGGAACCACCCCCACTACCGGAATATTTACAACGGATCTTACAGACTGAAGTGCTATGGTACTGGCAGTATTGCAGGCTATCACCACCATATCAAAATGATAAATCTCTGTTATTCTGCTTATCAAAGCAGTAACTCTGTTCCTGATAAAATCAGATGCTTTATCGCCATACGGAAAATAAGCATTGTCAAACAAAAAACACGGTTCAATATCCTTATATTCAGCTATCACATCCCGGTAAACAGACAAACCTCCCACCCCTGAATCAAAAAACAGTACATTAAACATCTCTATACCTCAACAAGCATTTCCTTACGACAATCCAGTTAAACAAATCATCAATATGATAATCATTAACTTCTGGTTCTTAAACACAATTCACACCCTGATTATTCACAATATTTCGGATTTATTAACACTTATCGTCAAATAATACACATGTTGTTAACAACTATATCCTCTTAGCCACCCGCTTTACTACCTCACAAATCACACCCCCTGTCCCCACCTAAACAAATATAAACACCCACATATCCACAACAAATCAATGCTTACTGCCATGTTATTAAAACTGTTACTGTATAGTCTGCAATTATCACTTTCAAAAAAAATACATCTGCTTACCAGTACAATGCACAATTATTGAGAATAAAGTGTTTACAAATCTCTCAATATCCTGTGGTATACCTGTGCATTGTAGTAATTATCCCCAATAATGGACTTGAGTGTGCAAGATAAAACAACCTGTCAATTTCACAGTCAAAAATGCCGTTACTCTGTGAGTTGGTCAATTATCCTCAATGATCTGTCCACAATTTCAAAAAAATTAGGTATAAGCTAATAACATCATAATTACTGCACAATTACCGCTTTTGCCAGTTTATGGAACGATAATTAATGATTAGAAAGAGGAACAAACTCGGTGTGAGTATGATATTGTCTAATTATCTGAAGTTCTGCCAAACACTCCACGAGTATTATAAAAGTGATCCCTCCCCTACTCCGTACAACGATATCCCCCAGATATGGATAAAAAGCAAAAACCATCTGCGGTTTTTTCGCAAATGGCTTCAAAAAAACAACCTCTGAAATGATACAGAGTAGATTTCAGGAACCTCTTAAAACATTAAAAGAAATTTTTCAGAGTTATGGTTCCGCTAACAACGGCTCCTTCAGACGGATATCCTCTTTGTGTTTCATACTTCCTGTCGAACAGATTATCAGCTTTCACTCCAAAACGCACTCTGTCATTCCAGGTATATCCTACCCCGATAGAGACCGTTCCATACCCCGGCAAACGTGGGCCATATCCAACATTCCTGTGTGATACAAAACGATAATTGCCGAAATAATCAAAATTACAGGCCTCACCATTTATGAGAGCCTTATAAGTCTGACGAGATCTGTAAGCAATATCCTTTCCTGTCTCACGATCCTCTGGATCCATCAAATCAGCCATAGCCTTTACTGAAAGCCATTTGGCAAACGAATACTCCAATCCGGCTTCCAATCCGCGAATTCTGGCTTTTGATACATTTTCATAACCGTTAACCCAGGCTATCATATCTCTAACATTATTAAGGTATCCGTTCAAATAATAACCGAAATTCTCAGCACCTCCCTTAATATTAAATTCCACACTTGAAGACTTTTCAGGCTTCAAATTAATGTTTCCTGCCGGACCAAATGTTGCCGGATAATAGAGCTCCGAAAGAGTCGGAGCTCTGAAAGCCGTACCACCTCGTACCGAGATCGCCAGTAACGGAATAATTTTCACACCCAAACCAGCATCAAAGGTTGTTTTGGTTCCAAATCTGGAATTATCATCCAAACGTACGGATGCTTCTCCGAGAAACATTTCATCGTTGTATTTTGCAAGCAGGGAATATCCTCTGTTTACTAAAGAAATATCCCTATTTCCAAATTTTGTTCCGTAAGTATTGGAATCACGATCCAACACATTATTGTCATAATCCAGACCAAAACCTGTCAGCAAATCCCCTAAAGGATTCCAGTAGTTTACAAAGTGACCGTTGAAGGCCTGAACCTTGAAAACCGAAGATGAAAGGCCGTAGAGAGCCTGACCTTTGGGGTAGTTATAATCATTACTCTTAGAAAACATCAGTCCCAGATCATAACGGTATAGCTCTCCGGTATAGTTAGATCCAACATTAAAGATATTTCTTTCCACCTGATTGCGGTCTGTTTCATGAACGTTCCCCCAGTCAGAATAATATGAATTATCATAATCTCCACGGTTAAAAATGTAATTATAGCTTCCAGAAATTTCAATTCCCGCACCAGTAGTATGCGCATATAACAATTCAAGATTTTTGTTCTTATAACCATGCCTATCGCCTTCATTAAGTCCGGGAAGAGGATGCACGTTATAACCTTCTGCACTAGATACTCCACCGGCAACTTTAATCACATCGCTATCGGAAAGAGCCACGGCGTTATTAACAGAAAGATCATGAGCCTCATGAGTTCCAAAGGAATAACTCAGTTCCTGATGGTTTTTGTAAGCCGGGCGAGTAATGATATTGATAACACCAGACAGGGCGTTGGCTCCATAAACAGTGGCACGATGTCCTCTGATATATTCAATTCTTTCAATTATATCAGCGGGCAGATAATTTGGATTAACAGCAGCAATGCCCGTTGAATTCAAAGGATTGCCATCAAGCAGAACCAGCACATGTTCGGCCTTTCCCCCACGAACGTAAAAATTTGCGGACTGGCCACGTCCGCCATAACTTATAGCATCAATACCAGGAAGAAGTTCAAGAACCTCCTTAACGGTGTGAAGCTCCATTTTTTCTATCTGCTCTCTGGTTACTACTTCAACAGGTGCCAGAACAGATGACTCGCTTTCCATTATTCTGGAAGCTGTAACTACAACATCCTCTGTCCTTAAGGTCTCAGCAGAAACCATCGCTGGAAAAAGCATCCCAAGCATCATGTATTTAATTTTCATTGATAAGTCCTTATTCATTACGCGTGAAAAGTTAACAGACACCGGGGCAAGTATTCGGACTTCTTTAAAACTCTGAGACTTCCCACCATCAGGCAGTGTCATTATCAGAATCAGCTACAAAGTTACCGCTGCGCGACAGTTCTGGATTTTCACCAGATTCCTTTTTAAGCAAAACACCTCCGGACAACCGCGAATTATAATCACGAGCAAGGATAATTTCAGGAAAATATAGTATCGACCATGTGAAAATCGAGAGCTATTGAGGTAGAGATATCAGAACAGAGGCCTGCTCAGACAAAGAAACTGTCAGTGGTGAATAACAAAAAACAACAACAGACAAATAAAAAAGCCATGGACTCTGTTAACCATGGCTTCGGCTAGTGCAAATCAAAAAATATCAGTCTTCCATATAATGCTCAGGCATCGGAATCCTAGCAACACCAGTCCGTACCGCAGCCTCTGCAACTGCTTTGGCAACGCGCTTAACAAGACGCCGATCCATCGGCTTCGGCATTATGTATTCTGGACCAAATTCCAAGGTGTCAGCCCCAGAAGCCTTAACCACCTCTTCTGGAACCGGTTCCTGAGCAAGAAGCCGAATAGCATTCATAGCCGCCTTCTTCATCTCAAGATTGATTTCTGTGGCCCTGACATCAAGAGCTCCTCTGAAAAGGAACGGAAAACAGATAACATTGTTGATCTGGTTAGGATAATCAGAACGTCCGGTACCAAAAATAATATCCGGACGAGCTCTCCTAACAATTTCAGGAGCCACTTCCGGATTAGGATTCGAACACGCAAAAATAACAGCCTTCGGTGCCATGCTCTTAACCTGTTCCTCGCTCACCAGATTTGAACCAGAAACACCCAGGAAAACATCGGCATCCTTAAGAGCCTCCGTCAAAGTAGTTGGACCAGAATCATTTACAAAACGAGGCTTCTCTCCATTAAGATCTGTACGATCAGAACGAATAATTCCATGGCGGTCTACCATGAAGAAACGTTCCCTCTTCGCCCCACTGGCAAGAAGCAGATCCGAACATGCAACACCTGCAGCACCGGCCCCCAGACACACCACCTTGCAATCCTCAATATTCTTTCCCTGTAGTTTAAGGGCATTGAGAATGCCAGCTGTTGTTACTATGGCAGTACCATGCTGATCATCATGAAACACAGGAATGGAACAAAGTTTTTTAAGACGTCTTTCAATTTCAAAGCATTCAGGAGCCTTTATATCCTCAAGATTGATACCTCCAAAAGTATCAGCTATATTGGCGACAGTATTAACAAAATCATCAATATCCTTGTGTTTAACCTCAATATCTATGGCATCAACATTGGCAAATTTCTTAAATAACAGGGCCTTCCCTTCCATTACTGGCTTCGATGCCAGAGGTCCTAGGTTACCAAGACCAAGAATTGCCGTTCCATTGGAAATAACCGCGACCAGATTGCCCTTGATGGTATACCTATAGGCATTGTCAGGACTGTCCGCTATCTCACGCACCGGCTCAGCCACTCCCGGGCTATATGCCAATGTCAGATCATGAGCGGTCTCCGCGGGTTTGGTAATGCTGATGGAAATCTTCCCCGGTGTCGGGTGTTCGTGATATTCCAAAGCTTCTTCATGTAATTTACTGTCAGCCATAAGAAAAAACTCCAATAAACAGGACTGTGACTGTTATTGTATCTGAAAAGTCCGAAACAGACGAAAACGACCTGAAAAAACAGAATTATCTGCTCCAAAAACGGGCTGGGATCGCATAATCCCCATCAAAAAAATACCCGCCGTGATCAAAGAATAAACAATATTGCGACAAAATTGGGAAAATGAAACAAAAATTGTTCAGTGGGACAACTTTTATAATAATGAAAAAACAAAAATCCCGTAACATGTTTCAGTACGGGATTTTCATGGAACTTAGAGAAATTCAGCTTACTTCTTGGCGCCAAACATGCCAAAACGCTTATTGAAACGCTCAACACGTCCAGCATTGTCAACTATCTTCTGCTTACCGGTAAAGAAAGGATGACATGAAGAGCAAACATCAATGCTGAGATCCTTGCCGAGAGTTGAACGTACCTTGAAGGTGTTACCGCAAGAACATTTAACGGTAATAAAATCATATGCTGGGTGAATATCTTTTTTCATGGAAAAACCTCATTCAGGCTGTGTCGCCATCAGACCACTTTCGCGCCTGACACCACACATAGTTAAAGTAAAAGTCAAAAAACGGGTCGCATGATATATTATTGAGAGAGAATGTGCAATAGGTGTAATAAAAATAATGTATCTGCAAGTTGCCGTAAATATCCACATTTACCACACCCTCAAATATGCGACCCCCGATGAAACAACGGAAGATCACTGTTCCCCAGATGACAACGCCCTTGGACTGATATTTTCGGAATCCACTTCCTACAAAAATCAAAATCCCGACGTTTTAACGGCAGAAAAAGCCCCGGATCGTTACCCGAAAATCATGGTAGGGTGCCGGGTTTTGGTCACTGTGGGATCCCGGGAGCTTATGGGTGTAGTTGTTTCTGAACACACAAAAAATGAACTTTCACGGGACAATGCCACTCAGGGAAATATAAAGAAGATTCTCAGATTCATTGATGAGGTGCCGATATTTGACCATAACGTAATTTCTGTACTGCTCTGGGCAGCGTCATATTACCATTATCCTGTGGGTGAAGTGTTCTTTTCGGCACTTCCACCACTCCTGAAGAGCTGTTACCCTGCAAAACTGCCAGAGATAGAAGGATGGGAGAAAACCGAAACCGCTGCCCCGGAAAAACTGCTTGGGCGTAGCTGTAAAGCCAAAGAAGCCTGGAACTGCCTTCAAAAACAATCTCTGTCAACAGCGGATTTTAAAAACATCGGAATCCCCGGCACAATCCTTAAAGGACTAGAAAAAAAAGGGCTGCTGAAACGAATTAATCTAAGGGAACGTCAAAAACCATGGTATCAGGGAGAAATTTCCGTTAATCACGAATTTACAATGAATGAGGAACAGAATAGCGCTGTCACTGAAATAAGTGCAAAAAGCGGATTCAATGTTTTCCTCATAAACGGTGTAACTGGTTCCGGAAAAACTGAGGTATATCTTAACATAATCGAAAAAATAATCCGCAAGGGACTTCAGGCAATGGTACTGGTTCCGGAGATAAACTTAACACCACAGACTGTAAAACGTTTTTACCGGCGTTTCTCAGTCCCAATCGTATGCATTAACTCAGCGATGCCTGCAAAAGAACGACTTAATTCATTTCTGCTGTTTTCGAGCGGAAATGCCGCCATTCTTATTGGAACCAGAAGTGCCGTTTTCACCCCTATGCGATTTCCGGGAATAATTATTATTGATGAAGAACATGACAGCTCTTTTCGCCAGGAAGACGGCTTCCGTTATCACGCCAGAGATCTCGCAACTGTGAGAGCCCGGATGGAGAATATTCCAATTATTCTCGGATCCGCAACCCCGTCGCTAGAGAGTCTTTACAACGTCAAGATCGGAAAATTCCATGAGATAAAACTTCTCAGAAGAGCTGGAAATGCCCAGCCAGCAAAAATTATTCCCATTAATATGTGCCGGGAAGGACAGTTTCACGGTATTTCAGATTCTATGCTTATTGCAATTCGATCCGAGCTGGAACAGAACAATCAGGTTTTAATAATGCTTAACCGCCGCGGTTATGCCCCTAAAATTATCTGTCACGACTGCGGATATATATTTTTATGCAGTAATTGCGATTCCAGTCTTTGTTATCATCAGGACCGTCATATTCTCCTGTGTCATCACTGTGAAACCAGATATCCCGTCCCTTCGGAATGTCCTCTTTGCAAAAGCAGAAATCTTACAGTCACTGGAAACGGAACAGAACAACTGGAAAGTTGCCTTAAAAATCATTTCCCTAATGAAAGCATTGTCCGCATTGATCGGGACAGCATTACCAAAAAAGGTGTACTGGAACAATATCTTCAGGAGATTAATGATAAAAAGCACCGCATAATCATAGGAACTCAGATGTTGGCCAAAGGGCATGATTTTCCTGAAGTAACACTGGTAGGCATAATCAATGTTGACAGCAGTCTCATCAGTGAAGATTTTCGCTCCCGGGAAAAGCTAGCACAGCTGATCATTCAGGTAAGCGGACGTGCCGGGAGAGCTACCAAAAAAGGGAGAGTACTTCTTCAGACCTACTGGCCTAATCACCCTTTGCTGGAACTTCTCATAAAAGAAGGTTACAACGCTTTCGCAAGTGAGGAGCTGTCCCGCAGAGAAAGGCTAAAACTCCCACCTATAACCAGTCACGCCGTTATCAGAGGCAGTTCGCCAAGTCACAGATCTCTATCCGATCTTATGGATGAGATTTATTTTTATCTGCTGGAGATTTGTACAGAGTATCCCCACACAAAAATTCACCCGCCTATGGCAGCATCCATGGAAAGAAAAGGCAACAGATATTATCTTAATATTGTCATAGAGTCAGATACCCGTGCAGAGCTTCAAAAATTCCTTACATCTTTGATACACCATAAAAACGAAATCAGACGGGCGAATAACTGCCGAACCGTAATTGACGTAGATCCCTCCACCACTTTCTAAAGACAATCTGCGTAGACAGTATATGATGATCACAGAATCAGTATTTACCACACATTACAGGGTTCGCAAACTCTCGTTTTCATAGCTTGTCCAGAATAAAACATACAAATCACCCAGGGTATGGCCGTTTTATCCCTGACATACCCCATGAAAGAAAGTACTAGACCGTTGTAAGTTCATGGTCCGGTACATAA
>NZ_KB899636.1:528323-531780 GCF_000378405.1 Succinimonas amylolytica DSM 2873 | reverse complement strand
TAATAACGCGGAAGGTCAAATACGAAGACAGTCCGAACGATCAGTCGTTGGCAAAATTCCGGATGGATCAGGTCAAACGCGCCATCTCCAGAGCCAAAATTACTGAAGGGCTGTGTGTGCAGAGCGAAACCAGCAATCAGGGCAAAGTGATCTGTGCCAGCGTCAGCATGACCCAGCCAACTTAACGGGGGCCGGAACGGATCTTACCGAAGAGATCTGGGGCGTCACTCCATTCCAGGGCATGCAGCGTTCCGAATGCGGCTTAAGGGCCGTCGCTTTCGTTTGTCCGCCGGGGAGCTTTCTTTCATAATAAAATTCGAAGGCGTAACCGGAATTTGTTCATAAGAAAGAACTGTTTATGAAACGCTTGCAACATACACAACATTCCTCCTTCGTTGCAAATATCTGAAAAATGCTTATACTTTACCCATATTACCCATAATCTGTAGTCTGCTTCACAAAAAGTGCTTAAACAGGAACGTTAAAGCCTAAAGATACTCTCATCGCTCCGTCATGAAAATCTGTTAACGTTCCTGATGCCACAGAATCAATTAATAATTGGAATTTTTCATGAAAGAGTATATTCAGAACCTTCTTACCGGTATTGTATCTAGTTTAAAAAATGAAAACATCCTTTCTGCGGATACTCAAATTCGCATCATGGTTGAAAACACTAAGGACAAGGCTCATGGCGATTTCGCTTCAAATATTGCCATGATGCTTGCCCGTCCTATGAAAAAAAATCCACGTGAAATTGCCGAGCTTCTGATATCTCGTATTCCTGCTAATGACAAAATTTCCCGCGTAGAAATCGCCGGTCCCGGATTTATAAACTTTTTTGCCAATAAGGCATTTATTGAAAATCAAGTTAATGACATGCTCAAGGATCCCTTGCTGGGTGTCAGACCATTAAGAACCCCCGAAACCGTGGTAATTGATTACTCTTCACCAAACGTAGCAAAGGAAATGGCAGTTCACCATATAAGATCCACCGTAATCGGAGACGCTGTGGTTCGTATTTTAGAATTTCTCGGCAATCGAGTTATCCGGGCTAATCACATCGGAGACTGGGGAACCCAATTCGGCATGCTCATAGCTTGTCTTGAAAAAAAAGAAGAAGAACATGCAAGTTCACTGGAACTTTCGGATCTTGAAGCATTCTACCGCGAAGCAAAAAAATATTATGACGAAGATCCTCAATTTGCGGAAAAAGCCCGAAAATACGTTGTTAAACTGCAAAGCGGCGATGAATACTGCCGGGAAATGTGGCAGAAATTGGTAAAAATAACCATGGATCAGAACCAGGAAATCTACCGCAGGCTTAATATTTCTCTGACCGAAAAAGACGTAATGGGAGAAAGCCTGTACAACCCCATGCTAAAACCGCTGGTGGATGATCTCATATCACGCAATCTCGCGAAAGAGGATCAGGGAGCCATTGTAGTCTACCTTGATAACTTCAAGGATAAGGATGGCAATCCTCGCGGGGTAATAGTTCGTAAAAGCGATGGAGGATTCCTCTACACAACTACTGATATTGCCTGCACAAAATACCGCGTTGAACATTTCGGGGCCAACAGAATTATCGTATTCGCTGATTCAAGGCAGCATGAACACCTGCTAATGGCCTGGGATATTGCAAAAATGGCGGGTTATCTCCCTGAAAATGTTCTTACCGAACATGGTTCATTCGGAATGATGCTAGGAAAGGATGGCAAACCCTTTAAGACCAGATCAGGAGGTACCGTAAAGCTTAAGGAATTTCTTGACGAAGCAGAAAACCGGGCCGCAACTCTCATGTCAGACCGCAATAACAATCTATCCCCTGAAGAAAAGAGTAAGGTTATCCACACCGTAGCAATGGGGGCTGTGAAGTATGCGGATCTGTCTAAAAACCGCACAACCGACTACATCTTTGACTGGGATAACATGCTTACCTTCGACGGCAACACTGCACCATATTTGCAATATGCATACAGCAGGGTACAATCAATTTTCCGAAAAACGGACGCTATTCCAGGAAAAATATCAATTTCCGCCCCTGAAGAGGAAGACTTGCTTCTTAAATTTACCAAGTTTAACGAAGTGGTAAATAGCGCTGCCGAAAAGGCCATGCCTCATCTTTTATGTACATACCTTTACGAACTTGCAGGACTGTTTATGAAATTCTACGAATCCTGTCCTATAACAAAGCAAGAGGTTCCTGATAATATTAAAACTAGCAGACTGGCCATCTCTGAATGCACTGCTAAAATTCTCAAAACCGGACTGGGCCTTCTGGGAATTGAAACTCTGGAAAGAATGTAATGGTAGTAGCTGTAAATAAAAGCCGTAAAAGAAGCTCCGGAAATAAAACTCCGGAGAAGTCTCATCATCTGGCTATTATTATCATAATTGCGTTTCTTACGCTTTGCTTTTCGGCTTTCGTTATATGGCTCTGGTTGTCCAAAACACCTAAACAGCCAGCACCAAAACCACAGCATCAGGAACAGCCCCGTCAGCAGAGGCCAGTAAATACCTATTCCTACACAGAAATACTGGAACATAAGGAGATTGATTCTGGCTCTGGTGTCACCATCACCAGAAATTATGAAGCTGAACGTCAGGCAAAAGAAGCTGAGTACTACCGAAAAATTGCTGAAAGAAAGAAGCGTATTGCCGAAGAGAAAGCCAGACAACAGGCAGAAAAGGAGCTTCGTCTCGAAAAGGAACGTATCCGACTCGAAAAGGAAAAAGCCAGACTTGAGAAGGAAAGAAAAACTCAAGAAGCCAGGAGTACGGCATCGTCTTCTGGGAATTCCGGAAACGGAGTTGTTTCCACTACCGACGCTTCAGGCATCATGATGGTGACAAAAGCCGGAGACAAACAGATAGTTGTCAACGATAAACGGCAAAAGGGCATGACCTATCTCTACTGTCAGGAAAACTATCGTACCTCCAGAGATGCTGAATCAATAAAGGCCCAAATGGCTCTTCAAGGACAAGCTTCCATAATTTACCGTAAAAAAATGGGAGGCGGATACGTCTACAGTCTGATTGTCGGTCCGGTAAACGGTGATAAAAGCTCAGTAAGAACAGCAGTTAAAAAAGCCTACGGCATCACCTGTAACTGAAACAGAATCCCTGAGTTTGTCAGGGATTGTTAATCCTTAGGAAAAAAACGATGTATTAGGTCTTAAACCTTCTTTTTATGGCTTCGGGGATTCTTGACAAAAGTGCTGGTGAATCCGTACCATATCGCACACAAAAATCGGGATGTGTTGAAGGAATTTGCAATGGAAGCGAAGATCACAAATAACAATCTTCCTGCTAATCAGCACGATACTGACACTTCCAAACTGGACAACCTTTATTCGTTAATCGAAAAACTTACATCAACCATTCAAGAGCAGACCTCAACCATTCAAGAGCAGACCTCAACCATTCAGAAGCAGACTTCAACCATTCAGAAGCAGAC
>NZ_KB899636.1:494086-527238 GCF_000378405.1 Succinimonas amylolytica DSM 2873 | reverse complement strand
TCGAGGAACGAACAAAACTGCGGAAAAGTGATGATTTCAGGCAGTATTTTGAAGAAATAGGGAAGCTTACAGAAAAACATTTCAAAATCATTTCTGAAAGCGAGTCCCCCAAAGGGATATATACGGAAAAATTCATCAAAGCGGTCAAGTACTCTCACAATCAGTGGGAAAAATTCACCAGAATTCTGGAGGACGGCTCTATTCCTCTGGATAACTCGGCCGCCGAGAGAGCTATTCGTGACTTTGCAGTGCTGAGACATTCA
The DNA here is from genome assembly GCF_000378405.1 of Succinimonas amylolytica DSM 2873. Taxonomy (GTDB): domain Bacteria; phylum Pseudomonadota; class Gammaproteobacteria; order Enterobacterales; family Succinivibrionaceae; genus Succinimonas; species Succinimonas amylolytica. Next base: position 526,975 of record NZ_KB899636.1, on the reverse strand, counting down.
ATGCCCAGCGGATTTGGCTCTATTGAGGGAGCTAAGTCTACGGCTGTGTTTTCATCATTTCACGAAACCTGCAAAATCCATGGAGTTGATCTGGAAGATTACCTTGAATTTCTGTTCAGATATATGGGTATTCACAGAGACGAACTGAAAGATGAATCGCTGTCTGATGAAAGAAGAAATGCTATTCTTGAGCAGGCAATGCCGTGGAAATTTAAGAAGGCCTAAAGTGCTGACTTTAGACCTAATACAAAACGATCAGTACTTTTCCTTAAACACTATCTCAATTGCCCGAACGAGTTTATCAAAATCCTTGTCAGTCCACATCATCCCAGCATGTTCTTCACTTTCCTTATCAAAAGATCTTTTAAGTCGAGAAACCATTTCGTTATAACGCTTTGGTGTAATTTTTATCATCTCACACTTATCAAAATCACAAATCCATGGATTGTCCGCACCGTCAAGAAGAAGATTATTAATATTTAAATCCGAATGATAAATTCCAGCTCTGAACAAAGTTCCAATGGCATCTCCCATTTTCAGAATCTCGGCATCAGTCATCGGTCTTTCGGAGAGAATCTTACCAACATTGCGAGCTCCTGTAATTTCCTTTGTGATAATGTCATTCCTGATGAATAATCCACTTCTGGTAACACGAGCCAGAATCGGCGTAGGAACATGCAACCCCATGGCTCGCATTCTCAAAAGTAGATCATATTCCTGAACCGAACGTTCTGCAGTAGAGGAAAAACTTAAAAACTTATCATTTAAAAGCTTTGCCATCATTCCACCCCGATAATAATGACGGATGATGACACGTCGTCCTTCAGGATCATTCACGAGGTAAGTTCGACCTCTCCCCATAAAGACCTGAATAACCTTTCCTCCCGATTCATAATCTGCAATGTCACAGTATTTTTCAAGCTCCTGTTCCGTCACACCTTTTCTAAAAAATTGCGGATTGTAAACATAGGTGACTTTTTTTGTTTCAATGACCGCTTTTTCCTGTAAAGCCATACTAAAATCCTCTTAACCTGAAAATATACCCGAAATAATAAATGTTTTTTTGTTCCATTGCACGAATTTGACCGGACATTCCTGTTAATATATAGCTTTCACTCGCAACTTTGGATACTCGGCAACTGCAATACGGGTTTACACCATGGATACTACACCAACATCAATATGCGTTCTCAGACTTTCAGCCATCGGTGACTGCATCAATGCCCTTGCTCTGGTGCAAATGCTAAACAGAAATTTTCCCCATGCGGAAATAACCTGGATAATCGGCAAAGCTGCTGCCAGCCTTTTTGAAGGAATTCCTGGCATTAATCTGGCTGTATATGACAAAAAATCCGGTATTCGTGGAATGCTACAGCTAAGAAAACAACTTAAAGATAAGCATTTCGATGTTGTCCTTAATATTCAAAGTGCCTTCAGAGCCAGCATGGTTTCTATGATCGCTCTGAAATCCCGGGTTAAGTACGGCTTTGACAAAGAAAGGGCGATGGACGGCCAGCGTTTTTTTACAAATCGCGAAGCCAAATCCCCGGAACCTCCTCACACTCATGTTCTAGACGGTTTTATTGCTTTTGCCAAAGCTATCGGTTGCACCGATCTCACTCCAAAATGGAATTTCTACCTCAGCGAATCAGAAATTACCCGAACCAAAAGATTCATTACCGGAAAAACCATGCTTTTGACTCCGTGCTCCTCAAAGGAATTTAAAAACTGGACACTTAACGGTTACATAGAAATCACCAAATATGCGATTTCACGTGGCTTTAATGTCATTATTGCAGGAGGAAAATCAGAATACGAACTGCAGATGGCTGAAAACATCATCAGTGGAATTCACATAAACAGACAACGGGTAACAAGCCTAATGGGAAAAACCACTCTGAGAGAACTAGCCGCACTGATTTCTCAGGTATCATTGCTGGTATCTCCTGATTCCGGCCCCGTACATATTGCCAGCGCTCTGAATATTCCTGTTCTAGGGCTGTATGCTAATCATAACCCTTCTAGAGTGGGGCCATACAATTTCAGACAGTACACCGTATCAGTATACGATGACTATCTAAAGCAGGAGCATCCAGAAGGGACTGACAGCCTCAAATGGAGAACAAAAGTCCATAACAAGTTTGCCATGCATGGAATTACCACTGTCATGGTACGGGAAAAATTTGATAAAATTCTCACCGACTACAAGCTTTAAAAGGAAATTACCAATATGCTGGCTGTATATCCGGGCACATTTGATCCCTTCACTCTTGGGCACCTTGATATTCTGAAACGAAGCTCATGTATTTTCAGCAGGGTTATTCTGGCCGTATCGGAGAGTCCGGCAAAATCGCCAGTGGTAAATTTTGAGGATCGTACAGAAATTGTTAAGCGTTGCGCCTCTGCGTTCCCCAATGTATCAGTAGAGCCGTTTACCGGCATGCTGGTAGATTTTTTGCAGGAAAGAAATGCAGGTGTACTGGTAAGAGGTATCAGAAACCTGTTTGACTGTGAATACGAACTGACATTGCAGGCAATGTACAAAAAACTCATGCCTTCCCTCGAGATTGTTATGCTTCCAGCATCCCCGAATGTCAGTTTTATCTCATCAACCCTGGTAAGAGATGTTATCAGACATTACGGAGACATTACCCCTTTTGTTCCTCCTGAAGTGTCAAAATACCTTACAGAACACGAATGCACACCTGGGATTCGTGTCCGTTCCTGAGACTGTTCAAGCTCTTTTACCTAAGTTTTCGGAGCTTTCTGGCAAACAGGGCAATAATAGGCGCTCCTGCCAATGATGGCATGTTCTATCGGTGTGCCACATACAGGACAAGGCTCCCCTTTCCGGCCGTAAACCTTAAGCTCGCTTACATATTTTCCCGGATTTCCGTCTGACCCGCTAAAATCATGAATAGTGGTTCCTCCCCTGCTAATCGATGCTTCCAGGATCTGCCGGATATTTTTAACTAGTATTTCACATTCATCATCTGTTACATCACAAGCTCTTCTCATTGGACTGACCCTGCTGGCAAATAGTACTTCGCTAGCATAAATATTTCCAACGCCAACCAAAACTTCGTTATCCATAAGAATCTTTTTAACCGGCGTTTTGAAACGATGAATACGCTCATACAGTACCTGCCCGGTAAAACTAGCCTCCAATGGTTCGGGACCTAGCTTGGATAGTCTGGGATCTGCATAAGGATCCTTCTCCTTCGAAAACCATTCAAAAAGACCAAACCGTCTTTGATCGTTAAACCTGATTACCTGACCTCCGGTAATCACAATGTCAATATGATCATGTTTGATTACCGGGGTATCAGGAGATACCAGATGGAGATGTCCGGACATTCCTAGGTGAATAAGAACAGAACCGCTGTCCGTTTTTATGATTATATACTTCCCCCGCCGATTCACACTGACAACACTGAGATTTTCGAGTGTCGAAAATTCCGGAGAAACTGGTGTTCGCAAACAGGGAAAACGAACCACAAAATGCGAAATACACTTATTAACAAGTGCTGGAGCAATTCCTCTTCTCGTTACTTCCACTTCAGGCAATTCTGGCATTTATAATTCTCCTGACAACAAAAAACCCGAAGTACTCACTCCGGGTTTTACATATCAAAAAAACAGGATCAGTACTATTTGATCTTGCCTTCCTTATAAAGCACATGCTTGCGCACAACCGGATCATACTTCTTCATTTCGATCTTTTCAGGAGTTGTACGCTTATTTTTGGTAGTGGTATAGAAATGACCAGTACCAGCAGTTGAATTCAAACGAATCTTCTCACGTCCGCCTTTAGCCATTTTTTGTCTCCTTAAATAACTTCACCCTTGGCACGAAGTTCAGCAAGAACCTGATCAATACCAACCTTATCAATGGTACGGATAGCTCTCGTAGTTAAACGAAGTCTTACAAATCTGTTCTCAGACTCAACCCAGAATCTGTGAAAATGCAGATTAGGAAGAAAACGGCGGCGAGTGGCATTTTTAGCATGGGAACGATTATTTCCCACTGCAGGGCCCTTACCTGTAACTTGGCATACTCTTGACATTGCGGTCACTCCAAATATTAAAATGTAATTCTTTTAACAACCCAGAAGGACAACTTCAAGGTGTGCTTGACATATCCTGTCTGGACAGGAATAACCCGGCATCCGAAAACGAAATCAGCGTCAATTCGGATCAGACACACTAGTTCCGCCGATATTTCAGAAAAACCGACCTCACCTTTTGCTGTCCGGGCAAGTCCTGCACTTCTTAAAATGTTTGCACTGGTGTCACACACTAATCAGCGTCATTTACAGCCCCGCCCCACTGCCCTGACAACAAACGGAAAGTATTGCAGAGGCTACTGATAAACTTGCGGTGCGATTTTATACACCAAAAACAGATCAAAATCAACTGTTAAAAGACAAAAAACGGGATCTGACTAAGACGCCAGCTCCTGCTCACAACAAGGCCAGGAAAAATTTCCGTTCAGCACCCTTACCTATCGGGATCCTGTAAATACGGACACTGCTAGCAACCGCTCTCTGCCTGTGCATCTTCAGGAAAAAATCAGACGGTTCTTATCCCTAAGCCGAAACGGCCGCATTTTATCATATTTTTCATAACTATGTTCAGCTTCACAGAAATAATTAGAACAGTATTTTCGGGTAATGGGCTCCTCAGAATTCCATAGACTTTGGAATAATTGACATCCCCACAATAATATCATGCTAAACTTAGGACCTGTTTATTTAATCGCAGTACACTACTATAGAGAAGGAAGCGAAGGTATGACACTTTCCGGCAAAAAAATTATTCTTGGCATTACAGGAGGCATTGCAGCCTACAAGGCTGCGCAGCTCCTCCGTCTCCTGAAGAAAAGTGACTGCGACGTTACTGTCGTAATGACCAGCGAGGCAGAGAAATTTATAACTCCTCTCACTCTTCAGGCTTTATCTGGAAAACCTGTTCTTAGAGATATCTTCTCAGGAACCGAGAGTAATGGCATCATTCACATAAGTACGGCGTCTGAAGCCGATCTGGTGGTAATCGCTCCGGCAACTGCCAATACCATCGCCAAAATTCGTACGGGAATTGCCGATAACCTTCTGACCTCTATAGTTCTGGCAACCTCAGCAAAAATCCTACTGGCTCCGGCCATGAACCGGGTTATGTGGGAAAATTCTGCAACTCAGGAAAACATCGAAGTTCTCAAAAAGAGAGGTTTTCTGATTTCCGGACCTGCTACAGGCTTTCAGGCCTGCGGCGATAACGGCATAGGACGCATGCAGGAACCTCAGGAAATATTCGATGATATCATAACAATTCTTCATCAGGAGTCAGTATCCCAAAAATCCGCAGGAATTCTCTCAGGAAGGAAGGTTGTAATTACGGCAGGCCCTACAATTGAACCGCTGGATCCGGTACGCTTTATTTCAAACCGCAGTTCGGGAAAGATGGGCTATGCCATTGCCGAAGCGGCTGTCGCCATGGGAGCTCAGACAGTTCTGATAAGCGGGCCTGTCTCACTTTCCCCACCAGCAGGTGTCTCCTTCATTTCCGTAAACACAGCACTTGAAATGCACGATGCAGTTATGAACAGTATTTCCCCGGCCGATGTTTTTATTGGCACTGCAGCCGTTGCAGATTATCGTGCTGCGACCATATCACCAATCAAAATAAAGAAATCACAGGAAAACCGGGAGCTGAATATCAGTCTGATTCAGAATCCGGACATTCTGTCGCTGGTAGGTCATTCTGAACACCGCCCCTCCGTTGTAGCTGGTTTTGCAGCAGAAACAGGCAATCTTGAAGTATATGCACTCAAAAAATTAACAGAAAAAAATGCTGATATAATTTTTGGAAATGATGTTTCAGATCAATCAATCGGATTTAACAGTGATCAGAATGAAATTACTGTATTTACTAAAAACAAAAAAGCAGTCTCTCTCCCCAGATCCTCTAAAAAGGAGCTGGGAGTTGCTGTACTTCAATTCATCGCAGAAATGCTGACATGACATTCCTGTTCTGTAGTGATCATGACGTTTTTTCGTATTGCTGGAAAGTTAGAAAAATCACAAAATCTCATCTCTTCAGCTACAAAAATCATATTTTTTACTCCGCATTGGATATAATCACGTGCACTCTATATCCCAGACATCATCTGACATGTTCATTATGCTTTCAGTTGGATCGGGGGAGCATCATTTACATCCACACCAGGTGGATACCAGATATCAAAACAAGGAACTTTAAATGGCAGACGAAGCAAACGCTCAGGAAGCTACAAACGCAAAAATTACCGAAATAATTGACAAGTCTATTATTCAGGATCCCATAGGTTATCTTCAGGCGCATCAGGATCAGATCATCAGTTTTGGTCTTGATCTTCTCAGTGCCGCCGCTATCCTGTTTGTTGGTTGGTTACTGGCAAAACTGATATACAAGATCAGCTATACAGTGATGACCAAAGCCAGCATTGAACAGACTGTTTCCAAATTCATTGCCAATCTCATCAAGTATGCAGTTATCGCTTTCGTAATAACAGCGGCTTTAGCCCAAGTTGGCGTTCAAACAGCGTCTTTCGTGGCAATTGTCGGTGCCGCCTCCTTCGCTGTAGGTATGGCTCTTCAGGGCTCCCTTGCCAATTTTGCATCCGGAGTTCTTCTCCTCATATTTCGCCCCATCAAAGTCGGCGAAGTTGTAGAAGCAGCCGGACAGACAGGTGCGGTACAGGAAATCACTATCTTCACTACTACTTTCCTGACCCCCGACAACAAGGTCATTATCATCCCCAACAGTGCTATTTCATCAGGAACAATAATCAATTATTCCCGGATGGAAAAACGCCGTGTAGATTTCTCTTTCGGAATTGAATATGGCTCGGATCTCAAAAAAGCCAAAGAAGCCATTACTAAAATGTTTGAAAATGACGAACGCATCCTCAAGGAAGATGGCATCACAGTGGTGATAGGATCTCTAGGAGAGTCCAGTATAAATGTTACTGCGCGTGTATGGTGCAAGGGAGATGATTACTGGAACGTTTATTTTGACAACACCGAAAAGGTTGTAGCCGCCCTCACCGAAGCCGGAATCAATATCCCATTCAAGACCGTTACTGTTATCAACCAGAAATAATTATACCTGACTGACAGATATGAAAAAGCCATGGCTGAAAACCATGGCTTTTTTATTGCTATGCTTACAGATCAGATGCCGTAACAATCACGATAGGCTTTCATATCATCTAGATGCTCTGACAATTCAGGAACCCCTGAAATGTATTCCATAAGATCGTCCATGGAAATAATTGCCGCTACCCTAGTATTAAAATCCCTTTCCACTTCCTGAACTGCACTGAGTTCCGAGTTTCCTTTCTCCTGACGATCCAGTGCCAGCAATACCCCGCTCAGAGTCGCTTCAGACTTCTCTATAATCGCCATGGATTCCCTTATAGCGGTTCCAGCAGTAATTACATCGTCCACTAGAACAACCCGACCAGCTAAAGGAGAACCTACTAAATTACCGCCTTCTCCATGATCCTTGGCCTCTTTCCTGTTGAAGATCCACGGTACTTCACCGCCATATTTGCGAGAATATGCCACGGCCAGAGAAGTGACAATGGGAATTCCCTTGTATGCCGGACCAAACAGCAAATCAAAATCCAGTTTGGAATCATGAAGAGCGTCCGCATAAAACTCTCCAAGAAGCCCTAAATCTCTTCCTGAACAGAAAAGCCCAGCATTAAAAAAATAGGGACTAACCCTGCCGGATTTTAAAGTAAAACTGCCAAACCTCAGCACCTTTCTGCTCAATGCCAATTCGATAAAAGATTTCTTATAGTCCTTCATTTCCGCACCTCCATTACTGAAAATACATTGTACACGAATAAAGACAGCATAATGTGTGATATTATGAATCACAGAAAAAAATCTCCGGAAATGGAATAATAAAATCTACATTAACAAGGGAAATCCTATGATTAGAAGTATGACCGGCTTTTCTAGCAAGGAAGTTAAAACTGAACATTATCAAATATCACTGTCTTTGAAATCGGTAAATTCGAGATACCTAGATATGTTTTTCGTTTATCCTGATTCTCCTGAACCAATCAGTATGGAAATGGCCCTCAGGGAACAACTAAGAAACCGGATCTCCCGCGGTAAACTTACTTTGGTCATTAACGTCAAAAAGGTTTCTGCAGACAATCAGCTGACGCTGAATCAGGAACTGACCCGAAGCCTTGTTAAAAACATTCAGGAAATCAGCCGCATAAGTAACGAAATTAATGACAAAATTCCCGACGAAGATATTACCGTCAATGCACTGGATATCCTGAATTTTCCTGGAGTCCTTGGAAATTCGAAAGGGCATATTGAAGAATTAGAAAGCGCTCTCCGAGAAACACTGGAAGATGTTATCGACGAATTCAACGATTCCCGTGAATGCGAAGGCAGAAAACTGGAAGAATTCCTCAACAATCACCTTGAAACAATTGCAAATCATGTCTCAGAAATAAGGTGCAGACTTCCAAACATAATTGAATGGCAAAGAAAGAAAATTTCCAGTTTCGCTCTGGAACAGTCAGTAAAACTTGATAACTCTATACTAGAACAGGAAATCATCCTGTTTGCTCAGCGTATCGACATAGCTGAAGAATTAAACCGCCTGACTTCCCACATTTCACAGACCCGGGATATTCTCAAAAAAGGTGGCGTTATCGGCAAAAGGCTGGATTTTATGATGCAGGAATTCAACAGGGAATCAAACACCATTGCTTCAAAATCGGTCAATGCAGAAATTACCAGTACAGCAGTAGATCTCAAAGTCCAGATTGAGCAGATGCGGGAACAAATTCAGAATATTGAATAATACAAAGATAATCTCGTTTCCATGCCGACTCTTTACTGAAGAGAAGAAGCACAGATCTCATAATAACTAGTTTTATTCCGCCCTTTTAAGAGAGGATAAGCCAGACTGCATGATAAGATTTCTTAAAAAATGCCTCATAATAAAAGGTTTTTTAAGAAGCTTCAGAATCAGCTTTCCTCTTAGAAGGCGTGTCGCTCTGCTATAATCCTTCAATGTCACTTCTGGCCTGTGATTAAACAGTTCAGCTAGAAGATACGCACTGTTAAAGGCATAGCTCATGCCCTCCAGAGATGACGGACTTATAAACCCCGCAGCCTCTCCTATCAAAAAGCACCTACCTTTGCCAATACGGAACTGCCAAGGATGTCTGGGACTCAGTACAAGGCAAGTTTCAGTTTTTTCCGGAGAATTCAGCTTCAAACCATACTCTGTCAGTTTTTCCTTAAGTTTTCGGAACCTGTCACGGGCTCCCTTTAACGGAAAAGCACCTCCCAAGATAAAGTAATCATCCTTTGAAACTCCCCATGAATAGCAGTCAGTCAAGGTCTTATCGAAAAAACAGGAATATGTTGGCGCCCCGTGTTTAGCCAAAAACCATTGCTGTATTGCCAGATAGGACCGAATTCTATGTTTCGGAAACAGCACATGTCTCACCACGGAATTTGCTCCGTCCGCTCCGACAATGTATCTGGCACAATAAGTATTCCTGACATTGTTTTCTATTACAGATATTTCGTAACAATCCCCCACATCCTTAAAATCAACCACAGAAACTCCATTGTGAACTTCCACATTATCCTTAATCAGAGACTTAAGCCAGCAATCAAATTTATGCCTATCCATGTTCAGGTAAAATCTCTGGTAATGCCTCTCATTTCCGGTTGCCAGATCCACCGTCCTTACTGCAAATACCTGAGGGTTTACCAGTACACTTACAGGAAGGGGCAGTCCAAACATGGCAAAGCATTTCTGGGCATCCTCTGCCAAAAGTCCACCGCAAGGCTTTCGAAAACTGTTTCCGGTACCATCTTTTTTGTCTAAGGCTATTATCTTAAGGGATGAATTCAATAGCCTAGCAAAAGTCGCACCGGCAGGTCCCAGTCCGATAACAGCAATATCAAAAACCTCCTTATCTGCCATACTACCCCCAAAAAAATGCAGCCCCCGGGATTCTCTCCATTTTTAGAGAGTTCAGAGGGCTCAGAAATTATAAAACTCAGTCAGACTACATATATTACGTTCAGAATCAATCCTTTCTTCTCCAGGTTGTTCCAGATGGTCCATCCTCTATAAGAATTCCCATGTCCTGAAGCTCGTTTCGTGCCCGGTCTGCTTCTGCCCAGTTTTTGTTTTTTCTGGCTTCAGCTCTTTTTCGGATAAGATCTTCAATCTTTGCTGTATCCAGATCCCCAGAAGGAATATCATTTCCTTTTATGTAAGATTCAGGATCTTTTTCAAGGAGGCCCAGAACTCCTCCCAGTTTCCTGAGAAGTCCTGCCAAAGCAGACGCATCATTACGGTTTTCAGATTTCGCAATATTAAGATCCTTTGCCAGCTCAAACAGTACTGAATATGCCTCTGGGGTATTAAAATCATCATCCATAGCCTTTCTGAAGTTGTCCTCGTAAACTGAGCCTGTCTGCGGCTCGGCCGGAACAACATCTCTCAATGCCGTATACAGTCTCAGGAGAGCTGCTCTGGACTGACGGATATTATCTTCGGAATAATTCAGCTGTCCGCGATACTGTGCACTCATTAGGAAGTAGCGCAAAGTTTCACCGTCATATTTATCAAGCAAATCCCTGATGGTGAAAAAGTTGCCAAGAGACTTGGACATTTTTTCCTTGTTTATCATCATCATTCCGGAATGAAGCCAGTAGTGAACATACTTGGTATGCCATCCACAGCAGCTCGGAGCAATTTCGTTTTCATGGTGAGGAAAAATAAGATCTGAACCGCCGCCATGAATGTCAAATTCCTTTCCAAGATATTTGGAATTCATTGCAGAACATTCAATATGCCACCCTGGACGTCCGGCTCCCCAGGGAGAATCCCACATCGGCTCTCCCGGCTTTGACATTTTCCAAAGAACAAAGTCATAAGGATTTCTCTTGGCAGCTTCAACACTGATCCTGACTCCCGCCTTTAAATCATCAAGAACCTGACCAGAGAGTTTGCCGTACTCCGGGAAAGAGTCAATATCAAACATTACATCCCCGTTTTCAGCAACATAGGCATTGCCATTTTTAATAAGCTGCTCCACAAGTGCAATAATTTCAGGAATATTCTGGGTCGCCCGCGGTTCAATATCAGGTCGCATGATACCAAGTGCATCAAAATCCCGGTACATTTCGACGGTTAGTCTTTCAGTAAGGGCCGCACAGGATTCCTGATTTTCATTGGCTCTCTTGATAATCTTGTCGTCCACGTCGGTAATATTTCTGACATAAGTAACTTCATATCCCAGATAGCGAAGATAACGAACCACAGTGTCAAAACACACAAAAGTTCTGCCATGCCCGATATGACAGAGATCGTAAACTGTAACCCCACACACATAGATTCCTACCTTTCCCGGAACCATGGGAACAAACTCTTCCTTGCGATGAGTGAGGGAATTAAAAATCTCCAGCATTATTTACCTCTGCATACAGAAAAAAACACGCACAAAGCGATATGAGCGCTCTGTGCATTTCCGACCGAACAATTAAAAAACTGAAATCAGCCCCTAATTTTAAAGTCTAAAAATTTGGTTAGCAAGTCTGACTCGAGATGTTATTTAAAGGCATTCCTGAGATCGTCTGCAGCTTTTATGGTCTGCTCTGTGTTATTTTTCAGGGTCCCGACAGAACTTTTGGCTTTATCGTACTTATTTTTGGCCTCCAAAGCGTTCTTTACAGAATCTGGAGTCCCAGTAGCATTTGCTGCCTTGCCCTTAACATACTCTGTGGCTTTATTACGGGCATAATCCGCAGTCTTGTCTGCGGCAGTATCTGCAAGAGATTTTCCACTGACCTGAGAAGAACTTGAAACATTCTTTAACTGATTCATGCCAGAATCAACCTGATCTATCCCTCTGATAATCTTATCAGCACCGGTGCCCTGCAAAGCACTTGCAGCTTAGTTCTTTGCCTCCTGTTTGGCCACATCTTTGGCAACATCGGCTACCGCATTTTCAAGAACATCCGCCATAACAGGAGTCGCCATCAAAACTGTTACAGCCAGAAGCACTTTTAACTTGTTTATTTCTCCTCCTTAACCAACAACACCGTTTTTACAGCCAGAGTGATTATAGCAAGTCTCATCAGCAAACGAAAGAATGAATCAGATACCCGGATATAACATCTTTTAGACACTGGTTTTTATACTGCATATAACATTAAACCATCTAACTAACCCAATCCTGTACCTACAGAAAACGAGCCAAACTGGTAATATCCGGTATTTCCGCACCACGGACAGTCAAGCTGCATACATCCGTCCACCGACTTTTCCCGGTCAGGATTACAGCAGAATATCCGGCCGCAGGAACATTTGGTAATAATCACGGGATTATTGCAATGCGGACAATTACAATTATCCTTATGCTGAACTCTGCTCATATCCAGATCAGATCCACTGCCGGTACTTGAGGATAATTCATCGTAGGCATGTTCATCGGGAACCGCAAAACAGCCCTTTTCTAAAAAAATCCCGACATCGTCCTTGCGATAAAGATCAATATATCGTTTCTTATGTTTAGCACACTTTCCTATAACAACCCTGACACTTTCATCTCCGGCAATATCATCACGCCCCGTTCTGCTCTCCTTTTTAAGATTGATTTTATGCACCTTTTCTCCGGCCTCATCCTTCATAAGACGATCCTCGGAAACGATCTTGTTATCACCAACGGCGACGCTATTCGTCTGAATTGAGGCACTGACCCACTTAAAGAATCCCTTCACAGTTTCATCATCCATATCATCCAGAAGATATATCTGTTCAGTAATCTGCCCCAGGATGGAATAATCAAGCTTAGCTGCCAAAGAAAAGGCTATTACCGAAGCTTTTCTGGAATATTCATTACGCCATTTATCGAATACTCTTTTGTAGGACGAGGAAGTCGGATTGCCGTCAGTAAAGAAAAAAACCAAGGGTTTCCAGTCCCCTTTTTGGTTAATCGTGGTTTTTACAACATTACGATCAATTTCCCGCATAAGACAGGTAAAAGCCTCTCCATAATCAGTTCCACCACCCAAGGGGAGTCTGGGAATGTTCAGAGAATAAACCTCGGTAAGCGGATTAAGGACTTTACATCTCCCGGCAAATGCAATCGTGGAAATAAAAACCGTCTCAAGGGCGTAAGGATCCGAACTCAGCTCCTTCACAATCATCTGAAGCCCCTTATCTACCTTGGGCAGATCAGCTACCATGGATTCAGAAACATCAACAACAAAAAAGATCGGTAACCTTCTCACATCATTCTCCTAATTTTTAACTATCTGAACCACACAAAGCCTAGAGGAAACACTAGTACCAAACAGGATCTTTCGTCCCTCAGTGAGCGGCACACTTTGTCCTATCGGAATCTGTTTCTTATTACTTGCATCTGAAACATCATATAAATCGTCCATACAGCGATTAATCAAAATCCATGAACCATGATGAAGATGAAAATCTCCCACCGGCTTCTTATCGGCATCGGTGAGTTTCTCGTTAGGATGGATATTTTTGTCAATATGCCACTTATAAAGAGACTGCTTGCTGAATACCATGAGACGCGCATTTTCAAACCTGAAAGAATCATTAGGTCTGGGACGATAATAAAAATTCAGGATTGGCAGTTCTCCCTTGTATGCTGTGCCGCAAAAAGGACAAACCGGCTTTGTGGTATTATCGAACACAAACCATTTCTCCTTGCACTGAGGATTCTGACAGGGCTGAATCAAATCCACCGTTTTTATCAGAGCCTTTTCCCAATCATCAGCAGAAGGACGTTTTGACGGATCATGAAGACCATCAATAAAAGCCTTATCAAACAGCGGTTTCAGATAGGGGCCGCAAAGAGTATAGGGCAGCTTATCGACATCTCCCTGCGGCAATTCAAACTTCTCAAGATTTTTAACCACCGGACGATTCTTCCTATTGGTGGGGTGTTCTATAAACAGGGCCTCCCTGCCCATGCAAAGCTCCTCGTCCCTGGCACTATCATCAGGATCGCAAATCATTCCGCCGCGCAAAGGATGACGGTATAGCAGATACATATAAATCAGAACTGCCAGCGCATGTCTATCGGTAAGAATCGAAGGAACTTTTTTACTGGGATCCGTCTTCGCAAGAGCCACGGTTTCCAGCACCTCAGGAGCAATAAAGTCAGGAGTGCCTACAACATCTGGAGGGAATTTCCCCGGAACAACCAGGCCATCAATATCAATGAGGCAGGCATCCCCTTTCAGCGGGTCCACAAGAACGTTTTTGTACGAAAGGTCGGAATGAGCCAGTCCTGCAGCATGCATCCTCTTGACAGCACGGGAAATTTTTATACATACCTGGAGATAATTTAGCCACGTACCCTTCTGATCGTCGTCAAGAATTTTATTCCTGAGCTTGGGAGACGCAAACCATTTTCCTTCCTTTTCTTTTCCTTTGAATCTACCACTGGAAAAAAAGAAATTGGATCTGTATGTCGGAGCTACCACTCCAAGTTTAGTAATTCCCTTATGCTGCCATTCCACAATATGAGTAGGCCAGCAAAACAGCTTCCGCAAATTTTCACCACCTTCCTTCTCAAACAGCTGCTTGGCATAGGTATTAATGATCCTTTCTAGACGTTCTCTGGAATTGTTATCCTGCTCTTTCCTGAAAAAACCAACAACATAGGACTTATCGGGACTGAAATACACGTCCTTCATTGCTCCAGAACCAATAGCCTCTGATGAGTCAAACTCAATGGAGGAACCATCAAGAGCAGTTAATCTAACAATTTTAGTGTCACTCATATTTGTACATCACCACTATAGTCCGATCATCATGATTTCCGACAACCCAGTAATTAAGCCACTCCAAAAGCTGCTTCGATAATTCCAAGGGTTCTGATGACAATCGGATCGGAGGAGAATCATCACCGCCCGTAACGGTAAGATCCTTCCAAAACGCATCCCAGTTACTCTTATCTGACATCAGATATTCGGTTTCAAACTTAGCATCGGAAACGCCGTCAGACATCAGCATTATCGCGGTAAAGGAGCTAACAACGTGGACAGAAATGCGATTTATCAGCTCATTGGCATTGGTAAACAGATTCTTCATAGTTAAAAATCTGGTCTGACCCGCAAACTCCCCGGAATCCGGTGTATTCATCAGCAAAGATCTGTCGTTATAAGGAGTTTTTCCATCCTTGACAATCCTGCTTGAAACCGGTGATTCATGCTCATCATAAACAACAATGGCCCCATCGCCGATCGCGAAGGAAATAACCAGGTAGTAACTTCCAATCTTTTTTGTAACCGCCATCAGGAGAGTCGTGGCAAAATCTTTCAAAGTTACAGGTTCTTCCCGGCAGTTGTTCATAACAGCTTCAATGCTTGATATGGCCGCTTTAACAACCGGAACAATCTGGTAATATGCCAGCTTTTTAATTTCCTTTAAATCATTGATTTCAGGACGGGATTTATCTGAACAAAACTGCTGTATTCCAAGATTTAGAGGATCCTGACTGTCAGACAGCTTTAAATTAAGATCCCTGGAAATGGATTCACAGGCTACTTTTGAACCTTCCCGAGAAAATTTTGCCGAACCTGCACCATCAGCAACAATCAGGATATTCCAGCCCTCATTATCGGTTCTCAGTATTGAAAAATCATCATCCCTCGGACTTCCGACATGAGCATGAGAGCGGCCTCTCTGACTGGCTCCAAAAATTTTCAGCCCTTCATCAGGAACCTCAAAACCTATATTGTAGCTGTCAGGTTTCGGAAAGCTGATATCTGCCGGCGTTGGCTTGTTATTCCACAAGGCTCGGGGATTGACTTTTGGCTTCGGAGCAGGCTTAGGCCGGGAAGATGCGGAATCTGCGTCTGTTTTATTCTTCTGAAGTGTCTGCACAGAAGCGATTGACTCAGGAGTGCTGCTGATGTGATTAACAGAGGAGACAGCAATATTTTCGGTAGGAAACTTCGCAGGTTTAACGGCTAGCATGGCGTCAACGGCAGGATCTTCATCTGAAGCCGTCATTTCAGAATATTCTGGAAATTCACTATCAGTATTCTTTCCAGATTCTAATAACTCCTGAACAGGATCGGACAATTCATTACATTCTGTACCTGCAGTATCAGAATTAAGATTATCATTATGACAGTCTGAACCGCCCTCCGGATCACTTCTGCTTACTGAAATTTCCGGGGGTAATTCGAACACTGCATCGGATTGTGAGAGACCTGCAGATGTCTGATGATGTGAGCTTTCATTATTACTTTCCGAAACACCGGAACCATCATCATTCTCCGTATTTTCAGAAGACAATTCCGAATCATGCTCTGAAATGCATTCTTTAGGAGTGTAAGAATCATGATCCAAAGACGAACACTGGCTGCTGTTATCGGCTTTTTGAAATTCAAAAACATATCTTACAAGAACACTGGGGTAATTTTGTTCTTTTGAAAAAAAAGATCCCTCCAAAGTTACTTTTTTGACAGTTTTTTTTAAATTAGATAAATTTATATTAATAACATTCTTCGATACATCTAAACAATCTTCAACATCATCCAGATGCAATGTCTTAAAAAACGAAGGCCACTTACGATTATTCTGCAAAACTTCAACAATTTTATCAATTTGTTTTTTAAAATCACCAACATCATTGCATTTTATAACTTCATTACCCTTCTTTAGTTCAGCACTGATAAAGTTCAAGACATTTAAAAAGTTTTTACATGCTTCTGTTCTTAAAAAAAGATCATCTGGACTAAGACTAATCTGAATCTTTTCAGACCCGGCACAACGGATTATAAATTCAATTTGCTCGTTCATATCACACTAACTGTCATAAATAATAAAATCATCTGCTAGTGTGAAAACACACCAGCATTAACTTAAAACTTCAGAAAAATGCAAAAAATACCAAACATCCTCGCATGTCTGCTAAAACACCATAATTTCCTCCGGAGGCGGAGGCAGATTTGCGTTTTCATCAATTCCGGTCCCCTGACTTTTATTGCACTCGTCGATGGAGGCTGACACCCACTGAAAGAGCTTAATAAAACTATCGCTGTCAAGATTTTCCAGTCGGTACACTTCAGATGTTAACTTTTTCAAAGGCTCAACCTTAGCCTGGGGACCTGCTGCACAGGCTATCAGTCTACCGAATTTTCTTTTGGACAACTTTTCACACATTTCGTCATAAAGAAGCACATCAGAAGGCTTACCGTCCGTCATTACCAGAAGAACAGGAAGCCAATCCCCCTTTTGCGTTGTGGTATTCCTGATAAACTCTGTGTCGATTCTCTGTTCTAAAAGCTGTAATGCGGCTCCCAAATGAGTCGGACCATAGTCTGGAGTGGAAATTTCAGGAAGCGTCAAATCATCTATGCCAGTTAAAGGAAATAACAGCTTAACCTCTCTGTCAAAAGTGATTATCGACAAATGCACGGACTCTAGGGCAAACGGATCATTGACAAGTGTTGAAATCATAGCATCCAGCCCGACCTTCACCGATTCAATAGGTTCGCCCTTCATAGATCCGGAAGTGTCAATTAACAGATAAACAGGCAATCTTCTGGACATTTTTTCTATATACTCCCTCATGCCAAAGAAGGAGTTCATTTCCTGAACTCCTATACTCTTACTGCTATCAACAGCTTAAACGACTATATTGATTTCATCCGGAGGAGGAGGCAGTTCATCAAGATTGTTAGACTGAGAGCCATTTTCTTCGATCTTCTGGCTTCCTGAACTAATCGATGCGGAGACCCATTTGAAAAATGCTTTGATGGACTCGCTGTCCGTTGAATCAAGAGATACCACATTTTCAGTAATCTTCTTAAGGGTATCCGTATTGGCACCAGCACCTGCAGCACAGGCAACCACTATGCCAGTCTTTGCCTGCTTAAACTCGGCCAGCCCCTTTGACAGATCATCCGTAGGCTCCCCGTCAGTCATAATAAACACCATCGGCTTCCAGTCTCCCTTCTGCTCGCTTGATGTCTTAACAACCTCATTGTTTATGCAATCTGAAACTGTTTTTAAAGCATGACCCAGTTCAGTACATCCTCCTGCAGAGAGAGAAGGCTCTACAACTGAATTAATTTCAGTCAGAGGAACCAACTGCTTTACATCACTGTTAAAGGTAATAATGCTTAAATACGCCGTTTCCAAAGCATAAGGATCACTCTTTAACGCTGATAACAACACACTCATCCCATTTTTCACAGCTTCAATGGGTTCCCCATACATCGAACCGGAAGTATCCAATACTAGATAAACAGGCAAACGTCTCATTTAATTCCCTCCCCCTGCAACATTAAACATAAGACTCTTTAATTTTGTTAATCGTTTCGCAAAGTCCGTCCTCCTTCAAGGCATCCCCTATGGCATCAAATGCCCACTGACCATTTTGCTTCACCAGTTTGCCCATGATCATTGACTTGGTATTCTTAAAGGCGGGATCCGCAGCTACATTGTAAGTGGCATGAATGGTTTCTACCTTGTCCGGTGTTCCTTCAAAAAGACGAATCGACGCATACGGAATTTTCGAAAAATCAGCATTGTTATCCTCATCAACATAATTAAGGAAAAAAATGATAACCGAAACATCCGGATTTACTTTTGAAATGTCAACCTGTATGATTTCATTGTCGGCAGAGGAATCCGTCCCCCCCGCCAAATCATCTCCACTGTGCTGAAGTCCACCCCCCGCAGATACCAGTTTTCCTTTGCTGTATCCATATGAAGCAAGATACTTAGCGTTATAGCACGGCGAATAGATCCAGTCGATCATCTCATGCCTATCGTTAAACATTACACAGCTCAAATCAAGATCAACATCAACTTCTTTGTCAAAAATAAACATTGATTTCTTCTTGATTTTTCCCCATTTGCATCCCACGCAAAAACGCACTATACCAGCACCGGATACATTGCTGCCCCCCGCAGGTGCTGGCAAATCCTTCTTTAGATTAAAACGTCCGCCTTTCTTTAAATTAATCATTGCCTTCAACCTGCATATTTATCAACTAAATAATCCAATTCCTTCTTGTAGGCATTGCCCAAAGCGATAAACTCCCAGCTGCGCCCCTTTCTGACCAGCTTGCCGAATTCTATTAAAGTCATTCCGCCAAAATCATCATCTAGCTGATAACGGGCAATTTCCTTGCCGGTATCCTCATCACAAATTCGTATGTACGCATCCTGAACCAGCCCGAAATGCTGCTTGCGCTGCATGCACTCATAGATGGAAACCACAAAAACAATTTCCTTAATACGGGAATCAACATTGATCAAATCAACTGTTAATGACTCGTCATCACCGCCATCACTGTTACCACCGGTACGATCATCACCACTGGATTTTACAGAACCATCCGGTGAACTTTGATTGTTGTAGAAAACAAAAAACTCATCAGCTGGAATCTTATTATTAGCTCCGAGCATAAACGCAGAGGCATCCAGATCAAACTCTTCTCCAGTATCACTCGGATTCCATCCCAATCCCACAAGAGCATGACTTATACCGATTTCTGCAGAGCATCCTTTTTTTAAATTAATTGCCATAAACACCACCGAAAAATGCATTACAAGCAACAATACTAAACAAAATTAAAACAAAAACGCCATATTGTTGATAACAATACTATGAAATTTTATCAAGAAATAAAATGACCTAACTCACATAAACACAATTTTAATAAATTAGTACAATATGTATTTTGATAAACTGTTTTATAGGGATTGATTTTTAACTATAAAAACAAGGTTGAGAAATGACTCACATACAATTTGACAATTACCCCCAGATAAAATGAGATTCTTAAGAAGATAATCAGCAGATTTCATCAAACTAAAACAGGATTAATTAGCCGGCTAGGGGCCGTAACATGCCACATGTGTACAGCCGACAACTCATAAGCACGAACAAAAATTTGTTGTCTACACCCGAATTCGATAAAACAAAAGCTTTCAACAACCATCAGCTTAAAAAAAATAGAATTTTCGAACTTTTGCCACATCTCACTTCTTAATACACTTTTTATTATCATATCCAAACAGCTTCTCCAAAAACCCAATTTCCAAATTATCAGCGCCGGACATCATTACTTTTGTGGTAGAATTCGATTATCATTAAAGCTTGGAGAAAAACATGATTACGCTTAAAACATCTCTAGGTTCCATCGTTATTGAACCGGACCCGGAAAAAGCCCCGGTCACTGTTGCCAACTTCCTGAACTATTGCAAAAACGGTTATTACAACGGCACTATTTTTCACAGAGTTATCAAAGGATTTATGATTCAGGGGGGAGGACTAACCAGGGAGCTTGATAACAAGAAGGGGCAGTTGGATCCCATAAAGAACGAAGCAGACAACGGACTCTCTAATCTTAAATATACTGTTGCCATGGCACGTACATCGGATCCGCATTCAGCAACATCGCAATTCTTTATTAACACCAAAGACAACAAATTCCTAGATCATGCTGCAAAGGATCTACGCGGCTGGGGGTACTGTGTTTTCGGTAAGGTTATTTCCGGTCAGGATGTTGTTGACAAAATCGAATCCGTAGCAACAACAAGATCCGGTATGTACCGTGATGTTCCCGTTACTCCAATTGAAATCCTTCAAGTAGATGTCGACTGATTTCGATTAAGGATCTCTGTGGCTGTTTACTTCATTGCAGATCTTCATCTAGCTCCGGACACACCGGAGCTTCTAACTCTTTTTACTGACTTTACAGGAATACTGAGATCCGGTGATTCCCTTTACATTCTGGGAGATCTCTTTGGATATTACATCGGGATTGATCCTGACAATCTAGCTCAGATACGGGTGAAAAAGCAAATCAGCATCCTTAAAAGACAAAATATTCCGGTTTATTTCATTCACGGAAACAGGGATTTTCTTCTCAGCAAAAGCGATGCGGAGTATTTCGGTTTTGAACTGCTACCGCAAAAAATGCTAATCAGTATTTCTGGAAAGCAATGTCTGCTCCTTCACGGAGACGAACTGTGCACAGAAGAAATAAGATACACTTGGTTTCGCATATTCAGCCGCATCAGACTCCTTCAAAAGCTATTTATGCTCTGTACCTCAAAAAAGAAAAGAATTTCCATTGCGGAAAACATGAGAAACAGTAGCAAGCTCCGTTTTCAAAACAATAACTATGTAAAAGAGAAGATCAATCTTCCCAAGGCTCTTAGATATCTCAGAGAAAGCAATGCGGAAATAATGATCCACGGCCACACCCACCACGCTGAAGCCTCTGTAGCTCCAGGACAAAGCATTTATGACACCGGAGACTGGAACGATTACCAGTATTCATACATTGTAGCTGACGACACTGAAAAGATGCCGGAGCTCATCATAAGAAGCTCTCGGCTCTACAGAAGATTCTGACAGCTCATTCATTGCAGCAACAACAGCTTTATTTAGGCTCGTCATTATAGAGAGAAACGTCAGGACATTTATCATAGCGGGACTCTATATTCACCACTTCCTTGCCTGACACATCACGGATAATGTAGGTATTGCCGATTTTAGCATGAGCAAAGTTTGTGTTTAGACAGTCCATCACCTGAAAATCAGAGGTTACATCCTTGATAAACTGCTGCATTTCATTGGTGCCGGTGCTAATCTTAAACTGAAAGGTGTAAATCACTGACAAGCCTTTTTTATCAAGTACTACCGAATTCAGCTTCAGAATATCATTGGAATTCTGTTCCAGATTTTCCGGTGTATTCTGAAACTGAGTGATGGCCTCAACATCCTGCAATGCCTCTTCCAGTGGCCGGTTAAGATTTTCGCCAGTATTTTTTTCCTCCGTTTCCTTCTGAGGCACTTGATCAGAAGAAGCAACATCCCCATCTGCAGCGCTAACAGCCATTGTCGCGAAAAGGGAAGCCATCAAAAAAAGTCTAATATCCTGAAACATCAGTGAGCATCACTCCAGTTTTCACCTATACCAACACTTACCTCAAGAGGAACCCTAAGGTTCTCAACGCCAGTCATAATCTGAGAAATCCAGCGGGCATATTCCTCGGCGCACTCAGATTTTACTTCAAAAACCAGTTCATCATGTACCTGAAGCAGTAATTTTATAGTGCCTTCTGGAACGTTTTGTATCCATTCATCAATCTTAATCATCGCCTTCTTTATGATATCTGCGGCACTGCCCTGCATGGGCGCATTTATCGCCGCCCGCTCCAGCCCCTTTTTCTGCATAGCATTTAATCCGCTGTCTCTCAACAGTCCTGCAAACATGATTTTTCTTCCGGAAATGGTTGTCACATAGCCGTTATCCTTGGCAAAATCAGCCGTTTTCTGCATATACACCTTTACTCCAGGATACTGCCGAAAATAATTATCCACATATCTCTTAGCCAGTGCAGTATCTATTCCGAGCTGTTTTGCCAAACCAAAGGCACTCATTCCATAGATCAACCCAAAATTAATGGCTTTGGAAGCTCTCCTTAATTCTGGGGTAACCTCTGAAAGCGAAACACCATGCATTTCTGATGCGGTAATAGAATGAATATCCTTACCTGAATTAAAGGCCTTAACCATATTAAGTTCATTGGCGATATGAGCCATGAGACGAAGTTCAATCTGAGAATAGTCAACGGCCATAATTGAATAACCTGGCGAAGCAATAAATGCTCGACGCACCTCCCTGCCTTCCGGCGACCTGATAGGAATATTCTGTAAATTAGGATCGCACGATGACAGTCTTCCGGTAACCGTCCCGGTCTGGTTAAAACTACCATGTATACGGCCGGTTTCCGGCAGTATTAAGTCCGGTAGCTTTTCCACATACGTAGACAAGAGCTTGCTGTAGCCGCGACAGTCTAGAATCAGTCGGGGCTCCTCATAATTAAGTGCCAGCTCATTCAAAACCTCTTCAGAAGTGGAGTACGTACCGGATTTTGTCTTAGTCTTTCCCGGTAGCCCCAGAACCTCAAAAAGAAGTTCTCCTACCTGCTTTGAAGAGTTTATGTTCACCTTGAAGCCTGCTTTGGTATTCAGAAGATTTTCCGCATCTGCAAGCTTGCTTCGAAGATTACGGGCCTGTTTCCGCAGATTCTCGGTATCAATCAGCACACCAGTTCGTTCCATATTCATCAGGACTCGAACCAGCGGATACTCAATACTTCTGCAGATATCTGCCAGAACCTTATCATTCCGGAAAACAGATTTGAAAGAAGCTGCTATACGAAAAACCGCACTGGCCATAGCAGCCGCGTAAGAAGCTGTTTCCGGGATTCCCTGATGACAGAATGCAACCCTACTGCGACTACGTCCCAAAAAGTCATCCTCAGACATAATGCTCTGTCCGAGATACTTCTCTGATAATGCCGTAAGCTTCATATCCTGCCCGCTATCCAGAATATGCGCGTCCAGCATAACATCGCAGAACGGGGCTTTAAGTTCACCCCCGACATTGCGAATCAGGTGCCACAAAGCCTTAACATCATATCCTATAAGAAAATATCCGCTGCTTTCAATAAATTCCCTCAACCCGGAATACACCACCTCTCCGGACAGCTGAACATACTGAGACAGTCCCTGATGTCCTACCGGAATGTAGACTAGGAGATTTTCTGATCTCACAGCATATCCTACTGGTTTTCTGACTTCAAAATGACCTTCACCAGGAATAATGACAAGGCTGAATTCCTTGACAGCTCTTAACTTTTCAGTAAAACTGGCAAAAGAATCCTCTGCGGTAATAATCTCCAAAGACGGTTCATCCAGTACTCTCTTCTCCTCCGTAACCACCACCGTGTCATCGTTACGAAGAATATATCCAAGTTGTTCTCCAGCAACGTCATCAAAGTTATTACCGGCTTCTTTAAAACCGCATTCTCTGTAAATTTCCATAAGCTTCTCCGGATTTGGAATATTTGGAGAAGCTAACACGGTTAAAGGAACAGGCAACGGTACATCTGTTTTAATAGTTACCAGGACACGAGAAAGACGAATCTTCTCAATCTCTTTAAGAAATCTATCCTTGAAGGTCCCGGCCCCTCTGAATTTCAGTTTTTCCACATCATCAAGATGTTCCATCACTGCATCCAGATCTCCTATGGAATTCAGTACTGCCTGTGCCGATTTATCTCCTATACCTGTCATTCCCGGCACATTGTCAACTTTATCACCCTTAAGAGTAAGAAAATCTCTTATCAATTCCGGAGGAACACCAAACTTTTCAATAACACCGGATCTGTCCAGAACCACTCCGTTCATGGTATCCTCAATACGGACATTTCGAGCCACAAGCTGTGCTAAATCCTTATCACCTGACTCGATAATCAGAGAAATACCCTGTTCCTCAGCACTTACAGCATAGGAACCAAGCACGTCATCAGCCTCAACCCCAGGAACCTCTATCAATGGATATCCAGAGGCTTCAATATATCTGCGAATCCAAGGAAGCTGCTTTTTCAGATCATCAGGCATTGGTTTTCTGGTGGCTTTGTATTCCGGATAAAGCTCCTTTCTGAAAGATGGTCCATGGGCATCAAATACAACCGCAAGAGATGCCCCGGGATATTTCTTTAACAGTTTATTTAGCATATTAATATAAACTCTCACAGCTCCCGTAGGTTCCTTGTTTGAGTTGGTCATACCAGCGCGAATCGTACTATAATAAGCCCTGTATAAAAAATTATTACCATCAACAAGTATAATAGACGCTGTCATTAAAATATCCCCCTAACGCAATGTGCCTAACACAAAATAAAAGCCTATTCCAGTCATTAAAAGACACAATGCCACATTGGCTAAAACATTCAGAATCGCACTAAAGAATAAGCCATTCTGCATTAGTCTGACAGTTGCCAGAGAGAATGACGAAAAGGTGGTAAACCCCCCTAGAAATCCAGTTACAAGAAATAACCGCCAGTTCTGAAAACCGCCACGGGAAATAACAAAAGCTGTTATCACCCCAATCAGAAAGCTCCCCATAACATTTACAAACAGCGTCCCCAACGGAAAAGAATGCACATGACTGTCAATAAACTCCGAACAAAAATGCCGGCCCATTGCACCAAGAGCTCCGCCAGCACCAACCAAAAGGTACGTCATCATATACTGACCTCAAGTTCCCAGCCCTGATTTTTTTCAATTTCCGCCTCCTCCTGAAGCAGCGATGTCACTAAATAATGAGGTGCCTTTAAATCCCGATCCAAGGTAACTGTAAGCTTGTACGGATTTTCCGCCTGAAAACGAAAACACTGTCCCAGTACCAGATCTGTTCGTCCTACGCAAATTATGAAGGCTATTCTCAAAAGCCTGACCAGCTTGCAAGCTGTCTCATAGGAAACTACCGTCTGAAGCTTCAGAACATCAGTATTAATCGCATCCCTTTCATTGCAAAGCAAAGCAGCCAAAAGTCTCTTTTGGTCAATGTTAAAACCTGGCATGTCAATATTGTTGATAATATAGGCGGCATGCTGAGGAGCTCTTCGGTACTCTATACACAACCCCAACTCAGAAAGCAGAGCAGCAGCCTTGTACAGAGAAATTGCAATATCATCATTAAGCCCCCAAGAATCCTTAACGTCACCAAGAGCACTCATAGCCACTGTCATTATTCTCTGAGCCTGTTCTCTGTCCATCTGATACCTGGCAATGACACTGTCAACAGTGCGCACTTTTGTATTTCCGCTGGAAAAATCCCCGAGCATGCTGTAGATAATACCTTCCCTCAGCGCACCACCAGCAAGGCTGATTTCCTTTACATTAAAAGCCTGATAGATCGCAGTCAAAATCGCTATTCCGCCAGGCAAAACTGCAAGGCGTTCCTGCGTAAGCCCCAAAATATGCAAACCGGAAATCGACTCCTGTTTTACAGTTACTTCCTGAAGTTTTCTGAGATAATCCAAGGTCACTTTTTCATTATGACCTCCCGATACAACCATTTCATGCAAAGCCTGCACTGTACCGGAAGCACCGAGACAACAGTCAAAACCGTAATGAAGATATTCGGACGCATAAGGAGCTATAACATCGGATGCCGCACGAATAGCAATATCGTATCTGTCTCTGGTAATCAGACCATCGCCAAAATACCGCGTCTGCCAGATTACACACCCCATGGGCAAACTATGAATAACATGAATTTCTGGACCATTGCCCAATATCATTTCAGTGGATGCTCCGCCGATATCAACTACAAGCATACGTCCCTGTATTCCGGATGTGCTCATAACACCATGGTATATGGTTCGGGATTCCGTCTCCCCGGAAATCACATTGATTTTGTGCTTAAGAATCTGCTCGCCGGTTCTGACAAAAACATCAGCATTAACAGCAAATCTGAGAGTTGCGGTTGCAACGATACGTATATTGGCATCCGGAATATTCTCAAGCTGATCTGCAAAAAGTCTGAGACAGTTCCAGCCTCTCTGCATGGCTTCATGAGACAGCATATTGTCGGTGTTCAGACCGGATGCCAAGCGAACTTTGCGCTTTATGCGGCATACAGCCCGCACCGCCCCCTCAACGTTTCTCACAATAAGAAGGTGAAAGCTGTTTGAACCAAGATCAATTGCAGCGTAAAGAGGTGAAGAGCCAGACATAAAAACCTCTCTCAGTTTTACCCTATCATATTCTTATAATAGATAAGTCATACCTTGTAAACAACAGAAAACATGCCAAAAATATCGTTTTTACAGAATATCTCCCCACATTTCCAACAAAATTGTTCAGTTATCCGAAAATTTGCTACAAATATGCTATAGTCTCGTATTAGGGATGCTCTTCTAGCATTGAACTATTTTATATTAACCACAGAAAGGATTTTTATGGCAGAAGTACTCGAAATTAATGACAGCGAATTTGAAGAGAAAGTGTTTCAAAACAGCAAGCCGGTTCTGGTGGATTTCTATGCCAAATGGTGTGGCCCATGCAGAATGCTGGCTCCTGTAATAGCCGAGGTGGCAGGAGAAACACAGGATATGGATTTCTTCAGTGTTGATATTGAGAAGTCTCCCGCCTTTGCCGCCAAATTCGGGATTCGCAACATTCCGACCTTGCTTTTGTTCAAGGGTAACGACCTAGTTGCCAAACAGATGGGAGCACTGACCAAGCCCCTGCTCCTGGAATTCATAAAACAGGTACAGTAACTATTTCGAATCGATATAAAGCCGTACTGTCTCTGTATGGCTTTTTCGTTGTAGCATCACAGAATATAGTTAACTGTATGCATCATTTTCCATCTCGTTCGTCCCGTTGCTCCTTCAGCTTTTTTAGTACAGCCTGAAATCCCTGTTCCCACCCTCTGCGCGTTTCGGAATCAGCGATAGCGTACTGTTCTTCAGGAATAAATCTTATTTTCGTACCAACCTTGGCTTCAGATCCAAGCACAGCAACCCATTTGGGGTTATATTTTCTGATTGCGGATTTATCCCATTCCAAAACCTGCTTCATCGTAATTTCAAGTTTTTCAGGATTCAGCTTTGCAAAATTTCCAATATCTGTTCCATAAACCTTACTGAGTTCGGTAACTCCCTGATGAGTTGTTCTGTCTAGAGATTTATTGGCATCTGAACGGGCTCTCAGCTGTGCCGTATAGTACCAGAACATAGCGGTTTCATAGTTTCCGGATCTGAATACCTGAACTGCATAGGACATCAGTACAGGCGGTGCAAAACGGTCAGGGTCATTCATAACTTCCTTAATGGTATCCACATCTCCATCTGCAATTTCCTGCATTATCTTCTCTGTTTTTTCAAAATGAAGATCCGCATACTCACCCTTATAACTGTTAATTACCCGGCTTATTTCCCTGAAAGCTTCCTTGGATTTTGCCGCTTCATTATCTTCTTCTGCCACAGGAATGCCATTTCTGTATGTCTGGGTAACACAGCCAGACAGCAAAGCCCAAACCATACAAGATATGGCAGAAAGCAATACAAACCTAGAACCTGATTTATTCATCTCGATATCCCGAACAAACGCTGTCAGCTACGGGGCTAAATATCTTTGACTGCCCCAGCATAAAACCAATGCCGCATTTTATCATGCAAAAGCCACATTACTTCAAATCTAGTTTCGTCAGGATCCTTATATCATGAATGTAACCGTAGTAGTATAATTCGCAAAATATTATCCATAACCAAACATCCAACGGTCAGACAATGTCACAAATCAATATTCTTCTTCTCTGTGGCGGAGACGGTTCAGAGCATGATATATCTCTGGTAAGCGCTGCATATATCAAAGAACAGCTTGAAAAAAGTCAGGATTTTAATATTATCCAGGTGGTTATCCATCGCAATTACTGGGAAACCAGCGACGGCAGCCAGGCAAGCCTCGGAATGGACAGGATACTCAAAACTGAAAAATCACAGTTTAGAGTCGACTACGCAATTCCCTGCATCCACGGAATACCAGGAGAGACCGGAGATATCCAGTCATTTCTTGAAATTGTAGGACTTCCTTACCTCGGCTGTCCTCCGGAAGGAAGTGCTCTGGCCTTCAACAAAATCAGCACCAAGTTATGGTTTAATGCAGCTGGAATTCCAAATACTCCTTTCACTTTCATCGATTCTCCGTCCCCGGATAACTTAAAGAAAGCTCATGATTTTTTCAGCAAATTCGGAGCAGTATTTGTTAAAGCTTCATCTCAGGGTTCTTCCGTTGGATGCTACATGGTTCAGCAAGAGCATCTCCTGGATGATTATATCTCTAAGGCTTTCAGCTACAGCACCTCTGTACTTATCGAGAAATGCCTGAGACCAAGAGAACTGGAAACAGCCGTCTACGAGTACCAAGGAAAACTGATCGTAACTAGACCTGGAGAAATCATTACACCAAACAACAACTTCTACACCTTTGAAGAGAAGTACAATCAGGATTCCCATTCCAGTACTAGAATTGAGGCAGACGTCAGCACGGAAATTCAAAACGAAATTCGAAAATATGCAGAAAAAGCCTTCAGGCTCCTCAAATTAAAAGATCTCTCCAGAATTGATTTCTTCCTCACGGAAGAAGACGGCGTACTTCTTAACGAAATCAATACCTTCCCCGGCATGACACCCATATCCATGTTTCCTAAAATGCTAGAAAATCATGGCGAACATATGCAAGACTTTTTAAGAGATCGGGTTCTGTCTGCCATAAAAAACAATCAACAATAATTATATTTAAGGCCTCTCTAAGATAATGCGAGGCCTTTTCCAGCATATTCCGGAACATTGCCCCTAATACAAGCTTCCGATATTAGTATTCTGAAAGCTTCAGTATTCCATATTTTCTTTTCTTATAGATATTACCTGAATCAGAGATTTTTCAGCGTTTCTTAATCTTCGTCACTTATACAACTTAAAATATCATGAATTATCATAAACAGTGAATATCGTGGCATTTTTCAAAATGTAATTCTGATATAAGAAACATAGTGTTCGTACACACGGTTTAGGATCTCCAATATGAGAATGTCGCGAGAGCAAATTAAAAACAGTCTGGATCAGGCTCTTAAAGAAGAACAGTTCGTTATCTTTATTCAGCCTCAATACAATCACTCCAACAAGGCTCTGATCGGAGGAGAGGCCCTGGTAAGATGGTTTCACCCGGAAAATGGCATGCAGTCTCCTGCAGACTTCATCCCCGTATTCGAAGAAACCGGACAAATACCACGGCTCGACCTCTACGTATTTGAACAGGTCTGCAAATATCAGAAGAGCTGCATAGAACGCGGAGATAACTGCTATCCCGTATCCTTCAATGTTTCACGAGAGGATTTACAGGTTCCAGACTACATAGATTCCATGGAAAAAATCCGTCGGCAGTATGACGTCCCCGTGAGCTTTCTCAGAGTGGAAATTACTGAATCATCAGCAGTAGGAAGTATCGAATTCATCGTTGATCTGGTGGATCGTTTCCATAAACTTGGCTACCTGGTAGAAATGGACGATTTTGGAAGCGGTTATTCCTCCCTCAACGTATTAAAGGATCTCAAGGTAGACATCATCAAGCTTGATCTGAAATTCTTTGCCGGCGAAGTGGGCGGACGCGGAGGAATAATAATCAGTTCCGTAGTTAACATGGCCAAATGGCTTAACACTCCAGTTATAGCAGAAGGAGTGGAAACGAAGGATCAGGCTGATTACATGCTAAGCATCGGTTGCGAACTTATTCAGGGTTTTTATTATTCCAAACCATTACCCACAGAAGATTACCGAAAACTATCCGCCCAGAATATTTTCCAGAAGTCCATCAACCCTAGCAAATTTATAGATAATCTTGATACTGGACGATTCTGGAATCCTGAATCCCTTGAAACTCTGATTTTCAGCAACTTTGTCGGCGGAGCTGCCATTCTTCTTTATTCTAGGGATGGCAACGGTGAAATTCTTCGAATCAACAATAAATACCTCAAAGAAATTTCCATGAATCTGACTGAAAAGGATGTGCTTTCTAATGATCCCTGGAAATTTTTTGACGATGAAAACAAAAGTATTTATCAGAGCACACTTAACAAGGCTATTCAATCCAAAGACGAGGAAGAGTGCGAAACCTGGAGAACATTTGTTTCCGGGTGCTGCTCACCGGAAAGACTGTGCATACTAAGTTCAATTCAGCTCATCGGGATCATGGAAAATAAATATCTGTTTTACATTATGATTCGCAACGTCACCCGCGAAAAACGGATATTTAACGAGATTTATGCCAGCGATCAACGTTTCCGGGCTGCAAGCGAACATTCAAATATCTATGCATGGGAATATGAGATCTCTACCAAGAAAATGCGTCCTTGTTTCAGATGCATGAGGGATCTTGGAGTGCCAGCCGTTGTTGAAAACTATCCGGAACCGCTAATTGACGCCGGAATATTCCCTCCGGACTACGCAGAAATGTACCGGGGCTGGATGAAAAAACTCGAAGACGGGGTTCCGCACCTCGAAGGAATTATTCCTCTCACCGTGGGAAGAATTCCTTTCATGATCAAATACACCACTGAATTTGATAAAAATGGAAAACCAGTTAAAGCCTACGGATCCGCTAGGCTTATTGAGCACGGAGAGCAAGATGCGGCAGGAGGTAAAAAAAACAACGTCTGATTTCTGCCGAACAAGCACATAATTCCGTAAATCAAAAATGCCCAGGAAAAATCCTGGGCTTCTTTTTCTGATCTATAATCTAGCCACCTTCTGTCAACCGCCTGTTTTCATGGCCTTGAAAAATTCATCATTCGTCTTGGTCAAAAGCAGCTTATCAATAAGAAATTCCATGGCTTCGATTTCCCCCATGGAATGTACAACCTTGCGAAGAATCCACATCTTCTGCAATTCCTCTGGAGCCGTGAGAAGCTCTTCATGACGAGTTCCGGATCTGGTAATATCTATGGCTGGGAATACCCGTTTTTCAGCAATTTTACGGCTAAGCTGAAGCTCCATATTTCCAGTACCCTTGAATTCCTCATAAATGACATCATCCATTTTTGAACCGGTTTCAATAAGAGCGGTTCCGATAATGGTGAGAGAGCCTCCCTCCTCCACGTTTCGTGCCGCACCAAAAATCCTTTTAGGCCCCTGAAGAGCATTAGCATCAACACCACCGGTAAGAACCTTGCCAGACGAAGGAATTACAGTATTAAATGCCCTAGCAAGTCTGGTGATAGAGTCCAAAAGAATTACAACATCTCTTTTGTGTTCTACGAGGCGCTTAGCTCTTTCAATTACCATTTCAGATACCTGAATATGTCTCTGAGGAGGTTCGTCAAAAGTAGAAGCAATTACTTCACCATCCACCAACCTTTTCATTTCTGTTACTTCCTCAGGACGCTCGTCTATGAGAAGAACTATGAGATGACATTCAGGATTATTAGCTCTAATGCTCTGAGCAATGTTCTGAAGCAGCATAGTCTTCCCTGCCTTAGGTGCTGCTACAACTAGTCCGCGCTGCCCCTTTCCAATAGGCGAAGTAAGATCGATAACCCTTGCCGTCAGATCCTCTTTTGATCCGTTCCCTCTCTCAAGCCGCATTCTTTCATCCGGATGTAAAGGCGTAAGATTCTCAAAAAGAATTTTGTTGCGAGAACTTTCTGGGGGATCAGAATTAATTTCCTCAACTCTTGTCAGGGCAAAATATTTTTCATTTTCTCCTCGGGGCGGGCGAATTCTGCCCTTTATGGAATCACCGGTATGAAGATTGAGATGCGCAATCTGAGTAGAAGAAACATAGATATCATCAGGTCCCGGAAGATACGAACAATCGGGACTTCTCAGGAAACCGTAGCAACGGCTATTCACATTGCCGTTGGAATCGGGAATAATCTGCAGAACCCCCTCACCGAAAATATCATCGCCGCCCTTGGCTTGGCTTTTAAGAATGTTATAAATGATATCTTTGCGGGTCATGCGACCAACATTGGTTAAACCGAGCTCTTCTGCCTTGGCCACGAGCTCAGGAGTTTGCATATTTTTAAGATCTGTTAGGTTCATAAAATGAATTGAGTGCGAAGACGCATATCCCCCGTAGAAATTGTTTCGGGGCAAACTGCGGATAATTAAAGGAAGATTAAAATGAAACAAAGGCCACATAACCTTGTGAGTACAAAGGGTATCACCCAATGCTAATTTTGTCTAGCAAAACTTGAGATCCATCTCAATATTTAACCCCCCCCGTTACTATTCACAGCCCGTAACACCCCGTAACCCCTTATTCCACCGTCACATCAAAATTTCACCCTGAAATCTCAACATTTCCTGAGCAGTTGTCACTGCCTCTATCAAAGATCCCGCAAACCATTATATTTTCAAGCTTTATTACAAATTTTGTATTAGGTCTAAAGTCAGCACTTTAGGCCTTCTTAAATTTCCA
>NZ_KB899636.1:450712-492616 GCF_000378405.1 Succinimonas amylolytica DSM 2873 | reverse complement strand
CTGCTTCTGAATGGTTGAAGTCTGCTTCTGAATGGTTGAGGTCTGCTCTTGAATGGTTGAGGTCTGCTCTTGAATGGTTGATGTAAGTTTTTCGATTAACGAATAAAGGTTGTCCAGTTTGGAAGTGTCAGTATCGTGCTGATTAGCAGGAAGATTGTTATTTGTGATCTTCGCTTCCATTGCAAATTCCTTCAGCACATCCCGATTTTTGTGTGCGATATGGTACGGATTCACCAGCACTTTTGTCAAGAATCCCCGAAGCCATAAAAAGAAGGTTTAAGACCTAATACCAAATTTTTGTTGACATTTACCTCTATATGGGTTATTGTCCCATATAGATAACAAAGGTCATTTTAGGAGGCTGTCATGGCAGGCAATATCACCTACGTAAAACAGAAATCCGGTGTCATTTACGCGTATGAAAATCTCGGCACCTGGGATCCCGTTAACAAGAAGAAGATCTGCAGACGGAAACTGCTTGGAAGGTTTAATCCTGAAACCGGGGAAATCGAACCTACTGACAACCGTAACAAACGGCTTAAGAAGGAGTATGTTCCGGAACCTTACGAGAAGGATTACAAGATGCCGCGCACTGTCAAGGAAAGAGGCGAGGAAATTCTCCGGCTTTTGAAGGAACTCTACGAGCTGAAGGCCTCATACGCCGCTTTGGATAAGAAGTATAGGGCTATTCTCGGCAAAATGGCTGATGCCGAAAAATCTCAGCCTAACGAATAACAGCCGGAACATCCGGCAGTTTGAGAGTTTTTTTACATCTCCGCATTCGACTGTCCGCGGTCATCGTATGTTCGGGAAGTGAAAACATGATGAGCATTCAGCCAAAAACAATAGATTTTAACGGCTCTCGCTGGATTGCAATTTCAGAATACGGCAGGAAGGCCGCAGATGTCCGTCGGCTTACTAAAAAGGCTGCCTCTCTTACTTCCCGCTGCAAAGAACTCGAAAGCCGGCTTAATGACTGGGAAAATCCGTCCAGAGGATCTGCCAGCAGCGTTCAGCGGGGGCTGGCAAGAAAGCAGGAGGCGCACGAAAACCTGAAACAGCGGTTTGACGAAACAAAACAGCAGCTGAAAACGATCAAAGAGAAGCTGCGTGGCACCCAAAGCAAATACACCGAAGAGGTAAAACTCCGGCTCGAAAAAGAGAGAGAAATCGAAAAGGGAGTCACTAATTACCTCAAAGGCTAGTCACTACCTCACTAAATTTCCAAAGAAGGGAAAGTAGAGGAGGCATATGCAATAGTCAATGCAATACTCAATGATTGGTTTCGACAACAAGGGGAATTCTTCCAGAATTTTATAATGGGGCTAAATTCAGACATGAAGGATCTGGTGCGAGCGGCATAAAATAGCAGATTTGTCAAGGGATCTAATTTTTGTAAGGGCAAGCCTTTGAGAGCAAAGAATAGCCCTTGTTATTGATGTGGGAAACTTGAGTTCATAAATAATGAGAATAGATATTTTTGCTGTTAGATGATTTAATTAAAACTCAAATGACTCATTACTGCCCAAAAACATGATTCATCGCGTCTTGCAACGATAAGGAAATTTAAATACATTACTTGATCTGTTTGTGGTTTGCTCACTATGACAACAGTGCCTATAATTTTTAATTGGATGATGCATAAAAGGTTCTGTTGTTATGGACTTTGTCGTTATAAAAATCATATTCCAGAAGCATTTTCCGGTCAGAAAAACAGCACTTTAACCCGTGAGCTGTTTTGTTTCAATTGCATGCCATTCAGGAATCCTTTCCGCCTGGAAATGATCCGAAAAAGACTCCTTCTATAACCACAAGCATGAAGGAACTTTTCAGGCAACGTCAATAGCTCTGCCGAATCCTCGAAGTTCAATCACAGATAAGAACCTCTGTTCATATCCGGAAAACAGTTGGCAAGCGCTGTTTTCAGTTGCCGTTATTTGCTTAAGGTTATGTTACTGGACAGTGCCCCTACCACCTCGTGGGCCCTGTATGGTTCCTCCAAAGAACGTAGCTCCTCCTCGTCCAGCTTAAGGCTCAGAGCTTTCACAGCCGCTTCAAAATGCCACGGCTTTGTCGCGCCCACAATGGGAGCAGCAACTCCCCGATGCAGGAGCCAGGCCAGGGAGATCTCGGTCATGGACACACCGCGCTTTTCCGCCAGGGCATAAACTCTCTCAGTAATCTCCGTGTCGTTTTCCCGGGCTTGGTCGTACTTCTGCCTGGACACCCTGTCGGAAGCGCTTCGGAGAGAATCTGAATCCCACTCCCTTCTCGAGAGATGACCGCCCGCCAGAGGAGAATACGGAATCAGGGACACACCGTACTGCCGGCAGATCGGAATTAGTTCCCGTTCATCCTCGCGGTAAAGCAGGTTGTAGTGATTCTGCATGGTGGAAAATCCGGCAAAGCCGTTCCGTTCAGCGATAATCTGCAGGTTATGGAACTGATATCCGAACATTGCCGAGGCTCCGATGGCCCGTACCTTCCCGGCCCTGATAAGACTGTTCAAAGCACCCATGAATTCCTCAGGCGGCGTGCTGTAGTCAAAACGGTGAATCTGGTAGAGATCCAGATAGTCTGTGCCGAGACGTTTAAGCGTGCCGTCTATCTCCCGCAGAATAGCCTCCTTGGACAGAAACCCCTCGTTGAAGTAAACCTTGGACGCCAGCACTATCCGATCCCGGGGAATTTTAAGATCCCTGACGGCCCGGCCCAGATATTCCTCGCTGCTGCCAAAGGAGTAAACATTGGCAGTATCAAAGAAATTCACTCCCAGATCCCAGGCACAGGCTATCATCTCCCGGCTCCGGTCATAATCCAAAGTCCACATGTGAAAATCTTCAGACGGCTGTCCGTAGGACATACAGCCGACGCACAGTCTGGAAACCGAGATATCGGTGCTGCCAAGCTTTGCATATTCCATTTTTAGACTCCTGTTAGTTGTTTCCTTGCCGAATAGCTGAGATATGATGCCCAGATCTGTTCACCATTTTCTTTCCGGGAATCTTAAAACACCTGATGGGATCTGCCAGCGACAGGACCAGCCACCACCGGCGCTATGCCAGATGCTGCCTCGCCCAGGCAGAAACCGTCTCCCTGGCGTCAAGCGCTTCGGATCCCCGGACAGCCAGTCCGGCACCGATATCCGCGCCCCTGCAGCAGTCTCTTAGATCCCGAACCGCCCTGCCGAGGCCGCTGCCCTCGTGTGTCATCAGAGGAAACACCCTCTTTCCGGTGAAATCCAGCTTTTCCAGCTGAGTGAATACACCGCAGGGATAGGTGCCCCACCAGCAGGGGCCGGCCACCGCAATGCGATCGTATCCGGAAATATCCGAAAGATAATTCCTGAGCTCTGGGCGGGCATGGCTGCGGAGCTCGGCCTTTGCCTCCTCCGTGCAGGCGGTATAGTCCTCGCTGTAGGGCTTTACCGTAACCACCTCGAAAAGATCCGCTCCCACCGCATCCGCAATATAACCGACCACAAGCTCCGTATTGCCCCGGGCAAGATTCACAATGGAACCTCCGACGTAGTTCTGCCCTCTTCTTGAATAATAGATAATCAGATTTCTGCTCATGTTAAGTCCTTAAGACCGGAAACCCCGCCAGAGCCCCGGATATGCCCAACAAAATTCCCTGACTAAAAGACCCCTGTCTTTATATGAGGCACATAGAGGGCTTCCAGCTCCTTTATGGTTTCCGAAGAAAGCGTGATATCAATGGCAGACACTGCTTCTTTTATATGAACCGGGGAAGTGGCCCCTACTATAGGAGCGGTAACATATGGCTTGGACAGCATCCAGGCCAGAGAAACCTGAGCCATGGAATAACTCAGGTTCGCAGCCACCTTTTCAAGCCTGTCTACCACCGGCCTGTCCTGCGCATCAGTGCTGCCCCATACCATGGGAGAAACCCTGTCCACGCTGTTTCTTGCAGTGACCGTGCCCCAGGGGTGAGCGGTTCTGCCACCTGCCAGAGGACTCCATGGCACCACGGCAATGCCGCGGTCGGCACAGAGCGGCATCATCTCGCGTTCCTCCTCGCGATATATCAGGTTGTACTGGTTTTGCATGGAAACAAATTTAGTCCAGCCATGTCTTTCAGCAATCTGGTTAAGACGTTCAAATTCCCAGGCAAACATGGTAGACGCACCGATATATCTGGCCTTGCCTGACTTCACCACATCATGAAGAGCCTCCATGATCTCCTCCATGGGAGTGTCATGATCCAAACGGTGTATCTGATACAGATCGACATAATCCAAACCGAGTCTCTTCAGGGAATGGTCAATCTCGGTCATGATATTCTTGCGGGAAAGGCCGGCGCCATTGGGTTTTCCTTCCCGCATGGCAAAATGAACCTTGGTGGCCACCACGATCTCGTCCCGATCCAAGTCGAAATCCCTGATCAGCCTGCCGATTATCTCCTCGGAAGTGCCGTTTTGGTAAACATTGGCAGTATCAAAATAGTTAATCCCCTGCTCCACAGCCTCCCGAAAAATCTCCTTCGCACCGTCATAATCTTTGGCCCACGGAAAAACTCCATTCTCCTGTCCGGGCTTTCCGAAACTCATGCACCCGAGGCAGATACGGGACACGTCCATCCCTGACTTTCCAAGCTTTACATATTTCATGATATATTCCTTGCTAGTAAGTAACTTCGCCCAAAACAAACTTCAGGATACTGTCAGATACGGCTTAAGAATAGCCTCCAGCTCCGCATCGGAAAAAAGATCACTCCATTCAAGAGGCTCGAAAACACCGTCTGACATGCACCAGGAGAGCATCATCCCGTACAGCTGCGAAATCAGAAGATAAGCCAAAAGATCCGCCGGAGTGTCCTTCCGGAGCTCTCCTCGAGTTATCCCGTCCCTGATAATGCCCCGCAGCATTTCCACATCGAAGGCCCACTTGGAGTTGTCAACATTCTCTCCGGGATGTTCCGGATCCACCGTACTTCTTATCCATTCACGGCAGATGTGAATACCATACTTTTCCACCGCCGCCATGAACTCCCGCATATAAAGTCTGAGACGCGTAGCCATGGAGACATCCCGCATTCCGGAAACCTGATCTGCAATACTTGAAAAGTATCCTCTGCAAATCTCCGTAACCACGTCCTCTTTGTGGCTGAAATAAACATAGAATGTCCCCTTGGCAACTCCGGCCTGTCTGGTAATCTCATCCACCGAAAGTGCGCCGAAGCCCTTCTCGCTTAAAAGCAGTTCCGCCGCTTTCAGAAGCTTTTCCCGGGTTTTCTGAGCATTTTCTTTTCTGGTAGCCATTTAAGAACTCCTTTCATTCTCCATTATATATTTCACTGACTAACGGTCATTGACTTTTAGTCATTTTTGTCACCAATGTCACATTTTTTCAGAATAAAACAGGTTAAAAGTCAGGTACCTGATTTGACCGTAGGTAATGGAAATTTTCGAAGTACAGAGAACCCGTCATCCTTATCGACTGCCAGATGAGCAGTCGATGATCAAAATGTCGTTTCAGCGCTATTTTTTTTGAGATTGTCTGACTTTTAAGGATCTAGAATTTGAGAACTAAGGGTGGAAATTACACCCCTAAGTGCCCCCCCGTATTCAAAGAAAAACAGAAAACACAAAATCACTGTTTACTGTGCTGATTGCGCTTATCTCGTGTTCCATTTCCGTTTTACAGTAGCATTCCCTCTTTGTAAAAACCTATTCAAGCATCAAGAAAATTCATATCCGTATCAATACTGCAACTGTCAAGCTCATATGTAAAAGGACTTGGGCCTGTAGGATACTGCCCGTCATAAGAGGAATGCCAGTTGGCACATGATAAAAAGAGGAGCTCTTTTGCCCTGGTGATTGCCACATATGCGAGTCGGCGCTCCTCCTCGATATGTGCATTCTGGTCCGTTTTAATACTGGAATAACGCTCCAAGGGCAGTAATCCCTTTTCAAATCCGGCAATAATAACCACCTCAAATTCGAGCCCCTTGGAACAATGAATTGTCATCAGGTTAACAGCACTATCTTCCTCGCTTTTCAAAAGTTCGGAACTAGGCATTAAAGCCGCCGATGATAAATATATCTGAATAAAATCGGCGATCGTATACTTCATCTTTTTGTTTTCAGGGACTGAATTGTCATCAGTATTTCGAGATTTCGAGATCTCTTTCCCATCTTCCAGTACTTCACCTGCATTATCAAAACCTTGGTCTGACAGCTCGTCATAGTCTCTTCCTGAAATATCGCTTATTAACTCTTCGATATTTCCGAAT
The DNA here is from genome assembly GCF_000378405.1 of Succinimonas amylolytica DSM 2873. Taxonomy (GTDB): domain Bacteria; phylum Pseudomonadota; class Gammaproteobacteria; order Enterobacterales; family Succinivibrionaceae; genus Succinimonas; species Succinimonas amylolytica. Next base: position 486,361 of record NZ_KB899636.1, on the reverse strand, counting down.
CTGTCATTACTGCTATCAGCATCATCCATAGCAGATTTCTCTCTGTAATATGTCCCTAATCCACTATCTTCAATAACACTCTCCAGAAATCTCACAATATCATCCATGTTCTTTGGACTTTCTGCCACCCTAGCACTAAAAACATGTATTAACTCAATAAAGTTCTGCAGAGACCGGGATTTGTTTTTAAGGGCATACATCTCCGCCGCTTTAAACATGCTAATACCAAACTCACGTCTCAGGGCTTCTATTTTTCCAAGAGTAACCTTTCCGATTTTTCTGGAGGGGACATTTACAATTCTGTTGAATGAGATGTTATCCTCAGGATTGACAATCAGCCTGAGATAGGCCAAAGTATTTTTTATCTCTTCCCTGTCAAAAAACCTGGCTCCTCCATATATATTGTAATCAACACCATATTCAACCATCGCTTTTTCTATCATTCGGGACTGGGCATTTGTTCTATAAAGTACCGCAATCTCAGATGGATCCTTTTTAAGATTATCTATCAGTTTTCTGATAATTTTTGCAATTTCATCAGCTTCATCACTACTATCATAGGATTCCATCAGTTTAACCATTGTGGCATCGGGGTTACGAGTAATAAGCGTCTTTTCTGCTACATGTTTACTATTGTTTTTTATCAGACTGTTGGCATTACTAAGAATTGCCTTTGTAGAACGATAGTTCTGCACCAGTTTAACAAGTTTCACCGGAGAGAACTCTTTCTGAAAATAAAACATATTTTCCACGGCCGCACCTCTCCAGCCGTATATTGACTGGTCATCATCCCCCACAATTAAAACATTTGCCGGGTGCTTTCCGGGATCCAAATTTTCAATACCGCTTACAAGTTTTAGCCACCGATATTGAAGACTGCTGGTATCCTGAAATTCATCCACCAGAATCTCTTGAAATTTTAAACGAATATAATGCCTGACCTGAGGATTGCTCTCAATGAGTTCGCATGTACGTAAAATTAGTTCTTCAAAATCCACCTGATCGCTTTTATCGCACCTTGTTTGATAGAGTGCATAGACATCATAAAAACAGGGAAGAATACTGCTCCCCTCCATTCCTGGTCGATGACCACGAGATTTCTCATCCATAATCTTCTGCAAGTAATTTCGGGAATTATACCGAATACCATTGACGCAAATATCTGCAGGCAAGTTAAGATCCTGCATCACCCGTTTTACCAGCGCCAACTGATCGGATGTATCTATTATGGTGAAATTTCTGGTAAGCCCTGCCTCTTCAGCAAAATTTCTAAGAATATGCGAGGACGCAGTATGAAAAGTATAAGCCCAAAGTCTGCGAACACTGTACTCTCCCAACAGTCCAATAAGACGTTCTCGCATTTCCCTAGCAGCCTTATTTGTAAAAGTAACAGCCAGTATTCTGTTGGAATCAACTCCACAGTGTTCTACTAGATATGCAATTCTTGAAACTAGTACCCGAGTCTTTCCTGTGCCAGCCCCAGCCAAGACCAGAATATTCTGTCTTTGAGCAGTTACGACCTCTCTTTGCTCCTCATTTAACCCATCGATGATACGCTGTTCAGAGTTTTTCATATGACATGAGTCCCATCAATTTCAAAAAAAAATACAGAGCAATATCCAAGCTCGACAGGAACCATTGTTCCACGTGGAACAATTTTCTTACATGGCCAAATTGATAATTGCAATAACAATTTCATACGCATACGGAAATTATAGTAGCAGATCTATAAGCTCCCGGATATTTGAAATCATAACGTGAGGAAGAACGATAAGTTCATTAGCTGGCTTTCTATATTGCGTTTGCCAGCACATTTGACATCCGAATCTAACAGCCCCGTAAACATCATTTTGCGGATCATCACCAACAAAAAGCATTTCATTCGGCGCCACACGGTAATAACTTGAAGCAATTATGAACAGATCCGGTGCAGGTTTTGCAGATATTCCAGATATCGGCATCCATATATTCTCAAAACAATTTCTTAGGCTGGTACAATTCATATCGGCATTACCATTTGATAAAGCCACTAGATGATAGTATCTTCCCAATATACGCAAAGTTTCCAATGATGTTTCAGGAACATTTATTCTGGAACGAACTTTGATGAATTCATCTACCAGACTACCAGCAATAGATGCTGACTGTTTTCTCTCATAACCATAATTATCCAAAATATGCCTGTAGGCAAAATACCTAACCATGGACACGTCATCTTTGATTTCCGGACATCGATCGATAATTATATTTTTAATTTCAGTGTAACTATTCGGGGACAGAACATCCCCCCCAAGATAACGCTCCCCAATAGCCTCAAGCATATATTGCTCCGCATAAGAGATTGGAAAAGTATTATCGTAAAGGGTATCATCGAGATCAAAACACACAATCCGAGGTTTTTTAAATGATTTAAAAAATATCATTTTCAAAACTTAAGAACTATTATTTTTAATATACTATTCACCATCTTCTCCGTTATTGCAAAGTAATGCAAGAGGATGACACTGATCGTATACTTTTTTTAAATCTCCAATTCCCAAATGGAGATAAACCCCTGTGGTATTGCTTGAGGCATGTCCCATCAGTTCCTGAATAACCTTTATATCCGCACCACCTCTCAGCATTTCCGTTGCAAACGAATGCCTCAGCTTATGAGGATGAAGCTGAATTGGCAATGCATTATCCAATCCTTTCTTCTTTATCATAATCTGTACAGCCCGGGTTGTTAGCGGTGCTCCAAAACGGTTAACAAATATATTACTGCACTGCGGACTATAGGTATCCCTGACACGAAACCAACGCTTAAGAGCCCGCAAAGCATACTCGCCACAGGGAACAAATCTTTCCTTATTCCCCTTTCCTACAACATGGAGCATCCCTCTTGACATATCAGCATCATCAATTAATAGGGATACCACTTCTGCTACCCGGAGACCGCTAGAAAACAACAATTCCATAATTGCATTATCACGATAATCTCGAGGCTCCGGAGAATCCGGAAGTTTTATAAGCTCGTTAAACTGATCTTCTGTAAGATATTCCGGAAGTCTGACACCATATTTGGGGGATTCAATATTGGAAACAAAATCGCTGGAAATACGCCCCTGTTCATGGAGGTATTTATGAAAGCTTTTTAAAACACTGAGAAAATGAGCCTTCGATCTCCCTGACATTCTTTTCGAAGGATCATTAAGATTGTCCAGTGTTCTTATAACTTTTCGAATGCAAGTATCCGTAACATCATTCCAAGAGTTTATTTCCGGGTAGAAATGATGAATCTCGAGTACCGCCCTTTTAAGGGAAAGTCTATAAGATTCAACAGTTTTATCACTGTAATTACGTTCCAAAGCAAGGTATTGCAAAAAATCACTAACCTCTTTAGAAAAAGGACTGTTCAGATAATAGTCTTTATCATCTAATGTCATTTTATATTCCCCGAACAAAGTTACGGACAAAAATATAAATTTTGATGAAAACTACCGGATTCCAGCGCTCTATATTTCAACCATTCCGCTGAATACAAAATTCACCTGGGCAGAAAGTGAAACAGAACCGTCTGCAGTTATCACAACCTCCTCTGTACCGGATGAACAATTAATTTTTACCGGAGATTCCAGTGTTTTGTGCATAACGCCAACCAGGGCGCTTGCAACACCGCCGGTTCCAGAAGATGCGCATTCGCCCTTATTATGACGATAGCCTCTGAAAACCAGTTCATGATTATTTACAATCTCCATAAAATCAATGGCAGGAACTTCAGTAAAACGTTCTGAAGCCGACAAAGACTTCCCAATACCGGTAATATCAGCACTGGTAATTTCCCGCGACTCCACCACAACATGAACCTCTGGGAGTCCGACAACCGAAACGAGAATCCCTGACTTTCCGTTTTCCAATATATAAGTTTTTTCCTGCTTTTTTGTTTTGAAGCCCAATCTGATGGGATCATACACAGGTCTTCCCATATTCACGGAAATGACATTCTCATCAGCGACATCTAGCGCAATAATCCCTCCGTTATATCCTGCTCTGATGCTCGGACGGTTTATAAGTCTGCGATCCCTCACAAAACGTCCCATAGCCAGAGAGGCATGCCCGCTGAGCTGTCTCTCCTGGCCGGTATCACTAAACACCCGAAAGTAAAAATCTGTATCCGGATCGTACGGAGGTTCCACCAGAGCGAATTCAGAAAATCCAACTCCTGTACAACGCTGAGCCCATTTTTGAATTTTTTCTGCCACGGGAAAAATCTTTTCGGTCACAGCATCCATGACCATAAAATCCTGCCCCAGACACTCCATTTTTGAAAAATGGACCAGCATCATAAACTCCTTGATTCGACATTCGTCTGAAAACGATCAGAGTTCTTCCCCTCGCCAAAGATCCTCAATAGTCTCTCTTTTGCGGATAATACGATGATCTGAGCCAGATACCATTACCTCACAAGCCCGAGGCCTGGAATTATAGTTGGACGACATTGAAAAACCATAGGCACCGGCTCCCTGCATCACTAGATAATCTCCGGCGGCAACCTGAAGATGCCGATCCTTTCCAAGGAAATCACCAGTCTCACACACCGGACCAACAACATTGTAAACTGCGTCAGAAGCATTTTGATTCATCTCAGCTTCTTCAATTTTCATCCAGGCCTGATAAAGAGAAGGCCTGATCATGTCATTCATTGCAGTATCTACAATACAGAAATTAACAGTTTCCCCTTCCTTGAGATATTCACAACGAGACACTAAAATACCGGCATTGGCAACCATGGATCTTCCAGGTTCACAAATCAGTTTAATATTCAACCCTCTTATCTTATTAATAATCACATCCATATAAGACTTTCTTGATGGCGGAACTTCATCGTTATATACAACACCAAGTCCGCCACCAACATCAATATGCTCAAGAACAATACCTTCATTCTTGAGCCGTGTAATAAGCATAACAATACGATCTAAAGCATCTTCAAAAGGTGCCAGACTTGTTAGCTGAGATCCAATATGACAGTCAATTCCGACAATCTTAATTCCAGGAAGTTCCAGAGCCCTTTTGTAAAGATTGAAGGCCCTTTCCACAGGAACTCCGAACTTATTGGTTTTAAGTCCGGTGGAAATATAAGGATGTGTCCCGGCATCAACATCTGGATTTACTCTGACAGAAATTCTGGCCGTTGTATTCCCGGACACCGCCACCCTACTAATCCGCTCCATTTCAGCTTCAGATTCCACGTTAAAGGAAAGAATGCCGGCATTGAGAGCAGCGGAAATTTCAGATTCAGTTTTGGCGACCCCTGAATAAACCACTTTAGCAGGGTCTCCCCCTGCTTTAATAACCCGAGCCAGTTCACCGCCAGACACAATATCAAATCCGGCTCCAAGAGAAGCCATAAGACGGAGTATGGAGAGATTGCTGTTTGCTTTAACAGCATAGCAAATCAGATGAGGAAAATCGCCAGCACTTTGCTCAAATTCGGAAAAATGCTCCCTGAGCGCCTTTTCTGAATAGACATACAGAGGGGTTCCATACTGCCGGGCCAAAAATGAAACCGAAACATCCTCTGCCATCATTGAACCATTATCATTTCGCGAAAAAAATTCCATTAGATACCCTCCGGGGACAACCCCGATAAACTGATAATTACACGAAGAGGTATTTTATCAGATATTACTTCAAGAAATTTTTCAGAAAGCTTATTTTCGAGCCCCCGCAAATGAAGCCTCCTCCTTCTCAACAGCGGGTACGGCAGTATTATCATTATCGGAATTCAAAACCTTGTCAGACTTCCCCTCTTCTGGAAGATAAAGTCCCCCTTTGAGTCCGCACCCGAAAATTAACACCGTTGAAAACATCATAATAAACAGAAGTTTCTTTTTCATCTTCACGGGAATCTCCGTTCCATAAAAAACGCTGTCAAATAACTAAACCGCCAAAGGAGTTATACTACATCCATCACCGGATACTCTGTAATATTGGGGAAGATTAAAATACTGACGACATCTGACATATCTGTTGTTATCATTATCAAGAAGCTTGGCATAATGTCTGTTTATGTCCAATACCAGTTCCGTAATATTGCCGGTAAATTTTCGGTATATCTTGATATGACGTTCGTTGTCAGAATTGAATATATCCCAGATTCCCTGCTCCACTTCCTGAAAAAAGAACTGCTCCAGGCCTGTTGTAACACTATTAAGTACAGCCTCCGGAATATCTTTCGGATCCGGAGGAATCTCATTTTCTCCCAATGTCACCGAGAGCCCTTGGTAATTACAGGAAATAACATAATCATTGCCCGTGATATTAACTCTGAACCCTCCTTCATCAGGATAGTTTATACAGTTTTTTATCTTTTCCAGAACCTCTAGCATCCCAGCCCTGATGTAAACCTCAAGTTCATTACCATACTGAAAAAACATTAAAGACTTTGTGGAATGCTCCTTTCTGTGAAAAAACCTGCCCACATCCTTTACAAAATCTGTAATACAGTGATTGGTGTCTGTTTCCGTATAGCTGTTTACAAAAAACTGATTCCATGATGTTCTCAGAACCATTATTACAGAACCAACCAAGGAAACTTTTCTACTGCCTGCTGAAAAAATATTAGAAACATTGAGATTAGCCTCCCCCTTATGCATCAGATCGCTAGCAGGATCCTTCTCAAGATTTACAAACACCGCCACTTCCCGAACCATTTCAGGTTTTAACAATTCATCATGAGAAATTTTGCACGATATTTGCGGAAAGGCCTTGGAAAGATCTCTTACAAACAGGTGAATTCTTTCACCTGTAAGCAGCCTGTTTACTGAATGAACGTTTATGGATGTTTTAGGCGATATCATGCCGTTGATCCAGCACTCTACAATGGCCGAACCTAAATCAGGGAAAAAAGCCAGAGGTTTATTCTGACTGATGATCACCTGATCCGTACGTCTCAGTGCATATACATACCAGCCGTTACGACACACCTCTGAATTACCTACCTCAACAAAGGTAACATTGCTTTCTGGGGAAATCTGACCAATGTTAAGGTTATAAATCTTAATTTTTCCCGGAGATGTGTCAAAGGCAGTATAGAGCTTACGGCTTAATACTCTGATATCCCGGAATCTGATGGCATCCTTTATATTGTTTCTGAGACCGAAATTAAGCAGAGCCCTATAACTTCTCATCATGCTTTCAAACAGAATGGCGTACACCCGGCGCACATCATTTATATGCCAGCGAAACCTTTCATCAATGAAAGTTTGCTCTTTTTCAGTCCAGTTCCATTCTCTAAGAAGACTGTAAAACATTTTTTTACGCTCTGCCCTAATGTCACAGTCTGAAACGGCTTTCAGACCGGCAGAGATTTTGAAATAAAAACACAGCTTCAAAAGATATTCTCTCTGTGAATCATTCTGTGTTTTCAAATATTGTGCAATCTTAAGATAACATCTGTAATAGGAATCCATTTCCGGAACATAACTATCATTATTCTGAATAGAATCCCTTATGAGTATAGATAGAAGCTCAGTATTAGGATACTCGGAACTGTAAACTTCCATCAGCATGATTTTGAGAGCCGCTTTAAACGGATAATCAATCCCCTTGTAAAGGAGCCATAGTGCCGAACCGTAATACTCATCCACCGGTATTTTTCCGACACTGCCAAGATCAAGCCACTCGTCCTTCTTGATAATACGATTTTTAAAAAGGCCTTCTACGTACTGGTTATAATTTTTTTCATACTTCTTGGGAACAAGCATCCACACCAGTTTCTGTCCCCCTAGATATACAGAACTGCGATAAAATTCATCAAGAAGAAAAAGTTTCTGCGCACTGCCACAGCTTTCCTCATCCGTATGCTGATCATTATGCGGATTAGTAAATTGATCCTCCTTGACAATGAACAGATTGATCTCCACCCCCTCTCCCGCTGCTTTCTGACGGATTACTTCACATTTTTTCTCAAGAAGAGCAATCCTTTCAGCACTCATATGTCGAGAAACACAAACCCAATAATCAATATCAGATTTCGGCTCCTGACCAATAGATGAGGTGCTGCCCATACAATACAGAGCCAGAATGGATTCGTCACGAGAAATTATCGAATAAAAACCGGAACTGCCGCTCAACGACGAAATGTACGACATTTGCTCCTGCGTAAGTTCGAATCCCTTGATACCGTGTGGAACAACCGTTCCATCAGGTGAATCATCCACGTATGAAGGTACTGCCAGATGATTGTAATGGAGAAGAACCGGCACAAGGTTAAAAAACTCCTGACATTTGGAGCTCATCATGGAAAGCGCGCGCTGAATTCGGGCCTTATTATGTTCCAGATAGCGGTGCTCATATAATTTAGTGCGGGAATAATCAAAATCCATATCAGATCAAGATCCAAAATTCAGATTTGCCAGTCTATACATTCCTGTACTATACCAGATAAGTAAGCTTTGCAGCCTCCTGATAAAACGCTGCAGCCTGTTCAGTTCTGCCAGTTTTCTGAAAACACTCTCCAAGCTTAATGTAATAAAGAGGGCGAGGAGCCTCTCGAACAAGCACATCATACAGCTCACGAGCTTTTTCAGTTTCATTCATAACGAGGTGCATATTAGCTCTTGCCGCCAAATAATTAAAGGAACGTTCTTCACCGCCAAGCTCATCAAGAAGTTCCAGAATTCGCCGATCTCCTGTGCGCCAGGATGCAATATCTGCAAGGACTGTCTCTCTGTTTTCAGTACCTCTGATAAGAGACTCTGTCATCTTAAAGGCACGCTCACTATCGCCAAGTTCAAAAAGCCGTTCTGCGAATGCCAAGACAACTTCCTCCCGTGCAGAAATATCCCGGGGCAAATCTTTCATCATCTGTCTCAGGATACGAATATCATTAAGATATTTAATTTCCTTTATTATACGACCAGAAATAAGATTATAGTAATTACTATTATTAAGAAACCCCTCCTTGGTAAAAAGATCACGGTTTTCTTCTATTTCCGCATGCTTATTCAAAGCTACTAGCGCATCGAAATACACCCTGTTAACTAAGTGATTATTTTTATTGGTATTTCGCAAAGCCTCTGCAATGCGGAGAGCACTGTTCCACTCTTTTTTGCTGATGAATGTCTGAGCTTTGAACAGACATACTGCAAAAGCATCATCAACATTTTTATTGTTAACTAAATCATGCCCTCGAATCACCCGCTCCATGTCTCCACTCTGGTAGCCTCCGGCTATTGCCAAAAGCCTTGAAAATTCAGGCACAGATGACCACTTCAATGATTTTTCAGCCCAATCCTGAGCCTGTCTAAAATCTCCGACAAGATAGGATCTGAGAGCCCTGAGGAGTTTTCTGTCCGCGGAACGTGTACGTGATTCATTAAACCAAGACAAAAGCCCGCCCTTTACCCCAAAAACCCATCCCAGAATACCTAATGCCAAATAACAAAGCAGCATAAAAACCAAAAGCATGACAATGCCGGCTGCCACACTGGTTTCTATAACATACGAAGCAATTTCTATATGTAATAAGCCCTGGTTTCCGGAAAGCATCGGGGCAAGAAAAAGAAGAACAACTATCAGCACCAGTATGGTAATAAACTTAATCATTTATACCCCTATTATTATAATCCAGCATTACTGCTCTTTCTCGTCAGTCAGCTTTAGGTAATTGCGCATGGTAACCTGACTTTCGAGATGTGTGGGGGGAGTAACATTTTTCATCGGGACAAGAGAATTACGAATCTGCTCTCTGGTATTCATCACCACCTTGTCAGCATTATCAAAATATCTGGCAATCAGAAAATCCGCCCTCTCAAGACTCTTCTGAAAAAGAGAAATTTCTCCACGATAAAATGCCACCTGAGCAGTAAGAAAGTAGCTTTTGATATTTTCTCTGAGAAAAGCTTCGTTGCTGAAGTCCATAAGTTCAGGATCTTCCGGCTGTTTTTTTCTCACAGTGATAAAGCTTTCCATAAAATCTTCCACTGAATTCATAAGATTTTGACGCCACTCGGAAAAGTCTTCGGAAACCCCCTTCCTATCGCGTTTTTCCGTCACGATGGTCTTCAGTGATTTAAGAGGAAAAAGCGACACATTGTCTACCAGTTCCTGCAAACGAAGCATCATGCCTTCTCTATCAAGGCGCGGCATATTGCCCAAAACATTAATGTCCTTTGCCAACGAGGCACGAAGATCCCTGGCTCGAGGGTCGTCAAGACCTTTTATCAATTCGTCGGCATTTTGCAAAAGTGTTCTGGCAGTAACATAGTCCTGATCCGCCAGAACCTTACGATCTGCTATATTTATCAGGAACACTGCCTCATAAAGCTGCCATACTTCATCGGGAGATTTTCTACCAGATCGGTCTCTTAGTTCTCTTAAATCCTGAGAAATACGTTCCTGCTCCCTTCTAAGATTATTAACCTGTCCAATTACTCTGGATTCTGAGGAACGTATATCAGACTGAAATTCATTCTTAACAGAGGACAGCATTCTATTCAGCTGATTCTGTAATTCCTGATTCTCCGTTCTGATTTCGATTATGGCACTATCATAGTTTTTGGGAACGGGACGCCTATTAAGCTCTGCATTCTGAATCCAAAGCCCCCCCATAAAAATGACAACTAGAATTCCCAGACCTGCTCCAACCAGCATTCCGTTCCTAAGACGCTTAACCGACTTTTCAAGCAACGCAACACTGACACCATCATTCTTATTAACTACACCGTCATCTACAACGTCAGAGTCGGAGTATTCACTGTTTGCCTTACCCATCTCATCCGAGATACTAAATGAGGAACTTTCAATCTCCGTAGTAACAGTTTCAGATGTTTGCATATCTGACTGTGCTGATGCCGATATTGCATTTTCCAGTTCATTTTCGATAATTTCTTTTTTCTCACTCATAGATGGTTTCTACCTTTAGATAATATGAGCATTATAACAAACCAATGATCTGTAGGGGGAGATTTTGCCACCTGACACTCTCCATCTTAGAAGCTACGTACGTTGGTTAAAAATGAAAAGAATTTCTACCTCTTCTCCTTCCTTACAACCACATAAAAAACGCCAATTACGCAGAAAGAAAACTAGCATACCGAAACATTATGCATCAGAGAAGTTGGAAATATCATTTAGTGGCAAATGGAAATGTACGAGCATTCGAAAGACGAATCCAATATGACTACTCATCGAAAGAACTGCCGGAAGAGACCAAATTCGAAGTCTTCACCTCGTAAAAAGCCGAAACCGCCAAAGACTGGCAGGAAGAAAACTCCTGCCAGTTTAATTTTCTGGGGTTCACTGCTTCCTGGAAAGCTGCATTTCCGCAATGGTCAACAGTTCCAAAAGTTCCTCCCTTGGAGCCGAACCGCAAAGAATTGTTACTGTATAACGATCATTGTCATCAGCTACTGCCAGAGCACACCCCAAAGTACCGGCAAAGGAAAATTCCCATCCTCTTACAGACGGAAGAGGTCTCAGATCTCTCCCATGAAAAGATTCCATCAGAGCCTGGGCGTAAGCTCTGGCTGCACTGAAATGCTTCTTGGCTTCTGTATCAAAAGCTACCGTCAAACTTGCTCCGTCCCTCACAAATCTGATACGATTCGGAAGGTGTTCTGTAAGTTTCCAGGTAGACAGTATGTCTGAACCGGCATAAACGGCATCCACAACAAGAATACCGCATACAGCCAGGGAAATCCTACGGGTTAAGGAACTGAACATATGACAAATCCTGAGTAACCTCGTGGCAGTCATAGTTTAACTCTTCAAGATGCCTGTTGAAGACTTCAATATCCCTATCCGTCAGTTCAAAACAGCAGAGCACACTGCCAAACTCCATTCCCCTGTTTCGATAGTGGAAACAGGTAATGTTATATCTGGTTCCAAGAGTTTCCAGAAATCTTAAAAGGGAATCCTTAACCTCCGGAAATTCAAACACATAGGCTCTTTCGGAAAGAGTTTTCTGAGGGTGCCCCCCTATCATATAGCGAACATGGTTCTTTGCCAGAATGTTATCGGTCATATTAGTAACCTCATAACCTCCGGAACGGAGCCCTTCAATGATGGAATTCAGCTCCTCATCTCCGTTTGTCAGATGAACACTGACAAAAATTCTGGCCTCTTCAGGATCCGCATAACGATAATTAAATTCTGTTACCGAACGTCCGCCAAGTCTTTTGCAGAACTCAAGAAAGGCCCCTTTTCTTTCAGGAATCTTTACAGACAGGATTCCTTCTGCACGTTCACCTACCTCGCAACGTTCAGATACAAATCTAAGAGTATGGAATTTAAGATTTGCTCCCGAAAGAATTGCGGCCATGGTAACATCAGGATCCCCCCTGAGATCGGGATGGGCCTGCATGTATTTTTTAATGCCGGCCAGTGACAAAGCCCCACTCGGCTCGGAAATTGCGCGGGTATCATCAAAAATATCCCGCATTGCCGCACAAATTTCATCATTTGAACAGAGTACTATATCATCAACATTGTCCTTAAGTATTCTGAATGTTTCATCACCGATTCTTTTTACAGCAACTCCGTCTGCAAAGAGAGAAACCTTGTCGAGAGTCACTGGCTCTCCGGCCTCCAGAGCGGCTTTGAGACAGGCACTGCCCTCTGCTTCAACGGCAATGACTTTTATATCTGGTCTGATCTGCTTAATGTAAACAGCCATTCCGGCGGCAAGACCACCTCCACCTACCTGTACAAAAACATGTGTAATATGGCTGTTCTGCTTAATGATTTCCTGAGCAATTGTTCCCTGTCCAGCAAGCACATCAGGATCATCATATGGAGGGATCAGAGTATAGCCATTAACATCAGCGAGACGTTTACTTTCCTGATATGCCTCGTCAAATGTGGATCCAAAAAGAACCACATTTCCTCCAAATCTTCGCACTGCATCTATTTTTATATCCGGCGTGGAATTAGGCATAACAATAGTAGCCTTGATTCCCAAACGATTTCCTGTAAGAGCCACTCCCTGCGCATGATTCCCCGCAGACGCAGCAATGACCCCCCGTGCCAGAGCTTCCTTTGAAAGACCTGCAATCTTGTTATAGGCCCCACGAAGCTTGAAGGAATGAACTATCTGCCGATCCTCACGCTTAAGGAGAACATTAATCCCTAGCTTCTCACTCATTTTGTCCATTCTCTGCAAAGGAGTGATTTTTGCTATTTCATATACTGGAGATAGCAGTATCTTTCTTAAATACTGTTCCGGTGTCGGTTGTTCCATTTTATATATATCCTTAATATACGGACAGGGGACCACCCTGCCCCATTTAACTGCTCACAGTTGCAATAAATTCACAAAATACTTAATCAGCTCAGTTTTCCAAGATCGCGCACTCCGCCCTTGTCAGCAGATGCGGCCAAAGCTGAATAGGCCTTAAGAGAACCAGAAACAGCACGGTCTCTCTTAAGTGGCTTCCATGCTTTGTCTCCTTGTGCATTCATCTGCTCCCGACGTGAATTAAGCTCCTCATCCGATATCCTGATGCTGATGCTGCGGTTTGGAATATCAATGTCAATAATATCCCCTGATCTGATGAGACCAATATTACCCTGATTGGCCGCTTCGGGAGAAACATGGCCAATGGAAAGCCCCGAAGTACCTCCAGAAAAACGGCCATCAGTAATCAGAGCACAATCCTTCCCAAGACCAACTGATTTCAGATACGAAGTAGGATATAGCATTTCCTGCATGCCGGGCCCACCTTTTGGTCCCTCATAACGAATAATAACCACATCCCCTGCCTTTACTCCGCCATTAAGAATGCCGTCAACCGCCTCTTCCTGACTCTCATAAACCACAGCAGGACCAGAAAATTTATAAATAGAGGAATCTACTCCAGCAGTCTTAACTATACAGCCGTTTATTGCCAGATTACCGTAAAGCACTGCCAGCCCCCCGTCGAGATTATATGCATGCTCCCGGTTTCTGATACATCCCTGATTCCGATCAAGATCCAGATCCGGATAAGTGCAAGACTGACAGAATGGGGCAATAGTCACTTTTCCTCCGGGAGCTGCACTGTACAGTTTGGAAACAGCCTCGTCGGGATTTCTGAGAATATCATATTTATCCAGCTGTTCCTTCATTGTCATTCCCAGCACCGTACGGGTATCCTGATGAATAAGCCCCTGACGATCCAGTTCTCCCATAATTCCCATAATACCACCGGCCCGGTGCACATCCTCCATATGATATTTAGACGTGGATGGCGCAACCTTACAGATATGAGGCACTTTTCTGGAAAGTCTGTCAATGTCGTTCATTGTAAAATCAACACCAGCCTCCTGTGCCACCGCCAGAAGATGAAGTACGGTATTAGTAGAGCCCCCCATGGAAATATCCAAGGTCATGGCATTTTCAAATGCATCCTTGGTAGCAATTGATTTGGGAAGCACCGAAGCATCATCATGCTCATACCATGCACGGGACATTTCTACAATCCTGCGAGCGGCATTTACAAATAAATCCCTCCGGAAAACATGAGTTGCCACTAACGAACCGTTACCTGGCTGCGACAATCCCAAAGCCTCCGTAAGACTGTTCATGGAATTCGCGGTAAACATTCCTGAACAAGAACCGCATGTGGGACACCCAAAATTTTCCGCTTCATTAACTTCTTCGTCAGTAATATGCTTGTCTGCAGCCATCACCATAATGTCAATAAGATCAAGCTTGGTACGACCTCCAACAGGCTTCTCTGTTTTTCCGGCCTCCATAGGACCGCCGGAAACAAAAATAGTCGGAATATTCAAACGCATGGCCGCCATAAGCATTCCCGGTGTAACCTTGTCACAGTTTGATATGCAAACCAAAGCATCCGCCTTGTGAGCATTGCACATGTACTCAACACTGTCCGCAATAATCTCACGGCTGGGAAGAGAATAAAGCATGCCCGTATGTCCCATGGCAATACCGTCATCAACGGCAATGGTGTTGAATTCTTTTGCAATCCCGCCAGCTTTTTCAATTTCTTTTACCACGAGTTGTCCGATATCATGAAGATGTACATGACCCGGAACAAACTGAGTAAAGGAATTGGCAACAGCAATAATAGGTTTACCGAAATCACCATCCTTCATACCCGTGGCACGCCATAAAGCCCTGGCTCCGGCCATGTTCCTTCCCTCATATGTCACACTGGAACGATATTTTGGCATTTGTATTCTCCTGATTAGTAATTTTGACTTCACATCGAAATCTAAATAACAAAAACCAAAAGCCTGTATAAAAAGCTTTTGGCTTCAAACTGTCACAAAAAACCGAACAATGTCCCGTTACTTCACGGGATACAGCCAGTTCCATTTATCTTCAGTTTCGCCACTGAAAAGTCCAAAGAAAGCCTTCTGCAGATCTTCTGTAATCACACCACGAGATCCAGAACCGATTTCATAACCATCAACCGCACGAACCGGAGTGATCTCGGCTGCTGAACCTGTCATGAATACTTCATCAGCAAGATAAAGGGCCTCCCTTGGTATCTGTTCAACCTGAACCTGGTAGCCCCTGTCTTTAGCCAGCTTAATTACGGTATCTCTGGTTATGCCGGGGAGAAGACCACAAGTAATAGGAGCTGTATAAAGAACTCCGTCCTTCACCAGGAAAATATTTTCACCAGAACCTTCAGAGAGATATCCGTTAACATCAAGAGCAATACCCTCGTCATAGCCGTGCTCCTTAGCTTCGTTTGAAATCAGAAGAGAGGACAGATAATTGCCTGCGGCCTTTGCTCCTGTGGGAATAGTATCCGGAGCAAGACGCCGCCACGAGGAAACGCCTACGGAAACCCCCCTCTTCATTCCTTCCTCGCTGAGATATGCGCCCCATTTAACAATGCCTATTATGGTATTTATTTCCGCATCCTTCGGAGGTTTTACCCCAAGACCAACATCCCCAATAAAAGAAAGCGGACGAATATAGCCTGAATCCACATTGTTTTCCTTAATAGTATTACATACTGCTTCACAAAGCTGGTCTACAGTGTACGGAATCTCAATTCGGTATATGTGTCCGGAATTACGGAAACGCTGCATATGCTCCTTAAGCCGAAAAACAGCAGTACCATTATTGGTCTTATACGCCCGGATCCCCTCAAAAACTGCAGTACCGTAATGAAGAGCATGAGTCATAACACTGACTTTCGCCTCTTCCCATGGAACAAACTTGCCATTGAACCAGATAAACTTAGTAATTTCTTTACCAGCCATAGTAATACCTACTCACATAACCCTGCTGCTTCAGGTAAAAAACTTTTCAATAATCAAGCAGTATATAAGTCCGCCTGACCCAATCCCGGCGCCAAACTTCGGGAACTATACGGCTCGATTCAACGGGAGTATCAGAAAAACAGGCCCGGAATTCATGAAAACAAACACCGCATAAAACAAGTCACGCACCGTGCATTTTACAACAATAGAAGCGAAACATATATGGTTTACCATCTTTTTTGCACAGGTATGCAACATCTACGATTTTTATCAAAATAACTTGCTTGCTTATCCATCTGAATGGCGTCACTAAATTTACACAACGACTGCTAACTCCGGTAAAATATATCTCAAACAAATGAGGCCTTATATGTTAAGTTTTATGCCGGCTTGGCTAAAGATTGGGGTTAACCTGTTTCTTCTTATCGTCTGTACCGCAATGGTATCGTTTGCCATTTGCATCGTAGCCTGTGTCAGGATCCTGTTTTTCGGAAACTGTCATAAATTTTTTATCAAAGCGGCAAACAGGTGCATGCGATGGTGGCTCTACCGCATTCGCGGTATCATGGGAATCACAAACCGTACCGAATGGGTAAGAAACATAGCTATCCATCCTGAATTTCAGGATTCTTATATTCTGATTTCAAACCATATCAGCTGGCTTGACACTCTGGTGCTGGCTGCAGTACTTGCAGATCTGCGACCTGTACCCAAGTTTTTTCTGAAGCATTCTCTTCTTTTCGTTCCTTTTGTAGGACTTGCCTGCTGGGGACTGGACATGCCGTTTTTAAGAAGATATTCTAGGGCGTACCTCCTTAAACATCCTGACAAAAGGTTCACAGATATTGAAACATCAAGAGAAGCCTGCAAAAAGTTTTCTGGAGTGCCAACAATGATGGTGATTTTTCCGGAGGGAACCCGTTTTACCCCTGAAAAAAGAGCACTTTCCAATTCCCCGTACAAAAATCTGATGCAAACTAAACCCACAACTATAGCCATAGCTATTGAGAGTCTGGGAAATCAGTTCAACAAAATTCTTGATGTTACTCTCAACTATCCAGATAATCCGGACACACCTTTTCGGTCATTTCTTGAAGGGCGCCTCAAAAAAATATGCATCAGTATTAACGAAATCAAAATAACAGATGATCTTCGTGGCAGTTATCTCACCGACAAACAGTTTAAAAGGCATTTTACCCTGTGGCTCAAAAATCTGTGGCAAGAGAAGGATGAGAAAATATCAGAAATGAAAAAAAATGAAAAAGCGGTATGCTCCAGTACAAATCCAGATAACATCATCAAAAACAAAGATTAGATTAAGCTCATTCCTTGCGAAAATGGCATTTTGTGCCAAAGAATCTTATATCAAATAGAAAAAGCCCGGCTCCCGGGCTTTAACTTTTTTTGATATTGTCCTATTCGGACTTTTCTGCCTTTATTTGAGAATCCTGTCCATGATCATCAAGCTCAAGAAGATATTTAACCAGAGCATAATATTCTGCAATACCATCAACCCCCTTGGCTACAATAATATACTTACCATTTACCACCACTGCAGGAACCCCCTGAATTTTCGCATCTTCGGTATTCTGACGATACTGACCAGACATAGTGTTTACCGGAAATGATTTATACTGCGCTTCAAAGGTATGTGCCGGAACACCAAGTTCCTCAAACACTTTCACAACATCATCATGATTCTGAGGAATCTTCTGCTTATTGAATATCTCATCATCAAGCTTAGTAACAAAGGCTTCAGAAACATTGAGATTTACTGATGCTGCATATGCTTTCTGAAGCTCAGGTCCCATCGGACCACCAAGATAATGAACCGGGTTCTGCATAAATTCCACATCATCGGGCAACGCATCGCGAACTTGACGGATCATCGGCAAGAAGGCATGGCAGTGCCCGCAGTAAAAAGAGAAGTACTCAGTGACAATCTTATGATCCGAAATCTTCATTCCCGGAATAATCTTGTAGTTCACACCTTCCTTGAATTGCTTTGTTACCTTCGCAGCTGCACTCCTAAGTTCATCCGGAGTAGCATAGAAATCAGGAGCTTTTTGTTCCTGCACTTCATCATCTCCAGCAAGCACATATCCAATGTTTCCACAAAATGACAAACCGGCAACAAGTGCGCACAACGTCAATTTAACAGGCTTAAAAAACATTTTATACTCCTATATCAGTCCTTACAGGAATCATAATTGCACTCTGCAGTATTTTTTGATTCCCAAAAACTCACCTTATTCATGAGGGCAACAGGATCCCTGAATTCGGGCTTCATCTCTTTTCCTGCCAGATGGCTGAAAACAATATTAAGTAGAAAATTGCTGCTAGCACATACTGTGGTAACCATAAAGCAGTTTTTCACATCTCTATGACTGATTTTAATCTCCTTTGGTTCCCTGAAAAGCGGATTTTCATAAATGTTTCTCAACGTCATTACCGCCATCTCGGAAGCTAAAAGACAAAACCTGCGAATACCTCTTTCCGTACGTGGAATAAGCTTTATAAACTGAAGTGCCTGCATAGTGTGTCCGAATGCAACACATGAATATTTTCTAGTAGCTTCTAAACGCTTATCTGTGTCGCTATATGGAATTGGAAGCCACCTAGCCCCACGTTTAGCATCATCCCAGACATCCTTAAGAATATTTGTAAGCTGCAAAGCCTCTCCAAAAGAAACAGCCAATGGAGACAATTTAGAAAGTCTCTTTTTTATAGTCGGGGAATGTTCAGCAAAAAGATTTACTAGTATTTCTCCAACAACTCCAGCAACACTGTAACAATAATGATCGACTTCGTCCAAAGAATCAATTTTGCTCCACCTTTCAATCTGTCCCATTCCTTTGCACATAATGGTAATACCTCTCCTTATGATTCTCTGCACCGCAGCAGAATATGAACAATATCGTCCTACAACCAAAGGAATATCTGCCATCAATTGACTCTCTGCTTCCGTAGCCGATTCCTTTATAAGAGAGAAGATCTCCATAGTCCATTCCTCAACATGGACAGGTGCAGAAAGAATTCCGGCAAATTCAGCAAGATACTTTTTTTTGCAGTCCATATCCATCTTCGGATCATCTTCAATAGTATCTGCTATTCGGCAAAGCAGGTAGGCATTACCAACCCAGTCTCTCAGATCCTTTGGGAGACAAGGAATTGTCAGAGCAAACGTTCTGGAAACGCCTGCAAGATGCTTATTCTGTTCTGATATGGATAATGACTTCATAGCTCCTCCTCTCCCACAACTAAGGATAGGATTATACAAAAAATACCAATGTAAAGCGTATAATCAGCAACATAATTCGTAAACAGGAGTTATCATGAAAAAAGAAATCATTCTTGTCAGACATGCCGAAAGCATTGGTAATGCAGGAAGGAGAACCACCAGTCCTGCAGGAAACAATCTGACTGATTACGGTCGGAAACAGGCCCTAGAATTCGCCGAAGGAATTACGAAGGCCCCCGATCTTATCGTATGGAGTACATATCCAAGAACTAAAGAAACCGCAAAACCTTTATCTTTGAAATTTCCGAAAACCCCCACAACAGAATGGCCTGATATTCAGGAATTCACCTACCTCAGTCCCAAAAAATGCTTCAACACAACCCCTGAAGAAAGAAAAACGTGGGTATTGTCATATTGGGAAAAGATGGATCCGGAATACCGGGACGGGGACGGGGCAGAATCATTTTCTGACATGATAGAAAGGGTCAGAAAACTTATCACAAAAGCAAAAGGTAGATCTGAGAACACCATCATGATTTTTACCCACGGCCAATTTATGGAAGCTATAAGAATAGTACTTGCTTATCCAGAAGCTGACAGCTTTAGACTCATGAATATTTTTAATGCGAAACATCGTGGAAAAACTATTAAAAACTGCGAGACTATGAGAATTATATAACTGTTACTTCACATCAGTCATTAATTGAATATGTAGCAATAGATCGAATTTAACAAATTGAAATAAAAGAAAAACGGGGTACCCTGAGGTACCCCGCTGTATGAGTGGCGGAACGGACGGGGCTCGAACCCGTGACCTCCTGCGTGACAGGCAGGCATTCTAACCAGCTGAACTACCGCTCCGTGCTTGATTTTAATGCCTGACAATGACCTACTCTCACATAGCGAATGCTACACTACCATCGGCACTGTTCCGTTTCACTTCTGTGTTCGGAATGGATACAGGTGGTTCCAGAACGTTATCTTCATCAGGCAATCCGGTTTAAAAATTTAATCTCGCCTCAAATCACTTCTTCCGTTCAAACCCGCAAGCGCCAAACTTTCCGGGCGTTGTATGGTTAAGCCTCTCGGATCATTAGTATGAGTCCGCTCCACGCCTCGCAACGCTTCCACTCCTCACCTATCAACGTCATCGTCTCTGACGGTCCTTACAGACTCAAGGTCTGGGAAGACTCATCTCAGGGCTCGCTTCCCGCTTAGATGCTTTCAGCGGTTATCGATCCCGAACTTAGCTACCGGACTATGCAATTGGCATTACAATCCTCTCACCAGCGGTTCGTTCACTCCGGTCCTCTCGTACTAGGAGCAATCCCCTTCAATCTTCCTGCGCCCACGGCAGATAGGGACCAAACTGTCTCACGACGTTTTGAACCCAGCTCGCGTACCACTTTAAATGGCGAACAGCCATACCCTTGGGACCTGCTGCAGCCCCAGGATGTGATGAGCCGACATCGAGGTGCCAAACACCGCCGTCGATATGAACTCTTGGGCGGTATCAGCCTGTTATCCCCAGAGTACCTTTTATCCGTTGAGCGATGGCCCTTCCATTCAGAACCACCGGATCACTATGACCTGCTTTCGCATCTGCTCGACTCGTCTGTCTCGCAGTTAAGCTGGCTTCTGCCATTGCACTATCCTCACGATGTCCGACCGTGATTAGCCAACCTTCGTGCTCCTCCGTTACCCTTTGGGAGGAGACCGCCCCAGTCAAACTACCCACCAGACACTGTCCTCCTTCCGAAGTTAGAACACCAAGCACATCAGAATGGTATTTCAACGTCGACTCCGCCCATACTGGCGTACAGGTTTCTCTGTCTCCCATCTATCCTACACAAATGTACTCAATGTTCAGTGTCAAGCTATAGTAAAGGTTCACGGGGTCTTTCCGTCTAGCCGCGGGTACACTGCATCTTCACAGCAATTTCGATTTCACTGAGTCTCGGGTGGAGACAGCGTGGCCATGGTTACACCATTCGTGCAGGTCGGAACTTGCCCGACAAGGAATTTCGCTACCTTAGGACCGTTATAGTTACGGCCGCCGTTTACTGGGGCTTCAATCAGATGCTTCTCTTGCGATGACATCATCATTTAACCTTCCAGCACCGGGCAGGTGTCACACACTATACTTCCACTTCCGTGTTCGCAGTGTGCTGTGTTTTTGTTAAACAGTCCCAGCCACCTCTTCGCTGCGACTGACTCTTGCTCCGGACGCGCAGTCCTTCACTTTCGTCAGCATACCTTCTCCCTAAGTTACGGTACTATTTTGCCTAGTTCCTTCACCCGAGTTCTCTCAAGCGCCTTGGTATTCTCTACTCGACCACCTGTGTCGGTTTCGGGTACGGCTCGCATTAGCCTGTAGCTTAGAAGCTTTTCCTGGAAGCCTGGCATCAATGCCTTCTCGCACCGTAGTGCAATCCTCTCAGATCTCATCCTTCAGCTCGCCTTTTTTCGTACGCGCCGGAACTACATCCTTTCACCTGCATCCAACAGCAGGCGCACCTAGCCTTCTCCGTCCCTCCTTCGCAGCTAATGCCAGTATCGGAATATTAACCGATTTTCCATCTGCCTCGCTTTTCAGCTTATCATTAGGTACCGACTCACCCTGCCCCGATTAACGTTGGACAGGAACCCTTGGTCTCCCGGCGTGCGGGTTTTTCACCCGCATTATCGTTACTCACGTCAGCATTCGCACTTCTGATAGCTCCAGCACTCCTTCCGGTATGCCTTCTTCACCTTACAGAACGCTCCCCTACCAATCCGCATTTCTGCGATTCCGCAGCTTCGGTGCAATGTTTAGCCCCGTTACATCTTCCGCGCGGGCCGACTCGACTAGTGAGCTATTACGCTTTCTTTTAATGATGGCTGCTTCTAAGCCAACATCCTAGCTGTCTATGCCTTCCCACTTCGTTTCCCACTTAACATTGACTTCGGGACCTTAGCTGGCGGTCTGGATTGTTTTCCTCTCGACGACGAACGTTAGCACCCGCCGTCTGTCTCCCAATTTCTTCCTTGCCGGTATTCGGAGTTTGCATCAAATCGGAAACCCATTGGCTGGGCCCCTTTCTGAAACAGTGCTCTACCCCCGGCAATTATCCATTGAGGCGCTACCTAAATAGCTTTCGGGGAGAACCAGATATCACCTGATTTGATTGGCCTTTCACCCCTAACCGCAGGTCATCCCCTAGTTTTGCAACACTAGTGGGTCGGGACCTCCAGTAAGTGTTACCTTACCTTCATCCTGCCCACGGTTAGATCATCAGGTTTCGGGTCTGCTCCCAGCGACTCAGCGCACAGTTAATACTCGGTTTCCCTTCGGCTCCCCTATTCGGTTAACCTCGCCACTGAAAGCAACTCGCTGACCCATTATACAAAAGGTACGCAGTCACCCTTTCGGGCTCCCACTGCTTGTACGTGCACGGTTTCAGATTCTTTTCACTCCCCTCACAGGGGTTCTTTTCGCCTTTCCCTCACGGTACTTGTTCACTATCGGTCAATAAGTAGTATTTAGCCTTGGAGGATGGTCCCCCCATCTTCTGACAGGATACCACGTGTCCCGCCATACTCGTTTTTCACCCTGCACCCGCTTCCGCCTACGGGACTGTCACCCTCTTTCGTATGCCTTCCCAGACATTTCGGCTTGCACATGCAGAGATTTTGGGCTCTTCCCCGTTCGTTCGCCACTACTTGGAGAATCTCGGTTGATTTCTTTTCCTCGGGGTACTGAGATGTTTCACTTCTCCCGGTTCGCTTTCCTTTCGGAATGACACTTCTGTGTCGGGTTGCCCCATTCGGACATCCGCGGCTTTTACGCTTCTTACCAGCTTACCGCGGCTTTTCGCAGGTTAGTACGTCCTTCATCGCCTCTTATTGCCAAGGCATCCACCATGCACGCTTCTTCACTTAACCATACAACCCCGGAAAGTCTGTCAGGGGTTCCCCTTCCTTTCTTCCCTTCGCCGTATTCTTAAACAAAGATCCTGAACTTCTTTCAGCTCAGTTTCGTAACATTTGTTTACGCCAAAAAGTTCCAAGACACTTGCTTGTTTGAACTCTTTTTGATTTTCAGCTTGATTAAATTTTTAAAGAACTTGCAGTCGTGAAAAACCGCAGTAATTTCAGCTCTCTTGAACCGCAATTACTCTGGTTTCTCTCTTCAGGTCCCCTGGTGGAGGTAAACGGGATTGAACCGTTGACCCCCTGCGTGCAAAGCAGGTGCTCTCCCAGCTGAGCTATACCCCCAATTCCCTTCCGCCGTCTCTCCTTGCGTGGTGGGTCTGAATGGACTCGGACCATCGACCTCACCCTTATCAGGGGTGCGCTCTAACCAGCTGAGCTACAGACCCACTCAAGGTTTTCCGACCGGAACCTGATGCTTCTCTAACCCCGTTTAAACAATCTGTGTGAACATTCAGCAACAATTTATCAGACGCTTTTCCTGTTAAGGAGGTGATCCAACCACAGGTTCCCCTATGGTTACCTTGTTACGACTTCACCCCAGTCATAAACCACACCGTGGTAATCGCGCCCCTTGCGGTTACGCTAACTACTTCTGGTGCAATTCACTCCCATGGTGTGACGGGCGGTGTGTACAAGGCCCGGGAACGTATTCACCGCGACATTCTGATTCGCGATTACTAGCGATTCCGACTTCATGGAGTCGAATTGCAGACTCCAATCCGGACTACGATTTGCTTTCTGAGATCTGCCCCGTCTCGCGACTTCGCTTCCCTCTGTACAAACCATTGTAGCACGTGTGTAGCCCTGAACGTAAGGGCCATGATGACTTGACGTCATCCCTGCCTTCCTCCGGTTTATCACCGGCAGTCTTCTTTGAGTTCCCGCCTTTACGCGCTGGCAACAAAGAACAAGGGTTGCGCTCGTTGCGGGACTTAACCCAACATCTCACGACACGAGCTGACGACAGCCATGCAGCACCTGTTTACGATTCCCTTGCGGGTACTCCATCCTCTCAGACAGATCATCGTATATGTCAAGTTCAGGTAAGGTTCTTCGCGTTGCATCGAATTAAACCACATGCTCCACCGCTTGTGCGGGCCCCCGTCAATTCATTTGAGTTTTAACCTTGCGGCCGTACTCCCCAGGCGGTCAATTTAAAGCGTTAGCTGCGGAACCCAGCCTCTTCGGACTAGACTCCTAATTGACATCGTTTACAGCGTGGACTACCAGGGTATCTAATCCTGTTTGCTCCCCACGCTTTCGCACCTGAGCGTCAGTTACTATCCAGAAGCTCGCCTTCGCCACCGGTGTTCTTCCAGATATCTACGCATTTCACCGCTACACCTGGAATTCCAGCTCCCCTTATAGTACTCTAGTCTTGCAGTTTCAAATGACCGCCCAACGTTAAGCGCTGGGATTTCACATCTGACTTGCATAACCGCCTGCGTGCGCTTTACGCCCAGTTATTCCGATTAACGCTTGCGCCCTCCGTATTACCGCGGCTGCTGGCACGGAGTTAGCCGGCGCTTCTTCTGCGGGTAACGTCTGCTTTCTGCCCTGTTCGAACTTCAGCTTCCTCCCCGCTGAAAGTGCTTTACAACCCGAAGGCCTTCTTCACACACGCGGCATGGCTGCATCAGGGTTTCCCCCATTGTGCAATATTCCCTACTGCTGCCTCCCGTAGGAGTTTGGGCCGTGTCTCAGTCCCAATGTGGCTGATCATCCTCTCAGACCAGCTAGAGATCGTCGCCTTGGTGAGCCTTTACCTCCCCAACTAGCTAATCCCTCCTGGGCACATTTATAAGCGCATGGTTTCCCATCCTTTTCCCCTCAGGGTTTATGCGGTATTAGCACCCGTTTCCAGGTGTTATCCCCCTCTTATAGGCAGTTTCCCAGGTATTACTCACCCGTCCGCCACTCGTCAGCCAGAAAAGCAAGCTTTCCTGCTGCTACCGTTCGACTTGCATGTATTAAGCCTGCCGCCAGCGTTCAATCTGAGCCATGATCAAACTCTTCAATTCAAAAGTTTGTTTCTTTTGCTCAATAATGAATTTAACTGTTTTGTTGTTCACTCTGCAGTTCCTATTATCGAGACTTCTTTTTTAGCCTTCCGATAATTCCTGCCGAGTGCCCACACAGATTGTCTAAACTGTTTGTTAAAGAACTTTCTGCTCGTGCTGAGCAAGTGAGCGGAATTTTATAGTTTTTTATTTTTCTGTCAAGCGTTATTACAAAAAAAATCAGTTTTTTTTATCCAAAAGCTCAAATTGAGTGTTTTTTAATCAGGTATTGGTCGTTTTTTAATCATTTATACTCACAGCATCATATAATCAGATGTTGTTTACATTTTCAGACCTCAGTATTACTTTAATAAGTAGTAGACTGTATGTATGACAGTTTTTACTCAATTAACAGCATATTTTTCAGGAACTGCTACTGAAAAAGAAAAGAACACTTCAAGATGAAAGAAATCAATACAGTCGGTCTCAGATGTCCAGAACCTCTCATGATTGTTAGAAGGGAACTGCGAGTACTGCATTCCGGCGATGCAATTACAATCACCGCTGATGATCCTTCAACCCAACGCGATTTCTCATTACTATGTAAAAACCTGGGATACGTACTGGAAGATCACAAAATCGCAACAACCGAAAAAGGAACTTTATTCTTCTTCAAAATCAGAAAGCCATAACTACCCTCGAACAAATCCCGTCACGTCATAAGATACAAGGCGTTATTAAAGCTATTAGTGCAAAATCAGCCAAACATGAGTAAAATAGGCTAACTCAAAACGGAGCACTTTTTTCAGTGTTCCGGAGTCTTTATGATCATCATTTAGACTATACAACTTTTTCAGGATAAAAGTTTCCAAGGATCTTCAGATGTCCAACACATATGATATCAAGACATTTCAGGGGTTAATCCTAACTCTTCAGGATTACTGGTCCCGACAGGGATGTATGCTCGCACAACCTTTCGACATGGAAGTAGGCGCCGGAACCTCTCATCCCATGACGTTTCTTAAGGCAATCGGACCGGAACCACATTTTTGTGCTTATGTACAACCTTCAAGAAGGCCTACTGACGGACGTTATGGAGAAAATCCCAATAGACTTCAACGTTACTTTCAGTTTCAGGTTGTATTAAAACCTTCTCCTGACAACATTCAGGATCTGTATCTTGGATCCCTGAGGGAATTGGGATTTGACCCGTCCGTTCATGATATCAGGTTCGTTGAAGACAACTGGGAAAATCCCACGCTTGGAGCCTGGGGACTTGGATGGGAAGTTTGGCTTAACGGCATGGAAGTAACTCAGTTCACCTATTTCCAGCAGGTTGGAGGACTTCCATGTGCTCCTGTAACCGGAGAAGTTACCTACGGGCTTGAACGTCTGGCCATGTACATCCAAGGAGTCAATAATGTGTACGATCTCATTTGGGCAAAAACACCTAATGGTACTGTGACATACGGTGACGTATTCCATCAGAATGAAGTAGAACAGTCTACCTACAATTTTGAGTACGCAGATGTAGATTTTCTGTTCAGATTGTTTGATCAGAGCGCAAAGGAATGTCAGTCTCTTTTAGACGTTCAAAAGGTCAAAACCGCCTTACCACTTCCCGCATACGAGAGGATTCTGCGAGCTGCTCATGCATTCAACCTACTTGATGCCAGACATGCCATATCTGTTACTGAAAGACAGCGGTACATTCTCCGAATTAGAGAGCTTTCAAAAGGCGTTGCCGAAGCATATTACGCAGCACGCGAAGCTTTGGGATTTCCTATTTTAAACAAACATAACAAGGCATAAAAATGACTGCAAAAACATTACTAGTTGAACTTGGTACTGAAGAACTGCCTCCCAAGGCTCTCTCAAAGCTTGCTCTGTCTTTCAGAGATAATTTTGCAGCACTGATCGATAACGCAAACATATCTCACGGTGATATTCTCTGGTTCGCGACGCCTAGAAGAATGGCCGTAAAAATTATCAATCTTGACGAACAGCAGCCAGACACCCCTGTTGAGAAAAAAGGGCCATCAGTAAAGGCTGCTTTCAATTCCGACGGAACCCCTAACAATGTAGGACTTAAATGGGCTCAGTCTAATGGCATCTCCATCGACAAAGCCGACAGAATATCCACTCCAAAAGGAGAATGGCTAGTATACCGTACTGTTGAACATGGTGCCAAAACAGTGTCCCTGATCCCCGGATTTGTTCAGGAAGCTCTTTCCAAACTTCCTGTTCCAAAGCTGATGCACTGGGGATCGAGCAATGTTCTCTTTGTAAGACCAGTGCACACTCTTACCATGCTCTTCGGAAGTGATGTTATACCGGGGGAGATACTGGGACTACAGTCAGGACGTACCATAAAAGGACATCGTTATATGGGAACTCCGGAATTTGATCTTTCTTCAGCCGATGAATATCCGGAACTTCTGGAATGCAAGGGAATGGTAATAGCCGATTACAATCGCAGAAAAGAAATGATTACCGCTGCAATCAAGTCAGAAGCCGATAAAATCGGTGGTATTGCCGATATGGATCCAGATCTTATTGATGAAGTAACATCTCTTGTTGAGTATCCGGTTCTTCTCACTGCCAGATTTGAAGAAAAATTCCTAAAAGTTCCTGCAGAAGCACTAGTACACACAATGAAGGGGGACCAGAAATACTTCCCAGTTTACCGTGATGGAAAATTGCTTCCCAATTTCATATTTATCAGCAATATACAATCATTGCATCCGGAACTTGTTATTGCAGGTAATGAAAGGGTGGTAAGACCAAGACTTTCAGATGCAGAATTTTTCTTCAATACAGATAAAAAGCAGTCTCTTTTCTCCCGTTTTGACAGTCTTAAATCTGTTACTTATCAAAAGCAGCTGGGATCTCTTGCAGAGAAATCTGAAATTGTTGCTGAGCTTGCAGCCAAAATTGCTCAAATTATAGGTGCCAATCAAGCTAACGCCAAACGTGCCGGCATTCTTTCAAAATGCGATCTTGTGACCAATATGGTGACTGAATTCACCGATACACAAGGGATAATGGGAATGCATTACGCCCGTATTGACGGAGAACCTGAAGAAGTTGCTCAGGCACTCAGTGATCAGTATTTACCTAGGTTTTCCGGAGATGAGCTTCCGAATAATCCGGTATCTCAGGCATTAAGCATTGCCGAAAAGGTCACAACGCTGACAGGGATATTCGGAGTAAATATGATTCCTAAGGGGGATAAGGATCCGTATGGCCTCAGAAGAGCTTCCATCGGCCTTATCAGAATTGCAGTTGAAAAATCACTAAACTTCGATATCAAAGAGCTTGTTGAATACGCAACAGAACTTTTCGGATCTAAACTCACAAATCCTAACACCGTTAATGACGTTGTTGATTATGTTCTAGCCAGATTCAAATCTTTTTATCAAGATATGGGAGTTGGAACAGATGTTATACAATCCGTGCTTTCCAGAAGGATTACAAATCTTCTTGACTTTGACAAGCGTATCAAGGCTGTACAAGAGTTCAAGAATATTCCTGAGTCAAACTCACTAGCTGAAGCTAATAAACGGGTAGGTAACATTCTTTCCAAAGCCGGTACCGTATCAGCTTTTAAAACCGAACTAATGGTTAACGACGAAGAAAGAACTTTATCTGCGGCCATTGATAAGGTGAGCACAGATGTTAATAGTCTGTTTGACAAAGGCGATTACAAGGATGCTCTGACTCATCTTTCACAAATCAAAAAGCCTGTTGACGATTTCTTTGAGAAGGTGATGGTCAACGATGAAAATCCGGAAATCCGTCAAAATCGCTTAGCTCTTCTTAAAAGACTCAGCGAACTATTTACTCATATCGCTGATATTTCCCTGCTTCAGAAATAGTACTGTCTAAGTTCTGATTCGGATTTAAAGCAAAAACAACAAAGCCACACCGAAAAAACTCAAGAGTGTGGCTTTTTTCTGCAATGTGTTTTATGTTTGAACACAAAAGAATATCAAATTGAAAAATTCTCCCCCAAATATACCTTTTTGACCAGCTCATTGTTCAGAACATCCTGCGGACTTCCATAAGCAATCAGTTTTCCCTGATTCACAATATAGGCTCTCTCGCAGACATCCAATGTTTCCCGAACATTGTGATCAGTAATCAATACACCAATCCCTCGTTCTCTAAGCTGTTTTATAATACCTTTAATTTCCCCAACAGAAATTGGATCTACACCAGCAAACGGCTCATCAAGCAATACAAACTGAGGATCTGACGCCAGGGCTCTAGCTATTTCCACTCGGCGCCTTTCCCCTCCAGAAAGACTCATTCCCAGGCTGTCCCGAATGTGCTCAATTCTAAATTCAGACAAAAGATCCTTCATTCGCTTACGTCTTTCATCCCTGCTTTTTACATTTTTATTAAGCTCTAATGCTCCGATAATATTTTCCTTAACTGTTAACTTCCTCCAAATACTCGCTTCCTGAGGAAGATATCCTAGCCCAGCTAAAGCTCTTTTATCCATAGGCTTATGTGTTATTTCTGCATCATCAATAAACACCCGCCCGTCATCGACTTTAATAATGCCGACAATCATATAAAATGAGGTGGTTTTTCCCGCACCATTAGGACCAAGAAGACCGACAATTTCTCCACTTTTGACACTTAAACTAACATCATTAACAACAACCCGTGTCTTAAACTGTTTAAATAAATGTTCTGCTCTCAGCGTTGACATGAAAAAATCCCATCACCTTATATAAATGACCGCCGCTTGAAACATGCAAAAGCAGCATTCTGAAGTTCTTGTAACTGTAATTTTTCATCACAGTTGACACCGTAAAGCCGCATCTTTACGTTATTTGTTTTTCTTTGTTGCCTCAATTTGCTTTTTAAGCTGATCCGGGATAAAAACAGTAGTAACACGACCGCCCGTGGATTCGTTACTCTTTGCCTCCATCACCTCTTTTTTAACGTTATAGGAGATAATATCGCTGGACAATTTGGAATTTTCCTGCTGAATAAACGCATGTGAAGACAGAGTGATATCTTGAGTTTTAATAGTGTAGGAAATAGTTTTGGCCTCGGCATGTATCGGCTTTCCATTATCCATAATCTGATCAAATGATGCCAGATTTCCATAGGCAGTGACCTTATCCACATCACCGGCAGGAAGTCTTGTGACCACAACTTTATCAGCCTTGATTTTTATGGTTCCCTGGGTAATAACCACATTATCCATAAAGGTTACTCTGTTCTCTGCGAGCTCTGCTATCTGACGATCCGAATTAACACTTATAGGTTCCTTGAAATCAGACTGCTTGGAATAGGCATTTGAAGAAATAAACGCAACCAAACTACCTGTTAACAGTACCGGTATAAATCGCATGGCAGTCCTCCATAAGTTCGAAATATTTTGTATCAAGATTTCCGTTTAACCCCTTGCAACTATTGGAAAAATCCTTTCCGTTAATATAAACCATCTCCGGTGTTCTAACCTCATTAGTGGTAAAATCAAGCTCCAGATAATCAGATTCAATACTGCTAATCAGTGTTTCAACACCATGATTCTGAACCTTAACGTTTTTTCTGAGATTTATACTGTCTTTACTGTTAAAACTACCGCTTTCCGCTTTAATATGCCAATAATCGCTTTCTTGAATATTTTTTTGATTCTTTATAACTTTTTTTGAAGAAAGATCCCTAGCTGGATAGTATGTCAGCGAAGGATAAGTCATCTCAATTAAATCAGCACTTATATAAGTTTCAGCATGATCGGCATGTATAATCTCGTAAAGGTAGCCGTGCTGATTATATCTGTATGTTGTGAAATTTTTAGCGATAAAATTGGGCTGCGCTTCTGTTTTTTCAGGATCCACAGCATCCTTTTTAACAGAATACCAATGGTAACAAAAATAAGAAAACAATGTCAGAACAACAAGACTTGCATATTTCATCATACCGATGCAACCCCGGGGATCTCCAGCTTTCCATGAGCCTGCATAATTAAATCACAGACTTCTCGTACCGCCCCTTTTCCACCGTTCATTGTACAAACATAATCAGCCGTAGCTTTCACCAGAGGATGTCCGTCTCCTGGACAAAAAGAAACCCCAGCCATATTCATCACCGGAATATCAGGAACATCATCACCTATATAGGCAGATTCCACAGCTTCAATATTTAAGTTATGTAGCATTTTCCTCATTTCCGAAATCTTATCTTTAACTCCCTGAGCAAGATAGTCTATTCCTAATTCACCAGCTCTTCGTTCAAGAAGTATTGATTGTCTGCCAGTAATTATCCCGATTTTGACATCGGCATGCTGGAGAGCTACTAACCCATAACCGTCCTTAGCATTAAAAGCCTTAATTTCATCCCCGCTATTTGTCAGGTACACACTTCCGTCAGACAACACTCCATCAACATCACAAAAAAGAAAACGAATCCGTGTAAGTTTTTCATAAAAATCATCTGAAACCGGACTGTACAAAGTAGGATGCATCACATAACGCCTTTATTAAGTAAATCGTGAATATTAAAAGCCCCCAGAGGTCTGTTACTGTCATCAACCACAACTAGGGAATTTACCTTTCTGGTATGAATTATCCTGACCGTTTCCGCAGCTAATGTTTCCTTTTTCACAGTAAGACACCCTTTTTTTATTATTTTACGGAGCGGTGTAGTCACATCCAGCATCCTTTCAAATGCTCTTCTTAAATCACCGTCGGTAAAAATGCCATAAAGAGTTCCGTCTTCTTCGATAACCACAGACATTCCCAACCCTTTGGAGGTCATCTCAAAAATGGCATCCTTGATGGTTCCATCTATGTATACACATGGACAATCATCACCGGAATGCATAACATCAGCACAGGTTGTAAGGAGCTTTCTTCCTAATGCTCCTCCTGGATGACTAAGTGCAAAATCCTCTGCCGTAAACCCCCTAGCTTCAAGAAGAGCCACTGCCAGAGCGTCTCCAAGTACCAAAGTACTTGTTGTACTGGTGGTTGGGACTAAATTCAAAGGACAAGCCTCTCTTTCCACATGAAAGCTGAGATGAACCGTGGAATACCTTGCAAGCGTACTGTCAGGATTACCGCTCATCCCGATAATAACAATACCTCGTCTTTTAAGAACAGGAAGAATTTGAATAACCTCTCCGCTTTCTCCAGAATTTGAAATGGCTATTACAACATCTTCACTGTCTATCATGCCCAAATCGCCATGACTAGCCTCTCCCGGATGAACAAAAAAAGAAGGTGTCCCTGTACTAGCCAAAGTAGCCGCAATTTTAGAACCAATATGCCCAGATTTCCCCATTCCCGTAACAACAATTTTTCCAGGACATTCCAGAATAATATTGCAGGCTTCCGTAAAACTGTGATCTATTTCCGAATGAAGCTGTCTGAGCCCCGAAATCTCTTCGTTTATAACATTCCGAGCAATATCTTCAAAATTAAAAGCACCGATAGACAAAACCCTTCTCTCCTTTTCGGATCATTTGTATGCTGAAAAACACTCCGGTTTATTTTACCTTAAATCACCCAATGGTTGGTTAAACAGATCCCATAAATAGGTAGTAAGTCTGACAGTTTGAATACATGTCAGAACTTTCTTCCAGAGCAGAATTAAGGAGCATATATGAGTTACGTATGGATCAAGGAACAAGTTGTGTCATAGCCAAAAATCCGCACCTTTCGAGCTTTTCGAAAGAAGAGCAACAATACTTAGACCGTGGCTTTTTAAAGCAGCTATATGAAACCTAGTCAGATCAAAATAAACATTACAAACAATAAAATCATACTTCAAAACCGATGTTTTTCTTGTAGCTTCGTTTCTCGGAAGTACCTCTGCCACATAAAAGATCATCTGAAAATAACTGATACAAAGAATAATAGGTTATCTGGTCATCGACAACATCTGCCGACAGCGACAATGACATCAGAAGAGCCCACTAAACCAGTATGCTAGATATCATCTGGTCGTTGAAAGATCAAACAATCCTCACAGTTTGAGCGATGAGATTTATAACGGGACTCTTCAGTTGCTGGCAAAAACCAGTATGGATCATCATCAGACATGACATCGCCAAAGCCAGAACAAATAATGAAATAATGAAGTACTGAGCATGCAAAGCAAAATTAGCGATCGATATAAAAGTAATCAGCTTAAAGTATGCCGTAGTGATGCAGAACTAGATGTAGTTACCAGAAACTACAGGAAATTTGGGTTTAGCGAACCTGAAAAAAGAGTGGGCTGTAATGGAATTTCCCGAAAAAGATCCGTGTCAACACTTCTTTATGGGAAGCTACGTTCTGAATGAGACTTAGCGGCCGTCGTTTTTATTCATTCACAGTGACACTTTCTTTCATAATTAACGACATGATACTGTTCAATATCTAAAAAATAGATCAAAGACCTTCATGTATCATTATTATCATCACGATTGAAAAAATGAGTTAAGTTCACATATTTGAATTTCACCCATCATACGATCAACTGATAACACTCTCCGATAGTCTAAAATAGTATCGATTATCCTGTTGTTTCTACCTTCCGCAAACGAAAACAAGAATGATCTCCCGGGAATAGGCCGTTCATTTCCTGCTCACTGCATAAAAACGGTTTTTGATTTCTCACAGAAAATGCGAATAACAGCCATCACCCAGTAGTTTGTCGAGTATTAAGGAATTTCTTTATGTCCCTAGATGTCATTGTTTGTGACGATTCTAGCTTCGCACGCAAACAGCTCATCAGAACTCTGCCAAGGTCTTTGGTTAACAATCTCTACCAGGCTGGTAACGGGCTGGAAGCAATGGAGTGTCTGAGAGAACACAAGGGAGAGCTTCTTTTCCTGGATCTTACCATGCCAGGAATGGATGGATATCAGGTTCTTGAGGCCATAAAAAACGAACATATAAACATCATGACCATTGTTGTCAGTGCCGACATCCAGCCCGAAGCCAGAAAAATAATCCTCAGCTACGAAAACGTGCTTGAATTTATCCCCAAGCCTTTGGATAAGAACAAGCTGCTCGATCTTCTTACAAACTACGGTCTTATGGATCCCAACGATACCGAAACCGTACAGATTGTTGAAACGGATTCCGAAAGACAGGATCGTAGCAATATTTTTGATTCTCTCCGCGAAAAACTAAACATAGCCGCCGGTGTAACAGCTAGTAGAATGGCAGAAATACTGAATCTCTTCATTACCATGCCTGTTCCGGATGTAAAACTAAAAAAAGGTATAGAAGTAACTCGGGATATCGTTCACTGGCTTAACATGAGAGATAATGACAACCAGAAAAATCATATCATTGTCAGTCAAGGCTTTGTAGGAGATGGAGTACTCGGAGAAAATCTTCTCTATTTCTCTCCTGAAGACATGAATAATTATGCACACTTGGTATGCGACGCTAAAACCACATACGAAGAAAAAGTCGGCATTATGATCGATCTGGCCGGATTGATCTCGGGTACTCTTATCAGAGTTTTGGCTACTCAGTTTAATACTGTAATCAGAACCACACACCCCGCACTAGTTCCGAACATTCTGATTGATGAATCATTTATCAGAGGAGATGATCCCGCAAAAACAGCAAAAGAAGACGAAAATCAGGAACAGCCTGAAGATCCTTTTATGCCCTATAACATTGCCTCACCGACCTACAAGGACGGGAATATTCTTTCCGTAGAGTTCAATTTTGACGTTAAGGGACAAGGAATGACCGTACGACTTGATATGCTGTTTACTGATAACACTGTTAAAAAAGTTATGCAGCTCATGGAGTTTTCAGAATGACCCCCCAAAAATCAGACATTTCAGAACTCAGGGATATTCACCGTTTACTCTCCATAATTCAGGATATTAATGTTGGTGTGGTCGTCCTGGATACAAACTACACAGTGAAGGTGTGGAACAGCTTTATGGAAGTTAAGTATTAGGTCTTAAACCGTCTTTTTAAGGCTTCAGGGATTCTTGACAAAAGTGCTGGTGAATCCGTACCATATCGCACACAAAAATCGGGATGTGTTGAAGGAATTTGCAATGGAAGCGAAGATCACAAATAACAATCTTCCTGCTAATCAGCACGATACTGCTCCTTCCAAACTGGACAACCTTTACTCGTTAATCGAAAAACTTACATCAACCATTCAAGAACAGACCTCAACCATTCAAGAGCAGACCTCAACCATTCAGAAGCAGACTTCAACCATTCAGAAGCAGACTGAAGC
>NZ_KB899636.1:430765-449211 GCF_000378405.1 Succinimonas amylolytica DSM 2873 | reverse complement strand
ATTCACAGAGACGAACTGAAAGATGAATCGCTGTCTGATGAAAGAAGAAATGCTATTCTTGAGCAGGCAATGCCGTGGAAATTTAAGAAGGCCTAAAGTACTGACTTTAGACCTAATACGAAGTTAATAGTGGTATTCTGGGAATAAAAATTAACGGGAAATGCCTGTTTGATATCTTCCCGGAAATTCGTAAATCATGGCTATATGATAAAATCACGGAGGCAGTGACACTGAATACTGCCGTATTTAACTCATGGTTACAGCACAAAGAAATTTTTCATTTCGCCAATAACCGCCCATTTACCGGACGCACTTTGGAAATGCGACAGAACTTTACTATTATTCCGCTTAGCAATCTGGACGGAAAGGTAGATGAAGTACTGATAATGATCTACGACGTAACTGATGAAGCTTGTGCAGAAACAAGTTTGGAAAGGGCAAATAGTCAGCTTCTAAAATCATCCATTACAGACGGACTGACCGGACTTTACAATAGAAAACACTGGGAAAATTGTCTGTCCGAAGCCTACGATTTATTCAGACGGAACAAAGAGCCAGTGACATTATTGATGTTTGATATAGATCATTTCAAGCACATAAACGATACATACGGTCACCAGGCCGGAGATACCGTACTTAAAAGACTTGCACAAGTTGTTAAAAAACAAATACGGAATACAGATGTTGCGGGGCGTTACGGAGGCGAAGAATTCACTATTATCCTTCGTGATGCCAACAGGGAATCCTCATTCTATGTCGCCGAAAGACTGAGACATGCAATTGAAACACAGATTGTAGAATACAACAACCCAAAGGTTGGTGGTATTCAAGTGATTCGTTTTACCATCAGCATTGGGGTATGCACCCTCTCAATCCCGGCAATGCCTAACTACGCAGACTGGCTGAAAAAGGCTGATAATGCGCTCTACTTCTCCAAAGAGCATGGTAGAAACAGAACCACTGAATATGGGTTAAATGATACTGAGGAGACTATGAATATTGAAATCCAAAGACCAGTTGTGAAAAAAAGATTGTAGTGATACCTATATTAGCAGAAATATACTTTCAAGGTTCTCTGGGATAGTGTGAGAGGATTTTTGTATTTTTTATTCTCGTTATTTTTATACATAACAAAAGATCTCAGATTATGTTAATTTTATGCCTTAATTAGCTAATCCAATGGCTTTTTCTATATAACAAAAAATAGCGTCCAGCCAAATGTTTGGCCGAACGCTTGTGCATAAATCAAATAAGAAAAATCAAAAATACCTGATAATTACTTCGTACCAAAAGTAATTCGCTTCATATCCGTCATATAACCACGAAGCTTGCGGCCAACGACTTCAATAGGATGATTTCTCAGTTCTTCATTAACCTTGATAAGAGTTTCGTTATCAACAGTATTATCTGATGATGAAAGCCCCTTGCCAAGATCCTCTAGTGTAACAGTCTTCATGAAATCCTTGAGCATCGGTACAGCTTTATTGGTAAACAGATAGTTTCCGTACTCAGCAGTATCCGAAATTACCACATTCATTTCATACAAACGGTTACGACCAATGCAGTTTGCAATAAGAGGCAACTCATGAAGTGATTCATAGTATGCTGATTCAGGATAAATACCAGAATGAGTCATTGTCTCAAAAGCTAACTCACAGCCAGCCTTGATGGTAGCGATCATGAAGATTCCCTTATCAAAATATTCCTGTTCGCTGATTTCGGCGTCGCAGTCAGGAGCCTTTTCAAATGCATGCTTACCAAACTCTTCACGCCATGCAAAAAGATCCTTGTCTCCGTCAGCCCAGTCCTTCATCATAGTTTCCGAAAAGACTCCGCTTTCAATGTCATCCATGTGCTTCTGGTACAAAGGGCGAAGAATTTCCTTAATCTGTGCCGCCATTTCAAAGGCCCGAATCTTTGCCGGGTTGGAAAGCCGATCAAGCATGTTGGTAATACCACCAAACTTCAGAGCCTCGCCAACGGTTTCCCATCCATACTGGAGAAGCTTACGAGCATACGCAGCATCCATTCCGAGCTCTACCATGCGATCAAAACCAAGCATCGTTGCAGTCTGAAGCATACCGCAGAGTATAGTCTGCTCACCCATCAGATCTGATTTTACTTCTGCAACAAAAGACGATTCAAGGCATCCTGCCTTGTGTGCACCTGTAGCAGCAGCCCAGGCTTTGGCAATATCCCATCCCTTATTCTCCGGATCATTTTCAGGGTGAACAGCAAGCAGAGTGGGGACACCAAAACCGCGCTGGTACTCATGACGAACCTCAGTTCCCGGACACTTGGGGGCAACCATTACTACAGTAATATCCTTACGAATCTGCTCACCGAGTTCCACAATATTAAAACCGTGAGAATAACCAAGAGCAGCCCCCTTCTTCATGAGAGGCATGACAGCCTGAACAACAGAATGATGCTGTTTATCAGGAGTCAGGTTAACAACTAGATCAGCCTCAGGAATGAGTTCATCGTAGGTGCCTACACGAAATCCGTTTTCAGTGGCACGCTGATATGACTTACGCTTTTCCTGAATTGCTTCAGCCCGAAGAGCATAAGAAACATCAAGACCGGAATCACGCATATTCAGGCCCTGATTAAGACCCTGTGCACCGCATCCTACTATTACAACCTTCTTTCCCTTAAGAAAATCACAGCCGCTACTGAATTCAGAACGATTCATAAAACGGCAACAGCCAAGCTGACCAAGTTTCTCTCGCAAAGAAAGAGTATTAAAATAATTTGCCATAACAGCCTCAAAAATCAGTTATTTTGAAAAACATGTACATTATAACCATCATGCACCTAGGCTAAAAGAGGTAAGTAAATCAAAAATCGTACCACCTCAACACCAACACATGATTAGAACATGGAGTCTCATGCTACCAAAGTAAAGAGCTATAAAAAATTTTTTTTACAGTTCTTTGGGAAAAGACACCATGTTTTAACCAAATCAAAACCTCTTGTTTTCCTGAAATTTCCACTGAGGTCTTTTTTATCCCAAAAGATTCTCGCGCTCTATGATACAGACCAGACAATGATTATTAATCTTTAGCCTGCTATCGTGTAGAATATCCATCGGCGATAACAAGGACGGCTAAAGCCTCTGAATTCACCTTTTAGCAGGAATTTTATTCATGAAAAACGTAAACCCAACTCAAACCCCAGCCTGGAAGGAACTTGAAAAGCATTTTTCTGAGAACAGAAACATGACAATCAAAGAACTCTTCAATGCTGATCAGAACCGCTTCAATAATTTTTCTCTAAGATTCAACAATGATTTTCTGGTAGATTTTTCAAAAAATCGGATCACTGAAGAAACTCTCGGCCTCCTTATTAAGCTTGCCGAGGAATCTGACTTAAAAAATGCCATTGAAGCAATGTTTAATGGAGAAAAGATTAATGTTACCGAAGGCCGAGCTGTTCTTCACACAGCCCTTCGAAACCAGTCTGACACCCCTGTATTTGTCGATGGCAGGGATGTCATGATCGACGTGCGTGATGTACTGGCAAAAATTAAAGTTTTTTCCGAAAAAGTCATCTCCGGTGAATGGAAGGGTTTCACTGGCAAGGCAATTACCGATATTGTAAACATTGGCATCGGTGGATCAGATCTGGGGCCATGTATGATTACAATGGCTCTTACTCCCTACCATAACAGACTGAAATCTCACTTCGTATCTAATGTTGACGGAACTCATATTGTCGAAACTCTGAAAGAATGCAATCCTGAAACCACACTGTTCCTTGTGGCCTCGAAAACATTCACCACTCAGGAAACCATGACAAATGCCCACACAGCTAGAGACTGGTTCTTAAAGGCAGCAGGTGATATAAAGCACGTTGCCAAACACTTTGTGGCTTTATCCACAAATGCCCAAGCTGTAAGCGAATTCGGCATAGATACCGATAACATGTTTGAATTTTGGGACTGGGTCGGAGGTCGCTATTCATCATGGTCAGCCATCGGCACATCCATTGCTCTAGCTGTTGGATTTGACAATTTTGAAAGGCTTCTTAAAGGAGCATACGAAATGGATACGCATTTCAGAACTCAGCCTTTCAGAAATAATATTCCGGTAATTCTGGCATTAATCGGTATCTGGTATAACAATTTTTACAAATTTGCCTCTGAAGCAATACTCCCATACGATCAGTACTTGGCTCGTTTCCCAGCCTATTTCCAACAAGGTAATATGGAATCAAACGGCAAATATGTCGACAGGAACGGATACCCTGTCGACTATGAGACGGGGCCGATTATCTGGGGTGAACCAGGAACTAATGGCCAGCATGCCTTCTATCAGCTGATTCACCAGGGGACAAAAATAATTCCAGCTGATTTCATTGCGCCGGCGATCAGTCATAATCCTATCGGAGATCACCACGCAAAGCTTCTGTCCAATTTCTTTGCCCAGACTGAGGCCTTAGCATTCGGAAAATCCAGAGAAACAGTGATTCAGGAATTTGAAACCAAAGGCACGCCGAAAGAAAAATATGAATCACTTATTCCATTCAAGGTATTTGACGGAAATAGGCCCACAAATTCCATAATGGTTAAGGAAATTAATCCCGAATCTCTTGGTGCTCTTATCGCAATGTATGAACACAAGATTTTTGTTCAGGGTGTCATTTTCAACATCTTCTCGTTCGATCAATGGGGGGTTGAACTGGGTAAACAGCTTGCAGGAAAAATTCTTCCGGAACTACAGAATGATGCAGAAGTTTCATCTCATGATTCTTCGACAAATGGACTCATCAACTTCTTTAAATCTGTCAAATAGCAAAAAATGAGCAATCTGTCGGGCAAATCCGTCTGATTAGCTTATATTGACAAAAGCCGAAAAAATTTTTTCGGCTTTTTTCTGCTCAATTGTAGAACTGCTTAAGATGCTATAATCTGATATGACTACAATCATAAAATTTCCTTTAAATCCAAATCATATATGAATCTGGTACAAAGTGTAGTCAAAACATAGCACTTCACGAGAAAACGAATAACTAAAATACAGGTTTCACACTTTTGATTTCTGTTAAGTACCGACAATTTGCACCGCACTCATATATTGCTATAAATGGAGAAAAATTTATGCTCAGTACCGGAATGTATAAGAATTCTAACGGTGTAATCGCGTTCCGTATTTTTGCACCATACACGCATTCTCTTTCTGTACAATGTACTGATACTGGGAAAAACTATAAACTCAGCAAGGGGGATTCAGGCTGGTTTGAAGGAATCCTTCCAGACTTTTCAGAAGGAACACGTTATCTTCTCATTAAAAATGAAAACGACTATTTTCCAGATCCCTCATCGCATTATCAGCCAGAAGGCCCCCATGCCCCATCACAAGTAGCATTTCCCATAAAAGTAAAAGATTCTTCATGGAGAGGGATTTCAATTTCCGATGCCATAATCTATGAACTCCATCTTGGAACCTTTTCTCCGGAAGGAAATTTAAAAGGAGCCTTAAAAAGGATACCTTACCTCAAAGACCTCGGAATAAACGTTATCGAACTGATGCCTTTGGCTGAATTTCCAGGAGAACGCAACTGGGGGTATGATGGCACATATCTTTTTGCTCTCAGCAGAAACTACGGAACATATCAGGATCTGCATGATTTTATTAAAGAAGCACACCAAAACGGTATTGCAGTAATCCTGGATGTAGTATTCAACCACTTCGGACCAGAAGGTAATTATTCTGAAAAGCTTGCTCCTTTTACAAAAAAAGCCGCAACCCCTTGGGGGGCTCAAATTAATTTTGATGGCAAAAATTCTTCCGGAATTCGTAATTATTTTCTTGAATGTACCAGATACTGGCTGGAAGATGCTGGGCTTGATGGCTTTAGAATGGATGCCATAAGTGTAATTTTCGATGACAGTATTCCCAATATTCTTAAAGAAATAACAGATCTTGCCAAGAGTATCGGAAAAGTCGAAAATCGCACCATAATGATGATTGCCGAACATCTTAGAAATGAAGGATTTGTGACTGATGAAAATTATCTAGGCTATGATTCACAATGGTGCGATGATTTGAATTACGCTGTATACAGCTGGCTCTATCCGCAAAACTTCAGACACTATCGTGACTTTGGCAAATTTGAGGACATAGAACTTTCACTGAAAGAGGGATTTTGTTATAACGGAACCCGTTATAATTCTGTATTCAACAACTACATGGGCGAATCAGGCAAAACAATTTCCCCCGTGCAGATAGTGATGCATATTCAGAATCATGACCAGGTTGGAAATCGCCCTGATGGTAGCAGAATTATATCTGTAATGGGAAAAAAGAGAGCCCTTCTTGCTGCAATGACGCTGTTTGTATCCCCTTATGTCCCAATGCTTTTTATGGGCGAAGAATACGGGGAAAAATCCCCCTTCCTATTTTTTGAAGATTTTGGAGATTCCCGTCTGATAAAAGCTGTGCAACGTGGACGTAAAAATGAATTCTCTTTCGTCGCCGGCTATGAACCAGAATCTCCACATGAAAAAAACACCTTTCTTAAAAGTAAACTGCAATGGTTACCAGAAAACGAAGATCCAGCCATATCAGAACCTTCGCAGGAAATCCTGTTTTTTTATAAACAGCTTATTAAGCTTAAAAAAAATGGCATTATTGGATCCCATAACAGGAAGCAATGTCTCATCAGTTCATTTCCAGACACAGGAGTTATAACTATAACTTCATCCTATACCATTACCGTTCTAAATTTCGGAGCTAGAAATGTCAACGGCAGAGATTACGGTGT
This sequence comes from Succinimonas amylolytica DSM 2873, assembly GCF_000378405.1. Classification (GTDB taxonomy): domain Bacteria; phylum Pseudomonadota; class Gammaproteobacteria; order Enterobacterales; family Succinivibrionaceae; genus Succinimonas; species Succinimonas amylolytica. Next base: position 442,443 of record NZ_KB899636.1, on the reverse strand, counting down.
CAACAACAATAACAGTATTATCTTGTCAACTATACCAAACAGAACAGGAATGACAGATAAACTCTTCGTTCCTGGTTTTTCAGGTTCCATCTTCAAAAAATAACGATTATCACAATACATTGACAGGATCGCATTTTTATTTGCGATCTTTGTTCTTCAGTTCTCTTGCTTTTTTTTGCCACCTCTGAGAAATCGTAATATTCTTAGAAATCCCAAATCCGTTTTTGTACATATATGACAGTCTCTCACAGGCCTCATAATAATCGAGGTTCGCAGATTTCTGATAATATTCTACAGCCGCGGAAAGATCCTTTTTTATCCCCTGCCCTTTTTCATTCATTATGCCAAGCATAAACAAAGCTCTGGGGGTATCCTGTCTTGAGGCAAGTTCATACCATGTATAAGCTTGTTCATAGCTAACAGATGTTATAACTCCGTTATAATAAGCATCAGCAATTTTCATTTCAGCATCAATATTATTAAGAGCCGCCGCTTTCAAGTACCAATTTAAAGCTTTTGCATAATTCTGAGGAACTCCTGTTCCGGTTTCAGATAGTATACCAAGATTAAGCATGGCAACTGAATCACCTCCTTTCTGAGCTCTATCAAGCCAGAACAAGGCCCGGGAATAATCCTTAGACACTCCTCTTCCAGTAATAAACAAAGCCCCTAAATTTGTTTCTGCTCGATGATTACCTTTCTTGGCAGCTATAAGGTACCAAGAAGCAGCCTTTCGTTCATCCTGTATAAGCTCATCATCTCCTAGTTCGTATCTTAATCCAAGAGTGTAAGCTTCTTCAGCATTTTGAAACGCTGAAGTACATACACTTTTCTGCATGTTATCAGAAACACAGTCCTGCATAATTGCATCAACATTCATTACTGGCAGAAAAACATTATCTGCGTTTTTATTCAGGTTACACCCGGACGCAGCCAGAAGCATCATTGAAACACCTGTCAATACTCTTAATGCCGAATGGATATTCATAAAAACCTCAGAATTAATGATGCAAAAAAGAAAAACGGGGTACCCTGAGGTACCCCGCTGTATGAGTGGCGGAACGGACGGGGCTCGAACCCGTGACCTCCTGCGTGACAGGCAGGCATTCTAACCAGCTGAACTACCGCTCCGTGCTTGATTTTAATGCCTGACAATGACCTACTCTCACATAGCGAATGCTACACTACCATCGGCACTGTTCCGTTTCACTTCTGTGTTCGGAATGGATACAGGTGGTTCCAGAACGTTATCTTCATCAGGCAATCCGGTTTAAAAATTTAATCTCGCCTCAAATCACTTCTTCCGTTCAAACCCGCAAGCGCCAAACTTTCCGGGCGTTGTATGGTTAAGCCTCTCGGATCATTAGTATGAGTCCGCTCCACGCCTCGCAACGCTTCCACTCCTCACCTATCAACGTCATCGTCTCTGACGGTCCTTACAGACTCAAGGTCTGGGAAGACTCATCTCAGGGCTCGCTTCCCGCTTAGATGCTTTCAGCGGTTATCGATCCCGAACTTAGCTACCGGACTATGCAATTGGCATTACAATCCTCTCACCAGCGGTTCGTTCACTCCGGTCCTCTCGTACTAGGAGCAATCCCCTTCAATCTTCCTGCGCCCACGGCAGATAGGGACCAAACTGTCTCACGACGTTTTGAACCCAGCTCGCGTACCACTTTAAATGGCGAACAGCCATACCCTTGGGACCTGCTGCAGCCCCAGGATGTGATGAGCCGACATCGAGGTGCCAAACACCGCCGTCGATATGAACTCTTGGGCGGTATCAGCCTGTTATCCCCAGAGTACCTTTTATCCGTTGAGCGATGGCCCTTCCATTCAGAACCACCGGATCACTATGACCTGCTTTCGCATCTGCTCGACTCGTCTGTCTCGCAGTTAAGCTGGCTTCTGCCATTGCACTATCCTCACGATGTCCGACCGTGATTAGCCAACCTTCGTGCTCCTCCGTTACCCTTTGGGAGGAGACCGCCCCAGTCAAACTACCCACCAGACACTGTCCTCCTTCCGAAGTTAGAACACCAAGCACATCAGAATGGTATTTCAACGTCGACTCCGCCCATACTGGCGTACAGGTTTCTCTGTCTCCCATCTATCCTACACAAATGTACTCAATGTTCAGTGTCAAGCTATAGTAAAGGTTCACGGGGTCTTTCCGTCTAGCCGCGGGTACACTGCATCTTCACAGCAATTTCGATTTCACTGAGTCTCGGGTGGAGACAGCGTGGCCATGGTTACACCATTCGTGCAGGTCGGAACTTGCCCGACAAGGAATTTCGCTACCTTAGGACCGTTATAGTTACGGCCGCCGTTTACTGGGGCTTCAATCAGATGCTTCTCTTGCGATGACATCATCATTTAACCTTCCAGCACCGGGCAGGTGTCACACACTATACTTCCACTTCCGTGTTCGCAGTGTGCTGTGTTTTTGTTAAACAGTCCCAGCCACCTCTTCGCTGCGACTGACTCTTGCTCCGGACGCGCAGTCCTTCACTTTCGTCAGCATACCTTCTCCCTAAGTTACGGTACTATTTTGCCTAGTTCCTTCACCCGAGTTCTCTCAAGCGCCTTGGTATTCTCTACTCGACCACCTGTGTCGGTTTCGGGTACGGCTCGCATTAGCCTGTAGCTTAGAAGCTTTTCCTGGAAGCCTGGCATCAATGCCTTCTCGCACCGTAGTGCAATCCTCTCAGATCTCATCCTTCAGCTCGCCTTTATTCGTACGCGCCGGAACTACATCCTTTCACCTGCATCCAACAGCAGGCGCACCTAGCCTTCTCCGTCCCTCCTTCGCAGCTAATGCCAGTATCGGAATATTAACCGATTTTCCATCTGCCTCGCTTTTCAGCTTATCATTAGGTACCGACTCACCCTGCCCCGATTAACGTTGGACAGGAACCCTTGGTCTCCCGGCGTGCGGGTTTTTCACCCGCATTATCGTTACTCACGTCAGCATTCGCACTTCTGATAGCTCCAGCACTCCTTCCGGTATGCCTTCTTCACCTTACAGAACGCTCCCCTACCAATCCGCATTTCTGCGATTCCGCAGCTTCGGTGCAATGTTTAGCCCCGTTACATCTTCCGCGCGGGCCGACTCGACTAGTGAGCTATTACGCTTTCTTTTAATGATGGCTGCTTCTAAGCCAACATCCTAGCTGTCTATGCCTTCCCACTTCGTTTCCCACTTAACATTGACTTCGGGACCTTAGCTGGCGGTCTGGATTGTTTTCCTCTCGACGACGAACGTTAGCACCCGCCGTCTGTCTCCCAATTTCTTCCTTGCCGGTATTCGGAGTTTGCATCAAATCGGAAACCCATTGGCTGGGCCCCTTTCTGAAACAGTGCTCTACCCCCGGCAATTATCCATTGAGGCGCTACCTAAATAGCTTTCGGGGAGAACCAGATATCACCTGATTTGATTGGCCTTTCACCCCTAACCGCAGGTCATCCCCTAGTTTTGCAACACTAGTGGGTCGGGACCTCCAGTAAGTGTTACCTTACCTTCATCCTGCCCACGGTTAGATCATCAGGTTTCGGGTCTGCTCCCAGCGACTCAGCGCACAGTTAATACTCGGTTTCCCTTCGGCTCCCCTATTCGGTTAACCTCGCCACTGAAAGCAACTCGCTGACCCATTATACAAAAGGTACGCAGTCACCCTTTCGGGCTCCCACTGCTTGTACGTGCACGGTTTCAGATTCTTTTCACTCCCCTCACAGGGGTTCTTTTCGCCTTTCCCTCACGGTACTTGTTCACTATCGGTCAATAAGTAGTATTTAGCCTTGGAGGATGGTCCCCCCATCTTCTGACAGGATACCACGTGTCCCGCCATACTCGTTTTTCACCCTGCACCCGCTTCCGCCTACGGGACTGTCACCCTCTTTCGTATGCCTTCCCAGACATTTCGGCTTGCACATGCAGAGATTTTGGGCTCTTCCCCGTTCGTTCGCCACTACTTGGAGAATCTCGGTTGATTTCTTTTCCTCGGGGTACTGAGATGTTTCACTTCTCCCGGTTCGCTTTCCTTTCGGAATGACACTTCTGTGTCGGGTTGCCCCATTCGGACATCCGCGGCTTTTACGCTTCTTACCAGCTTACCGCGGCTTTTCGCAGGTTAGTACGTCCTTCATCGCCTCTTATTGCCAAGGCATCCACCATGCACGCTTCTTCACTTAACCATACAACCCCGGAAAGTCTGTCAGGGTTTCCCCTTCCTTTCTTCCCTTCGCTGTATTCTTAAACAAAGATCCTGAACTTCTTTCAGCTCAGTTTCGTAACATTTGTTTACGCCAAAAAGTTCCAAGACACTTGCTTGTTTGAACTCTTTTTGATTTTCAGCTTGATTAAATTTTTAAAGAACTTGCAGTCGTGAAAAACCGCAGTAATTTCAGCTCTCTTGAACCGCAATTACTCTGGTTTCTCTCTTCAGGTCCCCTGGTGGAGGTAAACGGGATTGAACCGTTGACCCCCTGCGTGCAAAGCAGGTGCTCTCCCAGCTGAGCTATACCCCCAATTCCCTTCCGCCGTCTCTCCTTGCGTGGTGGGTCTGAATGGACTCGGACCATCGACCTCACCCTTATCAGGGGTGCGCTCTAACCAGCTGAGCTACAGACCCACTCAAGGTTTTCCGACCGGAACCTGATGCTTCTCTAACCCCGTTTAAACAATCTGTGTGAACATTCAGCAACAATTTATCAGACGCTTTTCCTGTTAAGGAGGTGATCCAACCACAGGTTCCCCTATGGTTACCTTGTTACGACTTCACCCCAGTCATAAACCACACCGTGGTAATCGCGCCCCTTGCGGTTACGCTAACTACTTCTGGTGCAATTCACTCCCATGGTGTGACGGGCGGTGTGTACAAGGCCCGGGAACGTATTCACCGCGACATTCTGATTCGCGATTACTAGCGATTCCGACTTCATGGAGTCGAATTGCAGACTCCAATCCGGACTACGATTTGCTTTCTGAGATCTGCCCCGTCTCGCGACTTCGCTTCCCTCTGTACAAACCATTGTAGCACGTGTGTAGCCCTGAACGTAAGGGCCATGATGACTTGACGTCATCCCTGCCTTCCTCCGGTTTATCACCGGCAGTCTTCTTTGAGTTCCCGCCTTTACGCGCTGGCAACAAAGAACAAGGGTTGCGCTCGTTGCGGGACTTAACCCAACATCTCACGACACGAGCTGACGACAGCCATGCAGCACCTGTTTACGATTCCCTTGCGGGTACTCCATCCTCTCAGACAGATCATCGTATATGTCAAGTTCAGGTAAGGTTCTTCGCGTTGCATCGAATTAAACCACATGCTCCACCGCTTGTGCGGGCCCCCGTCAATTCATTTGAGTTTTAACCTTGCGGCCGTACTCCCCAGGCGGTCAATTTAAAGCGTTAGCTGCGGAACCCAGCCTCTTCGGACTAGACTCCTAATTGACATCGTTTACAGCGTGGACTACCAGGGTATCTAATCCTGTTTGCTCCCCACGCTTTCGCACCTGAGCGTCAGTTACTATCCAGAAGCTCGCCTTCGCCACCGGTGTTCTTCCAGATATCTACGCATTTCACCGCTACACTTGGAATTCCAGCTCCCCTTATAGTACTCTAGTCTTGCAGTTTCAAATGACCGCCCAACGTTAAGCGCTGGGATTTCACATCTGACTTGCATAACCGCCTGCGTGCGCTTTACGCCCAGTTATTCCGATTAACGCTTGCGCCCTCCGTATTACCGCGGCTGCTGGCACGGAGTTAGCCGGCGCTTCTTCTGCGGGTAACGTCTGCTTTCTGCCCTGTTCGAACTTCAGCTTCCTCCCCGCTGAAAGTGCTTTACAACCCGAAGGCCTTCTTCACACACGCGGCATGGCTGCATCAGGGTTTCCCCCATTGTGCAATATTCCCTACTGCTGCCTCCCGTAGGAGTTTGGGCCGTGTCTCAGTCCCAATGTGGCTGATCATCCTCTCAGACCAGCTAGAGATCGTCGCCTTGGTGAGCCTTTACCTCCCCAACTAGCTAATCCCTCCTGGGCACATTTATAAGCGCATGGTTTCCCATCCTTTTCCCCTCAGGGTTTATGCGGTATTAGCACCCGTTTCCAGGTGTTATCCCCCTCTTATAGGCAGTTTCCCAGGTATTACTCACCCGTCCGCCACTCGTCAGCCAGAAAAGCAAGCTTTCCTGCTGCTACCGTTCGACTTGCATGTATTAAGCCTGCCGCCAGCGTTCAATCTGAGCCATGATCAAACTCTTCAATTCAAAAGTTTGTTTCTTTTGCTCAATAATGAATTTAACTGTTTTGTTGTTCACTCTGCAGTTCCTATTATCGAGACTTCTTTTTTAGCCTTCCGATAATTCCTGCCGAGTGCCCACACAGATTGTCTAAACTGTTTGTTAAAGAACTTTCTGCTCGTGCTGAGCAAGTGAGCGGAATTTTATAGTTTTTTATTTTTCTGTCAACGAATTTTCAACATTTTACTCAAAAAAATCGCAAATTCATGTTTTTATCGTCAAAAACGGTTAACAATTAACCACGAACCCTGATAACAGGAAGTTCATCATCCCCCTCTGACAACGATGTTTGCTCTTTAGAATCCGAAAACTGTCCTTCCATCTGCTCGGTACTTTGATTTTCGTGGGATAGCTCTTCACTCTCGGAAAAATCCTTTGAAACACTGTTTTTCACATCACTTCCGAAAACCATTTCCTCTGTCGAGGACGCAACAATTTCCTTTTTCTTGCTCTTCTTCCTTTTCTTCTTCTCCTCTTTAACAACCGGTCTTGCCAAAGAAGGAAACAAAAACACAAAGAAACCTTCAACTACCAAATGCTTGAACCATCTAACAATCCAAAGAACCGACATAAGAATCAGTCCGGTAATTACAGCCTTTTCCTTCAGAGCAATGAGATCAACACTGGTAAAGTACCCACCTAGCTCATATGTCTCGACAAATTGCACCATCTGTTTTGGAAAAACGATAGCAGACACAAAAAGGAGATTCCCTAGTACCGTGCAGAATACACCATACCTGAACGCTGGCGCCACAAAGCAAAAGACAATTCCTCCTAAGAACAACGTCAACCCAGCATAAGTAAAAAAAGTTTGAATAATTTCAGCCATAACACATAATCTCACAACAACCTTGCAGATTATATCCTAAAATAAACTCATCTAATCTCGGGGACAAGAAGCACGCTTAGTGAACAAACCCGATTGATTCAGAATAAGCATTCTTCAAGATTACCGTATAAGCAAATACGCGAGCAATCATTAACCACAATATATATAAGAGGAGTCATCATTAGATGATTTTACACTGGAACGCGGATCCTGCAGCATTCACCATACCTTTTTTGGGAGACTTTAGTGTCAGATGGTACGGCATATTGTTTGCTTCAGGTTTTATTTTAGGATACCTCTCCATAAACAATTTTTTTAAAAAACATGCATATCCCGATAACGACCTCGACAATCTTCTTTTTTATATGTTCATGGGGACAATAATCGGAGCAAGACTGGGTCATTGCTTCTTCTATCAACCAGATTTCTACCTGGAACATCCCATCGAAATCCTAAAAATATGGAAAGGGGGACTTGCCAGTCACGGTGGCGGTATAGGGCTCATCATAGCGGTACTTATTTTTGCAAAAAAATACGACTACCATTTTTTACCTCTTGCAGACCTTCTTTGCATCCCTACCGCTTTTGAAGGATCTATGATACGCCTTGGAAATTTTTTTAATTCAGAAATATATGGAAAAGCCACTGACGGAACCTACGGAATCGTGTTTGAACAGCTCCACGAAAACTTTCCCAGACATCCAGTACAGCTTTACGAATCCGTAGCCTACCTGTCAATTACCGGATTTCTGGTTGTGTGCTACAAATATAGGCAAAAACGACGAACCGGTATGATTCTCGGACTGTTTTTAATTTTCGTATTCACAACAAGAATGATATTGGAAGTATTCAAACCAGAACAGGCTGATTACAATCAAAATGCTGTTCTTACTGTAGGACAGTATCTCAGCATTCCATTTATTGCCGTTGGCTGTGTGCTTGTAACTACTTCACTATTCTCAGACAAACTGAATAACCAGGACATTACCAACAGGAGAATACAGAAAAAAACAGACAATTATTCATAATATATGTGATACATTTCAAAAATGTCCTTTTCTAAACATACATCAAAAAATGAAAGAGCATAAAGACAATATTTTGCCCCTGGAGGTTAATACCAGCGCCTCAAAAAAAGATTTTTTTTTGAACAAAAACTCACATTTTAAGCACGCTCTGATGTTAGAGTGATAACGATCACTATTGCTAACGACTAAAGATAGTAGAATATGTCCTGTTTTTTAGCACTTAACAACAGTTGCTTGTCATAACTGTAAATGCCTGAGGATACTAACACATATGGCTAAAGTACTCATTCTTCCTGATTACAACGGGCAGGATTTACCTTCAGAAGGTCTCGATCGCTACGAGCATATTTATTTGGTTACAGAAGAACAGGAAAGTCTGCCGGTTCCTGTGGTTATGAAATTGATGAAACTCATGCAGCAAAGCCACGTAAATATCGAATTCTTAGAGCTTTCATATAACTCTGAGACAGAACTTCTGCTCAGCATGGCTTTCCAGATTGCCAAACTTAATATGGCAGAGCCTGATGTACAAATAACTTTTGTGACTGAAAACCTTATTTTTGATACTCTTGTTGCCACCGCCAAACAGAATAATTTTAAGGTTCAAAGAGCAAAGGGCTTTAACTCTCCAAGTGCTATTCCTACCGGGCCTAGCGAGGTTCAGAAGCCTGTTCAGCCTTCTATTGTTCAAAGCAGCAAACCAATGCCTCAGCCGAAACCTGTTCCTGAAAAGAACGTTGAACAGGAAGAAGCTCCTAAGGAACCTGCAAAAAAGAACAATAATCAGAGACTCATTTCCTCACTTCTCAATGGAAATAAATAAATTTTGAGGTTTTATCGACCTATTGGGAATCCCTGTATATTCAAATACAGGGATTTTTTTATCAATAATGCAATTTATGCCCTATTTATTGCGCATCAATCCTGATAAAATCAAGACATTGCATAAAGTCAAAGGCATCCGTTATGGCTCAAGACAACGTTATCTGTACCTTGAATTTAAACGATTACACCCCTATTAGCGTTGATGGCAGCGCAGTTCCGGACTCCGTGATGCGCCTGACAATGTTTATCCAAAAATCTCTCTACCAGGATGCGACTCAGAGCCAGAGAACAGTATCGACATTCGCTATTCCGGTTAGTACAAAAGAAGGCATTAGCTGGCACATTCCCAAAGTTTTCGGAACCAGATTTTTAGTTGAGCCATTAGATTCTCTTTCAGAGGATGAGCAGGTATTCTATCTTCTTGAAATCTGCCGCGTTCTTAAAGATTTAAAAGATCGTTGCAAAAAAATTCTTTCTCACAGTTCAACAGTTTTCTCAGAGAAAATTCTTGCTAAATTTTTCTACGATGAAGATTCCCCTGATCACTTGGGAGCTGCTCTCTATGTCCCAGATACAAGTCATATTTATATTGTCAACGATCGCCCTGTAATTGTCGGATGGGGATTTCAAAAAAAATTTGCAAACTGGAAGAAAAACCGATGCAATATATACAAGGTTGTAGAACAGGCCTCTGATCAGGATTTTTTTGATACACTCGAATACTTCAGCTATGTTACCAGACCACCTGTTCTTACAAAAGAATCAGAACAGAGAATTCTTAAAAGAATTTATGGACATAAATCTGATGATAAAAGTTCAAACAAAGAGCCAGAACAAACTTCTTTAAAAGCGAACTCTGCAAACAATGTCGCAAAGCAGGTTCAACCTTCGTTGCTTACTGCTTCAGAGGTAGCTTCGCAAACAACTAAAACGGAACATCCAGAAATGTTAATGCAAACACCGTCTTCGGTTATGTCTGCATCAACGAATCACATAGAAACTGGTAAAGTATCTGATATCGAACATCCTTCCGCAGAAATCCTTAATCTGACATCAACTCTCGACAGAAAAAAGGTTGCGAATAAAATTAAAGAACAAGGACATACCCAAACAGATCGTCCTGAGGACATATCATCGTCCAACAAGCTAATTGCACCAAGTCCAAAACATCATATAGAAACAGAAGAATCATCTGATGATCCCCCTGTAGACGAACAGCTTATAAATTCAGCACTAGAGGCAGAAAAGCTTGTAAAACAAAAGAATCAGGAAGTAGTATCACTTGCTCCTGTCTCTGACGAAGAGATAAAAAGAACTACAAAGATAAAGGGAATTGTAGCCAGCATATTAATCGTCAGTGCTGCAATTGGACTTGGGATTATCAGTTATATGTATCTTGGAGAGCCCGGAAATAATACCAGTAATATTACAGCCGACAGTATGAATACACGTAATAACTCAAACACAGAGGTTATTGCTAGAACAAAAGATAGTATTGCTGATTACAAACCTGAAATCAGATCCATTATAATACCTTTTAAAAAACTGCCTGATATAGGATATGATAAAGGGGACGGAGCATCCAGAATAACTCATTTTACTACATCCTATAATAAACAATAGAAAAATTATCATACAGAATCGCAAATAAAAGTTAAAAAACACCAAAGCAAATTTTCATGATAAATACATTTTGAAACAAAAAACATAGAATACTGGTGTTTTCACATCTATTCAGTTCATCAAAAAGTACATAATCTTACAATGTAACTTACATTTCGCAGTTGAGATTGCTCAATAACCACTTTTTATAATGAGCTGGAGAAATTTCAAATCATTTTTTGAGACTAGCATGTTGTGATGTCAATTAATTTTCCCTAGAATACAGCGATTATTGCCAATTTTGGGGGATGTCATGACCGTTATTACGAGAGAGCAGCTTAAACCTTTAACCATGGGGCATTTGGGACTGGTTGGAGCTTTTATTCAGGAAACCGGAATTATCGAGAAGATCGATTCCAGACTTCCCAAGATCAGCAATAACGCCGGACATTTTACTCATGGTCAGGTTGTTGCTCTGATGATATTGAACGGGCTTGGCTATACCACCCGGCCACTGTATATGAGCAACACCTTTTTCGAGGCCAGAGATGTAGAGGCCATGCTGGGAATAGAATACCAGAAAGACTGGTTTAACGATGATGTTATAGGCCGTACCATGGATGCACTGTACGAATATGGTCTGACACCTTTATTTTCCGAGCTGGCTCTGGGCATTATGGATACCCTTGGACGCAAAATAGGAAGTGTGAACATTGACAGTACCAGCTTCCATTACCATGGTAAAGAGCGGATGTTCCATGAGGATAACACCGCAGTCAATTACGATGAGCCCCATAAAATCAATGTTACCTTTGGATACAGCAGAGATGCCCATCCTGAATTAGTCCAGATTATGGAACAGATGATGGTTGATAATGCAACCGGTATTCCTCTTTACATGGAGCCTGAAAGCGGCAATACCAATGACACGTACGCTTTCGGCAGAATGACAAAGGTCTTTGAAAGCTTCAGGAGGTATACCGATGATGGATATATATACCTGTGCGGGGATTCCGCACTGTACTCCGAAGGCAATGTGTCATATATGACCGAAAAAGGAATAAAGTACGTAACAAGAGCCGCAGATGGCAAGCT
>NZ_KB899636.1:417822-428855 GCF_000378405.1 Succinimonas amylolytica DSM 2873 | reverse complement strand
TCCGGGCCGCCACTCCATTCCAGGGCATGCAGCGTTCCGAATGCGGCTTAAGGGCCGTCGCTTTCGTTTTGTCCGCCGGGGAGCTTTCTTTCATAATAAATTATCATTTTTGAAGCAATTGGAAATTAACCAGATTCAACTGCAAAATGTAAGATGCAAGAGCATCCTGAAAGCTATCTGAGAGATGTCCGATATCTAACAAATGTTGTTATTTTTATAAAATTTCGCGGTATCGGGTATCAACAAACTCATACGTTACGTAATTATGTTCTCTAAATCTGGGGAGTTCCTGTAACTGTACTACACCTTCCCCGGAGCTATCTCTAATCATTTATTTCCGACATTGCTTATTAAAAAATCCTTCATAGCCGACATATCTGGGTCTGAGTAGTCATTATCGACGATGTTTTGGTACACCGTTTTAGATTCATCCCCATAAAGAGACGGCATAGGACTTTCAATAGACTTTTTCAAATCGCCGCCTTTTTCTATTAAAAGCTTAAGAATTTCCAACTTGCCATTTACTATCGCATAGTTCACTGCAGAAATCCCTTCATTGTTAGCACTGTTAAGATCTCCTCCCAACATAACAATCTTATCAAGGAGATCTGAGGTTACAGAATCGGCATTGTCTCTATTTTTAAGAAACTCGGTCAGTGGGGTACCTTTATTCTCAAATCTTATATCCTTTAAGGACGGTTTCACGGTATCAAGAATGATTTTCAAAATATCATCATTGCTGTTAAACACTTGAAACAATGTCCTATGATAACCGTTCTGATCTGATGATAGAACGTTTACCCCTGATGATATAAAAGCCTTAACTACATTGAGATCCCTATTTCCGTTTTCAAGATAAACACAAAACGCCGGATCTCCGTACGGCTGCCCGTCATCCGTTTCATATCTGCTATCAGGATTCATGCCGTTCTTCAGTGCCTGAATAATGCTATCCGAATTACCAGCATCCGACGATGCCACAAGCTCCATAAAATCATCTCTGGTAATTGCTAATATGATATTATCCTTTTTTTCTGATTTATCATCCGTATGTTGATTTGTTTCTGATTCTTCTGGAAGTGATAGCTTAATCCTTTCATTAAGATCTGGAATCTGAACCAGTTTTGCCATTACAGCATCATCTTTTACCTTTACCTTTCCCTTAACTGTATATCTGCCGTTGTTCTGGGTCATGTCCAGCGACGATTCATCAACAGCTACCAATTCATCGACATTCATAAAAATATCAGTGCGCAGAATACGGGCAAAAATCCTAATATCATCATCAGATATCTTATTTTTGATATTCTCTCTCAGTGCCGCCATTTTGAGATTTCCAATAGCTGCTTTCTCATCCTTGCCATTACCTTCAAGATGATACACAGCATCCGTTTCTGATAGAACTGGTTTTTCCATCCCTAAGAGGAGCATAACCACAAAAAGACAACAAACTTGCTTGATATAATTTTTCATATCCACCCAATCCAGACAAACAATTGCTGGCAATACACCGATTACTGTCAATGATGCTTAACTACATCTGGAGAAAAACCTACACCTTCCCAGGTATCATCACTGCCAGGAAACAAAAGTTCTCCCACTGTAAGCTTCAGAAAACTTCCATCGGATAGCCTAAACAAATCCTGAACTTTAGATTTTCCTGCAGTAGTTTCGCCATAGGTTCCAACATTTGCACCGGATTTTAAAGACACAATCATCATTTCCGCTGCACTCGCAGTAAGATAATCTTGCATAACAACAAATCTGAGATTACTGGCAATTCCAGATTTTTTTGCCTGCACCTCCTTAATCCCAGCATTGTTCTTAAGTCTATAAACAGTAGCTCCTTCAGCCAAAAAAATACCAGCGCTCAGAGCCCCCTGTTCCATAACACCTCCTGTATTACCTCGCAGGTCAATAAAAAAACGTCTGTATCGTTTATCTTTGCCGTCTCCGGTAACAAAACCCGGTTCATTTTTTAGCTTTTCAATTTCGGAAAGAAGCTGAGCACTGGTATTGTTTCCAAATCTGAATATTCTGATGACCGCCGGATTACTGCCAGTTCTAACAACATCGGGATAACTTTGAATCTTTCTCGTTACAGGGACTGTATACATATCGCCACTGCTATCCAATGCGGTAATTTCAACCTCTGTTCCTTCAGGGCCCCTGATCAGATAACCTATCTCTTCCAGGCTCATTCCGGTTATATCAGTTCCGTCAACTTTTTTCAGGATATCTCCGTATTCGATTCCACTGATATCAGCAGGTGACCCCGTAAAGGGAATTAATCTAATTCTTCCGCTACGATCCGAAATAATATCCATTCCGGTTCCTGCAACCGCAGACTTTCCGAGATTCATAACACGCTTTAAGGTTGTTACCGGAATATAATGAGCATAGCGATCTCCTTCAGACAACATCCTGTTAAGAGAACTGGCATCCATAGCTGCTATGTTTACCGAATCAAGCTTCTCAAGTATATCACCGTCAAAATCATAGGACTCCTTGTTAAGAAGTTCCAAGATTTCATCAGCACAAGGAACTGCAATCGCAGATTGGGACACTCCCATAACCGTTGTCGAGATCACAACATACAACGTAATAAAAAACGTTCTTCGAAGACCGAATCCCATAAACGATCACAGTCTGCTCAAGGCATCTGCCTCCATTCTCAATTCATCTAACTGCTGGCGCAATCTCTGAATTTCTCTCTTCTTTGATTCTGTATCCTCGAGTTTCTCTACTCTGACGGTCTCCTTCTTTATGGCCTCATTCTTCCTAGACAACAACGAGGCCTTTTCGGACTTGTTTTTGTCTCTCTTTAAAAGAGTCAGTTGCCGGTCTATCTTTTTCTGCTCAGCATTAAGGTTAGCCTTAAGTTTTACCACTTCCTTCTGCCGTGTTGCAAGATCCTTTGACAGGCGCGAATTTACCCGCTCCTCTTCAGCCTGTTCTGCTTCAATACTGGCAAGTCTGGCTTCTCTATCCTGAATTCTTCTTTCATACTTATCAGAACTGTAACTGAACAAACCTCCCTGTCTGGGATCGTCTGTCATATTGCAACCAATCAAAAAAACAAAAACGCCCACAAAAGCAGGATTAAAAAAACTCCTCATAAAAAGCTCCTATACCGCTAGCCGTGCAGAAATATTGGCAAGCTTTTTATTGCTTTCCTGCATCTTCTTGATTTCATCATTAAGTTTTTTGATCTCTTTATCGAGTATCTGAGCTTCTCTACTGTTTCCAGAATTTTTAGCATCCTTTGCTACTGCCAGCTGCTTCTGTTTTTCCTGATTAAGCACTTTGATATTTTCAGAAGTTTCATTCTGTAAAGCCTGAATGCTCTTTCTTTCCTTTGCAAGCTGTGTTGATTTTATCTGCTTGTTTTTATACGCCTTTTTAAGCTCCTGCGACTCCTTGTCAAGAGTAGCTATTTTTTGTCTTAGATCATCATTCTTCTTTTTACCTTCGGCCGTAACAGTTCTAGCATGATCAATACAGTCATCAAGCCAGTCTTCCCGTCTGGCATACTCAGCCTTTTTGTCTGCTACATGCTTTCCAACCATAAAACCAGAAAGAGAACCGACCCCCGCTCCAATAGCAGCACCAAGAAGAGTGCCTTGGGTATTTCCTCCTATAGCCAATCCTAGGAGTGCGCCGACAGCAGCTCCCACACCAGCACCAGTCAGAGTACCTTCTGTTTTTGTCCTGGTACTGTCATCATGAATATTGGAACACCCTGTAACAGAAAGGGAAATCGCCAACGAAAGACATACGGCCATTCCCGTTCTGCTAATACCATTTCCCACAAAATTAATACTGTTCATATAATATCCCCTATTTCAGATAATCCTTTTTCCATCCGGCGGCATTTGATCGCTTTTCCTTCTCATAGCTTAAATAATGATTCTTTGTTATAGCGATTTTTGCAATCTGCGCCCTCAAATCTTTTATTCTTTCTTCAGCCTTGCGATCCTGGGAATGCTTTTCCACATTAAGCTTTCCCTGCATTCTCTTTGTATAGTGATCGAAGCCCTCAAGAACAACTTCTTTAGGAAGCTTAACTAGCTCCCCCATAATCTCGCTGTAATTTTCAATCCCTGAGCTTATATTGTACTCGTACTGCTCCGCTCTTTTCTGCAAAAGCTCTGAATTTGATTCCCTCACAACCTGGAGAGCCTGAAGATTCATCGACAAATACATGCCTCTTTCACAGGCTATCTTTACCCACACCTTTGCGGAATCTTCATCGGCCTTTCTTCGGATCTTGACCATATCCTGCAAAGCCCCCCTGGTTCCGGCTATCTCCTTTTTGAGAGAATCAAATAGTCCGGCCTTTTTGAGAGCCTCACTGATAGAATCCAACCTCTTCAAAGCATCTTCTGCCGGCACGGATTCTTGGGTTTCGGTATCTGATACTGAAAGGGCGGCCGGCATTTTAGCTCCTGCTCCCTGACGATGCTTTGGCCAGTCTTTTTTTATCTCCGCTATAGCTTTGTTATCGGTCTGAACCGGACTGGTCAACACCAGTCTGAATCCCATGGTAGGCTTGATATTTGGACGCATCCCTTTTTCAGAGGATCCCAGATAAAAAGGTTCCTCTGTCCGTTTAAAGGACGATAGTTCATCCTCCTCAGTCAGGTAGTGGCCTCCTCTCGCGACAAAACCTCCGCCGCGCCCCTGATAATACTCAATATAAAAAATGCTGGTCGTCATTTCCGTTACATTTCCCAGCATATCATAAAGCCCAAGCGGATTAGGCTGCAGTTTACCAACTTTCTGAATCTTGTTATGCGATGACGATGGACCGGAAAACCATTCGTAGGCAGCCAACTCTTCATCCTCATCATAGGGATAAGAATTGTCAAAAACCGTTTTTTTCACGGCATTACCACCTCTTGCAGCAAACTCCCACTCGACTTCAGTAGGAAAACGGACATATCCCGGATAAGTACCAGATGTCGGAAGGGAGGATCTTTCATGTTCGTAAAAATATTGGTTTAGCTTGTCAATAAAATTCATTGCCTGAAACCAGGAAATACCGGTTACCGGATAATCATCCCCTGGACTTTTTACATTCTCTCCAGTAACAGCCTTATACTGTCCTGCAGTGATCTCGTAGGCCCCCATATAGTAATAACGGCTTTGACTATCCTTAAAGCCGCCCCCAATAACCACTGCGGTAGGTGGATTTTTATAACCATCAGCATCATCAGAATCCTCCCCCATTTTAAACATCTGTCCGTCTAGAGGCCCGATACCACCATCAACCCGGACTTTTTTAAATACAAAGGAGGTATTGCCCGGTCCCTTCAGCGTCAGAGTATCCTGCTCATCAGCAGCCTCTGCAAATCCGCACAGCAAGGAGGCCACACATATTACTGGGGAAAGCAGGGCTGTCATGAATTCAATCATGATACCGTCCCTGAAAAAACGCCTGTTATCTGCCAGCAGGCAACATTTAAGTAATAAAGTCATTCATTATTTCCCTTGAAAATTATTCATCACGGAGGGATTCCGACGGATCAATACTCATAACCTTTCTTGATGCAACAAGACCGGAGAGCATTGCTACACCAAAAGCAATCATATAGGTTGCTGCAAAATGAGCATAATCCAGATGACAGAATTTCTCCCCGCCTTGAAGCTGATACGAAAAGCTGTCATTGACCGCATATGCGAGAGCAGCATATACCCCGAAGCTTATCAGAATTCCCCCAGATGTCAGCATGACCGAACAAACCAAGGGATAAATACACAGATGCCCCCCATGGACACCTAAAAGTCTCAGAATTGCAAGCTCTTTTCTCTTTCTTTCAACATTTGCATAAACGTTAGCAATGAGGCAACAAGCAGCACCAGAAATGGATGCCGCTGCAATCATCCAGAACAAAAGGGAGAGATACCGATCTAGCGTAAGAATTTCAGAAATGCGATCCGCCTTACTTACTGTTTTTATACCTTCATCGCTAAGCTTTTCCTGCAAAGTAATCACGTCATCAAGACTTGAAGCATACATTCGGAAACCTGTGTATCCCTTTCTCTTGATAAGAAATGCTGTATTTCCTGCTGAATCAATGCCATCACTCAGTTCCCGTTGCGCAAGAAGCCCCAGCTGTCCTAAAAGAGACGGAGAAACCAGGAGAATCTCCGGGTCTTTAAGCTCATTCAAAACTTTAAAGGAAGCCTCAAATTCAACTGTTCGCTCCTGAGACTCTGAAGATTTGTCAGTCTTATCGTAATTAAAATAAGTCACCTTCACACGAAGTTTTTTTTCAGGAAAGTTTTTTATAGCCTCAGGAGAAGCAAAAAACAGTCTTTCCCCAGAATTCTTTCCAAAATCACAGACTTTTTCTTTTCCTGTACATAAATCACTGTCATAAACAGAAAAAACGGAACTATCTTCTTTTGTTTGCTCCATTGTTTCGGCATTATCGATTAAAGATCCGGCATCTTCTCGTATTTCAGAAGATTTGGGGAGTGTTATTTTTAATTTCTCTCCAGTATCAAAAAGCTCTTCCTCCTCTTCAAATCCCACACTGTCAATCTGTTTAAGAGAGTCCTCTGTTTTCTGTGACGTACTCTCAAAATATGTTACATCTGCATCCTGATTTATTTCTGCTTCGGAATATTTAATCTCTTCTTTATAAAAATGTTCCATAAATGACTTGTCAGACGAATCACTATTACTGTCAGAGGACTCACCAACGAGATTACTGGAATCCATTTTATCGTCTGCCTTATGGGCACTGTTCGCATTATTCACTGAATCAACCGGATTGTCTTCGAAATTATTAATTTCCTGCGCCTTTTCCGAAACATAATTATCTGTTTTTAAATCGTTTATGCCATTCACACTAACATCGTTGATATCAGAGGCTTTAGAATCCTCATAAGGCGATACAGCCGAGTCAGGAACAGGATCTGCGACAGCTACCGGTACGGGAAGAATCTTTTTGAATGCCGTAAGAGACGACAGGTTAAACTCTTTACCAGACACTGAAAGAGTGAGATAAGGATTGGCCGGAATTACCCATGAATCCCCCTTTCCCCGCAGTTTATCGGAGAGCATCGCAAGATCATCACTTCTGGCAGGCATTCCCACAGTGCTCAGAATATAAATAAAATGCTGTCCGTCCAAAAGAGGATGAATATCCTTCGCTTTATTTTTTTCACTGTCATCAGGGGCAAAGACATTTTTAATTTTTATAAAACCTGTATTTTGAACCAGCATAGCCTCTCTTACAGAATCCAGTTTACGATCCGTAACCAGAATCGCTTCTGGAACGACAGGAAAAGCCTTGCTATCTGCCCCCTTCCATCCCAACTCAGGAACAGCCATTCCATCCTTAAATCCTTCAACTTGCTCCAGAAATCTCAGATCAATATAAGCAGCCGCAACCATCCCCGCTGCATCAGGAAGAATACCTACTACCTTCAATTCCCGTTTTTCCCGCGATTTCCCCTGATCTCGGGAAACTGTAACTGTAATGTAATCTCCTTTCTGAGCCTGAATTCTCCTTGCTGCCTCCTGTGTAAGTACACATGAATCATAATCAGGAATGATAACTCCGTAGTGAATAAGCAACGGATCTCCAGAAGATGTTGGATATAGGTCCAGCGATTTTTTCTGCTTCCCTCCAACTACCTGAAATTCAGCACTCGCAGCAAGTCTTCTCGTGCGAGGAATAACAAATGATACAAGTGGATCATTTCGTTTATGATCAAACCATTCATAATCATAACGATTTTCATTTACAGATATAATCTCCATAGTTGCAGGATTGCTTAGTAACCGCATCCGCAGTGTTTCCATTATTCCTGACTTCAAACCAAAAAAAATCAGGAGAGGAGTCGCAATTGCCGTCACTGCAAACATCACACAAAAACTCATTCTCCACTCGTGCAGAATATCCTTGCACGAAAGAACAGAAATGGTTAATGCCTTTACCATAAAAAGATTATCCCGTTTTTTTTCTAACTGTTTGGTATGAGCGTTGATTTAATGCCGTTTGTTTTCTCAATTCTGAATGTAACTTCATAATCTGCATACTTATGCATAAGACTGCGATCATGGCTAACAATCAGGAGTGACGCTTCATTTTCTGCAACGGTATTTTTCAGAAGTCGACAAATCTCTTCTGCGGATACACTGTCAACAGCGGCTGTAGGCTCATCAGCAAGAACCAGACCTGGTTTGTGAATCAGAGCTCTGGCAATAGCCACTCTCTGTCGCTGTCCACCCGAAAGATATTGGGGTTTTTTATTCAGCTGATCTGCAATTCCCATAGCTCTTGCTAGTTCGATAGCACGATTTCTTACGGTCCTCCCATCCATACCAGCCAATTTTCCTGGCAGCATAATGTTTTCACGAACAGACAAAAACGGAAAAAGACCGCCAGACTGCAGAACATAACCAATATCACTTCCACGTATATCGGCCTGTTCCCTACGCGAAGCAGAAAAAAGATTTATCTCCTTCTGCCCACGGTACATCACAAAACGTTCTGCTGAATCAGGCTTCAGAACCAGTGCCAGAATATCGGTCAAAGTGGATTTACCGCATCCGCTCTGACCAACTACAGCTAGTGTTTTTCCGGGATAAAGATCCAGTTCTGGCACATAAAGAGTGAAGGAAGAATCATTCTTTGTACGACTGAGACGAAGTTCCCTCACGCTGAGACAGCTTTTCATGGCATTAGATCCAATGGAATAGGAGCCACATAATCATCTGGATCGTCCCCTTCATTCAGAGCTATCCATTTGGCAGTATTGTCATGAATTTCTCCATAAGCCCTGATCTTGGATTCTAGATTGCTCAAAAAAGCATTCTGTTCATCCGGCCCCCAGCTTTCCCATACTTCGTTGTTCATCTCCATAAGACGACTCTTGTATGGAAGATTCTTCAGAAAATCAGGAACAAGTCCAGACTCGGCAATATTGCCGGCCTTTGACAACTTTTCAGGATCGCGGGCGGCTACTGCCGAGGCTGCCTGAAGAGATGTAAAAAAATCATCTCCGCTCACCTGATTTGTTTCTCCTGCTACCAAAACTTCCTTAAGCAAGGTGGATATGGCATCTAGCTGAGCCTTTGTCAAAAGAAGCTGAACCTCAAGAGATTGTCTGGTACTGTCTTTCAAATCCTTATCAGAAACCCAGGCTTCAATATCTCGTGGAGGAACCACATTTACTTCATTGCCAAGCCATGTCACTACTGCCGCATGGAGAGCCTGATTTATCACATCAGGTGCCAGGCCCACTATATCAGAAGACTCTTTCTTGAGAATACTGACAGTATCAACCTGCTTCCCTGTAAAGGAGCTTTCCGCGTTAGCCAGATAATTCAAAGTTCTTTCCGTAATCATGGCCGCAATATTTTCAAAACCTTGTGTATCAGAAGCAGCTACATCCCAGTAGAGAGATTCAGATACTCCAGGGTTGTTGGAAAGTGTCTTAAACTGATTTGCAGCTATCTTGTTGTACTTCTTTGTTTTCTGGGGCTTTATATGTATGGCAAACAAAGTAATACCATTATCGTCTGCAATATGTCGCATCGTTTCCTGATTCAACCCTGATACGTTCCACTCGTGCCCTTCCTGATGCCCTGGAGCATCTCCAACCAGAATTACGATTCTTATTGTATTGTCGCGCCATGCAGTATTTTTAACCGCATCATTTACACCTGAAAACAAATCCTCATCAAAGGTTACCGAATCAACATTTGTTTCCTTGACGCTACTTATTGTTTTCACAAAATCCTGAGCACTCTGGAGCTGGGGAGTAAAATTATTTGTTACATACTCAAGTCCTTCAATAGTAGCTGAATCCCTGTATCCCCAGACACCAAAAGCCACTTTATCCCCAAAACTCTTATTTTTGGCTATTTCTCCCGAAACTCGGTTCATAATCTCTCTGACTCTTTCGATGTATGGCCCCATACTGCGAGTAGTGTCAACAACCCAGACAATATCGTATTTCATATTCTTCAAATCCTTTGCCTGTGATTCAGAGGATGTGTTCGAAGCTGTCAGATATGTTTTATTTTCACGAATATCGGACGATTTACGATCCTTTTCAGAACTGCTTACCGCAACAATATCAAGAAGTCTTGATTCCCGTCCGTCAAAATCCACAACCTTGTAATCCACTATAGGCATAAGGGTAAAATTGTCAGCATTGTCCACCGCCATTTTCGGCTCTACCGATAAAACAGGAAAATCCTTTGCAAGTTTGCCTTTTCCGGAAGCGGCTTGGTCAATTGCCGTGTAATAGCCATCAACTTTACTGTTTCTATCTTCTTCAGAAAGTCCGATAAGAGTATTTAGAACATCATCATCATCAAACATCAAAACGGGACTTCTTCCATCAGGATGGCTGAATGTAAGACACATTGTCTGCTTCCACTCAAAAAGATCATCACCTTTCATCCACCCCTTAACGGAACCTCTGTCATCACTCCCAACTTCATACCATCCGTTTCCAGACGCTGCAGCTTCCCCCTTTGGCCTTGTATAAACAAAATACGATGAAAACGTCGGAAGGTTGCTCTTCAACACCTTACTGCCCTCCGCATCGGCATAAAGAACCGCTCCGGGACGTGTCAGAATTCTGAGAGGTACCTTAGAATCACCAGAAACAGTAACCGGAATTCTTCCTTCCTCTGCCCATGTGTCTCCAACGCCAAAAGCGGCGGACCCAAAAATCAGCAATGAAGCTACAGCTGTAAACAGTCTAGATGTTTTCATAAAATCCCCTCAAAGGAATCTAATTCTCTTAACAACAATTATTGATTCTATATCCCTACAGACTCTGATAGTTAGGTATTGCAGTTAATCTTTCATGCCAATTCAAAACTTAAGTATTTTTTCTAATTATTTTTGTGACAAACTTCAAACAACCAACATTCAACAATTTATTTCAAAAGTCGTTTCTTTTGCTGTACAAATCACCCAGGGTATGGCCGTTTTATCCCTGACATACCCCATGAAAGAAAGTACTAGACCGTTGTAAGTTCATGGTCCGGTACATAA
>NZ_KB899636.1:376644-416132 GCF_000378405.1 Succinimonas amylolytica DSM 2873 | reverse complement strand
GGCCGCCACTCCATTCCAGGGCATGCAGCGTTCCGAATGCGGCTTAAGGGCCGTCGCTTTCGTTTGTCCGCCGGGGAGCTTTCTTTCATAATAAAATAATATGAATAGAACTCAATTGATAAAAGATAAAACAGACATGATTAAAACCTCAAAAATAATCATGAGAGATACCTCACTACGATAAATTTATAAAAATGGTACAACCAGAAAACATACTTGACTTCAATAACCAACAACAAAGGAACTTCCATGAAGAATGTAGAATCTGCCGGTTTTACGTTGATTGAGCTAGTTGTAGTCATTGTTAAACTAGTTATTCTGGGAACGTCAGCCGCCCCAGTATTTATAAGGTTTTAGAAGGAGACCGAATAGCAAATCTTAACGGACTCTTGGCCACCATAAAAAATGCCGAATACCTCACCTATGGTATAGCTGAGGACCTGAAAGATTCGCAGCGTACAATGACAGGGCTGCACTATCTATCGGTACAATACCTGAGTCTTGACGGATCGGGCTCAGATACCTGTAGCATATCGAACAGGATGACAGTCTCATTCGGTTACCCAGCAATCCTTAATAACCCACTGTCTATTGAATAAGCAAGACTTATGAAAGCTCTAAATATTGATGCAAAAAAAATACAGATCTTCTGCCGAAAAAATCATGACTGGAAATAAAAAGTCAAGGTTGTGAACTCAAATATCTACATGATGCTGGGGCAATCAGAGACAGAATTACCAGCCTGAAAGTAGGCTGATGAATATCTGTTAAAGTTATCGAAATCTACAAAATTTTTTAACCCATTTTCATCTGCCCGCTGTATCCTATCTTCTCAAAGAATAATCTATCGCGAATCGTTTTTTCAGTTATAAGATTTATGTTCTTATGCTTTTTGCCCGTTAACTGAATTAGGTCAACTGCATCAAACCATTGTAGCACCTCGTTTAAAGATGAATTTTTCAGCCATTTCAACAAGTCTTTTTCCTTGTCAAGGTTATCCTTTAAATCATGTCTCAAGTTCCCGTTAGGCTTGCCGAGTGTTGCCTTCAAATCCTTGATTTTCTTATACAAAAAATCATAGTAACTTAATGCAATAAACTGAACAAACTGCCGCCCCTTTAATCGATCTGTATCCTGCACCCTTGTTTTTTTACCGTCGTTTTTTTGTTTTAACAACTCAAACATGTCTTCTATATGTTCACGTTTACGTCCAAGTTTTAGAAGTTCTGCTGCATCATTAATCTTGTTGGAGCACAGACAGAAGATTCCCTTGTATTTCAGAGCCTCATCGACAGCTTCTTTTCGAAATAAAACCTTAATCACTCCGTTTCTGGTCTTGCTCCAGCTTAAGTAGGTGTTAGCTTTATTCAGTGCTGTTTCGCTTAACTGGTCTTCATTACCTTCTTCTATCAAAGCTTTTAATTGGTACAGTTCCCGAGTAAAATTTCTTTCCGCCTCATAGGCTCTGCTCCTGCTTCGGAATATTCCCAAATAAAGACGAGGAGTTAACTTAATCTTGTCTCCTTTTTTATGGCTGGAACAGGAATATTTTGCAATATAAGACAGTGTTGGTTTGATGGTGATACAGGTGCCGGTTATATCATTATCAAAATCAATAACGTTATTAATATCATCTAACAGTGACAGATTCTGATCTATGCTGTCTTTAACCCATTTACCATCGCTTCTTGTAGCTCGTGTTACAAACTTTATATGATTCTGAATATAGTGGATGATATTCTCCTGTGAGCAAAAGCCATTATCTGTGACAACTGTGGGCTTGGTTACATTTAAATAATCAAGCTGTTTCAATGCATTTTCAACGCAAATGGAATCAGGAAGATTACCTGGCTGTGACCAGTAGGCAAAAGGTTGTTCTGTATTTAGTGAATAAAGGGTAAGAACTTTGATTGTTGGAAGCCCGTCCTTATCTTTGTTAAAGCCGTATCTTGCCTGAGTTAAGCTGTCTGAATATGTGGATATCGTCGTACTGTCATATGCCACGGAATCTCCTGTATCCAATCTTGCTGCTCTGCTTTTAAAATACTCCTGTATAAAACCATCATGAGTCCCCAGTATTTCAAAAACAGCACGGTAAATATCCTCGCTGATCATACAGTCTTTATCAATGCCATGTTTAACCTGCCAGGCGTACATATTTGGCAAGGTATTGCCTTCCGTTCCCACCCAGAATTTTGCAATTGCAGCTATTCTTTCCGCAAGAGAACCGCAGGTACTATCAGGCATTACTTTTTTTAAGTCAGCCTCTATTCCAGAAGCAGAGCCGATCCAGTCTAGAATTGACAACATTCCCATATGAAAACGTACAGGTGTTCTTTTTTCTGTTTGAGGCTTTGCCCTGAATTTAGTCGGGATGATTTCATTATTGCTTTCAGGTGTTATTTTTCCGACCAATTTACTGGACAAAATATCATTCGATCTAGTTTTCGGATTATATTTTACTTTCCGTTCGTAAACATAAATAACCCCATTCGCCTTCTTCTGCTTAACCTGAATAACTCTGGTGTCACCTTTAATTGGTCTAGACATAAAACCCTCTTAATTTAACAGGTGTTTATATGATTATCTATATTACAACATAGTCACCTGTTAAATCAAACTAAAAAACGCAGATTTACTGCGTTTTTACAAAAAATTTTGTGATTTTATCGTAGAAATAATTAAAAAGGTCGTCTTTTGCTTAATAGCAGGTAACCTTTAGTCGACTTTCAGGTTACCAGAAAACTACTCAACAAACGAAGATGGAACCGTACAGTATAACGCTGTAGGATGATATGTTGTCTATGCAAATCCATGTAAGCATTCTGACGGATGTATCAAAAAAAATGACAGCTATCGTAACAACGGGATGCTGACATTCAAAAGAGGGAGTATCACATATGGTACTCCTTTTGTTTTACAGAAAAATGCTACAATTTACCTGTATATGCTAATCAAGTCGGGAAAAAAAATCCTCGACGCGATCTGCAAGCCCCTGGGGTTTCTCGCCTATAAAAACAAAATGAAGAACTTGTCCATAAGCTGCTCTCAATGAAGATACCTGCATCATTGACTTTCCGTCCACATAATCGGAATCTTCACTCACATTCTTTATTTTTACCGTAACAGACGGATCACTCATACATATCTTAACTAGGGAAGTACACGGCCTGACGTGCAGTCCGTGCTTGCTGTTTACGGTAATATCCATTTCCAAGTTCATATAACGCCACCAATTTAAGAAATACTCAAATATATATCAGTACAACATATCCAACTCAGATTTTAGAAAATATTCAAAAATCTGCAATCAATCAATACCGTATTCTCTAAATACATTTTTTACTTCTTTGGACAACAAAAAATCCCTCAGAGTTTCTGCATTTTGTTTCTTTTTAGAACCATTATTAAATAAAACAGAATAGAAATATAAAGGTTCGTGAAACGAATTCGGTATTAAACAATACGATCCCTTTCTTGCTATTGGATTCTTTTTAATCAACACATAAGGAACAAATCCAATCATTACCGTTCCGTTCATAACAAAACTCAATGTCTGAAAATCATTGGCCGCATACAAAAATTTTTCTGACACAGCTTTCTCATCCAGTTCATAATTCCTAAGAGATTGCAAAACTGCATATCCAGTGGGCTGCAACCTAGGATCTGACACACCTATTTTTGCATAAGTTCCTTTTTTCAGAATCCTACACATATCATCAACAATACCGGTAACAGACCACAAAGCCAACTTCGTTGTTCCTACTGGCTTGAGGGAGTTGCGATCTGCAAGTCCTCCAAGAATATACTTCTGAGGAAATTTAAGATCATTTCCAATATAAATATCACAAGATAATTCTCTGTTGGCTATTCTGGAATACAGCTGAGTGGCAGATCCTGATTCAATATCAAAATCCTGCTTGCCCCAAAAACGATCCTGCACCGCCTTAAGAGCATCATAAACTTGCGCTACGGCACATATCCTGACCGGAGCAGAATCATCTGCAGCTAAAGACTCAGGAGCTTCAAGAAGAAAACAAAAAACAACCAGTATAATAAAAAAAACAGAATGCTTAAGCTTCAACATAAACAATTAGAACTAATCTTCAATAAAATTGTCTCTAATAATACTTATTTCATCACGATATCCGTTTAAATCTGGCTGAGGAGTTTCCAGATAAAACGGAAGATTTTTCAAAACAGGATGATTAACCACTCTCATCAGGGCCTCAAAACCAATATACCCTTTCCCTATACACTCATGTCTATCCTTATGAGATCCCAGCGGATTCTTACTGTCGTTAAGATGAATTGCCTTCAGTTTACCGATCCCTATAAGCCTGTCAAACTCATCGATAACAGCATTTAAATGATTGCAAATATCATATCCGCCATCCCAAATATGGCACGTATCAAGACATACCCCGATTTTGTCCCGGTGTTCAACAGCATTGATAATCTCAGAAATTTCTTCAAAGCATCTCCCTATTTCGGATCCCTTTCCTGCCATCGTTTCCAAAAGAACAGTTGTTGTTTGCTCCTCAGAAATAAGCCCATTAAGTGTATCAACAATAAAATGAATCCCTGTCTGAACGCCTTGATTTACATGAGACCCAGGATGAAAATTGTAATAATTTCCCGGAGTATATTCCATCCTTCTAAGATCATCAGCCATCATTTTTTTTGCAAATTCACGTATTCCGGAATCTGCGGAACAAATGTTCATGGTATATGGAGCATGTGCCAGTATTTTGTCTATCCCATATTGGGTGCAGTAGGCACGAAAAGAGTTAATATCATTCATGTCCAATGCTTTTGCCTTTCCGCCCCTAGGATTTCTGGTGAAAAACTGAAAGGTATTAGCACCGATGGTCACAGCATCCTTAGCCATGGAAAGATAACCGGAACTCATTGACAGATGACATCCTATTGTCAGCATACTCCATTACTCCACAGTTACCGATTTAGCTAGATTTCTAGGCTGGTCCACATCTGTTCCCTTAATAATAGCCACGTGGTAAGCCAACAATTGCAGGGGAACTGTATAAATTATCGGGGATATTACATCCGGAACTGTCGGCAGGCTAATAATCTTCATATTACCAGCATCCTGAAAACCGCAATTATCCGATGCAAATACATAAAGCACCCCGCCTCTGGCTCTTACTTCCTGAATATTAGAACGCAGTTTTTCCAAAAGATCATTACGAGGGGCAATTACAATCACCGGCATTTCAGAGTCAATAAGAGCCAAAGGTCCGTGCTTCAATTCTCCCGCAGCATAGGACTCCGCATGAATATAACTGATCTCCTTAAGCTTAAGAGCACCTTCCATCGCTACTGGACACATTACACCGCGTCCAAGAAAAAGTGCGTTTCTCTTGTTCACAAAATCTAGAGAAATCTTCACAATACCGTTGTCCTGCTTAAGAACCTCATTGATATATTCCGGAATTCTCTCAACAGAAGAAACCATTACTCTTTCAGTTTCTGAATCTATTCTGTTCTTAACCTTTCCGATACTTCCGGTAAATAACAGAAGCGCAACCAGCTGTGTCGTAAAAGCCTTAGTAGAAGCAACACCTATTTCTCGTCCTGCTCTGGTAAGAAATACCATCTCAGACTCTCGGACGATAGATGATTCAGGGACATTGCAAATAGCCAAGGAGCCAAGATACCCCTGATTTTTGGAAAGTCTCAAAGCTGCTAGAGTATCAGCGGTTTCTCCGGATTGGGATATTGTGATAAACAGAGTGTCTGGCTGAACGACTGTCTTACGATACCGGTATTCGGAAGCAATTTCTACATCGGCAGTAATTCCTACGTATTCTTCAATCCAAGATTTCGCAATCATTCCGGCATGAAAGGATGTACCACAAGCAACAATCTTCACATGTTCTGTCTTTTTGAATAATTCAGTAGCTCTGGCACCAAAAGAATCAGGTAAAAAGCAACCATTATTCACACGCCCCTCTAGGGTATCCGGAATAACAACACTTTGTTCGTAAATCTCCTTCTCCATAAAATGATGATACTTGCCTTTTGAAGCATCACCGACAGAAACATAGTCACTATTTATCGTAGTTCTTTCAGTTTTATTTCCTTGAGAATCCCAAATTGATATATCAAATCTGGATATATCCGCAATATCACCTTCCTCAAGATAAATAAATCTGTGCGTAACCGGCATCAGAGCCAGAGGATCCGAGGCTACAAAATTCTCCCCAAGTCCCACACCGATCACCACCGGACTTCCACTTCTTATCAACACGAGATGTCCCGGTTCTTTAGTGTTTATAAAAGCAGCCCCGTAAGCACCTTTCAGTTCCCTGACAGCTGTCTTCACTGCAGAAAGCAGATCTTTCTCTGTTCTCAGGTAATAGTCTACTAGCTTTACCAAAACCTCAGTATCAGTATCGGATTCAAATGAAAAACCTTCACCTACAAGCTTATCCTTTATCTCGGCATAATTTTCAATAATTCCATTATGAACTACTGCAATATCCCCTGAAACATGAGGGTGGGCATTAGCCACCGAAGGTACTCCGTGTGTGGCCCACCTGGTATGTGCTATACCTGTTCCGCCCGGTAGCACAGTTTTATTTACTTCACTGGCAAGCTCCCTGACTTTGCCTACCGTACGAATTCTTCTGAGTTTGCCATTGTCAATAACGGCAATACCAGCAGAATCATAACCGCGATATTCTAGACGGCTTAACCCTTCTAGAAGAATCTGCGACACATCCCTCTGAGCCACAGCTCCGACAATTCCGCACATAATGAGATTCCTTAATTCTTCTTATTACCTTTTTCCGGACGCTTCCATCCTGAAATCATTTTCAAGGGAGCTCGCGTGATCACCAGCTGCTTTTCAGGAATGTTTTTAGTCACTGTTGTTCCAGCCCCGATGGTAACACCGTCACCTACAGTAACCGGAGCAACCAATTGAGTGTCAGAACCCACAAACACGTCATTACCGATTTTGGTTTTCCATTTGTTGGCTCCATCATAATTGCATGTAATGGTGCCGGCTCCGATGTTAACGTTATCTCCGATATCACTGTCTCCCAAATAGGAAAGATGGCCTGATTTTGTTCCCTTTCCAAGTTTGGATTTCTTTACTTCTACAAAGTTTCCAACATGAACATTTTCCATAAGTTCACATCCCGGACGGAATCTGGCAAACGGTCCAAGAGTAGCATTTTCACCAATAACAGATCCTTCAATCACAGTATAGGGACTCAGGACAGAACCGTCCTTTATTGTACAATCCTTAAGAACACATCCTGCACCGACAACCACATCATTCCCTAGAAACACATTTCCTTCAACTACTACATTGATATCCAGGAAAGTATTTTCTCCAAAAATTAGATTCCCCCTGACATCAACTCTCGCTGGGTCGGCAACAATAAGACCATCTCTCATATATCCGTCAATTAGACGCTTCTGATAATAACGCTCTGCCAGTGCCAGCTGAATCTTATTGTTTATTCCCCCGCATTCCAAAGAATCTTGTGAACAGTATCCCTCGATAACAATTCCCTCATTTGCAGCCAATCCTATAACATCAGTTAAATAATACTCTTTCTGTGCATTGTGGTTTTGCACCTTTTTAAGAAGTCTTTCCAAATCCTGACAAGACGCCACAATAACTCCGGTATTAACCTCACGAATAAGCTTTTCTTCGAAAGTGGTGTCCTTTTCTTCAACAATTCCTGTTATCTGACCTTCTTCATTCCTGATAATTCTGCCCAGTCCTTCCGGATTCTCAACAACCGCTGTTAATACACCAACACCATCATCAGTAGTCTGATTCAGAAGATTTTTAAGAGTTTCACTTCTTATGAGCGGTATATCAGAAACCAGAATCAAAATTTTGCTGTCTCGAGAACAGAATGGCAGAGCCTGCATTACCGCATGCCCGGTTCCCAATAGATCTTCCTGCCGTACCCAGTTATAAGGTCCCGGAGTAGCTTCTCTCACAGAATCACCACCAAAACCATACACAATATGTATCTGTTTGGGATTTAACGATTCAGCTTCCTGAATAACATGCTGAATAAGAGTTTTGCCTCCAATCCTGTGCAGGACCTTGGGTAAGTGGGAATGCATTCTAGACCCCTTTCCTGCCGCAAGGATGATTATTTCGAGAGATTCAAACATGTTTCCGCCTTAAAAAACTTTCCTATCTTCGTTCGTAACAATAAACTGTACCATTATAAAGAGAAAAACAACCGAATTTTCTGCTACCTGTCCCAAATACGCTTTTATAAAATAGAATAAGACGTTATGACAAGTACGAAAAAGTATATCAGCCCCTTTCTTCAAAATACAAAAAATAAAGCCGCTCTTAGAGAACGGCCTTACCCCTTTTTTATGAAAATATTTACTTAACCCGACCTTTTCTGGAAAGTTCAACAGCCTTAAGCTGAGAAATTGCTCGCGAAAGTTGTGACAGCGCCTGAGAATACCCCTTGTCAGAAGCTGCGTTGGCAAGCATTGCTTCAGCTTCTCTTTTAGCCTCCAAAGCCTTAGATTCTTCAATATCCTCGCCTCTCATAGCAGTATCAGCAAGAATCGTAACACTTAAAGGTTGCACTTCCAATACTCCGCCGCTCACAAAAACAATCTTCCGCTCCCCCTCAGGAGTAGTATACGAAACATTGCCTGACGGTATCGTGGTAAGCAACGGACTGTGTCCGGGAAGGATTCCAAGTTCTCCAATGGCTCCCTTTACATGAACCCTAGCAACAGAACCGGAAAAAATTCTCTTCTCGGCACTGACGATCCGGAGATGCATCTCTCTCTTACCTGATTTGTCAGTCGCTTCTTTGTTCTCTGTCATCGGTCAAATCCTCAAAGCTTCTTGGCGTTCTCAAGCACCTCATCTATGGAACCTACCATATAGAAAGCCTGTTCGGGAATAGAATCGTACTCACCGTCAATAATTCCCTTGAATCCTCTGATGGTATCCTTTAAAGGAACGTACTTCCCTTCACGTCCGGTAAACACTTCAGCTACGCTGAACGGCTGAGACAGGAATCTTTCAATCTTTCTCGCTCTTGCCACAATAAGCTTATCCTCTTCAGACAGCTCATCCATGCCAAGAATTGCAATTATATCTTTGAGTTCCTTATAGCGCTGCAATACACTCTGAACCCCACGGGCTGTTTCATAGTGCTCATTTCCCACAACCAGAGGATCCAGCTGTCTTGATGTTGAATCCAGGGGATCTACGGCCGGATATATACCCAAGGCAGCAATCTGTCTTGACAGAACTATCGTAGCGTCAAGATGAGCAAAAGTTGTTGCAGGACTAGGGTCAGTAAGGTCGTCTGCAGGTACGTATACAGCCTGAACAGAAGTAATGGATCCTTTTGATGTTGAAGCAATACGCTCCTGAAGCTGTCCCATTTCTTCTGCTAGCGTCGGCTGATAGCCTACAGCAGAAGGCATTCTTCCTAAAAGAGCAGATACTTCAGTACCTGCCAGTGTATAACGATAAATATTGTCGATGAACAAAAGTACATCACGTCCCTGATCACGGAATTTCTCGGCGACTGTCAGACCTGTGAGAGCAACACGCAGACGATTTCCGGGAGGCTCGTTCATCTGCCCATATATCATTGAAACCTTATCCAGGACTTTTGACTCCTGCATTTCGAAGTAGAAATCATTACCTTCTCTAGTACGTTCACCGACACCTGTAAACACCGAAAGACCGGAATGAGCTTTTGCAATGTTGTTGATAAGCTCCATCATATTTACAGTCTTACCAACTCCCGCGCCTCCAAACAGGCCTACCTTTCCACCTTTCGCAAAAGGACATATAAGATCAATAACCTTGATCCCTGTTTCCAGAAGCTCAGTGGTGTTAGACTGATCTTCATAACTAGGAGCAGCCCGGTGAATAACCCACTTTTCCTTCTCACCTATCGGACCTCTTTCATCAACAGGTTCACCTAGTACATTCATAATACGGCCTAGAGTTTCCTCACCAACAGGAACCTTAATAGGTTCTCCCGTATCAATAACCTTCATTCCTCGGGATAATCCGTCGGAAGTTCCCATGGTAATGCAACGCACCAACCCACCGCCAATCTGTTGCTGAACTTCCAGAACCAGCGATTTATCCCCTACAACCTCAAGAGCGTTATATACCTTCGGAACCAAATCGTTAGGGAATTCTACGTCCACTACAGCACCGATGATTTGAACCACCGCCCCTTGTGCGGTCTTCTGATTGTCTGTCATGTGTACCTTCTAATATTTCACGTTATCTATACTGCTGCCGCACCGGAAACTATTTCTGTAATTTCCTGAGTAATACCTGTCTGACGGGCTTTGTTGTAAACAAGCTGCAAATCGGAAACTAGTGTATCTGCATTTTCAGTAGCAGCCTTCATTGCAACCATTCTTGCAGACTGTTCTGACGCCAAATTCTCAACAACCCCCTGATATACCATGGCTTCTATATATCTTTTAAAAATCTGATCCAACAAAACTTTAGCATCAGGTTCATAAATATAGTCCCATGTATCTGATTTTACAGATGTCTTATCAGCCTCCGGAATGGGAAGAAGCTGTTCAATCACCGGAGTTTGTACCATAGTATTAACAAAACGGTTGTAAACAAGACACAGTTTATCAATCTCATGATTGTCAAAAGCTTTAAGCATCAGTCTTACAGATCCGATAAGACTTTCCACTGAAGGATTATCCCCCATGCCGGAAGCATGAGCCAGCGTCTTCACCCCCACATGGCTGAAAAAACCAATTCCTTTGCTCCCTATTACTGCAATAGAGCTATTAATGCCTTTATCATCATCGTTTTTAATCTGATTCAGAACCAGCTTAAATAGATTGATATTAAGGCCTCCACAAAGGCCTCGGTCAGTGGAGACAATAATGTATCCGACATTGTTTACTGGACGGTCTGCAGTGTATGGATGTTTGTACTCCAAATGCCCCAATGCGATGTGCCCGATCAATGTTTTCATGGTCTGAGCATAAGGTCGGCTTTGGCTCATCTTGTCCTGGGCTCTTCTCATCTTAGACGCTGCAACCATCTGCATTGCTTTGGTGATCTTTTGTGTACTTTTTACACTCGCGATCTTAGTTCGAATTTCCTTGGCACCTGCCATATCCGCTCCTTATACCGAAACTATCAAAAAGTCTGAGTTTCCTTAAACTTTGTTAAAACATCGGTAAGTTTCCCGACAACATCATCGTTGTAAACAGGATTATCCTCAATGTCTTTCATAAGATCGGCATATTCGTTACGGGCATAGTTTAGGAGAGCAACTTCAAACCCTGCAACCTTTTTGAGCTCAACATCCTCAAGAAAGCCTCTTTCAACAGCAAACAAAAGCAAAGCCTGTTCCGCAACAGTCAATGGCGAATACTGCTTCTGCTTCATAAGTTCTGTAACCTTCTCACCGTGATTCAGCTGCTTTCTAGTAGCTTCATCAAGATCAGAAGAGAACTGAGAGAATGCAGCTAGCTCCCTGTACTGAGCCAAAGCTGTTCTGATTCCGCCTGATAGTTTTTTGATAATCTTTGTCTGTGCTGCACCGCCTACACGTGATACTGAGATACCAGGATCAACTGCAGGTCTGATGCCAGCATTAAACGACTGAGTGGTCAGAAAAATCTGTCCGTCCGTTATTGATATAACGTTTGTCGGAACAAATGCCGAAACATCTCCTGCCTGTGTTTCTATAATCGGAAGGGCGGTCAAAGAGCCGGTCTTTCCCTTTATCTGTCCCTTGGTTACGGATTCAATATACTCAGCATTCACACGAGCAGCTCTTTCCAGCAGACGGGAATGGAGATAAAACACGTCTCCGGGGAATGCTTCACGCCCAGGCGGACGACGCAACAGAAGAGAAATTTGACGATAAGCAACAGCATGCTTGGAAAGGTCATCATAAACAATCAGCGCGTCTTCACCGTGATCTCTGAAATACTCCCCCATAGCACAACCAGCATAAGGAGCCATGTACTGAAGGGCGGCGGTATCGGATGCAGATGCGACCACCACAATGGTATTTTTTAAAGCGTCATGCTCTTCCAGTTTTCTAACCACATTGGCTATTGTTGAAGCTTTCTGGCCGATAGCCACATAAATACATTTAACGCCGTAGTTTTTCTGATTGATAATTGTATCTATGGCCAGTGCAGTCTTGCCTACCTGCCGGTCTCCTATTATCAGCTCACGCTGCCCTCGGCCAATTGGTATCATAGAATCAACAGACTTATAACCAGTCTGAATAGGCTGATCCACTTTATAACGGGCAATAACTCCTGGAGCAATAACATCAACAGGAGCAAAACCATCATGGGAAATGGCTCCCTTTCCGTCTATAGGATTTCCAAGAGTATCCAGAACGCGTCCCAAAAGTCCAGAACCTACAGGAACCTGGAGAATCTTGCCTGTACATTTTACCTTCATCCCCTCTGTCAGATCTCCAGAAGGACCTAGAACAATAGCACCTACAGAATCCCTCTCCAGATTGAGGGCAAGACCGTATCGGTTTCCCGGAATTTCAATCATTTCTCCGGACATAACACCGCTTAAACCGTGAATACGAACAATGCCGTCGGATACTGATACAATGGTACCTTCGTCCTTGCTTTCGGCAGACACGGAAAATTGAGAGATCCTTTGTTTTATAAGATCTACAATCTCTGTTGAATTTAACTGCATATGATATTCCTTGGGTTACGAACCAAGCGACACAATCAGTCTGTTAAGACGTGTGCGTATGCTGGCATCAAAAACCTGATCCTTAACCTTCACCGTAAAACCGGCCATCAAAGAAGGATCTGTTGCTGTCTTTATAACTACTGATGATACTTTGAATTTTTGCTGGATTTTCTCCTTTATTGACGCCAGTACATTCTCTGTCAGAGGTCTCGCAGAAGTAACAACAGCGCAAACAGAATTGTTTTTGGCTTCAACATAATTCAGGTATTCAGATAGAATGTAGGGAACCAGTTTAAGTCTCTTATTTTCAAGAAGCAGTCTGAAAAAATTGGTCTGTTTTTCATCCATATACTCCATGAGAATATCGGAAGCATATTTAACGGTATCATCAGCAGACATAACATCAGCCTTGTCGGCAATGCCAGAATTTTCTATCAATGCCGAAAGGGCTGTAAGATAAGATTTCCAGGAATCAAGAGCGTTATTTTCATCTGCATATGAAAACGCTGCTCTTGCATAAGGCCTGGCCACTGTTAAATCGTCAGCCATAACAATCCTCAGAAATTCTTCAGTGCTTCGTTAACCAAAACCTCATCAGACTTGGAATCCAGCTTTCGCCCTAAAATTTGCTCCGCACCAGCAGTCGCAAGTTCGGCAATCTGCTTACGAAGCTCTTCTCTGGCCTTGTTTTGAGCAGTCTCGATATCAGCTTCCGCCGATTTGATAATCCGAGCTTTCTCATTCTTGGCTTCATCCTGGGCAGCATCAATGATCTTAGTCTTCTGACTTTCAGCCTGATCAATAATCTCCTGAGCCTTATCTTTGGCATCAGCGATAATCTTTTCGGCATTTCCCTGGGCCAAAGCAACACTCTGTTTAGCTCTGGCAGCTTCTTCAAGACTGTTCTTTATCTCAGTCTGCCTGTCCGTAATATATTTCAGAACCAGAGGCCAAATCCATATCATACAGACGAAGGCAAAAATCAGGAATGCCACCATCTGCAGTAAAAAAGTTATATTGAAACTCACAATACAACTCCTTTGTTAATTAGACGGCAAACAATAAATAAAGTCCCAACCCCACGCCTATCATAGGAATAGCATCCACAAGCCCCATTACAATAAAGAAATTGTTGCGCAGAGTAGTGAGATAATCGGGCTGACGAGCGGCTCCCTCCAGGAATTTGCCGCCGAGAATACCAATTCCAATGGCACCGCCTATTGCAGCAAGCCCCATCATGATACCAGCAGAAAGAAACGCAACAGCTTGAAGCTCCATAAATCACTCCTTTTTTGGTTTAAGTCTCAATTAATCTTCCTTGGCACTCGCCATTGAAAGATAAACAATGGTAAGTACCATAAAAATAAAAGCCTGCAGGGTAATAATCAGAATATGAAAAACAGCCCATACAATATCAACTAATATCCCAGGAATCCATCCTAAATTTAAAGAACAGAATTGGGCAGACAGTAATACTGTAATCAATATAAAAATTATCTCACCAGCATACATATTTCCAAAAAGTCGCAATCCCAATGAAAGAGGCTTTGACAGTAATGATACGACTTCAAGACAAATGTTAACCGGCATCATATAAACACTATTAAACGGGTGTCTAGTATAGTCTTTTATAAATCCCTTAATGCCTTTGTACCTGATTCCATAGATGATAATAAGCAAGAATATAGAACAGGACATGGCAAGCGTAATGTTGACATCTGCAGACGGCACTAGCCGCACATAAGGTATCCCCACATATGAGCATAACTGAGGAATAAGATCCACAGGGATGAGATCCATTAGATTCATCAAGAATACCCACATGAACACTGTTAGAGAAAGCGGTGCTATCAGTTTATTCTTTACCTGAAACATGCTTTCCACAGTATCATTGACAAAGGTTACCACTAATTCGATAACAGTAAGAAACTTGTTAGGTACCTGATTCTTACTCCGGACAGAGACTCTTATAGCAGCCCAGAATAATGCGAGAAATACAAAACCTAGCCCCGTGGATATAAGAGAGGAATCCAAGTTAATAACATTAGGAGCAAAAATAGGTTCTTTTGTATTCTGCTCCATAACTGGCACACATTTTCCAGATCCTAGATCAGAAAACTTGCAATCAGAGGCGTGCAGCTTCTCAAGGCACTGTTCCTCTAATCCAGGTTTAGTCACACACTTGTTTGCCAGACCATCTCCGCACAGGCATTCATTGTATTCATAAACGCTCTCAACTTTTTTGCTGTTGAGGACAATACCCGTACTGAGATCCACCTGTAAAAATTTAAGATGGTGAGTTATATACTCCTTGGAGTTGTAACCGGCAGAAGACTCCGTAGAGCTATTTTGTTCTACCTGAGAAGTTTTTTCGGTATTGTTCTGTATATTTTCAGTCATAGATCAACCCTGATTTACCGACAGCTTTTTCTGACAAATGCCACAAAAAGAGTAATCATTTCCACTACAAGAGCGCAAAAAAAAACAACAACTGATAATTCAATAAACTTTAAACAAATTGATACCATCATGGCAAACAGAACATACATTAAAAGCTTTCCGAATAAGGCTTCAGCAAAAACCAACGAAGCGCTGAACCTTCTGTGTTCAATTGAAGCCATGCTCAGATAAGCGATTTCCGGAATCAGTACTGCAGAGCCCCCTAAAAAACCGGAATAGAAAGCTCTTGCCGCCATTTCCTGACTTCCGGTTCCCAACCTGAACACTACCGGCCAAATGCTAATCTGCATCAAAAATAAAAAAAACAGTACCCTTATGGTATTGTTCTTGAGTTCCTGAACAGAACAGTCCGGTTTATTCATAGGTTTAACACGTCTGTTATTTTAAACTCTAAGGTTCATTTATAAATTTATTGGATCTGTGTTGAAAAATCAACAATTAAAGCTTTAAAAGATCTTTAATCTTTTGAAGCTCCTCAATGTTTGAGTAGCTTAATATTATTTTTCCTCGATTTTTGCCAGAGTTCACACATTTAACATTAAATTCAGATAAATTCTTTGACACAGTTTCCTGAAAACTGTCAAAAACGGGATCTTCCTTTTTCTCTTTTTCTCTTTTAGGAGCGATAACTGATTTCACGTAATCTTCAGTCTTTCTTACAGTCATTTCCTTTTGAATAACCGTAATGGCTGCCTGTTC
The DNA here is from genome assembly GCF_000378405.1 of Succinimonas amylolytica DSM 2873. Taxonomy (GTDB): domain Bacteria; phylum Pseudomonadota; class Gammaproteobacteria; order Enterobacterales; family Succinivibrionaceae; genus Succinimonas; species Succinimonas amylolytica. The sequence continues at coordinate 400,261 of NZ_KB899636.1, read as the reverse complement.
CTGCAATTCCTTGTCTTCTATGCCTAAAAGAGCCTTAGCATGACCAGCTGTTAAATCGCCATTCACAAGAAAACTTTTTACCTTGTCAGAAAGGGCATTCAGACGCAGACTATTTGTAATACTGGAACGTGATTTTCCTAAGGTTTTTGCCAGATCTTCATCAGTGCAACCAAGATTCTCTTTCAGTCTTTCCAGTCCCTGAGCTTCTTCCATAGGATTTAAATTTTCACGCTGAATATTTTCAATGAGTGCTATCAGCATTGCATCTCTGTCTGGAACATTTTTGACAATACATGGAACCTGAGACAACCCTGCTACTTTTGCAGCCTGCAATCTTCTTTCACCAGCGAGAATTTCATACTGCCCATTGCCGATAGGGCGTACCGCTATAGGTTGAATAATCCCTTGTGATTTTATTGACTCCGCAAGTTCTGTAACTGTATCCAGTTCAATTTCAGCTCTGGGCTGAAATTTACCTCTGAGAAGACAGGAAACATCGATTTCTCTGAGCCCTTCAGGCGAACCAAACTGATTGTTTGACGAATTTGTGTTTTGTTGCAGCAAGGCATCAAGCCCACGACCAAGTCCGGCCATATCTCCTCCGTTTGTAAAAACTATTGCTCTAGCTGTTGTGATTCCTCATCATCCTGGATCTGAAGAATTTCTCCTGCCAGAGCCAGATAAGCCCGCGCTCCTAAAGAGCTTTTATCATAATAATAGACAGGTTTTCCGTAACTGGGAGATTCTGCAAGTCTTACGTTTCTTGGGATAATGGTACGGTATACCGATCCTTTGAAATTTTCCTTCAGGTTATCCGAAACATCAGATGCCAGTTTGGCTCTTTTGTCAAACATTGTCCTCAGAATGCCCTCAATTCTGAGTTTTGGGTTTAAATTATCCTTTATTTGTCTTACTGTATCCATGAGATCAGTAAGACCTTCCATTGCAAAATATTCACATTGCATAGGGACAATAACAGAATCAGCTGCACATAGAGCATTAACTGTCAGTAGATTTAATGCAGGAGGACAGTCTATGAAGATGAAATCATAGTTTTCCCTTATGACATCGAGAGCATTCTTGAGACGGTTTTCTCTGGCAAAGAAATTCATCAGTCTTACACCAGCTGCAGTTAAATCAGAATTTCCCGGCAAAACGTCATATCCTCCGGAATCACTATGGATAATGACATCTTTTGCTGGGATTCCTTCTATAATTACGTCGTATATACTTTTCTTTAGATCAAATTTGCTTATCCCACTGGCCATTGTTGCATTTCCCTGAGGATCCATGTCGACAATCAGAACCTTTTTCTGTGTTGCCAGTGATGCTGCAAGGTTAATACATGTGGTTGTTTTGCCTACCCCACCTTTTTGGTTAGCCAGCGCAATTACTTTGCTCACTTTTAATTATTTCCTTTTAATCAGTTTTATCAGATGTCGTTGTCCAAGTTTTTTGTTCACCTGAATGTGTATTATATCTGAAACTTGATATTCAGATGAAAGCTCTTTAAGTTCCTCGTGGGGGATATCTCCTTTCAGAGCTAAAAATTCTCCGTTTGGACCGGTAATGTTTTTACAGAGTTTCAGCATGTCTGGAATGGAAGCAAAGGCTCTGCTGATAACCCCGTCAATTATTGAAGAAGGTATGTACAGCTCACATCTTGTCTTTTCTGGAAAAATGTTGTCAAGTCCTAGCTGTCTTTTCGCTTCTCTTTGAAAATTAACTTTTTTTCCAAGACTTTCAATCAAAAAAAATTTTTTTTGTGGAAACAGGATTGCCAGAGGGATTCCAGGAAAACCAGGACCAGAACCAACGTCGGCATAATTTGTTCCAGTAATGTAAGGTGCTACTGATATAGAATCGATAATGTGCTTATATATAGCATCAGTACTGTTTCTTATTGATGTCAGATTGTAAACCTTGTTCCACCTCATTAGGAGTTCTGTAAGAGATAGCAACTTTTCGATTTTTTCTTCATCTACGTAGCTATCAAGATTCATGAACTTGATTTCAGTACAAAGGATGTTTTTAAGTTCACTCATTTTCTTGTACCCCTAATAATCCCATTCTTTTTAAGTGTATTAGCAATATAGATATTGCGGCAGGGGTTACACCTGAAATTCTTGAGGCTTTTCCGACAGTTTCTGGCTGAAAATCGTTTAGTTTCATTACTATTTCTGTAGACAGTCCTGGAATGCCTGTATAGTCAAACTTTTTAGGCAGATAAGTTTCTTCATTTTTTAAGTGTTTTTGAATTTCTTCCTTTTCATTTTCGATATACCCCTGATACTTAATTTGGATTTCAACTTGTTTTTGGCTTTGTTCTTCTGTTGCCAGAGGAGTTAGTCCTGTTGCTTTTATAAGAGTATCGTAGTTCATTTCAGGTCTTCGCAGAATTTCCTCTAGGTTTTGTTCTTTTGTAAGAGGAGATTTTAAGACTGGATTGAGTTTTTCGGCATAGCTGTTGTTTGGAGATACCCATGTTTCTCTCAGTCTGCTGATTTCTTTTTCAATTTGGGATATTTTATTTTCAAAAAAACGCCACCTATTGTCATCTACAATTCCAAGACTTCTTCCTATAGGAGTTAATCTTATATCGGCATTGTCTTCTCGGAGTAGCAATCTATATTCGGCACGTGAGGTAAACATTCTGTAAGGTTCGTTTGTTCCGAGGGTACAAAGGTCGTCCATTAATACTCCCATATATGCCTGATCACGTCTTGGACTCCATCCTTTTTTTCCTTGACAGCGTAATCCCGCATTTATTCCTGCTAGACATCCTTGAGCAGCAGCTTCCTCATAGCCGGTTGTGCCATTAATCTGTCCGGCCAAAAATAGGTTTTCAATAAATTTGCTTTCCATTGTTGATTTTAGATCACGAGGATCGAAGTAATCGTATTCAATGGCGTATGCTGGACGAACAAGTTCAGCATTTTCTAATCCTTTCATTGAATGAACCATTTGGATCTGTACATCGAATGGAAGACTGGTAGATATTCCGTTTGGATAAAGAAGGTTTGTGTATAGACTTTCCGGTTCTATAAAAATTTGATGCGACGTTTTGTCAGGATAACGCATTATTTTGTCTTCTATTGACGGGCAGTAACGAGGGCCGACACTGTGAATTACACCTGCATAAAGAGGACTTCTGTTTAAATTATTTCTGATAATATCATGTGTTTTTTCATTAGTTTTTGCTATATAGCAGGAGATCTGTTGCGGATGATCGTTTTTTTTTCCCATAAAAGAGAAAACCGGGATTTCTTCGTCTGGCTCCTGTTTTTGTAGTTTGCTGAAGTCTACAGTTCTTTTGTCTATTCGGCATGGAGTTCCTGTCTTTAGTCTTCCCATTCTTATGGGATAACTGTGCATCTGTTCTGCCAGTTTTATTGCTGCTTGTTCTCCAGCACGTCCCCCGCTATAGTGTTTTAATCCTATGTGAATTAAGCCATTAAGGAAGGTTCCAGTACACAGTATGACTGTTTTTGCTCTTATTTTTATTCCTGCTTCAGTTTCTGCTCCTATAACTTTGTTTCCATCAAAAAGAAGTTGAGTGCACGGTTGCTGAAATATATGAAGGTGTGGGTAGTTTTCTAGTATTTTTCTAATTTCGATTTTATAGAGGACTCTATCGGTCTGAGCTCTTGTAGCTCTTACTGCTGGACCTTTGCTTGAATTGAGTGTTCTAAATTGAATTCCGGCATGATCGACAGCAGTTGCAGTTATTCCACCCAATGCATCTATTTCTTTTATAAGGTGTCCTTTTCCGATTCCTCCAAAAGCGGGATTACAGGACATCTCACCCAGTGTTTCTATGTTATGAGTGAGGAGCAGTGTTTCGAGTCCCATTCTTGCAGATGCTGTACATGCTTCGATACCTGCATGTCCTCCTCCAATTACCAGAACATCATATTCTTGATTTTGAAACATATCGTCTCTCCTGTATTGTTTTTTTTATTTTAATGTTTTTTGTGGCCATCGTCATTTTGTGTGATGTCTTCTTTTCTTTGTTTTTTTTATTATTTTTCTATTTTTTTTCATTATTTTCTTGTAGCTGTTTTTGTTGTTGATAAGTCTGCAAAAGCCTTATTATATATAGCTTTGTTGCGTACTAATTGTTGTTACTTTCTTGTGTTCTTATGGTGTTTTTGGTGTGGATAAATTCTTGCTTTATTAACATGTGAATAAAAGTGTTTTAGTTATCCACTTTATTTCAATAACTATTCTACAATTTGTTGACAACTTCTTGTGTTTTATATTTGTCCACAATGTCTTATGAATCCACATTTTGTTTTCAGTGTTAATAACATGTTATTAACAAGTTGTTAGCTTCTGATGTTTGATTTTGGAGGTGAGATTTTTTTATTGTGGTGTTGTTCTTTACTTCTTGACAGATTTTCATATGTGATAAAAAAAGGAGTTGCTCCTTTTTTAGGAGCTACTCCTTTCCATTTTGTTTAAGCTTGTTTTATACGCGCTTTTTGAATTCGTTTGTTCTGGTGTCAATTTCAATTTTGTCACCGGTCTTAACGAAATCGGCAACGCTTATTGTGAATCCGGTACCCTTCAGTGTGGCAGGCTTTGTTACTTTTCCTGAAGTATCTCCTCGAACAGATGGTTCCGTGTACTCAACTTCTCTTACTATAGTAATGGGGAGCTGAACACCGATAGCTTTTCCGTTATAGAATGTTACGGTGCACTCATCTTCCATGCCGTCAACGATGTAGTTAATTACGTCTCCTAGGAAATCCTTCTCGACTTCAATTTGATTGAATTCTTCATCCATGAAAACGTAGAGAGGATCGGCGTAGTAGGAGAAAGTGCAAGTTTTGTGTTCCAGAATGACATCATCAAGCTTTTCGTCTGCTTTAAAAACAGTTTCAGTTCCACCTTCACCCAGAAGGTTTTTGAGCTTCATTTTAACGACAGCTGCATTACGTCCCGATTTGTTAAATTCAGTCTTGAGAACTACCATTGGGTTGTTACCAACCATGATTACGTTTCCTGTACGAATTTCTTGAGCGATTTTCATTTGTTTACCTTAAGAATGTTCTGAGTTTTTTGTATAAAGCTGTCCAATTGTCTACCCAGATTTCCCATTTTTAAAAGGTGATCCGACCATTTAGCAGACAGGGTACAGATTTCTTGGTATTTTATCATAAAATTGTTGAAGTTAGACAAGGTCTCCTTTTCTTCTTTGTCAGATTGGTTAAGACTAAAAAAAGCTTTTTCTATGGTGATTCTTAGCTCATCCGTGCAGTTTTCTGCGTATATGTCTGTGAAGGCTTTTAGTTTTATGAGATGCGTATCTTCATCTTGGGGATAGATGTGCCAAAGAAAAGGCGTTCCCGTAATGTTGGCCTGGGCGAATGAATCTTCTCCTCTTACAACGTTAAGGTCCATTGCTTTCATTAGATCATCAAACTTCTCCTGATTTATCATTTCGAATTTTACTGTCTTTACTGTCGGGTGGTCCTTTAGCAATTGATTAAAAATTTTATTATTCTCTAGATACTGAGTACTTTTTCCTTTGGGAAGAAAAAAAATTGAGTTTGGCCGGTTTTTTATTATTGCTCTTAGCAGAGGAATCAATGCTTTGTTTTCATACGTAAATATCAGTACTTTAAACATTTTTTTTATATCTTCAGAAATGTTGATATCGTTTTTAAATTCATTTATCGTATTACAAAGAGCTTCATTTTTTGTTATTTTTGCAAAATTCTCATCGTAATTTAGACATCCTGTTTTTGCTGTAAATCCTGGAAAAAAGAAATATTTTTTTATGTTATTAATTTGAAAGGATTGTAGTTTGTGACAATCTTCTACCCATTTTTCAGCACTAAGATATTCAAGGTTTATCCATACTGTATTATGTGTGAAAGTTTTGGTTATTTCTTTAGGAAGTTTACATTGAAATGTTTCGATAATTATTTGTGACGGTGTGTATGAAAAATCTCGGTAGGCTTCTTCGTTATATTTAGTACTGTCTTCTGGAATCCAGTATCTTAGTGTGAGCTTTTGTGATATTTGTTGTTCCTTTATTTCTTGAACCGAAGATATTCCTTGAACATTGATAGAATAGTCTTTTATATTTGTATTAAGCTTTTTTATAACACTGAAGTTATCTATAAAAAGATTTACTGTATACCCTATTTTTATCATTATTTGGGCTAGTCTATACGTAACTCCAGCATCTCCGTAATTGTCTATTACGGTGCAAAACAAATCTATACTATTTTTCATCATTTTCCTACACAAAATGTATTGAATATGCTTCCAAGAAGATCGTCAGCTGTATATTTTCCTGTAATTTCATTTAAGTTATTTTGAGCAATTCTAAGATCTTCGGCAGCTATTTCTAAATTTTCATTATTTATAATATTGTTTTCGGCGTTATTTAGAGAATTGAGTACTTTATCAATGGCAATCAAATGTCTTCTTCTTGCTGAAAAAATTCCCTCTGTAGAGTTTGTATAACCAGCAAAATATTTGATATGTTCTTTTAGTTCTGATATTCCTGATTTTTCCTTTACTGAAATTTTAAGAAATGAAAAAGTTTTTAATTCTTCAGGAACTTTAAAGTCAGGATTTTTGTCAATTTTATTGAATAGTATTGTGCATGGTGTGTTGTTTTCTGTGTTTTTTATAATCTCTTTAAAGAGGTTAATTTGTTCTTTATTATCATTATCTGAAATATCAAATAAGAAGAGGATTCTTGATGCCCTGTGAATTTCGTTCCATGACCTGTTTATTCCGATTTTTTCTACGGTGTTATCTGTATTTTTACGAAGTCCTGCAGTGTCAATAATATGTACCGGTAGCCCGTCAATATTAATTGTCTCTTTAATGGTATCTCTAGTAGTACCTGCTATGTCTGTTACAATAGCTCTTTCGACACCTAACAATTCATTAAGTAGTGATGATTTTCCGGCATTTGGTCTACCTGCTATTACTATGTTTACTCCTTCTGTTAATAGAATCCCCTGTTTTGCGGTGTTTTTAATTTCTTCTATTTGATTTTTTAAGACATGCAATTCATTCATTACATTACCTTCATTGACAAAATCAATACTTTCGTCTGGAAAGTCTATGGAAGCTTCAACGAATGTTCTAAGTTTTATCAGAATTTCCAGTAGTTCATTGATTTTGTTTGAAAATGCTCCGGAAAGTGAATTTATTGCTGATTTTGATGCCTGAATGCTAGTTGCATTTATAAGATCCTGTATTGCTTCTGCCTGGGTGAGATCAATTTTTCCGTTTAAAAAAGCCCTTTTTGTAAACTCACCGGGGGAGGCCTGTCTAATGCTGCTGTCTTTTAGAATTTCCTGCATCAATCTGTTTAGTACAACCGGCCCGCCGTGGCATTGAAACTCGACAATATCTTCTCCTGTATAACTGTGCGGCGATATAAAGTAAATGACAAGACCTTCATCAATTTTGTTATTATTTTCGTCAACAAAGTCTGAGTAATGTGCGTATCTTGGAGAGGGGGTTATTCTCGCGATTTTTTCAGCGACTGCCTTTGCTTTATTACCAGATATTCTAATAATACCAACCCCTCCATGACCAACGGGAGTTGCTACTGCAGCTATTGTATCTTCATTGAAATTCATGCTATTACCTTGAAAAAAAAAACTCAGGATTTTAACCTGAGTTTTACTTTGATTTTGTTGCTGATGCAAGCAATTATTTAGCTTGATTTTTCAGACTTAAGCCTTTCTTTTCTAATGCTCTAAAAATAACTAACTGCTGTCCGATGGTGAAAATGTTTGACACCAGCCAATACAGGGTAAGACCTGAAGGGAATGTACAGAATAAACCTGTGAATATTATTGGCATCATCAGTATAATTTTTTTCTGCATAGGATCTGTTATTGTGGTTGGCGACATTTTTTGAATGATCAGCATTGTAACTCCCATCAAAATAGGAAGAACAAAATAAGGATCATATGCCGAAAGGTCCTGAATCCATAGGCAGAACGCAGAATGTCTGAGTTCTGTAGATTCCATAAATGTCCAATACAGAGCTATGAATATAGGCATTTGTATCAGGATGGGCAAACATCCTCCAAGTGGATTGACTTTCTCTTTCTGATAGAGTTCCATCATTGCCATGCTAAGTTTTTGTCTATCGTCTTTGTACAATTCCTTAAGTTCATTCATCTTTGGTGTCAAAATTCGCATCTTTGCCATTGAAACGTATTGCTTTTTTGTTAGCCAATACATTGACAAACGAACAAGAATTGTAAGTACTATTATGGCAACTCCCCAGTTAGGCAGAATCTGGTGAATAAAATCAAGTGCGTAATAAAGCCAAATGGACAGGAATGAAAGCCATCCGTAGTCAACTGTAAGTTCGAGATTTGGAGAAACCTTCTTCATTTCATGAATATCTTTGGGGCCGATCCATAAAATATTTGATAGTGTGGCTTTTTCTCCTGGAGCTATTGCTATATCTTGTGAACGGATTCCTACCACAGCTGTTTCCGCATCGTCTTTTCCGTAAGAGAAAATGGTGTTTGATGTGTTTTCGGCTCCAACCCATGCGGCAACGAAATAGTGTTGGATCATACTGATCCAGCCGCCTTTGGAGGAACGTATATTTTCTGGTTGTTTTAATTCTCCAATATCAGAGAAACTTTCTTTCTGATACTTTGTATCAGATGTTGAATAAGCCATTCCTCTGTAAGCAGAGGTTCCAAACATTCCAGAATTCAGTTCCGGATCATTAACCGATTGTTCAAGAGATGAAATTTGAGCAATTCTCAAAGGTTTTGATAAGTTTGAAACTTCGAAAGAAACTCTGATTTCATGAGAACATCTCTCAAAGGAGAAAATTTTGTTAATGCTTATTCCGTCAGATGTTGCTCCTTTTAGCGTTACTACAAGACTGCTGTTATCAGACGGTGGATTTAAAGTATCCTTATTGCTCGTTTTTTGATCTGGATTTCTTGATGCTCTGTATATGGCACAATATTCTTTTATATCGCGACCATCCTGATCTTGCGGTTTGTTCATTACGTAAGATGTTTTATCTGATGTATACTTAACATTCATGTAATGGAACTGGGCAGATGTTTGCTGTGTCGGATCAAGGTTACGGTCTTCTGGCTGTGCAGCCACAATGTTACTTGAAGCAAAATATTTGAAATTTTTGGTAATTTTCAGAAGGTGAAAATTTTCAGATGAATTAATTTCCTGCTTTTGATCCTTAAGATCCGCTTTCAAAATATCCCCATTATCTAAACTAATATCCAGGTCGTAGAGATCAGTTGAGACTTTTACAATATTATCGGTATTCGGGGATTGAATTGTTACTTCGGGTTGATTTTGTGCCTGTAAAGCTGCATTCCTGTCACCTGACCATGTAAAAAACATGAAAACAGTGAAGAGAATCAGCATTATCAGTACAGTGTTACGTTGTTGCTGCATATGTTCTCATAATTCATCATTAGGAAAAGAAACGGGATCAAAACCACTTGTACAGAAAGGGTTACATCGTCCTATGCGACAGATCCCACGATAGAATCCGTTCCAGAATCCATACATTAAAATCGCCTGTCTTGTGTACTCAGAACAGGTAGGGATATAGCGGCATTGCTGTCCTATCACAGGACTGAGAACTATTTGGTAGGATCGGATAAGCGCACTTGCAATTTTTTGTAGCGGCGATATATGACGTTCCATAATTTTGCCAGGATTTCGTCTAAATCCCTGTTACTCATATTTTGTGCAGGACCTTTCGCTATTACTACGAAATCTAACGGACACAGTTTATCTTGGGCATTTCTAAAATTTTCCCGCACCACGCGCTTAATCCGATTCCTCCACACTGCTTTCTTGAGTGCTTTTTTAGGGACAATCAAGCCCAAGCGCGGGAAACCCAAACCATTAGCTTTTGCAAGCACAGTTATGGATGGAGATCCTGCTTTTATTGGATCTTTAAAGACTGAATTGAAACTTTCAGGAGTCAGCAGTCTGGACTCCCTAGAAAAATTTCTTTTAGCCATTAACAGTTGTAAGGCGAACGCGGCCTTTTGCACGACGACGTGAAAGAACCTTACGACCGTCTGCTGTCTTCATGCGACTACGAAAACCGTGAACACGCTTACGCTTTAATACATGAGGCTGAAAAGTGCGTTTCATTATATATTCTCCCAATAATAAAAAAAATAAAAGTCTGCTCTAGTTCACAGAACAGTCGCGTGATTATATAGTTCTTAGTCGTTCCAGTCAACATATCTTGAGCAGGAGTCGTTTTAGGTTATCAAAATTATGTTGTGAATAAGCTGTTTATAGGTTGTTGATAAACTAATTAAGGTATTTCTTAAGATATTATCAATATACCATCGCTGCAACATTGTTGGTGTTGTTGATAACTTTCGTCAATAGTTAACATTTCTTGTCAAAAACCATATCACATTTCAAGTTATTCACAATTTGTGCTGGATTACTGTCAATTCATATTGTAAAATCAATTCTTCGTGATAAAGTGTTTTTATTCGTGTTGTTTGAGGTTAGTTTGTGCCAATTTTTGATCCTTCCTCCTGGGAAAAGGTAAAAAAGCATCTTGAATCTGTGCCTTTGGGCGGAGCTAGGCAGATGCAACTCAGGATGTTTTTGAAAAAATCTATGGCTGTTGTGTCAGATCAGCACAATGTTCTTACTGTTTATGTTCCTAATCGTCTAGTAAAGGATTTTCTTGAAAACAACAATTATGTGGATACCATTAGGGCGGCCACGATGGAATCACTTGGAAGGGAATATCGAGTGAATATTGATCTCCAGAGCAATATGAAGTTCGGAGACAATTCAAATACTCAGTCAAAACTGGAGTCACCTTTCCATGGAGGACGGATTCCAGTGCCATCCCAAAGAAACACTGATAGAGAAGGGGATGTATCAAAAGTCGGGTATTCGTACTTACCTCAGAAAGAAATTCAAATGAACAGCAGCAGTGTTCAACCTCATAATGAGGTAAGTTCTTTCGATCGTTTCGGACTGAAAATTGATGACATGGGAAGGGGGTTTGTCCCGCACACAGAAGCTAAGGGAGCTTCAGTTTCTGATAGGCCTTCTCAATATGAAAAAGGAAGTATTTCCTCCCAGGATGACAGTTTTCAAAACATGAGCTTTTCCAAGCAGTTAAGTCTTGCAGAAGTTAAGGAAAATCCGTTTTACAGGCAACATAAGCATCTTATTCTGAAAAACAAAAACTTCGATAATTTTGTTGAAGGTCCTACTAATGCAACTCTTTGCGACAATGGAAAGCTGGTAGCTGAACATCCGGGAACTTCCGATAGGAATCCTTTGTTTGTATATGGAGATACCGGTCTTGGGAAAACTCATATCCTTTTTGCTATAGCAAATTCGCTCCTGACAAACTATCCTGATAAGAAAGTAATGTATGTGCCACTAATCAGTATTTACCAGGATTTTGTTCAAGCAGTCGCAGATTACAGTACTAGCAAGAATTCTGTGACTGGTCTTATAAGTAAATTTAAAGCGCTCTATAAAAGTCTTGATGTTTTGTTGATTGATGATATGCAAGAGTTCAACAATAAATTCAGTGATTCATTTGCTGGTGAGTTTACCAGTATTATGAACGAGATTTCGACTTCAGGAAAGCAGCTTGTTTTTGCGGCTAGCGTACATCCTTCTGAAATTAAGAAGATTGACTCACGCTTAAGTTCCAGATTTCGTTCAGGGGTTGTAATTAAAGTGGAACCCCCGGATTCTGATACTAGACGAAAAATAATTCTCAAAAAAATTGAAGAGATGGGACTTAAGTTTGATAAGCAAAGCGTTGATTTTATGACGTTGAAATTTCAGACTAACGTTCGAAATCTTGAAGGATATATTAAAACGATTGGGGCTACTATTCTAGGTCCCAAATCTGATACGGTCATTACAGTGGACAGGGTTAAATCTGTGTTAAAAGATGAACTGGCACAGAGGGCAAAGATGGTAACCGTGGATAATATTAAGGAAACCGTGTCTGAGTATTTCAAGATATCTGTCAAGGATATGGATTCTCCTTCGAGATCAAAGCCAATTGCGAGGCCTCGTATGATTGCAATGACTTTGGCAAGAGAATTGACGGGGCAGAGCTATCCAAGCCTTGGGAAGCAGTTTGGAGATAGAGATCACTCTACTGTAATGCATGCTTGCGACAAACTTGCCAAATGGATTCAGACAGATCATCAAATCAGATCTGATTATGAAAATTTGAAATTACAGCTTACTGAGTAAGATTCAAGAGATTAAATGGTGCAATTACTATGAGATTCAAAATTCAAAGAGAAGCTTTTATTAAGCCTTTAGAGCAGATTTCCGGATCTGTTGGCACAAATCAAAAGGAACCGATAACTCAGAATGTTCTCATGAAAATTGAGTATAACGATCCTACGGGCCCCATAAAGGATACAGAATACAAGATGTACCTAATCTGCACTGATACCGAAATTGAATTGGTCAGCGAGGTTGGTTTGTACGGCCCTGTTGAGAAAGGCGCAATTACTGTTGAGGCAAAAAAGCTAGCAACTATAGTTAAAAGTCTTCCTGAAGGATGTTTCGTTGAAGTTATCGAATCGACGGACAGAAAGTCTATCACTTTGAGTACGGACAGAAACACTTTTTCTCTGTCAACTCTTCCTGCGGAGCAGTTTCCTGAAATTGAAATCCTTGCCAGTTCCTACTCTATGAAGATTAAAGCTTCGACTCTTTTGGATATGATGAAGACGACGAGTTTTGCGATTCCCCAGGAAAATTATCGTGTAGCTTTGAAGGGAATGTGCTTCACCTTGAGACAGGAAACCGGTTCTCATAAGGATCTAGACATATATACATCAGATGCTCACAGAGCGAACATTCAGAGAGCAGAGCTTGAAGAAGAGTGTATTTTTCCCGAAAACTATAATGGCAGAAATTCTTTTATTCTCCCAAAAAAGACTGTGGGTGAAGTGATTAGGCTTTTGAATGAATATTCTAAGGATAAGTCTTTTCAGGATTCTGTAATAGAATTATTTGTTGGAAAAAACAGTTTCAGAACTGAAATTAATGGTGTTACAGTGATTAGTTGTCTTATTGACAGTGATTATCCTAACATTCTAATGATTGTTCCCAACAACTGTAATCGGGTTATTACGCTTGATCGTGAGAGTTTTAAAAACTCTCTTGAGAGGGTGAAGATTCTTTGTAATTCTTTAAATAATGCAGTTGAACTCATAGTTGTTAATTCATCAATTACCATAAAAGCTAAGAACAGTCTTCACGAGGAAGCAGTTGAGCATATTATAGCTGAGTATGAAGGTGATGATTTTAATTTGGCTTATAAGGCGGATTATCTTATTGATATTTGTAAGAACATGACTGCAAAAAAGATTAAGATTTCCATGACAACTAACAGTAACAGTGCAAAGGTAGAAGCTGTGGCAGGGGAGGGCGAACAGATTAGCCAAGCGTGTTATGTTGTAAGTAGAATTGTTATTTAAAGTTTTGTTTTCAAGGACATAGAGAGTTTTTTCTCTCTGTCCTTGAAATTTCTTTGCTAGTATCCGGCATGTTCCTTAGTCATATAAAGGTTTCAAATTTTAGAAACTTTGAGTACCTTGATATTCCACTCTCAAATGGAATTAATGTTTTTTGTGGCAGTAACGGTGTCGGTAAAACATCTATTCTCGAATCTATTTATTATCTTTCTCTTGCTAAATCATTTAGGACTTCTAATAATCAAAGCTTAATTAAATCTGGATGTTCATCTTTTAGTGTCTTTGCTGTTTTGCATGATAATAATGGAAATAATCATTATGAAGGTTTGGAAAGAAAATCTGATGGTAGTATCAAAGTTGTTTTTGATAATAAAAATATCGTAAGGAATAGTGATATTGCTAAAAACCTATGTGTACAATTAATATCTCCAGATTCCTTTTCTTTATTGACTGAAGGTCCTTCTGTTAGAAGGAGTTTTGTTGATTGGGGGGTTTTTTATAATCAGTCGTCATCAGGAAAAGTATATAATGACTTTTATCGGGTTTTAAAGCAAAGAAATTCTCTTGTTCATGAGAGGTCCGATGATTTTTCTTTCCAATATTGGAATGAGCTTTTTGTTCAGTTATCTGAACTAATTTCTGATTTAAGAAAAGATTATATAAATGATTTTTCTCAGGAGATATCACTAATAACACAAAAATTTATTCCTGAATATAACTTTAAATTTACTTTAAATTATGGATACAAAAGAGAGGAAGGTCTATTGAATATTTTGAGAAAGAATAGAGATCGAGAATTCTCTTTAGGATATACACTTTCTGGACCACATAAAGCAGATCTAAAAATTAAAGTGAATGACACAATGGCTGAGCAATTGTTATCAAGAGGACAGCAGAAACTTCTGGTAATATCCATGCATATAGCTCAAGGGCTGTTATATACTAAGAAATCTGGCAGTAATTGTATTTTTTTAATTGACGATATAACATCTGAACTTGATGAAAATAATCAACGAATTTTATGTGATCTTATTAAATCAATAGGATCAAGAGCCCAGTTTTTTCTTACTATTGTAGGGAAGGATTCTGAATATAGGTACAGAGATACATTCCCTGTTGCTTCTTTTTATTCTATTGCAGATAATAAAGTCTCAATGTTATTTTAAAGGAATAAATCTCTTCCTTTTATAAGTTTATTATCTTTATTGTTTTTTTAGCTCTAAGTATACTAGATGTAGTGCGTAGTAATCGAGGTACCTCACCAAAAAAAAGTAAAAATCAATATAAATCGTCATCATTGCATTTTTTACACCTGCCTTTGTGTTTTATAGCTTAAACTCTGAATTGTTAAAGCTTGCTTGATTATGAATGATAAAAAACAGGTGTATTCATATTTTGTTTTTAATTGTATGTTTTTGAGCAAAATGTGTTATAATTAACTATAATGCCTATACGCACTGTAAATATCTATTAATTCTATAAAAATCTTTTTTAGTATCATTGTTTAAATTTCAGACCGTAACTGGCAAGTTCGAAATTTTATCACAATTGCATTCTCCTCTCTTAGTGTTATTAAATTTGTTTACTATGACATTTGACTGACCTGGATACTCCTTGTGGAACATTGATAGTTTTCTTGATTTTTTACCAGTTTGAATTTTGTTCTAAATATAATTACTTAAATTTTAAATGTAGTATGTTTTTATAATAGGTTTACGGCTGATTCAATGAGGTATCTCATACCTTTATAATGTTGCTCAAATATTTAATATTTCCATTCTTGTTTGCGAAGTTGTTATTTGATTGTTTACAATTGTCCAAATCATACAAGTCAGTCCTCTGAATCAATATTTTGCTTAATGAATAGGATTATAGATAGTTCCACGTGGAACAAGTTTATATTGAAGTGATTGACTATCAATTTTTGAAATTGCTGAAAAATCTTACGGTAGCATTTTGTATGTCTTACTAAGCTTTTACCTGTCTGGAACTTGTTAATTTGGTAATATTTATCTGATTTAGGATGTCGTAGGTTACGATATTTCTTTCTGTTACTCTCTGTAATCCCAAAATATATAATGGATAGGTTATTGGTGGTTTCACGTGGAACAATCAGTCGTAGTCTGTACAGAATTGTTTATGAATAATGTTCCACGTGGAACAAGAGGGGGAGAGATAGTGATTCTGTTTTCCTATCTTACTATGTAATGTGTAAGGATAGAAGGGGGATATTAGTCTTAGATTAGGTGTCATAATAATATTTTATATTTGATAAATTGAATGACTATTATAGAGTCAGTTTTAGCAAAATAGAAATCGACAATCTTTACCAGTTTTTACTATTGATATCTTTTGATCAAGTTGGTCGAATTATTTTTTTTTGAATATATGTTCCACATGGAACATATATGAGAGGTGAAGTATTGAATATTATGCAAAGGGTTGAAAAGGATCATATTCAACTAATGATTATATTGAGTTGAAAATAGAAGGGGAGTGGCTCTTGTAGAATATTAATATATGAAAATGAATCCTGTACAGGTGGTTACCGCATTATGGTGAAATTGAAAACTAATGTTTATTCAAATGAATTACTGGTAATAATTTTAACAGATTGTTTTGTTTCGTTTTTAATATATCTTATAACAGATGATTCTTTCACAATTTCTGCTAGAGTAGGTGAATGTAAGTTATCTAGCGATAATGTGGCAGTCTGTAGTTTTTATGAATAATTGTCTTTTTTGATAATTCGTATGCCTGTAAGTTGTAAATACTGATTCTAGCTTATTGGTTTTAGGAAGATGGATAGAAGATTATTATGGAAGTGTTTTTGAAAAAGAAATAGTTAAATATGAATGTTTAATGAATGGGAGTGATATAAAGAATTTGTGAGATATTGAAAATGTAATATTTTTTAAGAGAATTTTATCTGTTTTTATTTAAAAGAAGGAAGTCTGGATATGAGAATTTGGTAAAATGATAAGCTTGAATATTAAAGAATAAGATGAAAAATTTAACATTTAACATAACTGAAATAGTGTGATGAATTAAATCAGAATAATATGCAATATACTCTATAGTTTTTTCTGTTTGGCTGTTCTGGTTTTGTTATAGTTATAATTTTGCAAAAGAAGGTGATGAAAGTGATTTTTGGAATTACCTCAGAATTAAGATCAGAAATCTTCTGAGGGTTTGAAAAAAAATTACTATTAATTAACTTTTAGGTCGTAGTTTTAGCATTTCTCTTAAAGAAACGAAATGGTAAGGAGTAATAAGTACCACTCCGCCGATCAGAAAGAAAGCCATCCATTCATCAGGAATGTCAGGGATTCCTATAAAGTGGCATGAAATTCCTGCTAATAACATTAATATCCCAATACCATAAGCTATTTTCATCCATAAGGGAGCTCTAATGATGATTTTCATTTATGTGTTCCTATGTTGATACAGAATAAGTTGTATAAATAATTTTGTCGTCATTGCCAATATTACCATATTTGAAAGTTTGAATTAAATGTGATAATACGGTGGAATGTGCTTTTTATAGCGATTTTTTGGACTTTGGGCTATAATACACCGGTTGTTGTATTGAATTTTTTGTGAACAGATGATAGTTTGCAAGATAACAAAATATTCTAATAATTACAGACTGTGCCTGCCTGTGCATATTTTAGGAAAGTTTTATGTGTGCTGAAGTTAATAACGATTACAACGGAAATTCTATAAAGGTTCTTAAGGGGCTTGATGCAGTGCGCAAGCGTCCAGGCATGTATATAGGCGATACTGACGATGGGTCAGGCTTGCATCATATGGTTTTTGAGGTTGTTGATAATTCCATTGATGAGGCTTTGGCTGGCTATTGTGATAGAGTGTTAGTAACAATTCATGCCGACGGTTCGGTTTCAGTTAATGATGATGGACGTGGAATACCTGTAGATATCAATGAAGAGGAAGGGGTATCGGCAGCCGAACTTGTTATGACGGTTCTTCATGCCGGAGGTAAGTTCGATCAGAATAATTATAAGGTTTCTGGAGGACTTCATGGTGTCGGTGTTTCTGTGGTGAATGCATTATCAGATAAACTTGTCCTCACTATAAAAAGAAATGGAAAAATATGGCAGCAAACCTATAAAGATGGTGGAAAACCTGTTGCTCCGATTGAGCCAATAGCTGATTGTTCTTTGGAAGAAACTGGTACGGATGTCCGATTTTGGCCTAGTGATACAGTTTTTTCAAATATCATTTTTGATTACAAGGTTTTAGAAAAAAGGCTTAGGGAATTATCTTTTCTGAATTCTGGTGTGAAAATTGTTCTTGTTGATGAAAGATGTTCTCCAAAGAAGGAGGAGGTTTTTCATTATCAGGGTGGTATTGAGGCCTTTATTAATTTTTTAAACGAGGACAAGGAAAAACTCACTAATAAGATTTTTTATTGTCATCAGACGCGTGGTGATGATGGTATAGAGGTTGAGGTCGCTATTCAGTGGGTTGATTCTTATAACGAAAGCGTATTTTGTTTTACTAATAATATTCCTCAGAAGGATGGTGGTACCCATCTTGAAGGTTTTAGACGAGGTCTTTCAAATTCGCTAAAGAAATATTCGGAATCAATAATTATCAATAAGAAAGAAAAAATTGATATACAGACAGAAGATTTCCGAGAAGGTATTTCTGCTATTGTTTCAGTAAAGGTTCCTGATCCAAAATTTTCTTCTCAAACTAAGGATAAACTTGTTTCATCTGAGGTTTCAGCGGCAGTAAGTTCTGTTATTAACGAAAAGCTTTATGAATATTTGAACGAGAATCCGAACGAGTCCAAAGTTATTATTGAAAAAATATTAAGCGCTGCCCGTTATAGAATTAAAGCTCGCCAAATTCGAGATAGTAATAAAAAAGATTTTACTGGCGGCATGACAAAAAAACTAACCGACTGTGTATCAAAAGATCCTGCCGTAAGAGAGCTTTATATTGTAGAGGGGGATTCAGCAGGTGGATCTGCAAAAAAAGGGCGGGATCCAGAGTTTCAGGCAATTTTGCCTCTTAGGGGAAAAATATTAAATGTTGAAAAAACTTCTACAGATAAACTAAATCAGATTACCTTTGATTTGGATTCGACTATTGGTATTTTGACCAAAGTATTAGGTTGCGGTAGCGTCGGTAATGACGACTACAATCCTGATAATATTCGTTATCATAATGTGGTTATTATGACTGATGCTGATGTGGATGGTGCTCATATCAGAATATTACTTTTGACATTCTTTTATAGAAGGATGCCGGATATTATTGAAAGAGGGTATGTTTATATTGCGCAGCCACCTTTGTACAGATATTCAAAAGGTAAACAGGTTAGGTTTATAGTCGATGAAAAGGAGAAAAATCAGTACGAGACTTCTTTAGCTTTAGATAAGGCAAAATTATATGTGAATTCTGCTGCAGCTCCTATTTTTGGTGAGCCGTTGGAAAAGATATTTCTGAAGTATATGAATATTTTTGCTGTTCTGGACAGAGTTGATAGAGAAATTCCGAAGATGCTTACCAAACAGCTTCTTTTTGTTCGTCGCATATCCGAAAGTGATTTGAACAGTAAGGAAAAGGTTCTTGAGTGGACTGCTGAATTTGAAAATCGTTTGAAACTTCAGGAAAATTCGGGGTTGCGATTCAGGACAGAAGTTGAATATGATCCTGCTAATAACGTTTGGTTGCCGAAAATTTTTGTTCGACATAATGGTGTAGATCGTGGGCAGTTGTTGCCGTACCACTTTCTTGTAGGTTTAGATTATAAGGCAATTGCCGAAGTTAGCAATTTGATTGTAGGGCTCTTGGAGCCTGATGCCTATTTAATGATTGGTGAAAACAGATACGATAATTTTAGAGATTTTGGTCAGGTTTATGACATTCTTATAAAAATTGCCTTGCGGGGAATAGATATTACCCGTTTTAAGGGGTTGGGTGAAATGAATCCTGATGAATTGTACGATACGACAATGGATCCAGAAAATCGAGTATTCCTCAAAGTGACAATCGACGATGCAATTGAGGCTGATAAGGAGTTTTCAAAGCTCATGGGAGATGTAGTTGAGCCACGGCGCGATTTTATTGTGGCTAACTCTCATTTGGCGGAACTCGATGTGTAATTGTAAGTATTGAGGGAGTACAATACTCCCCGTTTGTACTTTCTTTTTGGGGTTTGTTATGAAGATTACCAAAATTGCTGCCGCTTTTTTTGTAGGTAGTGTTATTTCTTTTTTTAGTGTTGCTAATGCTAGTGGTGATTATGTTTTCAGGACAGAGAATTCCTACAACAGTGAAAGTATGAACGTTGTTGACTATAGCGGATACAGTCATGTTTACAGTTTTGCAGTAGTTTCAAAAGGAGCCATGGGGTATCAGAATATTAATAATTTTGATGATTTTTATCATGCTATGGCGCGCTGTGATAAGGAGAAGCAACTTACAGACGAGGGAACCGAGTTGTTTAACCTTATGAAGCAACTTCGTCCGACGATAACAAAGTTGTCAAAGACTGCGCTTACTCCTGTAGGCATAGGAGAAGTAAATAGACTAGGAACGGATTTTGGTAAGTCTCGAGCTAAATTGATCAATTCAAAGGCTACTTACGACAAGGAAATTAATATTCAGTTCGTTTATGATGGAGATCCTTTAGGATTAGAAACTGGGGAGAAGTTTGTTTTGGGAATCACCAACAATCTCCCAGAAGATAATGTTATTGTGTATGATGAAATTAAAGATGAAAACACATTGGCATTTTTTTACAATACTGAATATAAAAACTACCTTAATAACTATCCGGATTTGGAAAAAGCATTAGGAAAGATGCGAGTAGATAAACAGTATAAATCTTACATCGAAAGTGTACTTCCCAGAATTTTGAAAAAGGTTAAAATTGATGAATTGGTTCATTTAGGATTTTCAACTGGAACATCGAGAATTGATGACAAGGATTTTGTCAACGATCTTTACCTTTTTTACCAGATTCTTCCAAATATTGATCCTTTCCTTGCCCAGAAATATTCTTCTTTGATGGACACTATTATTAGGCCAAACGAGAGAGAGTATTTTGCTAAAATGGAGGATCATATAGCCTATTATAAGTTTGGTCCTGGTTTTAAAAATAATCGCATAGGAATGAATTCCGGAAAACGGATCGTAAGGGGAATTGTCGACGATCTAGTTGCGATTAATAGTGAAGAACCAGTTAAGGTTATGATTTTAGACGCTAGAGCTCTTATCTCTCTTGAAAGTTATTTGTTCAAAGAAGAGTTTGGTGATGGTAATACTTCAGAGAAAGTAAGTGGTGAACTGGGGGGGTTTTCAGTTTCAGATTATGCACCTTTGAATTCTCTGCTGGTCTTCGATCTTTACAAGAATGCGGATTCAAAGTATTTTGCAAGAGTCACTCTTAATGGTAAAACAAAAATGATTAACAAGGAATGGGATGTTGCCAAGAATTCTGACCTCTATGATCTTTCAATGGTTTTAGGAACCTTGGACAATGAGGAGTCTGCTGAAAAAGAACAGGAATAATAATGATTATTTTTTGAGCTTTTGATGTTGGCGATCCTACATTATTGATAAAATGTATGGAAAAATATTGACGAACTGTTTGGGTTTTATATAATACCCATATTCTTTGCAGTGCTTCCGTAGCTCAGTTGGATAGAGTAGTGCCCTCCGAAGGCAAAGGTCATGGGTTCGATTCCCGTCGGGAGCGCCATTTAAAGCGAATGTGGCGGAATTGGTAGACGCGCAAGCTTCAGGTGTTTGTACCGTAAGGCGTGAGGGTTCGAGTCCCTCCATTCGCACCATCTTATTTCTTAACTTCCTACTATCTTTTGTCAGAGTGCTAAAATCTCAGTTTCTTGATGTTTTATTAGTGGTGATCCATTAGTTGTTTGCCAGTAAATGAAAGTCATTTGTTGTGCTTTAGTTTGTACTCGAACCCTGGTTGTATTTTTTATAGAACAGCTAGGCATTTTATAATGGGGCACTCCATGTTAAAGCTTTGGTATTTTGTCATTTTTGCTTAATAGATCCTTTTATAATTTTTTAATTGGGTGTTACTACATTATCATTATTTCCAAATAGCAGTTTTATTTTATTTTTTTATGAGTTATATTAAGCGTAAATTCATTGAGCGAATTTACGCTTAATATATCTGTTTCTCTACATACCTGAATAATAAGTTACGTTTAGTCTGCAGTTCTTTTATCGTAGTGACGCTTTTTGCGTAATCGGGTAGGGGGATCCTAACTCACCCCTCCCACACCACCGAACGTGCGGATCCGCATTCGGCGGTTCAAAACGATAAACGCAGAAGTAAATATATCAGCCCTTCCACGCAAACTGTTCCAAAGTAGCCCATCCCTCACTCAGCAGACGCTTATTACTAAGAATTCTGTGAATCACAGGAGTCATGGACATAGTCCAGTACCTATTAGAGGAATACGCATATTCGGATTTTAAAGGAACTCGCTTCGCCCTTTTCCTGAATATAGGTTTCGGGGTGTAAGTCCCGTTTCTCACCGCTTCCGAGATTTCATTAGGGTGTTCCAATATGTAACATCTTAACTGAAGGGTTTTCATGCCATCAACTCCGGCACCGCCTTTGTTGCTGACCACCTTCCTAAGTGCTTCCGCAAGGTCTTCCTTTCGAGTATTCTCTCAAGAGTTATCGGTGTCGCTGATTTGTTAGTTTGTCCGGATTTTGGCTTCCAGAAATATCCTTAAAATCATAGATTCCTGCTCCAGATTTTTGAAAATTACGCCCCTACATGACCATCTCCGCTGAAATTTTGTGACACCTCTTTCCATATAATCTTGACAGTCTGTTCTTTAAATTCCTGATCCTCCCTTAATCACCACAGGCGGTGTCCTCAGGATCCAGTAAATCAGAATCATGTTTGAGTTTTTACTTACATTTCGCAGTTGAGATTGCTTAATTACCACTTTTTATAAAGGGCTGGAGGAATTTCAAATTCCTTTTTTGAGACTAGCATGTTGTGACGTCAATTAATATAGGGGTTTATCACAAAAAAATACATATATAAAATATTTATTTTTAAAATGTGATACAAGGATCGCTTTAATATTATCTCGCTTGTGGCAGGCGATTTTATTTCCCTAGAATACGGCGATTATTGCCAATTTTGGGGGATGTCATGGCCGTTATTCCGAGAGAGCTGCTTAAACCTTTAACCATGGGGCATTTGGGACTGGTTGGAGCTTTTATTCGGGAGACCGGAATTATCGAGAAGATCGATTCCAGGCTTCCCAAGTTCAGTAATAATGCCGGACATTTTACTCATGGTCAGGTTGTTGCTCTGATGATATTGAACGGGCTTGGCTATACCACCCGGCCACTGTATATGAGCAACACCTTTTTCGAGGCCAGAGATGTTGAGGCCATGCTGGGAATAGAATACCATAAAGCCTGGTTTAACGATGATGTTATAGGCCGTACCATGGATGCGCTGTACGAATATGGTCTGACACCTTTATTTTCCGAGCTGGCTCTGGGCATTATGGATAGCCTTGGACGCAAAATCGGGAGTGTGAACATTGACAGCACCAGCTTCCATTACCATGGCAAAGAGCGTATGTTCCATGAGGATAACACCGCAGTCAATTACGATGAACCCCATAAAATCAATGTTACCTTTGGATACAGCAGAGATGCCCATCCCGAATTAGTCCAGATTATGGAACAGATGATGGTTGATAACGCAACCGGCATTCCTCTTTACATGGAGCCTGAGAGCGGCAATACCAATGACACGTACGCTTTCGGCAGAATGACAAAGGTCTTTGAAAGCTTCAGGAGGTATACCGATGATGGATACATATACCTTTGCGGGGATTCCGCACTGTACTCCGAAGGCAATGTGTCATATATGACCGAAAAAGGAATAAAGTACGTGTGTTAGTCAAACAAGCTTTGTCCAAAAACCATTCCAAATTTAATTAACATATGTCACATTTTCAGTAATAACTTTTGTCTAAATCTTGCCTTTTCCCTTAAGATTAAATAAGATTTGTCAATGTAGAGACAAATAACATTTGTCTTAACAGGAGTAGGCATGAACACCAAGAAAAGCTTTCTT
>NZ_KB899636.1:368301-370124 GCF_000378405.1 Succinimonas amylolytica DSM 2873 | reverse complement strand
TTCTCCAGGAACGGACGTAATCATCGATCAAGATTCACCGGAAAAGGGAGTCATGAATTACCTCAAAAGCTGGTCACGACCTCACTAAATTTCCACCAGATTTTTCTTGTTTTTTCAGATTTAATTTTGTCGCAACTACATGTTCTTTCTTTGTCGGCACTGTATGCTGAAGAACTGGAGTTGTTGACTGACAGATGAATTGGCGATACCAGTTGTTTTTGGCTTGTCGTGTATTGTTGCCAATAAATTGCAGAACCCTATTGACAGGTATTTCTCCGATACTGGCAGATACCTTAATTGGGGGGACCTGCTGTTTTTAGTTTGATGTATGCTGTAGCCGCCAAATTGCAGATCCTTGTTGTCAGACCGTTTGTTCGATACCGGAGGAGTGCTTTATTGGGGAGACGGACTGGTTACTGATGTTTCGTGACGGAATGTTTCGGGATTGTCTGACGTTCCTGTTTCATAAATGCCGGAACGAATAGCCGGTTAAAATGCCGTCCCCCTGAGATCTCTGACAGCCGTTAAATGTAGCTGTCTTAATCTGATAGTCCTGGACGGCAGTTGAATCCGGCGTCTGCGTAGCGAACTGATGTTTTAAAGTACTGACCAGATGTCAGCCTTCCTGCTTCTTCAGTATTATTTCCAGAATCTCGGTATTGGCAGCCTGATTAACAATGTCTTTTGTCACAATCTTTTCATTCTTTAAAACCGCGTAATTCAAAGAATGCGTGCAGATCTTGTTAATCATGAGGGGGGGGCCTCCTGACAGCCGGGCAATCTCATCAACCCCGGGTTAATCAGGTTTGAGCTTTTACGTTTCCGGTCTTTCTTCCTTTTACATTCCTTTTGTCTGGCTGCTCCAGCCATGGCAAAATCACAGGGAAGCGTTGTATTTCCGTCTGTCCAGCATAAATTAAGGTACTGGAATCCTAAACTGTAGCTCTGAGTGACATAGTCGTAAACTCTGGACAGCATTTGGGTGTGCCTGCTTCTGCCTCGGTCATACAGAGAATCATCAACAATCAGGCACTTACGCCTGTTTTTGGTCAGAGCAGAAATCTTTTTGCTCAAAATAATAGCAATGCTCATCTGCAAGGCGCGCCAGTTGTATGAAGGGTTTCCGAGAAAACGGTACAGTACACTCCTGGAATACCTTTCATCATTGTTTGAAGTTCCGCCTCTGGCCATGAACTTGAGTATTGATGTGGTTGTCATCAGGGACATAAGGAACTGCAGCATCATAGATACTGGCTGAATCCCCTTCTCCTTATAAAATCCCAGCTTCTTCATGATTCCAGAGATCTTAATTTGTGAAAAAAGTCTCAAAAATGAGAATAGTCCTTATGTTTGATGTCGTCTTTCTGTATCATTTTACTTGCCTTGTTTTTATTTTGTTTAAATTTTCGATAAATAAACATTATCATAAAAACAAGGCTCTAAATATTGATCTATAATGCCTTTTAAAACATTTGTCGATATTTTTCTATTTTTGTGATCTCAATCATTTAAGTTCTTTTTCTCGCCAATGCCTTAGATTTAGAGCTTTAAGTTTCATTTTAGGTGTGGGAAACTCGAGTTCTTAATATCTGTATTGCCATCAGCATTTATCGTAACAAATACTTTGCGTACGAGACTGGAATTTGATACATTTAGCATTTATTCTCCGCAAGAGATACGTGGGTGTGAGGGGCTAAAGTTCTCACACCCAGCTTTGTTTTCAAGGTGTGTTCGTTTTCTGAAAATCTTCAGAATCAGCTTCGATCTTAACGCATTCTCCTATTCCTTTCTTTCATCTGGTTCAAATAAACAACTGCAGCCAA
>NZ_KB899636.1:313032-365211 GCF_000378405.1 Succinimonas amylolytica DSM 2873 | reverse complement strand
ATCTCACCCCTGAGGTATCCTTCACATTCCGTGCTATCTTTCCCTGCAGGCCGGCCGTCGCTTATGTCTTATGCCTTGTTTTCTGGACTCTGGCTGCGTTCCTTAAATTTTCACACTCGTTTTGTTCGGCCCTTCACACGCATACTCCTCGCTACTACGGCCTCTGCTGACTTCCTGCCATTCGTTGTTACTACCCATTAATGAGCTGACAGGATCTCCTCGGGTAAGCCCTACATCTTTCCTCCCACCACTGCCACCTTTACATTCAGAGTTTCCGTCTGGCTATCGGACTTCGAGTTATTTTGCACTCTTATCCACTCTGGCTGCCTGAAGTGATTCCTGTACGTCAGTTCGGGATTTCACTATTGCTTATTTCAGCTATTACATTACTGTAACCACCTTGCAATTCGCTAACACTTACCACCAGCGGTCGTGTTCGGGACTTTCACCCTACAGATACAGAACATGCCGAGCACACAAAAAAGTCCCCTTAAATAAAGGGGACTTTATCATTACCAGAAAGCAATCTTATGATTGATTAAGAGCTTCCTTTAGCTTTTCAGAACGAGGTTTATATTTGGTGAAATAACGCATTATTAATACAAAGAACACCGGTACAAAAAATACTGCCAGTACTGTCGCAGATAGCATACCTCCGACTACACAAACACCGATTTCATTCCGTCCGGCCGCGCCAGCTCCTGTACTTACAGCCAGCGGTAGTACACCGAGAATAAAAGCCATTGAAGTCATAAGAATTGGTCTAAGACGGATTTTTGCAGCTTCAACTACGGCATCTGTCAGTTTAGCCCCCTTATCGTAAAGTTCTTTAGCGAATTCCACAATCAGAATTGCATTTTTCGCTGATAGACCAACTGTGGTTAGGAGACCTACTTGAAAATATACGTCATTTTCTAAAGGTCTCATCCAAGGAAATAACTCCGGATATTTTTGTGTTAGATATGCGGCACCTACGGCTCCGAATATACCGAGAGGAACTACAAGCATTACAGAAAAAGGTATGCTCCAACTCTCATACAATGCGGCTAGACAGAGAAAAACGAATAGCAATGATATTGCATAAAGAGGTGCTGCTTGTGCTCCGGACTGTTTTTCCTGAAAAGAAACACCATGCCATGCAATACTGTAATTTCCTTCTTCAAGGGAATTAACTATTTCCTCCATTTTGTTCATTGCCTGACCTGTTGAAATACCTGGCTGTGCTTCGCCATTGATCTGTACGGCTGGCAATCCATTAAAACGTTCAAGACGTGGAGAACCGAAAGACCATTCTGTACGGGCAAAAGAAGAGAAGGGAACAAGTTTTCCGGCATTGTTTTTTATATACCACTTGTTAAAATCTTTCTCATTCATTCGTGCTTCAGGTTCGGCCTGAAGGAATATCTTTTTAATACGGTTTCTGTCCATGAAGTCATCAATGTAAGCAGATCCCCAGGCTGCTGAAAGAGTTGCATTGATACTGGGTATATCCAAACCTTGTGAAATAGCTCTAGGGTAATCTATTTTTACATTCAGCATAGGGGTATCGTCAAGGCCGTTGGCTCTGACTCTCGTAAGAAAATTTTTGGCTTCTCCTTGTCCAGTCATGGCAATAACCTTATTTCTGGCATTTATAAGCTGTTCATGAGATCCCTGGTCCGGATCTGTAAGGAACATATCAAATCCTGAAGCTGTTCCCAATTCCGGAATTGCCGGTACATTAAAGGCTAAAACCATACCTTCCCTGATTCCAAGAAGATTTGGAAAGGCTCTTTGAACAATGGCTCTTACATGTCTTTCGGGTGATGATCTCAAGGACCAGTTTTTTAGTTTTACAAATGCCATCCCCGCATTCTGTCCTGATCCTGCAAAAGAGAATCCAACAACCCCCATGATAGATTCAACATTATCCTTTTCTGCCGTCAGAAAATAATTACTCATTTTTCCGAGAACTT
Organism: Succinimonas amylolytica DSM 2873; assembly: GCF_000378405.1. Taxonomy (GTDB): domain Bacteria; phylum Pseudomonadota; class Gammaproteobacteria; order Enterobacterales; family Succinivibrionaceae; genus Succinimonas; species Succinimonas amylolytica. Next base: position 363,256 of record NZ_KB899636.1, on the reverse strand, counting down.
CTCTAGTTCTTTCCATGGTTGCACCTGCTGGTAGTTGTATCATTGCCATCAGGACCCCCTGATCTTCTTCCGGAAGGAATGACGATGGTATCCGTATAAACATAAATCCTAATGTTGCACAGATTAAGGCATAAAGAAATACATACAATGCCAATGAACGCACAACGTAACGGACAAACGACATGTAAATCCGGGAGCAGAAATCGAATGATGTGTTGAAGAGCTTGAAGAAGTGAGTAAAAAATATAAGGTCAAGGAGTTTAATGAACTTGTCTTTAATAAGCAAGAATATACCTATAAGACCTTTATATTCAGGATGGGGTAAATCCACAGGTTTAAGAATTGTGGCACAGAGAGCCGGTGTAAGAGAGAGTGCGGTAACTACCGACAGAATCATTGCTGATACTATAGTTATCGAAAACTGTCTGTAAATAACACCGGTTGATCCCCCAAAGAAGGCCATGGGAATGAAAACCGCTGAAAGAACAAGAGCAATACCTATCAGTGCCCCTGTAATCTGAGTCATAGATTTTTTGGTTGCTTCATACGGAGACAGTTTTTCTTCCGTCATGATACGTTCAACGTTTTCTACAACTACAATGGCATCATCCACAAGCAAACCTATGGCCAGTACCAGTCCGAACATGGTAAGTGTGTTAATTGAATACCCTAGGATTGACATAATCCCGAAAGTCCCGAGAAGAACTACCGGTACTGCGATAGTGGGAATAATTGTAGCTCTTATGTTTTGTAGGAATAGATACATAACAAAGAACACAAGAATTATGGCTTCGATAAGAGTATCTACCACCTCGCCGATCGATATTTTTATGAAATCGGTAGTGTCATAGGGATAGATGTATGACACTCCTTTCGGAAAAAACTGCGAAAGCCGGGCAATTTCTTTTTTTACTTCCGCTGCTGTGCCAAGAGCGTTTGCTCCTGAAGCCAAACGGATGCCGATACCAGTGGTTGGCTGGCCATTATATGTTGCTCCGAACTGATACATTTCGTTACCAAGTTCTAATCGGGCTACATCTTTCAGTAAAATTTTGGAACCATCTTCGTTCATTCGGATAACAATGTTTTCGAATTCGTCGATAGATGTAAGTCTTGACTGGCCTCTGATTGTATAGCTGTATACCTGTCCTTTCTTTGCAGGAGCTCCACCGAGTGAACCGAACGTAACCTGTGCATTCTGGGCCTTGACTGATGCAATGATCTCGGGAATTGTAACGTTAACTCTGTTAATACGATCCGGATCAATCCATATTCTCATGGAGTATTCGGAACCGAAAACAAATATTTCGCCAACCCCAGCCAGACGGCTCAATGGTTCTTTAAGGTAACTTTCTGCATAATCTGAAAGGTCTATTTCCTTGACTTCTGGATTGTTTGAAACCAAACCGACAACCATAAGAAAGCTGTTAGTACTTTTCCTGGTATCTATGCCATTTTGCTGAACAGTTGTAGGAAGCTGAGACTGGCACTGCTGCAGTTTATTTTGCACTTGCATTTGGGCAACGTCAGGGTTAGTGCCGGGTTCAAAAGTGATCTGAGTTCTGGCCATACCATAAGAATCAGAAGTGGAACTCATGTACATGTAACCGTCGAGTCCTACCATGTTCTGTTCGATAACTTTGGTGATAGTATTTTCGACAGTTTCAGCACTAGCTCCTGGATAGCTCGCGGATATTGATATTGTTGGAGGAGCTATGGTCGGATACTGTGATACCGGCAATGTATGAATTGCCATAAGACCACCCAGCATAATCACAATGGCTATTACCCATGCGAATATAGGACGATCTATAAAGAAGTGAGCCATATTAAATTTACTACCTTTTGATATTTACTTTAAATCTGTATTTGATTGAGTTGTATCAGTTTTTGTTTCCAAAGGAGTTACTGGACTCTGTGGTCCAATTTTTTGTAAATTGGAGGTGATTACTCGGTCTCCGGCTTTAACGTCTGATTTGACAACGTATTTATTATCAAATTCTGACGTAATGGTTATTACATGCTGTTGAACTGTATTTTCCGGAGATATTGTGTATATTATTGAGGTACCATTGGTCTGTCGCATTACTGCAATTTGCGGAATTACAGTAGCGTTTTGCTGTGAGCCTTCATTGATTTCAGCACGTACATACATTCCAGGTAACAGGATCTGATCGGGATTTGGTACAATTGCACGTACATTAACCATACCGGTGCTTTCATCTACAGTTACTTCCGAAAATTCTAGCTTTGCCTTATGTTCATAGGCTTCACCGTTTTCAAGAAATACCTTGACCTGGTTGTCTTCCGTATTGGGATTGAAGGTCCCGTTTTTAATGTTCTTTTTTAGGAATATGTGATCGTTTACGGATTGTCCCAAATCCAGGTACATGGGATCTAGCTGCTGAATAGTAGCCAGTGCCTGAAGCTGTCCGGTAGTTACCAGTGCACCTTCTGTTATATTAGATCTGCTGATTACTCCGGTTATTGGAGCATATACCTTTGTATATGCCAGATTGATTTCTGCTGTTTTTACGGCAGAGGCGGCTGCCAAGCTTCCTGCCTTTGCAGAATTGTAGTTTGCTTCAGCGTCGTCATAATCCTGTTTGGATATGGCGTTTGTAGTAATAAGTTGGCTGTAGCGGTTATATCTCATCCGTGCAGAATTTTCCTGGGCCTGCGCTTGCGCAAGATTGGCTTTGGCACTTGCAAGCTGTGCTTCATACATTGCCGGGTCTATCTGATAAAGCTGTTGTCCTTCCTGAACAGTTGTTCCTTCCTTGAAAAGTCTCCTCAGAATGACTCCGGATACCTGAGGTCTAACCTCTGCGGTTCGTACGGCAACAGTTCTGCCTGTCAAATTGGATACTACAGGGACACTCTCGGTTTTTACTGTTTCAAAATCAACAGGCATTGGCGGAGGTGCCGAATTATCTCCCATGCTGTTATTCTGTTTATTATCTCCGCATGCGGTCAGTCCTGTTATAGTCAATAGTCCCATTAATAATGTGTAGAACTGTTTTCTTGCTGATATATGCATTTAATTGCTCCAATTTGTGTAACAATATGCCATATTATACTAAGAAAAGATTCTTTTCTATACATACATTCTTGTATGTATAATAAAGGAGGAAAATGCAATAGGCGTTACTTTACAATATGTCTATTATGTTCGTAAATTTTACAGTGCCGCATGATCAGTTGATTTTATGAAAGTGGTTTGGAATGTTTTTGCGGGGGGAGTAATGGTACGAAAAACAAGAGAAGAAGCATTAAAGACCAAAAAACATATAATGACTGTTGCCAAGAAACTCTTTTGTGAAAAGGGGCTTGATAGGACGAAGCTGTGTGATATTGCTCAAAAGGCCGGTCTAACTAGAGGAGCAATTTACTGGCATTTTAACAATATTGACGAATTGTTCATCGAACTGTGGATGGAAATGACATCAAGTGAGAATCTTCTTCGGTTTTGCAGTGATAATACTTCTGCCGCGGGCTATTCAGTGAAGAATTCCATAAAAAACTGGATAGTGAATATGGCCTCGTGTATTGATGAGGAAAAAAGAACCTTTCTGAAAATTCTTATTTCCGTTGTTTTTGGAGAACAAGGTACTTCCCGAATCAGAGAGCTTGTACTTAATAATTATGAAGAAAACCGAAAAATTCTTGAAAATGAATTGACAAAGGGAGTTTTGTGGATGGAACTGCCCCATAATCTCGATACAGATGCTGCAAGTCATTACGTCTTTTCTGAAATTGCTGGTTTTATGATTAACAGTGTTTTTTGGGGGGGGGCTTTTCTTAGGTATGTTGAAGTTTATTCAAATCTTGTAGTTGAGAATCTCACAAAGTTTGTCAGGTATGACAATGAGCTTTCCAATGAAAATATAGGCGGGATCATTTTGCAACAAAACGTTTTCAAATTATAAATATTTGAGGTTAAGTAATTTGTTTTGAATTTTGCTTGGGTAGAAAACTCTAAAATGAGTTGCATAACATCTTAAGTGTAAATATAATGCATGACTGAAAAATCCCCTTTGGTCACCTAACCCAACTGGTGATTATGAGGACAGGCAATAATTAGAATAAGCCTTAATGTTTTGTTAAACATCATTATGGATGGATACTTATTATGAAGAAGACTTTGATTGCACTTGCTGTTAGCAGTGTTGTTGCTTTTGGTTCTGTAGCTTATGCCGCAGAGGCTGAAACTGGTTATGTTGGAGCTAAGGTCGGCTGGTCTCATACCGAGTCTCATTCTGGTCGTAATGCTGTTGGTGTACGTCACAACCGTAACAACAATTGGGATTACGGCATTTATGGCGGTTACAACTTCACTAGTTTCCTGGGCTTAGAAGCTGGATACACCTATTTTGGCAATTTCTCCAACAAGGGTATTTATGAAGGGAAGAGATTAGGCAAGCATACTCTTCATGGTGTTGAGCTTGCATCTCTCCTTGCCATACCTTTTAATGACACTGATGATGTGTTCTTTAAGGTTGGAGGACTCATTATCAACAATCATGACAAGGCTTTTGGGCATACCGAAACAAAGACTGCTCCTTTACTTGGGCTCGGTACAAGAATTGCTTTTGGCGATTTCATAACTCGTCTTGAGTATAATTACGCTCACAAGATTACTGATAGCACTTATGGTTATCAGCCGGATCTTTCAACCATTAATTTTGGTCTCGAGTGGAAGTTCGGCGGTGCTAAGCCTGCTCCTGTAGTAGCACCGGTTGAGCAGCCTAAGACTGTTGTTGTATCAAAGAATATTTCCCTTGATTCCGAGGCTCTTTTTGGATTCAACAGCTCTAAGCTTTCTGCTGAAGGCAAGCAGAGTGTTGCCAGTGTCACCAAGGAAATTAATGATAACAATCTCAAGGACGTACGTATTGATGTTGAAGGACATACCGATCGTATCGGTTCCGATAAGTACAATCTTGAGCTTTCCAAGAAGCGTGCTCGTGCAGTTGTAGAAGAGTTTATTGCTGACGGTGTTGATCCTTCAACTATTACAGCTGAAGGCTATGGTAAAACTCGCCCTGTAACTGGTGATAAGTGTAATGGCATTAAGAACCGTAAGGCTCTTGTTGAATGTCTTGCTCCTGACCGTCGTGTAGAAGTTAAGTTCTCTGGCGTCGAAGAGCACGTTGAAACCAAGTAATTTCTTAATATTGGCTTAGCGCATGCCAATGAAATCGTGATTATTTATGACGAAGAAATCCCGGAAAAATCCGGGATTTTTTTTTTGAGATAATTAAAGACGTAAATGCTGATAAGTCTGATAGTTTTTATGTGGACAAGGACTGACAGATTGTCTATGGAAGTTGTCCACATACTTAGAGATCGGTGAAGGAAGGATTGAATGTTTTTCAAACTCTTGTAAACAGTTACTTATGAGTTCTGTTTTTAGAAAAACAGAGAGACGTCAATCCTCAATTTTGACAGGATATGCATTCTTTACAAATAAGAGTGTTATTTCTAACAAAATATTATTATCATGACAGATGTGAGGGATCAGGGAAAATGTGCTGATGAAATAGATCAGCTGTTTTTTGAATTTTCTGGGAGTCGGTATGGGATCAAAAAACAAAGGTGGCAAGATGCATGATGATAAGAACTGTACGAAGGTTGGGGATTTTCTTCTGAAGCTGTGTCATTCTGTTACTTCTGTTCTGTCCGAGGCGACCCATCATGACATTAATTTCTCACCAATGGTTCAAAAGATCTCGAAGACTTGTCTTAAACCGGATATTGGCTGTTTTGTATTGTTTGACGGAGCATTTGCCGGTTTGGTAGTCATTAACTTTACCGCAGAAGCTGCGATGGAAGTGTATTCGCAGTATCTGATTAACATGGGACTTCCAAAAGAGGAACTGGCAACAGTTTATACATCTGACGAGGTCGGTAACGTCATGGGAGAGCTGATGAACCAGATTCTTGGCGATTTTACGTCTAAAGTCAGTCAGGAATTCAGAACCTCCATAACTCAGAGTCAGCCTAAAATGCTTACTTTAAACCGTCAAGTACGCATAAGTGTAAATGCTCATCTAGATAAACCACATGCATATAGAGTTTCCTTTTATACAGAAAAGAACAACATCTTTTATATGGAACTGGCTATGGATAATACAGAATTTATCCAAATGCAGGAGTTTGTTCCTCAGACTGATGTTAATCCTGATAAGATTCTTGCAGACGTAGAAGCTCAGAAGGAACTCAAGCAGGAAACAAAACCGGCAGCAGAAGAGACAATGTCTGCTTCTGATGCAGATGATCTTTTGGCGTCGCTGGGATTGTAAAATCCGTTTTTCTGTGATGTTAAATTATTTCCGATAATGTTCAGATTACCGGTTATCGGATTCTAGTAAAGGTTGCTCATCTTTTCCAGTAAACCGTATGATATAGTAGCATTCATGAATCATGATTGTTGAAATCTTAGTTTCTTCTCTTGTCTGTCTTTTTTTGCCATCGAGGATTTGTATCAGTCATTTCTGAAAGTGTATTACATGTTAAAATTAATGAAGTTTTTTTTATGCCGGTGCTGACCAAATGCTCAATTTTAACAATACTCGGTTTATAACAAGTGCTCCTCATATAGGAAAGTTACCTCCGGATTCAGGAATTGAGGTGGCTTTTATTGGAAGATCGAATGCCGGGAAATCTTCGGCGTTGAATGCCATTACCAATATTAAAAATCTCGCAAAAACCAGCAAAACTCCTGGGCGAACACAGCTCATCAATCTTTTTGAAGTAAAGGAAGATTGTCGTATTGTTGATTTGCCAGGATACGGTTTTGCCCAAGTTCCATTGGCAGTGAAAAACAAGTGGCAGAAATCTTTAACTGAGTACCTTCAAAAGAGAAAGTCTTTAAGAGCCTTGGTACTGATAATGGATATCAGACATCCTTTGAAGGATTTGGATCGTCAGATAATGACATGGGCGTCGCTCTCAAATATAGAGGTTCTTATTCTCCTGACAAAGGCTGACAAGCTTAAGCTTAATGAACTGAAGTCTGCTTTATTGAATGTAAAAAAGAGTATGGTTGAATTTGGTTCATCATACAAAATTGTTCCTTTTTCTTCTTTGAATCGAACAGGGGTTGACGAGGTTAGACAGATTCTTTCCGATTTTTATGAAACATTCCATGGTTATTCTCAAAGTGAACAGGAAGGGTTGGAATACGATGCCGAACAATCTGACATGAAAGAAGGGGAGACTGTTTTTGACGATGAGGCATGGAACAGATATAAGCAGGAATGAATATATTGCTAAATAACTGTATCAATAGAGGGATAAACGGATGAAGGGTACGATTTTTATTATTTCATCTCCCAGTGGCGCTGGTAAATCAAGCCTTATCAGGGCTTTATTTGAAGAACACAATCAAGATGGTTCGTTATATTTGTCAATCTCTCATACAACAAGGCCTATGAGACCGGGTGAACGAGACGGAGCAGATTATCATTTTGTTTCTGAGTCTGATTTTAAAAAGCTTATTGAAAGAAATGCCTTCTATGAATGGGCTCATGTATTTGACAAGTATTATGGTACTTCCAGAGAATTGGTTCAGGAAGCTGTAAACTCCGGTCGAGACGTTTTTCTTGATATCGACTGGCAAGGGGCCCAGCAGATAAGAAAGATTGAACCTGATGTAAAAAGCATATTCATATTGCCGCCGAGCCTAGAGGAGCTTAAGAGAAGACTGGTTTCTCGTGCTCAGGATTCCGATGAGGTAATTAGTAAGAGAATGGCCAAGGCTCAAAGGGAGATTAGTCATTACAGGGAGTATGATTACGTTATTGTAAATGATGTGTTTTCAGAAAGTCTTGATGCTTTGTGGGGGATTGTGAATGCTTCTAGGCATTCTATCTGCAATCAGAAGCTTTCTCAGAAATATATTCTTGATGGGCTTCTGTCAGGATATTCTGGTAATTAATAGTTAATAAAAATCCCTTCTGATAATCCAAAAGAAGGGATTTAATCCGTTTTTGTGTTTGGTCTGCTTTTATCTTACAGCGAATAGTATAGTTCAAACTCTGCTGGATGAGGGGTCATTCTGACCTTGTCCACTTCCTGCTGTTTTAACGCGATGTATGCATTGATGTAATCCTCGGTGAATACTCCGCCTTCGGTCAGGAAGGAATGATCAGACTTGAGAGAATCCAAAGCTTCCTGGAGGGATCCGCATACCTGAGGAATCTGAGCTTCTTCCTCAGGCGGAAGATCGTACAGATTTTTGTCCATCGCTTCACCTGGATCAATGCGATTTTTAATACCATCAATACCCGCCATAAGCATCGCGGCGAAAGCTAGATATGGATTTGCCATGCAATCAGGGAATCTTACTTCGATTCGAATTCCTTTGGGATTGGAACATGCAGGAATTCTTATAGAGGCTGACCTGTTCATGGCGGAGTATGCTAGCATTACGGGAGCTTCAAAACCGGGAACCAGCCGTTTGTATGAGTTGGTTGAAGGATTAGTAAAAGCATTCAGAGCTTTGGCATGTTTCTTTATACCACCAATGTACCATAAGGCCATTTCTGACAGGTTTCCATAAAGATCACCCGCGAATAGATTATGTGGTTTACCATCTTTGTAAATACCCAGAGACTGATGAACATGCATACCTGATCCATTATCACCCACTACTGGTTTAGGCATGAAAGTTGCCGTTTTTCCATTTATATCAGCGACATTCCACACTACATATTTTTCAATCATCACTTCATCGGCTTTTTTGGTAAGCGTGTTGAATCGTGTGGCAATTTCATTCTGGCCACAGTTTCCTACTTCGTGATGATGGGCTTCTACCACCAGCCCCATTTCTTCGAGAATAAGGCACATCTGGGAGCGTATATCCTGAGAAGAATCGACTGGAGGAACCGGGAAGTAGCCTCCCTTTACAGTTGGTCTGTGCCCCTTGTTGCCATTTTCGTATTCAGTTACAGAATTCCAAGTAGCTTCGATGTCATCGATTTCCACCATGCTTCCCTTCATTTCACAACCGAAACGAATGTCGTCAAAGAGGAAAAATTCGGGTTCCGGGCCGAAAATTGCGTAATCAGCGATTCCTGATGATTTCAGATATGCTTCAGCTCTTTTGGCGATAGAACGAGGGTCTCTGTCATAGCCCTGCATTGTTGTAGGTTCCAGAATATCGCAACGTATCTGAACAGTAGGATATTCATAGAAAGGATCAAGCTTGATAGTTTCCGGATCTGGCATAAGTATCATGTCAGATTCGTTGATGCCCTTCCATCCGGACATAGATGAACCGTCAAACATTTTGCCATTGTTAAAAAAATCTTCATCCACGTCATTTGCTGGGATAGAAATGTGATGTTCCTTGCCCTTGGTATCTGTGAAACGAAGGTCAATGAACTTAACTTTATTGTCCTGAATAAAATTTAAAGCATCGAGAACTGCCATTTGGAATAGTCTCCGAGGAAATTTATAGGTAAGGCCAGGCGTTGTCAGAAATTTAATTTTTCAGCAAAACACTAGCGATTGTAATTCTAGCATAATTTATGATGTCCTATGTCATGTACGCTTTTTCAGATTATTTTCATTGCTATTAATTGTCTCTTGGGTGGTAGTACATTGTAAAAATGGAAATGATTGATGAAAATTAAGATTTTTGCTATGCAGATCACATGTAAGATAGTAAAATACCCTATTATTTTTTTTCCACATAACCAGAGGCATCTATGTTAGAAAATCTTCGAAACATTGCCATTATTGCACATGTTGATCACGGTAAAACAACGCTTGTTGACCAGTTGTTACGACAGTCTGGAACTCTTGATCGTTCGATGGCAGGGCAGGAAAGAGTTATGGATTCCAATGCTATCGAAAAGGAGCGTGGAATAACAATTCTTGCTAAAAATACAGCTATTCATTGGAATGATTACAGAATCAATATTGTTGATACTCCGGGGCACGCTGATTTCGGTGGTGAGGTTGAACGTGTAATGAGCATGGTTGATTCGGTACTGCTTTTGGTAGATGCCGTAGACGGACCAATGCCTCAAACCAGATTTGTGACACAGAAGGCTTTCAAGCAGGGGCTTAAGCCGATTGTTGTTATTAACAAGATTGACAGACCTGGCGCTAGGCCTGACTGGGTAGTGGATCAAGTTTTCGATTTGTTTGACAATCTTGGGGCAACAGATGAACAGCTGGATTTTCCGATTGTATATGCTTCGGCTTTGAACGGCTTTGCGACACTAGATCTAAATACCCCATCTGACAATATGGATGCACTGTTCCAGACCATAGTGGATAGAGTTCCTTCTCCGGATGCAGATCCGGAAGGTCCTTTCCAGATGCAAATTTCTCAGCTTGATTATAACTCGTATGTCGGAGTTATCGGTGTTGGCAGGATAAAGCGTGGCTCTGTAAAACCAAATCAGTCTATAACAATCATAGATCCAAATGGAAACACCAGAAATGGAAGAGTCGGTTTGGTATACGGATACATGGGGTTAAAAAGACAGGAGGTTGCGGAGGCTTATGCCGGAGATATTGTCGCTCTTACTGGACTTGGCGAAGTAAAGATTTCAGATACTGTATGCAACCAGGGTAATTGTGAGGCTCTACCGCCTTTGTCTGTTGACGAACCTACGGTCAGTATGACTTTCCAGGTTAATACATCTCCGTTTGCTGGCCGTGAAGGAAAGTTCATTACCTCTCGTAATATTAAGGAGAGGCTTGAAACGGAACTGGTTCACAATGTAGCTTTGCGTGTTGAGGAAACGAAAGATCCTGACAAGTTTAAGGTATCAGGGAGAGGGGAGCTTCATCTGTCTGTTTTGATAGAGAATATGCGTCGTGAGGGATATGAGCTTGCTGTTTCGAGACCGGAAGTTATTATCAAGGAAATTAATGGCGTAAAAATGGAGCCGATGGAAGATCTGACCGTAGATATCGAGGAGCAGAATCAGGGTGCGGTCATGGAAGAACTTGGAGCAAGAAAAGCAGATCTTAAGAATATGGTACCCGATGGGAAGGGGCGTGTTCGTTTAGATTATATCATTCCTGCCAGAGGTCTTATTGGGTTCCAAAATGAATTCATGACAATGTCCTCCGGTACCGGTTTAATGTATCATTCTTTCAACAGCTATGGAGAATGGCGTGGCGGTACTATCGGCCAAAGGAAAAACGGTGTTATGATATCAAATGCCACAGGAAAGGCCCTTGGTTATGCGATTTGGTATCTTCAGGAACGTGGAAAGATGTTTATTTCTCATGCTCAGGAAGTGTATGAAGGTCAGATTGTCGGTATTCACAGCAGAGAAAATGATCTGGTTGTTAATTGCCTTAGAGCTAAGAAGCTTACAAATGTTCGTGCTTCCGGAACTGATGAAGCAATTGTTCTGGTTCCTCCTATAAGGTTTACCTTGGAACAGGCACTTGAATTCATCAATAATGATGAACTTGTTGAAGTAACACCGACAAGTGTTCGAATTAGGAAGAAGCTTTTAACAGAGATGGATCGTATAAGAGCATTTAGAGCAGAAAATGCATTAAAAGAATCAGATAACTAATTCAAAGCAGATAAACAAATTAATGAATATCAAGCATCAGTCTCATTTGAGGCTGATGTTTTTTTATTGGAATACTAAAAAACGCGAGATATAGCGATGTCCGCAATTTTTTGCTGTGATGACAGGGATATTTCTGTCTTATAATTACCAGGGTATTACTCGAAGAATAAAAAATTTTTGAAGAAATGTTCTTTAACAGGAAGGGATCTCAAAGTGATAACCAAATTTAAGTCATTTTTGGATACTACCAAAAACTGGATAATTAATCATACTATCTATCTCCGTTTTTTAAAAAACAGAATGATAGATGACGATGTAGGGGTATTGGCTTCTTCGCTGTCATTTACAACAATCATGTCTTTGGTTCCTGTGCTGGCTGTGCTTTTGAGCATTTTTTCAATGTTTCCAAGTTTTACCGATCTTAAGGAAAGAATGATGTCGTACATCATGCAGCATCTTATGCCTCAAATGGGAGATGTGGTAAATGAGCATATCAATTCTTTTGTAGATCATGCCAGCAATACGACAATTATTGGTCTTTTTTCATTGGTATTAATTTCACTGATGCTTTTCAGACGTGTAGATTTAACGATGAATACCATATGGCATACTTCAGCTAAGAACAGATCAAAGGTCCTGACATTTTCAGTATATTGGACAGTTCTTACTTTAGGTCCTCTTCTTTTGGGGATATCTTTGGCAATATCATCATATATCACTGCGAGAATGTTTATTGAAGGAACAGGATTTCTGGTAAATATTAGTACATTTCTGGTGAGTATGATACCGATGTTTCTGGCATGTGCTATTTTTACGTTGGTTTTTATGGCTGTGCCGAATACAGATGTGAAGTTTTTTCATGCGGTTACCGGAGCGTTCCTTGCCGCTCTGGCTCAGGAGATTGTAAAAAGGCTATTCACGTACTATATAGTTAATTTTTCCAACTATGCCAGCGTCTATGGTGCTGTGGCAGCAGTACCGATACTAATGATTTGGGTTTATATTAACTGGTTTGTAGTTTTGATGGGGGCTGAAATAGCGGCATCTATAAAGGCTTATGGAGAGATTACACAGTCTGCAGATAAAGCGTCTGCTGTTGCGGCAGCCAAAGGGGCGGAAAAAGCAGTCAGGGATAAGGTGGATGTTTTGAGTAGAGAGGAGGAACATGAAGCGGAGAAACAGCTGGAAATTTAATGGCTAGGTATCATCAGTGTTATTCCTGATTATTTGAGCATGCGTTGATAATCAGAAGATAAATCTGGTTGGGGATATTACGCAAAGATCGTATGGTTTTTGTTATTGTAATGTCAGACAGAATGAGGGATGTTTGCTCAATTTCGTCTGCATGGTTATCAACTGTTTGCTGATGAAGAAACAAGGCCAAGATAATATCTGCTTTGATGTCTTCCATTTGTCCATACGCTATTGGGGTTTCGAGAACCAAAAATAATGCCGATTCTGTTGCCTTGTCAGGGATTATCATGTGAGGGAAGGCAAAACCGTTCTGAATATAGGTTGTCCCGATTTTCTCACGACTGTTTAAACCTGCAATTATTTCGGTATGGTGAAGCCCGGTAAGAGAAGCTCCGTGAGAAGCGATGATTTCGAAAATTTTTTTTCGGCTGTAACAAAGAACGGGGCTCATAACCCCGTTTTTTTTGAGAATTGATGAGAGATCAAACATTGCAAAAAGCTTATTTGGTTAACTTCTCTTTGTGCTTGACCAACTGACGTTCAAGCTTATCCACAAGCGCATCAACGGCAGCATACATAGTTTCAGAACCAGCTTCTGCAAACAGATCATCTCCTTTCACAGCGATTCTAGCCTCTGCTTTCTGCACGAGGTTTTCAATGGAAAGGATAACGTTAACAGACTTAACATACTCTTCAAGACGTTTCAAATGATCCATCTTGTCAGTAACATAGTTACGCAGTGCTTCGGTAACCTCAACATTATGACCGGTTATATTTATCTGCATAGAAACTCCTCAGTCTTGTGAATCTAAAAGCGAGATTCAAAGCTTTAGCTACAGCCCTTGCCATAGTTATAGATACATTTTATGAGTCTTTATTATTAAAAATCCAGCTTTATAACGGCAAATGGTGATACCATCCATGATTTTGTAGCATAATTGGTTAAAAAAAGAACAATTGTTGTAAAGAACAAAAGAAAATCCTGTGAAAAAGCGGCCTTTTTGTTCTTTTTCACAAATAATGTGATTAACGCTTTTATCGTCACTGCCTGATTTTTAGTACCCTGAGTATACGGTGTATACACGAAAGGAATAGTTTTACGAAAGCACAGAATTCTCCAGAACTCGAAAGTATAAGAACTTTTAAATAAACTTAAGTCATAAAGATTTGGCGAATGGGGGATTATTAGAGAAATCTTTTTCTCATGGTAGAAGATTCAATGTTAAGGGATTCTCTGTATTTCGCTATAGTGCGCCTGGCTACTACAATGCCTTCAGTTTTCAGGATGTCGGATAACTGACTGTCACTTAGAGGGTGAGTGGTATCTTCCTCGTCTATAAGCTTTTTTATTTTTGCCCTTATTGCTGTTGATGAAAATGTACCACCGTTTTCGGTGTTAACGGAACTGGAGAAAAAGTACTTAAGCTCAAAAGTGCCTTGGGGGGTGTACATGTATTTTTCTGTAGTTACTCTGGATACTGTTGATTCATGTATTCCGATTTGTGATGCCACATCATTCAACACCAGAGGTTTCATTGCCTGCGGCCCTTTTTCAAAAAAATCCTGCTGTTCATTTGCGATGCATGTTGCTACTTTCAGCAGTGTATCATTTCTTTTGTTGAGACTTTGGATAAACCAGTTTGCTTCCTGAAGATGGGATTTAAGATATTTGCTGTCCTCAGGAGACTTAACAGTTTTAATCATGGCACTGTAGGTTTCATTTATTTTCAGTTTTGGTACGGCTGCTGGATTTAGTTCGGCAACCCATTTCCCGTTTTTGCGGACAATAGCCACATCAGGAACAATGTATTCTCTAGATTCACGATCTATTGTTCTTCCAGGATAAGGTTCAAGATTCTTGATGAGATTGACAGTTTCTAGCAGGAATTTCTCATTTCTGACTTTTGTTTTTTTCTGTAGGCCATTTATATCGTTAGTGGCGAGAAGATTTATATGCTCTTTAATAATCTGTTGTGCCAAAGCAACAACGGGATTATTCTGATCATACTCATCCAGTTGTGTTAGCAGGGTTTCTTCCAGGGTTCGTCCGGCTACCCCCACTGGATCGAAATGCTGAACTACGCGGAGCATACGGTCAATGTCTTCGGTGGTGGCATCGGGATATTGTTTTTGAACTGCTATAAGTAAATCCTCGTTTGATTCGGAGAGATAACCAGATTCTTTAAGACCGTCAATTATCACCTCTCCGATAAATTGTTCTTTTGGGGTTCCTTTTGTGAGATTAAGCTGCCAAAGTAGATGTTCTTTTAGTCCGTATGACGTTTCTCCTTGATAAACATCATCTCCGCCTTCAAAACTTTTTCCTGAAGAAATGTTAGCTGTATAATTTTCATTCCAGGTGTCAAATTCGTGATTATCAGTATCTGAATTGGCGAGTAATTCCTGACCAGAACTCGTCATTTCTGATTTTTCGGAAGCAGTAATTCCTGTTTGAAAATCAGGAATTTCATCATTTTCGTAAAAATCTCCGCTGCCCTCCAGCTGTTTGTTCGCGCTTAATTCTGTCATTGTGCTGTACGGAACATCATCGCTCGTTACCGGCTTGTCTGTACTGAACGAATTAAAATCATCCTCACGGCTTTCCTGTTCGCTATGCTGCTCGGTAAGGGCATCCAGAGAAGTGGTGGCAGTTTCGTTGGAATCATCGGTTTCCAAAAGAGGGTTTTTGTCCAGGTTTTCCTGAATTTCAATTTCCAGTTCCTGCTGAGAAAGCTGAAGCAATCGGATGGCCTGTTGCAACTGAGGAGTCATTGCCAGTGTCTGAGTTACAGACTGTCTCAGATTAAGCATGTTTTTCATAAACAAACTCTCCTATAAATCTCAGTCCTCTATTGGATGCATATTGTGCACCAGTGCGCAATATTCGTATATCAGAGATGTTGTTTATTGTGAGCGCATAAATAACTTTTTAATAAAATCAGGCTTGACTAGCTGTTTCCCCGTCAGGATACCAGCGTTTCAGCAAATCAGTTTCATGTTCGGGATAGTTACTATGAATACTAGAAGCGATAGTTGCGGCCTGTTCGAGAAGATCCTGATCTCTGAAAAGATTCGCTGCTTTAAAAATCATTTCTCCGGTTTGTCTGGTTCCCATTAGATCTCCGGGACCTCTGATTTCCAAATCCTTTTCTGCAATATAGAAACCATCAGAACTTTCCTTAAGCACCTCCATTCTTTCAATACCGGCAGGACTTATACTGTCAGAACAAAGCAGACAACAGTATGATTCGATTTTACCTCGACCAACACGCCCTCTCAGCTGATGAAGCTGCGCAAGACCGTAGCGTTCGGCATTTTCGATGACAATTAAAAAAGCGTTCGGCACATCAACTCCGACCTCAATTACTGATGTGGCAACCAGAATATCGGTTTCTCCTTTCTTGAATTTAATCATGGCTGCTTCTTTTTCTGCAGCCTTCATCTGACCGTGTACAATGTCGATTTTTAGGTCAGGAAGGTTTGTTTGAAGATAATCTCTGGCGTTTTCAGTGTCCTGACATTCCTCAAGAGTATCTGATTCGTTTACAAGACAACACACCCAATAAACCTGTAAGTGTTTCTGGCAGTTTTCCATTATTCTTGGAAGTAATTTGTTTTTATGTTCCGTTGAAAGCATAAATGTTTTTATCGGGGTTCTGCCTGGAGGTAATTCATCTAAGACTGACACCTTCATGTCAGCATACATCGTTTGAGCTAGTGTTCTGGGAATGGGGGTCGCTGTCATTGCCAGGACGTGGGGGGTTATGCCATCCTTTTCTGCCTTGCTGCGGAGTTTTAGTCGCTGATCGACGCCAAAACGGTGTTGTTCGTCTATGACGATAAGTTTTAGATTTGCGTAATGGACGGCATCTTGAAATATGGCATGTGTTCCGATAATTATTCCGGCTTCTCCGCTTTCTATCAGTTTTAGCTGTGTCTTTTTTTGGGCAGCTTTGTATTTGCCTAGCAGTGTTGCGGTTTTAATGTTCAATGATTCGAACATTTTGGATATTTTTTCAGCATGTTGTTCGGCAAGAATTTCAGTAGGGGCCATTATAGCAGCCTGGTAGCCATTGCCGACGACAGTCAGAGCTGCCATTGCTGCCACCAATGTTTTACCGGCACCTACGTCTCCCTGTACCAGCCTGTTCATGGGGATGTTCTGTCCGAGATCATGAATAATTTCGTCCGTTACACGAAGCTGTGCCCCGGTGGGTTTGAATGGTAGTGATTTAACAAACTTATTCATGAGCTTCGGAATCGGAGAAATAGCCAAGCCGTTATTTCTGTTGTTCATTTCTCTGAGCTTTATAAGGCTCAGCTGGTGAGCTGTAAGTTCTTCAAGGATTATTCTTTTACAGAAAATGCTCCTGAATTCAGCTAACTTAAGCAGGGATTCTGAAATGTCAGGATGATGAATTTTCTGAAAACATTGTCTGAGAGTATATCCGGAATGCTCAGTTATCAGGTTTTCTGGAATCAGTTCTGCCAAGTTATCACTGTTCAGCATTGCAAGAGCCGAATCAATGTACTTTCTCATGGCTGTCATTTTAATGCCATGAGTAAGACCGTATACCGGAGTAAATGAATGCTGATTCTCATGAGAATTGAAGAATTCAGGATTAGTCATTTGAGGTTGGCCGTTAAAGAAGGAAATCTTTCCGTAAACACAGATTTCCTGTTCCTGAGTTATTTGCTGTAGCTGATAAGGTTTGAAGTGAAAAATGGATATTCTTAGGGTTCCGGTAGAATCTGACAAAAAAATGTTGAATATGGAATTTTTCCCGGTGCCATTTATAGCGGTGCGGGAAATTGTTCCTCTTATTACGGCATATTCCCCTTCTCTACTCAGTTCTGCAATCGGAGTTATTTGACTGCGATCTTGATATCCTGTCGGGAAGTGCAAAATTAAATCCCATATTGTTGTAATTCCGAGTCTTTTTAACGCAGAAACCGCCCGGGGGCCAATACCGGAAACGCTATTGACTGGTTCTTGAGATATTATGCTGTTCATTGTTATATAGCGATAACTGTTTTATGAAGTGCCTGCAAAAAAGATTCAATCAAACTAAAGAAGCCTTTTTATCAGCCACTGAGCACCGAATTTACTAACCTTGTAAATAATCTTTCTCACGGGTTCTGGATAACTGATAATATCCTCAATATCGTACTTGTTACGGAGAAGAGTGGTATGTTTCAGGAGAAAATCTTTTTCATGAATAAATTTCGGCACAAGAAGTCCTGATGAGTCATTTATCAGAAGCCCGTTTTCAAGATCAAGTCCCCAGGCTCTGGGATTCAGATTGTTTCCAGTAAGCAGTGCATATTTCCCGTCCACAGTCATCCCTTTGACGTGATAAGTATTGTCGCCGTCTTTCCACAAGTGAATTTTCAGTTTTCCGGAATCTATAAACGACTGATTGGCAGAAATGAACTTTCTGAGATTTATTTCGTAAAGATATGGAATTGCTCCGACCTTGTTAAAATTATTCAGGTCATGAATGTAAAAATCATTGGCCACTTTATCGCCGCAGACAATGGTTACAAGTACTCCCTTTTTAAGACAGAAATTAATGCGCTTTCTGATAGGACTTGGGAGATTGAAGTATGGAGTGTATATGGTTATTTCTGATGTAGCGGATTCTAAAAGATACAGGATGGTGTGATTAAGGCGGTTGTTTCGCCTACCGAGACCTACAAGAGGTGTAATTCCTATTTGATTTTTGTTTATTGGTTCATCGGAAATAGGGTATTCCTCGTGCCGCAGTATGTTTTTCTGCGATTTTATTTCGACAGAAAGTTCATTAGCCGAAGGGATGTTGCTTTTATTGAGATTAAAGATTGCCTGGGAATGATTAAACACTTTGTTGCAGTACATGCACAGGGAATCAGCAAGAGCTTTAGATTTGATTTCGTGATAACGATCGATGCGGTATTTGCCGTTTTCTCCCAAATAAACATTGTTGATACTGGCTCCGCTGTAAAGCACAGTATCGTCAAATACAAAACCTTTAAGATGAAGAACCCCGAAGAGTTCACGTTTTTTAACAGGGACTCCATAGATTATTGGCTGAAGGTTGTGTGTGGAAGCCATTGTTTGATACCAGACATTGTTGCCTTCCTGCAGGCCTTTCCCAATCAGACCGCGCTGGGCTCTGTGAAAATCAACGTATACATAGATTTCTAATTCAGGATTGCTGGTTTTTGCTTTGTAAAGAGCGTCCATTATTTCCCGCCCCGCTTCGTCGTTTTGGAAGTACAAAGCTGTCATGCAGATTCGTTTTTTGGCTGATTTAATAAGTTCCAGAATGCGTTGCTTAAATAATTTAGGATCTTCAAGAATAGAGTAGCTGTCAGAATCAACGGCAATTTTTGGCAGTGAATCAATTTTTAATCTGGCGGATTCAGCGTTTTTTTTGTAATAAGCTCTTTTTATGATGTATCCGATTCCCATAATGCTTCTCCGGACTAAATTGCAGCTGTAGCTTTAAGAAGCCAGCTAATTTCAAAGTCAGACAGATGTTCCTTAACAATTTCTCTGACCTGCATGTGGTAGTTGTTTATCCACAGTTTTTCTTCTTCAGTGAGGAGATCTTTCTTTATCAGTCTTATATCGAAAGGAACGAAAGTAATTGGAGTAAGGGTAAGCATTTCCGTCTGATTTTCTCCAATACGGACAGTTTCTACCACAGAAAGATTTTCACATCTGATACCGTACTCACCATTTTTATAAAAACCAGGCTCAATTGATGTTATCATTCCGGGTTCCATAGGAACTGGTTTTCCATGCTGAGAGAAAGACTGGGGGCCTTCATGAACATTAAGACACTGACCTACCCCGTGACCAGTTCCATGGTCATAGTTTAGTCCGTTTTGCCATAGAGGGGCACGTGCCAGGACGTCAAGAGATATTCCATAGGTTCCTTTTGGAAAGTGGATGCTGTGGAGAGCTATAAGCCCCTTGAGAACCAGAGTAAATCTTTCTTGCATTTCATCTGTGAGTCCGGAACCTACAAGAATAGTTCTTGTGATATCTGTAGTTCCGTCAACATAGTGCCCGCCACTGTCAACCAGGTACATTGGATCCTGTCCTAGTGATCGTGGATGTCCCAGATTTATATGATTGTAATGGACTATGGAAGCGTTTGGACCGAGTGCAGAAATTGTGTCAAAACTGTTTTCCAAAAAAGCTTTTTGCTCTTTTCGGAATTTAAATAGCTGGTCTGAAATTTTGGCCTCATCAAAGGTTCTGGCAAGATTCCATCCGGCACTGTGGGGCTGATCGTCAGAGTTTTCCGTAATCAGAGGAGCAGTAAGGTGATCCAGCCATGCAAGAAAACGACACATTGCAATAGCATCGCGGAGATGACTTCTTTTCATACCCTGAACTTCTGTTGGATTCTTTTTGGCTTTTGGCATGTCGCAAAAGTCAGGACCGAAAGTTAGCTTGCAACCCTTGCTTTGCAGGAGCTCAATAAGCCATGAATTTGTTGAATCCGGATCGATGTAAACAGAGGCATGATCCTTTCCTAATCTCTCGGTAAGCTTAATCAGCTCATCTTCGGAGTAGTAATCGATATTCCCGAAATGATGTTGAAAATCCGACATGTTCTGGGAGCGAATTTTCTGTGGAGATACGTACCATTCAACATGTTCACAGTTATATACGGCAATAAAGCTGTTTACGACAGGGAGACAAGGTACATCGTGCCCCCGAACATTAAGGAGCCAGTTAACAGATTCGCTTTTGGAAATAATGGTGGCATCGAGATGACGCTTTTTCAGTTCCTCGGCAATGAGATGCCGCTTTTCCACGCTAGGACAGCCGTTGAATTTATCCTCGTATATGTAAGCTTGTTCAGGTTTGTTTTCAGCTTTTTCAGGCCAAATGCGGTCTATCAGGTTAGATTCCGTTGGTATAAGGGTGATTTTGGAAAAATCAAGTTCTTTCTGCAGAGAGTTTTTGGCTTTCCAGCTGATGCATCGGGGATCTATTCCGATTCTTTTGTTATTCTTCAGAATTGCCTTCAGCCAGTTACCCATAGTTATTTTCTGGTAGTGGAAGGTGTCATAGAGAGTATTTGGGGTTTGTTCCTGTGCCTGAAGAACATAACGTCCGTCCACGAATAAAGCACATGAATTTCTGATAGGCTGTTCCTTTCCCGAGGAATCGGTAAGCCACATTTTATTTTCCTGATTTTTGATGATATCGGAATTGGTCAGTATTACAGCTGTTCCTGCAGATCCAGTAAAGCCGGTAATATAAGCTAGACGTTCGCATTCCGGGGGAATGTACTCTGAAAGGTGTTCGTCTTCCCTATTTACTATGAGAGCATCAAGTTCGTTTTCTTTAAGCAGAGCTCTTAATCTTTCAATCCTGTCAAAAAGAGTATTTTCGTCATACATGCTCGTTTTACCTCTTTACGATTTCCGGAGTGTTTTCAGAATAGTCAGGAGATGAAGATATTCCGGAGACGTGCATGATGTTGCCAAATAAGTCAATATAAACGCCTTTTTGATTCGTTTTTATTAGGACTAGCTGATCCTTCTTTCTGAGATTGCCGTATTCGGTTACAAACGTCTTAAAGAGCATCAGATTGCATCCGGTTGCAAAAAAGGTGGAGATTGCTGTTATTCTGACAAGTATCTCCGGAATTTCGGTCAGGTTTATAAAAATGCACAGGCTGGTTGTCATGACCAAGGTCGCTGTGATTGCTAGGAATCTGAGTAAATCCCCGAAAACAGTGTAAAGGACTTTAGAAGTACTGAGAGCCAGTTTTATCAGACAGGATCCCACGGATAAGTTCAGAAGATTTTCAAATAGCAACCCCGAGATATCAGACTTGAATTCCCAGACACTGCAGATTGCGGAAAATCCGGCCAGAGCTGAAAACACCATGCTACTGTAGCCGAAACATTTTGCTGTGATATGACTTTTCTGAGGAGGAACAGAAATCTGGAGCATGGAAAATACTACCCAGAGGATCATAAAAGTTTCGGTGATTTTGATGTCATAGCCTTCAAAAGGAATGAAAAAAAGTTTAATCCCGATCCCGAAAGCTGAAAGAATTGCCGCGATGAGAAAAATTTTTTGAATTTTTAAAAGGTGTCGCATCGTCATGTCTCCGCTCGTTCAGAGCCTCCATTATACATTTAATCCACAAACTTACTAATATGATCAGCTGATTTGGTCTTTTTATAGGGTGGGACGATTGTTATAATCCTGCTTTTAAAAACAGATCTGCAAGGAGATAAATATAATGATTGAAAATAATCCGCTATTATCAAAAACGAATCTTCCGGCATTTTCAAAAATAAGACCAGAGCATGTAGCTGAGGCTGTACGATATTGTATAAGCAAATGCCGGGAAACAGTAGAACGTGTTGTTGCAGAGCATTCAGACAATCCCACATGGGATAATGTCGTTGAACCGGTAGAACAGGCTTCCGGAGAACTTGGTAAGGTCTGGGGGATTGTGTCCCATCTCAACAATGTTATTTCTTCCGATGAACTGCGTTGTCAGCATGATGCCATGTTGCCTGAACTGTCAGAATATTCTTCGTGGGAAGGTCAGCATGAAGGTCTTTATCAATGCTATAAGAACATTTATGACAACACCGTCCTGCCTCCGTTTTCCAAAAGAGCTCTGGATTTTTTCATTAAATCTTTTGAACTCAGTGGGATTGCTCTCCGCGACGCAGAGAAGAAGCGCTTTAACGAACTGAAATCTAGACTGTCAAATGTTACATCTGCTTATGCCAATAATGTTCTTGATGCTACAAACAGCTGGTATTTCCATACAGAGAACAAAGATGAATTGAGAGGACTTCCTGATTCTGCGCAGGAACTGGCTCGGCAGGAAGCCTCTGGAAGGGGGCTTTCAGGTTATGTAATTACCCTTCAGTTTCCTTCATACCTTCCAGTGATGAAATATGCGGAATCCAGAGAACTGCGTTTTAAATGTTATGAAGCGTATGTGACCAGAGCGTCGGCACTCGGTCCGGATCATGGAAAGTTCAATAATGATGAAAATATGAGAGAAGAACTTTCCATCAAAAAGGAGATGGCTCAGATGCTCGGTTTTAAAAATTATGCCGAAAGGTCTCTTGTTTTGAAAATGGCATCTTCTACTGACGAGGTTATGAGCTTTTTGGAAACTCTTGTAGTAAAAAGTCATGCTCAGGGAGGTCTGGAGATGCGAGAACTGGAAGATTTTGCAAAATCGGAGGGTTTTTCTGAGAAACTTGAACCTTGGGATATCTTGTTTTACAGTGAAAAACTTAAGGAAGCAAAATATTCTATAAATGATGAAGTCATCAGACCATATTTCCCGCTTCCCCAGGTCCTTCAGGGGTTATTCCGTCTGGTTAATGAAATTTTCGGATTATCCATAAAACAAAGTATTGATGTGGATGTCTGGCATAAAGATGTTTCCTTTTACGATATTTATGATAGCGACGGAAAAAAGAGAGGAAGTTTTTACCTAGATCCCTATTCCAGAGATAAAAAGCAGGGGGGGGCCTGGATGGATAGCTGTACTGACAGAAAGGTTGACAGGTCAGGATCTGTAACATTGCCGGTGGCATACATCGTGACAAATTTTATGCCTCCCATTGGTGATAAACCGGCCTTGCTGAATCATTATGAGGTTGAAACACTGTTTCATGAGTTTGGGCATGCTTTACAGCACCTTTTGACGACAGTGGATATTGAATCCTTGGCGGGTATAAACAACGTGCCATGGGATGCCGTGGAGACTCCGAGTCAGTTCATGGAAAACTTTACTTGGAATTCTGAGGTACTAGCCATGATTTCAGGGCATATTGAAACAGGCGAAATACTGCCTGCTGATCTTCTTTGCAAGATGATAGAGGCCAAAAATTTTCAATCTGCCATGGGGATGCTGAGACAGCTTGAATTTGCATCGTTTGATTTCCGTCTCTATCGCGATTATGACCAGAATACTGATATCCACTCGCTTTTAAACGAAATTAGGAGAGATATTGCTGTTGTGCCAGCAGTTTCCTTTAATCGTTTTGAAAATAGCTTCAGTCATATTTTTTCCGGAGGTTACAGTGCAGGATACTACAGTTATCTCTGGGCAGAGGTACTATCCAGTGACTGCTTTTCTCGTTTCGAAGAGGAGGGAATATTGAATCCAGAAACGGGAAAAATGTTTATGGATTCAGTCTTAGCTGAAGGTGGCTCCCGGGATTTTATGGAAATTTTTGAATCTTTCAGAGGCAGAAAACCTTCAGTGGAGGCGCTGTTAAGACATTGTGGCATATCTAACAACAGTACTGAACGGTAACTTATCCTCTGTTTTAATTGATGAAACGTTTCGAAGTGGCGGGATATTCCCGTCATTTTTAATTACAACTTTCCCAATTGTATAGATCAATCTCCCAATGTTCTTCAAATGTCACTATGAGTTTTTCTTTGGACGCCCTCTTTTCCTTTCGGACGATTTTTGAATCTGAAGCAGCTCTAGCTTTACCAGCATCTCCTCCAAATTTTTAGAAATTTTTCTAAGAGTCCACCCTTTTTTGGGTAAATCTACTTTCTTTGCCTGCTCAAGAAGCTTCATAATTTTTTTGTAAGTCATGCTGTTGAACAGGCCACATTTATCAAAATAATTGATTAATTTGTATGTCAGCAAAGAAGATAAAAAATCACAGAATTCGGAACTAATCACCGAATAATCGTTGTGCACACTGGTCTCATCAAAATCACATGCATGCTTATAATAGCGCATGATTAATTCTATTTCCCATCTGCTGTTGTATGAACTAAAAACCGTCTCAACAGGAAGATCCAAATTAGTTTCAAGTACTATTGTGCCAAATTCCCTTCGTTTCTCTTCATACTTTTCGGATGAAAAATTATTATGGTTCTTGTGAACTTTGTGCAAATAATCTTTCTCTTCAGCTGCAGAAAGAGACAAATCCTTAAACGAATACAGCCACTTGCTATCTTTTTGATCATAATCCTTCTTGTAAAGAATGTACTCATTATTAGACAGTGTTCCGGAATATTCATACAAACAAAGTTTTTTAATTATCTTCGCATCACGCTTTAGAGGATTTATGAAATGCAAATTCTTATTGTTCTTAAAAACCGATTTTGCACTGGATGACGGAAATCCCTTGTCGCCGATAATAATACCCTGTGTTATGTTATTCTCGGTAATGAAGTCTTCATACGCCGTCAGATCAAGCATGTTTCCAGGATAGCATTTAGAACAAATCGGCTCTTTCAGCTCCAAATCAAAAGCATACATTACTGATATATCTTTCGTCCTTTTTTTCAAAGCCTTGCGTGAATAATCAGAAAGAGAATTAATTCTTGATTCATTGGATTTCAATGTTCCGTCGATAAGCAGATGATGATTTGCTTTTACATTCTTCACCCTGTCCTGCATAAACAAAATTATTCTGCTGCACGCTTTTCCCATATTTTTGAACAATGCTGAAACAGTGTTTTTCGACAACGCTACTTTTGGATACAGTTCAGAAACAAAGGAAGTCCTGTAGGCTTCCTGCAGTTCGTAATCCTTTACTCCTTTATTGCATACACGCAGTAATGAAATCACATATATCTGGATAGCATCGTGAATCTCATAAAATTTTTTCAGTTCCTCAAGCACAGGTTTAAAAAGACGATCAGCCAGTACTACATTAGCCCAGTCTTTTAAATCGACAGTTTCATACTGACTTACTCTGACGTCAGTTTGAGAAGACTTTTCTGAATTCGATTCAGCCTCTGTTTGAAGAGGAACAAAAATTCTTGCTTCAGTATCGATATGACCAATAACCGGTCCGTTTTGAGGCAACCTCCTGCCATTAGCATACTTACAACCTGTTCTTGATCTTACAGCATAACGAGCAGGCTCAGTTTTATTGGTACGGATAACAAAAGTATTTTTTGGTCTTTCTATCGACAGAATATCTGCAGGAATAGCCATACAAACCTCTTTAAAATAAGTATAGCTCAATTTATCACATATAACTATATTGTGCTATATTTATCCATTTTCTTTACATAATCTGAGGATATAGACAACAATCACCCAGGGGCTGGCCGTTAAATCCCTGACATACCCCATGAAAGAAAGCGCCAGGCCGTGGTAAGTTTCAGAGTTCGGTACATAAGTTTGCCTTCTTGAAAACCCATAAGGCCATAGAGCATGTTCCTGCTTTCGAGATGAAGCACAATACTTTTTGGGGGTAAAAGGAGAAACTTGGAGGCCATCCACGGTAACGAAATTTGAAAAGTGATACGATCAAAGACGGAGGTGGACTTGTCTGTAAACCCTGTTCTCTTTTTGGCATTTATAAAATACTGATGAAAAACTGGGGTTAATGAGTAGACGCATACATACTTAGAGGCTCGACACTCTGTAAAATAAAATGCTGCGGATACAGTTTCTTTCAGAAATTGTTCCGATACTTTTCAGTATAAACTCATTTTCGCAGACTTGCCCATCTCCGCATAGCCACCTAAACTGAATCGGAGGACTACAATTATGATTATAAGTCATAACGGGCCGCAAGTCAGTACCGGGTCATCACAAATTGCCGCATTCAATGCCATGTATTCTTCGGCCATTGGTATTGATGTGCATTCCACTTTGATGGTAGCCTGTTTCCAAAAAGGAGAATTCGGCAGCAGTTCTTTCACCGAAGAATTCAAGGAATCCGGCACTTCCTTAAATGCCATCAGGAATTTAGTGATCTGGTGCAGCAGCAAAAATCCTGACATTATCATCATGGAATCAACGGGAATCTATTGGAAGACTCTCTACACGGAACTTGAGAAGAGCGGTTTTCCGAGGGATCACATAATTGTCATAAACCCGAGGATTCTGAAACCTCTGAAGGGACGCAAAACTGACAGGAGCGATGCCAGGAACCTTGCCGGACATGCCAGAATGGGGAGCTTCACTAATTCCTTTATTCCCAAAAAGGACATCCGGGAACTGCGTTCATTATGGGCCTCATTTCAGCAGATCAAGCATCAATACGAGAATAACCGCAGAAGCCTGCTGAATTCTCTTGCTGACTACGGATGCCAGTTTGCGAATATTGTTTCTAACAGCCGGGGTGTAACTGCCCAGATGATTTTAGATGCAATACTGACAGGAGACACCGGAGACGCCCTGAAGAAACGCATCAGGGAAATTTTGGATATCATGAGCCGGCGCCCCGGCAGGAAGCTTGTCGCAGGTTTGGATCAGATATGCGAAGCTATTGAATCCAACATTACTCCGGCAATTCGCATGACTCTGCAAATGCGTTCGCAGCAGCTGAAGATTTACGAAGAGCACATGAAGAAGATTTTCGACATAATCAAAGTCATGGTTATCAATTCATACAAGGATCAGTACGAGCTCCTTGCGACAATCCCCGGAGCCGAGGATATGTCTGTGATTGGTATCATCTGCATTGTTGGCGATGATCTCTCCAGCTTTTCTTCCATCAAGAAGTTCAGCAGCTGGAGCGGCCTTGCTCCGGGCAATAATATATCGGCAGGCGTGAGTTATTCATCGCGGATTACGCACGGTAACAAGTACTTCCGCAGGTGTGTCCTGGCCATGGCGCAGGCATGCGCAAACCAGAAGAAGAACAGATCCGGCCTCGGAAACCTGTTCCAGCGTCTTCGCGAACGCAAAGGGTATAATAAGGCCAAGGTGGCAGTAGCGCACAAGATCGTCAGGATCATCTACGTGATAATAACGCGGAAGGTCAAATACGCCGAAAACCCCAACGATCAGTCACTGGCAAAATTCCGAATGGATCAGGTTAAACGCGCCATCTCCAGAGCTAAAGTAACTGAAGGCCTGTGCGTGAAGAGCGAAACCAGCAATCAGGGCAAAGCGATCTGTGCCAGCGTCTGCATGACCCAGCTAGCTTAACGGGGCCGGAACGGATCTTGCCGAAGAGATCCGGGCCGCTACTCCATTCCAGGGAATGCAGCGTTCCGAATGCGGCTTGACGGCCGTCGCCTTCGCTCGTCCCGCCGTGGCGCTTCTTTCATAATAAAGAAGAAATGATAATTTTGATGATAAGTGTGAATGGTAGTTTTGTGAGACTAAGAAACAGTAAACGTTGTGTGTACTAGGTTTAGAGCCGTTTTGATGTATAGATCAATCAATTGGGAAAGTTGTATTTAATGCAATTCTGTTATTTGAAAAACAATGACATTCTGAATAAAGAGCTGATAATGCTTCGTAGACAGAAAAAATATAATCAGAAATAAACCGTTGCTGATGTGGTAAAATCATACATTTGTCTGGTTTACTAAGGGAAATACATATGCTGTTTGATAATCCGGTATTGCTACAGTTAAAGAAGCAGAGTGAAGAGGCAAGAAAAGCAGCGGGATTGCCACCGTTGGAGGATGAAAATAACAGTGCTCAAGGAGACAACAGTGCTTGCTGTTCCGGACATAAAGCATCCCGAAAAAAAGATGGTACTAGAGAGTGTACACGCAGAGAGCGTATAACTACAAATTCGCAGAAGGAAAATATAAAAAACTATGCTTACGGGAATATGAAGGAAGGTTTTGTCAAAGCTACAGAAAAGACATTCGGCTTCCTCGAAGTGGATACTAGAGAAAGCTACTTTATAGCACCTCCCTATATGAAAAAGCTTTTGCCAGGGGATAAGATCCTGGCAAGAATTACAGAAATTGCCGGTCGTTCTCAGGCATGCCCGGTAGAGCTTATTGAACCATCGCTCACACGTTTTGTTGGAAAGGTTTCTTTGGCTAATGGTCGAATTTCAGTAATTCCGGATCGTCCGAGTTTTAAAAATTATATGAGAGCAAAGAATCACGTGACTGGACGTATCCTCAAAGATGGGGACTGGGTTGTTGCAAATCTTACAGAACACGCTATGAATTCCAGAAATGGTGAGCATACTATTGAAATCAACGAATACATTACTGCAGGTAATGATCCTGAGGCTCCATGGTGGGTTGTTCTCAAAGAGACCGATTTACCGAATAGTGCTCCGGAGGATTCCATAGACTATGTTTTTCATGACGCTGATATAAAGAGAAAAGACTATACAAACATTCCTTTTGTGACAATTGACAGCGCTAAGACCAAAGATATGGATGATGCGGTGTATGTTAAGAAAGATGATTCCGGGTATCTGTTGTATGTTGCTATAGCTGATCCGACGGGATATATATCTGAAAATGATGCGTTGAATGAAGAAGCGGCACGTCGTTCTTTTTCCATATATCTGCCTGGACGGGATATTCCCATGCTTCCCAGAACGCTAAGCGAGAATCTTTGTTCTTTGTGGAATGATGAAATACGCCATGCGCTGGTAGGTGTTTTTCGGATTAATGCAGATGGTTCCCTAGGTGATGACATTACTTTTGAACTGGCAGACATCAGATCTCGTGGAAAATTGGCATATGATGATGTTTCTGATTATCTGGAAGGCAAGGAAACAGATTTTAAGCCGTCTTCTGAGATATCTGAAGTTCTTCGGCTACTTGAAGGTTTTCAAAATATCAGGTGTGAATTTCGCAGCACACATGCTTCAGTATTTAAGGATCGTCCGGATTATGATTTTATTCTTGATGAGAAAGGCGCACTGATGGAGATTAAGCCTTCATTCAGAAGAATTGCCAATAAGATTATAGAAGAGGCTATGATTGCAGCAAATGCTTGTGCTGGAACTTTTTTGGCCAAAAACTGCGGTACAGCCATTTTCAATGTTCATCCAGGTTTTGATGCTGAGAAAATTAAGGAAATCGAGGCTCTTCTTAAAGATACGGAAGCCCCAGTCAAAGAAGCTGAACAACTTCTAACAATGGACGGTTTCAGTACCCTTAAACGCTGGCTTGATACGGAGGAGAATGTTTATCTTGACGCACGTCTACGTAAGTTCTACAGCTATGCTTCAATGTCTTTAACTCCGGGCCCTCATTTTGGAATGGGGCTTGACTATTACGCCACTTGGACTTCCCCTATAAGAAAATTTGGGGATATGATTAACCACCGTCTTATTAAGTATTGTATTCTGAAAAGTGCTCATCCTGTTGTGCCGGACGAAAATGTGCTAAGTTCAATGAATGTGGCAAAGAAGCAAAACAGAATGGCTGAAAGAGGCGTTAAAGATTGGCTTTATGTGGAGTATTTGCGTCAGTTTATAGACAAAAAGACGGAATTCCAGGGGGAGATATTTGATATTTCTCGTGGAGGGATCAGAGTGCGTATTTATGAAAACGGAGCCTCTGCTTTTATACCATCATCAGTAATATGCGATGACAGATTGCGTGTGGACGGTGATTCTCAGACCGGGAGATTTTACATTGATAAGAAGAAGGTTTTTGAACTGGGACAGTTTATTGCAGTGAGAGTAAAGGAAGTAAATGCTGATACCAGATCGGTTATTGCAGAGCTGGTTAATCAGGTGGGGTAGAAACGGTATTTGTATGTTGCTTGTCGCTTATGGTTCAGAAGTGATTGTTGTTTAGCTAAAGGACGGACTTTTACATGTCAAAAAAGGGATTATTTTCGTGGCTTAGCGGAAACCGGGTTGTGGTGCATTCAGAAGATGAGGAGAAAGCTGAGATCCATGAGGTTGTAAAGGGCGCTGATAACAGCGTTGGCAATAATCAGTTTTCAGCCACCGAAAAGTCCCAGACTGTTAAACCGACAGGAAAAAAGTTTGTCTGGTCCCAGGGAACGGCTGTTGCAGAGCAAAGTACTGTTAATGCAGTTTCAAACAAAGTTGTTGTAGATAATAATGAAGCCGTGAAATTGCAAAATGAGACAGTATCTGAAGGTGATTTGGATTCTTCGTTAAGAGGAAATGTTGATTTATCCGCGGAGATAATAGCTGAAGATAAGACCGAAGATAAGACCGAAGATAAGACTGAAGATAAGACTGAAGATAAGACTGAAGATAAGATCGGTAGTACAAATCAGGCAACTGATAAAGATGCTGTCAGAAAAAATGATGATGGTTTTTTCAGGAGATTGATTAATGGCCTTAAAAGAACTCGGGATAATTTCGGACTAGGGTTGGTTGCCCTGTTTAAGGGCCGTAAAATCGATGATGACCTGTTTGAGGAACTGGAGACACTTCTTATATCCGCAGATGTAGGCATGGACACCACTAGGAAGCTTTTGGATCGTCTGAC
Source organism: Succinimonas amylolytica DSM 2873 (assembly GCF_000378405.1). GTDB lineage: Bacteria > Pseudomonadota > Gammaproteobacteria > Enterobacterales > Succinivibrionaceae > Succinimonas > Succinimonas amylolytica. The sequence goes on along the minus strand of NZ_KB899636.1, from coordinate 332,341 downwards.
AAAAGATTCTGGGTTGAGAGACTTGAAGAATGGGGAAATCCTGATGAAAAAACTCATGCAGGAAATGCATGCGATTCTAGATCCTGTAGCTGTACCTTTCAAAGTTGACACATCGAGAAAGCCATTTGTTATTTTGATGGTTGGTGTCAATGGAGTAGGAAAGACTACAACCATAGGAAAAATGACAAAAATTCTTCAGAAACAGGGACATAAGGTTATGCTGGCGGCCGGTGATACCTTTCGAGCAGCGGCTGTTGAACAGTTGAAAGAATGGGGGATTAGGAATAATGTTCCTGTGATTTCCCAGGACACCGGTGCTGACAGTGCTTCTGTAATTTTTGATGCGTTGAATTCGGCGAAGAGCAGAGGATATGATGTCCTTATAGCGGATACTGCAGGGCGTTTGCAGAATAAATCTAATCTGATGGAGGAATTAAGTAAAATTATTCGGGTTGTTAAGAAAATTGATCCGGAGGCGCCTCACGAGGTAATGCTCACCATTGATGCAGGAACTGGGCAGAACGCCGTGAATCAGGTGAGACTTTTTAAAGAAGTAGCTCCTGTGACAGGTCTTAATTTAACAAAACTAGATGGTACGGCAAAAGGCGGAGTTATTTTTAACATTGCGGATCAGTTTGGTATTCCGGTACGATATATCGGTATAGGAGAAAAAATTGATGATCTAAGGGTTTTTAGCTCTGATGAGTTTATTGGTGCTTTGTTTCATGAATAATCCAGTTAGCTGAAAATTAATTAGAATTTTGTTTTGAAGGTGGTCAAGTTTTTTCATGATATGTTGTTCATGATAACGTTTTCAACAAATTCTTTAAAAAAAACTTCAAGAAGAAGAACTTTTTTGCGTAAAAAGCTTTATTATATGTACTGGGTTGACGGAATGTATATTGGTGACGATAAACAGAGTCACTGCTGAAAGTGAAGTAAAGATTATGGCATTGAATACTACTAACATGATGATGGTTCCCAGTGATAATCTTGATGGATATATCCGGGCAATAAACAGTATTCCGCTCCTTACTGAAAAGGAGGAGTATGAGCTGGAGTCTAAGCTGAGGAATGATAACAATCTTGAGGCTGCACGTAAGCTGGTTCTTTCTCATCTGCGTTTTGTTGTTAGCATTGCAAGAGGGTACATGGGATACGGGTTGCCTTTGGCAGATCTTATCCAGGAAGGTACTGTAGGACTCATGAAGGCTGTAAAGCGGTTCGATCTATCTCAGGGAGTTCGTCTGGCGGCTTTTGCTGTACATTGGATAAAGGCAGAAATTAACGACTATGTGATAAAAAATTGGAGACTTGTCAAGGTTGCTACGACTAAAGCACAAAGAAAGCTTTTTTTCAAACTGAGACAAGCAAAAAAGAATATTGCTTGGTTTAACGATAAGGAAGCAGAGAAGGTTGCCGACAACCTTGGGGTTTCTCCTAGGGATGTTACCGAAATGGAGACACGTCTCACAGCACAGGATGTTGCCTATGATGGTTTGTTGGAAGATGACGATGATAGTAACTCGCCTCAAGTTCCGGCAAATTTCCTTGTAGATAAGGGATCTGACATTGCCGGCAATCTGGAGAGAACCGACAGTGAGAAGCACATGGCTTATTCGTTGAATAAGGTTCTTGGGGCTTTGGATGAAAGATCCTACCGTATAATAAAAGCTCGGTGGCTTGACGATAATAAAGCTACACTTCAGGATTTGGCTGAAGAATTTGGTGTTTCCATTGAGAGAGTTCGTCAGTTGGAGAAAGCCGCACTGACAAAGATAAAGAAGCTGATGGTATCAGAGCATAATGATGTGTTAGTTGCGTGATTTGCTCAAAATGTTAATAGAGGCCTCCTTTTGGAGGCTTTTTTAATGGTACGATCTTATTGTTTATCTTTGTGCACAAAAAATGGAGAGTTTGTTGGTATGGATGATGATAATAAAACTGACTGTGTAATCAATGATTGTTGTGACGCCTGTGGTTGCAGCGCCGAAATTGGTACTATCATAACGGAAGGTGATGATGTATATGAATATGAACTGCAGGGTGAACCGGCGAAGGTGAAGGAGGATTCTGAAAGATTTGATGCTGTCGCCCGTAATGTTTCAAAGGAAGTTCAAATACAGCATACCGATACCATTAATGGGGAGATGCTGTTACGTAAGGTGACATTAAAATTTTCTTGTACAGCTGAGAAAATGATATTTCAGATGAGAACAGGTCTTGTTTAGTAGATTGCAAAAAAGGGAGGGATTATATATCTAAGAATCTCTCCCAGGATGTTTTTGATGGCATCGTAGTGTGATGTGAATCGGAGGTCTAAATTAAGGGCATTCCCCACGATTCGCATTCTTTCCTCATATCATCAGGCCAGATGCTTGCCTGAATTTCTCCGATATGCCCCTTGTGCAGCAGAACCATGCACAGGCGGCTTTGTCCGATACCTCCGCCAATACTCAGAGGAAGTTCATTGTTAAGAAGCTTTTTGTGGAAGAAGAGCTCTTTGCGGTCTTCTTGGTGTTCTATTTCCAGCTGTTTAAGTAGCGCTTTCGGATCTACCCTGATTCCCATGGACGATAGTTCAAATGATCTGTTTAGAACAGGATACCAAATTAAAATATCACCATTTAATCCCGGTTTGCCTGGTTCAGATTCTGTACTCCAGTCGTCATAATCCGGCGCTCTTCCATCGTGCTTTTCTCCATTTGACAGCCTTGCCCCGATTCCCATCAGGAATACAGCACCATATTTTTTACAAATGGCATCCTCCCGTTCCTTTGGGGTTTTATCAGGATACATTTTAAGGAGATCTTCGCTGTGGATAAATGTGATTTCTGACGGTAAGAACGGTTTTATTTGTGGATAAGCTTCGCAAGTAAGATATTCTGTTCTTAAAATGGCTGAATAGATACGCTTTACGGTATTTTGAAGAAAATCAGCAGTACGCTGTTCTGGAGTAATTACAGCTTCCCAGTCCCATTGGTCAACATACAGAGAATGAAGATTATCGAGTTCCTCATCTGCCCTAATGGCGTTCATGTCTGTATATAAGCCATGATTAGGTTCGATATTATATTCTGCAAGTGATAATCTTTTCCACTTTGCAAGAGAATGTACAACTTCTGCTTTTGCCTCCCCCATATCTTTTATAGGAAAACTGACGGCTCGTTCTACGCCGTTGAGATCGTCGTTTATCCCCAACCCTTTTAACACAAAAAGAGGGGCTGTTACCCGGCGAAGCTTAAGTTCTGTAGACAGGTTTATTTGGAAGAAGTCTTTTATTAATTTGATGCCTTGTTCTGTCTGTTTAGGAGTCAGTAAAGGTTCGTAATGTTCCGGTTTTATCAATTTGCTCATATCGCAAGTTCTCCTTAACGTAATACGTCTCCCATTATAGCAATTTCCATGCCCGGTAAAAATTTGTTTATTTTGCACTAAAAAAAGGCATCTGTCTCAAACATAATCATAAACGCATGTTTTTGGTGCAATATAAACTGGGTATATGGCTATTTATAGCTGATTATCCGAGGTGGTAAGTTGTTTCCTGATGGTCGTATCACAGTTATCGTTGTTTTTCAGGTTTTAAATTGGAGATGTGTTCAAATTTTGAAATATTGCATGTGGTAATCTTGCAGCTATCGCTACGAGAATAATATTCACAATTTAGGTCGTGGATAAATCGTTGTATTTTGAACATACTTAGCTCATTATCGACGATTACATTTGGTATCAAAGTGTTTCGTCAGCGCGTTTTGCAATTTCAGATACCGGAAGGAGGGCAGATATGAGGGTAATTAACTTAGTTTTTGTTATGATCCTGTTATTATTGGTGCCGTTTGTCTGTGTCCCGGAAGCGCGATCTGAAAATGTCAGTACGGGGCAGAGTGTCGCTATCATGCCTCTTCATGGGGATCTTCCTGTACTTTTGAAGGATCGCACTATTAGAGTACTTGTTTCATACGATAACATAAGTTTTTTTATGAATAAGGGCTATCAGGATGGTTTGTATGTTGCCTTGATGAAACAGTTTAAAAGATTTGTTGAAGAAAGACATCCTGAATATCGGGGGCTGAAGGTATATTTTATTCCGGTAAGGCCAGATCAGATGGTAAAAATGATAGCTGATGGTTATGGTGACATTGCAACCGGTATTTCACCGACACGCGATTTTAAAAGATATGTTGATTTCACTATTCCTGAAAAGCTTGGCATTAGGGAAGTTCTTGCTATCAGGAAGGGAGATCGGGAGATAACAGCGCTCAGAGATTTTGCAAACCTGAATATTACAATACGCAAAAGTTCTTCGTACTATGAAAGCATAAAAACAGCTAATGTGTATTTAAGGACGATGAATCTTCCAGAAATCCGTGTATCATTTGCAGATGAATATCTTACTGATGCTGATTTAGTTGACATGGTTAACACCGGGGAAATTCAGGCTACAATTGTTAGTGATTATAAACTCCCGTTGTGGAAAGAATTGTTCTCTAGAGTGGTATTCTGTGATGGAGTTCCTCTCAAGGAGGATGGAACTATGGTCTGGGCTATCAGACATGATTCCACGGAGCTGTATCGGGAATTGAATCTTTTTTTGCGTTCTTACCGCGACGGTACCGACAAAGGGAAAGCGATCTACGACCGTTACATGAGAACAAAACCGGCATATCAGTCTCTTTATTCTCGAAAGAAAGGGGATTGGCTGGGTATCAAATCTAGTGATTTTATGAAGTATTCCCGTGTTTTTAAGAAATATGGTGATAAGTTTGATATTAACTGGATTCTCATCATGGCACAGGCTTATCAGGAGTCAACATTAAATCAGGCAGCTCGTTCTCCTCGTGGAGCAGTAGGCATAATGCAGGTTCTCCCCAGTACTGCCCAGGAATGGTATGTCAATGTGAACAGTGTTCATGAAGTTGATAACAACGTTCATGCGGGTACCAAATATTTGAGGTACATTATTGATAATTACTTTAATGCCACTGATATACCGGTCAGAGAACGAATTTTATTCGCAATGGCATCCTATAATTGCGGACCAGGAAGAATTCTGAGATACCGGAATGAAGCAGAAAAGCAAGGCCTTAATCCCAATGAATGGTTTAACAATGTTGAAATAATTGCTATGGCTCATGGTACGAATGAAACTGTTAAATATGTTCGCAACATATTTTCCCTCTACGTTGCATACAGCAATACATACAAGCTGGAATCGGAAAGAAGCAACAGGAAGAGCTAATTTTTTTCTGTGTGCCATCCGGATCTGGTAGCTTTTGAATTTTAAATTTGACTGGAGAATGTCCAAGTGTCTGAAAATATCATCAAGCCAAGTGATAAGCAAATTGACAAAGCTGGTCCCGTTACCTGCGATAATCTTACAACGGATCAGGTATCCAAACAGCCTGTTAAAAAAGTCAGACGGCCACTACTGGAAATCAGAAATCTAGTGAAGAGGTATGGTGAGGTTGCAGCAGTCAACAATGTAGATCTGACAATTTACGAGGGAGAAATATTTGCTCTCTTGGGTTCATCCGGTTGCGGCAAATCCACTTTGCTGAGAATGTTAGCAGGTTTTGAACAGCCAACCAGCGGTTCAATTATTCTTGATGGCAAGGACATGTCAGTATTACCGCCTTATAAGAGACCAGTAAATATGATGTTTCAGTCCTATGCTCTGTTTCCGCAAATGACGGTGGCACAGAACATTGCATTTGGTTTAAAGCAGGATCGTATTTATAAAAATGGTGTGAAAAAAAATTTATTTGATTTTGGAAAAAGACTCCCTCGGGAAGAAATTGAAGCTCGGGTGGAAAAGATGTTGAAGCTCGTTCATATGGAGGAATATCGGGAACGCAAGCCTCATCAGCTTTCTGGAGGACAGAAGCAGCGGGTGGCTCTTGCTAGATCTTTGGCCAAGCAGCCGCGGTTGCTTCTTCTCGATGAACCAATGGGAGCTCTTGATAAAAAGCTGAGAGAGCAGATGCGTCTTGAACTAGTTAATATTATTGAAAGTGTGGGCGTTACTTGTGTTATGGTTACTCACGATCAGGAGGAGGCTATGACCATGGCCGAAAGAATAGCCATAATGAACAGAGGTGAACTTATTCAGGTTGATGAGCCGAGAAAGGTTTATGAGAATCCTAATTGTTGTTTTGCTGCGGAGTTTATCGGTTCAGTCAACATGTTCGAGAGTCGTCTTATAACTTCAGACAGAAGCGGTTCGGTGATCAGGAGTAAGGATCTTGAACAGGATATTCATTTGGACATCGATGTCGATCTCGCTGACGGTATGGATGTAACTGTGGCAATAAGACCTGAAAAGATTTACATTGAAAGATCCTTTCCGCTGGATGATAAAGGTCAGAAGATGGTGAATAACTATACAAGCGGTATTGTGGAGAATATTGCCTATATGGGAGATGTTTCAATTTATTATGTCCGTATTCCCAGCGGTAAAATTGTAATCACTACGTTGCCCAATGCAGACAGGTTTAACATTGGTCTTCCGACATGGGATGATCAGGTTTATCTCAGTTGGGATTCTGAATCCTGTGTAACGCTGACTTTTTAGGAGTTATCATGCCTAACATGCATCTTAGAAAGGCCATCAGCAAAAGAAAAAGTCTGTTTAAAAAATTTCGGGGAAATCCTCAGCCGATAAAGGGATGGCGAAAATATGCCGTGGTGTCTGTTCCATATCTTTGGATGACAGTTTTTTTCTGTATTCCTTTTTTGATAATTTTAAAGATCAGCTTTTCTGAAGCGGCTATCAGCATACCGCCATACGCTCCTTTATTTTCCTATGATGATGACAAGCTGACAATAACCTTAAATTTGTACAATTATATCTCCCTGTGGGAAGATAATTCTTATGTTCTTGCATATCTGAAGTCATTGAAGGTGGCGTTTTTTTCAACAGTTTACTGTATTCTGCTGGGTTTTCCAATAGCATGGGCTATAGCTACCTCGAAGCCGGCAGCTAGAAATGCGCTTCTGATGTTTGTTATTCTGCCGAGCTGGACATCATTTCTCATAAGGGTTTATGCATGGATTGGAATACTGAAGAAGGAAGGTTTGATTAATAATTTTTTAATGTATATAGGAGTTATTGATGAACCAATTCAGATGCTTCAAACCGATTTTGCCGTCTACGTCGGTATAGTTTACGCCTATCTTCCTTTTATGATTCTGCCTCTTTATACGGCCTTTACGAAGGTAGATTACACCTTGATTGAGGCAGGTTCCGACTTGGGGTGCCGACCTGTAAAAAGCTTTTTCAAACTTTTGCTTCCGCAGACATATAGTGGAATTATTGCCGGATCGATGTTGGTTTTTATCCCTGCTGTTGGTGAGTACGTTATTCCGGAATTACTTGGCGGGAAGGATTCAAATTTAATCGGGCGTGTTTTGTGGCAGGAATTTTTCAATAACCGTGACTGGCCGTTGGCTGCCGCCGTTGCCACGGTGATGCTTATTCTTCTGATGATCCCGATAATGTGGTTTTACAAGATACAACGGCGTGAAATTGTCGGTGGGGTGAAGTAGTATGAGTGAAGAAATGGCCAGGAAAGGCTCCTGGAGCAACAGATTCAGATTTGCGGTTTTGTTTATGGGATTTTCGTTTTTGTATGCTCCGATCATCAGCCTTATTATTTATTCATTCAATGCCTCAAAAATGATGACGGTATGGGGAGGTTTTTCTGTTAAGTGGTATTTTGAGTTGTTTAATGATCAGCAGATGATTGATGCGGTAACTGTGTCTCTTACAGTCGCTTTTTTCAGTGCTTGTACTGCAGTGATTATTGGGACTCTTGCCGCTATAGGGCTGGCACGAATTACCAAATTCCGGGGTGATTCTCTTTTTGCTCTTTTTATTACGGCCCCAATGGTTCTTCCTGATGTGATTATCGGTCTTTCACTGCTGTTGCTGTTTGTGACGATGGCTGATCTTTTCGGCTGGCCTGAGAAGGGGATGCTGACTATATGGATGTCGATGGTAACACTTACGTCAGCCTATGTTACCGTTGTGGTTCGTTCCAGACTAAAGGAACTGGATTATTCCATAGAAGAGGCGGCACAGGATTTGGGGGCAGGGCCTGTAAAGACATTTATGTTTATAACACTGCCATCAATTTTTCCGGCAATTATTTCAGGATGGCTTTTGGCTTTTACTCTCTCAATGGATGATCTGGTTATCACGTCTTTTGTTTCCGGTCCGAGTTCTTCAACTCTTCCGATGGTAGTGTTTTCCAGTGTAAGACGTGGTCTGAATCCAGAAATTAACGCCCTTGCTACCATTATTGTATTTATTGTTTCTGTATGTACTTTTATTTATTGGATGTACAGAAACATCAGGGAAAAGAAAAGACTTGCTGAAGCTGGAATGTCACTTAGATAGTTAGTTTGCTATTTAAGGAAGGCATTGGTTCAGAAAAAGGGAGAATGATCTCCCTTTTCTGTTTTTGGGGATCACATATTTGTAAAAATGTATAGAAGTTTTGCTTTTACTGGAGATTTTTCTACTATTATTGAGGATGGTACGGGAATTATGGCACGTGAGCTGCTGATAGGGGGCTGATTTTAATGGACGTTAATGACAGTTTTCTGGAAACAGCTCTTAGTCATGCAAAAGTCGCTTACAGGGCCGGACATTATGATGATGCTTTTTTTCTGTTACAACCGTTCGAATACAGTGATGATCCGGAAGCACTGTTTTATTTGGGAAATCTTGTTGCAGACAACCAGAACGGTGTAAGCATTGATTCTTCAGCCAAGACTTTGTTAATAAAAAGTGCAGATCTTGGGTATCTTCCTGCAGAATATAAGCTAAGACACCTTACTACAAAAAACATTCATTTTTGGTGGACGATACCGAACCGAGATTTGTCGGAGATTCCGGATCCTGATATTTTGGAATCCAAAGCTAAAAAAGGGGCATCGAATGATATTTTTTTGCTGGGTAGCTATCTGATTCGCTGTTCCGAAAGAGAGCAGCGAATCAGAGGGGTTCGTCTTTTGGAAACAATTGCTACAGAAATACCAGAAGCGGCATTGATTCTTGGCAATGTTTACATTGAAGGAAAGGTTGTTTCAAAGGATGAAGCTAGGGCACTGGAGTGGTACCGTAGAGCAGGGGCTGCTGGTTTGTCAGATGGGGTTCTGGGGGAAGCTCGGGTGCTTTTTGATGCCAATGGGAGCTGTTATGCGCCTGATAAAGCAGAAGATCTTCTTCTTAACATTTCTAATGATAATACGGGGGCAGCCTGTCTTCTTGGTAAGTATTATTTGGAAAACGAAAAGAATCCTCGGATTTTTCAAAAAGGGGTATCTCTCCTGAGGAGGGCGTGGGATTCTGGTAGTGATGAGGCTGGCTATTGCTTTGCAGAGTACTGCCTTGAGGATCCTAAAAATGATGAAGGGCGAAGAATCATGGAGGTTTTGGCTCAGAGAGGATTACCGGAGGCGGTTTTCCGTCTGGCTCAGATGTACAATGACGGCGGTAGTGTGCTTCCCATGCCTGATAAAGCGGCTTTTTATTTTAACAAGGCTGCAGAAATTGGTAATGCGGATGCTTCGTGGGAACTAGCCCGGTTATTTCTTAATCACCGAAAGAACCAGTGCCTTGATTCTGTTAAATCGTTTCTCAGTCAGGCGGCAGATGTTGGAAATCATGATGCCGAATATAATCTGGGTATTCTGCTGTATCGGGAGGTTAGGGATCTGCCTCTTTTAAATGATGATAGCTCCAAAGACCGTACTGAGCATAAAAAATGCTGGAGTATCGGTAATCAGAATGGCAAATTTCGCCATTCAGAATTTGGTCAGGCACTGGAATATATTAAACGAGCCGCCTTGGGAGGGCATGCTGAGGCAGCTCTTGAGCTTTCAGGTTTTTATGAGAAAGGGATAGGTACCAACAGGAATTTTCGTGAGGCAGAGAAGTGGTGTTTCCGGGCTGCTGAAATGGGAAATGCGCAGGCCCAGTATCGTCTTGCAGAGATGTATGAAACCTGTCATCAGCAAAGTGTTGAAGAGCAGACCGTTGTGAACTGGTATCAGAAAGCTTTGAGTAAAGGGTGCTGGAAAGCAGCGTATCGCATAGCTCTGCTATACAGGTATGGACATCAGATTTCCAGAAGCGACGAGACAGCAAACAAATATCTTCAGATTGCGGTTGAACATGATGTTGTCCCTGCTCGCTATGAAATGGGAATATCATTTCTAAATGGCTGGGGGGTGGAAAAATCCCTGACAAAAGCTAAGAGTTATATTTATCAGGCAGCAATGCTTGAGTATATTCCGGCAGTTGAAACTTATGGCAAAATCATGCTGGATAACAATTCTAATATTTCTTTTCCGGATGATGCCCTTTTAAAGGATTTGTTTGAGAAACTTAGTAAAAACGGAAGACCAGAGGGGGATTTTGGCCTTTTTTTGCTGTATCAAAGAGGAATAGGAGTTCCAAAAGATCCTAATAAGGCTTTGGAGATTCTGGAGAAGTGTGCAGAGAATAAGTATAGATATGCCCTCTATGAACTAGGTTTGATTTATTTTACTGGAAACGGCGTTCAGAAGAGTTATCAAAAAGCAATGAACCTATTTCTTGAGAGTGCAGAAAAGAATGTTGACAGAGCTCTGCATATGACGGGAATTTGCTATTTAAGAGGTTATGGAACTGCTGTCAATTATAAGGAAGCCTTTTCTTTTTTCCTTAGGGCTTCCGAGCAGGGTTTTCTTCCTTCGTACCGTCTTCTTGGAGAAATGTGTGAAAACGGCGTCGGGGTCATGAAAAATGATGATGAGGCCGTCAGGTATTACCGCCTTCTTGCCAATGCCGGAATTGATGATGCCTTTTTGTACATTGCAAATATTTATATGAAGGATAATGGAGATCAGGGAAGAGATTATGCTGCGGCACAAAACTGGCTCAGACAGGGAGCTTCCAGAGATCATGCCGGATGTTGCTATGAACTTGCTAAAATGTACCTTTCTGGCAGAGGTGTGGTATATGATCCCGGGGAAGGGATGCGCCTGATGCATAAGGCTGCAAATCTTAATCACAAAGATGCTCTGTATTATTTGGGGAAAGCTTATCGTGACGGAATGTTTCAGATACCTGTAAACCATCAGAAATCTCTGGTTTACCTGAAAGCTGCGTCAGAACAGAATCATTCTGAAGCAACAACCTTGCTAGGACTTATGTATCTTAACGGTCAGGGGTGTGAAAAAAATCCCATTGCTGCATATGATCTGCTATACATAGCTGCAGAGCATGGTAGTGCTGAAGCTCAATACCAGCTGGCATTGCTTTATCGCGACGGATGCGGAGTCACTCAAAGCTATATTGATGCCTACATGTGGATAATTCTAGCTTCGGTGTCAAAAAGGGCAAATATGTATGCGTCCCTTTTGCGTAAGGAAATGGTTGTTCTTTTAACAAAACCGCAACTTGATATTGCGCAAACTAAGGCTTTGAAAAAATTCCGCAATTTTATTACAAATGAAACACAGAATACCGTGAATAATGACGTAGCCCCCTGTTTGTATAACTGATTCACACTCTCCAAAAAGATGGCAGGAAACACAAAATTATTGTAAGAACCTCCAGTCTCCCCATTACCATATCAAAAATAAGAATGATTTTCTGAAAAGAGGTAAGCAGAGTAAAATCTCCCTGAGGTCCGAAATGTTCACCAACACCAACGCCTATGTTTGACAGACAATTAAAAGAGAGCGTTAGAGCATCAAGCATCTCGGTTCCTGTCAGACTGAGAATTAGCGAACTTAATATCAGGCAACAGGCATAGGCAAAGAAAAAAGCGGCGATGGAGCGCATTATCGTTTCATTGATATTCTGTCCGTTATATTGCTGCGGAAAAATGGCAGATGGATGCTGTAGCTGGTTTATCTGTTTTCGAAACAGATTCAGTAGAATTTGAAACCGGAATATTTTCAGCCCTCCGCTTGTAGATCCAGAGCAGCCACCAATTGGCAGTATTACAAAGAACAGTAACGTTATAAAAGGATTTATGTTGCTGAAGTCTCCCATTGAGTAACCAGTTGAAGACAGGACGTCCACTACGTTAAATACGGAGAATCTTAGCGCTTCCATGAACGGCATGTTCTCCTGAACTATCAAACTCGCCATTACCAATATTATGGAAATAATAATGATGCGGCAGAAACCTTTAACTTGGGAATCACGGAAAATCTGGCGAATATCATTTTTAATGGAAAGAATTAGGAGAGGAAATGGTAATGAGCAGATAAACATTACACCTACGGCAAACCACTGTATTTCAGCAGAAAAATAATCCATGGAGGCTGCGTGTGTGCTCATGCCTCCGGTGGCAACTGAGGTTAGTGCATGGTTGAAAGCATCAAAGGTGTTCATGCCCAGAATCCAGTAAGCCAAAAATGTTATGATGGTAATTGTAATGTAAAGAATTAGTATCCCCAGAGCAATAGTCTTGGATTTTGGGGACACCTTTTCGGATCCCTGCTCGGAGCTTTCGGTTTTGAAAAGCTTCATCCCTCCAAGGTTGTTAAGATTTGGCAGTACCGCTATAGCCATTGCGATGAAGCCAATTCCTCCGAAATATTGCAGTATGGAGCGCCAAAGCAGTATAGACGGGGGCAGATTGTCAATATCATGAAGCACTGTTATGCCGGTGGTGGATACTGCTGAGGTCGCTTCAAAACAGGCTGTTACGTAATCTATGCCCATGGTAAATTTGAACGGCAATGCTGCTGTTAGAATCATTGTGGTCCAAACTGAAGAAGTGAAGAAAAACATATCTTTCAATGTCATCCGCAATGATTTTGAACGGGTAATCCTCCGAATAGCCAGCCCTGTTACAATCATTACTGCGGCCACAAACAGAAATTCTGCCGATCCTTTGGTGACAGTAATGAAAGCGTACATCGTCGGAACAACCATGGCTATGGCAAGAAATATCAGTACACTGCCCAAAAGGTTTGCTATCCCTTGAAAATTAATAATCATTTTTGAAGTTCCGGATGCCTGTTAAAGAATGTTGCTTTTGGTGTAGTAAGCTTCAGGAGTTCTCTGATATTTTTCTTGTCCTGGATATAGAAGATTACATTGTCGTTGTTTCTTAGAACAAAATCCCCCTGTGCCATAAAAATTTCGTCGTCTCGGGAAATTGCGGCGACAATAATTCCTGGAGGGAAGGCTATTTCATTGATTTTTCGTCCGATAACAGCACTGTGCTTAATATCTCCAACAAGACGTATTTCAAGTCCCTCGGATTCTCCTCTTCTGAAGGTATGAACAGTACCGACACCATTGTGGCGGATATTGGTTAGAAGAGCGGAAATAGTTGCTTCTCTTGGAGAGATAATGATGTCAATAGTCTCCTTCTTGATAAGACTGATGTAGGCAAATTTTGAGATCAGAACGATTGACCGTCGGGCTCCGAGTTTTTTTGCCAGCATTGCGGACATAATATTGGTTTCGTCTTTCTCTGTAACAGATATTACGAGATCCATTTTGTCTATATGCTCTTCGGCTAGGAAATCGGAATTTGAAGGGGCACTGTTAAAAATGGCTACGCTTGACTTGGCAAACTGTTTTGACAGTTCTTGAGCTTTAATGGGATCCGTTTCGACAATTTTCACGCTGTAGCGTTTTGATAGTTCTTTTGCCAGTTCCTGACCAATGCTGTTTCCTCCGATGATCATTATTCTTCTGAAGGGGGATTCCAGCTTCTGGAACTTTGAGATTACTGCACGTACATATCCCTTTGCAGCAACGAAATATATTTCGTCTCCGGCTTCAACAACTGTATTTTCGCTGGTTGGAATTGCATGATCCTGTCTGTAAATTGCAATAACCTTGACCGGAATGTTATCAAGAAACTGATGAAGCTTTTTGACAGGGTGTCCGATCATGGGACCTCCGTAGTAAGCTGTTACTCCGACCATCCCTAGACGTCCTTTGGAAAACTCCGAAATTTCGTTTGCTCCGGGGTATTCCACAAGACTTACGATTTCATTAGTAATAAGCTGTTCAGGAGCAATAATGCTGTCAATTGGGATTGCGGCATCATTGAAAAGGGTTGCTTTTTCGGACAGGTATTCATTGTTCTGAATTCTGGCAATTTTCTGAGGGACATGAAACATTGAATAGCAGAACTGGCAGGCAAGCATATTCGTTTCATCTGAATTGGTTACTGCTACCACCAGTTCAGCGTTAGCAGCATCAGCTTCTCTAAGAGTTGCCGGGTATGAGGCAAATCCGTTTACAACCTTGATATCATAGCGGTTTTGTATGGCGGTAAGCTTTTCCATGTTGGTATCAACAAGGGTAATATCATTATTTTCATTAATTAGGTACTCCGCCAATCCTGTTCCAATAACTCCGGCTCCGAGAATAATGATATTCATGTTCTATTCCTTTTTTGGAAGCTTTTTTATTCTTGCATAAAAGAATCCGTCACCGCCATAATCGCCCGGCAGCCTTTGCAGTCCAGGATTGTCAGGGGATTCATTTTCAGATACTGGCCAGAGTTTCGCATCGGGGTATTCTTTTAGAAAATCTCTGATAATACCGGAGTTTTCATCAGGAATAATGGAACATGTAGTGTAGAGAAGGGTTCCTCCTGTTTTCAGAACCTTCCAGATATTCCTGATAATTTTCCTCTGAATGGCAATGATATTGTGAATTTCGGCTTCAGTTCGGATCCATCTTATGTCAGGATGCCTTCTGATTACCCCGGTGGCAGAGCACGGAGCATCTAGGAGAATAACGTCATATTCTGGAACTGGAGACCAGCTTTCGGGATTGGCGCATGCGTCTCCGAACACTATTTTGCATGAAAGTCTTAAACGCTCCAGATTGTCCTGAATTCTGGATAGTCTTTTCTTATCGTTATCCAATGCTACTAATAATTTCAGGTCAGGAAATTTTTCTAAAATAAGTGTGGATTTTCCGCCTGGTGCGGCGCAACAGTCCAAAACACAATCTCCGGCTTTAACAGGCAGGAGTGTTACAGCATATTGGGATGCAAAATCCTGAATGAAAACAGCTCCGGTTTTGAACAGAGGAATTTTATCCGCAGGTAGAGGGTTAATGATTTCAAAGGCTTCAGGAATGATATCTGAGTTTTTGAAATCAATTCCTTTTAGGGCTAGCAGAGTTTTGTAATCTTCTATTTTGCATTTAGTCGGGTTAAGTCTGATCCACATTGGAGGGTGCTTGTTGCTGTTTTCAAGAATAACAGCAGTTTTTTCGTGATAATGTGATTTTATCCGTGACACAAGCCATTCCGGGAATGAATAACGTGATTCATATGATGTGTTGAGTTTTTCTGTAATATCTTTCTGGCGTCTGATGAAATTGCGCATCACGGCATTCGTTAGATTTACATATTTTGGATATCCAGCTTTTCTCATGGTTTCAACAGTTTCATTGAGTGCAGCGTGAGGAGGGATTCTGGTATAGGCAAGCTGACAAATGCCAACAGACAGAATGTAATGGGCCAGGATATCCCGGTCTGGAAGTGGTTTTGATATGAGAATATTAAGGGCACCCAGAATCCAGCCATAATATCTCACAGTTGTATAAGTAAGTTCGCGGTATAGACTACGATTCTCTGGTTCGGTATGTTCTTCGGAATAGTTTATGACAGTGGTCATTTGCTCCTTGTTGGAAAGAATACGAAATACTGATTCGCTGGCAAGTCGGCGCGGATTTTTATAATTATTCATGCCTGTAGTCCACGGTTTGTCCTGGTGCAAAGAACTGTTGTCTAGAGTTGATGAGCTGAGAAAAAGCAACTCTGTTTTTTCCTGGAAGCTGCAGTTCTGTTATTCTCAGTATTCCAGAGCCTGTTTGAATATCCAACCCCTTTCGTGTAGCGGATAATATGGTTCCGGGAATGGCACTATCAGAATTGTTGGTGCGGATTACTTCCGCATTGAATAACTTGATTTTTGTACCGGATAGAGATATTGAAGCCACAGGCCATGGTTGATATGCTCGGATGTACCGTTCTAGTTGCTCGGCAGATTCATCAAAATTAAGTAGCCCCTCTTCTTTGGTGAGCTTTTTGGCATATGTAACAAGCGAACTGTTTTGAGGATGCGAGTTTTCATAGAACCTTTCTATGTCAGAAAGTACATGGATTAGTGTATCTGCCCCAAGCTTCTGCAGCTTCAGGTAAAGACTGGAAGACGTGTCAGATTTTTCGATGGGAATTTCTCGGGAAACAAGAATGTCGCCAGCATCTAGTTCTGTACTGACTTTCATAATGGTAATGCCGGTAGTTTGGTCGCCGCTCCAGATAGCCCTTTGAATAGGAGCTGCCCCTCGCCATCTGGGCAATAGGGAACCGTGGACATTTATTGTGCCTATGCGTGGTGTAGCGAGAAATTCGTCAGGGATCAACTGCCCATAGGCGACTACGATGACAAGATCCGGAGAAAGTTCCATGATTTTCTGAAGAGCTTCTGGATTGTTTCTCAGCTTTTCTGGCTGATATACTGGAATGCCGTGCTTTTCTGCTACCGTTTTGACGGGAGTTGGTTCGATTCCATGACCTCTTCCAGAAGGGCGATCCGGCTGAGAGAACACTGCGGCAATTTCAGCTCCCCAGTTTATGAGCGCTTTTAGATGGTAAGCAGCAAAATCCGGAGTCCCGGCAAAAACGATTCTCATTGATTTGTTTCCTGTGCTTCCTTCAAGGCTCTCTTCCGTTCCCTGGCAAGTTTGGCGGCCTTGGTTCTGTATAGGTTTCTTTTCATCGGGGAGAGGTAATCTATAAAGAGATGTCCGTCGAGATGATCGATTTCATGCTGGATGCATATGGCCAGAAGTCCGGATGCATCGAGGGTAAAAAAATCCCCTTTTAGGTTTTGAGCCTTTATAGAAACTTTTTCGGCCCGGTTAATGTGAGCTCGCAAACCGGGGACAGAGAGGCATCCTTCATTGATGCTGTCTGTACCTTCCTTGGAGAGAAATTCGGGATTGATGAGAACAATCTGATGTTCAGGTAGCTTATCTCCCTCAATGTCTATGACAACGACCCGTTTTCTGATGTTAATCTGGGGTGCGGCAAGTCCTATACCTTCATCATGATACATGGTCTCAAACATGTCGGAAACAAGTTCTGCTAGGCTTTCGTCAAACTGTGTGACTGGTGTGCTTACCTGGTGAAGTAGCTCGTCAGGAAAATATAATAAATCACGTATTGCCATAAAAGGTTCCTTATTAAAGTGCCTTCATTATAGCATGAGCTGTTCGGTGGCACTTAATGTGCGTTGATTATCAAATTTTTTTTTGGTATTCATGGTAA
Organism: Succinimonas amylolytica DSM 2873; assembly: GCF_000378405.1. GTDB lineage: Bacteria > Pseudomonadota > Gammaproteobacteria > Enterobacterales > Succinivibrionaceae > Succinimonas > Succinimonas amylolytica. The sequence goes on along the minus strand of NZ_KB899636.1, from coordinate 315,023 downwards.
ATATCTGTCCTCTGACTGGTGCGTAAACCTGTGATTTGTGATCGATAATTTAAAAAGGCAAGTACGCATAGGGCGTTTTTTGGCCAAAATAATTATTCTTTATTATACTCAGTGTGGGATAGTCATTTGTACCTGGGCCGAATCGGACTGTGTGAAGTATTGAGCGGTTTCATGCAAGTGCGCTATGGCTTATATTTATTACAAACTGACATAAGTTGCTGATGTTCAGTAACTTATGATGAAAAGATTGGATGGAATCAAGCAGGGATCCTTATGATTTTACAGAAGATAGGAATTTTTGTTGCCGCTATGCTCTTTGCGACAGTATCTGTGGCTGACACCTTGGACATGCAGGAAAATCACCCTACAAAATACGTGGTTCAGAAGGGTGATACTCTGTGGGATATTTCAGGAAAGTTTTTGAAAAAGCCCTGGTATTGGCCCAAGATTTGGAATGTTAACCCGCAGATCAATGACCCGCATTGGATTTACCCGGGTGATGTTCTTACTTTAGTATGGATCGATGGAAAACCGTATCTTCAGAAAGCAGTTTCAGCTCAGAAGACAAAACCTGTTCCGACTATTGACGCAAAAGCCATCAAAACATTCCTTAAACATGATCAGGTTCTGCCTTTCGACGACCTTGAAAGAGCGAAGATTCCTTATGTTCTTGGTGAGAATGACGCCAAGAAGCTTATCGCCGAGACTAGTGATATATACATCAGAGGTGCGCTTGCGAAAGGGGTTCAATATGCCGTTTATCACAAAGGTCCGCTCCTCAAAGATGAAACAGGCAGGAAACTGGGGTATCAGGCAATATTTAAAGGGGCTGTTGTTGCAGGAGATGGTAACGGTACTGTCACGAAGGCACTTCTCGTGAAGAATGTTGAGGAGATTATGCCTGGCGACTATGTGTTGCCTTTCAATAATGATGAAGGCTTCAATCTGTACTTTGTTCCTAAACCTGCACAGGTAGAAACCACCGTACTGGCCCTTGGAAACCAGGATTACAATTTTGCAGGTCGCAATGATACTGTTGTGCTTGGCAAGGGTAATAAGGATGGTGTGTCTGTAGGTGATGTTTTTGCTGTAAGTAAATCTGGGAAAGGTGTCGTTGGTCACGCTGCAGAAGAAACCGATTACTACGAGTTTTCCACACGTGGTAAGCGGTTTGGCGCGGATAAGAATTATAGATTGCCAGATGATGTTGTAGGGCAGGTAATGGTTTACAAGACCTATGATAATGTATCTCTTGCCATTGTGCTTACTGCAAAGAAGACTGTTGGAGTTGGTTACAAGGCAGGCAAGCCGGAATAACTTTCTCTCGTTGAAATGATTTAAAGACTTAAGGCCTGGGGGAAAATCCCGGGCCTTATTTATTTGAAGAATCCCAATACTCAAGATTGAAGCACAGAAAATAAAGAAAAGACGGTTGTAGAAAAGTCTGCAAATCTGGTAAAACAGCAATAAAACGGAAGTTCGTTGTAAAAGATTGGGAATGTTATTGACAGATGTTCATTAATTGAGCGTTTTTAAAAGGAAAAATCTTTTTTTTGAAAAGAAAGAAAAAAAACTTGCATAACTAAATCGTGTGATGTAGAATTACGCCGCTTGCATGATGATGTGAGCTACGCCGACATTGGAGGGGTTCCAGAGCGGTCAAATGGAACAGACTGTAAATCTGTCGCCTATGGCTTCGATGGTTCGAATCCATCCCCCTCCACCAACTGTGCGGGCATCGTATAATGGCTTTTACCCAAGCCTTCCAAGCTTGTGATACGGGTTCGATTCCCGTTGCCCGCTCCATTTTATTGATATTTTCAATCGTCTTGAACTGTGGCAGCTAGCCTGCAGTTATCATTTCCTAGAGGAACTAGTATGGCAAAGGAAAAGTACGTTCGTAATCTGCCTCACGTTAACGTAGGCACTATCGGTCACGTTGACCATGGTAAGACCACCCTTACCGCTGCTCTCACCACTCTCCTGAACAA
>NZ_KB899636.1:301191-312167 GCF_000378405.1 Succinimonas amylolytica DSM 2873 | reverse complement strand
TTCACCCGGTTGCTATGTCCAAGGGCCTCCGTTTCGCTATTCGTGAAGGCGGTCATACCGTTGGCGCTGGCGTTGTTGCCGAGGTTGAGGCTTAAGTAAGGTCTCATGCCCGAGATTTGTTTTCGGGCGTTATAAAATTGATAGGTTGTAATTGTTTGGGACTGCTTCGGCGGTCCCAAATTTTAATAGCGTGTCATTAGCAAAATGGATATAATGCCCCGCGGACTTATCTATGAATATAAGGGGGAAGCTAAACAGTGTGCTGTTTAGCGTCTTTTATGCTTCTCCTTGCCGTTATTAACGTACTGTTTTAGAAGTTCGTTCCTGCGGCACTTTAGTTAAAAGGAATCTTTTCATGACTTCGAAGTCAAAAAAGAATAAACAGGAACAAAGTGCAGAACAGACAGCCGGTAATGTAGGAGCTGCTGTTTCAGGTAGCTCAGTGTCTGATAAAAAGAAAATTAGCGGTAAAGATATTTTTCTTTGGTCGTTGTCTGTGCTCTTCCTTATTGTTGCTGTCGGTGGTAATTATTATCTGAACAGACAGTATGAATCATTCTTTTCCGAAAATCAGCTTTATCAGCTGTTCAAGGCCTTTGGTGTAATTTTCATAATAGTTTTGTCTGTGGTGATAGTAGGTTTTACTGCTACCGGCAGACATGTCATAAGTTTTACCAGGGAATCATACATTGAAGTCAGAAGAGTGGTATGGCCAACTGGTCAGGAGGCTCGTGCTACAACTGTTTACATTGGGGTTGTGACGGTAGTTGTAGCTTTGATGCTGTGGCTTTTTGATATGGTATTTATGACACTGATAAGCCTTTTTAACAAGATTTAAGGATCCTGAATATGGCACAAAATAATAATGCTGAGACTGAGACAAAGGAAGATGCAAAAGCAGGTATCGTTGCTGTGTCGTCGAATCCTAAAATGAAATGGTATGTTATCCAGGCTTTTTCCGGGTATGAACAGAGAGTGGCAGACACCTTGAGACTGGAGATTAAAAATCAAGGTATGCAGGATTTCTTTGGAGAAGTGTTGGTACCCAAGGAAAAAGTTCGTGACATGAAAGAGGGTAAGAAGGTTGAATCTGAGAGAAAATTCTTCCCGGGGTATGTTCTGATTCAGATGGTGATGAATGAAAAGACATGGCTTATGGTGCGGCATACCGACAGGGTTCTTGGATTTGTCGGCGGCAGTGTCAATAAACCAATGCCCATTACCGATGCTGAAGCTGAACGTATTCTCAGTCGTTTGAAAGAAACCGAAGACTCTCCCAGACCTAAGACAGTGTTTGAGCCTGGTGAATTGGTACGTGCTATAGACGGTCCGTTCAAGGATTTCGCGGGTACTGTAGAATCTGTTGACTATGACAAGAACAGAGTCAAGGTTTCTATCACCATATTCGGACGGTCTACTCCGGTTGATCTGGAGTTCAGCCAGGTTGTTAAGGAAAAATAACAGATTCGCTGTTTTGTTATCTTTTATAGGACCTTTAAGAGGTCCTATTTTTTTTTTGGCCAGGATGCTTATTGATAAAATTCTTGACCCTTGTCAAAATTTGTATATAATTCACACGATTTTGTGTCAGTAAATCTGACTTTTTTGTTCAAAAGGGGAGTGCTTCGGCGCGTTTGTACCCAGAAGGATATAGAAAATGGCTAAGAAAGTTCAAGCTTATGTTAAGCTTCAGGTAAAGGCAGGAATGGCAAATCCTGCACCTCCTGTTGGTCCGGCATTAGGTCAGCAGGGTGTTAACATCATGGAATTCTGTAAAGCTTTTAATGCTCAGACTGACAAGTTTGAAAAAGGTTCTCCGATTCCTGTTGTTATAACCGTATATTCTGATAAGTCCTTTACCTTTGTTCTTAAGACCCCGCCCGCTTCTTATCTCATTAAGAAGACTCTCGGTCTTGATTCCGCATCCCATAAGCCTGGGAAGGAATTTGTCGGCACAATTACCAAGGAACAGCTCCTTGCTATTGCAGCTACCAAGGAAAGTGATATGACCGGAGCCGATGCTGAAGCATCAGCAAGATCAATTGCAGGTACCGCACGTTCCATGGGTATCAAGGTGGAGGGCTTATAATATGGCAAAATTATCCAAGCGCATGGCTGAGATCAAGAAGTCCCTTGATAAGACCAAAGTTTACAGCGTTGTTGAAGGATTCGATGTAGTAAAGAAATTTGCAACTTGCAAGTTCGATGAATCCATAGATGTTTGTATTCATCTTGGTATTGATGCCAAAAAGTCTGATCAGACTGTTCGTGGTTCTGTAGTTCTTCCTCACGGGACTGGCAAGACCGTTCGTGTGGCGGTGTTTACTCAGGGTGAAAAGGCTGAAGAAGCAAAGGCTGCAGGTGCTGAGTTTGTCGGTATGGCAGATCTGGCTGATAAGATCAAGAAGGGTGAGTCCGGATTTGATGTAGTTATTGCTTCTCCTGATGCCATGAGAGTTGTTGGTCAGTTGGGTCAGATTCTTGGTCCGAGAGGACTTATGCCCAATCCCAAGGTTGGTACTGTTACCCCTGATGTTGCAGCTGCAGTTAAGAATGCAAAGGCTGGTCAGGTTCGTTACAGAAACGACAAGCAGGGTAATATCCAAGCTTCTATTGGTAAGGCTAGCTTCTCTTCTGAGGATCTTAAGGACAATCTTAACGCTCTTATTTCTGCAGTTAAGAAAGCCAAACCTCAGACTTCCAAGGGACAGTATCTTGTAAAGGTAATTGCTTCCTCTACCATGGGTGCTGGTGTAACTCTTGACAAGTCTGAACTTGCTGATTAATCAGTTTGTTGGGGAAATTTGATTATTTCCCCTGTTGTTCGAGAGTTTCGCTCTCGTCCAAGACCGCAGGTGGGTAACCTTAATTTCCTGCGTAGACGGAAAAACTCAGAATGAAAGTTATCTTTCTTCTGGAAGAATTTCCGAGGGGCCCGAAAGGGTGTTGTGCTGGTTTTACCGGCTTTTCCTATCCAGGAGAAAATGCAAATGGCATTACTAATTGATGACAAAAAGGCTATTGTTGCCGAAGTCGCAGAAGCTGCCAAGAATGCAAAATCAGCAGTTGTTGCTGACTCCCGTGGTATTCCTGCCGCTCAGATGACAGCGCTTCGCAAGCTCTGTCGTGAGAATCAGGTTTACGCACGAGTTGTTCGTAACACTCTGCTCAAGCGTGCTGTGGAAGGAACTGAGTTCACCAATATGGATGATCTCTTTGCAGGTCCTACACTAATCGCTTTTTCCAACGAACATCCGGGTGCTGCTGCTCGTTTGTTTAAGGAATTTGCAAAGAAGAATGATAAGTTCCAGATTAAGGGTGCATCTTTTGAAGGTCAGTTAATTTCAGCTGAAAATATTGACGTTCTGGCTACTCTTCCTACCTACGAGGAAGCAATTGCACATCTTATGGCAACTCTCAAAGAAGCTGCCGCTGGCAAACTCGTTCGTACTCTTGCTGCTCTGGGTGATAAACTCCAGGAAGCTGCTTAATTTAGGTTTATTTTTATTTAATAGGAATTTTTGTCATGTCTAAAGAAGAAATCATTGAGGCAATTGCCCAGTTAACCGTAACTGAAGTTGTTGAGCTTGTAAAGGCAATGGAAGAGAAGTTTGGTGTTTCTGCTGCTGTAGCTGTTGCTGCAGGCCCTGCTGCTGGTGCTGCAGTTGAAGAAAAGACCGAATTTGACGTTGTTCTTGCCGATGTTGGTGCTAACAAGATTGCCGTTATCAAGGCAGTTCGTGGTGCTACTGGTCTGGGTCTTAAGGAAGCTAAGGATCTCGTTGAGTCTGCTCCTTGCAAAGTTAAGGAAGCTCTTCCTAAGGCTGATGCTGAAGCTCTTCAGAAGGAACTCGAGGCTGCTGGTGCCAAGGTTGAACTTAAGTAATAGCGCCCTGTTTTTTTGATTTTCATTCTTGAGGCTGGTTGTTTACCAGCCTTTTTTGTATCAATGGTTGAATTTTGGATTTGAATTTTTATAATCTAGATATTCATTTGTTATTTTTGAGGTATGTTCATGGCTAAGGAAATTATAAGCAGTGATAGCGCTCCTGCAGCAATTGGCCCGTATTCACAGGCGGTGCGTGTCGGGAATTTTCTCTATACTTCCGGTCAGATTCCTTTGGATCCTGCTACCGGAAAAGTTGTGGAAGGTGATATTAAAGTTCAGGCAGCTCAGTCCTGCAAGAATCTGCTGGCGGTTCTTGAGGCTGCGGGGATGACTCCTGATAATGTTATTAAGACTGTATGTTTTATTAAGAACATGAACGATTTTGCAGCTTTTAATGAAGTATATGCAGAGTATTTCGGAAAGGCTGCTCCAGCTCGCTCATGTGTTGAAGTAGCCAGATTGCCCAAGGATGTGCTTTGCGAAGTAGAACTTGTGGCTTATAAGGATTAAATTCCTGTTTGTATTTTATTTGCAAGGACGTTCATTTGTCAGTATTAGCTTTTGACAGGTGGACGTTTCTTTTTTCGAAGAATTTTTTATGAAATTTCTTGTGGTTATGACAATGCCGCCTTATGGAGACAGTCGTCTGAAACCGGCATGCGATTTTATTGATGCTGTTATGAACGAAGACTTCGAACTTAATGTGTTTTTCCTATCTGACGGAGTTTGGAATGTTTTAAAAACTATTACTCCAGCGTCGGACGAATGGAATCCGTTAGTTTTTTTTAAAAAATGCTCGAACAGTGCTGGATTGTATTATTGCGAAGCGGCAGGAGCTCGACGAGGTGTCGTTCCGGAAATTGCGGCTTCATTTTTCAAAATGTCGTCATTAGCAGAGCTTTCAGATTTAACATTGCATTCCGACAGAGTGGTAGTTTTTTAGCGATCTTTTATGAAAATGTCATTTTCATCACAGCGTTCTCTAGCTTGTATTTTCTCTAAACCTTCATTTTCTTCTAATCGGGAGACCCTTGATTATCTTTTGGGGGCTTCAGTCTTTTTTGAGAGGTCAGGGGCTTTTCTTTTTAGCACTGCATTTTTCGTCTTTTTGAGAAATTCAGGTGTTAATCCCGAACTTGCAGGAGAGAGGAATTTCATAAAGTCTGTCCCTTTGCTTGAACTACTGGATATTACTGATATTTTTGTTATTGAGAGCGAACTGTTAGCATCTGGATATAACACAGATGATTTTGTAATGCCGATAACGATTTTGAACGAAAAGATCTTTTATGAATATATGAGACGATATACGGACGTTATTATGCTTTGATGTTTAAAAGGAGGATTTTCATGGATATTTTTGGAAAAAACTTGCACGAGGGGGCTCAGAACGAGATTTCTGCTGACATAAAGTCTTCTGTTGTGAATGAGATGCCAAATCAAACTGTTATGGAGAGTTCTTCTCCGAGGGTGTTTATAATAAATACTGACCCTCGGAATACCGATCTTTTGACACGCTGTCTCAAGACTATGCACTCTGAGGACTTTCTTTATCTAATGGCTGACGGGGTTAATGCTCTTCTTGATGAGGCTATGTTTGATATCTTGTCCGATGTTCCAAATCTGTATATCAGTTCATTTGATATGAATGCCCGTTCCATTAGTATCTGGTGCGGAGAAGAGGCTAATGCCTCTCATCTTGTGGCACTGATTGCTAAATACGGAAACCCGATAACCTTCAAATAACAGCTGTGGTAGCTTGTTATTCCTTCTTTTCAGATTCGTTCGTCAGAGCGACGATTCTGTTTGATTTTCTCTTGAATCGTTTTTTCTTGTCATTGTTTACTGAAAAAAAGTTTTTAAAGGCAACCTTTTTTATTGTTTTTTTTGGTAGCTGTCATTATAATCACGCGATTGAGTTGTTTCAGTGCGTGTTGTCCTAAACAACTCTTGTTTTAAGTAGGTCTTACCTATTTGCTGTGTTCCGAAAGGAAATTTTAGAAATTAATGGAGCGATAATGTCTACTATTAATCAGCTGGTGCGTAAGCCTCGCGTTAAGCAGGTAGTCAAGAACAAGGTTCCGGCCTTGCAGGCTTGCCCTCAGAAGCGCGGTGTTTGCACTCGTGTATATACTACTACCCCTAAGAAGCCTAACTCAGCAATGAGAAAGGTTTGCCGTGTTCGTTTAACCAATGGTTTTGAAGTAACCTCCTACATTGGCGGTGAAGGTCATAACCTGCAGGAGCACTCTGTAGTGCTTATTCGTGGCGGACGTGTTAAGGATCTTCCTGGTGTTCGTTATCATACTGTTCGCGGAGCTTTTGACCTTGCAGGTGTAAAGGATCGTCAGCAGGGACGTTCCAAGTACGGTGTTAAGAAGCCTAAGGCTTAATGGTATCCCCGTTAAGTAAGGCCAAACTTAGTTGTAAGAAATTTTTTTGTGTGTTTTGGGAAACTCCTGAAAATACGAGGATATAAAAATGCCTAGACGTCGTGTTGTTGGTCAGCGTAAGATTCTTCCTGATCCGAAGTTCGGTTCTGAATTGCTGGCTAAATTTATTAATGTTGTAATGGTTGACGGTAAGAAGTCAGTAGCTGAAAGCATTGTTTACGGTGCTCTTGATACTGTAGCTGAAAAATCCGGTAAGCCTCATCTTGATATTTTTGAAGAAGCTCTCGACCATATACGTCCTGTTGTAGAAGTAAAGTCCCGTCGTGTTGGCGGCGCTACGTACCAGGTACCGGTTGAAGTTCGTCCTGTTCGTCGTAATGCATTGGCCATGCGCTGGCTTGTTGAGGCTGCGCGCTCCCGCAGCGAAAAGTCTATGGCTCAGCGTCTTGCCGGCGAACTCCTTGATGCTGCCGATAATAAGGGATCTGCAGTCAGAAAGCGTGAAGACGTTCATCGTATGGCTGAAGCTAACAAGGCTTTTGCTCACTATCGTTGGTAGTCTGAGTCGATAGTTTTGTACGGGTGTTTTTATAAACACCTTTTTGAGAACAAAATTTCATAAGGAATTCAAATCTTGACTCGTGAAACTCCTATTGCGCAATATCGTAATATCGGTATTTCCGCACACATCGATGCCGGTAAAACCACTACTACTGAGCGAATTCTGTTTTATACCGGTGTAAATCACAAGCTTGGTGAAGTACATGACGGTGCTGCCACCATGGACTTCATGGAGCAGGAACAGGAGCGTGGTATTACTATTACTTCCGCTGCCACCACCTGCTTTTGGCGTGGTATGTCCAATCAGTATGCAAAGCCGTTCCGGATTAACATTATTGACACCCCGGGCCACGTTGACTTTACTATTGAAGTAGAGCGTTCGATGCGTGTTCTGGACGGTGCTGTAATGGTTTATTCTGCAGTTGACGGTGTACAGCCTCAGTCTGAGACTGTTTGGCGTCAGGCAAACAAGTATCATGTACCTCGCATTGCGTTTGTTAACAAAATGGACCGTACCGGCTCTAATTTTAAGCGCGTTCTTGAGCATATCAAAACTCGCCTTGCCGGACATCCTGTAGCTTTGCAGCTTCCAATTGGTGCAGAAGATAACTTTGTAGGCGTTGTCGACCTTATCAAGCGTAAAGCCATTGACTGGAATGACGAAGATCAGGGTGTAACTTTTGAGTATACCGACATTCCCGAGGATATGAAGGCTGATGTTGAGGAATACCGTTCACAGCTCGTTGAAGCTGCTGCGGAGTCTGACGAAGCTCTCATGGACAAGTATTTCAGCGGTGAGGAACTTTCTGAAGAGGAAATCGTCAAGGGGCTTCGCAAGAGAGTAATTAATTGCGAAATTACTCTTGTTACCTGTGGTACTGCCTTTAAGAACAAAGGTGTTCAGGCACTGCTTGATGCTGTAGTTGACTATCTGCCTTCCCCTGCGGATGTTCCTCCTGTCAAGGGTGAAACTCCTGAAGGAGACCCTGCTGAGCGTCAGGCAAGTGATAATGAGCCGTTCTCAGCTTTGGCATTTAAGATTGCAACAGATCCTTTTGTTGGTAATCTTACCTTTGTACGTTGCTATTCCGGCTATGTCAAGTCTGGCGATGCCGTGTATATTCCGAGCCGTGGCAAGCGTGAAAGACTTGGACGTCTCGTGCAGATGCATGCCAATAACAGAAAGCAGATTTCCGAAATTTATTCCGGCGATATTGCTGCCTGTATCGGTCTTAAGGAAGCTACTACCGGTGATACTCTCTGCGATGAGAACAAACCTATTATTCTTGAACGCATGGAATTCCCGGATCCGGTTATTTCCCTGGCAGTTGAACCTAAGACCAAGGATGACCAGGAAAAGATGGCTCTCGCTCTGCAGCGTCTTGCTCAGGAGGATCCTTCATTCAAGGTTCATACTGATGAGGAATCTGGTCAGACCATTATTTCCGGTATGGGTGAGCTTCACCTCGACATCATTGTTGATCGCATGCGTCGTGAGTTCCATGTTGAATGCAACGTTGGTAAGCCTCAGGTTGCATATAGAGAAACTCTTCGTACCAAGGTTGAATCCGAAGGCAAGTTCATTCGTCAGTCCGGCGGTCATGGTCAGTATGGCCATTGCTGGCTGCGTCTTGAGCCGAATGAAGCCGGTAAGGGTTACGAGTTCGCCAGTGAGATTGTAGGCGGTGTTATTCCCAAGGAATTCATCCCTGCCATTGACAAAGGCTGTCAGGCTACTGTTGAGGATGGCGTTCTTGCAGGTTACCCGGTTGTTGATGTCAAGGTTACTGTTTATGACGGTTCCTTCCATGAAGTTGACTCTTCGGAACTTGCATTCAAGACAGCTGCTTCAATTGCCTTTAAGTCTGGCTTTATGAAGGCAAATCCTGTTCTTCTTGAACCCATCATGAAGGTTGAGGTGGAAACACCTGAAGATTACATGGGCAATGTTGTGGGCGATATTAATCGTCGTCGTGGTATGGTTGAAGGAATGGAAGATGGTCCTACTGGCAAGATTATTCATGCCCAGGTACCTCTTGCTGAGATGTTCGGCTATGCTACTGACCTGCGTTCTCAGACCCAGGGGCGTGCTTCTTACGTGATGGAATTCAGTAAGTATGCTGAAACACCTAGAAATGTTTCAGATGCTATCATTGAAGCTCGCGGCAAGAAGAATTAATGTTTTTTAAGCCCGTCTTAACGGCGGGCTCTGTTAAGGAAATTAAATTAAATGGCTAAAGAAAAGTATGTTCGTAATCTGCCTCACGTTAACGTAGGCACTATCGGTCACGTTGACCATGGTAAGACCACCCTTACCGCTGCTCTCACCACTCTCCTGAACAAGAAGTTCGGCGGCGGTGCAGCAATGTCCTACGATCAGATCGACAATGCTCCTGAGGAAAAGGCTCGCGGTATTACCATCAATTCTGCTCACGTTGAATACGATACCGATAAGCGTCACTATGCTCACGTTGACTGCCCGGGCCATGCTGACTATGTTAAGAACATGATTACCGGTGCTGCCCAGATGGACGGTGCTGTACTCGTAGTAGCTGCCACCGATGGCCCTATGCCTCAGACCCGCGAGCACATTCTGCTTGCCCGTCAGGTAGGTGTTCCTTATATCATCGTATTCCTGAACAAGTGTGACATGGTTGATGATGATGAACTCCTTGAGCTGGTTGAAATGGAAGTTCGCGAACTTCTTAACGAATACAAGTTCCCGGGAGACGATACCCCTGTAATCCGTGGTTCCGCTCTTGGTGCTCTGAACGGCGAAGAGAAATGGGTTGAAAAGGTTTATGAGCTGGCAGCCACTATGGACAGCTATATTCCTGAGCCGGTACGTGATGTTGATCATCCGTTCCTGCTGCCTATTGAAGATGTATTCTCTATCTCTGGCCGTGGTACCGTAGTTACCGGTCGTGTTGAGCGTGGTATCATCAAGGTAGGTGACACTGTAGAAATCGTTGGTATCAGACCTACTGCCACTACTGTTTGTACTGGCGTTGAAATGTTCCGCAAGACCCTTGACGAAGGCCGTGCTGGTGAAAACGTTGGTGTACTGCTTCGTGGTACTAAGCGTGAAGAAGTTGAGCGTGGTCAGGTTCTTGCTCAGCCTGGTTCTATCACTCCGCATACCAAGTTCAAGGCAGAGGTTTACGTACTTACCAAGGAAGAAGGTGGTAGACACACTGCATTCCTTAACGGCTATCGTCCGCAGTTCTACTTCAGAACCACTGACGTTACCGGAACTATTGCTCTGCCGGAAGGCACTGAAATGGTAATGCCTGGTGATAACGTAACCATGAATGTAACTCTGATTCACCCGGTTGCTATGTCCAAGGGCCTCCGTTTCGCTATTCGTGAAGGCGGTCATACCGTTGGCGCTGGCGTTGTTGCCGAGGTTGAGGCTTAATCATTCAGTCTGTGTAAGTCGGACTTGAAATTACAGATAGATAAGGGGGAGTATCCCCCTTTTTTGTTATATCGAGTAGAAATTTCCCAATTAGTAATACTATATAAGATGTGCAAATATTGAGCACATCTTGTCTCAATATCTCATTATTTACTCAATATACCAATCAACAACATAACTACCTCAGTTTTCAGGTAGACATAAATCCCGTTTTCTCTCTAAAAAAATTAAAAAATATCGACAAAATTGTGAAATTTTTCTTGAGTATAGTCTAATTATAGCTTATAATTAGACTATATGTTTGCGGAGTTTGATATGCCAATACCTAGAGATATTCTTGATGTAGAAAGACCTAAAAATACTGTTGTTATTGTTTACGGAGTAAATAAAGATAAGTACGCTGTCAGACAAAGAGTCGGCTGCAAGCGTGTTAACGGAAAGAATATACCGCTCAATGGACCGACTATCGGGCATATTATTAATGGTAAATATGTGCCTAAAAATCAAAATCCAAATATCAATTTATCAAAGAAAAAAGATAATCCGGAATTTAATTTGGACTTAAAGGACTGGGCAAATATTATGCTGTCCAACGAGCTGTTTTCAGGAATATTGGAGGAACTAAAAGAATTATATAGCGAAGATGATGCTCACAGAATATTTGCTATATCTATACTGAGAGTCTGTTATCCGGGAATAAAAGATTATGAGCTAA
>NZ_KB899636.1:284391-298846 GCF_000378405.1 Succinimonas amylolytica DSM 2873 | reverse complement strand
CTAAAGGAATATTATGATAACAGCTTCCTTTCTGAACTGTACCCTAATATATCTCTTTCAAAGAATATTGTTTCCGAGTTTTTTAAAAATCTTGGTAAATTCTGCAACACTATTAAAAAATTCATGCAAAAAAGAGCCGGGGAAGTTGGATTAGAGCATCACTTACTAATCGATGGAACATTGAAATCCAATGAATCAAAAATTAATTCATTATCAGAATATTCACGTAAAGCCAAAATTAAAGGAGCAAGAGATATTTCTGTACTGTATGCATTTGATTTTGACAGAATGGAACCGGTATGTTCAAAATGTTACCCGGGAAATATGCTCGATGTTACGAGTTATAAGGACTTCATTGTTGAAAACGGTATAAAAAAAGGAATAATAGTTGCCGATAAGGGATTTCCATCTTCGGCTGTTCAGGAGCAGTTTGATGAGAATAAGGATTTACATTATCTAAATCCTGTTAAGCGAAATTCAAAATTTATTAAAACTCACAACCTTCTGGACTTTAATCAGATTCTTTCTGGTTTTGAGGGTATTACTTATCGTAAAGAAAAATGTTCCGGAATAAATAAATGGCTCTATTCGTTTAGAGATTCTTATGAAGCCGCACTTGAAGAAAAATCATGGATTGAACGGGCTCGAAAAAATGACTCAATGAATGAGGAAGAATTTAAAAAGTGCAAAGATAAGTTTGGCACTATTATCCTTGAATGCGACCTGGATATTCCTCCTGAGCTGGTTTACAAAATCTATAAAGAAAGGTGGCAAATCGAAATTGTAATGAGATTCTATAAAAATGCGTGTCTGTTTGATGAAACCAGAGTGCATGATGATTACTCAATCATAGGAAGTGAATTCTGCAATTTCCTGTCAACTGTTCTATCATTTAAATTGATTAACAAATTTGATAAGGCTGAATTACTGAACACTTTTACCTATAAAAAAATCATGTCAATTTTAAAAAGAGCTAAGCAAGCCAGAATTAACTCGGGTGATTGGCAACTTATAAATATGAATCCGTCTCAGGTTAAGGTACTTCAAAAGTTGTCTCTTTTACCACAAGATGAAGTACCAACTAAAAGATCTCCTGGCAGACCAAAAAAGAATGTATAGTATTACGATTTGGGAAAGTTCTAATCGAGTTTGCGAGAAATTGCCATACTGTAGGTTCGCCATGTTTATGGAGAATAGTTTCTGTATTTTGCTCAAACTTGCTGATTGTCCCTGCTTTTAGGAAGATCCATCTTTTTGTCACTGTCAATTTTTTGTCGCTAAATAAAAACCCGCAATCGCGGGTTTCTGTTGTATACATTCAAATCTCCCTTAATATCCCGGACGGGCGAATCTCGGTCTGGCATCCATTAGTTGACTAATTTGATCCTCGCTCATCTTGTTTTTGGTAAGTCCTACAGCTTTATAGGTTATGAAGGGACGGGCTTCCAGAGCAATCATCATCGGTGCCTTGCCTGCAGTGATATTTGCCTCCTTAGGGATAGTAAGTATTCCAGCTGTCAGAAGCTGATTGACACAAGGCTCGTTAACTGGAAGTGTAAGTACACTTTTTCTTTGCAGGATAAATTCCCTCAGCAAGGCTTTTTCCGAAAAATCCAGACAGGTTACACTTCTGAAAAGTTGTTCGTGTCTGATTTTGGCATTGAATCTTCTGCTGACAATTCCGATGATTTCCAAAATCCCTCGGCTGATAAAGAATGAGAGAGACAGGATAAATGCCAGCCATATTATAGAGTGTACTTCACTGATGTATCCGGCCAGACTTAAATTGATGGATTCGAATGGTATGACCAGAAGACATGCCGAAAGAACCAAAACCCAGAGCATAATGCCGTTAAGTCTGTTCATGATGCGGTTTTCAGATGCCTGATTCATATTGTCCTCCCTCGGTGACGTTTTATTTTTTTGCTTTTGTTGTACTGCATTTTGTGTGCCAGATGTATGATTGCAGCTTTTCATAATAGTTTAATGTGTACTTGTTTTGAAGCTGTTGATTGTTGCAAAATCCACATTTGCTGATTTTTGTTACTAGAATTTAGTGGTAATAATTTGGAAAAATGTGGAAGTTTTTGAATGTGTTACGTAATATTTGGTTAAAATTCACACTTTTTGCTCCTGTACTCAAACAATTACACAAAGTTTGGCTAGTAATATTCACAATTCCTCTTTTCGCAAGTATAATACTTCAGGAGCTTGAATGTTCCCTTCCCCTCTGTTTGTTTAGGTTACTGATATGAAAAAAATTACTGCAATTATTAAACCCTTTAAGCTTGACGACGTGCGTGAATCCCTGAGTGCTAAAGGTATTTCTGGCATGACTGTTTCCGAGGTTAAGGGGTTTGGGCGTCAGAAAGGACATACCGAGCTTTATCGTGGTGCTGAATACGTAGTTGATTTTCTGCCCAAGGCAAAGCTTGAGATCGTTGTAAAAGATGAGGATGTTGACAGCTGTGTTGATGCCATCACTAAGGGGGCGCATACTGGTAAAATTGGTGACGGCAAGATTTTTATCACTGATGTTTCCAGGGTTATCCGTATCCGTACAGGTGAAGAAAACGAAGACGCCATTTAGTTTTTGCTTTTCGGCTCCTTTTTTGTTATTTTTCTAAGTACTGTCTTTTAAACCTCTGTGTTTGATATCAGACACAGAGGTTTTTGTTTTCACAATGCTGTCGGAATGGGTTTCATGAAGCGTCATTTTTTAAGAAGATTTCTTTATGTGTCGTTTTTTTTGACAACCATGATTTTGTTTTTACCTGCTTGTAGCAGTGCTGTTCCTTCCCGTCCCAAGGATTTATGTGCTATTTTCACTGAAAACAGTGACTGGTATGATGATGCCCGGGATATTTTTTCTAAACGAAAAGTTCCTATTAACATAGTGATGGCTTTTATTTATCATGAATCCGGTTATCGGCACGATGCAAAGCCTCCGATGCGCTGGTTTTTGTTTATTCCCTATGGGAGAGGCAGTTCTGCCTACGGATACCCTCAGGCTCAGGATGAGGTTTGGAATGATTATACGGAATCTGATGGCGGATTCTGGAGTTCTAGGTCTAATTTTAAGGACTCCCTTGATTTCATAAGCTGGTACATTTTGAGAACCAAAGATAAAAACGGTGTTCCGGTAACCGATGTCTATAATCAATATCTAAATTACCATGAGGGTTGGCAGGGCTATAAGAAGGGAACCTGGAAAAAAAACAGTTCGCTTAAAAAACTGGCCAGTAACGTTTCCCGGACTGCAAAAAATTATGGGAATCAGCTTAGGAACTGCGACATCTGATTTTTGTTTATTCTGATAAATCATATGGAGGAAGACTGTTATGTCAAATAAAGTTGTTGTTTCAGATGAGGCCGATGATGAGATTCCTCTTTCAGAAATTAAGGATGTGTCGGCCTACAATAATCTTGATGAAATCAGACTGGAAAGCGAGACTATAATCAATGGTATTCTTCAGGATGATTATCCTGCAGATACCGTTATTGAAGTTCAGCATTATTTTTCTAGTAGTGATTTTGACAGACTTGAGAAATTTATCGTAGAAATTGACGGTATGTTCGGTGCGGAAATAGACATCGGAGAACCTGATGAATGTGAGGATTTTGACGGGGCAACAATTTTTACAGTCGATTTTGTCAGCTGGCATAAAGTTGACGTTCAGGAAGTAATGAAGGAAATTGAGATGTTCATACCTTTATGCAATCAGTACAGCATAATTTACGATTCCTGGGGGACTCAGGTGGATGAGTACAATGCTGATGATGTAGGTGACGAGTCATGAGACACCTGAGAAACGGCGATTTCCCTTGCTTTTCTCCTGTGGAATAACCGGAAAAGAAAAGCTATTTCCGGTAAAAAGGTCGCAATTCTGCCTTAGTCGTCTTTTTTCTTTTTAAGTGGAGAAAATCCTGCAGAGGTTCCCTCGTACCGGCGGCCTTTTACGTTCTTTTGTTTTTTGAAGTGTTTGTATCCAGATTTGCTTTTTCGTTTTTCTTGGGAGGTGGCTTCCGGAAAGTGCCAATCTTCGTCAACATCCATGAATATCTTGCTGTTCGGAGCCTGAGATATTTCTTCAAATTCCTCTTCTGTAAGAATTGACTTCTTTTCGATATCATCCGTTGTTTTTCGAGAGGCTGATGGTGATGATATCATGCCCTTTGCCAGTTTGTTTTGAATCGAAGTTTTGTTTTGTTCACTGCCGTTTGCAACCTGTTCAGAATTTCCTGGTTGGCGTGGCTTCAGCTTTTTTGGCCGGTCACATTCCGGAAGTACCGGCAGGCTTTTGGCAAAATCTAGTAAGTTGTCGAAGACACCCGAGGCCATCTGGATTCCAGTTTCTTCCAGAGGGTATCCTGTTCGAACCAGATAATTGTGTTTTATGCCGGCATTTATTCCCGATTCGATATCGCTGGTACGATCCCCCACCATGTAGCATTTCGCAAGATCTAGGCTGCGATAATCTCTGGCTTCGTAGAACATGCCTGGAGCGGGTTTGCGGCAGTCGCATTTACAGCGGTATTTTCCAACGCCTTCTGTAGGATGGTGCGGGCAGTAATATATTCCGTCTAGCCGGATACCTTCCAGCTGCAGAGACCAGTCCATCCATTCGGTCAGTTTAAAAAAATCTTCTTCAGAGTAAAGCCCCCTGGCGATCCCTGACTGGTTTGTTACTATTATGAGAGCGTACCCTTTATCTTTAATCATTTTCATTGCTGGAATAACGTTTTCGATGAATTTAAAGTCATCAATGGTATGAACATAATCAAATTCCTGGTTGATGACACCGTCTCGATCCAAAAAAACTGCCGCTGCTCCCATAACCTTTTCCTAACCTTTAAGAGTGTTTTTTGCTTATCATGATATGAATTATATTTATCTGCCGGTTTTATTTAAAGTAATGATTTTGCGGAAAGGGCATGAATTTAACTATGATTTAGGGGATGAAAGCATGATCAGTTTCCATGAACGAAGTCTGGCGTTTGTGTTTCTGAAGCGTCAGCTAAAGCCAGAAGAGGTAAATCTGTTTATCAGTCTTGGAATATTTACAGGTCCTGTTTTTGTTCCGTCGCGAATCTATTCACTGATTCGCGGGGATGTTCATCTGGGGAGAAGAGGAGCCTCCGTATCGTGGGGGGTTTACTCCTTTTCCCGAATTGAACAGCTTCAGGGGTCTTCTCTTAGTACTGCCGTTATAGTATTTGATATTCTGAATTTTGACTGTCTTTTGAGACTTTCCGGAATGTTAACAACCACCGGCAAAATTATGATACTGACGCCGGCTGTTGGAGATTGTTATGAGACATATCTTCGCAGAATAGCCTTGCAGCAGGGGGTTAATATTCTGGATTTTGATCCGGATGGTTTTTTCGAAAATAGCAGTCTTGTTTCCTTTGCTGCGAATTATTTTAGTGGATGTGGACGCACTGAAAGCGACTCAGAAGAAAGTGACGCTTTGAGTGGTTACTATGCTGATGGTTATCCGGATAATGGTGTTTACCAAGAGAAATTTTTGCCAAACGCTTCTCGGAATGAATATGGGTGCGATAAACTATCCGAAAGACAGAGGTTGTTTCTAGAGATTGTCATAAGGGACTATTTTCCACGAGAAGACTTCAGACTTCTCCTTACCGGTCCCCGAGGTTCCGGGAAAACTTTTGCTGTCAAACAACTGCTGAAAATGGTGTTTCAGAATGAGTTTTGTGGGGCGGAATCAGAAATACCAGGAATTCTGTTCGGAGTAAGCGGGATTCTGAATAAATGTTACGGGATACCCGGAATTATTTCCGTTACCAGAGAAAATTATCATGAACTCTCCAATATTGTTACTTTCCTTGTCATAGAAGAAGCTCTTTCTCTACCTACGGAAATTCTTAGAGAAATCCTGGATAATTATCACCGGGTGTTAATGGTAAGCACTGATGACGGATATGAAGGGAGCGGTCAGGGGTTTCGTCACATAACCATGCGAGAATTGTCCGTAGATGTTATTGAGTTTACGGAAAGATTCCGGCACTGCTATGACCGGGTTTCTGAATTTTTTCGGAAAATTTTGTGTTTGCCTGATTTTATAGCTATAGGAAACGGTGAAGCTTTCGATGATTCATGGCCTACTTATACCTCCGAGGAGATACGCAGAGAGTTTTGTCTGTTAGAGATACAGGAACTGAGACGAGATGGCATGTTGTTCGTCTTATGCAGAATGTCTTCACTTTTAAGGTCGCATTTCACTATTAATGCCGTTTCTGAGATTATTCATCGCTATCACTACGAGTCATCACCTCAAGATTTGGTAAGATGGCTGCGAGATCCTAAGGTCCAGGTTCTTATGTCTTTCGATGTGGGTGATGCCGAAATGAAGATTTGCAGTCTTCTGATATTCAGAAAGGAGGGCCGGCTTTCAGAGGATCTGGTACGGGATATTTATAACGGGGAGCGGCTTCCTCCTGGAAATCTGCTGCCCCAGACATTGCTTTCCCATGCCGGTATTTCCTGTGCCGGCTATTTTGGCTATTTTCGTATTGAACGGATTATAACGATTCCGGAGTATAGACGCAGAAAGCATGCCAGCAGCCTTTTGTCATGTCTTACCGAGCGAACAGGAATTCAGGAACTTGACGATGCTGAGATTATAGGAACGTCATTTGCTTTTAAGCCGGATACTTATTCTTTCTGGAGGGCAAATGGATTTGCTATGGTTTACGCCGGTATTTCGCCTGATACTGCCAGTGGACTGGTTTCAGCGGTATGTCTCAAAGGGACCGATAAATTATCATCTTCCGTTGTCAGAAAAATGAGAGAAAAATTTTTTTCTGACCTCCCTCTGCGAGAGATCCGTTTTCCGCTTCCGGATTTTTGGCATGAATTATATGAGTCCGATACTCCGCAGTGCTGCGGGGCTGATGATTTGGGTAAGTATGATATCCAGAGTACGCTTAGAGGGAAATGGGGAGTTTTTTATTCACAGACTGTTGTGGATAAAATTGTTGAATTCCTTATGAATGAGCGATGTATCGCAGCAGACAATCTGTATCAGGCTCTTCTTAGCCTTTGGGGAAGATTTATCGGTGTACATACTCCAGGTTTTACGCCGGATCAGATTGAGGCGATTAATATTTCGCCTGATATTGAGTTGGTTACCTCATGCGCCAGAAATCATCATAGCATCGGGCATGCTCTGCCGGATATCATGAGATTTATTCTTTTAAAAAGGGACTATCTGTTGGAAAATACCACTACAGAGGATTTAAAATCATTGCTGATGTATCTTCTGGCCACTCCGGATGCCGATATGACAGCGGTTTTTGGTTCTGCGGGCGGGCGCAAACCATTTTTCAGACGTGTCAGACAATTACTGACGGAACTTTTGGGATAACAAAATATGACAGATTTTACACACGTTCCCCAGATTGCGGTGGTGGACGATCATCAGGATATAAGGGATCTGGTGAAAAGATTTCTTGAGCAGCACGGTATTAAAGCGATGACAGCAAGAGACGGGAAGGAGCTTGATACTTTGCTGGTCAGCTGCAAACCGGATCTCATAGTTTTGGACATCATGTTGCCAGGAGAAGACGGGGTGTCAATCTGTAAACGGCTCAGAAGCAGCGGGAACAAAATTCCGGTTATTATGCTTACCGCCATGTCAGAGGATACGGATCGTATAGTTGGTCTTGAAATTGGTGCAGACGATTATATGACAAAGCCTTTTAACCCCAGAGAGCTCCTGGCCAGAATTAAGGCGGTGTTAAGAAGAACGTCGGGGTCCTCCAGTGATGAATCGTCGTCAAAGAATTTGAAATTCTACAAGTTTATGAATCTCAGACTAGATGTTCAAAAGAGGGAGCTTACAGAAACAAATGGTACTCTTATTGCTCTTTCGACAGCGGAATACGACTTGTTGCTGACATTCTTGATGCATCCGTCAGAAACTCTTTCCCGGGATCAGCTTTTGGATCTGGCACGTGGGCGTACAGCTCAGGTTTTTGACAGATCCATTGACACTTTGGTCAGCAGACTGCGTAAAAAGCTTCGAGAAACGACAGACAGTCAGGATGTTATTAAAACCGTATGGGGCGGCGGGTATTGTTTCACAGCAGAAGTAGAACATGAATTTGCTTAAATTCCTGCCGGGAACTATCAAGGGACGGCTTCTTGTGAGTTCTACGGCTACATTATTTCTTATTCAGATCATCATTATCTGTGTTTTCTTTTGGGATATGCATGAGCGTTGGACTGAAACCGGGCTGAAATTTTCGGCAATCAAGATTATTAACACAGTTCGAATCCTTAATAATACACCTCCTGAACTCAGAAAAAGTCTGATACGGGGACAAACAGGCAGAAGTTCATTTTTTCTGCTAACAGATAAACCTTTGGAGACATCCATAAGAAACAGGAGTCTTGAATCCAAAATAGAAAGCTCCCTTAATCTTGCATCCGGTGCTGTAAATTTGATGACAGATGATGCGCCGGAGTACTATGTGGATGATTTTCCGATCCCTAATGATGGTGAAATCTTTGTTGATGACAAAAGCTCCAGGTCTAATTGGCTAAAACGGGTGACAAACCTGTTTTATTCGGAGAAGATGGGTGAAGCAGCAGATGTTCTGGCCGAAAGTTCTGAAATTTCAGATGAGGGGCGTTTGGTTGCATCTGGAGCTTCCAAAAGTCGGAAGTCATCATTTGTACGGTATGAAGATTATGATTCATTGATGACAATGGATGAAATGACGGGGAAATTTATGATACCGGCCTCGTATCTGGAATCACATGTTCCGTCATCTCACGGTACGGTACTACTGAATGACGGAAAATATCTGGCGTTTGTTTATTTCAGACCGGATGTGATAATTCCAACCGTTACTCCGCGGGTTTTCTATACTATCGTCTTTGCTTCTCTGTTTGGGGCTTTTCTTTTATTCTTTTTGGTTCGGGGATTTACCCAGCCCTTGCATACTCTTACAACTCAGGTTAACCGGTTAAGTCATGATTATGAGTCAAAGCCGCTTCCGGTATCCGGACCTGAGGAAATTAAAGATCTTTTGGAGTCTTTTAATCGAATGCAGGAACGAATTACTACATTCATTCAGGATCGGACAAGAATTCTGGCGGCAATTTCTCATGACCTTAAAACCCCCCTTACCAGTATTGTTCTAAGAGCTGAAATGCTACCTGACAGTGAGGATAAAAATAAACTGATTGATACAGTCAGCAATATGTCGAAAATGGTCAGGGCGACGTTAGATTTTGCAAGAAGCGAAGAAAACAGAGAGGAGTGCCGGGAGCTTCGACTGTCATCGCTGGTGGAAAGTATAGTTTCTGATTATCAGGACAATGGTCATGATGTGGTATTTTTGGAAGAGGGAGAATTTAAAAAGGCGAATACCTTTTTGTGCCGCCCCACGGAAATTCACCGGATACTTCAGAATCTTATTGACAACAGTCTGAGCTATGGGACCAGTGTTACTGTAAGACTGGTTGAAAACACAGATGCTATAAAGCTCAGTGTTGAAGATAACGGCCCTGGAATACCAGAAGATCAGCAGGAAAATGTGTTTAAGCCGTTTATGCGGCTGGATAAGGCCAGATCCACTGATGATGCTCACGTAGGATTAGGACTATCCATAGTAAGAAATCTTGTCCTGAAGCAAGGCGGAATTATAGAGATTGGGAATGTAGCCCCGCACGGGTTACGAATTGCGATAACATATCCGCTTAATTGATATCGCGGTTTTTATAAACTGATTCATTGTTTTGGTATGGTACTGTGGTTAAGTAGTGATTGCAGGTATGAAAAAATGAAAACTGGTCATTAATTGACCTTTTATCAAAAAAATTTGAATATTTTTGATAAAAGTGTTGACAGAAAAATAAAAAACTATAAAATTCCGCTCACTTGCTCAGCACGAGCAGAAAGTTCTTTAACAAACAGTTTAGACAATCTGTGTGGGCACTCGGCAGGAATTATCGGAAGGCTAAAAAAGAAGTCTCGATAATAGGAACTGCAGAGTGAACAACAAAACAGTTAAATTCATTATTGAGCAAAAGAAACAAACTTTTGAATTGAAGAGTTTGATCATGGCTCAGATTGAACGCTGGCGGCAGGCTTAATACATGCAAGTCGAACGGTAGCAGCAGGAAAGCTTGCTTTTCTGGCTGACGAGTGGCGGACGGGTGAGTAATACCTGGGAAACTGCCTATAAGAGGGGGATAACACCTGGAAACGGGTGCTAATACCGCATAAACCCTGAGGGGAAAAGGATGGGAAACCATGCGCTTATAGATGTGCCCAGGAGGGATTAGCTAGTTGGGGAGGTAAAGGCTCACCAAGGCGACGATCTCTAGCTGGTCTGAGAGGATGATCAGCCACATTGGGACTGAGACACGGCCCAAACTCCTACGGGAGGCAGCAGTAGGGAATATTGCACAATGGGGGAAACCCTGATGCAGCCATGCCGCGTGTGTGAAGAAGGCCTTCGGGTTGTAAAGCACTTTCAGCGGGGAGGAAGCTGAAGTTCGAACAGGGCAGAAAGCAGACGTTACCCGCAGAAGAAGCGCCGGCTAACTCCGTGCCAGCAGCCGCGGTAATACGGAGGGCGCAAGCGTTAATCGGAATAACTGGGCGTAAAGCGCACGCAGGCGGTTATGCAAGTCAGATGTGAAATCCCAGCGCTTAACGTTGGGCGGTCATTTGAAACTGCAAGACTAGAGTACTATAAGGGGAGCTGGAATTCCAGGTGTAGCGGTGAAATGCGTAGATATCTGGAAGAACACCGGTGGCGAAGGCGAGCTTCTGGATAGTAACTGACGCTCAGGTGCGAAAGCGTGGGGAGCAAACAGGATTAGATACCCTGGTAGTCCACGCTGTAAACGATGTCAATTAGGAGTCTAGTCCGAAGAGGCTGGGTTCCGCAGCTAACGCTTTAAATTGACCGCCTGGGGAGTACGGCCGCAAGGTTAAAACTCAAATGAATTGACGGGGGCCCGCACAAGCGGTGGAGCATGTGGTTTAATTCGATGCAACGCGAAGAACCTTACCTGAACTTGACATATACGATGATCTGTCTGAGAGGATGGAGTACCCGCAAGGGAATCGTAAACAGGTGCTGCATGGCTGTCGTCAGCTCGTGTCGTGAGATGTTGGGTTAAGTCCCGCAACGAGCGCAACCCTTGTTCTTTGTTGCCAGCGCGTAAAGGCGGGAACTCAAAGAAGACTGCCGGTGATAAACCGGAGGAAGGCAGGGATGACGTCAAGTCATCATGGCCCTTACGTTCAGGGCTACACACGTGCTACAATGGTTTGTACAGAGGGAAGCGAAGTCGCGAGACGGGGCAGATCTCAGAAAGCAAATCGTAGTCCGGATTGGAGTCTGCAATTCGACTCCATGAAGTCGGAATCGCTAGTAATCGCGAATCAGAATGTCGCGGTGAATACGTTCCCGGGCCTTGTACACACCGCCCGTCACACCATGGGAGTGAATTGCACCAGAAGTAGTTAGCGTAACCGCAAGGGGCGCGATTACCACGGTGTGGTTTATGACTGGGGTGAAGTCGTAACAAGGTAACCATAGGGGAACCTGTGGTTGGATCACCTCCTTAACAGGAAAAGCGTCTGATAAATTGTTGCTGAATGTTCACACAGATTGTTTAAACGGGGTTAGAGAAGCATCAGGTTCCGGTCGGAAAACCTTGAGTGGGTCTGTAGCTCAGCTGGTTAGAGCGCACCCCTGATAAGGGTGAGGTCGATGGTCCGAGTCCATTCAGACCCACCACGCAAGGAGAGACGGCGGAAGGGAATTGGGGGTATAGCTCAGCTGGGAGAGCACCTGCTTTGCACGCAGGGGGTCAACGGTTCAATCCCGTTTACCTCCACCAGGGGACCTGAAGAGAGAAACCAGAGTAATTGCGGTTCAAGAGAGCTGAAATTACTGCGGTTTTTCACGACTGCAAGTTCTTTAAAAATTTAATCAAGCTGAAAATCAAAAAGAGTTCAAACAAGCAAGTGTCTTGGAACTTTTTGGCGTAAACAAATGTTACGAAACTGAGCTGAAAGAAGTTCAGGATCTTTGTTTAAGAATACGGCGAAGGGAAGAAAGGAAGGGGAACCCCTGGCAGACTTTCCGGGGTTGTATGGTTAAGTGAAGAAGCGTGCATGGTGGATGCCTTGGCAATAAGAGGCGATGAAGGACGTACTAACCTGCGAAAAGCCGCGGTAAGCTGGTAAGAAGCGTAAAAGCCGCGGATGTCCGAATGGGGCAACCCGACACAGAAGTGTCATTCCGAAAGGAAAGCGAACCGGGAGAAGTGAAACATCTCAGTACCCCGAGGAAAAGAAATCAACCGAGATTCTCCAAGTAGTGGCGAACGAACGGGGAAGAGCCCAAAATCTCTGCATGTGCAAGCCGAAATGTCTGGGAAGGCATACGAAAGAGGGTGACAGTCCCGTAGGCGGAAGCGGGTGCAGGGTGAAAAACGAGTATGGCGGGACACGTGGTATCCTGTCAGAAGATGGGGGGACCATCCTCCAAGGCTAAATACTACTTATTGACCGATAGTGAACAAGTACCGTGAGGGAAAGGCGAAAAGAACCCCTGTGAGGGGAGTGAAAAGAATCTGAAACCGTGCACGTACAAGCAGTGGGAGCCCGAAAGGGTGACTGCGTACCTTTTGTATAATGGGTCAGCGAGTTGCTTTCAGTGGCGAGGTTAACCGAATAGGGGAGCCGAAGGGAAACCGAGTATTAACTGTGCGCTGAGTCGCTGGGAGCAGACCCGAAACCTGATGATCTAACCGTGGGCAGGATGAAGGTAAGGTAACACTTACTGGAGGTCCCGACCCACTAGTGTTGCAAAACTAGGGGATGACCTGCGGTTAGGGGTGAAAGGCCAATCAAATCAGGTGATATCTGGTTCTCCCCGAAAGCTATTTAGGTAGCGCCTCAATGGATAATTGCCGGGGGTAGAGCACTGTTTCAGAAAGGGGCCCAGCCAATGGGTTTCCGATTTGATGCAAACTCCGAATACCGGCAAGGAAGAAATTGGGAGACAGACGGCGGGTGCTAACGTTCGTCGTCGAGAGGAAAACAATCCAGACCGCCAGCTAAGGTCCCGAAGTCAATGTTAAGTGGGAAACGAAGTGGGAAGGCATAGACAGCTAGGATGTTGGCTTAGAAGCAGCCATCATTAAAAGAAAGCGTAATAGCTCACTAGTCGAGTCGGCCTGCGCGGAAGATGTAACGGGGCTAAACATTGCACCGAAGCTGCGGAATCGCAGAAATGCGGATTGGTAGGGGAGCGTTCTGTAAGGTGAAGAAGGCATACTGGAAGGAGTGCTGGAGCTATCAGAAGTGCGAATGCTGACGTGAGTAACGATAATGCGGGTGAAAAACCCGCACGCCGGGAGACCAAGGGTTCCTGTCCAACGTTAATCGGGGCAGGGTGAGTCGGTACCTAATGATAAGCTGAAAAGCGAGGCAGATGGAAAATCGGTTAATATTCCGATACTGGCATTAGCTGCGAAGGAGGGACGGAGAAGGCTAGGTGCGCCTGCTGTTGGATGCAGGTGAAAGGATGTAGTTCCGGCGCGTACGAATAAAGGCGAGCTGAAGGATGAGATCTGAGAGGATTGCACTACGGTGCGAGAAGGCATTGATGCCAGGCTTCCAGGAAAAGCTTCTAAGCTACAGGCTAATGCGAGCCGTACCCGAAACCGACACAGGTGGTCGAGTAGAGAATACCAAGGCGCTTGAGAGAACTCGGGTGAAGGAACTAGGCAAAATAGTACCGTAACTTAGGGAGAAGGTATGCTGACGAAAGTGAAGGACTGCGCGTCCGGAGCAAGAGTCAGTCGCAGCGAAGAGGTGGCTGGGACTGTTTAACAAAAACACAGCACACTGCGAACACGGAAGTGGAAGTATAGTGTGTGACACCTGCCCGGTGCTGGAAGGTTAAATGATGATGTCATCGCAAGAGAAGCATCTGATTGAAGCCCCAGTAAACGGCGGCCGTAACTATAACGGTCCTAAGGTAGCGAAATTCCTTGTCGGGCAAGTTCCGACCTGCACGAATGGTGTAACCATGGCCACGCTGTCTCCACCCGAGACTCAGTGAAATCGAAGTTGCTGTGAAGATGCAGTGTACCCGCGGCTAGACGGAAAGACCCCGTGAACCTTTACTATAGCTTGACACTGAACATTGAGTACATTTGTGTAGGATAGATGGGAGACAGAGAAACCTGTACGCCAGTATGGGCGGAGTCGACGTTGAAATACCATTCTGATGTGCTTGGTGTTCTAACTTCGGAAGGAGGACAGTGTCTGGTGGGTAGTTTGACTGGGGCGGTCTCCTCCCAAAGGGTAACGGAGGAGCACGAAGGTTGGCTAATCACGGTCGGACATCGTGAGGATAGTGCAATGGCAGAAGCCAGCTTAACTGCGAG
>NZ_KB899636.1:241927-283796 GCF_000378405.1 Succinimonas amylolytica DSM 2873 | reverse complement strand
TTCTATCTCTGTTGTGCTGATATGGCTCAGTTGGTAGAGCGCACCCTTGGTAAGGGTGAGGTCCCCAGTTCGATTCTGGGTATCAGCACCATTTCGAATATT
The DNA here is from genome assembly GCF_000378405.1 of Succinimonas amylolytica DSM 2873. Lineage (GTDB taxonomy): Bacteria > Pseudomonadota > Gammaproteobacteria > Enterobacterales > Succinivibrionaceae > Succinimonas > Succinimonas amylolytica. Next base: position 283,694 of record NZ_KB899636.1, on the reverse strand, counting down.
AATTCTGCTTTTTAATCCTTTGAGTCGGTATTATAATTGCACTGCTTTTTTTGAGAGCAGTGTCGGTTTGTTGTTCTGTAATTTAACAGAATTTATTGGGAGTATGCGGTTAATGGGACCTTCCGAGATCATATATATTGTAGCATCCGGTATTATTGGGATTGTTGTTGGATATCTTATTAACCATTTTTCATCCAGAAACAGGGATAAGTCACGGCTTGAAGATGAACTTACCCGGCTTAAACGAGAGCTTGTCAGTCATAAAAGAGTCATTAATGATTTCTTTCTGGGCTCTAATGCCCTTTTTGAACAGATGGAAAACAGTTATCAGGCCTATGCTCGTTACATGTCTGAGCAGAGCCGTAAAATTGTTCCTCAACTGGGGGATATGTTTTCCACCAGTACGCCGGAACATATTTTTAAACCGACAGTAAAGGATAAGACTCAGGCTACCAAGGTCGAGGAAACGGTTATTGACGTGATGCCTGATACGAAGCTTGATGAGCCGGCTGATGCCGTAGCGTCTTCATTGTCCCAAAAGGACGGTGAAGCAGCTTTTGATACTGTAAATGAACCTGCCAGGTCTGAAAACAAAGAAGAATAGTTTGTCCTGTCTGGTCAGATTTTAAGTTATATTGTGCAATAGCGATCCTACGGGATCGTTTTTTGTATTGGGCACTTTAATATTTTCTGTTTAGCACCCATGTGTTTCGAAAGGAGCTTAATCCTTAACTTGTTACAAAATGTGATCTGTGTGAACTTTTAATAAGGTTTAGGGTCTTAAACTTTGTTAGCACTGTAGGTGCAATTCCTGATTAATATGTTTGCTGCCGTTTTCAGGCTTTATGCGACTTATTCCCGGTAAGCTATGATTCCGGTGGGATGTTCGGTTAAAAATTGGAAGACGTTTCGAGACCGCACCTATATTTTTGAAGAATGTATCAGAAATGGAGATGTTATGATGCAGAAAATTAACAGATTTTGTTCCGTTCTTGGATTGTCAATTTCTTTAGCCCTGATACCACTCACTGCCCATGCAGATGCCACACCTCTTATCGGGGCCATGAGTACGGGAAATTCCGGGGAAATTCCTTCCCTAGCACCTCTTCTGGAAAAGGTTGTACCTGCCGTTGTCAATATTTCTGTTAATGGAAAGAAATCTTTACGTAATGATCTTATGGAAATTCCGGAGCAATTTCGTTTCTTTTTTCCGGAGATGCCCAGAGAGCGTTCTTTTAAGGCTTTGGGTTCCGGAGTGATCATCGATGCCGTTAAAGGAACCGTCATTACGAATTATCATGTGGTTGATGGCGCAGACGAAATCAAGGTAACACTGCATGACGGCAGAGTTATCAAGGCAAAGAAAATTGGTGAGGATCAGCAGACAGATATTGCGGTTCTGGAACTGGAAAAGAAAGACAATCTTACTTCTATACCCTTTTCAAACTCTGATAAACTGCGGGTGGGGGATTTTGTAATTGCCATCGGCAATCCTTTTGGTTTGGGCCAGACCGTTACTTCCGGAATTGTAAGCGCTCTTGGCCGTTCTGGTCTTAATATCGAAAATTACGAGAATTTTATTCAGACTGATGCTGCTATCAATTCTGGTAATTCAGGTGGCGCTCTTCTAAATCTTCGCGGAGAGCTTGTGGGAATTAACACTGCCATCCTTGGCAAGGCCGGCGGAAATATCGGAATTGGTTTTGCCATTCCTGCCAATATGGTTAAGTCCACTACGGATCAGCTTATTAAGCATGGCAAGGTTAAGCGCGGAATGCTTGGAATTCTTGGCACCGAGGTAACAGAGGATCTTGCTAAGAATTTTGATTACAAGAATGTTAACGGGGCCTTCGTAAACGAAGTGATGAAGGGGTCTGCAGCCGAAAAGGCTGGAATCAAATCCGGAGATATTCTGACCTCTATTGATGGCTCACCAATATCCAGTTTTGGGCAGCTTCGCGCGAAGATTGCCACATTGGGTGCCGGAACAAAGATCAGGCTTGGTATTTTCCGGGATGGCAAGAATTCAGAGGTAGAGGTGATTCTTGATTCTTCTTCGGAATCCGGTGGTACGGTGTCCCGCAGTGCCAGTCCGCTGTTCGAAGGTGCTACGCTAGGAACAAATTCCGACGATGACAAAGGCGGTGTTGTTGTTAAATCCGTTGCTGCCGATAGCCCTGCGGAAAATCTTGGTCTTAAGAAAGGGGATATTATTGTTGAAGTAAACAAGAAGGAAATCAAGTCAGTGGATGATCTTGAAGGAGCTCTTAAGGAGAAGGACAGCTTTATCGCACTCCGGATCATTCGTGGCAGTGCCGTTATTTATATCACCAGAAGCTTCTGATACTTTTTAATATCCAGGTAAGTCGTTAAAATGTGGGCAGTAATGGTTACTGCCCTTTTTTTATGTTATCCAGGAGGTTCTCCGGTGAATGGCTGGTTCAAGAGTACTGTGGCCGGTGTGATTATTGGAATCGGCATTGTATTGTCCCGGGATTATATTTTTGCGGAAAGAGGAGAGCCGGATTCCTTTTTTTTCGCTATAAGCAGAAGTGCTTCTGCAGTGGTTAACATTTTTATTAAAAGCCGGCATGTGCCTGATGACGAAGTTTATGGTGCTTCTGAGGTGTCCAGTTCTGGTTCCGGGATCATCATGAGTTCTGACGGTCTCGTTATTACCAACTATCATGTAATCATGCAGGCTGATGAAAATAGCATTATCGGGGTACAGCTTCGAGACGGTACGGTGTTTGAAGCCCGGCTGATAGGCTATGACAAAAGAACAGACATTGCCGTGCTTCATGTAAACAGCAGTTATCCGCTACCGCAGATTATCATAAATGAAAATCGTGAAACACATCTCGGAGATGTCGTTCTTGCCATTGGCAATCCTTATAATCTTGGACAGACGATTACTCATGGGATTATAAGTGCTGTTGGCCGGCGAGGGAGCGGGATAACCAGACTTAACCGTATTGACATCACTGACGGCATTCAGGATCTGATACAGACAGACGCTCCCATAAATTCCGGCAATTCGGGAGGCGCTCTTGTTAATACCAGGGGGGAATTTGTCGGAATGAGCACGGCTACCATGTCTGACAGTAAGGATGCCAAGGCTTATGGGATTAGTTTTGCAATTCCGGCCAGTCAGGTTCTGAGCATTCTTTCTGAGATTCTTAAAAATGGCAGGGTAATTCGCGGCTATCTGGGGATTGCAGCCGAAAATATTTACGACGACACTCGTGACAACACTATAAACGGTATTTCCCGCGGAATTATTATCACCAGTATTGATCCGAATGGTCCCGCCCGGGGGGAGCTTAAGCCAGGAGACGTGATAGTTTCTGTTAATGGCAAGAAGGTTCGTGATATGCAGAATCTCATGGATCTGGTGGCCGACAGCTCTGCAGGAACAAAAGTGTTCTTTGAAATCATCAGAAACGGCAGGCCGGCTTCCTGTGAGGTGGTGGTTTCTGAGCAAAATGCTGATTAATACTTCAGGGAGGCTTCTGTGGTTGTTTAGCATCCGATATGTTTATTTGGGTGGCGAAGTTGAAGTGTGGGATAACTTCCAGGAAGAATACTGGGAACGTAAGGCGGAGGATTTATTTGCGGTCTTAATGTTGTGGTGTGCATGGTTTATTTTTGTGAAATAAATTGGATTTTTAAAAAGAAATAGTGTACTATACGCTCGCCCACATTACGTTACAGGTCTTAAGGACTATAAACGATTCGAGTTCTTATCTCGAAGGGGGTAGGAAATCGAAAGATAGAAGGATTCAGTATTACTGTTTCCGGATGTTTAACTATTTCAGTTTGGGTTATTTACATGAAAACTTTCGTTGCTAATCCAGCCACCATTAAGCGTGACTGGTATGTAGTTGACGCTGACGGTAAAACTCTTGGCCGTTTGGCTACCGAGGTTGCTTCCCGTCTTCGCGGCAAGAACAAGCCAGAATATACACCTTTTATTGATACCGGTGATTATATTATCGTTATCAATGCTTCTAAGGTTAAAGTTACTGGCAATAAGTTCACTGACAAGATTTATCATTCTCACTCCGGTTATCCGGGGGGCATAAAGAGTGTTCCTTTCAATGAACTGCAGGCCAAGAAGCCGGAGATGGTAATCGAATCTGCTGTTCGCGGAATGCTTCCTAAGGGACCTCTTGGTCGTGCCATGTTCCGTAAATTAAAGGTTTATGCCGGTGCTTCTCATAATCATGCTGCACAGCAGCCGCAGGTTTTGGACATTTAGGGGTAAATACAAATGGCAGAGAATCAGTATTATGGTACCGGCCGTCGTAAGAGTTCGACCGCTCGTGTCTTCATTAAGCAGGGTACTGGCAACATTGTAATCAACAAGCGTTCTCTTGATGACTATTTTGGTCGCGAGACTGCAAGAATGGTTGTGCGTCAGCCTTTGGAGCTTCTCAGCATTGGTGATAAGCTTGATCTGTTTATTACTGTTGCAGGCGGTGGTATTTCCGGTCAGGCCGGTGCCATTCGTCATGGCATTACCCGTGCTCTTATGGAATATGACGAATCTTTCCGTTCAGAGCTTCGCAAGGCAGGTTATGTAACTCGTGATGCTCGTTGTGTTGAACGTAAGAAGGTTGGTCTCCACAAGGCTCGTAAGCGTCCTCAGTACTCCAAGCGTTAATTTGGCAAATTTTGCTATGTGTCAAAACCTCGGAATTTTGTCCGGGGTTTTTTTGATTGCAGGTACTATTTTGTAACTAATTAATGTAATGATTCCTTCGGGTATGATATTATCAGCCTGTATTTTTGTGTGTTAGGATTTTGTTATGGCAGATGTATTACATGTCCAGCCTTGCCGCCCGTATTTACTGAGAGCGATGTATGACTGGATGGTGGACAATCGTTTGACCCCCCAGATTTCTGTTAATGTGAACTGCCCGGGGGTTCAGTTGCCGTTGCAGTATGCTCAGAACGGCGTAATTATCCTGAATATTTCGACTACTGCAGTAAGAAATCTCAATATTGACAATGATGCAATATCTTTTTGTGCGAGGTTTGGCGGTGTTCCTCATGATGTATATGTTCCGATGTATGCTGTAATCACCATATATCCGAGAGAAGATTTGTCCATGGGAATGTGCATGTTTCCGGAGAGAGCTTATGACGAAATGTTTGAGTCTGGAAACTTTCCGAATCCGTCCGGGGATTCTAGTGTTAAGACTCATCTTTCGGAGGTCGCCAGCATCACACCGGAGAAAAGAAAGGGGTTTGAGGTGGTAGACAATAATGAAAGTACTGCTGATGATCCTGAGAGAACCGCGAGACCTCAGCCCCGTAAGCCTACCTTGGAGATTGTGGAATAAGAAGCCGCCGATAATATAAAAGGGTTGCTGTATTCGTTGTTTCTTCAGGAAGTTTCTTTGAGTCAGAAGAATATTTGCTACAGTTAATTACCGATGTACGAACATAATTAGCGGAAGAAAAGGGAGAGCTTTAGGCTCTCTCTTTTTTATGGCTATACAATTTCCAACTGTTTTTTGATGCAGAACAGTAAGGAAAGCGCTGCTGTCAGGAAGTTGTATGATGAATCTATATTGAGGCGGATGCAAATATCCTCATCGTTGAGAAGCCCGGAAATTTTATCCTTCTGTGTACAAATCACCACTGCAGGAACATGCATGTGATGCGCTGCTTCCAGAAGTTCTCCGAATGCTGATAGTGCGTTTTCCGGGGCGTCGCTGACGATAAGCAGACTGTCTGATCCGTTGTCAGAACAGCAGGCTTCGGCGTTGAAGGTGGCCTTGAGCAGATCTCCCAGTCCGAGATTGTTCGTGCTTAACCCCAAAACACCAGCCTCGTGGTTGAGAACCTTGCTTCCAGCTAGCCCCTTTTCATTTAGAGTCTTGATATTCAGTTCCCGGGAAAAAATCTCCAGGATAGGAGCGGACAGTGTAGTTCCGGCAACGAGAATTCTGCGTTCCGATGTTAGACTCATACTGAGCACTGCTGCCGCATAGTCAGTAGTGTCAAAGACATCCTGCTGTAGCCCGAGAAGGGCTCCTACAGCTTCTTCCATGCAACCCTGAGTATCCGGCATTAGTCGTTCTCGCCTACGGTTATCCAAGAAATGTTTCTTTCCAGTCTGCCCTGGGAATTAATGCTGATATCACCGGAAAGTCCCCGTACTACTTCTTCCGGATTATTAATCATTTTATCCAGATGAAGCACGAGGTTGTAGGAGTCATATCCGACGGCAAAGCATCTCAGGGTGTCTCCATTGGCTTTTGGCAGGATGGAAATTATCTGTTCCTTGATGGAACTGTTCTGAAGTAGCCAGGGCTGATCGCCGAGCTTCATTCCTTTTATTCCCATCAGGGCGGAATTATTCATAACTCCGCTGTTGCTTTTGGAGCCTACATAGTATCTGGGCATGCCAAAACCTACGTTTTTGCTGTATTCTCTGATTATTGAAGCTTCGTTGGCGGTTCCGTAGATATATGCGGCATCGAAGGGATTCGGGGTATTGTCAGCACAGCTTTTAAGGGTGCTTTCCAAAGAGTTTACGTCGGTGAAATAGCAGACGCTGGTATTCTGATTATAGCTTTTCAGCCAATAATCATTAAAGGCCCTGCTGATTCGGCTCCCTTTATCGTTCTGTGGGGCAATGATTACCGGATTAGACACGGCGTCTTTTCCCATTTCCTGAACGGCATTTCTGGCATCCACTTCAGGAGCCAGTGTCAGATACACCACATTGCGTCCGCCCTGGTTTTGTCCCTCGTTAAGGGCGATTACTGGTACCTGGGGATCAAATGAGAGCAGCTCGTCTACTTCGTTTTTGATGATCGGGCCGATAATTGCCTTGGTTCCGCTGGCCATGGCATCTTGATAATAGTCGGAAACACTGCCGGCGGCGGTATCATAGAACTTAATATTGATCTTTATGCCGCGGTCCCGGAAGGCATTTTCAATCCCCATGCGTACTGGCTGTCCAATTAGGGCTGCATAACGGCCGGTCAGCGGCAGGAATACTGCAATGGTATCGCCGTCTCCAATAGCGGTTCCGGAAACTGCGCCGTGCTGACTGCTGTTAGGCCCGCCTACCGGAATGGGCTCCCGTCCGTCTGCGGTATCCGGTGTGTTCAGAGAAAAAACCGGATGATTGGGATATTTTGCAGTAAATCTGGACATAAGACGGGATCTGGCCTCTTCCGACGGAGATTTCTGAATGAGTGCGTATTCCAGAAAACCCCGGTCATTGTTATCCTGTGAAGATTTAAACTGGGAAAGAATTTCCCGGTTGTCTGCCTGCCGGTATTCCTGAAGAGCTTTTTTCCAGGCGATTTTCTTATCTGCGGCATTAACGGTGTGTGCGAGATTCAGGAAGCTCTGTCCGGCCGCAGCATAGTTTCCGGTACGATCCTGCACCTTGCCGGCTAGGTTATAGTAGTAGGCCAAAGCGTTTTGAGGGAGATTTACAGTATCTACTGAATTCAGGAGAGCGAGAGCCTGAGTGTAGCTTCCGGTGCTGCTTCTGACCTGGGCCTCGATAATGTCGGCATAATTTCCGTGAAGCGGTGTAATTGCCTGTTCCCGCATTTGCCTGAGTACTTCGAAGGCTCTGTTTGTATCTCCTTCGGCCGAATATGCTCTGGCCAAAAGAATCTGCCAGTCAAAATTATATTCCGGGGTTGATGCGGAGAGCTGATCCTCATACCATTCGCTGCTTTCTGTAAGCTTGCTGAAAGGCTGGGGTTCCAGATACGCATTGTGGTTCCCGGTAAGGGAGCATCCTGAAAACATGACGGAAAATGCGCATGCCAAAATAATTGAATGAAGGTTACAATGTTGGTGTTTTCTGTACCGCATGGCGTGAATCTCTATACTGACAGTTTTTCTGATGCTGTTATTATACACTCTTATGCTATGCTTTCATTCTGATAATCAGACTTTCGGGATATTCGACAAGGAGGTTTGTATGGAAGAGCTCAAGCCTGCTCTTTATATTGTTCCGACACCCATCGGAAATATGGAGGATATAACATTTCGTGCGGTCAGGATTCTTCGGGAAGCTCAGATTATCTGTGCTGAGGATACCAGACATTCCCGGCCTCTTCTGGAGCAGCTAGGCATAACCGCTCCGGTTCTGGAAAGCTTTCATGATCATAACGAGATGGAAAAGGCTGCCAGAATTCGGGATTGGATTCAGGAAGGAAAGAGTGTGGCTCTCATTTCTGATGCCGGAACTCCGTTGATATCGGATCCCGGATATCATCTGGTGGTAGCATGCGTAAACGCCGGGGTTCAGGTGGTGCCTCTTCCCGGTCCCTGTGCTGTTATCACGGCCTTGGAGGCCGCTGGTTTTCCGACGGATCGTTTCTGTTTTGAAGGTTTTCTCCCAGTTAAGGAAAAGGCTCTCTACGATAGGCTTGAGGAACTTCGGCATGAAACCCGGACTATTGTATTTTATGAAACGCCGCGCCGGATGCCTGATACAGCAGTGGCTCTTGGCAAAGTCTTCGGGGAGCGGGAAATTGTGGTAGGCCGGGAGATGACCAAGGCCTTTGAAACATTTTATCGTACCACCTGCTGCAAACTTTCCGATGTTCTGGCGAGTGACAGTAATTCGGATCGTGGGGAAATGGTAGCGGTTCTTTATCCCTGGAGACCGGATCCTGGTGAGAATGGTGTCAGTGACGCCGCTCTCAAACTTCTAAGGCTGCTTGTTACCGACCTGCCTGTAAAAAAGGCAGTCCGTATAGTGAGTGAGACTTTTGGCTGTTCCAGGAATGAAATTTACCGTGAGGCACTGGCTCTCAAGGAGGAACCGGATATCGGATAATTACGGTATCGGCGGAGTGTGTTTCTGTTTTAAGTTTTTTACTGCCGTTTTTTATCGGGGACATGGGCATTTACGTATTACTCCGGTAAGTTGTATGCTATAATTTGCTGTGAGTCAGACAGGTAATCGCTGCCTTATGGTTGTGCTTCGGCAGACGCATAGGGGGGAGGAAAGTCCGGGCTCCGCAGGGCAGGGTGCCAGATAACGTCTGGGAGATGCGAATCTACGAATAGTGCCACAGAAAATATACCGCCGTTTATCGGTAAGGGTGAAAAGGTGCGGTAAGAGCGCACCGCATGTCTGGTAACAGTTCATGGCAGGGAAAACTCCACCCGGAGCAAGATCGAATAGGCTCCTTATGACATTGCCCGTGTCAGGGGCGGGTTGATCGCTAAAGTCAGGAGGCGACTCCTTGACGTAGAGGAATGATTACCGCTGTTTCTACAGTACAGAACCCGGCTTATGGCTGACTCATTTGTTAAATATGAAAGCGAGGGGACTGGTATGTTCAGGTTCCCTCGTTTTTTGCTTACTCTCCGAAAAATCTTCTCTTCAGGGTATTTCTATGGAAGAATACAGACATGTTACCGTGCTTCTCAATGAAGCTGTGGCGGCTCTTAACGTCACCGGAGACGGTATTTATGTTGACGGTACTTTCGGCAGAGGAGGTCATTCAAGACTGATTCTTTCAAAGCTGTCAGAGAAGGGCCGTCTTTTCGGCATTGACAGGGACCCTGCGGCTGTGAAAGCCGGCATGGAAATAAAGGATCCCCGCTTTACTATGCTTCGGGGGAAGTTTTCGGAGATGCCGAGTCTCCTTGAAGATTTTGGTGTTTTGGGAAAGGTTTCCGGAATTCTTCTTGATCTCGGCGTTTCTTCGCCTCAGCTTGATGATCCTGAAAGAGGGTTCAGCTTTATGAAAGAGGGGCCTTTGGATATGAGAATGGATCCGGATTCCGGAATCAGTGCTGCCGAGTGGATAAATAATGCCCCGGAGTCCGAAATTGCGGAAGTTATTCGCAATTACGGGGAAGAGCGCTTTGCCAGAAAGATTGCCCGGGCAGTGGTACAGGATCGCCGGGAACACCCTTTCAGAACCACTACCGAGCTTGCGGAACTTATTGCCCGGCTGGTACCTCGGGAACCAGGAAAAAATCCAGCTACCAGAACCTTTCAGGCTCTCAGGATAAAGGTGAACGGCGAGCTGGATGAAATCGAGAAGGCTCTCCGGAATTCCCGGGACATTCTGGCACCTTTTGGACGTCTTGCTGTTATTACCTTTCATTCTCTTGAAGATCATCTTGTACGCTCTTTCCTGAAAAAATCAGAAAGGGGGGAAGTACCACCTCGTGGAATTCCGGTACCGGAAAGCGAAATCGCCAAAACACGCACCTTCAGACTGGTGGATCGCGGTATTCATCCCGGGGCTATGGAGATTTCCGAGAATCCCCGATCCCGCAGTGCCATTCTCCGTACTGGGGAGCGGCTTCCTTTCTGCGGTAATTGTAAGGACAGGGAGCAGAGTCTATGAAAACCAGAAATACCAGTGAGGAATTTCAAAGGTTCAGTCTTACGAGGATTGTGCTTCGGGACTGTGTGCGCAATGTATTTTTTATTTTTTTGCTCGCAGCCTGCGTTACGGAAGCCTTTATGATTATCTCTCAGGTTCAGGAAACCCGGCGGACCATTACCGAATTCAGTACCGAGGTTAGCAGGCAGGATGCTCTGGATCAGGAGTATCAGCATCTCAGGCTGGAGCAGCAGACTCTTTCCGAACTTTCCAGGATAGCGGACGAGGCTGGTAAAAAAATGGGAATGCATCAGCCTGACGTTGTTTCCGAAGAAGTGATTGTAAACTTGTCCGAGACCGGAAAACGGAGAGTTCGCTGATGCTCTGGCTTAAGAATGCCTTTTCCAAAGTTGTAAACCTGTTAAAACGTGTTGATGCCGGAGGTAGCAGTTACGAAATCAGCACACGCCGAATCATGATATTTTGGGGCATGCTGCTGATTTTGTTTCTGGCTCTTATGGCCAGAGTGTCCTGGCTGATGTTCTGGTCTGCCGGTGATTTGGTATCCAAAGGCAATGATCGTATTTTAAGAACAGCAACCGAGCATCCTGAAAGGGGCGTCATCTATGATCGCAACGGGGAAAAGCTGGCAATAAGTGTTCCTATGCGGGCCGTGGTGATTCATGCCAAAAGCTTTCATGATTATCATGAGAAGAAACAGATGGACAAGGAATCGACAATCAGAGAAATCTGCGAGCTTCTGCGTACGGACTGTGCCAGCCTGTCTAAAAAGCTGAAGGAGCCCAGAAACCGTCATATCACTGTCGCCAGACAAATTGAGCCGCAGATGGCCGATTATATTAAATCCCTCAAAATTGATGGCATCTATGTCAATCCCGAGCTTAGAAGGTTTTATCCAACCTCTGAAATCAATGCCCATATTATTGGAATGACCAATATTGACGGAGCAGGAACTGAGGGACTGGAAAGACAGTATAACGACTATCTGCTTTCATCTCCCGGAAAAATAAGGCGTATAAAGGATGCCCGTGGTAATATCATAGAGAACCTCGGAGTGGTAAAGGAAGGAAAACAGGCTAATGATCTGGTGCTTAGCATTGATGAAAGACTGCAGTCCCTGGCCTATAAGTCTCTGAAGTACAATGCCGAAATTAACAGAGCCACCTCGGCATCTCTGGTACTTATAGATTCCTGGACCGGGGAGATTTTGGCCATGGTTAATTATCCGTCATACAATCCTAACAGTAGAGAAAGCTATGCTCCCTATCGGGCCAGAAACCGGGCAGTGACCGATACCTATGAGCCGGGGTCCACTACCAAGCCACTGGTGGCGGTGACTGCCCTGGGAAAAGGTGTCACCAGCTGGAATGAGGTTTTTGATACTACTCCGTTCCAGGTTCAGGGAAAGCTGATTACCGATAGCCACCACATGAGTTCGGGAAATCTTTTTGATATTCTTAAGTACTCCTCCAATGTTGGAATGGCCCGTATTGCTCTGAGAATGGATCCCCGGGATATCGTCAGGGGGCTGGAGGCTTTTGGATACGGCTCCCGTACCAATATCGATTTTATCGGAGAGAATACTGGAAGACTGCCCCACAGAAGAAGGTGGAGCCGCATTGAAAATGCCACTCTTGGTTATGGTTACGGTATTACGGTAACGCCGCTTCAGGTTGCACAGGCTTATTCGATTCTGGCTAACCACGGTATCCGTCGCCCCCTTTCCATTTTGAAGGTTGACAAGATTCCCCAGGGTGTAAGAGTTGCCAAAGAGCAGGATGTTAATCTTGTGCTGAAATCACTGGAATCGGTGGTTGAGGGCGGCGGTACCGGTGCTCAGGCCATGATTGCCGGCTACCGGGTAGGCGGCAAGACCGGTACGGCAAAGGTAGCCGTGGCCGGAGGCTACGGAAAGGATTACGTGGGAACCTTTGCCGGCATAGCACCCATGAGCAATCCCAGGTTTGCGCTTGTGGTGGTAATCAACGAGCCCCATGCCGGCAAGTTTTACGGCGGTGTGGTGGCAGGGCCGGTATTCTCCGAGGTTATGAAACGAACCCTGGAGCTTTACAATGTTCCCCCGGATGATCTTAATCCTGACGGCACGCTGAAGACCCCGGCTCAGAAAAAGAAGGAAATCTCCAGCAAAAAGAGGCATTAGTTTTCCGATATACCAATTTGCGAGTGATGATAATGGCTGATTTGAAAGATATACTTGCCGGACTGTCGGACGGTTGTCCGGTTCCATCTTTGGATATAACCGGAGCGGTTTCCGATAACAGAAAGATTTCCCGGGGAAATCTGTTTGTGGCCTTTAAAGGTTTGCATTTTGATGCCCGTACCCTGATCCCCGATGCGGAAAGACGCGGTGCGGCTGCTGTTGTTTACGAGTCCGGAGACGGTTTTTCGGCGGAGCCGTGTGGCATTCCTCTTATCCCCGTAAGAAATCTTGACATCTGTGAAGCAGATATCGCTTCACGTGTCTACAGCCAGCCCTCGAAAGATTTGAGCCTCATCGGCATTACCGGCACTAACGGCAAAAGCACTGTTACCCATATGATTGCGGAATGGTCGCAGTCTCTGAATGTAAAAACAGGGGTAATGGGAACTCTCGGTACCGGTTTCTATCCGGATCTCACGCCGAGTCCTAATACCACACTTCGTCCACTTGATTTGGAAAGAACTCTTCGGGAAATGACGCTGGAAGGAGCCCGTGCTGTCTCTATGGAAGTTTCTTCCCACGGTCTTGCACAGGGAAGAGTGCGCAATCTTTACTTCAGCTATGGCGGATTTACCAATCTTTCGCGAGATCATCTGGATTTTCATAAAACCATGGATAACTACCGTGAGGCTAAATTCCAGCTTTTCAAAATGATTCCCGAATCACACGCAGTGATTAATTACGGAGACCCTGCAGGCAAAGAGTTTCTGAGCCGCCTTCCTGGAGCTTTGGCGTTTTGCACAGAACCAGTGCCGGGATATCGCGGCAGAATGATTTATGCCGAGGAGATTTCCTGTCATCCGGAGGGAATTACTGTCTGGGTAAATGGCAGCTACGGACGGGCTGTGCTTTCGGTGCCGCTTATCGGATTGTTTAATGCTGAAAATCTGCTTTGTGCGCTGGGGGTTATGCTGGCAAGAGGTTTTGTCATGGCTGACCTTGAGCGCACTGTCGGCTGTCTTCGTCCGGTACGGGGCCGTATGGAGTGTTTCAGAAAACCTGGCAAGCCTGTTCTGGTGGTGGATTATGCTCATACGCCTGATGGATTGGAAAAGGCCATTTCCGGGCTTAGGGCACATGGTTTTAAACGGATAATCACTGTTTGTGGCTGTGGCGGAGATCGGGATCAGGGTAAGCGTCCCATTATGGGAAAAATTGCCTGTCTGAATTCCGATAGAGTGTTTTTCACCGATGACAACCCGCGCACGGAGGATCATCTGGAGATCCTGAGAATGATGGTGGCAGGGGTTCCGGCAGACGCCGGATATAAAATCATCACGGATCGGGAAAGTGCAATCCGGGAGGCTTTTGCCGTCGCAGAACCGGAGGACGCTGTTCTGGTAGCAGGCAAGGGCCATGAGGATTATCAGATTATTGGTACGGTAAAGCATCATTACAGCGATCGGGAAACTGCTGCAAAAATTTTGGAAGGAATGTCTAAATGATTGAAATGACACTGGCGGAAATTGCCGCGCACGTTGGCGGAAAGCTTTTTAATGCAGAAGATCAGGCCGGAAGAATTACAATATCCGGAGTGGAAACTGATTCCCGCCGGGATGTCCGAGGGATGCTTTTTGTGTGTCTCAGGGGAGAGAATTTTGATGGACATGACTTTGCGAAAGAAGTTTGTTCCAAGGGGGCAGTTGCGCTTTTAGCGGATCATGAGCTTCCTGTGGAGGCTCCACAGATCGTGGTGCCGGACACGCTGCGCGGGCTGGGGCTTCTGGGACAGCTGAACCGCAGAAAGAGCCATGCCAGAGTGGTGGCGGTTACCGGTACCTGCGGCAAGACCACGGTGAAGGAAATGACGGCAGCAATTCTTTCGCGAATGGGAAACACCATTGCCACTAAAGGGAACTTCAATAATTCTGTAGGCGTTCCTCTGACACTTCTTACTATCAATTCCGATACGGACTATGCTGTTATTGAGCTGGGAGCTTCTCATCCGGGGGATATTGCCTGGACTGTGGAGTTCGCAGAACCTGAGGCAGCTCTTATAAATAACGTGGGAGGCGCTCATCTTGAAGGTTTTGGAGGCTTTGACGGAGTTTACCGTGCCAAGAGCGAAATTCTGGATTACGTGTTTTCCCGGGATTCCGGGAAAGGTGTGGTGAATGCCGACAGTGAATTTTATGACCGCTGGAAAAGCGATTATGCCGGTAAAGACCTTATGGGGTTTGGTACGGAGAATGATCATGCGGATGTTCGTGCCGTCGCTATCAGATCTCAGGATAACGGTACCTTTGCCTTCAGACTGATTACTCCCCAGGGTGAAGGAGATGTCAGGCTGGCGCTCCCGGGAAGACACAATGTTGCAAATGCGCTGGCTGCCGCTGCTCTTTCCGGTCTGGCAGGGGCTGGCGTCCCGGATATTATCGAAGGACTCGAAGCTCAGAGGCCGGTTCCGGGAAGACTTTTTGTGGAAAAGCTAGGAACCCTGACTCTGATTGATGATTCCTATAATGCCTCCTTTAATGCAGTGCAGGCCTCTCTTGATACTCTGTCCCTTCTTCCGGGGTATCGGGTATTTGTGTTCGGGGATATGGGCGAGCTTGGACAGGATGCTCCTGAGCTTCATGCCAGAATTGGTGTATATGCCCGGGGGCGTGTCGATGAATTCTGGAGTATCGGAGATTTGGCTGCACTTAGTGCCCGGTCATTTGGCGGCAGAGTTTTCGAATCCCGGGAGGAATTGTTGGATGCAGTGAGGGAGTTGGTGAACAGAGTTCCGGATCTTACCATTGCCGCCAAGGGTTCGCATGCCATGAAAATGGGCGATGTGGCAGATTTGATACGCAGCATGAAGGGATAGGCGATCCCTTCTGACTTGAAAAAGGAGAGTAAATTCTAAAATGCTGGTGCTTATTTCTGACTGGCTGAGCCAGTATCTGTCTTTCTTCAGAGTGGTAGATTACCTGTCATTCAGGGCGGTGTTTTCCATGATTACCGCCCTGGTGCTGTCTTTGGTTATCGGCCCCTGGATGATTAGAAAGCTGCAGATATTGCATTTCGGTCAGGTGGTTCGAAACGACGGACCGGAGTCTCATCTGTCCAAAAAAGGAACTCCCACTATGGGAGGTATAATGATAAATGCCGTTATTCTGGTAACTGCTCTTTTATGGTGCCGTCTGGATAACTGGGCTGTATGGATAGTGCTTTTCGGGTTGGTGAGTCATGCCGCCATTGGCTTTGCAGACGACTATCTTAAAGTGATCAGAAAAAGTCCGGACGGACTTATTGCCAGATGGAAGTATATGTGGCAGTCCCTGGCGGCACTGGTAATTGCGGTTACTCTCTATTGCGTTGCCAAAACGCCGAATGAAACCACCATTGTTTTCCCTTTCTTTAAGGAATGGTCTTTTGACCTAGGGCTTCTCTTTATTCCCTTTGCGTATTTTGTAATTGCGGGATCCTCCAATGCTGTCAACCTTACCGACGGTCTGGACGGTCTGGCTATCGTGTGCGTGGTAATGGTGGCTACTGGTCTTGGAATAGTTACCTGGCTCACCAGCAATGTCAATTACGCGGACTATCTTTATATTCCCTATCTTCCGGGAGTATCGGAGGTGGTTATTATCTGCACGACGCTAGTGGGTGCCGGCCTGGGTTTTCTCTGGTTCAATACCTATCCTGCCCAGATGTTCATGGGCGACGTGGGATCTCTTGCGCTAGGGGCGATTCTTGGCGTCATTGCGGTAGTTATCAGAGAGGAGTTCCTGCTGGCCATCATGGGTGGTATATTCGTGCTCGAGGCAATCAGCGTCATTCTCCAGGTAGGCTCCTATAAGCTCAGACATGGAAAACGCATTTTCAGAATGGCTCCGATTCATCACCATTTTGAAAAAGGCGGCTGGCCGGAACCCCGGGTTATTGTCAGATTCTGGATTATAACTCTGATGCTGGTGATTCTCGGTCTTATTACCCTTAAGCTTCGTTAGTTCACGAGGAATAGTATGACAGTAAAAACTGCGGTAATCGGTCTTGGAAAAAGCGGTCTTTCCACGGTAAATTTTCTAATCCGGAATGGTATTGTTCCTGATGTTTATGATACCCGGGAGCATCCTGCTGGAGAGGAAAATCTTCCGGAAAGCTGCCGTCTTGTGAAAGGGGAGCTTTCCGGAGAACTCTTAGGGACCTATGACGAGCTTGTAGTTGGCCCGGGCCTGGCTTTGAGCCTTCCTGCTCTTCAGGAGGCCGCCTCACAGGGGGTGAGCATTATCGGTGATATTGAGCTTTTTGCACGATATTGTCAGGCTCCTGTGGTCGGTGTTACCGGTTCCAACGGCAAAAGCACGGTGGTAACTCTGGTTTCTCTGATGGCGGAGGCCGCTGGTCTTAACTGCGGACTGGGCGGCAATATTGGCATTCCGGCACTGGATGTGCTGGCGGAGGACCGGGACTGTTACGTGCTTGAGCTGTCAAGCTTCGAGCTGGAAACCACGTCATCACTTAGGCTGGTCGGAGCTACGATTCTTAATCTCAGTGAGGATCATCTGGATCGCTACGATGGAAAAATGGAGCTGTATCTCCGTGCTAAGCAGCGAATTTTTGCCCATGCCGACAGGATAATAGTTAATCGTGAGGATGTTGCCACGATCCCTCCGAACGGGCATTATTTCGCTTCCTTTGGCGGTAGCGGAGACTCCTATGGCATAACACTTAAAGATAATGAAGAGTGGCTGTCCGTTGCCGGAACTCCGGTATTTCCGGTTTCCGGACTTAAGATTTACGGCAGGCACAATCAAATGAATGCTCTAGCCGCCATGGCTTTGGCCGATGCTCTGGGTGTCTCCCGGGAGGCTCAGAACAGGGTGCTATCATCTTTTTCCGGACTGCCGCACAGATGCCGGCTGGTCAGGGAGAGGAACGGTGTGAGGTGGTACAATGATTCCAAGGCTACCAATGTGGGTTCAACTCTCGCGGCGGTAGCCGGACTAAAATCCGGGCTCAAGGGGCGTATTATTCTGCTGGCGGGAGGTCTTGGCAAGGGGCAGGATTTTACTCCTATTAAGAATCTCCTGGGACATGAAGTTTCTCTTATGCTCTGCTTCGGCAGGGATGGCGGAATGCTCAGGGAGCTCGGGCCAGAAACTGCACTTTTTGAAACCATGGCTGAAGCGGTTGAGTATGCTGACGGTATTGTTCGTCCGGGAGATGTGGTGCTTCTGGCTCCGGCATGTGCCAGTTTTGATCAGTTTAAGGGCTTTGAGGATCGGGGAGATAAGTTTGCCGCTATGGTGGAGAACCTTGCATGAGGTTTCTGGAGGCGTTTTTCGGCAGAGAAAGCGAAGAGTACGATCCCCGGGGGCCTCTTTATGACAGAGCGCTTCTGGTAATTGTTTTCCTGCTGCTGGCTCTGTGTCTCGTCATGATCTACGGCGCGTCGATTTATGTCGGCGAGGTGAAGATGCATGATTCTTACTATTTTATCGGAAAGCAGTTTATATTCATGGCACTGGGATTTATCTGTGCCTTGGGAGTAATGCAGATTCCGACAAAGTTCTGGCTGGGATTTGGCCGTTTTTATCTTCCCGTCTCAGCTCTGCTACTTTGCGCGCTTCCTCTGATATGCGGAGTTTCGGTGAAGGGTGCCAGCCGTTGGATCAGTCTTGGAGTGTTCAATTTTCAGCCCTCCGAGCTGGTAAAGCTGGTGTGGATTATTTTTGTTGCCGGATATATTCAGAGACATCATGAAGCCATAAACAAGATACGGGTTTTTATCTATCCGTTTCTGTTTTTTATCCCCTTTGCTGTGTTGCTCTATCTACAGCGCGATTTTGGTTCCATAGTTGTGCTTCTGGGAATAACTTTCGGAATGCTGTTTATAGCTGGCGGCGGCCTGGCGGTGGTGATTGTGTCAAGTTTTCTGGCTGGTCTTTGTCTGCTGCCGGCAGTTGTCCTCAATTCCTATCGGGTGGCGCGGATAATGAGTTATCTGGATCCTTGGAAGGATGCCGAAAACGGCGGTTATCAGCTCACTATGGGGCTTATGGCTTACGGACGCGGCGGGGCTGAAGGACAGGGACTTGGCAACAGCGTTATCAAGATGAATTATATACCAGAACCCCATACTGACTTCATTATGGCAATCTGGGGAGAGGATGCCGGATTTGTTGGTGTTGCACTGGTGGTTATTCTGGAGTTTCTTCTGGTTGCCAAATGCTGCATGCTGGGCTTTACATGCATGCGCAGCAAAAAAATGCCAAACTACATACAGGGCTTCATTGCTTTTGGGGTTGGTCTCTGGTTTACTGGACAGACATTCATAAATGTCGGAGTTTCCTCAGGTCTTCTGCCGACAAAAGGACTGACGCTTCCTCTTATCAGCTATGGCGGCTCCAGTCTTATCTGTATGCTGATGGCTATGGCAGTGGTGTTGCGGATCAGCTATGAAAGAAGAAAACAGTATTTCAGACTTCAGGAACTGGAAATTCGTACGGAAAAGGGTATCCGGAAGTCGCTTTCCCGGCACGGCGGAGGGGCGGGGCGGAGGAAATCCCCGGTTTCCGGAGAAGCTGGGGCGAACGGTCCGGGGTCCGGAACCGTGGTGGTAGACGTTCCGGAACCGGATACGGCAAAGGACGCATCTTTTGCAGGAAAATGAACAATATGAAGAAGATTTTAATAATGGCAGGCGGTACCGGCGGCCATGTATTTCCAGGACTGGCGGTTGCCGATGAGCTAACCTCCGGCGATGAACCTTGGGATGTTCTCTGGCTGGGGACACGGGAGCGCATGGAAGCGGATCTGGTGCCCCGTCATGGCTACCCCATAGAATTTATCAAGGTGCAGGGAATTCGGAGAAATGGTCTGGCCCGTAAGCTGATGGCGCCTTTTATGATCATAAGAGCAGTGGCAGAAGCTATAAGTCTCTTAAGAAAATACCGTCCGGATGTGGTTCTCGGAATGGGAGGCTATGCCTCCGGCCCTGGCGGTCTGGCGGCCAGGCTTCTGGGGATACCTCTAGTTCTGCATGAGCAGAATGCCGCTCCGGGACTGACCAACCGGCTTCTTTCCCATATCGCCAATAGAATCCTTTTGGGTTTTCCGGAGGCTATTAAAAGCAGTAAAGCTGAATTTGTGGGAAATCCTGTGCGTAAGGTCATTGCCGCTCTGCATGATGAGCTTCCGAAGGACTTTTCCGGTTCAGAACTGCGGGTTCTTGTGGTTGGCGGTAGTCTGGGAGCCCAGGCTCTCAATGAAAGGGTTCCGGGAGCTGTTAAAATGGCTCTGGATTCCGGTGTCAGGATTAAGGTGTTTCATCAGACGGGAAAGGGTAATTCTGAGGAAGTCCGGAAGCTGTATTCATCTCTGGGAGTTCCGGACGGGGTGTGTGAGGTTTCTGATTTTATAAACGACATGGCAGGAGCTTATCGCGCCAATCATCTCATAGTATGTCGGGCCGGCGCCCTTACTTCTGCGGAAATCGGAGCCTGTGGCATGCCGGCTGTGTTTGTTCCCCTGCCCACGGCTGTTGATGACCATCAGACTAAAAATGCCAGATGTTTTTCCGATAACGGTGCCGGGATTACCATGCCGCAGACGGAGCTTACTGCGGAAAGTCTTTCCCGGTATTTCCGTGATTTTGAAAGTCACCGCGAAAAGCTGGCGGATATCAGCGAAAAGGCACAGTCCCGGACCAGACTTGATTCCGCTGAAAAAATTGCAGCAATCTGCAGATCTTTAGCTACCAGGGAGAATTCCAGATGATTCATGACAAGAGCGACATGTATACCGCCGTGCCGGTAATGCACAAGGTCAGGAGAATTCATTTCGTGGGTATTGGCGGAGCTGGCATGAACGGCATTGCCGAGGTGCTCAGGAATGAAGGGTATGAGGTTTCGGGATCTGATATTGCAGAGTCCCGGAACACTGCGCATCTCAGAGATCTGGGAATTCAGGTGTATATCGGTCATCGTTCTGAACAGGTGCACGGAGCCAGTGTTATCGTGATCTCCAGCGCCATCAGCAGAGATAATCCGGAATGGCAGGAGGCGGTAAGACTTCACATTCCGATTGTCAGAAGAGCCGAAATGCTGGGCGAGCTTATGCGTTTCAGATTTGGCATTGCCGTGGCCGGTACTCATGGAAAAACCACCACTACCAGTCTTATTTCTTCCATATATGCTGAGGCCGGGAGGGATCCGACATTTGTTATCGGAGGACTTCTGAACAGTGCCGGAGTAAATGCCAGACTTGGTAAAAGCCGTTATCTCATTGCCGAGGCTGATGAATCGGATGCTTCTTTTCTGCATCTTCAGCCCATGATTTCGGTGGTTACCAATCTGGATCATGATCATATGGATACCTATGGCGGAGATTATGACCGGCTCAAGGACACCTTTGTGGAATTTCTGCATAATCTGCCGTTTTATGGGGTGGCTGTGGTTTGTACTGATAATGCCGATATCCGGGAAATCCTTCCCCGTATTGGCCGTACGGTGATTACCTACGGTACCCGGGAGGATGCTGATGTCCGGGTTACGGATTTTGTTCAGGAAAAGGCCAGTTCCGAGTTCACGGTCCACAGAAAGGGACGGGAGCCTCTCAGAGTAAAGCTTACTGTTCCGGGGATTCATATGGCTCTTAATGCAGCAGCAGCCATTGGGGTGGCCACTGAGGATGATATTCCTGACGAAGCAATTCTCTCAGCCCTGGGAAATTTCCAGGGAGTTGGCAGACGCTTTGAACAGTACGGGGAGTTTGAAACCGGCCGAGGCCGGGCGCTTCTGGTGGATGACTACGGTCATCATCCCAATGAGGTCCGGGCTACCATCGGTGCGGTGCGTGCGGGGTGGCCGGATCGCCGTCTTGTAATGATTTTCCAGCCTCACCGCTATACCCGCACCAGAGACTGTTTTGAGGATTTTGTTGAGGTGCTGGGGCTGGTAGACGAGCTGATTCTGATGGATGTCTACCCGGCCGGAGAAAAACCGGTGGTAGGTGCTGACGGACGTTCCCTCTGCCGTTCTATCAGACTGCGGGGACAGGTTGAGCCTTATTTCGCATCCAGTCCGGAGCTTGTTCCGGGAATTCTGGCTGATATCGTAAGAGATGGGGATATCGTTCTTACCCAGGGGGCCGGAAATGTCGGAAAACTGGCCCATGTCCTCAGTGATATGAAATTGGATATTGCCAGAATGAAGGAGCATTGACAGTGGCGGGGTATCGGGTCAGAGCAGAAACTTCCGAAACCGGAGGCCGAACCCGGGGAGAGGTGATTCTCGGGATTCTGTTCTTGGTTCTGGTAGTGTCGGCCGATGTGCTTTTGGGAAGAATGCTGTACGAATCCATGACTGATGTTGATGCCATTCAGGTCAGGAAGCTGCAGGTAGAGGGACATTTGCACTATCTTTCCGAGAAAATGGTTGCTGATTATTTTCTGAGCAATTACGATAATCTTAATCTTTTGACCATGGATCTGTCACGGGTAAGGCATTATCTTTTAAAAATGCCGTGGGCCCGTACAGTCACTGTAAGAAAAAGACTGCCTGATATCCTTTATGTCTACCTGACTGAGTATCGTCCTGCCGCTTATTTCAACAAGGGTATTCTCACCGGGGACTGGAAGGTTATCCATCCGGATCTTTCTGAGTTTCGGGAACCTTTGGTGCATCTTTATGGACGTGAGGAGCTGGCGGAAAAAATATTTTATCGCTATCTTTCCTTCAGCGAATTCCTGCGCAAGCGTACCAATGCCGAAATCTGGAGTGTGGAGCTTACCCCTGATTTTATGTGGGAAATTCGGCTTACTTCGGGACTTGTCCTATTTCTGGGCCGGGATCTGGATACCTTTGCGTCCGGACGTGAGGAGCGCGAGGGAGATAGGGAATCTGAGGATGCCCTACTGCCGCGGCTTAGAACCTTCGCTGAGCTTAACAGCCGCATTCCGGGCCTGATGGACAAGGCAGAGTATGTGGATTTGAGATATGAAACCGGAGCCGCGGTAAAATGGCGCGAAGAAACTCGGGAGGACGAGGAGAAAAAATGACGGAAAAAGCTGGTAAAGCCGCAGAAAAGATTATTGACTATGTGGTTGCGGTGGATGTGGGAACTTCTTTTATCCGGGTGGCTGGTGCTATTGTATCGGATGACAACGATATTAGGGTGATTGGTTTTAAAACGGTGGTGTCCAGTGGCATGGGCGGCTCCGGGATATCGAGTCTGGACAAGTTGCGTGACGATATTTCACAGGCTTATTCTGCTGTGGATACCCAGATCCGAGGCTTCATTCAGAAGTATCCGGACATTGATTTTGACAATCCCCGGATTATGGTATCGGTACCGGGATATTTCACAAAATCTAAAAATGTTGACGGTACCACTCCCCTGCATCACCAGCGAGTAACCACTCTTAAGATGGCGGAAGCCCGACAGAATGCCGCCTCGGTTAGCATCGACGGCTATGAGCTGGTGGGGTATGTGGAAAATCAGTATCAGGTTGATTCCAATGAAAGCGTGGTGGATCCCAGGGGTATGACGGGTGGCCAGCTTAAAGTATTTCTTCATGCTTTTTATGCTAAAACAGATTTTATGGACAATATCCGTTATGCTCTGACCTCTATAAGAAGCAAATATGCCCCGGATTTTATGTCTAGCGGTTATGCTACTGCCCGGGGACTTCTGATAGGTCCTGAAAAGGATATTGGTGTCTGTGTGATAGATATCGGGGGCAGTACGGCGGATATTACCATTTACGATCGGGGCAATCTTATCTTTACCAACTTTTGCAAATTCGGATCCGGAATGGTTACCAGGGATATTGCGGTTCTGAACGGTATTTCCGAGCGTAAGGCGGAACAGCTAAAACTGCGCTGTGGCCTTGCGGATCCCGATCTGGCGGATGCTCGGGAGGAAATTACAGTTTCCCGGGATGGCCTTGGAGACGATGTAATTCTGCAGCCCAGGGCACTTGCGGAAACTATCGAGGCCCGCTATCACAATATTTTTCAGAATGTGCTGATGTCCATGAAGGGGGTTGATCCTGAGTGTGAGCTGGGATCCGGAGTAGTGCTGTCCGGCGGGGGATCCTGTATCCGTGGCATTGAAAAGTGTTTTCGGAAATATCTTGAAAGCAGCGGTATCAGCATTATCCGTTCGGTAAGAAAAGGGGGATTCCGGGAGACTGATGTTCCTCTGGCGGATCATGAGGGAACCCTGACATGTGCCGATCTTGCAAAAAATCCGGAAAAGATGAATCCGGTATCTGATGCGGTGCTGATTGGTCTTCTGAAACTCAGTAACGATATGGAAAAAACTTTGGAACAGGCTCCGAAAAAAGGAGTGGCCAGATACATTTCAAAAATGTGGGACTGGTTTAACAAGTCTATGTAGTCATCCATTCCGAAAAATGATAACTACGGGGCTTTTAGGGTGATCGGTGCTGTAATTGCTGGGTATTGCTGTGCGGTGTGTACCCAGGATAGCAAAAAATACAAATAGCGTTATACTTATCACTGAATTGGATCAGGAATTCTGTTAAATTTTTTTAATTTCAAGCAGGGACAGGCAGAATGTCTGTCAGGCATACGGGGCACCGGGTAACCGGCAGTAGGAGAAAAAGCAATGAGCGAAATTATTAATGTCGCCGAAGACGCGGCACAGGGGATGGGAGCCGGTCTCCCCGCCGATAACGGCAAGGTAAACATAAAGGTTATCGGTATTGGTGGCGGCGGTAACAACACCATTCAGTACATGATAGAGGAAAAAGTCAAAAATGTTGAGTTCATTGCTGTAAATACGGATTTGCAGGCTCTAAATCAGAACCTTTCCGAGAAGAGAATTCAGATTGGTGTAAATACCACCAGAGGTCTGGGTTCCGGTTCCAAGCCTGAGGTTGGCAAGGCAGCTGCCGAGGAAAGCCGTGAGGATCTGAAGCAGCAGATCGGACCGGTGGATATTGCCTTCATTACTGCCGGTATGGGCGGCGGAACCGGAACCGGTGCGTCTCCGGTGATCGCCCAGATTGTCAAGAAGGAGCTGGGCGCTCTTACCGTGGCTATTGTCACAAAGCCCTATTCTTTTGAAGGTCCCAAGCAGATGCAGAAAGCGGTTGAGGGTATTAAGAAACTGAAGGAAGAGGTTGATGCGCTCATAGTAATTCCTAACGACAAGCTTCTTAAGTATCTTCCAAAGGATATTACCCTTATCGGAGCCTTTGCTGAATGTAACAAGGTACTGAAACAGGCTGTAACCGGCATATCGGATCTGATAGAGCGTGCTGGCTACGTTAATCTTGATTTCAATGATATCCGCACAGTTCTTACCATGTCCGGAACCGCAGTTATCGGCATGGGTAGCGGCTCCGGCAAGACCGCAGTGGAGGATGCTATCCAGGATGCTATCAAGAATCCTCTTCTGGAGGATATTTCCAACTGCTCCGTCAAGGGAGTTCTGGTCAATATTACCGTTTCCAAGGAATTCTCCATGGCTATGTACGGCGAGCTTGGTGACAAGGTAAGCCGCTTTGCCCGGGGAGAGGATGCCAACACCAAGTATGGTGTAGTTATTGACGAGAATAAGAAGAAGGACGAAGTAGGAGTAACTGTGGTTCTTACTGGAATCACTGGTGATCCAAAGCCCAGACCGTTGCCGCGGGAGGAGCCTGTCAGTGAAGGTGAATCCATATTCGGTGATGCTGATGATTCTGAGGGCGGATTCTTCTCGATTAAACCCAGCGATGAAAAGAACAGTGATCCTGAATCTGCTCCGAGCGTTAAGCAAAGTGAATTCGAAGATGATTTCGCTTTGCCGGAGTTTTTAAGAAAACGAGCTAAGAACGACTGAATACTATCCTGATATCAGAATCATTAACAGGGCGGACTTCTTGGGGGAGTCTGCCTTTTTTATGTCGGGAAGATTATCCGGAAGTTCATCATTATTTATATTTTTGCCGTGAGTCAGGTATGTGAGATGACGTTTTTTGATCCTGGATATTTTGAAATCATTTTCCCAGACATGATAAATCATGATCGTGTCAGCAATTCTGAAAACGCTGAGCTAAATTACGGCAGAAGAACCACAGATAACATTTGAATACGGAGATCTCTAATGCTGCTCGATGTCTTATATAGCAAGGGTTTTCCCGCCATTACAAAGATGATCGCTGACAGAGCTCTCGTTTTTTTCTTAACTTTGTTATATTTATGAAAATATGCTGATGAAAAAATGTGAAAATTTTCATATTTTTTTACCAATAATCGAGAATGTGTGAAATTTTATTTAATTATTGAACATCTGAGTGGATCATTTGTCACACTTAGTATGCTATAATGTTCACAGCTTATGAATATAAGGTGCATTGGAAAATACTATGATAATAAGACAGCGTACTATCAATAAAGCCGTAAGCGCTTCCGGTATTGGTCTTCACTCCGGCCGCAAGGTAAGCGTGAGATTCAGACCGGCTCCGGCCAATACAGGCATTGTCTACACCAGGGTGGATATTGAGCCTAACGTGGTGTTCCGGGCTTCGGCTGACATGGTAAGAGATACTGAACTTTGCACGGCACTGGTAAATGATGCCGGTGACAGAGTATCAACCATTGAGCATCTGTCGGCTGCGCTTTCGTCCATGGGTATTGATAATCTTTACGTGGATGTGAATGCTCCCGAGCTTCCAGTTATGGATGGTTCTGCACAGCCGTTTATCTATCTTCTTGAGAATGCCGGAATCCGGGTACTCGACGAACCGAAACAGTTTTTGAAGATTCTTAAAACCGTAAGAGTTGAGCTGGATGACAAATGGGCGGAGCTCAGGCCCGCAAAGAGCGGTTTTAAACTGGATCTGGAGATAGATTTTAATCATCCGGCTATGGATCGGGCGTTGCAGCATTACACCATGGATTTTACCGGCGAGAAGTTTTTCAGGGATGTGAGTCGTGCCCGTACCTTCTGTTTTATGAAGGATGTGGAGTTTATGCATGCTCATAATCTCGCGCTGGGCGGAAGTCTGGATAATGCTGTAGTTTTGGATGATTATAAGGTGATGAATCCTGAAGGTTTGCGTTATCCTGACGAGTTTGTGAAGCATAAAATGCTTGATGCCATCGGGGATCTGTATATGAATGTCAGAAGCATTCAGGGTGAGTTCAGGGCCTACAAGACAGGACATCATCTGAATAACATGCTCCTAAGGGCTCTTCTGGCAGATGCAGCTGCCTACAGAATTATCACCGTGGATGACGGTGTTCAGGCGGCCGAAAAGGGACGTTTTATCCGCGAAACCGAAAGACCTTACGGAGTGGTGTTTGCCTGAGCGGAGCAAATGCTAATTTAATTCAGGGAGGGGGGCGCTGCTCCCCTGTTTTTTTGCTTTATGAACAATTCAGGTAATTTATCTCTGAATGCCGTTCCGTTAATTACAGACGGCTGGATGCAGGGAGCAAAAATAATCAGAAGTCAGCACTTTAACCGAAGGCCTGAGGGAGAAATCAGCCTTCTGGTAATTCACAATATTTCGTTGCCTCCCGGACAATTCGGAGGCGGGTATGTGGAACGTTTCTTTACCGGCTGTCTTCCTGTAGCGGAGGATCCCTATTTTGAAACTATCAGAGACCTGGAAGTAAGCTCTCACTTTTTTATTGCCAGAACCGGTGAAACTGTTCAGTTTGTTTCCTGTCTCGACAGGGCCTGGCATGCCGGAAAATCCTGTTTTGACGGTCGTGGCTCCTGTAATGACTTCGCGGTGGGTATTGAACTAGAGGGTACGGATATCGTTCCCTATACTGATTTTCAGTACCGGAGTCTCAAATTCCTGACTTTGGCTTTGATGCGAACCTATCCTGATATTACCCCGGAACGTATTACCGGACATCAGAATATTGCCCCGGATCGTAAGACTGATCCAGGACTGTCCTTTGACTGGAAACGTTTTAAGAATAATCTTCTTTCTCAGTGCTGAGCATTTCAGGGGTTCATGTTCTGACTGCTTAACTGGCCGTTTTTTGGAAGCCGCAGAGTTTTTTTCCATATTTTGCAAAGGTTTTTGACGGTATTCCTATTCTTAAAGCTATAATCTTACGGATACGGGGGAATCCCTAGCCATGATCGTTTTTATAAGGAGTTCACAGTGTTAGATTCTTATCATGCCCAGGCAGACGAACGCTGCCGCCTTGGTGTGGTTCCCAGACCTCTGTCAGAGAATGATGTCAGGGAACTTGTGTTGTTGCTTCAGAACCCGGAGAAGGGATCGGAACAGGAGCTTCTGGATCTTCTGGAAAACAGAATTCCTCCCGGAGTTGATGAGGCTGCCAGGGTAAAAGCAGATTTTTTGAATTCCGTTGCCTGCGGAAAGGTACAGAGTCCTCTGATCAGCCGTATTCGGGCGGTGGAACTTTTAGGAACCATGCAAGGCGGTTATAACGTATCTTTCCTGATAGATCTTCTTGATGATAAAGAGCTGGGCAATACGGCAGCCCGGGCTCTTTCCGGCACCATCCTGATTTTTGATGCTTTTGACAGAGTGGCCGAGCTTGCAGACAAGGGCTCCTCTAACGCTCTTCAGGTTATAAAATCCTGGGCTGATGGTGAATGGTTCACTTCCCGGCCGAAACTCGGCGATAGGATTACCCTTACGGTATTCAAGGTTCCTGGTGAGACGAATACCGACGATCTTTCTCCGGCTCCTGATGCGTGGAGCAGGCCGGATATTCCTCTGCATGCCCTGGCAATGCTTAAAAATGAAAGGCCAGGCATTACCCCGGACGAGCCAGGCGTTAAAGGACCGGTTTCTACTATTGAAGAGCTTCGTAAAAAAGGTTATCCGCTGGTTTATGTGGGCGATGTGGTAGGAACCGGCTCCTCCCGCAAGAGCGCTACCAACAGCGTGCTCTGGTTTATGGGAGAGAATATTCCTTATGTGCCCAACAAGAAGGCCGGGGGGTTTGTCTTCGGCGGCAAGATTGCTCCGATTTTCTACAATACCATGGAGGATGCGGGAGCCCTTCCGGTGGAATTTGACGTTTCCGGACTGAATATGGGGGACGTGGTAGATGTTTATCCCTACGAAGGAAGAGTGGTCAGGCATGATGATGGTACAGAGGTGGCCAAGTTCCAGCTTAAAACAGCGGTTCTTCTCGACGAGGTACGAGCCGGGGGGCGTATTCCCCTGATAATCGGCAGAGGTCTTACTGCAAGAGCTCGCAGCTATCTTAAGCTGCCGGAAAGCACCCTTTTTGTGAAGCCTCCTATGGCACCCGATACCGGACGCGGGTATACACTGGCCCAGAAGATTGTCGGAAAAGCCTGCGGTGTTGCCGGAGTAAGACCGGGAACCTATTGTGAGCCCCGGATGACCACGGTGGGATCTCAGGATACCACTGGCCCGATGACCCGGGATGAGCTCAAGGATCTGGCGTGTCTGAAATTCAGTGCGGATCTGGTAATGCAGTCTTTCTGCCATACTGCGGCCTATCCTAAGCCGGTAGATGTGAAGACCCATGAGACTCTTCCCAGATTCATTACCTCTCGTGGCGGCATTGCGCTGGAGCCGGGTGATGGGGTTATTCACAGCTGGCTGAACCGGATGGTGCTTCCAGATACCGTGGGAACCGGCGGCGATTCGCATACCCGTTTCCCTATGGGGATCTCCTTCCCGGCCGGTTCTGGACTGGTAGCCTTTGCCGCTGCCACCGGTGTCATGCCCCTGGATATGCCGGAATCGGTACTGGTGCGTTTTACTGGAAAGATGGCTCCGGGAATTACTCTTAGAGACCTGGTGCATGCCATTCCGCTTCAGGCTATTAAGGAAGGTCTTCTTACCGTTGAAAAGAAGGGCAAACGCAATATTTTCTCAGGCCGTATTCTGGAAATTCAGGGACTGGAACACCTCAGCTGCGAACAGGCTTTTGAGCTGGCGGATGCCAGTGCCGAAAGATCTGCTGCCGGATGCACCATCGCTCTTAACGAGGAGTCTGTTACTACCTTCCTGAAGTCCAACATTGCGCTTCTGAAGTGGATGATGAACGAGGGGTATCAGGATATTGATGCTCTTTCGAGAAGAATCAAGGCCATGGAGGCCTGGCTGGCCAACCCTGTATTGCTCAAGGCTGATGCCGATGCCGAGTATGCTGCGGTTATAGAAATTGACATGTCTGCCATCCGGGAACCTATTGTATGCTGCCCTAACGATCCTGACGATGCCAGGCTCCTTTCGGAGGTTTCCGGCCAGAGTATTGACGAAGTATTTATCGGCTCATGCATGACCAATATTGGGCATTACCGTGCGGCTGCCGAACTTCTGTCCTCCATGAAGGGACAGCTACCAGTTAGACTTTGGATTGCCCCGCCCACCAGGATGGATCGGGCTGAAATAATTCATGAGGGGCTTTACAGCATTTTTGGAAGAGTGGGAACTCGCTGTGAAATTCCCGGCTGTTCTTTGTGCATGGGCAATCAGGCTCGGGTTCAGGATAATGCTACGGTTGTATCAACATCCACCAGAAATTTCCCCAATCGTCTGGGACAGGGGGCAAATGTCTACCTGGGTAGTGCCGAGCTGGCTGCTGTAACTGCCAGGCTGGGACATCTTCCCGATGTTCAGGAATATTTCAATGAAGTAGCCGCCCTTAACGGCAAGGAGGATCGGATCTACTCCTATCTCCATTTCGATGAAATGGCGGAATATCATTAAAACCGCAGTGCGGTAACTGATTGCCGCAGTTGTTTAGTCAATTTACAAGGAGGGTTTCGGCTCTCCTTTTTTTATGAGCGTGCATGAAGGAAGACGATAATCTGAAGTCATTCTGTTCTTGATGTTTCCGTTTGGTAGTTCCAGTGACTGCAGGTTAATTAATCGCAGGAGTTACATTGCAATGTTCTGCGGGAGGCGGTGAAGTTTATAAAGAGGACTTCTGTTATATACGTAAATTTTCCCAAAAATCCTACTAAAACCCTCAATCCAGACCCAGAAGCAAAAGTCCTTTTTAGCTTGTCAAAATTGTTGGCTTATTCCTCTTTGCCAGCAGTAACAGATGATGTCCCGCTGACGGAGGAATTGTCAGCTTTTGACTGTCCGCTCTTTGACTTTTTTTCCTTTGTGTTAGCTTTAGGGAATTTGTGGAACGGGTTCGGTTCTTTACTGGAAATTCTCTTATTTTCAGCCTCGGCTATACGATCCAGATCTGCAGGGAGAACACCGCATTCCTTAAGGAACTCTTTTTGTTTCTTACTTTCGGTATGAGAGACAAAATACCGGTCGCTTTGATTGAGCCCCATCGTAATGTAGTTGATTTCCTTTGCTATTTTATTGGTAGGAAGTCCCGCCTTTTTTGCAGCTTTCAGCAGTTCATTTCGAATCACAGAGGCGATGAAACCAATGGAAATCTTGGTTTTTATCCCTGTTTCACTGTGTACTCCGGTCTTGCCGTAACCAAGCTGAGTTTTAACTATCGCAAAATCAGCTTCAACAGAGCTTCGCATGGTGTAAATTTCATTGGCTCTTCCGGCGCTCATCTTTTCGGAAGTTGCAAGAGAACTGAATCCTTTTTGATCGCCGCAGATCTGTACTTTTTCCATATTTATCAGGACTGTTTTCCTGCCTTCATTTTGCTGGATTTCCATGCTTTTTTCAAATTCCTTCGGAACTTTGGCATCTTCTCCTGAATTCAGTCTGTTCTGCAAATCCACCGCAGCATTAGAGACCTTTTTAAACCAGTTCTGCTGGCGCTCCTCACCGTTCTGTCCGTCAAAAATCAGAGAAACATAAGCCTTATACTTATGCTGCTTAAACAGCTTAACCTTATCCTCTGATGATATCCCATAGTAAACATTGTCATTACTGCTGAAGACTCTGACATTGTCTGTTTTTCCGCTGTTATCATATCTGTCCAGCATGAACTCGAATTGCCTGCTGATTTTGGATGCATATTCGGCAAGCATTGTCTTATGAGCGTTTGTATCTCCCTTGAGCATGGCAACATATTGAAGTTCATTGCTGTCAAGCATCTCAAGAACATCTTTGGTTGCAAAACCCCGGTCAACCACCACCCCTTTGACATTCATCTCATATGCTTTCAGCCATCCGATCATTTTCATAACGGCTTTGCTGTCAACTCGGCTGCCCCGGTAAACATCAAAGCTTATCGGGGTTCCGTCACTGCTGTCAACAGCATAAAGATAACTAACGACCGGAACATCCTTTTTGGATTTTGCGTACCCCCGCTCAGCAATATCGGCATCTGCGGCGCAATCGTTATTTGAGCCGTCAATTGCCAGCCAGACATTCTTTATCCCGCGTTTTTTGCAGGCTCCTGCCCATTCTGTCTTGAACCTTTCCAGCCTTTCAATATTCTCATCCTGATTAAAAAACGAAGATAAATCCTTTCCGGATTTGAGATTGCGGGAGAACAGCAGCTGTTCAGACATGGCTGTTCTGAAGTGATCGGAAACAGCTGAATGATGGAGTATGGAATACATGCAAAAATCAAGAATCAGGTTTGCCGACTCAATTCCCATGGTTTCGTGCAGGCACCGGTACATGGAGTTCTTTTCCAGAAGAGCCAGGACAACGGCATACATCCCCATCCTCTTTATGGATTTCAGCTGCGGTTCTCCCGCCGCCTGCTGAAAAGCTTCAGGATATCTCATGCGGAAATTATGGTTGGGGTACATCCTTGTCTTGTCAATTGCCCTGCCGATAATTACATGGCTTACCCGATTATATTTCACAGCAGGATCATATTCGTTCCTGTCCTTTACAAATACACTTTGATCCTTTTTCTCGATATAGCATTTAGATGGAATGTCAACAACAATATTCCGGTAAATTGGCATACCCTGATCCCCTTACTGCCGCCACATATTCCTTTAGTAGGAATCCTACTAAAATTATATGTCAATTTTCGGGGGTAGTAAAGAATAAATTGATCTTCACAAACGCTTATGTGACAATGAATTCATTAATTATTTTGGGTGGGGATTTTAGTAGGAATTTTGGGAAAATTTACGTATATACGGAGAGGAATGCCCTCTGTTACTTCTTTTGAAAAATGTCTCTAATCCGGTTCCCAAAATCTGTTCTGGTAGGAAGTTCTGACACGTCTTTAACCTGTCACATTTACTACTAGATTTTCGGGAGCAGTTTTGTTTAGCAAGCATTTTTATGCAGTGGAAAAGAGCACGGAAGCTACAGCTGATAAATGGCAGCTTCATTAGAAAGGAAATTCCTGTTCCGGCTGTGCTGACGGGGTTACTCAGAGGAGTACCGATCGTTTTCCAAAAACATTTCGGAGATGGCCTGGGTAAGGTCCTCAATTTCCTTCTCGTCTTTCGGAGCAATGAAGATGGTGTCATCCCCGGCAATGGTTCCCAGAATGCCCTCCGACTTTCGGATGGAGTCCAGCATTCGGGCAATCATCTGCGCGCTTCCGGGACTGGTGCGCATTACGATGAGATGGTTGTTGTGCGAAACGTCGAAGACCAGTGATTTTATGGTGCCGGTTACGGTGGGGATTCCGAATTCCTCAGGGAGACAGTACACCATCTCCATGCGGGTGTTTCTGGTTCTGACCGCACCGAAACGGGAGAGCATGCGGGATACCTTGGACTGGCTGATGTTCTGAAACCCTTTCTCAGCCAGAGCCAGGACGATTTCCGCCTGAGATCCGTAGCGTTCTGCCTGCAGAATCTCTCTGAAAGCCTGTTCCAGTGCTTCGCTGGTGTTTGCATCAGTCATGACCATCTGTCCCCAGGGTTGCTAAAATGTGTTTCAGTGAATAATTATGCAATAAAACCGCATAATATTCAAAAGGACTTTCCTGGGGGACGGTAAATCTGTTTGGGATATACTGGAACCTCACATTGCCGCCGCAATCCGTTATGGAAATTTGCGGTAATACGGGATGCATCTGCCTTGATAGTGAAAAAATGGGCAAACCTCGCAAAAAAAGCCCCGTGATAAAAAGGGCGAATGTAACTCCGTGCTATAATATCGTGTAAATGTTTTACTGCCCTGACTTTCTGTGCGAACGGGCTGTCTGCCATGTCTAACCTGTAAGCTCCAGCGAGTCGTTTCGGACTCGGGTAGCATTGATATTGCGAAAATAGATGATTCGCGGAACCGGGAAGCTGAAGTTCCTGAATGTTCCGGCTTTACTGCAGACGGCAGGACATTCACAATAGATCTGGTTTTCCGAAGTTGAGTATTGTTAGAGGAATTTTTCAATGAAAATTGCTGTATTAGGCGCTGCCGGTGGTATCGGTCAGCCATTGTCTCTTCTTTTAAAGAATAAACTGCCGGCCGGTTCGGATCTGGCTTTGTATGACGTGGCTCCGTTTACTCCGGGAGTTGCTGTTGATCTGAGTCATATTCCTACTGACGTAAATGTGAAGGGATATACTGGCGATGACGGACTGACAGAGGCTGTAAGGGATGCCAGCGTGGTAGTTATTCCGGCCGGAGTTGCCAGAAAGCCCGGCATGGATAGAAGTGATCTTTTTAATGTCAATGCCAAAATTATCAAGGGACTGGTGGAGGCCGTGGCAAAGAATGCTCCGGGTGCCTGTATTGCGATTATTACCAATCCAGTAAATACCATGGTTCCGCTGGCAGCGGAGGTGCTTAAGAAGGCTGGTATCAGCGATTATGCAAAAAAGCTTTTTGGTGTAACTCTTCTGGATACACTGCGTGCCGAAACCTTCTGGGCTGATATTACCGGTTACAGCAGAGGTTCCGTTAAGATTCCCGTGATTGGTGGTCATTCAGGTTCTACCATTCTTCCGGTATTTTCTCAGGCTCTGGGGTATGACTCTGTATCTTCAGAGGATATTGAAAAGCTTACGGTTCGCGTGCAGAATGCCGGTACCGAGGTAGTGGAGGCCAAGGCCGGTGCCGGTTCTGCAACCCTTTCCATGGCTACTGCCGGAGCCCGCTTTGCACTGGCTATTGTTGCCGGACTTCAGGGAGTTCCCGGAGTGGTAGAGAGTGCTTATGTGGCAGATGAGAGCGGCGAGTTTGCTCCGTTCTTTGCGCGTCAGGTGCTTTTGGGCAAAAACGGCGTGGAGAGCCTTAAGCCGGTAGGCAGACTTTCCGATTACGAGCAGAAGTGTCTTAATGATATGCTGCCGGGGCTTAAGAACGACATTCAGCAGGGCGTTGATTTTGTTCAGAACTGCGGCAACTGATATTGCCGTTGGGTGCTAAGGGGAGCTCCGGAGTTCCCTTTATGAAAGATAGAGGGGGCGGTGCCCCCTTTTTTTGTGGCGGATGGTAATCAGATCCCCTGATTTCGAGGCGGGCAGAAGATAGGGGGGGCGGTGTTTTCGGCATTTTTGACGCTGTGACCGTGATATGGCTCACAGATATAAATACTGCTACCGGAAAATGATTAATTTTCTGGGGTGGCAAATAAATTTTTCCCGTTCAGGGACGCTAAGAGTATACATGGGAAATTTAGGAGGTTCTTATGACGAAGATTCTAAAATTGCTGCTTCTCATGAGCCTGTCCTGCTTTTTGGCAGCAGAATCCGCTGTAGCACTGGAGGCCACTAGCGTGCAGGAGGATCCTCATGTTCGGATGGTGGAGTCTTCGGTCAAGGAGTTCCGGGATGCCAGTGGCGAAACCCCGTTGGTTCATGTGTATACTCCGGAAGAGATTACCGAATGGGTGATTCTGGGAACTGATATTTACAATCTGAAGGAGGTTAATGCCTGTCAGTTTACCGATGACATTGTGCTGCGAGCCCGCAAGGATGTTGCAGCAGCCTATGATTACCTTTATTCCCATATGCTGCTTACGGGAAGCTGTGTTCCCAGGGATACCGCAATGGGCATTTTTTATCTCGAAAAGGCTGCAGATTTGGCTTATCCTGCCGCTCTCAGAAAGCTAGGTTTTTTCTATGAAACGGGACGTTATGTTTCTCAGGATGGCGTTAAGGCTGAAGCCCTGATGAGACAGGCTGCAGAAATGGGGTATGTTCCTGCCAGAATTGACTGGGCGGGAATGCTTCTTCGGGATATGGGATCTGTCAGGGATATGCCTGAAGCCTGGGTTCTCCTGAAGAAAAGCGTAAAGAGTACGCCCCGGGAGGAGGAGCAGATAACCATGTACATTCGGGAGCTGGAATCCAGAGTTCCGGAAAATGTTTTGGCTGAAGCAGCCAAAAAGAGTTTTTATTAGCTCGGGAGAGAATGCCGGATAAACGGAGAAGAAAACTTAGCAGATTATTACAATACTTTTCTGTCCGGCAAGAGAGAGGGCCTTCCGCAGATGGAAGGCCTTTCTGTTTTTCAGTGCCATGACTATTACCGGTCTGTATCAGGGAAGACTGTCTGGTGTGATGGATACCGGTATGTGTTTTTTGGGAAGTGTTCGGATCTCGGAATCGTGTTTAAACCTGCCCAAATGTGATACCATATGCAGCGCGTTTTTCGGAGAAAGATGGGTATTTCTTCTTCGCAGACAAGGGCTTCAGGCCCGAAACCATTTTTGGATGAGAGCCGGACAGTAGCTTTGGTCTCAGAACGCAAAGCCTGTTTTTTTGTTGATTATTAAAAAAAGGATAAACTCCTTCAGGGTAGCAGTATGTTTGAAAATCTGTCTCAGCGTTTAACCAGAAGCCTTCGCAATGTCATGGGACAGGGCAGGCTTACGGAAGATAACATTAAGGATACACTCAGGGAAGTAAGACTGTCTCTTCTTGAGGCTGATGTGGCTCTTCCAGTAGTAAAGGACTTTATTGCCGAAGTAAAAAGCAAGGCACTCGGGATTGAAGTCAGTCAGGCTCTTGACCCCGGGCAGGAATTCATCAAGATTGTGTTTAACGAGCTCAAAGAGGTTATGGGTTCCGAAAGTGCTGGTCTCAACCTGGCTGCACAGCCACCGGCCGTGATTTTGATGGCAGGGCTTCAGGGTGCCGGCAAAACCACTTCTGCCGCCAAGCTGGCAAAGTACCTTATTGAAAGAATGAAGAAGTCGGTGATGACGGTGTCGGCGGATGTCTACCGTCCGGCGGCTATTGATCAGCTGGAGACCCTGTCCCGGGACGTGGGGGCTGAATTCTATCCTTCAAAAGCCACGGATAATCCTCTGGATATCGTGGCCGGCGCGCTTGATGCCGCCAGGAAGAGATTCGCTGATGTTCTTATTGTGGATACTGCCGGACGGCTTCACGTCGATGAGGAGATGATGGCGGAAATCAAGGAGCTCCATGCGGCTCTGAATCCTGTGGAAACCCTGTTTGTGGTTGATGCAATGACTGGTCAGGATGCAGCCAATACCGCTGAAGCCTTTAATGCAGCGCTGCCGCTTACCGGTGTAATACTGACAAAGCTTGATGGTGATGCCCGCGGCGGTGCGGCACTTTCTGTAAGAAAGATTACCGGAAAGCCTGTTAAGTTTGTGGGTATGGGTGAAAAGATTACTGCTCTGGAACCATTCTATCCGGAAAGAATGGCCAGCCGTATTCTGGATATGGGAGACGTGCTCTCTCTTGTCGAGGAGATGGAAAGAAAATTTGACAAGAAGAAAACCGCCGAAATGTCCAAGAAAATGATGGAGGGCAAGGATTTTGATCTTGAGGATTTCAAGAGTCAGATTGCCCAGATGCGCAGTATGGGCGGTATGATGGGAATGATGGACAAGCTTCCGGGGATGAACAGCATTCCTGACGATGTTAAGGATAAGATGGATGACCGGATTATCTACCGCATGGAGGCCATCATCAATTCTATGACTCCCAGGGAAAGAAGAAATCCTGATATTATCAAGGGCAGTCGCAAGAAGCGCATTGCTGCTGGTGCTGGAGTGGAAATTAGTGATGTTACCCAGCTTCTGCATCAGTTTGATGCCATGAGGAAGATTATGAGGAAACTGAGATCTCAGGGTGGGATCCGGAAGCTTATCAATCTTGCTAGAACCATGGCCGGGAATGGCGGCATGGGCGGTCTGGGCGGTATGTTCCATTGACAGAGTAAATTGTCGTTAGCAGGGGGAGTGTCTGAAGGCACTCCTTTTTTTGTTTTTAGAAAAGTAGGGGAGATGTTTCTGAAAAAAAGTGGCCCGGATCTCAAAATGTGCTTGCAAAATCTGTGTTAAAAGGTAAAATTTTGCCGCCTGTCTAATAAGGTGGGGAAGGTTTTTTTTGCCTTTCTGAAATTATTTTTTACGTTAAATAGAGGAACGATATGGTAATCATTCGTTTAAAGCGTGGCGGAGCTAAGAAGCGTCCTTTCTACCACGTTGTTGTTGCAGATTCCCGCCGTGCACTTTCCGGGAAGACCTTGGAAGATATCGGCTACTTCAATCCCCTGGTTATGAGGGATTCCAATGGTCCCGAGAAGAGACTTGTTCTTGATCTTGAAAAGGTTAAAGCCTGGCAGGCCAAGGGAGCTCAGCTCTCTGACCGTGTTAAGAGGCTCGTGAAGGAAAGCGAGGAAGCTGCTCAGGCAGCATAATATTCGGACAGGAAGGATTCATGGAAGGGGAAAAGCCTGAGGTAATGGGCAAGTTCGGTGCCGTTTACGGCATCCGGGGTTGGCTTAAGGTTTATTCATACACCGGAGATCCTGAAAGTCTGTTTACATACACCCCCTGGTTTTGTCGTGCACCGGGGAGTGACTGGCGCGAGATTTCGATAACGGAGTACAAGCGTCACGGAGACGGGTTTATTGCGAAAATCGCTGATGTTGATGTTCGTGAGGAGGCCCAGCTCTATACCGGGATGGAAATTGGCATAAAGGGGAGTTCGCTTCCTGATCTGCCTGAAGGAGAGTACCGCTGGCGGGATCTGATTGGTCTTCGGGTGGTGAATCTTCAGGGATATTTCATGGGCACTGTAAAGTCGCTTATGGAGACTGGTGCCAATGATGTTCTGGTAGTAAAGGCCGACATTAATGATCAGTATGAAATTCGTGAGAGACTGCTTCCCTACATTGATAATGTGGTTCGGGAAGTCAATCTTGAACAGAGAGTAATACGGGTTGATTGGGAACCTGATTTCTGATTAAGGCTGAGGCAGGGGCTTATGAGAATTGCTGTAATCAGCATATTTCCAGAAATGCTCCGGGCAATTACTGATTTCGGAGTTACCAGACGGGCAGTCAGAAACGGACTTATTGAGATTCATTGCATAAATCCCCGTGATTATGCGTATGACAAACACCAGAAGGTCGATGAGCGACCATTTGGCGGCGGTCCTGGAATGCTGATGATGGTACAGCCTCTCAGAGATGCCATCCTGAAGGCGAAGGAGCTTCTTCCTGATGCCGCGGTTGTTTATCTTTCCCCGCAGGGGCGAGTGTTCTCGCATAGCGCGGCTGTGAACATGGCCAGGCGCGAGGAAATAATTTTCCTGTGTGGTCGCTATGAAGGGATTGATGAGAGAGTGGTGGAATCTCTGGTGGATGAAGAATGGTCTATAGGTGACTATGTTCTCAGCGGCGGCGAGCTGCCGGCCATGGTCATGATAGATGCCATTTCCCGGATGGTTCCGGGAGTGCTTGGAGACCAGGAGAGTGCTCAGGAGGATTCGTTCGCTCTGGGGCTTCTGGATTATCCGCAGTACACAAGGCCGGAGGAAATCGACGGAATGAGAGTTCCGGAGGTGCTTCTGAGCGGTAACCATAAGGAAATCCGTAAATGGCGGTTAGGCATGTCTCTTGCCAGAACTTACGAAAGAAGGCCTGATATTTTAAAGAATCTAGCTCTGACTGACGAGCAGGAAAAGCTTCTTGCTTTATATCTGCGTTCCGGAGACAAGCAGTAACGGAACAGGAACAGTATAGAGTTTCAGTGCATCCTAGATAATGAGGAATTTTAAATGAATATTATTGAAGAAATTGAAAAGGAACAAATGCGTACAGACATTCCGGTTTTCAGACCGGGTGACACTGTTCGTGTTCAGGTACGTGTTGTTGAAGGTGATAAGGAACGTCTTCAGGCTTATGAGGGCGTGGTAATTGCCAAGCGTAACCGCGGTTTGAATTCTTCTTTTACTGTACGTAAAATTTCAAATGGCGAAGGTGTTGAGAGAGTATTCCAGACTCACAGCCCGCTGATTTCATCTGTAACCGTAACCCGTCACGGTAAAGTTCGCCGTGCTAAGCTGTACTACCTCCGTGATCTTAAGGGTAAGGCTGCACGCATTCGTGAAAAGCTTGTTAGCAAGACTCAGGATAAGCAGTAATAATTATCCTAAATTAGCCGTTTAGACAGGTAGCAGGAGGAATGAAAATTTCTCCTGTTTTTTTGTCTCGCTGAAACGATTTTGTGGTGTAACCAGGCATGGTTACGGTGTCATGGGAGACATGAACAGTAAACATTTTTTCCTGAAGGATCGTTCCGTAAACCCCTGATTGCCGTTTTTGCTGAATCATGAACACCTGCCAGTGAGTTGATGAGGGATTATCTGCTCCCTGTTACCAGAGGCTTTTACTTCAGTTTTCTGAAACGCAATAAAGGACTGTCGGCGTTCAGCATGTGTGTACATTTTTTGCTTAGTGGAACTGTTCATAAGATTAGAAAAATCAGGTATAACTATACACTTTCATCATTGCTTCCAAATAGCCGTTTTACCTGTATTAAAGAGCGATAATTTATGAAAATGGGCAAACTCCCTGTAGAACGATCGAAAAAGTTGACCACTAAAACGATCGGAAGTTGACCACTCCGATTTTAACTTAAACTTTCATTCTTTGCCAATAAATTTGCCTTCTTGGCAGCGAGCAATCTGTAACTGTCGCCATTGATTGTAAGCACACTACAATGATGAAGCAGTCTGTCTAAAATAGCAGTGGCGGCAGTTGTATCACCAAGTATCAGCCCCCAATCACTGACAGGTCTGTTGCTGGTTATAACAGTACTTTTGGATTCATATCTTCTGCTTATCAGCTGAAACAAAAGATGTGAGCCATTTGCACTGAAGGGACAGTATCCTAATTCATCAATGATGAGGACTTTAACCTTTGCAAGTTTCTGCATTTTTTGTTCAAGCTTTCCCATTTCATGGGCTTCGGAGAGTTCTTTGATAAGAGCTTCTGCCGTTTTAAAAAGTACTGAGTATCCTTGTTTTACGGCTAGCAGACCGAATCCTATGGCCAGGTGTGTTTTGCCTACTCCTGGAGGTCCAAGAAAGAGAATATTAGAGCCACTGCCAGCCCAGGACAGCGTTTTAAGTTCTCTGATGACAGCCGTATCGATACAAGGCTGCACCGAGAAGTCAAACTCCTCAAGAGTGCATTTGCGAGGGAAGTGGGCTGCCATAATCCCAATCCTTATTCTGTTTTCCTCTCGACGACTAATTTCACGACTAAAGACAAACTGCAATATTTCTCTGGGATTCATTCTGCTGTTTGTAGTTTCACTGATAATTTCCTCAATGTGATCTCTGCAGAAAGTCAAATTCAGCCTGTCAGCCATAGCAATAAGATTGTTGTCAGATGCCATTACCATGATCCCCCAGTAACCTTTGCATACTCATCGAGTGAACGTGACAGGCTGTTCTGCCCCCACGTTTCATAATCGGGACTAACGTCATTAAAAATTTTAATGGTTGATTTTTCCTGTAATTTTGCAGTATAAAAGGAAGTGGCCTTATCTATTCTGATAACTTTATTATCAGCATCGTGGAAGATGATTTCTGTGTCTGTTATCTGAATAAATACGCTTTGATTGGAGTACTGCTCCGGTAGTTTATACAATCTGTTCTCGACGCGGATAAGGCCACACTTGTCTGCCTTTCTGGTTTCCTCGCGTATGTTTGTAAAAAATACCCTGTCAACAGTCCTAAGTTCAGATCGTTCCTTTTGTGTGAATCTTTCTGCCGGAGTTTCAGCTTGTATGCCGGTGGTATGAACCAGTGAAAGTTTCCTTACGTCTGAGTATTTCACCAACCATAAATCTATCCACTTCTGTAAGTCCTCAAGAGAATCAAAGTTTCTGCCTGGTAGTGCATTTTCCTTGAAATACCTTACCATACGTTCACATTTACCTTTAGAGCGTGGTTTATATGGCGTACATGCGACAGGCTTAACATTCCAATAATGGCAGAATGCCGTATACCTTTCATTAAATTTGAGCTCACTGCCGTTATGTACTGTAACCAGACATTTTGTATTATCTGAGACTATTGCCAGAGGAACTCCTCCAAAATGTCTAAAAGCATTCTCAATACCATTAAGCCATGCTTCAGTATTTTCTGCCGTAAACGCCTTTACGTAAATTCTTCTCGAATAACCGAGAACACTAACAAA
>NZ_KB899636.1:206400-240007 GCF_000378405.1 Succinimonas amylolytica DSM 2873 | reverse complement strand
TTGCAGAAAATCTGTAACCCTCGTAAATTCGCACTGCCATCATACGATTCCTTAAGTTTTCTCAGCAGAGGTACACAGTGTCCATTCATCTCGAAAAACAGCTCTTTAATTGTTTCTCTGTTGATCTTCAAATAGTTATTAAAACTGTCCTGCACATGTACCTTTGGTTGTTGAATACCATTCATGTATTTACGAACAGATTGCCTTGAAATTCCCAATTTTCTGGCTATATCCCTGATAGACTTTCCTTGTTTAGAAAGTTCATGGATCTGATTTTGAAATATTGAATCAAACATTCTGGAATACCCATTTTCTTTTATAAGATATTCCGACATTTTATGTTTTTTAGATCTTCTCATGACCACTCCATTATCTATTTGTTTCATAATTTATAGGTGGTCAACTTTAATTCGTTTAGGTGGTCAACTTTTACGATCGTTTAACACTCCCATTGAGGGGATTTTGGGCACTATCTGGGATTTTACAAGGGAAACGCGGCGGAAATATATATAGGAAAACCAAAGATTAGAGCCGGCAGCAGTCAGATCGGGCGGCATTTTTGAATATCGTTTTCAGACAACAAAAAAGGAGGTTTTTCAAACCTCCCTTTTCGGTAATGCATTCAGGACTAGGCCTCTGTTACTTGTCTTCCTTTACAACAACTACAGAGTTTTCGCCGCCGAAAGGATTTGCGCAGTACTCATCAGCATTCCAGTCATTGTCGTACTTTTCAGAACCGTCAGCCATAACATAGTGGAATCTGTACTGATAGGAATCCTTAATGTCAGCAACCGGGATTTCAATGGTGGCAGAGAAGCTGCCGGCAGTCTTCTTAGCGGTAGATTTCTTGAGAGCTACCGGATCCCAACCATTAAAATCGCAGAGAAGTTCAATCTTGGCGGCATCCTGAGCTGCGTCCTGGGCAACCTCGAAGGTGATTTTTACAACCTTGCTCTTGGCAGATTTGGCTGGAAACTTAACAGTTGTACTCATTTTTCGTGTTCTCCTTTTGGTTAAACGAGTATGTTCGGATCTTTATAGTAATTTATGATTTTTAATGAATTGATGATTCCGAGCTTCGAACTTATGGTGATTGTATCACAATATCGATAACAGAGAATGCTTAAAAATAGCGTTTACTGTCTTATGCAAAATGATATTGGCCATCATCAATTGTGATCATAATAAAAATATTAAAAATAAAAGTGACCGAAAACGTTATCTTTTCATTTGCCGGATTGATATTTGTTATGAAAACGTTTTTAAGGTACAGTGATAATTGTTGCTCTGCGTCCCGTGTTTATTTTTCTTCTGACATGGAAATAACGGTAGACAGACTGTCGTTTTTTTGTCCGGGCTTATTCAGAAATACGGAAATGTTTCTGGCTTCTAGAAAATGGCTGATAATCTCGGTTATTGTTTTGGTGCTATCATGGATAAAGGAAATTCCGGCAGCCTAGGGCAATATTGGTACGTCTGAAATATTACCCGGTGTTTCCGGAAAGAGATTCTGGCGCCCCGGAAACATTTGTTGAAAATTTGATTGTTGCCGGATCTTTTAGTCAGTATATTCAATATTCTGATGTTGGCCTGACTGCCAGTCAGATATATGAGAATAGCCGAGACTGATCGCTATTAAACCGGATGCGTATTTGTAGAGGACTTATGGAATATCAGCTGATAGACGGAGAGGGGTATC
This sequence comes from Succinimonas amylolytica DSM 2873, assembly GCF_000378405.1. Taxonomy (GTDB): domain Bacteria; phylum Pseudomonadota; class Gammaproteobacteria; order Enterobacterales; family Succinivibrionaceae; genus Succinimonas; species Succinimonas amylolytica. The sequence continues at coordinate 238,308 of NZ_KB899636.1, read as the reverse complement.
GTCAGAATGTAGGAATAGTAATATTCAATAGCTCGGCGCAGGTCCTCTGGGCCAGACGCATTGGGCAGAATTCCTGGCAGTTTCCCCAGGGGGGGATTAAGCATGGCGAGAACCCCGAAGGAGCTATGTACCGGGAGCTCAGAGAGGAACTGGGACTTACCAGAAATGATGTTACCTATATTCAGTCATCCAGATCCTGGCTTAAATACAATCTTCCCAGCAGAATGGTTCACTGGGATGAAAAGCCGGTATGTGTCGGGCAGAGACAGAAATGGTTCCTGCTGAAAATCAATGAGGGAGCGGACAAAAAAATTGCCTTTCATAAATCTTCGGTTCCGGCGGAATTCGATGACTGGCGCTGGGTATCTCTGTGGTATCCGATAAGACAGGTAGTGTCCTTCAAAAAGGATGTCTACCGAAAAATTCTGAAGGAGTTTTCGCAGGCGATTCTTTTTCCGGAATTTTCAGACTCGCATTCTTCTAAAAGCCGTAGTGTTTCTGACTATTGCCGGGGACGGCGGAGACTAAGCAAGTCTGATTGTTCCTTGCCATGAGATAAATTCCTGCGGCTGGGGTATAATTAGCGGCGTTAGGCTGGAGGGATTTTATGAAGCAGTATCTGGATCTTCTGAAACACATAATGGATAACGGAACCGTGCGTCATGATCGTACCGGGGTCGGTACCAAGTCGGTTTTTGGTTATCAGATGCGGTTTGATCTCAGTCAGGGGTTCCCTCTGGTTACTACCAAGAAATGTCATACCCGGTCGATTTTTTATGAGCTTTTGTGGTTTTTAAAGGGAGACACCAATATCCGGTATCTCCATGATCATAAGGTGACCATCTGGGATGAGTGGGCTGATGCCGAAGGCAATCTGGGACCGGTGTACGGTTATCAGTGGCGCTCCTGGCCCGATTATCATGGCGGGCATATAGATCAGATTTCCAATGTGATCGCCGATATTAAACGCAATCCGGACAGCAGAAGACTTATTGTCAGCGCCTGGAATCCTGCTGATATTCCTGATATGAAGTTGCCGCCATGCCATGCGCTGTTTCAGTTCTATGTTTCTGAAGGCAGACTGAGCTGTCAGCTTTATCAGAGAAGTTGCGACACTTTTTTGGGGCTTCCTTTTAATATTGCCAGCTATTCTCTGCTGCTTTCAATGATTGCTGCACAGTGCGACCTTGAGCCCGGGGAGTTTGTCTGGACTGGCGGTGATGTTCATATTTATCTTAATCATTTTGAACAGGTCAGGCTTCAGCTTTCCAGAACCCCCAGAAAGTTGCCGACTTTGCGTCTGGCGAGAAAGCCGGTATCTGTTTTTGACTATCAGTATGAGGACTTTATTTTGGAGGGATATGATCCTTATCCTCCGATAAAGGCCGAGATTGCAGTCTGAGCTCAGTATCTGCTGTTCCGAAAACACAGCAGCATTGTGCGGATGTTCATTTGGTAACTGTTACAGTATTTGAAAGGCGGGATTTTTATGATAACAGCAGGCAGACTTGATTCCCTGAGATGGCAGTCCAGAAGAGGGATGAAGGAAATAGATCTGATGCTGGAGCCTTTTGTTAACCGGCATATTCCGGAGTTGCCCGATGAAACGGTGGCTCTTTACGAAAAGCTCCTCATGTGTTCTGATTTGGAGCTTGTCCGTTACCTTCTCAGAAACGTGGTTCCCGGGGATCCGGAACTCAGAGAAATCGTGGAGCTGGTTATTTCATGTCATAGGAAGGACTTTCCGGATTCGGCTCAGGGGCTGGAATAGCCCCTTTTCTCTGGTATGCTGTTTATGAAAGGTAGTAAAAAGTGGATTTTAGGACTGACCGGGGGCATTGGAACCGGTAAGTCTACTGTCAGTAATTTTTTCAGAAGCTATGGCTGCACAGTCATCAGTGCAGATACGGTAGCCAGAACGGTGGTAGCTCCAGGAACTCAGGGAATTTCTGATATTGTTGCTACTTTTGGCAGTTCCGTAACCGAAAACGGTGATGGGATAACGCTTGACAGAAGAGCTCTGAGGCAGCTTGTATTCAGCGACGCGGAAAGTCTGGCTCGCCTTAACAGAATCATGTATCCCCTAATTATGGCGGAAATCAAAAAGGAGATACATGCTGCCGACGGAGTTTATACGGTGGTGGAGGCTCCGCTTCTTTTTGAGTATGGATTGGATTCCCTTACCAACCGGATTTTATGCATGATTTCCGATACCGAGACGCAGATACAGCGCACCATGGAGCGTGACGGCTGTTCTCGGATGATAGCAAAAAGCATTGTTGAGAAGCAGATGCCTCAGGACGAAAGAATTCGAAAAAGTGATGATGTTATCAGATCGAATATGCCCAGTCCTGAAGATTTGGAGCCAGTTATAAAAAAGCTGCATCTGAAATATCTCGACATTATTGCCGGAATGTCCGAGGATGAATTTTTTTCAGGAAAATCTGATAGGTCTTAATGACTGTATTTTTCTGCGGGGTACCCGCCATATTGACGTTTCACAGTTTTTTGTTTTGTACAGGATAGGCTTTTTATGGAATTTTGCGAATTCGAACTTGATGAAAAACTTCTCAGAGCAGTAGAGGCGCTGGGGTATAAAAAGCCGACAAAGGTACAGGAATCCGTGATTCCTGAAGCTCTGGACGGACGTGATATTCTTGCGGAGTCCCCCACAGGAACCGGGAAAACCGCAGCATATCTTCTTCCGGCGCTACAGCACCTTATAGATTTTCCGTCAAAAAAACTGGGGCTTGCCCGGGTGCTGGTTCTGGTGCCGACAAGAGAGCTTGCTCTTCAGGTTGCAGAACAGACCCGGCTTCTTGGACAGTTTATGCCGGGGCTTTCTGCGGGAACCCTGATAGGGGGGGTGGATCACGAGGAACAGCTTCCCGTTCTTACCGGAAAAACTGATATTGTAATTGCGACTCCGGGACGTCTTATTGAGTATCTCAGAAAGGAGATGTTCGATATTCGTGCTGTGGAAATTCTGGTTCTGGATGAAGCTGACAGAATGCTGGACATGGGGTTTATCGACAATGTGCGGGAAATTTCCCGGGCTGCGTACCGCAGGGATCAGACATTTTTGTTTTCTGCAACGTTGGAAGGCGGGATATTAACTAAATTTGCTAATACGGTGCTAAAGGATCCCGTGGAGTTTCATGTGGATTCTCCCAGATCTGAACACAAGAAGATTAATCAGTACAATTATCATGCGGATTCTCTCGAGCACAAAATCCAGCTTCTTGAGGCACTGCTTCGGGACAAGTCTGTGGAAAAGTCTTTGGTGTTTGTTAAAACCAGAGAAGGCCTGCAGAATCTGGTATCAAGGCTTGAGAGAGACGGGTTCGTCTTCTCATATCTCAGAGGGGAGATGGATCAGGAAAAGCGTTTGGAGGGTCTTAGGAGATTTTCTGACAACACGGTCAGGATTCTTATCGCTACGGATGTAGCGGCCAGAGGTATAGATATTACCGATATCACCCATGTTATCAACTTTGATCTTCCGAGAACCGCAGATGTTTATGTGCACCGTATCGGACGCACTGCCAGGGCTGGCAGAAAGGGAACGGCCATTAATCTGGTGGAGGCTCATGACGTTCCGATGCTTGAAAAGGTGCAGCGCTATACCGGAGACAGTCAGGATACCAGGGTGATAGAAGGCCTTCGTCCCAAGAACAAAACTCCGGAGTTTTCCCGTAGGAAGAAAAAATCCCGAGAAGGAGCTGGTACTGAAAAGAGAGGCGGAATGGCCGGTGAAAAACCTGAAAGAAAGCCTCACAGCAAGGAACGCCTGAGAGATAAAAAGAACAAGGGAAAACCGGACTTTGCGGCCAAGAGAGCCAAGAAGGCTTTAAGAAAACAGGAATCCGGCGAGGTATCTCCGGAAACTTAATACTTATGGGGCAGGCAGTGTTGCGTGCCCCTTTTTCGTGAGCATATATGCAGGGAACGATACTGTATGCAGGTTCTTGCCTGGCATGTATTCGGCAGTCTTTTCTAGAAAATGAGAACTGCCGTGCTTTGGCCGTCATCAGAAAAAAGGCCACCAGACTCTCATTATTACTTCCCAATAGCCGCTTTTGCTGTTTTTGAAAATAATAAATAAGAAAAGAAGTGTGGCGGAACAAATCCACGGGACGTGCTTTTTTGGAACATGTCGTGCGGAATTTATTCCTGTGGTACGGAATCATCTTCCTTTTCTGCCGGAGCAAAAATCTGATATCCGAGAATACTAAGCGTTATGAGGTAGTGACTCAGAAAAAAAGTCATAACAATGAAGAGGAATCCCCAGGTAAAAATATTTATTGCCAGAGGACTGGTGTTCCCGAAAAGCATAGGAGCTGTTATTACGGCCGATGCCAGCAGGCAATAGATCAGGGCGAGTTCCATAAACCAGTTCATAAGCATGATAATTACCGGAACGACATTTTCCTTAAGAAGAGAGATGGCCTGAAGGCAGGATACAGAGATGCCGTTGTTTTCCCGGTGAGCCAGAAAATTAGCAGAGAACAGTGCAAGTCCCCAGACTCCGCTGAACATGATGGCGATAATGATGTAATAGATGGCGGCGGCATTGCCGGTATTTGGAGCCCCGGTATTCTGCATAAGGTTAATGATACTTCCGAAAATTGCAATCAGCGGAAGGAGACTCATCAAAGCAAAGATCCATACCCTTAACTTCAGTTTGGAATAGACCCAGTTATTAAGTTCCTTCCAGTCTGATTCGCTGTCGCAAATGGCGGAGACTGTTTTGGCCATCACCAGGCTCAGAGACATGGGAACGATGAAAAAAGCCAGAAACGGAATGGCTGCGGAAAGAAGACACAGCATTCCTGCCAAAATGGAGATGGTGAACATTCCCGGAATATTCAGCATCATTGCCAAAGCCTGAAAAGGACTTGCAAATGCTGCCCGGGGTGAGATTCTGCGGGGACCTTCCAGATTGTCAATAAAGTATTTCATATATGCTCCTGCCTTAAAACGACGGTAATTATACACGCTTTGCGGGGAAGGCGGAGCGTAGTGAAAGGATTTGAAAGTGTGTAGTGATGTCAGATTTTCTGAGGAGAATTCAGGGCGCTCCGGTACATGGTTTCATATTCCGAGGCGGATTTATCCCAGCTGTAGCGTATTCTCATGGCATTCTTTCTAATGCGCTGAAATTCCGCCTTGTCCTGAAGATAGAATATCAGCACCCGTCTAAGACAGTTAAGCAGCTCGTAGGACGCCGGTTCTGAAAACACAAAGCCGGTGGCATTGTCGGAATCGTCATCATAGCAGGTCACGGTGTCCTTAAGACCGCCAACAGCCCTGACTATGGGCAAAGTTCCGTAGGCCAGGCTGTACATCTGATTGAGACCGCAGGGTTCAAACAGGGAGGGCATGATGAAAAAGTCTGCTCCGGCTTCTACCAGATGGGCCAGATGATTGTCGTACACACTCTTGAACACGAAACGCTTGGGAAACTCAGTAGTGTAAGGCTTCAGACTTTGTTCCAGGGACGGATCTCCTGTTCCTACGAGGATAAACTGCACTTCGTGTTCCAGAAAATTCTTGAGAATCGGGATAAGCAGGTTTACGCCTTTCTGTTCCGTAAGCCGGCAGACCATCCCGAATACCGGTACATCCTTTACCGGAAGATTGGTGGTTTCCTGTAGCAGGTACTTGCAGAGTTTTTTGTTGTGAATTTTATTTTCGGAAAAGTGGAATGGAATTTCCCGATCATTTGACGGATCCCAGTCGGTATAGTCGCAGCCGTTGACGATGCCGCACAGGTCTGAAATTCTGTCAATGAAATTCTGTGCCATGCCATGCCCGCCCAGGAAAGTTGTCAGCTCCTCCGCATAGCTGGGACTTACGGCATTGATTTTGTTGGAATAAAAGACCCCGCATTTCAGATAATTGATATTACCGTATCCGTGTTCGATGCTGTCATTATGAATATGTGAAAGTTCCGGGATCATCCAAAGCTGGCTGCGGTCGTAAATTCCCTGAAATGAGCCGTTATGCACAGTAAGGACGGTTCTGGTGTTTTTGTAGAATTCGTTGTTCTGATATTTCACTGACAGAATAAGGGGGGTCAGGGAAGTATGCCAGTCGTTGCAGTGGATAATGTCAGGACAGAAGTTCATCGCCAGTACCGCTTCCAGACAGGCAGCTGAAAAAAATGCGAAACGTTCGCCGTTGTCCTGATAGGCGGTATTATTCTCACCGTAGAGGTTGTTGCGGTTGAAGTAGTATTCATAATCCACCAGCCACACCCGAATGCCGTCTATATTGCCTTCGCGGATTTTATAGCTGATGGCGTTCTCCGGTATGCCGTTTTGCATTACCAGCTCTGCCACTACCGGAAAATACCGCCAGCCATTGATTTTGCCGTAGCAGGGCATCATTATCACGACATCGTGCCCCTTCTGCTTTAACGCCATTGGCAGGGCTTTGGCCACATCGGCCAGCCCGCCGGTTTTTGCATAGGGTACTACCTCGGAGGAAAGGTATAATATTTTCATGATCAGAAGCCTATTTTGGCCCCCTTGGGAACGGCAACAATGCCACCATCTGATACGGAAAAGAAATTGCGGTCACGTTCGAAATCTTCCCCGATAACATATCCTGGGGCGATTTCCACATGCTTGTCGATTATTGCGCGGCGGATTCGGCATCCGGCACCGATTTTTACGTCGCCAACTATGACGCATTCCGATATTTCGGCACCTTCCTCAATTACGGAATTAAAGCCGATAACGCTTTTTTCCACCAAGCCTCCGCTAATGTTGCTTCCTGCGGAAATCAGAGACTGTGATATCCGGCATTTATAATTTGGGGTGTCTCTGAAGGCGGCCGGAGGTAACGGCGGATAATGGGTATGGAGCGGCCAGGAAGGATTGTAAAGGTTGAATTTTGGAGGAGATGCTACCAGATCCATATTTGCTTCCCAGAAAGCGTCGAGCGTTCCGACATCTCGCCAGTATCCCGATGATGTTTCGTTGGCAATGACGTTTGTCAGAAAGTCGTAAACATAAACCGGGGCTCTCGGGAACATGTCGGGAATAATGTCGCGGCCGAAATCGTGGGACGAGGTAAAGCTTTCAGCATCCATCTCCAGCTCCCGGTAAAGGGCGGCAGCCTCAAAAATATAATTTCCCATGGATACCAGAGCATGCTCCGGATCGCCGGGAATACATTTTGGATTTTTGGGTTTTTCCTCGAAACCGATCATTTTTCCGTCGGGATTAACTTCGATGACACCGAAGGACCTGGCTGCTTTTATAGGAACCCTGATAGCGGAAACAGTAAGTTCGGCACGTTTTTCCCGATGAAAGGCCAGCATCTGGCGGATATCCATTTTATAGACATGATCGCTGCCGAAGATGCAGACCTGATCCGGTGAACTGCCTTCTACAAAACTGAGATTCTGATAAATGGCATCCGCGGTGCCGTCGTACCAGCGTTTACCCATACGCATCTGGGCTGGAACCGGATCAATGAAACACCCGGGAATGCCGTTCACCGTCCAGCCCTTTTTCATATGCATATAAAGGGACTGACTTTTGAACTGTGTCAGAACAAAGATTCTGATAATGTCGGAATTGACAAAATTATTAAGAACAAAATCGATAAGCCGATAGCTACCGCCAAACGGAACGGCCGGTTTGCTTCTGGTGACCGTAAGCGGCTGCAGTCTTGTGCCTTCGCCCCCGGCCAGAACCATTGCCAGTACTCCCGCCATGATTTGTCTCCCTGACTGCCTGTATAAACAAGATTATAACTTATCATGACAGCGATTTCGTGAAACCATACAGTATTTTGTACTGTGAATTGCGGTTTTTGATACCACTTTTGCAGAATGCCTGGGATAAGTGATTTTCATAGGGTAGAAAGGTGTTTGCCACCATGAGAAAGAAACCGCCTGGCAAAAGATGGCGCGGACAGTCTCTGATAAGATTCAGTACCGGTCCGAATACCTGGCGCTTTCCTACATGAAACGGCGGATTGGAAATAATCAGATCATACCGGGCGGTGTTTTCTAGCATATCCGAGGGGATAACCGTGATTTCGGCATTGTTCAGAATAGCGGTTCTTCTAGTAGCCTCAAGAGCGAAAGCGCTGACGTCCACAGCAGTAATCCGGGCATGAGGCAGGAGTTTTTTCAGGAATACCGCGATTATTCCGGATCCGGTTCCGGCATCCAGAATGCTGTTAATCCGGGAGAGATCCAGATCCTTGAGATTTTCCAGCAAAAAAATGGTTCCCGCATCCGCTCTGTCCATGCTGAATACGCCGGGGATCATGGCCACCTTTAAATCCGTATTTCCGATTTCCGCACGATAGTATTCCGGAGAAGCCTCAGTGCTGAGAGATGCGGAAGAAGCATCGTTGCGGCTGGTGCCGGTAACCAGCAGTCTGAAGAGAGTGCACTTTCTTCCGTAGTCATATTTTTCCGAGGGGCCGGAATTTTTAAGTATGGTCTCCATTCCCCGTACGCCTTCGTCGTTCCCGCCGATAACAAAAACCTCGGAATTCTCAGGAAGAATACTGCACGCTGTGCGGATATAGAAAATATTTTCCTTTTTGTTCTTGCTCATGTAGATAAGGGCTTTCGACGGCCGTGTCACGGGTTTCGGAGCAGTGCCGAATACAAAGGTCTGATTTTTGTTTTGGAATATCAGATCCTGGTTGGAGGTGTTGTCGGAATCAGGAGAAGCAAAATTCGCCGGAACAAGATTACGGAACTGCGCGTAGTCAGTACACCAGACACAGAGACTTCTGGCATTTCTGGCTAGGACAGTGATTTCGCTGTCCGGAAAAAATCCCATGGCCAGGACATCATGATCCTCAAAAATTTCCGGATGCCGTGATAAGAGTTCGCTTTTAAGAGACATTACTATTCCTCCAGAAGATCTGCCAGGGTACAGTAGTCCCTGAGAGAGAGATTTTCCGCCCTTGATGTCAGGGAGATTCCCGAAGCTTCAAGCTGGGTATCATCGAACAGGGGAGCCAGACTGTTGTGAACGGTTTTACGCCGCTGATTGAAGGCTACGGCCAGTACTTTTTCCAAAGCCGCGATGCTGCGGACATTGCATGGTCTTTCCCGGTAGGGTACCAGACGCACTACGGCGCTAGTGACCTTGGGGGCGGGGCGGAATGCTGTGGGCCGGACTTCCATGATGGGAATTACGCGGCAGTAAAACTGAGTGATAACGCTAAGTCGTCCGTAATCCTTTGAATTCGGGGCGGCGGCAAGTCTTTCCACCACTTCTTTCTGAAGCATAAAGTGCATGTCGCGGATTACCTCGCTCTGAGAAAAAAGATGGATAAGAAGAGGTGTGGAAATGTTATAGGGAAGGTTTCCGAAAACCCGTACCGGATTTTCGGGAGTAGCCAGACTCCGGAAATCGAATTTCAGCGCATCGGTTTCAATGATATTCAGCCGGTCACTTAGAAACGGAGTGTGGCGGAGTCTTTCCGCCAGATCCCGGTCAAGCTCAATGCAGTTTAGCCTGGTAACTCTTTCGGCTACAGGCTCGGTAAGCGCTCCAAGTCCGGGGCCGATTTCCAGAATAAAGTCGTCTTTCTGCGGATTTATGGCGTTGACAATATTGTTGATTACTGTGGCATCCTGAAGAAAGTTCTGTCCGAAACGCTTTCTTGCAACATGTCCGAAGGTTACCTTGTCATTCATTGTGTTTCTCCTGAAGATAATACTTGTTAGTCCGGATTCCGGAGGATTCTTGCAGTGCGGGCCTTTTCCGAACGGGGTACAGATTAGCATCTTTTGGCGTTTCACGCTTTGGAAAAAGCCAAAATGAATGTCTTCTCGGCCCAGAGGCTGTATACGTAAACGGTGGGAAAGCCGGAGGCATTATTTCTGAAGCTCGCAGCATACGCAACTTCGATCCCTCGAGTACCATGATATAAGCTTTTTTCTGCTTATGCCTGAATTTGTTGGCTGATATGCAGGCAGACATCTGTTGTTTTGACGTTTGGTCAGGAGATTATAGAGTGAGCAGGCGTTCATGATGGATCGTCAAGTGTTTTCCGGTGATGTTTCTGTCCAGACTTTTGGCACCTTGCGCCGGAAAGTATTTGCAAAAAATTAAAAATAAGGCTTCATGTAATATATTCTGCAGTGCCGATTTTGCAGGACAGCATGAATGCGGTGCCTTGAGGAGACCGTTTCAGGCAATGATAATCAGGAATGAACGGGAGCAGAGTAAATCCAGATACGTGATGCTTTGCGAATTACCCGGATGTTTCCCGTTTCTTTCCTGACACAGCCATGAAACGTTCCCGGTACCTAGATTTCCGGTTCGGAGGCATGCCTGAAATTCAGAAAGCTATTCGTATATTTTAACGTATGAGGAATCGCGGATTTCACGCTGCCAGCGTTCACTTTCCTCGTTGATTGAGCGATTGAAGAGAATCTCCCGGGCCTTGACCTTGTAGGCCTCCAGGGAATCCCGGTCAACTTTTCTGCCCACAAGCTCTGCCAGATGCCAGCCGAAGCTGCTCTTAAAGGGCTGGCTTATTTCCCCTGGCTTAAGGAGCGCAATGGCGTCTCGGAATGCGGGATCAAAAACCTCGGGGTTCATCCAGTCCATCAGTCCGCCGTCGAAGGAGTTCGAATAGTCCTCGGAGTAGCTGCGTGCCAGTTCATCAAAAGTCTTGTCTCCGTTTTCAATTTCGGATCTGAAGCTGGCAAGACGGGATTCGGCAGACTTGTCATCAAAAATAATGCTGGTTTTGAGAAGGATGTGTTTTACCTTAACCTGTTCCACCGGTTCAGGAGTCATTCCGCCCACATCGTAAATCTTTACCAGATTAAGCCCCTGCTCGGTGCGGAATGGTCCCACCAGATCTCCCTTTTTGCGATCCCTGACGGCATCGGCAATATAGGGAGGAAGCTGACTTTCCGGGATAGTTCCCAGATCGCCGCCGTTTACTGCAGTAGGGGCTTCGGAAAACCTTGCTGCCACATTGGCAAATACCTTGCCTCTGGCAAGTTCATCCTTGATCTGCTTCATCTTGCGGTTTGCGGCATCGGTTACGGCAGGGGTGGCATCCGGATCCAGTTTTACAAAAATAAGTCCGAGATGGTAGGAGCTCATGGCGGAGGCGTTGTCCTTGAGCATGAGAGCTAGCTGCTCTACCTCCTGATCTGAAATGTTTATCCGGCTTCTTACCTGGGATCTGGTGACCTCGCCGATGATGACGTTGTTTCTGACTTCGTTACGGTAGTCGGCTTCGCTGAACCCCTCTTTGGCAGCCTGTGCCAGCATGGCGGGAACAGTGGTATGGCTCATGGCCGCCATATGACTGATAGCTCTGTCCAGGTCGGAGTCTGTCATGGTGATGCCGTTTTTCTCGGCAATCTGCATAATCAGGCTATTAATGATAAGCCTTTCCAGGGCGTTTTTTCTGATGATGTCGTCAGGAGGAAGTTCCTGTCCCATGCGACGCAGATTGTGCTTCAGGTTTTCGGAAGCCTTGGTAAGCTCGCTTTCCAGAATAATGTCGTTATTGGCTACTGCCACAGTCCTGTCTACGGGAGTTGCGGTGGCGGCATAGGCAGGCGCTACGGTTATAGTTCCCAGAACAACGGCGGCGGCTAAAAGTTTCTTCAGCATGTTATACCTATTTGCTAAGATTGACCGTATCGTTATACGGCAGAAGTTTTGTTTCAGTGGTGAAGGAGGTGTCGGCACCGACGTTGGCCAGTCCCTTGAGTTCAAAGAATACCCCGAATTTTGTTTCGTTGTCTGCTGTGAGGGTATAGTTGTCAGGTCTGTTGTATCTTTCAACCTGAACGCCCAGGGAGTAGCAGCAGGAATCATACTTGATGGCCAGCTTCTGATCGATATTTTTCTTCTGATAGAGATCGTAGTACATGACGCCGATGGCATGCCAGTCACGGCTTAGGGGGATCTGCAAGGATCCTCCCAGCTGACGAAGATCGATAATATCGTTCTTCATGGTCTGATTGCCGTTTTTCTTATAGCGATAGTTAATCTGGCCTTTGAAGTCATCATATGCCCCGTTAAGAAGGCCGCTCCAGCTGGACAGCTGAGAGTATTCGGTATCATAAACCAGATCCCCGTGCGCTGAGAGTCCCTGAAAAGGACTTACATTCAAAGCGGTGGATATGGGGGTGCGGCGATAATAGTCAGCATCATCATATCTGGTAAGTTTTACCCGCTGGGCAGTGAAATCGTATCCCTGTCCGATCTGAAAACGGAGTATTTCCCGGAATTCCTGATCGTATATCCGGTGGGTAAGGCCATAGCTTATGCGGTTGGCGTCGGAAATTCTGTCAAGACCGGAATATTTCCGGTAGCTGAAAAGGGAATCAAAATCATATACCCGATCCAGTGTGTCATAAAGACCGATGGCTTCCTGGTTTTTATAGGGAATGTAGATGTACTGCACCTCCGGTTCCAGAGTCAGAGTGTGTCCGTTATCCAGAGTGTTGGTGAATGTCACCTTGCCTCGGATCTCGGAGAGATTAAGGAATCTGTCAGTTGATGGCTTCATTTCATCTGCGGTAAGGATCTGCACCGGATATTTCAGTGGTCTGGAATGGGGAATGTTCTGATCGTAATGAGTATAGAAGAGCTTTTCCCGGAAAGTGAGATTAATACCCCGGTAGTCGACTAGAGGAACTGTGATTTCAGGTTCGAAATGGATTCTCTGGGCGTCATAGCCGGTATCTCTGGAGTGGCCGTCTACTCTGAAATTGGAGTAGGTCATTCCTAAATTATAGCTGAACCAGGAATCCACGGTACTATGGTAGCCTAATTTAAGTTCCGGTTCGATTCTGAAAGGCTGGAATATCAGCAAGGTGTCGGGGATGAGAAGCTGATACCGAAGCATTCGTACCGAAGCGTCGAAATTGTGGAGATTTACAAAGGCTTTGGCTTCCTGTACCAGCTGGTTGTCGATGGTGCTTACTGAAGAGGGATCAAAATCATCAATATAGTTGAAATCCCCGCTGCGAATTCTGGTGTAGTCGGCTTCAAGGCCAAAATTACGGTTGTCCCAGTAGCTCTTGTGGTTCAGAGTATAAAGCCAGCGTTCGTGGAATTTGTCCGGTTCCTTGTCATCCCGTCTCTTTCTGTCATGGTGGATATACTGCCCCATCATGCTCCCCTGGGTTCCAGCGAAAGGAAGATAGCGAAATTCGCTTTCCATCAGGAGGCCCCGTCTTCCAATAAGTGTTGGGGTGATGGTCATATCGTAGTTAGGGGCGATATTCCAGTACACCGGGGTTTTCAGGAGAATTTCATCGGATGAGGACCAGCCGATTACCGGATAGAGAAGGCCGGATTTTCTCTGGTTCTTTACTGGAAAATTCAGGTACGGAAGATAGAAAACAGGAATATCGTGAAACCAGAATACTGTGTTGTAGGCCTCCCCGAACACTTCGTTCTTATCCATTTCGATTTCGGAGGAGCTGATTTTCCAGGTTTCGTTATCTTGGGGACAGGTGGTTATATAGGCGTTTCGGAGAGAAACTCTATTGGCCTGATCCGTTATTACCGCTTCATCTGCATAGCCCCTTACCAGGGTACCGTTCAGACGATACGTGGCCTTGTCAAGGCGGGTGTCATTTGTTTTAAGGTTAGTGGTCAGGGTGGTATTGCTCTTAACAGTAACCTCGCCATCCTGATAGAAGATATCTCCAGACGCCTTGATATCCTGAGTTTGGTGGTTAAAGGAGGTATTATCAGCCTTCAGGGTTTTCTGTCCCTGGACAATTTCTACATTGCCGGAATAGTTTACGCTGTGGCGCAGATCGGCAGCGGCATGGTCCGCGGTGATGGAAACAGGAGTCTGGTTGGGATCCTGGTTTTTGGCATTCTTGACGTAGGGCGGGACATCGGCAAGGCAGCGGGCATCGTAGGCAGTACGGGTATCTAACAGATCCTTACTTCCGGCCAGAGACGGGATAGGCAGGACAATGCAGGAGACAAGTACGCCCAGCTTCAGAAGGTCTGTTTTGTGGTGAGGGTGCATATTACCAGTACTCTTTTACTTCCAAGGTTGCGTCGCAGGATTTATTATAGAATAATGCGGAGGGTTTTGCATCTGTTGGAAGATGCAAAACCGGAAGCATGAAAAATGTCAGGGCACTGTCCGTTTGGACGTCTTTACTGTAATTCAGACAAATAGAATTACAGTCAGCCTACATACGAAAATATGCCACATATCCGAGGATCTCATCCATTTCTTCAGGTGTGAAAATATTATCATCCTTGAAGTATGAGTCATCACCGTCGAGTATTATGGTATTGCTTCTGTCGTCTTTTTTGACCTCAAGATAAGTCATGGCTCCAAAGTCATAACCAAAAATAATCTCCGATTCAGCGTTATCAATCAATGGGTTGGTGTTAAATTGATTGAACTTATATGTGGGAAGTTCCAGATATTGTAGCAAAACTCCCAGGGAGGCATGAGAAAATTGCGTGTGATTAATACTGCCTTGATTCTTTCCGTCAATTATAATCAGAGGGACTTTGTTAATAAATGTAGGTTCATTATTATTTCTTTTGGCACCGTCTGCACCCCATGCATGATGATCTCCGACAAGGATAACAATGCCGTTTTTGAAATAATCAATAGCCTCAAGCTGTTTTACAAATCTGTAAACTTCCTGATCTGTATATTCAAAAGCTTTATCCAGGTTGTTAAAACCTAAAGGTGAATTAAATGGAGTATGATTGGTTGCAGTTTTTGTTACATAAAAAAATGGTTTATCTGCTTCAGATTTAATTTTAGTGATAATGAATTTGAATAATTCTTGATCGTTTACACTGTTAAAGGTAAATCTTTCTGTTATACCTGCAAAACCGGGGTTTGAAGTATCAATAACCTCATCAAAATTTGTTTGTTTGATAATATCTCTCATGCCAAAGACATGATCAGTTGATGAAATGAATGATGTTTTATAGTTGTTAGATTTAAATGTGCTGATTAAATCGTTTTGTGAATGAAGCATTCTAGAATATGATTTATTGAAGCTTTTGGGTATGGAAATACTTGAACTCGTTTCTGTTTCAATAGGTAAATCCCAGGCAATGTTGATTACAGGTACAGATTTAATTATTGACAACAACGAAAAACTCGTTGACGGTATTATTGAATAATAGTTATCAAAAAAAGCGTTGTTTTTGGCGAGTGCTTCTATGCTGGGCATCTTAGAGGGGCCGGTGCCGCAGACGTATGTAAAGTTGCAGCCCCATGATTCTACAAGTACCAAAATAATATTCTTCTTTTGATTAAGTCCTTGTTCAGACTTGTAACTAATAGTCAAATTATTGCGTTTGCTGTAATTGTCAGAGTATGTGCTATAGAAATTCCCCATTTTTTGAAAACAAAAACCATTTACCTGGAATGGATTCAGATACGTAAAGTCGAAATCTTCCGGATCAGTTGGATAAACACCCCATACAGTTAGTGAAGCTATGGGAATTGATAAGTAGCTAGCTAATTTGCGAAGAGAGACCTTTTCTATTGTTACAAATATCCCAGAAAAACCGGTTATGACGAAAGTTATGAATCCTGCGCACATTAGAAACCCGCTATCTGAAATCATGTAGCTATATATAAAATCGTCAAAATATTTTGTTTCAGTGGCGTGTCCTGCCATATTAAAATTTAAGCGAACGTTAAGAACATTTAATAAGCAGTTATCGATGATTAGGATTGCTAAAATTATTACCGATGATATTGCTATAATTGATTTTATAATACGATTCTTTATGAAAAATATAGAAATTAATAGCAATGATAACAAACAAATGAGAGTGCCAAAATTTTGTAAAAAAATTAGAATGTTTGATTGGGTTGTAGATAAAAATGTATTGGTTTCATCTTTAAAGAAAGTGTTGCTATTATGAAATGAATTCTCGAATAACAGGTAATAAGAATTTGTAATTGAGAGTGTTAGAGCTATAAAAATAAGAATGATAACGAATATTGATCTATAAGATTCCTTATTAAAAGCTTTTAAAGATATGCTGATGATATAACATATCAAAAAAACTGTGACAAAACAAAAAGCTCTTAATAAAATGTTATATAGCAACTGCTCATCATTGATTTGTTTGAGCTCTTCAGATGTTACCTTTACAGGGTTAAGAACGTTTGTTATATCTATTACGGTGCTTTTATCTTCTGAACCTATAACAATTCCTGCTGAAGCACCATCCTTAAATTTTCCAATATGTAATTTCGAAGTTGATTTTGCATTAGCGATAAAATCATTTAAAGAAATGGATCTGTTGTTAATTATAATTTCATCTATGTAAACAAGATTGTCATCAGTATTCAGTTCAATTTCAATTTTGTGTGAGTTTAGAATAGGGATATCTATTGCGTAAGATTCAAAATCTATGAATTCTTGTTTGTGATTATTATCTGTTATTGTATGTTTTTTTAATATAATTTTTTTGCTAGTATTTTGTTGGAGAGTGTTATGCTGATCGTACGATTTTAATGTGAAATCACCATCTTTTAATAAATAAGTTAAATTGATTAATATAGAGTTGTTTGCCCCATCAATTGGTACTAATATCGATTTTTTTAGTGGTTCAAAAATAGAATGGCTTAACAATAAACTTAAAAAAAGTAAAAGAATAAAATAAATGATTTCTTTGGTGTTAAGTGAGGATAGTTTCATAAATATGAAAGGAGATAAATTGTCTGGCATGAGTACTATAAACTAATTATTACTTTGTTTAATAATAAAAAAAGAAACGGCTCGAGTCGAGCCGTTCTATTACTATATGCTTCGATAATACTAAAAGTTAATTACTAGCACAGTTCCTTTGTAATGCAATCTGAGTTGGTATCATTTCTCTTCCAATCAATAACACCATTGTCTGCAGCACCAAAGAAAGGCCGAACCTCGAACTTGGCACCCTGCAAGCCATTAGTATTTTTAGCTTGTGCAGTTATTGTACCATTGGCAACTGTAATTGTGGATACGTACTTGGTTGCATAAGCACCAGCAGAACCAATGCGCCATCCATTTCCGTTATTGGAGTTCTTGCAGTCGGCTGCAGCAATTACAGCGCTAGCAGTGAAAGCAGGGCCGGTATCAAAAATACAGAGTTCAACCTGCTTCTTAACGCCATCAACAGCAGAAGTTACTTCGGTGAAACGAGCACGAGCCATGTAACGGGCATATGCAGGAAGAGCAATTGCAGCAAGAATACCAATGATAGCGATTACGATCATTAATTCAATGAGGGTAAAACCTTTAGACTTTTTCATTTCTGTAAATCCTTTTACGTTGATTAACAAATCCTTTGTTAAGGATGGCCAGGGATTCTCCCTAACACATTTAACATTATCTAATATTGCTGACAGAATTGCAACGTGTTACTACACCATGTTTACTGTTTTATGATCTGGTTAACATTTTTAAGACCTGCGCACGAATCGACAATTGATACAAAGGATGTGTTTCGAATCAATTAAGATTTAAGAAGGCCTAAAGTGCTGACTTTAGACCTAATACGAAAAAGAACTTGAAAGAGGAAACAGTTCAGAGAGAAAGATCAAACTTCCGAAAAAGAGCTCTCTTGGACGGCTCAAAGGGAGCAAAAACAAGCCAAAAACCGATCAGCCGCCAAAAGAAAAAAGATCACCTGGCAGAACAAAGTGGTAAGAAAAAAAAATCAACGCATAAATGGGATGGTTTCTAAAAATTAGTTTCATGTTTAACGTTTTTATGGAAATTCTCGCTTAGAATTTAACTTCGTAAATACATGACAAACTGGATGTACCAGTCATTGATCTTCTCTCCATAGAGCATTCCGATAAAACCTGCCAGCGCAATGTACGGCCCAAACGGTATTGGTTTGCTCTTTCCTTTGTTTTTGATTAGCATTGATGAAATGCCTGCTATGACACCAACAAGCGCAGAACCTATTATCACTATGCCAAGCATTTTGTATCCCAGCCATGCTCCAAAACATGCTGTTAGTTTAAAATCTCCGTACCCCATCCCTTCTTTTCCGGTGCAGAGCTTAAATCCCCAGTAGAAACACCAAAGAATCATATATCCTGTAACTGCACCGATTACTGAACTTTCAAGATCTGTGTAGGTTCCTGCGATATTGAAAAGAATTCCAATCCAGATGAGCGGCAGAACAATTTCGTCGGGAATCAGCATTTTGTCGAAATCTATGCCGGATATGGCTATTAGACACCAGGTGAGGAATACCGCTCCTAGTGCCGCAACAGATGGGCCAAAGTGATATGCTGCAACGAACGTCATAATGGCAGTGAAAGCTTCAACGATTGGGTACCGTATAGATATGGGAAGCCCGCACTTATGGCATTTGCCCCTGAGAATAAGATAGCTGAGTATAGGAATGTTTTCCCATGCCGAGATCTTATGATTGCATTTCGGACAGTGTGAAGCTGGAACCATCAGGTTAAATTTTTCTTTTTTAGGATGCTCAGCCTCTGGATGGAAGTAATCCTGATATTCTTCCTCAAAATTTCGTTCCATCATGATAGGAAGCCTGTAGATAACCACATTTAAAAAGCTTCCCACCATAAGACCTACTGTTGTTATACAGAGGTAGAAAAACCAGGGGTTTTGTTCCATGGTAAGTATGATGTTTGTAAAATAATTCATGATTGTTATCTAATATATTAATCAAAAAGGCCCTACCCAAAGGCAGAGCCCTAAGCTTCTTCACCAGGCTGTTATTTAATAACGCTACCCATGGTGAATATCGGGAGGTACATGGCGATTACGAGGCCGCCGATTACCACACCGAGGAATACCATGATTACTGGCTCCAGCATTGAAGAGAGACCGTCAACTGCATCGTCTACCTCAGCCTGGTAAATGCTGGCAATCTTGTTAAGCATACTGTCTAGGGAACCAGCTTCTTCGCCGATCATTACCATCTGATTCAGCATTGCTGGGAACACCTGAGTGGCCTTCATGGCGGTATTGAGCTGCATACCTCCCATTACGTCGCTTCTTACGTCATCAATGGCTTGGGCATACTTGGCATTGCCAGCTGCACCTTTTGCAGAAAGGAGGGCATCCACCAGCGGAATACCGGCCGCAAAGGTGGTAGCCAGGGTTGATGCGAAACGGGCAAGACAGCCTTTTTCAATAATGTTTCCGACGGCGGGAATACTGAGGGTGGCCAGGTCAACATTGTCGTGGAACTTCTGACTTCTCTTGTATGCCTGTAAGAACGCCACGCCGCCGATAATGAGTATCGGAAGGATAACCATCCACCATGCCTGAAGGAATCTGGAACAGTTAACCACGAACTGGGTGAATGCCGGAAGCTCGGCGCCAAATCCTTTAAACATGTCCTCAAATTGCGGAACTACGTATACGAGCAGGATACCAGTTACAATTGTCGCAATGATCACGATTACTGTCGGGTACATCATGGCTTTTTTGATCTTGGATTTCAGGAGCTCGCCTTTTTCCTTGTAGGTAGCCAGCTGGTCAAAAATCTTTTCCATAGCACCGGAAGCTTCTGCTGCCTGTACAAGGTCGCAATACAGCTTATCGAAATAATAAGGAAATTTCCTTAGGGCCTGATTGAAAGGGGTACCCGAAGAAACATCTTCGCACATTTTTGCCAGCATCTTTCTCATGGCAACTTTATCATGGCTCTGAGCCAGGAGCTCGATAGACTGCACTAAGGGAACGCCTGCAGAAAGCATAGTAGCAATCTGCCGGGTCAGGGTAGCGATATCCATGGGTTTGATCTTCGGACCATCGCCCATAAGATTCTTCTGTTCCTTGACTTCGGTTACCTGAATGTTCTGCTTCCGGAGATCCGCCTTAACAAGCTCAACACTGCGGGCACAAACAGAACCCTTGATCACCTTTCCGCGACGGTTCTGACCAACCCATTTATAGTTGATAAAATCTTTGCTTTTAACTGCCATACTATTTCATTCCTTAAGATTTTTAGGCCGAGGTTACTCGGAATACTTCCGATAAACTCGTAACCCCCTGTGCAACTTTTTTAAGACCGGATTTTCTGAGAGGAACCATTCCTTCCTTTTCGGCTTCCTGCGCAATCTGAATGGAGTTGGCTCCTTCCATAATAAGCTGTGCCAGATTTTCGGACATTTTGAAAATTTCATAAATGCCCACACGTCCCTTGTAACCGCCAGAGCAGGCGTCACAACCCTGGGGATTGGGCTTGAAAATATTCAGGCCCTTAGAAATTTCTTCCTGAGTATAACCGATTTTCAGAAGCTGTGACTCCGGTACATTGTCCGGAATTTTACATTTCTCACATAATCTTCTGGCAAGACGCTGTGCCATGATTATGGTTACCGTAGCTGCAATGTTAAACCCTGCCACACCCATGTTTATAAGACGGGTCAGGGTTTCCGGAGCCGAGTTGGTGTGCAGTGTTGACAGTACCAGGTGTCCGGTTTCTGCTGCTTTTATGGCAACCTCTGCTGTTTCCAGGTCTCGAATCTCGCCCACCATGATTACGTCTGGGTCCTGTCGGAGGAACGCTCTCAGGGCACTGGCGAAGTTCAGCCCTGCCTTGTTGTTCATCTGTACCTGGTTGATACCTTCAAGGTTAATTTCTACCGGATCTTCTGCTGTTGAAATATTTGTTTCTACAGTGTTGAGGATGCTGAGTCCGGTATAGAGAGATACGGTTTTTCCGGAACCGGTAGGGCCAGTTACCAGAATAAGTCCCTGAGGTTTTGCCAGGGCCTCCAGATATTTTTCTTTCTGTTCGTCCTCAAAACCCAGCTTTTCAATATCGAGCTTGGCAGCTGAGGAGTCAAGGATACGCATTACGATCTTTTCACCCCAAAGAGTCGGCAGGGTGTTAACACGCATGTCCATACTCTTGGTCGGAGATACCTTCAGCTTGATACGACCGTCCTGGGGGACACGTCTTTCGGCGATGTCCAAATGTGACATAACCTTGATACGGGCGGATATCTTTGATGCCAGTGATACCGGGGCAGTGGCAACTTCGTGAAGAATGCCGTCGATACGGAATCTTACCCGGTATTTCTTTTCATAGGGTTCGAAATGCAGGTCGGAAGCGCCTTTCTTTATTGAATCCAGAAGAAGCTTGTTAACAAACTTTACTACCGGAGCCTCGTCTCCTTCTTCTGTTGGGTCATTGGCAACATTAGCATCTACGTCCTCAGTTTCTAGATCTGCCAGGTCTCCTTCGGACAGACCGACATCGAGTTCATCCAGAGCGTTGGAAAATAGCTTGCCAATGGCCTTCTGAAGTTTAAGCTCGTCCACCAGAAGGGTGTCTGTGTGCATGGCGTATGTAAAGCCGAAGTCGTCGAGAGCCTGAACGTTGGTAGGATCCGACATGGCCAGATACAGAGTTTTGTTCTGTACGAACACCGGAAGAGCATGATTCTTGACGATCAGTTTTTCGTTAAGGTATTTGTCGCCGATCTCCGTTACGTCAATCTGATCCAAATCCAGATAGGGATATCCGTATTCGCGTTCCAGGATCTTGCGAAGATCCTCAGAACTTACAATTTTGTTGTTCACCACATAGGTGACTATCGGCATGCCTTCTTTTGTGGCATTGTCCTCAACCTCTCGTCCCTTGTCTGACGTTATCAGATGTGCATTGACCAGGGAATAGACCAATCCCGAAGATCTTGCCATTTAGGATTCTCCTGTTAAACGTTAACTCAGTTTATCTACACGATTTTATAGTAAAGAACTTTTTAATTTAGTGAAAGCATTCAAACTTTACTTAATTGCGTAACTAATCATGGTGAATATGAGCGCTTTTCACTTTCATTGTTGGGAAATTCTGCTGTTTTCAGCGGTGAAATCTCGTTTTTAACTTCCTGCATCATCAGAATCTTCGTTTTCGTGGCGAATGAAAGCCCGGGGGTGTGCGTTTTTGTATTTTGCTATCAGACTTTTATGGAGTGTTTGCGTGTAAATGTCGGTGGTTTTCAGTGAAGAGTGTCCCAGCATTTCCTGGATAGATTTTAGATCTGCTCCGTTTTCCAGTAAATGCGACGCAAAGGAATGTCTTAATACGTGTGCTGAGATGTGGGGCAGGTGTTTCTCTTTGGCATGCTTCTGAATGGTTTTATAGAGATACATTCTGGTGAATGGCTTTCCGGTTTTCGGATTTGCGAACACATAGTTTGTGACGTTACCAGCCCGGGCGCGGGTTTCTTTGATGTATTTTTCCAGAAGGTTTAGAGTGTTTTCGGAAAAAGGTATGACGCGGTTTTTGTTTCCCTTGCCAACTATGTTCAGGGTTTGTCCTGTAAAGTTGATATTCTTGTATTCAAGGTTCAGAAGCTCAGAAGATCTGAGTCCTGAAGCATAGAGTAGCGTGAGCATGGTTTTTTCCCGAAGTGCATCGTAGGAATCTTCAGAAGGGGAGTTTATTAGAGTTAGAACGGTTTCCTCGGTTTTGAAGGTTGGAAGACGTTTTTCCAGTTTGGGGGACGTATAGTTCTCCATGGGGTTGTCGTTTCGGAGTTTTTCGATGATCTCGAATTTTACAAGAGATCTGATACTGGACAGGATTAGTGTAATTGTACGGGATTTTATTTCCTTCTGTCCGCATCTGGTGAATCTGTCGTGGGGGTCTTTTTCCGGCACTGTCTTCTGCTTGAATCTTATGAAGCTGTGCACATCATCGGAAGTAAAATCAGTAATTCCTGAAACTCTTCCTCTCAGAAAGGAGAGAAATTCCTTTATATAGCCGGTGTAGGTACTGCATGTGGCTTCTGAGAGATTCTTTTCTCCCGATATGTAGTTAACGTAGCTTTCAATAAGTTCTTCTGCAGTCATTTGGCTAATACCGGTAATGTTGTGGTAAAGAGATAATCGTCCTGGAATCTTTGAGGGAGTTTTGATTTTTTTGTTTTTAGAGAGTATGTGCTTTAGGTTGGTGATAAAAAACCCCTGCAACGCAGGGGTTCTCTTTATAAAAAGGACTGTGAATTATTCACCGTGCTTCTTAACATAGGTTACAGGAGCTTCGCCGGTAACATCAATGTAGAAGTCATAGATACCATTCTCAGGAGGAGTGAACTTAACTTCTTCGAAAATTGACTTCGGATTAAGAACTACCGGATCGCCGCCGAATTCATAGATACCAGGCTGATCCTTGTAGCCGAAGTTGGTGCCGGCAGTCCAGTTGGAATCTGCAAACTTGAATTTGTACGGAGCCCAGTCAACGTTGAGTTCTGCAGAAGCCATATAAACCTTGTCAGATACCTTCTGAACCTTATACTGACTGCCTACAGCCCAGTCATTCATTTCACCGCGGAGGTAAATCTGAGTACCGAAAACATCGGCACCGCCGTCACTGCTACCAGAGCTTGAACCACCTTCAGATGAACAGCCGGTGAGGCCGACTACACCTGCCAATACTGCACTTAAAAGAATCTTATTAAACATTATCTTTCTGAATCCCAAGTTAGATAAAAGGATAGTCTGAGTATATCCTTATGGGATAGAGATAAAAGTGTATAAGTTCACAAAATCCGTAAATGATCACGTTTTTTCTGATAAAGCCGGACTTTTTAGGAGGGGGAGGCGGATTTTGCGGATGATTGGTGAAAGATTGTAATAAACATAAGACAGATAGGGTATTCTCTTGTTTTGCGTGGGAGAATTGTGTTTCCTTTTGAAAGAAGTACCCCGAACATTGGTAATACCAAGTATTCGGAGTACTATCATAATAATAGCAGGAGATGAGAAATTTCTTAAATTACGTCATTTCCTTGTTTTGCCGTTATTTTTTCTGCTCAAGACGATGTTCCAGATAATGGATGTTGAATCCGCCTTTGTTGAAGGTTTCGTCCTCCATAAGTTCTGTCAGAAGCGGAATATTGGTCTTGATGCCGTCAACAATGAGCTCATTAAGAGCCTGTTTCATACGGGCGATGGCCAGTGCTCTGTTGTCATTGCAGGCAATGAGCTTGCCGATCATTGAATCATAGTACGGAGGAACGGAGTAACTCTCGTAGATATGGGAGTCCCATCGTATTCCCGGACCGCCTGGTGTATGAAGACGGGTGATCTTCCCGGGTGATGGAATAAAGGTTGCCGGATCTTCGGCATTGATGCGGCATTCAATGGCATGGCCTTTGATTTTGACGTCTGACTGCTTAAACGTGAGGAAATTTCCTCCGGCAATCTTTATCTGTTCCTTGACAATGTCAATTCCGGTTACCTGTTCGGTGATCGGGTGCTCTACCTGAACACGGGTATTGACTTCGATGAAAAAGAATTTACCGTTTTCATAAAGGAACTCAAAGGTACCAGCCCCTCGGTATCCGGTTTCAATACAGGCTTTGACGCAACGGTCTCCAATATCCTTTCTCTGCTTCTCGGTAATGCCCGGAGCCGGCGCTTCCTCGATAACCTTCTGGTTCTTTCTTTGCATGGAGCAGTCGCGCTCGCCGAGACATACAGCATGTCCCTGTCCGTCAGAAAGGAGCTGGAATTCGATGTGTCTGGGGTTTTCCAGAAACTTCTCCATAAACACATTAGGGTTATTGAAGAACGAATCAGCTTCTCTCTTGGTCAGAGCTATGGCATCGATAAGATCCTCTTCCTTTCGTACTACCCTCATGCCGCGACCGCCGCCGCCGCCAGCTGATTTGATTATTACCGGGTAACCCAGCTTTTTGGCGATTTTGCGGTTTTCGTTATCATCGTCAGTCAGCACACCTGAGCCGGGAACACAGGGAACTCCGGCAGATTCCATGGCTTCAATTGCTGATACCTTGTCTCCCATAAGGCGGATTGTTTCCGGGCGGGGACCGATGAAGGTAAATCCGGATTTTTCAACTCTTTCTGCAAAATCAGCGCTTTCTGAAAGAAAGCCATATCCGGGATGAATGGCATTTGCTCCGGTGACTTCCGCAGCGGCAATAAGGGAGGGAATATTCAGATAGGATTCCTTGGCGGGAGCAGGTCCGATGCAAACGGCCTCATCAGCGAGCTTGACATGCTTGAGATCTCTGTCGGCCGTGGAATATACCGCAACGGTTTTAATTCCCATTTCCTTGCATGCCCTGAGGATACGCAGCGCAATTTCTCCCCGGTTAGCAATTAAAACTTTCTCTATTTTTGCCATCTAAAAGATCCCCGGTTATTCAATAATGAACAGTGGCTGATCAAATTCAACAGCAGCCCCGTTTTCAACAAGGATCTTTTTGATGACACCGGATTTATCGGCGGCGATCTGGTTCATCATTTTCATGGCTTCAATAATACAGACGATATCACCTTCCTTGACGGTGCTTCCTTCTTCAGTAAATGCCTTGGCTTCAGGATTGGCAGAACGATAGAAGGTTCCCACCATCGGTGATTTCATAATGTGTCCAGATTCCTGAGATGCTGCCTGGGCTGGCTGCGGTGCGGCTGGAGCTGCGGGGACTGCCGGAGCTGCCATGGCAGGAGCCATCTGAGCATGGGGCTGGATTTGAACAGGCTGAACCTGCACCGGAATCTGAGATGCTGAGTGTCTGGTTATTTTGATTTCTTCTTCTCCCTCTCTGAGAGCAAGCTCTGCAATATCGGATTCGGAGACAATCTTGAGTAAACGAGAAATTTTGTTGATGTCAATTTGCATAGTGTTCTTCTTACGTTAAGTTAAAGTTAATTCAGGATCCTGGCAATAGCTTCGTAAAGAGCGTAATCATACCCCCTTGTTCCGAAGCCGCATATTACTCCCTGGGCTTTATCGGAAAGGAAAGAATGATGACGGAATTCTTCACGGGCATGGACATTAGAGATATGAATTTCGAAGAAAGGGATGTTAACTGCCAGAAGGGCGTCACGTATTGCAACAGATGTATGGGTAAAGGCCGCCGGGTTAATGAGTATGAAGTCATACTTGCCCATGGCACTATGAATGCGGTTTATTAGTTCAAATTCCGCATTAGACTGAAACATGTCCAGTGCGACCTGATGCTGATCAGCTATTTTCTTTAATCGTGCTTCGATATCTGAAAGATTGTCCGAACCGTAAATGCCAGGTTCACGAATGCCGAGCATATTCAGATTTGGTCCGTTAAGAACCAGAATACGGTGGCTCATGCATATACTCCCGTAGAGACTACAAAACCGGCGCTGACAGATAGAGATCTGGCTGGCGGCTTGCAGCAGTGTTCGCGCTTTCGCGTTAAGACGAGGACATCACCAGCCGGAATACCCATAAATGGAGATGGGTACTCAGCAGGATACCGAAAATTATCATCTGATAATCACGGTTCGTGTATTCTATCTTAAAACGGCCTGTTATGTTTCATTTTTAACTTAAAACTGGGTGTTTTGGCCCAAATTTTGGGCAAAAACCACATTTTTGGAGCAAAAATCAGCATTTTCGGGGCGTGGTTGGTCTGGTGATTCTCTAGGGGAAGTTTTTCAATCTTTTTCTATGAATTGTTAACTAAAGCAAGTAAAATGTACCTGTTTTTTTGTTATGTGCCGGAAGGCTGTCGTTAGTAACGATTATTGGAGATATAAATGCTTAATCCAGCAAAAAGTATCGCAGAATACGATAAGGATCTTTGGGAAGCCATCAGTGGTGAAAACCTGCGTCAGGAGGAGCACATTGAGCTTATTGCTTCTGAAAATTACGTCAGCAAAATCGTAATGGAAGCTCAGGGCTCTCAGCTTACCAACAAATATGCTGAAGGATACCCCGGGAAGCGCTACTACGGCGGCTGCGATTTTGTCGATAAGGTTGAAGCGCTCGCTATTGAAAGGGCCAAGAAGCTCTTCGGTGCCGATTATGCCAATGTTCAGCCTCATTCCGGCTCTCAGGCTAACAGTGCCGTATATATGGCTTTGGTAAAGCCCGGCGATACTATTATGGGAATGAGTCTTGCTCATGGCGGACACCTCACTCATGGTGCCAAGGTAAGCTTCTCTGGTAAGATTTACAACTCTGTACAGTATGGTGTTAATGATCAGGGTGAAATCGACTACGATGATGTGCTGGCAAAGGCTAAGGAATGCCAGCCGAAGATGGTTGTTGCCGGTTTTTCTGCATATAGCGGGATTGTTGACTGGAAAAAGATGCGTGAGATTGCCGATGCGGTAGGTGCCTATCTTTTCGTTGATATGGCTCATGTTGCCGGTCTGGTAGCAGCAGGTCTTTATCCTTCTCCTTTGCCGTATGCTCATGTTGTAACCACCACCACTCATAAGACTCTGGGTGGCCCCAGAGGCGGTATTATTCTCTCTTGCTGTGGTGATGAAGAGATTTATAAAAAGCTCAATTCCGCAATTTTCCCGGCTACCCAGGGTGGTCCTCTGATGCACGTGATTGCCGCCAAGGCTGTAGCTTTCAAGGAAGCAATGGAACCGTGGTTCAAGGAATATCAGAAGCAGATTCTGGTCAATGCACAGGCTATGGCCGGTGTGTTTATGTCCCGCGGCTACAAAGTGGTTTCCGGCGGCACTCATGACCATCTGTTCCTTCTTGATCTTATCGAAAAGCCTTTTTCCGGAAAGGACGCTGAGGAAGCTCTTGGTCGTGCTAATATCACTGTGAATAAGAATTCTGTTCCGAATGATCCGAGAAAGCCTTTTATTACTTCCGGTTTGAGAATCGGATCTCCTGCTGCTACTAGACGCGGTTTCGGAGAGGCTGAATTTGTTAATCTTGCCGGCTGGATGTGCGACGTTCTGGACAGTATTGGTTCTGACAAGGCTGCAGAGACTGAAGCTCAGGTCAAGGCAAAGGTGCTCGATCTTTGCAAGAAGTTCCCTGTTTATCAGCAGGCTTAATTGATTACTATTACAGATTAACTTGAGTTCACTGAAAGGAATCGTTGTTTGTAGCGGTTCCTTTTCTTTATCCTCAGTATTTTTGTTTTCTGTTTTTTTTGCGGCACGTTTGTTCGGAATTTCCTGGCAATGCCGTTTCCAGATATGGCGTCTAGTTGTCGCAAAACTTTGGGGATAATATTTCCAAAGCCTAGGGTGTGGTAATATATGGAGCCCGTGGTTATAGTAATTCTCAAAGAGTTTTTTTGTTGGTAAGCAGGTGTTGTTATGCGTTGTCCGTTTTGTGATGCGGCCGATACTCGGGTTGTCGATACCAGAACCATTAATAACGGTACCGAAATCAGAAGACGCCGGGAATGCATCTCATGTCATCAGCGTTTTTCGACATTGGAGGAGGCTGATATCCGGATGCCCCTTATTGTTAAGGCTGATGGTTCCCGAGAGCCCTTTAATGAGAACAAGATCCGGGTTGGAATGCTGCGGGCTCTTGAAAAGCGTCCGGTGGGAGTGGATAGCATTGATCGGGCAGTAAATGCCATCAAGTCGCGACTCAGAGCTTCAGGGGAACGGGAGATAAAATCCCGGGATCTGGGGGGATTTGTGATGGATGAGCTTTTCCGCCTGGATTCAGTAGCCTATATCCGTTTTGCCTCGGTTTACCTGAGCTTCGCTACTATTCAGGATTTCAGCAGGGCTATTGAGGCCATGGAAAAGAACAATAAATCAGAGGACTGCTGAAATTTGATGGTTTAAAACAGATAACCGGAAACTGCTGACTGGTTTAAATTGCTGTTTTGACTGTTGTTTGTTGATTGAGGGACTGTATGTCTGAGACCGCGGGATTTTCAGAACTGGACTGCACGTTTATGAAGCGAGCACTTGCGCTTGCTGAAAGAGGTATTTACACCACATTACCCAATCCTGCAGTGGGCTGTGTTATTGTTAAGAAGAACGAGATTATCGGGGAGGGGTGGCATCACCGTGCCGGGGAACCTCATGCCGAGGTGATGGCTTTAAAAGATGCGGGTGTCAGACATCAGGATGTGAAGGGATCCACAGCCTATGTTACTCTCGAACCGTGTTCTCATTATGGCAGAACTCCACCGTGTGCTGTGGGACTGGTAAATTCCGGAATATCAAGAGTGGTGGCAGCCATGAAGGATCCCAATCCACTGGTAAGCGGCCGGGGCTTTAGAATCTTGGAGGAGGCCGGGGTTTCCGTGTCTTTTGGGCTTTATGAAAACGAGGCTCGCGAGCTTAACAGAGCCTTTTTTCATTCTATTGTTACAGGAATGCCCTATGTTACAGTAAAGTACGGTATGAGTATTGATGCCAGGGTGGCTCTTTCCAACGGAGAGAGCAAATGGATTACATCTGAGGAAGCCCGGCACGATGTTCAGAGAATGAGGGCCAGGCATCAGGCGGTTCTCTCCTCTGCCAATACTGTGCTGAAAGATGATCCTTCTCTTAACGTTAGATGGCAGGAGCTTCCGTCAGAGGTGAGAGAATTATTTCCAGCCGATCCTGGCTTTTTGCCTCTCCGTATAATTATTGATGCCAGCTGCGTCATTACTTTTAATGAAAATCTGTTCCGGTGTCCGGGGGCGATCATGGTGGTTAGAATCGGAGATTCTGACCTTGTTAAGTCAGAAATAATTTCTGACAGTATTACGGTTTTAAAGGTTCCTGCGGCATTTGACAATCCTGCACATATTAGTTTCCGGCATCTGTTCCGGTACCTGAATTCCATTAATGTTCGTAATGTGATGATTGAAGCCGGCCGGGGACTGGTTTCAGATATAGTCAGACATGGCATGGCGCATGAAATAGTTTTTTATGTTGCTCCGAAAATCATGGGGGCGGATGCGGTGTCCGCATTTAATGCTTTGCACCTGTCGTCCATGAATGATGTGCCAGAGCTTTTCATCAGTGATGTGTCACGCTGTGGGCCGGATGTGAGAATTACCTGCCGTTTTAAGGAGATGTCATGTTTACAGGAATAGTCGAAGCATTGGGAATTATAAAATCCTTCCAAAAATCCGGAAATGGTGCGGTGATGACAGTTCACGCACCTGGACTTGATTTTTCAGATGTTAAAATCGGTGATTCTATTGCCTGCAACGGAGTCTGTGTTACTGTAACCTCCTTCACCAGGGATACTTTTACAGCCGACCTGTCTCTGGAAACCCTGTCATGTACTAGCTTTAAAAAGGCGGCACCGGGAAAGGTGATTAATCTTGAAAAGGCTATGTCTCTATCGGGAAGAATGGGAGGTCATATAGTTCAGGGGCATGTGGATGCCATCGGTGAGATTTTGTCAATAACCGCCAAAGGAGAGGTGCGGGAGGTGTGGATAACTCTGGATGAGAATATTGCCAGATATATTGTTCACAAGGGATCAGTGACTGTTGATGGTATCAGTCTTACGGTAAATGAGGTACTGCCGGATCGTTTCAGACTGACACTTATTCCCCATACCGGCTCGGTAACGACTGTTTCTTCATGGGTTCCGGGAATGATTGTGAATCTTGAGGCAGATATTCTGGGCCGTTATGTGGAACGACTTCTTTTCTGTAAGGATGGTGTTTCCAAAGTTTCGGGCTCTTACCAGAAATCAGGAAAATCTGGTATTACCGAGGAATTTCTTCTCGGTAATGGCTTTATGTAAAACAAATCACCTGTTAATAAAGAAATCGGTCATGATGACTTGTGTCTTTGTTTTATGAAGTTGCTTACCCGTTCTCTTCCGGTAAAACTCTGACTGATATATATGTTAAAATAAATACGGTGAATGATTAAGGAGCTTGAATATATGCAGGTTATTGAAGGCAATTTGGCTGCCCCGGAAGCCAGAGTGGTAATTGTGGTTTCCCGTTTTAACAGTCTGGTTAATGAGCACCTTGTAAGCGGAGCTTTGGATGTACTCACCAGAATTGGTCAGGTAAAGGATGAGAACATCACGCTGGTACGGGTACCGGGGGCTATTGAAATTCCCCTTACAGTAAAGAAAATTGCCAAAGCCAGGAAAGGAAACGTGGATGCCATTATAGCTTTGGGCTCGGTTATTCGCGGTGATACCTATCATTTTGAGGTTGTTGCTAATGAAAGCTCCAAGGGCCTGACCCAGGTAATGCTGGAAGAAGAGGTTCCGGTGGCATTCGGAGTGCTTACCACCGATAATCTGGAGCAGGCTGTTCTTCGTGCCGGTTCCAAGGGCGGCAACAAGGGGGCGGAGGCTGCAAATGCCGCCCTTGAGATGATTAATGTGTTAAAACAGATTTGATTTAAGAGGGTTATTGTGAGTCAGGGTCCCAGACACAAGGCAAGACATTTTGCCATGCAGGCGCTCTATCAGTGGAGCATCAATAATGAACTCCCGGAGATAATTGAGGAGGAGTTCCTTGAGGATCAGCCGTTTGGCGATGACACGGACAAGGATTATTTTCATGAACTGCTGACTGGCACGGTTTCGCACCTTAATGAAATTGATGCTGCCTATATTCCGTATCTTTCAAGAAAGGCGGATGATCTTGATTCTGTTGACAGGGCGATTTTGAGACTGGCTACTTATGAGCTTCTTTTTGAAAAGAAGGTTCCCTTCAAAGTAGTAATCAGTGAAGCTATTCTTCTTGCCAAGAAATTTGCAGCTCAGGACAGCCACAAATTTGTAAACGGGGTTCTGGACAAGGTAGTGCATGCCATGGCTCCAGCATCAGACAATAAATAGCAGTATCGGTTCTGAATTAAGGAATAGGACACCTGAAACCATTAAGCTGTTTTCAGGTGTTTTTTTAGTATTAGGTCTTAAACCTTCTTTTTATGGCTTCGGGGATTCTTGACAAAAGTGCTGGTGAATCCGTACCATATCGCACACAAAAATCGGGATGTGTTGAAGGAATTTGCAATGGAAGCGAAGATCACAAATAACAATCTTCCTGCTAATCAGCACGATACTGACACTTCCAAACTGGACAACCTTTATTCGTTAATCGAAAAACTTACATCAACCATTCAAGAGCAGACCTCAACCATTCAAGAGCAGACCTCAACCATTCAAGAGCAGACCTCAACCATTCAGAAGCAGACTTCAACCATTCAGAAGCAGACTTCAACCATTCAGAAGCAGA
>NZ_KB899636.1:197623-204874 GCF_000378405.1 Succinimonas amylolytica DSM 2873 | reverse complement strand
CTGGAAGATTACCTTGAATTTCTGTTCAGATATATGGGTATTCACAGAGACGAACTGAAAGATGAATCGCTGTCTGATGAAAGAAGAAATACTATTCTTGAGCAGGCAATGCCATGGAAATTTAAGAAGGCCTAAAGTGCTGACTTTAGACCTAATACTTTTTTTATTTTGAGGCTGTTCTTGTCGACGTTCTGTGAGTTTGTCTTTTTTGTTCAATAGAATTAGCCACAGTATTTGAAAATCAGGTATTACCCCCCAAGAACCGCATCAATACCTGTGAATATCTGCTTGTATTGATTTGAGGAACGATAGGGAATAATTTGGAAGGTTAAAATTCTGAGTGTGTTTTGACAAATGGTATGAGTCTGCTGTTCTTATGAATTTCCTGGGGGAATTTCGGGAGGCGAGGATTGTGGGGCTGCTATGATTTCAAAATCAGGACGTTATTTTTGATGAATGAGTTTGAACTTATAAAAAAGTATTTCACCGGGTGGAATATCCCGGGGGAGCAGGTTGCTCTGGGAGTTGGTGATGACTGTGCTCTTCTCAGCGTTCCCGCGGGATATCATCTGGCAGTGTCCACCGATACATTTTCGGAAGGAGTGCATTTTTTTAAAGGGACTCCTCCGGAAGCCGTTGGATACAAGGCTTTGGCAGTAAATATTTCCGATCTGGCAGCCATGGGGGCGGATCCCTTGGGGTTTACCCTGGCTCTTAGTATACCTGACAGCAGTCCTGCTTTTTTAAAAGGTTTTGCCTGCGGGATGCAGAAACTTGCTTCCAAATGGCGTATTCCTCTGATTGGAGGGGACACGGTCAGAGGTCCGCTATCCATTACCATAACTGTTTTGGGGATGGTGTCTGAAGAGACTGCCCTAAGACGGGATCAGGCAAAAACCGGGGACAGAATTTTTGTTTCCGGATCTTTGGGCGGGGCTGCCTATGGGGTATGGGCCAGATATCGGGATATTCCGGAAACTCGGGAAACAGCGTCACTATTTGCGAGACTGGATTACCCGGAGCCAAGACTGGATTTAGTGCCTCTTCTCAGGAATCTGGAATGTCGTACAGCTCTGGATATATCTGACGGACTTCTGGGGGATCTTTCTCATGTTCTCAGGGCTTCCCATAAAAGGGCGGTTCTTAGATTGAGCTGTATCCCACATCCAGTATTTCCGGAGGATGTTCCGGAAAATGAAAGGCTGAAAATGATTCTGTCCGGAGGCGACGACTATGAGCTTCTGTTTACTTTGTCACCAGAAAATGCCGCAAAGTATCAAAAACTGAAACAGGAAAATCCGGAACTGCCAGTTTTTTATGATATCGGAGAAATTAGAGACTGCGCACCGGAGTTTTCGGAGATATCTTTTGAAGATTGTTCTCATCTTGCCTCGGATCTGACCAGTTTCAGTCATTTCTAGTCTCGTTGGTAGCAGATAGGGAAGCCTAATAATGAGGCGGTGGAGTTTCTTCGCTTCTCGGGGCGATGTTGCTGGTTTCGTAGGCTTTGAGCTTGTCTGCCAGATATTTGAGCTGCACCTGCTGCTTTTTTATCAGCTGGCTTTGAGCGTAAAGTTCCTCACTCAGACGCTCCAGATTGTATTCCAGGTATGCCAGACGGGCTTCTTTGTCTTCTTCATTTTCCAGAGGATTCTCTTTCATGGCTGGGGCTATTTCCTAATTTAAAAAAAATTGTTTATCAAGTAAAATGCATTCTAGCAAAAAGTACCGGCGTAGCTAAGCAATATTGACAGCTTGTACAGATGTTTATATTTGGGCTCGTTGTTGCCGGATAAACTGCTTATTTTGTTTTTAAATTGTTAAGGAAATAATTGTGAAGAAGTTTTTTTGCACTTTCCTTGCTTCTGCCGTAGCCTTTGGGGTTGCTGCATGCGGGAGCGAGTCAAATGCATCCAGTACTGATAATACCAAGGTTCAGCCGGTTGCTGAAACCAAGACAGCCACTGATAATAAGTC
Organism: Succinimonas amylolytica DSM 2873; assembly: GCF_000378405.1. Classification (GTDB taxonomy): domain Bacteria; phylum Pseudomonadota; class Gammaproteobacteria; order Enterobacterales; family Succinivibrionaceae; genus Succinimonas; species Succinimonas amylolytica. The sequence continues at coordinate 202,897 of NZ_KB899636.1, read as the reverse complement.
AGATTACACCTTTGAACAGAAGGTAGCAGTTTCTTTCGGGGCTGTGGCAGGTGCGAATTTTAAGAAATCCTTTGATGAGATGAAGGATCTTGATGTTAATTTTGATAAGGCTCTTTTCATTAAGAGCTTCACCGCTGCCATTAACGGAGCCGAGCCAGAGTTTTCTGAAAGTGATATGCAGGCAGCCCTGGAAGAGTTTGGTCGTAAGATGCAGACTAAACAGATCGAAAAGATGAAGGCTGAGGCTGAAAAGAATCTGAAGGCCGGTGAGGCTTTTCTTGCCGAGAATGCCAAGAAGGATGGCGTGAAGACCACCGAATCCGGACTGCAGTATAAGATCATCACCCCAGGTGAGGGAGAATCTCCGGCTGCCAAGGATACTGTAAAGGTTAATTACCGTGGTACTCTGATTGATGGCACTGAATTTGACAAGTCTCAGGAACCTATTGAATTCGGTTTGGATCATGTGATTCCGGGCTGGACTGAAGGCTTGCAACTTCTTAAAAAGGGTGGCAAGGCTGAATTTTATATTCCGGCAAAGCTGGCTTATGGTGAGCATTCTCCCAGCCCGGCAATTCCGGCAAATGCCGTATTAGTATTTGAAGTGGAACTTCTTGATATCAAGAAGGCTTCTTCGGGGAAGGAAGCAGCTTCCAAGTAGCAGTTTATGCTACTTAATCAAAAGTTTATTGGATGATGCCTCGGATTATTGTGATCCGGGGTTTTTTTATGATTGCAGCATTAATGCGGCTATTTGCAAGTAATGTTTAACGGGGTGGGGATCTGTTTTCAAATAATCTGGCAGATCTTGATGAAAGAGCATTGAAAATAATTCCCGGGCTTTTTGAAGTGTCGTTAAAAGATGCTTTTTCCATGGGAGCTGTGACTGATTCCATTGAGAAAAAGACGTCAGCCTAGATAAGATGAAAAGTCATTCTTTGTTTCCTGTTTTTGTTGTCAGGTGGCACTTATTTGTTCTCATTCCCCTATCTCTGTAAGAAACTCTGCGGCATTTTTGTATCCGGTTATTTTTTTGGAGAGTTTTCCGTCTTTAAAGATGAGAATGGCGGGGACTCCGGTTACCGCGTATTCTTCCAGAAGCTGGTGTGCCGGGGCATCCTCCGTTGTAATGTCTGCAAATACCGGAGTTGCCCTAAGCAGTGTTTCCCTAACCTGAGGATCCTGAAAGGTTGTTTTTTCATACATGATGCAGGTGCGGCACCAGTCGGCCCTGAAATCCAGAATGACGGTCTCGTTGCTTTTCAGAATTCTATGGAATTCTTCCGGAGTTTTGATTTCAGAAAAGATCTGTGATTGGGGTTCTGCATCTGTCATCAGCCAGCCTGTAAACGCAAGTACAATGCCGCAGAGTGCTGTTATTCCGGTAAATACCTTTTTGTGGGTCTTTGGAAGGGCGTAGGCCAGATAGGCAATCATCGCTGTAATCAGGAGTACGGAAAGTGCGGTCAGAGTTCCTGCTGACAGATATCTCTGAAGAAGTATCAGTGGTACGGAAAGTAACAGAAATCCGCATATTACTTTAATAATAACGGTCCAATTTCCGGTTCTGGGAAGATATTTCTGTCCGCAAAGACCCACAATGAAGAGCGGAGTTCCCATCCCCAGTGCCATGATATAGAGGTAAAGACCTCCTTTGAGAAGGCTGCCATCCTGCATGATAAACATCAGTGCTCCAGCCAGAGGAGCGGTAGTGCACGGAGATGCTATCACCGCACTCAGGACTCCCATGGCAAAAACCCCGGCAAGAGTTCCGCCTTTCTGTTTGTCAGACCATCCTTGAAGTCTTCTAACAATTTTTTCGGGGAGTGGCAGTTCAAAAAGTCCGAACATGGAAGCAGCCAGTACTATGAATACCAAAGAGAGACAGATTAGCATCAGCGGGTGCTGAATTGCAGCATGGAGCTTGGTGCCGGCAAAAGCAATGCCAAATCCTATAAGCATATAGGTAAGTGCCATTCCCTGGATGTACAGAAAGGAATACCAGAATGCGGTTATAAAATTCTTTTTGTGTCCTCCGATGATAATGGCGCTCCAGATAGGATACATGGGGAACATGCAGGGGGTAAGGCTCATCAGAAGTCCCAAAACGAAGAAGATCAGAAGGCCGGCGATAAATCCGCTGTTTCTGATTTTCTCATAAATTTCAGAGGCGTTGTCGGTACTATAGTTTCTGTCGGTATTTTCGGAAACGGTGTTATCCGGAGCGGTATCCTTTTGGGATGGGGCAGAGGTAATACCAGAGTCCGACTGACTTGGATCTGACGGGGCGGAGATTTTTCGAAGGTTAAGGGTGGCTGTTCTGGGGGGATAGCAGAGACCTTCGGTACAGCCCTGATAAGTTACCAGAAGTTGAGGCAGGGGGGAAGTGGATAACAATCCTGCCTCTATCTCAAGCCTGCTGAAAAATATATGGGACTGCCCCATATATTCATCATCGTGAGGAATGCCTTCAGGGATTATGATCTCCTTTAAGGTGCAGTTTCGAGCTTCAATTTTCAGTTTTTCCTGATAGAGATAATAGCCATCTGCAATTTCAAAGGTGATTTTTAGCCGATCATTGTCCTGTGTGAGAGAAGGAATAAACGCTTCTTCTGGTTTCAGATATTTTTTCTGGGGAAGAACGTCGGCAGCTTCTGCATCTTCTGAATACAGTAATCCCACAGAAATACTTTCTAATAACACCTGGCGGGGACTTTTCTCTCCTTTGAGGGAACCGGTAACTGTCGCAAGTAATCCTGTGATAAAGGCAGTTAACAGCAAAACGGCAAATGATCGTTCCAGCAGACATTTCAGCATTTGTAAAGAGTCTCCGCATTGTACTTTTGTTTCCCGGATTTTATCACATCTTGTCCTGTCGGCATCCCGGCATGGGCTTAATCCTGATTAGTCATAAAAATGTTTAAAATTTTTCAAATATCCCTTGAAATCGCAGAAGCAAGTCCCCACATATAGGGCAGAGATGATGTGTCGGTTTTAATGCCGGTTTTGATATTTAGTTTGGAGGCGGTTCAAAGGATTTAACTTTGACCAAATAATGAATATGACAATTCGTCCTTTACATGACCGTGTTATTGTTAAGCGTACTGAGGTTGAGGCCAAGTCTTCCGGTGGTATTCTGCTCACCGGTGCTGCTGTTGATAAGTCTACTCGCGGTGAGGTAATTGCCGTAGGTTCCGGCCGTGTTCTTGACAACGGTACTGTTCTTCCCATGGGAGTTAAGGTTGGGGACAAGGTAGTTTTCAATGAAGGCTACGGTGTGAAGAAGGAAAAGCTCGACGGTGAGGAAGTGCTCATCATGTCCGAGAGTGATATTCTTGCAGTCGTTGAGGACTAATTTTACACAGTTTTATTGATAAACCCCGCACTGCCATGTCAGTCGGGGGATTTCTACAGGAAAGTTAAAAATGTCAGCAAAAGATGTACTTTTTGGAAGTGATGCCCGTAGCCAGATGCTTGAGGGCGTTAATGTTCTTGCAAATGCCGTTAAGGTAACTCTCGGCCCCAAGGGCCGCAATGTAGTTCTTGATAAGAGCTACGGCGCTCCTGCCATCACCAAGGACGGCGTATCTGTTGCCAAGGAAATCGAGCTTGAGAACAAGTTCCAGAACATGGGTGCCCAGATGGTTAAGGAAGTTGCCTCCAAGGCTAATGATGCCGCAGGCGATGGCACCACTACTGCTACCGTTCTGGCTCAGGCTATTATCAGCGAAGGACTGAAGTCTGTTGCTGCCGGCATGAACCCTATGGATCTCAAGCGTGGCATTGACAAGGCAGTTCAGGCTGCTGTTGAGGAGCTCAAGAATATTTCTGTTCCTTGCGATGACAGCAAGTCCATTGCTCAGGTGGGTACCATTTCTGCCAATTCCGATGAAACAGTGGGTAAGATTATTGCCGATGCCATGGAAAAGGTTGGCCGTGATGGTGTTATCACTGTTGAAGACGGCAACGGTCTTGAAGACAGCCTTGATATCGTAGAAGGTATGCAGTTTGATCGTGGCTATCTTTCTCCTTACTTCATCAACAAGCCGGACAGTGCTTCTGTAGAATTTGATGATCCGTACATTCTCCTTGTCGATAAGAAGGTTTCCAATATTCGTGATATTCTTCCGGTTCTGGAAGGTGTTGCCAAGACTAGCAGACCGCTTCTCATTATCGCTGAAGACGTTGAGAGCGAGGCTCTGGCTACTCTGGTGGTAAACAACATGCGTGGCATCGTTAAAGTTGTTGCCGTTAAGGCTCCTGGCTTCGGTGACCGCAGAAAGGCCATGCTTCAGGACATTGCAATCCTTACCAACGGTACCGTCATTTCTGAAGACATTGGCATGAAGCTTGATGCTGCTACCATCAACGATCTTGGTCAGGCCAAGAAGATTGTTATCACCAAGGACAACACCACTGTGATTGACGGTGCCGGTGATAAGGATGCCATTAAGGATCGCGTTGCTCAGCTTCGTCATTCCATTGAGGAAACAAAGTCTCAGTATGACAAGGAAAAGCTCCAGGAGCGTGTTGCCAAGCTGGCTGGCGGTGTTGCCGTAATTAAGGTTGGCGGTGCTACCGAAGTTGAAATGAAGGAAAAGAAGGATCGTGTTGACGACGCTCTTCATGCAACTCGTGCTGCTGTTGAAGAAGGAGTTGTTGCCGGCGGCGGTGTAGCTCTTATCAGAGTTGCCAGCAAGCTGAAGGACCTTCAGGGTGACAACCAGGATCAGAACGTTGGTATCAAGGTTGCTCTCAAGGCTATGGAATCCCCGCTCCGTCAGATCGTTGAAAATGCCGGAGATGAGGCTTCTGTAGTTGCTAATGAAGTTCGTAACGGCCAGGGTAACTACGGTTACAATGCTGCTACCGGTCAGTATGGCGATATGCTGGAAATGGGTATCCTCGATCCTACCAAAGTTACCAGAAGTGCATTGCAGTATGCAGCATCCATTGCCGGTCTGATGATCACTACCGAATGCATGATTACTGACCTTCCTAAGAAGGAGGCTCCTCAGGCTCCTGCCGGCGCCGGCATGGGCGGTATGGGCGGCATGATGTAATTTGACGCTGTTTCAGTCGCTGATTTGACATAATAGGAAAAAGCCGGGATTAAGTTTTCGGCTTTTTTATTATTATGAAAGAAAGCTCCCCGGCGGACAAACGAAAGCGACGGCCCTTAAGCCGCATTCGGAACGCTGCATGCCCTGGAATGGAGTGGCGGCCCGGATCTCTTCGGTAAGATCCGTTCCGGCCCCCGTTAAGTTGGCTGGG
>NZ_KB899636.1:167338-196008 GCF_000378405.1 Succinimonas amylolytica DSM 2873 | reverse complement strand
TCTCAAATGCATGGGCAGGCTCTAAGGCCTTATAGGTTTCAAGAGCGAAAACTTATGTACCGGACCATGAACTTACAACGGTCTAGTACTTTCTTTCATGGGGTATGTCAGGGATAAAACGGCCATACCCTGGGTGATTTGCAGGAAAAAAATGCGTGAATATAAGGGAATCCCCATACTGAGAAATTCCAGAAGGAAGACAATCGGTATATACCTGTCTGGAAGCGGGAATTTTGAGATTCGTTGTCCTGTTATATGTTCCGATCAGGATATCATGAGATTTGTTGACAGTCAGACCGGCTGGATAGAAAGACACCGCCAAAAACAGGTTCCATCTTCGGAAATGCTTTCATTTGAAGATCTTAAAAGACTGGGTGATGCGTCATTACTGGAGATTGCTCCCCGGGTGAAGTATTTTGCTGAATTGATGCAGGTCAGAGTTCGTAAGGTAACATTTAAGGTCATGAAATCCCGCTGGGGATCCTGCAGCAGTAATGGCAATATTTCTCTTAATGTTCTTCTTATGCTGACACCGGAGAAGATCAGAGATGCCATTGTGGTTCATGAACTTTGTCACCGGATTCATATGAATCACAGCCGTGATTTTTATCTTCTGTGGGAGAAGTATTTTCCAGAATACCGCGAATGTGAACAATGGCTGCACAGCCATGGCAGGGAGATTTTGTCGCGTGTATACGAATAATTGCCGTAGTAGTTTTTTGGGGATTGCAAGCCTGTAGAATACCGTGGAATCAGAAACTTTAATTTGTTAATTCATTCTTTCCGGGAACAGTTTATATTTTATTTAACTGAATAACAGTTTAGTACCTGCTGTGATGTTGTTTTATCGAATTAACGATACACTGTTATTAAGTTTTTTGGAATTTCTGAGATTTAGTAAGTTATGAATGTCGTTGTCGCATGTGCATCCGGTCTTTTAATCGTGCTTATTGTGTGCTGCGCATGTTTTTTTGTCAGGCAAAACAGGATTATAAAGGCATTAAAAAAGCAAAATGCCGAATTTATTACTCTTTGTGATTTGATTCAGGCACCCATATGGTTTAAGGACAAGGAGCTAAAGCTTACCTGGGTTAATCAGTTTTATGCGCTGATGTTTGATAAGGATAGATCCTACTTTCTTGGGCTTACTGATAGTGATATTGCCCCAAAGAAGCTGGTGGAAGGCTACATCAGGGATGATCGTTATGTCCTAGAATCTAAGAATGTGTACCGCTACCGCGAAAACGAGAAGGCCGGGCTGTGGTTTGAAAGCGTTAAATTTCCTTTGATCGGGAAAGACGGCAGTTCTTATGGAGTCGGAGGTATCGCTTTTAACATTACTGCCATTAAGAAATCTGAAAACATGCTTCATAAGCTGGTACACAATGATTATCTCACAGGAATTCCTAACCGTCTGTGCCTGTCGGTGGAAGCGGCCAGATCTCTTTCGGAATCTGATGCGACTGGTCAGAAGCTGGCTTTGGTCATTGTTGATATCAGGAATTTTTCAAATATCAATAAAATTAACGGTCATGTGGTTGGTGATGAAATACTAAAGCTTACTGCTGAAAGGATTAAGACGGCATTGGCGGAATATTCTGTACTACTGGGAAGGTTTAGCGGTGATCAGTTTCTGGTGGTGCTGCGTAATTGCAATGATGGCGATGTCATCAAGAGTGCTATAGCCAAAATTCAGAACGAAATCGGTAATCCATATCAGATATTTGGCGGGGCTTTTGCGGTATCTGTTTCCATGGGGATCAGCATTTTCCCCGAGCATGGACTTGATTATGAAACTCTGGTCCGAAATGCCGATGTGGCTCTTCTATCCGCTAAAAGAGCTTCTGACAGCCATATTGTGACTTATTCCGAGGTTATGGGAATGGGGATGAACAAGCGGGCTCTTATTGAAAACAAATTAAGCGGTGCTGTGGCCAGAGGAGAGTTTTATCTGTTTTATCAGCCGAAGATTTGTGAGGAGACCGGTAGGATTAAAGGTATCGAAGCTCTTATCAGGTGGAACAGTCCTGAATTCGGAAAACTTATGCCTGACGATTTTATTCCGATTGCCGAGGACAGCGATATCATTGTTACCATAAGTGACTGGGTACTGCGCACGGCATTGGAACAAAATCTGGTCTGGCAGGAGAAGTTTGGCGAGATGTATCCGATGGCGGTGAATCTTTCAAGACGTCAAATATCAAAACCTGATTTTCTGAGCAAGATTGTTAATCTGCTGGAGGATCTTAACTATCCGCCGCATTGCCTGGAACTGGAACTGCGGGAATCAGTATTGTCCCATGCCGATGTAAGAATTCTTAAGGATTTCGGCGAACTGCGCGAAATGGGAGTGAAGATTAGTGTTGATGATTTCGGTACCGGTCTTATCAATATCACCAACCTTAAAACATTTCCTCTGGACTGCATAAAAATTGATAAAAGCTTTGTCAGTAATATTTCCAAATCTCGGGAAAATCAGCAGATTGTTGATGCCATTATAAGTCTGGCAAAAACGTTTAAACTTTCACTGATTGCCGAAGGAGTGGAGACCGGTATTGAGCTGGATTATCTGAAGCAGTCGGGAATTGAGGACATTCAGGGCTTCTATTTTGCAGAGCCTCTTAATGTTGATTCCATGACTGAATATATCAGGCGCAAGAAAAACCCGGATTTCTGAGAAAGAGGGGGCAGATTTCGAAAATAGAAAAGGCTACGCATTTTATGTGCAGCCTTTATAATCCTAGGGTAGGGGAGCTTTCCTCTTTTACATAATATCGTCCAGCCCGCCGTCTCCGGTATCGTTCCGGTGTGAAGGAGTGCCGTTTCCTGCCGGACGTTCAACCTTGAAGTCCTCCTCCTCAGAAACGTAGGTTCTGGCGGCAACGTTTGAGTCTTTGATGAAGAATTCCTTATAACCGGATATATTACTGGTAATAATATCCTCACCGGGTTCCACCGGTGTTTCTTCGGTTCCTTTCAGGGCATAATTCATAAACTCAATCCAGATAGGCAGTGCAGATTTTCCGCCGGACTCTCCATGACCGAGACTTTTGGCATAGTTGTCAAATCCTACCCAGACCGTGGTTACAGTATTACCGTTGAATCCGGAAAACCAGGCATCGCGGCTTTCATTGGTGGTGCCGGTTTTGCCGGCAATGTCATCTCTTTTCATGGCTCTGGCTCTGGTTCCGGTGCCGTTGTACCGGCCGCGAGGCCCTGATCCTCCCCAGATAACGCTGTGAAGAGTGTTTGCAATAAGAAATGCATTGCCATGAGTAATTATCTGTTCCGCGTGATGTCCCTTAACCAGTTGCTCGGCCTCTTCGGGGATAAGCTCCGGCTTGATGGAGTTAACCACGGCATTGGGACAGTCGTTGCAGGCATCATAGGGTTTGGCCTTGTAAATAATCTGTTCTGAATCACCAAGAGTTACCGTATCAATAAGATAGGGCTCGATTTTGTATCCGCCGTTGGAAAAAGTAGCATAACCGGTCACCAGCTCCAGGGGAGAGACTTCAAAGGCACCCAGAGCGATGGAATCGTTTTTCTGGTACTTTTTGACATTAAAGCCGAATTTGGTGAAATGCGTTACAAATTTGTTCACGCCCAGGGCTCTGATAAGGCGAACTGAGACTACGTTTTTCGATTTGGTCAGCGCTTCTCTTATCGGAATAAGTCCTTCATATACGTTAGGAGAATTTTTGGGAGACCAGCTGGTTTTACTCCAGGGATTCCAAATGGATATTCTTTCATCAAGCATTAAAGAGGCCAGAGTAAACCTGTCAGCCAGTGCAGCCGAATACAGGAAAGGCTTGATATTCGAGCCTGCCTGACGTTTGGCCTGCTCTACTCTGTTGAAGGTGTTCTGGGCGAAGCTGTAACCGCCAACCATGGCCTTAATGGCACCGGTATGAGAGTCCAGGGATATGAGTGCGCTTTGAACTGCCGGAATCTGCCGGAGTGCGTACTGATTGTCCTTTAAATGTTCTACATAAACCAGATCTCCCGGTTTTATGAACTGGGCTACTTTTGCCGGAAAGTTGCCGGATTTTACATCGTTTCTGGTGTTTTTCGCCCATTTCATATGATCATAGGAAATGGTGCCAGGTCCCTTGTCCTTTATATAGACGGTAACTGCATTGGTTTTGCTGTCGGCTGCCACTGCTATAGCCGGGGAAACATATTCGAACGCCTTGTACGGTTTAAGAACCTTTTTGAGCGATTCCTCGTCATTCAAGTCGATGTTCTGGGTTTTCAGAATGTTTTCTGGAGTGCGGTAGCCGTGTCTCATGTCATAAGCAGTGATGCCGTCATAGACAGCTCTGTTGGCTACATGCTGGGTTCCGGAGTCGATGGAGGCATATACCTTATAGCCTTCAGTGTAGACTCCTTCACCATAGGTGTTTTCCATCTTCTGTCGTATGGATTCGGCTACGTAAGGAGCGTAAGCCTCCAGCTTTGCGGTGTGGTAATATGCTGAAACCGGTTCATTATCCGCCTCCTGATACTCCTCGGGAGTAATCATGTTGAGCTGTAGCATTCTGTTCAGAACCAGATGTCTTCTCTTTTTGGCGTTATCGGGATTGGAAATCGGATTGAGATTGGATGGTGCCTTCGGAAGGCCGGCAATTATAGCCATTTCTCCCAGGGTAAGTTCATCTACGGTTTTTCCGAAATAGACATAGGCGGCGGCAGCCACTCCGTAGGAATGATGCCCCAGAGCAATCTTGTTGAGATATAGTTCCAGAATTTCGTCTTTGGTAAGGGTCTGCTCGATCTTCCAGGAAAGAAAAATTTCCTTAATCTTGCGGGAGAAAGTTTTTTCGTTTGAGAGGAAGAAGTTTCTTGCAACCTGCTGGGTGATGGTACTGGCTCCCTGCACCTTTTTCCCTGATGACAGGCCGGCATAGGCAGCACGTACGATACCTATGGGATCAATACCCACATGTTCGTAAAATCTGGCGTCTTCGATAGCCAGAAAGGCATTCTTAAGTCTTTCCGGAATCTGGTGAATTGCCAGGGGGATTCTGCGGTGCTGTCCGAATTCGGCAATCAGTTTTCTGTCCTTCGTATATATGAGAAGAGGTGTCTCAAAGGTGACGTCCTTGAGTTCGTTCACATCAGGAAGGGCACTTTGGGTGTGGTAGTAATAAAAGCAGCCGGCGGCAGTTAGAAGACTGCCCAGCAGAATGCAGAACCATATGATTCTGCGCATCCAGATAAAAATCATATGCGTATCGCTGACTCAGATAATAATTTCATGAATTATAGCTTAAATTGTTATCTAGCTCAAAATCGGCAAAACGAATAATTTGATTTTTTAGATATCGCAACCGATAAAAAGTTATCATAGGAAAACGAGTAAAATGTTAAATCAGCACGGATGCAAATATGGCTGGAATGAAAAGCAAAGGCGTTCTTTATCCGCTTCTCGGGGTGGATTTTGGAAGCCAAAGTATCAAAGCAGTTGCAATCTCTGGCAAAGCCAAAGACTACAAGATTACTGCCGTAGCAGAAGTCCCCACTCCGAAGGGGGCTATTGTTGATTACCAGATCAATGATATTGATAAGGTAACAGCTGCTGTGAAGACTTTAATCAAGCATGTCTCGGGCAGTCCAAAGTATGTGGCTACTTCGGTTTCGGGGTCTAGTGTAATCTCTAAGATTATTCAGGCTGACGCAAATTTCAAGGATTCGGAACTTAATTCCTTCGTGGAGCAGGAAGCTGAAAACCTTATTCCTTTCCCTCTCGATGAAATTAGTCTTGATTATGAAATTCTCGGCCCGAATCTTGTGGATGCCACTAAGAGTGATGTTCTTCTGAGCGGTGCCAAGACTGAAAGTGTCGACTCCCGGCAGGCTGTAATTGAAGGAGTAGGCAAACAGGTTAAGGTAGTGGACATTGGTATTCATGCGCTGGCAAGAGCCGTTAAGTCTGCTATTCCCGGTTTTGAGGAAGCCTACAATGAGAAGCCTGTGGCACTGGTTGATGTTGGTGCTGTAACGCTTACCTTTGGTGTAATGTATCACGGGGAGATCATTTACCAGCGTCTTCAGAGCTTCGGCGGCGATACCCTTACTCAGAATCTGTGTCAGGCTACTGGCATGGCATATGAGGATGCGGAAAGAGCCAAAGTTAATAACAAAATGCCCGGCGATGCCAAGAATGAAATCATTAATCCGTTTATGATTCAGCTGGCTCAGAACATTAAGCGTAATATGCAGCTGTTCACCAGTTCATCGTCTCACCGTGATGTGGCTGCGGTAGTTCTTACCGGTGGTGGCTGTCTGGTAGAGGGATTTGTTGATCAGATGACCTCGCTTTTGAGAACAGATGTTAAATGTCCGGACATCTTTAAGAAGTTCCCTAATCTCAAGAGCGAAACCAACCAGATGGGGTGCAAGTATATGACTGCGCTGGGTTTAGCATTAAGGAGTTTTGAAGAATGTCCAATATAAACCTCCTCCCGTGGCGTCAGCAGCTGAAAAAAAGAAGTAAGGATGCCTTTGTTAAAATCATTGTGGCATTTGTTCTTATTGCTGCTGCCGTTGTAGTTGCCGGTTACCTGTATTTGCAGTATGCAATTGCGATGCAGAAGGGCCGCAACGAAGAATTCAGAAGCCAGATTGCTCAGCTGGATCAGCAGATCGCCGAAATTGCCAAGCTTAAAGAGCGTAAGCAGGAGCTTATCGACCGAATGAAGGCCATCGAAACTCTGCAGCAGAATAGAAATATTGCAGTGCATCTGTTCTCTGATCTGCCGACATTAGTGGCATCAGGCGTTTATCTTGATTCTATGAATTTCGATCAGCGTACTGCTCAGGTAAAGGGTATGGCGGAATCCAATCCGCGAGTATCTTCCATGCTTCGCAATATTGACAACAGTAAGTGGCTAGGTCAGAGCAACATAACTGAAACTAAGGCTGAAATGCAGAATGGTCAGCGCAAGATACCGACTCTTCCGGATGGCCTTTACAATTTTGTTATGAGCTTTAAGGTTGCTGACAGCAGTGACCCCCTCAATGCAGGTAACAAGGGAGGTGCCAAGTAATGGCTGGAAGTGATTTTAATATTAATCAGATTGAGACTTGGCCTTTGCCTGTAAGGTTGGTTTCTGGCCTGATTGTTGCCGGGCTCATTTGTTACGCTTCCTGGGCGGCTATGGGTGAGGATCTGCAGAATGATCTGGATTCAGAGATTAGGACAGAGAGGTCTTTACGCGATCAGTTCGCTGAAAAGGCACGTCAGGCTGCAAATCTTGAAGCCTATAAGGAACAGATTGTTGAACTCGAAAGCTTGCTTGATGCTCAGCTGAGACAGCTTCCGAACAGTAACGAGGTTGCCAATCTTTTGGACGATATTTCCTTCATTGCTCAGGATAACGGTCTTACTCTTGCCAGCATTAAGTGGGAACCTGAAGTTCAGAAGGAGATCTACACTGAACTCCCTATGAATATCCATGTTACTGGAACCTATGAGCAGCTGGGAAGCTTTGCAGCCGACACTGCAGCTCTGCCGCGAATTGTTACTATCGACAAGTTTGACCTGTCGAGAGTTGATACCAAGGGTAAGGACGGCAAAGTGGTTGATACCGAGCTTTTGGATATGAAGCTTATCGCTAAGACTTTCCGATATAACGAAAATCAGGCGAAGCAGAACCAGGCTCGCAGACAGCGGAAGGAGGCTAGGAATTAAATGAAGAAGTTAACCTTGTTATCCGCAGCACTGGCATCAGTTATGGTGTTGACTGCCTGTGAATCGGGCTTTAATGATTCAGTTAAGGAGTACTGCGATACTCAGCGTAAGCAGGCTCCGTCCGAAATTGAAGCTCTTCCTCAGATTACAGCTTTCGTACCGATGAAGTTTGAACCTAAGACCGACCGGATGCCCTTTGTTCTTCCGAAGCCGGAGATTTCTCAGCCGGCTTCTGCTAAGCCAGTCAGCTGTGAACAGCCGGATCGTGAACGTCCGATGGAAGAACTTGAGCAGTACTCTCTGGATAATCTCTTTATGCGCGGTACTATCATGATGGACAATAAGCTCAGAGCCTTGATCCAGACCGCTGACGGTGTGGTAGTTCGTGTTGTTCCCGGAATGCACATGGGACTTAATTTCGGCAAGGTAATCCGTGTAGCGCCGGATTCTGTTGAGGTTGAAGAGTTTATTTCTGACGGTAACGGATGCTGGAACAAAAAGTCATCCCGTATTGATTTGATTGAAGCGGAATAATTAGCAGGCAGGAAACAAAATTATGAATTTTCAGATGAAGAAATTAGGGCTTTGTGTGATGCTGGCATCTTTTGCCGGTGTTGTATTGCCTGCTGAGGCAGCCACTAAGCTTGAAAACATCAAGGTTGATAACAGCATGGCAGCTCAGACCAGGATTGAATTCCAGTTTGACGGTCCGGTAGGTGGTTATCAGGATAGGTTGCAGTATGATCCCGAGCAGCTGGTTCTTAATCTTAGTGATGCTGAGTCAGCTCTTCTCAAGAACGATTTCCATGTTAAGTCTAAGGCTGTGCGTAACGTTAATGTGAAGCAGAGTGGCGGTGATCTTAGTGTTGCTGTTGATTTGGAATCACTGGTTCCTTATGAGGTATCCCAGCAGGGTAACTCTCTTTATGTTACTTTGGGACAGGATCCCCGTGCAGTTGCTGCCAAGCAGGGATATTCGGACCAGAGTGTTGTTGGCAAGTCAAAGAAGACGGTTGCCGGCGGTATCAACCGCATCAACGGCATCAATTTTAAAAAGGGCGCTTCCGGTGAAGGTCTTGTAGTGGTAAATCTTGACAACAAGAATGCTGCTCTTGAGCTTGTTCCCAAGGGGACTCACCTTATTGCCAAGTTCCATGGTTCTGCAGTGGATCCTAATCTTCTGGCAGTGATGGATGTTAATGACTACGGTACTCTTCTCAGAAACATTGATGTTTCCGAAGCTGCAGATGGTGCTGTTCTTGATATTGCCCTTCAGAGTGCTGAATTCGATGCCAAGCATGTTCAGAATGGTGAATCTATTGTTATTACTGTTGCCAAGAAGAAGCCGGTGGTAAAGGTTACCGATGCTCCTCGCTACAGTGGCAAGAACCTCTCTCTCTCCTTCCAGGATATTCCGGTAAGAAACGCTCTTAAGATTCTTGCTGAAGAGGTCAAGGTAAATCTGGTGATGAACGATTCTGTTTCCGGGAACATCACTGTCAACTTTGATAACGTACCCTGGGATCAGGCTCTCGATACCATTCTTCGGGTGAAAGGCCTTGATAAGAGAATGGATGGCAATATTCTCCTCATCGGTCAGCAGGAAGAGCTGGCTGCCTATGAGCAGAAGCAGCTGGAAGAACAGGAGAAGAAGAGTGCCAAGGAGCCTCTCGTAACTGAATTCCTGCAGATTAACTATGCCAAGGCTGCCGATATTGTTAAGCTTCTGAAGACCAATGACGGTGCCAATTCCATTTCTGCAGAGCAGGGTGGTAGTAGTAACTATGGTCAGGGCGGCGGTAACGGTGCCGAGGCATCTGACAGCCTGCTGTCTGTTCGTGGTACTGCCACCGTGGATGAAAGAACCAACACCCTCATCATTAAGGACACTGAGGCTTCTATTGCCAACGTTAAGCGCCTTATCGAGAAGCTGGATACTCCGATTCAGCAGGTTATGGTTGAAGCCCGAATCGTTGCTGTAGATGAAACTGTAGCCGATCAGATGGGTATTCACTGGAATCTTGGTTCCGATAACATCATTCAGTCCGGGCATGAAGACGGTAAGTGGAGTGGAACTGCTGGAACCAATACCATTCCTGCTGAGGCCGAATACAAGGGTGGTGTTATCAACATCGGAAGACTGGGCAGTAATTTCAATCTCAACCTGACTCTTGCGGCTCTTGAGACTGAAAACCGTACTGAGACCATTGCTTCTCCGCGGGTAACTACCACTAACCAGAAGAAGGCCATGATCGAGCAGGGTTATCAGATTCCTTCTGTAACAGCGGCCTCCAGCGGTGCGACCACTGTTGAATGGACTGATGCTGTGCTCAAGCTTGAGGTTACTCCGCAGATTACTCCGGATGACAGCATCTTCCTTGATTTGGAAATTACCAATGATGACCTTGGCCAGACAGTAACTACTACTACCGGTTCTTCTGTAAGTATCAACAAGAGAGCTGTACAGACTTCGGTTCTCGTTGGTAACGGTGAAACCCTGGTACTTGGCGGTATCTTCCAGCAGGAAATCAAGAGAATTAAATCTCAGATTCCTTTCCTTGGTGATATCCCGGTTGTTGGCTGGCTGTTCAAGACTGTTGAAAACTCCAATCAGCGCCGTGAAGTAATGGTATTCATTACCCCGCACATCGTTGAAGGTGCTGTAGGCAGGTAAGATTTTCATTTCAGTGTGTAAAGGTCTCCTTTTAGGAGGCCTTTTTTTATGGTTGCTCAAAATACGTTATAATTCTGTCTGTTTTGTATTTGCTTTATTTTCAGGGCGTTTATGTCCAAAGATCGTAATATTTTTTTGGTTGGTCCCATGGGGGCCGGAAAGACTACTATTGGTAAGCTCCTTTCAGAAATCATGCATTGGCCTTTTCTGGATTCGGATCAGGAGATTATCAGGAGAACCGGAGCTGATATTTCCTGGATATTTGATGTGGAAGGTGAAAGCGGTTTTCGGAAGCGGGAAAGTGATGTCATAAATGATCTCACCAGCCGCGAAGGGATTATTATGGCCACTGGTGGGGGTGCTGTTAAAACACCGGCTAACAGAGAATATCTTAGAGAACGCGGTACCGTGGTTTATCTCAAAACCTCGGTTTCAAAGCAGTATGAGAGAACTCGTTTTGATCACAAGAGGCCACTTCTTCAGAATTCCGATCCCCGCGGTGTTCTTGATAAACTTTTGCGTGAAAGAGAACCGTTTTATCTTGAAGTTGCGGATATTGTTGTAAGTACTGACGAAAATGATCCGCGGGCACTGGCTCCGCGGATATCCGCGGAGTTCCATAAGCTCTGCGGCACGAAGTTTTCCGGAAACAGGTAATTGGAGGGCGATGATGTTAAAAAAGCTTAGTGTTGATTTGGGAAAACGCAGCTACCCGATTTTTATTGCAGACGGTGCTCTGACCACTCCATCTCTGTGGCAGGACTGTCTTGTTAAACGCGGAAAGGTTGTGATTGTTACCAATGAGACGGTCCAAAAATGGTATCTCGAGCCGCTCCAGTCCTCATTGAAATCTATTGGCGTAGAAGCACTGTCCTGCATTCTTCCGGATGGCGAGCAGTATAAGGATCTGAAGCATTTTAATGATATTCTCACTTTTCTTCTGGAAAATTCTGCCGGCCGGGATTCTACAGTATTCGCTCTGGGAGGTGGAGTTATCGGTGATATGACCGGATTTGCTGCAGCCTGCTATCAGCGTGGTATAGATTTTATCCAGGTACCCACTACTCTGCTCTCCTATGTTGATTCTTCTGTGGGTGGGAAAACTGCAGTTAATCATCCCCTTGGTAAAAACATGATTGGCGCCTTCTATCAGCCTAAAGCCGTGATTATCGATTTAAATACTCTTAAAACCCTTCCGGAACGTGAAATTGCTGCCGGTATGGCCGAAGTAATTAAATACGGTATTATCTGGGATCGGGATTTTTTCAGCTATCTTGAAGATAATTCCGAAAAGGTCTGGGCGCATGATCTTGATGTACTTTCTGATGTTGTTTATCGCTGCTGTGAAATAAAGGCCGAGGTTGTGCATCAGGATGAGACCGAAGGCGGGCTTAGAGCCATTCTAAACCTTGGCCATACCTTCGGACATGCCATTGAAACCTTTATGGGGTACGGAGTATGGCTTCACGGTGAAGCTGTGGCCGCAGGTATGGTGATGGCATCCAGACTGGCACTTGGCAGAGGATATATATCAGAAGAGGTGTTTGAGAGAATTCGGGCTCTCATTGCCAGAAACCGTCTTCCGGTTTCCCGTCCTGATTCCATGCCCGGAGAGGCCTTTCTTCAACTTATGATTCATGATAAGAAGAATCGTAACGGTCATATTAATTACATTGTTCCGGATGAACTAGGGCGGGTATCTCTCCGCTGTGATGTTACCGAGGAGGAAGCTCTGGCCGCTGTATCGTAAAATTCATTCAGACAGGTGCACTTGCGGGGCTTTAACATTATAATATATGGACTGAAAACGGCTGATCATGTCCAGAAATTTTACTAATTGCAGGAACCAAAATGGCTTTAGAACAACTGCCCAGACTTACTAGTCAGACTTCTCTTGTGGAAAGGGTTAAATATCAGATTTCTGTAGGAACCCCGCTGGTCTTTGTTACTGGAGCCTTTGAGAGCGGCAAGACAGTGTTCAGCGAGCAGCTTATTTCATCAATGGATGACGAATCCTTTGTGTGCGCGTTTGTTCCCTGTCAGGAAAAGCTGTCGGCAGAAAAACTGAGAGAGATTCTCCTGAAGCAGCTTTCCGGCAGTCTTGTGTTCAATGCCGCAGATCATCTGCTGGGAACTATTCAGAGGATGGGTTTCGGTTCTAAAAGAGTTCTGATTGTAGCAGATGACATCGATAAGGCGCCGCAGGATTTTTTTGATGATCTGGTTCAGGTATATCGCACTTATGTTCAGCAGAGTCTGTTTTCCATAGTAGTGACCTCCTCCCAGGCCTGGTCTGATTCTGAAGCCCGTAAGGTTAAGAAGGAAGGGGTGATGCCTGTTGAGATGGAAATTCAGCCTCTGACACTTCCGGAATCTCTGACCCTAATTTCCTATTACCGGCGTTTTTATGGGATGGCCCCTTTGCCTGACAAGGATCTCAAGGGGTTCTATGATATTAATTCCTGCGGTTCCAATCCCGGTGAAATCAGAAAAATTGTTGAAGCGGTATCTAAAGGTACCAAGCCTGGAATGCCATTACCAAAGGAAGGGGAGAAGCCAGTGAAAGCTGAGGCTGGAGGCCGCAGGAAGGATATTGTCATCGGAGCTGCTGCTGTGGTTTTGCTGGCGGCGGGAATTGGCTTCTATGTCCTGAACCGGACAGATTATTCTGAGCCTAAGGTTAGCGACCCCATTACTGTTTCTGATAATGCCGTTACTCCGGAAATTGATGCCGGAGAACCTCTGAGACTGGGCCCCGAGCTTAATCATCAGAGAACAGACCTCAGTCCGGTGGTTGTTGTTGATAACAAGGAGAATGATAATAACGATGGTATCACGGTGATTATTCAGGAGGATGCCTCGGGTCAGGTCGATGCTGGTTCAGCCGATGACGGTACGGAATCGATTGTTCTGATTACCGATGACGGAGATCCGGACAGTAATGGCGATCGTGATCTGGTTATTACCGAAAACACCATCAGTAAGGCGGATCGTCAGGCAGAGGGGGATCTGGTACCGAGTATGTCTTCCGGATCCGAAAAGGATGAACGCTTGACAGCTGACAGCAGAAAATCTGAAGGCACTGGTCTTATTGCAGTTAATACTCCGGTTTCCGATAGGCCTGATATTGCTCCCTCTATGCAGAAGGACAGCAGTGTGAAACCCTCGAAGCCGGATACCGGGACTCCCGCTAAAAAACAGGATAATATTTCTGCTGGCAAGACCACTGAAAGTAATAATGCGAAAAATGATAACACCCAAAAAGCTTCCCCTTCTGACAATGGAACCAAAACTCCGGTTTCCCGGAAACCGGTTACCGACAGTAGCAGTACCGGCACTATTTCAGGAAAGAAGCCTCAGGATACAGTTCCTTCTGATACCAGGAATGAGCCTGTGGTTTTAAATGGTAGCAAAAAAGATAATGCCGGAAGGAATAACAGGGGCAATCCTGAAAAGAAATCCGATCCGAAGCCGGCCCAGCCACTTCCCAAGTCTCCTGATGTGGAGTTTTCAACTCTGTCCGGAAAGCATTACACTCTCCAGCTTGTTGCTTCCAACAAGACCGGGGCCGAAAGACTCAGAAAGCGCCTTAAAGGAGGCTGGGTTCTGTTCCGTCCGGAGCGTAACGATTACATTGTGGTGTACGGAGATTTTGCCACCAAGGCGGAAGCTGATGCCGTAAAGAGCCGCTTTCCTGCGGATGTGCGGGCCAATAAACCGTGGTCTAAGCCGGTTTCCCAGGTTCAGAATGAATCTTCCCGTTAACTCTGGCTGGTTTTATTGTATCTCTGAGGTATTTTATGAAGCACCTGATTGCACCTTCCATTCTTTCAGCCGACCTGGCCCGTCTTGGGGATGATGTTCGGGCGGTTCTTGATGCCGGTGCCGATGTCATCCATTTTGATGTTATGGATAATCATTATGTCCCGAATCTTACCTTCGGTCCGGCGGTATTGACAGCACTCAGAAAATTCGGCATATCAGCCCCGGTGGATGTGCATCTTATGGTTTCTCCGGTGGATGCTCTTATTGAAGGCTTTGCTAAGGCAGGTGCCACCAGCATCACCTTTCATCCGGAGGCTTCACTGCATGTGGATCGTTCTCTGGCTCTCATCAGAAGCTTCGGCATTAAGTCCGGTCTTGCTCTTAATCCGGCCACTTCGCTTTCCTGGCTTGATTATCTTTGGGATAAGCTGGATATGGTATGTCTCATGTCTGTTAATCCCGGTTTCGGGGGACAGCAGTTTATTCCTGCAGTGCTGGACAAGATTAAGGAGTTGCGACGTATCGCCCCGGAGGATTTTATAATCGAGGTTGATGGCGGGGTCAAGGTGTCTAATATCCGGGAGATTGCTGGAGCTGGAGCCAATATGTTCGTTGCCGGTTCGGCAATTTTTGGAAGTGATTCATATCAAGACGTGATCTCTGCTATGCGTCAGGAACTGGCTTCCTAATATGATTCTTACCTGCAGACCCAGGGCTATGCTGTTTGACCTTGACGGAACTCTCGCAGATACGGTTCCTTCTCTCCATAAGGCAGTTCTGGGGGCTCTTCGCTATGTCGGACTTCCGGATATTACTCCGGAAATGACTCGATCCTATGTGGGAAACGGGGCCATGATGCTTTTGGCAAGAGCTGTTTCCCGAGTTATGGATCCGGATCCTGCCCTTTTAGAGTCTTCGCTTCTGAAAAAGGCTCGCGAAGGCTTCAATAGGACCTATGCTTCTTGTCTTGACTGTCGGGAGCAGGTATATCCCGGAGTTCCCGAAACTCTTTCATATCTAAAGAAATCTGGTATTCTCCTGGCGGTTCTCTCAAATAAGCCCGATGTTTTTGTAAGACCTGTTCTTGAAAAGGCCGGCCTTCTGGATTACTTTGTTTTTACTCTGGGCGGAGATGTTCTTAAAAAGAAAAAGCCGGATCCGGAGCCCTTTTATTATGTCTGTTCCGAAATGAAGGTTGTTCCCGGAGATTGCGTGATGGTGGGAGATTCATCCAATGATGTTCTGGGGGCCCGCCGTTCCGGAATGACCAGTATCGGACTTACATATGGATATAACCGGGGACGGCCTATTGCTGATTCGTTACCGGATTATGTGTTTGATGACTTTGCTCTGATTGGAGAGCTGGTCAGTGGTTTTGATCAGGGATTTTATTGATGAAGAAAATTGTTTTTAGCGGTGCGCAGCCTTCCGGAGAACTTTCCATAGGCAACTATATCGGAGCTCTGAGACAGTGGGTGAAAATGCAGGATGAGTATGACTGCATTTTTAGTGTGGTGGATGAGCATGCCATAACCGTACGTCAGGATGCCAAAACGCTTCATGAGGCCATATACAACACCCTGGCCATATATCTTGCAGTGGGCATTACTCCGGAAAAAAGCACGCTTTTTCTGCAATCCCAGGTTCCCGATCATGCGCAGCTTTCCTGGGTGCTCAATTGCTATACCCAGATGGGCGAGCTTACCAGGATGACGCAGTTCAAGGATAAGTCCAAGCGTTATGAAGGGAATGTTACCGCTGGTCTTTTTGATTATCCCGTTCTTATGGCAGCAGATATTCTTTTGTACAATGCTGAACTGGTGCCGGTTGGGGAGGATCAGCTGCAGCACCTCGAACTCACCAGAGATATTGCTTACCGTTTTAATCAGCTTTATGGCGATATTTTTGTGCTTCCAAAGGGATATGTGCCCGAATCCGGTGCCCGGGTAATGAGTCTTCAGGATCCTCTTAAAAAGATGTCCAAATCCGACGACAACCGTAACAATGTCATTACCCTTCTTGAGGATCCTGCGGTCATTGCCAAAAAGCTTAAAAAAGCTGTTACCGATTCCGACAATCCTCCCGTGGTTCGTTATGACTGGGATAACAAGCCTGGGGTGTCCAATCTGCTGGATCTTATGAGTGCTGTTACTGAAACTCCGGTTACAGATCTGGTTAGTCATTTTGAAGGCAAGATGTATGGTCATCTTAAATCGGAAGTTGCTGATGCCGTGGTTGCGTTTTTAGAGCCGATTCAGGCCAGATACCGTGAGTATCGTGCAGACGAAGCCTATCTCAGATCGATTTTTAAGATCGGTGCGGAAAAAGCACACGCCAGAGCTTACGAAACTCTTAAAAAGGTATATACCGCCATTGGCTTTGTGCTTCCTGACTGATGTATGAAGAAAGTCCTGGCCCTGCTTCTTTTTCTGGTGGCGGCTTTTGCCTCCTGGCTTTGTTATACCTCCGGAATTCTTCATCGGGGAGCTCCAGTATCTGTCAGAGTTTCCGAGTTGGAAAAGAGCGTTCGGGTGGTACCGGTTAAGGATCAGAAAAGCGGATTATCCTTTCCGCTGGTAGGGCGGGTTTTTGCCAGTAAATCAGTGGAGGTTACTCCGGAGGTTACGGCTCGCATCTCTAAGGTTCACGTGGCTTCTGCCCAGGCTGTGAAACAGGGGCAGCTTCTTATCGAGCTTGATCACAGCATGGAGGAGGCGCGGCTTCGGGAGGAGACCGTGCGGCTTGATAATCAGATGCGGCGGCTTTCCATGATGCAGAAGCTTAACAGCAAAGGTGTGGTAAGTCTTGATTCCATGGAGCAGCTCAGAGCTGAAACCGAGCAGCAGAAGGCGGTGGTGGAAGCTCGAAAGGCTGCTCTCGAGGAACGAAAAATCTATGCTCCTTTCAGCGGAGTGCTAAGCTTGCACAGGCTTACTCCGGGAGAACTGGTTCGGCCGGGAAGCGTGCTTCTCCAGCTGGACGATCTTTCGGAAGTCTATGTTGATTTCAATATTCCGGAAAGGCTGATGTCTCAGCTGGTTCCGGGTCAGAAAGTCGTCGGAACTGCCGAGGCCTGGCCTAATGAAAAATTTAACGGGGTGGTGCGGGAAATCGACACTCACGTTAAAAGTGATACTCTGGCCATTAAGATCCGGGTTTTTTTCAAGAACGACAATGTCCGTCTTCTGGATGGCATGATGATGGAGATTTCCCTGAGCCTTTTCGGGGGTAAATACGCAGTTATCCCTTTGAAGTCCGTGCTGTATCAGGGAGATGAGCGCTATGTCTTTATTCTGAACAAGGATCGCACAGTTTCCCGGCGTCGCATTATCCTGGGGCCGGTTACCGGCTCTTATGCTGCCGTGCTTGACGGAGTAAGACCTGGGATGCAGGTGGTTTCGGAGGGAGTCGAAAAGCTTGCTGACGGGGACAAGGTGCGGGTTCTTTCTGATGAAAAATCTCTTGAAGATCTCTCGGGGGATGTTCCTCTTCGTAAAAAGACCCGGACGGGGGATTCTGTTCTGTGATACTGAGCGAGATTTCCATAAAACGCCCGGTGTTCGCGCTGGTGCTCAGTATTCTTCTGACCATTTTCGGTCTTATTTGCTTTTTTCGGCTGCAGATAAGGGAACTTCCTGATGTTTCAAGGCCGGTGGTTTCCATTACCATAACCTATACCGGAGCCTCCCCTGAGGTGATGGAGAGCCGTGTTACCAAGATTGTTGAGGATGAGCTTTCAACTCTTTCCGGGGTAGGAAAAATTTCCTCCAACAGCAGAAACGGCAAAACCTGGATCGGTATTGAGTTTAATGAAAATGCTTCCATGCTGTCTGCAGTTTCCGATGTCCGGGATGCGGTTTCCCGGGCCCGGAAGAAGCTGCCGTCAGGTATTGACGAGCCGGTGGTGGCCAGAGACAGCGGCGAAGGAGAGGTAGTGCTCTGGCTCAGCTTATCCAGTACCGTGATGAATCGTATTGAGCTTTCGGATTATGCCGAGCGCTTTGTGGTTCGCAATATCAGCATGCTTGACGGGGTATCCCAGGTAACAACTGTTGGAGCTCTTGAGAAGGTAATGTACGTTAAGCTGCTGCCGGCCCGGATGACTGCCCTGGGTGTTTCTGTGGAGGATATTCTTTCGGCTATCGGCCATGAAAACATTGAGCTCCCCAGCGGAGAAATCAGAAATGACGATATGTATTTTCCGGTGGAGATCAAAAGGGTTTATGTTGATGCCGCGTCCTTTGCTCTTCTCCCCATTCGTCATGACGGTATTGAAGGAACCATTAGACTGAGAGATGTGGCCGAGGTGGGAATTCAGGCCAAAAACGAGGAAAGTGTTTATCACCGCAACGGTATGTCCAGTATCGGCATTGGTGTGGTGCCCATGTCTACCGCCAATCCGCTGGAGGTGGCTGCCAGTGTTCGTAAAAAGGTTCAGGATTTAAAACGCTTTATTCCCGCCGGAGCTGAACTGGACGTGGATTTTGATTCGACAGTTTACATAAAAAATTCAATTTCCGAGGTCTATGAAACTCTGGCCATCACGGCTCTTCTGGTAATTCTGGTTCTGTACTTCTTTATAGGTTCCTGGAGAACCACCCTGATTCCGGCGGTGACGGTTCCCGTTTCCCTGATTGCGGCCTTTACCGGGGCGTATTTCGCAGGTTTTTCCATAAATCTTATTACCCTTCTGAGTCTGATTCTGGCCATCGGTCTGGTGGTTGACGATGCTATAGTGATGGTAGAGAACATCTCCTTTCATATCAGCAGGGGAATGGGGATTCTGGCCGCTTCATGGAAAGGGGCTCAGGAGGTGGGCTTTGCTATTATTGCCACTACCCTGGTGCTTATCATGATATTTCTGCCGCTCATGTTTATGCAGGGCATTACAGGAGCCATGTTTATTGAGTTTGCGGCCATGATGTCACTGGCGGTGCTGTTCTCCGGATTTATCGCGCTTACTTTGTCTCCGGCTCTTGCCAGTGTTTTTCTGAAGCCCGGAAAGACCGGATCCAAAAATTATCCGGTGCGGTTCTTCAATTTTATTATGAAGTGGCTGCATTTTTTTTATGAAAATGCACTGCTTTTTATGTTACAAAGGCTGTGGCTTTATCCGGCGGCTCTGGTGCTGATACTGTCATCAATTTTTCTGTTTTATGATGCTATTCCGCACCAGTTTGTTCCCCGGGAGGATCGGGGAGTTATATATATCTATGCCGGGGGAGGGGAAGGCACCAGTATTCATCGCATGAAGCGGGAAATGTCTCATATTGAAAAATTTCTGCTAACCTATCTTGAAAACGGTGAGGTAACCTCCGTCAGCTTTAGTTCTCCTTCTCTGGGGGCAGGAACGGATCAGAGCGGCTTTGTGGTTATTCAGCTGGCTTCATGGGAAAAGAGGAAACGTACCTCCCATGAGCTGGCTCAGGAGATCAAGAAAAGACTTACTGATGTTCCGGATCTGACACTTTATGTCTACGAGCCAGGATTCAAGGGAACTTCCGGAAGTCCGGTTATGTACGTAATCAAGGGCGATGATTTCCGAGAACTGAACAAGGTAAGCCGGAAGCTCATCGCAGCGGCATCCGAAAAAGGCATTTTAATTAACGCCGATACCAATTATTCTGAAAACACTCCTGAGGTGGAGGTCTCCATTAAGGTCGACAAGGCTGCGGTGTTGGGGGTTCCTCTTCTAAATATTTCCAAAGCGCTCCAGACTGCTCTTGGCGGAACCAGTCACACTACCTTCGTAGATCGTGGTGAAGAGTATGACGTTTACATCCGGGCTCCTGAAAATCAGTTTCGGGATATCAATGCCATTGGTACTCTTAATATCAGGGCGGCTGGTGGTGAAATGGTTCCACTGGGCAGTGTGGCATCCTTTGATTTGAAGTCCCGGGCCAAGAAGCTTCCGCATTTTGACCGGGACAAGGCAGTGACCATCAGTGCGCATCCGGCACCGGGGGTGAGTCTGGGACAGGCTCTGGACTGGATGGATCAGTGGAGCTCCTCTAATCTGGAGCCAGGGATGTCTGTCGCCCTGAACGGGGAATCCCGTCATTTTCGGGAAAGTGAGAATGAGCTTGCTCTGGTTTTGGGACTGGCCGTGCTGGTTACCTATCTTGTGCTGGCTGCACAGTTTGAAAGCTTTCTGTATCCGGTAATTGTAATGGTTACCATTCCCCTGGGGGTGTCCGGAGGCCTTCTGGGGCTTTGGATTATGAACATTTCGCTTAATATTTACAGTGAAATCGGTCTTCTTCTTCTTATCGGCATGGTAACTAAAAACGGTATTCTGATAGTAGAGTTTGCGAATCAGCTGAGAAGATCGGGAGAATCAGTGTTTACAGCAGTGACCAGAGCCTCCCGGCGGCGGCTGAAACCGATTCTTATGACCTCTCTCACCGCCATTATTGGGGCTCTTCCTTTAATTCTGGCCAACGGCTCCGGCTATGAAAGCCGTCAGTCGCTGGGGGCGGTGATTTTTTTCGGTATGAGTGCGGCTACCCTGATTACCATTTTTGTGGTGCCCGGGATCTATCTCCTTTTGGGACAATATGCCGGAATCCCGGGAGACCATGAAAAAAGGCTTGAAAGCGAACTCCGGGAATATCGTTCCTGAAAGGCGCGATAATGCGTCTCGCTGGTTATCGTTTTTTTAGCGGTGATAAATTTCATAAGAAACAGACCCGAGTTCCGGAATGCGGGTATAATGTGAGAGATTTTTTGATGACGAGGGGCTCGTCCAGACTGTGGCGGGTCCTGTTATTTTTTTGCAGGTGACAACAGAGATATGTCCAATATTACAAGAGCGGATTTCAACCGTTATGAAATGAATGTATACAACCCGGCTCCGTTTATTCCGGTAAGGGGGCAGGGCTCGCGTTTCTGGGATGATGCGGATAAGGAGTACATTGATTTTGCGGCAGGTATTGCCGTAAATGTTATGGGGCATTGTCATCCTGAAATAGTCAGGGCTTTGGAGGAACAGGCTCATAAACTGTGGCATATTTCCAATTATATGTGTACCGAGCCTGCTATCCGTCTGGCAAAATATCTGGTGGAGAATACCTTTGCTGATAAGGTGTTCTTTGCAAATTCTGGCGGCGAGGCCAATGAGGCAGCACTGAAGCTCGCCAGAAGATATGCCTATGACCATTATGGACCGGAAAAGGATCAGATTATCTCTTTTGAAAACTCCTTCCATGGTCGTACGCTTTTTGATGTTACCGTTGGCGGCCAGGAAAAATACCGTACCGGTTTCGGGCCCCTTCCCGGCGAAGTAATTCATGTGGAGTTTAACAATCTGGAAGCAATAAAGGCGGTGATTTCAGAAAGAACCTGTGCGGTGATGCTGGAACCTATTCAGGGGGAGGGCGGTATTGTTCCTGCCGACAGGGAATTCCTTCAGGCAGTAAGAAAGCTCTGTGATGAAAACCATGCTCTTCTCATATATGATGAGGTTCAGACCGGTTTCGGCCGTACTGGGTATATGTATGCCTATGAAGCTTATGGCGTGGTACCGGATATTCTGACGTCAGCCAAGGGGCTGGGAGCCGGAATTGCTATCGGAGCCATGATGACCACTGACAGTATTGCGGATACCTTTAAGCCCGGAGTTCATGGAACCACCTTTGGCGGAAATCCTTTGGCAACTGCTGTGGGCTGCCGTTCCTTTGAGCTGGTGCATAATCAGGACTTCCTGGACGGGGTTAAGAAGAAGGCGGAACTTTTCCGGGAGCTTTACCGGGAGCTTAACGAGGAATTTCACTGCTTTAAGGAGGTTCGCGGTATGGGGCTCCTCATTGGGGCTGAGCTTACTCCGGAATTGAGTGACCGTCTTAAGGATATTTTCAAGGCCTGTTTGGAGGAAGGGCTGTTTGTTTTAACAGCAGGACACAATGTTATAAGAACTGTTCCGGCTCTGAATATTCCTGATGAGGATATCAGGGAAGGCTTTAAGAGATACAGAAATGCTCTTAAAAAGCTGTTCGGCTGATCTTGCCACATATGACCAGTGATTATCCCGGTAATCCTGACTTTTAATTTATCTGAAGGCCGTCCGTGAGTGACGGCCTTTTTGTGTGTTGGAAGTCAGGGAAATTGTGAAACAAAAAAGGGAAACGTTAGTGTTTCCCTCCATTTCTGGCATTTTAAAGCCTGTGATCAGCGGGTGTTGAACACCACGATGGTCTTTCCGTGAGCACTTATCATATTCTGTTCTTCAAGCATTTTCAGAATACGTCCTACTGTCTCGCGGGAGCAGCCGACGATCTGGCCGATTTCCTGTCTGGTAATCTTGATCTGCATACCATCCGGATGAGTCATGGCATCAGGCTGGTGCGCAAGGTTGATAAGAGTGCTGGCAATACGTCCCTGAACATCAAGAAACGCCAGATTGCCAACCTTGCTGCTGGTGGTTGTCAATCGTCTGGCCATCTGGGCACTGAGACGCATTAGGATTTCGGGATTGACCTGAATGAGCTGTTTGAATTTCTTATATGAAATTTCCGCAATTTCACAGGCATTCTTGGCTCTGACCCAGGCGGATCTTATCGGGCTTTCGCTTTCGTCGAAGAGTCCGAGTTCGCCAATAAAATCTCCCTGATTGAGGTAGGAAAGTATCATTTCCTTGCCATCTTCATCCTTGATGAGAACAGCCACAGAACCCTTGACAATGTAGTAGAGCGTTTCTGCCTTTTCACCGGCATGTATCAGAGTACTCTTTGCAGGATACTTATGGATGTGACAATGAGAAAGAAACCAGTCCTTTGTAGGATCTGATTGAGGTTTACCAATAAGCATTATCTAATAATCCCTTTACTGCTGACAAAGTATCCGAAGTTTTTGTACTGTTAATAGTTCTCCTCGGATCTGGACAAATCATGCCCCTTAACGATTCGTGTATGATACTCAAAAATCAGACAAAGTTCACCATAGGAATATGACGAGCCGCATATTTTTTTTGACTTATCGTGAACTTGATCACTTTAGCTGATGCTGTTATAAGGGGGTTGTCGTGTAAAATGTGTCGGAAAATCTGACACAGTCTAGTTTTATTGTGAAAAAGTTTTCACATACACAGATGCCGTAATCAAGTAGTCAGTTGGATTTATTATTAGGATTTGCAATGAATAACACCACCAGTCAGGAACACTCTTTCAATGAGGCTGCACAGTCATTACCGGAGCTTACCACGGATGATCCGATGTTTGATGACATCAGGCATTATCGGGATGACGAGGTTCCTGCGGTAGTAAAAAGAGTCATAAATGACAGTTCTCTTCTGGGAGGTCTTGCCAGGAATATGTTCCCCTCCCTGCCGAAATTTATGCATCCTGTGCTTAAGCCGGTTATAAGACATATCCTGCGAAAAAAGTTCGCAAAAATTACTGATATCAGAGGCTGTCAGGAATACGTAGCCCGTTTTATGGAAGGGGTAATCAGGAATTCCACGGACGGATTTACCTACGAGGGATTTGACAAGCTTGATCCTGCAAAGGGTTACCTTTTTATTTCCAATCACCGTGATATCTCGCTGGATCCGGCATTTATCGATATGTGCTGTTTCTATAATAAGCTGGATACCGTAAAAATCGCTATCGGGGACAATCTTCTCAGACTTCCGGTGGCCACAGATCTTATGAAGCTCAACAAAAGCTTTATCGTGAAGCGTTCTCTTAGTTCTGTAAAGGACAAAATCAAGGCGTTTTCCGAACTCAGTGCCTATATTGGAACAGCCATCAGGGAAAATCACAATGTGTGGATTGCCCAGCGGGAGGGGAGGGCGAAGGACGGAAATGATGCCACCGAGGACGCTATTCTGAAAATGTTTTATATGTACGGGAAGAAGCTCAAGATGTCGTTTCCGGAGTATGTAAAATCCTTGAATATTGTTCCGGTATCCATTTCCTATGAATTTGATCCGGGAGATGTTATGAAGGCCAGGGAGCTATACGAGAAGTCCAGGAACGGTAATTACACCAAATCAGAATTTGAGGATATAGACAGCATTGTCAGCGGAATCAAGGGGTATAAGGGCCGGGTTCATGTGAGTGCCGGGGGTCCTTTGACCGGAGATTACCAGGATGCGTCGGCTCTGGCTAAAGCTATTGATACCTTTATATACAGTCATTATCAGCTGTTCCCTTCGGTACTGGTGGCTGCCGGACATGATGAAAACGTGAGCGAGATGGACAGAGCCCGGTTCTTGGAGAGGATTAACAGGGCGCCTGAGGAACTCCGTCCCTATATGATGAGAATGTATGGCGCTCCTTATTTTAATTACGAAAGATGCGTTTCTGAATTGAAATCCGCCTCGCAGGAATGTCAGGTCTGATCTGATAAGTTTTAATCGGGTTTTCTGAAGTAAACTGCTGTCCATTATTCCCCGGTGTTGCACAGGATACTGTCGGGAGAGGGAGTCGTAAATTAATGATGCCGGAAGGTGTTTCTGTTTTGTAACCGTTTTTTCGGATGCGGTTAAAAAACATGAAATGTGAACAAAACGTTAGTTTATGTTTATTTTTTTGTATCTGTATCTCAAATAAGCGATACCGATGTAACATAATTGCTCTTTCTTTTATAGAATATATCAGTTATGCAGTTTTTAAGCAGTGCGAAGTGCATTTTTAGGAGAGTTTTTTATGGCTGAACCAGGGAAGGTTATGCTTTATGCTCGGAAACAGGAGATAGTGACTGGATGTCGTTCGCGATGGCGAGGTTTTACCATGGTGGAGCTCCTGATAACCATTGTTCTTATTGGCATTCTTACCACCATTGCTACCTCATCCATGAGAGATTGGGCGATATCGAATGATGTTAATGCTACTGCGGGGGCTGTTGAAAGTGCTTTTGATGAGGCCAGGCAGGCTGCCATCTCCAGAGGTCGTCCGGTTGTGATGCGTCCGGGGTCTTTTACCGGCTCGGGACTCGCTGTTGATTCTAATCAGGGGTGGGAGCAGGGATTCGTCTTTTTTACCAATATTTCAGACGCTTCTGGCACGACCTTTGCTTTCGACACGGGAGACGAAGAGCTTGGTGTTGTTCAGCCGCCTGCGAGGAGCTGGATTGTAGTTAAGAATGGCAAGGTAAATGCTGCACAGATTCTTTTTCTTCCCAACGGGATGTCAGGCTTTGCTTCGACGAACAGTCAGTTTATTAGTGGAAGCGGTACGGTAACTGTAAATATCTGTGGCAAAAATGGAAAAGATTATTATATAAAAACTCTCACTGTGACCTCTACGGGAGCATCCAGTCTGTCAGGCAAGGATCTTTATGGTCAGAAGACGATCCCTGATGAGTGTAAAAAATAGGAAACAGGTTTATGAAAAATGCATGTAAAGGTTTTACCCTGGTAGAGCTATTGATTTCCATGCTTGTTGTGGCAATTGCAATGCTTGGCTTTGCTGCGTTACAGGCGTACAGTTCCAGGAGTTTAAATTCAACATACAGCAAGCAGGCAAGCAGTGATGCTCTCAATTCTTATGTTCACTTTATAGAAAGCAGTATGGGGACGTTATCAAAACTGAATTGGGGAACAGGGGATAATCTTACTGCAACTCTTACATGCGGCGATTCAGGTAATGCTGTTGCCGATCCTGCTAGTATGTACACAATTGATCATGCTACTCCTGAAGAGAAAAACGCTATTGCTGCTTTCAAGGGAACCTTTGCGACACTGTGCAAGCAGTATGTGAAGGATCGCAGTGATATTGAGTCGCAGGATTTTGGGGTGCGGATAATCAGAACCAAGAATGTCGGAGGGATTACCGGACTTACTGTATATCGTGCGATTGTGGCTTTTGCCTATAAACCGGTAGCTCAGGGTAAGTTCCGTGATGCGACAACAGCTGCGGATAAATTGAATGTAACGCTGGAAAATTATTGTCCTTACGAGCTGGATAATGATGATGAAGGAGAGGAGGGGGAGCAGATAACTCCTGAGCGTTTGCAAGAACTGAGAATAAAAAATAATGTTGTATGTAATCGTGTGGAGATAGGGCTATGATAAGGGAAAATAGGGGCTTTAATCTTATAGAACTTATGATTAGCATTCTTGTTGCTTCCATAATTGTTGCCGGTTTGTATTCTTTGATGACATCGAGTGTTGTTAATTTTGGGATTTCGAAGGGCAGTGCTGTTGCTGGAGCTTCTGTCCGGCGCGTGGACTCTACTTTTAACGATTTGCTCTTTCAGACAGGGTTTATGAATTACAACCGTGTCAGAACCTATGCCTATTTTCATCAGCGAAATAATACCAATGCTCTTTTTAGCGGCTGGGGTGAAAACCAGGTAATCAGAGTTCAGCAGGATACTAACACTGATTCAAATGGTTCCGATATGCTGAAAATTCGTTTTTTCGGATCCTCAGTGGAGGATAACACCCATAACGGCAGTGGTGGCGGTAATGCTGACGGCTATGTTTTTGACTGTCAGGGACAGCCTGTACCAAATACAGATGAGATGGAACTTATTTTCTATGTCAGAACTAAAGGTAATTCTAAGGGGCTGATCTGCCGTCAGATGGTTATCGGTTCTAACACGGCCAGTGATGTTGTCATTGATCCGAATGTTATTCACATGCGTGTTCAGGTGGGAACAAGTATTGGCGGCGCCGTAGGACAGACAGGGGCTCAGAGTGCCTTTTACCGCGTAGAGGGAAATGCTCTGAAGGCTATTTCGGGATCTTCATCAGTATTACCTGATTGGAAAGACATTAACCTTCTTCGTTATGCCCTGGTTCTTTCGGTACCGGCCGGACAAAAGCTGGTAAAGCGCGGTGCTGAGTTTCCTTTGTTTCCTGACGATACAGGCACTCCCAAGTATACGGTTTTAAGCACCGCAGCCGATGCCAACAATGTTCACAGAGTTATAAATGGCAGTGTGCAGATTATTAACAAATTGTAAAAAGGGGGAAGTATGAAAAATCAATCCGGTGTGGCTTTGGTGGTTGCCCTTATGATTACGGTAATTATCGGTATTCTGGCAATTTCGCTAGCGGGGCTGGCATACAGATCCCAGAGGGCTTCAAATCTTTCTTACGAAAATGTTGTCAGTGAACTTAATGCGATTACCGGTGTAAATCGTGTAATTACTTTCATTAATCAGGTTCAGTCCGATGAGCAAAAGGATTCCTATTTGAGTCCCAGAGAAAGTACTAATCCTTCTTCTTTAAGAACTCCTGTAAATACGAGTTGGAAAATCAACGGGAAGACTTCCACCGTGGATCTGAAAAACATCATGTTTAATGGTGTTGATTTGAGAATGGATGAATACGGCTCTTCCTATTTGGATTATGCTAATGGTCAGTTTTGGTATCGTACTCCAGAGGGGTGGGATGTAACAGAGAAAGTTGGTGATTGTGCTAATTGTCTGAATTTGAATAATGGGACAACTATTACGAGAGTCGAACGCCGTGATTTTGCGGGAGCCTCCCCTGAAGGAAGTGATGTAGTAATTGGGTATCGATTTTACAGAATTACGTCAAGAGGCTCTGATACCGGAGGGGCTCAGACTGGCACTATGTCGCAGGGATCCTCCCAGAGCATTGTGCAGACTAATTTTGGTATTCTTGACGTAAAGTAATAAGTATTTTTGTTTGTAGGTGAAGTGTTATGAGTACGGGAAGAGGTTTTACTCTGATAGAATTGCTGATTGCTATTGTTATCGTGGGGGTTTTGGCGTCTATAGCGGTTCCTGCATATGGTAATTATTTGGTGGAGGCCAGGCGTAATGCTGTTAAGCAGGAGCTGGCCAAGCTTGTAAATGTTATGGAGAATTGCAGATCCTTAAATCAGACATATGAGAAATGTCTGGGTGACGATACTGATAAGAACAATCTTGATGCAATTCTGAAGGGGGCTGAGTTAGACAAGTATTACACTGCCACAAATGGGGTAACAGTGGCGAAAAACAGTTACAGTCTGGCAGTTGAAGCTATTAATGGTCAAAAGAGAGACAAAGACTGCCTAATTATAGGTATTAATAGCAAAGGAATGAAGTTTTCAGGAGATTCAAGCAGTGTAACTGATACCAAGGGTTGCTGGAAGTAGTATTCTGTTAGTATTGAGTTTTAGCCTCGGTTTTTATTGCCGGGGCTTTTTATTTCAGTTGATAAAATGATCCTGGTGTAAAAGCAGATTTCTGCCTTCATTGGAACGAGCCTCTTCTTTACACGTACCAATTAGTGTTTGTTTTTTGGCAGCCACGTTAGTTTGAATCTTACATTTCGCAGTTGAGATTGCTTAATTACCACTTTTTATAATGGGCTGGAGGAATTTCAAATTCCTTTTTGAGACTAGCATGTTGTGACGTCGATTAATATAGGGGTTTGTCACAAAAAATACATATATAAAATATTTATTTTTAAAATGTGATACAAGGATCGCTTTAATATTATCTCGCTTGTGGCAGGCGATTTTATTTCCCTAGAATACGGCGATTATTGCCAATTTTGGGGGATGTCATGGCCGTTATTACGAGAGAGCAGCTTAAACCTTTAACCATGGGGCATTTGGGACTGGTTGGAGCTTT
>NZ_KB899636.1:137022-166258 GCF_000378405.1 Succinimonas amylolytica DSM 2873 | reverse complement strand
CCCCCGAAGAGCTTCTGAAGCAGTACAAATCCCAGAACAAAGTAGAGAGGGGATTTAGATTTCTGAAGGATCCGGAGTTTTTTGCAGATTCAATATTCGTATCCAAAAACGAGCATATTCAGGCTCTTCTTATGATTATGACACTGGGCCTTGCGGTATTCAGCGGACTGGAATGGAAGTTACGGAATGCTATGAAAACTGCAAACGTTATGCTCAAAAGTCAGACAGGAAAACTCACTGACAAAATAACAATGCGGTACGTGTTCCAGATATTCAGCACCGTTCTCACTGTCCTTCTGGAAAATAGGGAAAGGCTGTTCTTTCACATTAGCGATCAGGCCTGCCAAATACTGGAATTACTGGGGAGCAGATACCAGAAAACCTATGGTGGATAATTTTTAAAAAATTATCATTTTTGAGGCAATAGGAAATTAACCAGCTTCAACTGCGAAATGTAAGTTGAATGCATAGCATTAGGTCATATTACTATTACTTCCGCAGCTGATTTAACTATTTCTCCTCTGTAAGCCAGTTTAAAACATATTTTCCGTGATCATCCTGTTTAAGATTCTTAAGCAGTTCCGGGAGTATCTCATTAAGCTCCTTGTCAAGTCCCCAGGGGGCGTTCAGGATTACGATCCCGGAACCGTGCATGCCGCGCAGGGGATCCGCTTCTCTGACACAAAGCTCAGCTTTCAGGGTTCCGGGGGCTCCGATTTTTGCGAGATCTCTGGTGAAATTCCAGCTTTCGTCTATGGCCTTTCCCAAAACCGGGTACCATACTGCATAGATCCCGTTGGGAAATTTGCTCCAGGCGTTCTTAACCATTTTCACCGTGTCGTGATAGTCAGTTTTGAGTTCATATGAGGGATCGATAAGAACAAGGCCTCTTTTAATTTTTGGAGGAAGAAGAGCGTTAAGTCCCTCACGGGCATCTCGGTGGTGCACGTGGGCGTTTTTGGCAAAATGCATGTTGTATTTCAGGTTTTCGTACTCATTGGGATGAAGCTCCAATAGCTCCAGACTGTCCTGTTCCCGCATAAGGGATGCGGCGATATATGGAGACCCGGGGTAGTACTTTAGTGCTTTTTCTCTGGCGTTCAGCCGGTCAAGTACTTCAAAATATTCCGGTACCGCTTCTCTGAGTTGAACGTTTGCTATTATTTTTTCGATGCCGTCATGGTACTCTCCGGTCTTCACGCTGTACTCGCTTTCCAGAGAGTATCCCCCGGCTCCTGAATGGGTATCGATGTAGCAGAAGGGCTTATCCTTCTTTTTAAGGCATCTGAGAATTAATGACAGTACAAGATGTTTTAGAACATCTGCATGATTTCCGGCATGAAAGCCGTGGCGGTAGCTGAGCATCAGGATATCTCCAGTTCTTTTTGCATGTTTTCAAGCTCTTGGCTCTTTTCAAGCCAGGTCATTTCTGTCTCTTCCAGTTTCCGCTGGTTGTCTGCCTGTCTGGCCAGCATGGTTTTCAGATTTTCCTTCTGGCTTTCCTCATAGATGGTGTTGTCTGAAAGAGCCTTTTCAATTTCTTCCTTCTCGGCATTAAGGAGATTCATTTCGTTTTCCAGTTTTGAAACCTCCTGTTTGAGGGGCCTCAGGATCTGTCTTTTTTCGGCATCCTGCCTTTTCTGCTCCCGGGATTTGATTCCCGGATTCTGAATCTTCTCGTGCTTTTTAAGTTCCTTTTCCTTTAGAAGCACCTCGCGCTTTTTGCGATCCAGTTCGGTAAGGTATTCATGATAGCTGTCCAGATCGCCGTCAAAGGGTCGAACCCGGCCTTCGCTGGCCAGATAGAACTCGTCTGTGGTGGTTCTGAGAAGATGCCGGTCGTGGGATACCACGATAAGAGCTCCCTCAAAATCCGCCAGCGCAATTACAATGGCTTCTCGCATTTGCAGGTCCAGATGGTTGGTGGGTTCGTCAAGAAGCAGGAGGTTGGGCTTCTGCCAGACAATAAGTGCCAGAGCCAGCCGGGATTTTTCGCCACCGGAGAAGCTTTTAACCTGTTCCAGGGCCTTGTCGCCACCGAAGCCGAAGCCCCCGAGATACGATCTCAGCTCCAGTTCTCTTTTATCGGGAGCCAGGCGTGTAAGCAATGATAGAGGTGTGCCATCAGGATCCAGGTAATCAAGCTGATGCTGGGCGAAATATCCGATTTTTACCCCTTTGGAAATACTGAGAGAACCTGACAGCGGCGGAATCTCTCCGGCCAGTGTTTTTATAAAGGTTGATTTCCCGACACCGTTTCTTCCCAAAAGACCGATACGGGATCCTGGTCTTAGGTTAAGCTTGATATCGCTTAGAATTACGGTTCTGCCATATCCGGCTTCTACATTCTCCATTCTGACCAGAGTGTCCGGAAGACTGTCTCCCCTGGCAAATGAGAAGGAGAAGGGAGAGTCAGCCTGGGCTACGACAATTTTCTCCATTTTTTCGATAGCCTTGAGCCGGCTTTGGGCCTGCTTTGCCTTGGTGGCTTTGTAGCGGAATCGTTCCACAAAGCTCTGCATGTGCTGCAGTTTTTTCTGCTGCTTTTCAAGCATGGCGGTTTCCAGGGCAATTTTCTGGGCTCTTTCGCTTTCAAACTGCGAGTAGTTGCCCGCGTAGGTCACGAGTTTTTGGTTGTCTATGTGGATGATTTCCGTGCAGATGTTGTCCAGAAAATCCCGGTCATGGGAGATGATGAGGAGGGTTCCCTGATAGCCTTTAAGCCAGTCCTCCAGCCACATGACCGTGTCCAGATCCAGATGATTAGTTGGTTCGTCAAGAAGAAGCAGATCCGAAGGACAGAGAAGGGCCTGTGCCAGATTAAGCCGCATGCGCCAGCCGCCGGAGAAGTCCTTTACCGGTTTCTGAAAATCCTCCATGGCAAATCCGAGGCCCAGAAGCAGGGCCCCGGCTCTGGAGTTTATGGTATAGGCTCCGGATTCCTCAAATTTTTCCTGAAGGGCCGCTAGGCGCATTCCGTCATTGCTTTCTGTTGCTATTTTTATCTGCTGTTCCAGCTCCCGGTATCTTTTATCGCCGTCCAGTACATAGTCGAAGGCACTTTGATCCAAACCGGGGGTTTCCTGGGCAACCGCGGCTATAGTCCAGTCCCGGGGAACCGAAATTTCTCCCTTGTCCGGAAGGATTTCTCCGGTGATTAGCGAAAACAGGGTGGATTTACCGGATCCGTTTCTTCCGACCAGCCCCGCGCGGTGTTTGGGGAAAATGCAGGCGGACGATTCGGAAAGGAGTACCTTGACTCCCCGCATGATTTCTACGTTACTGATATTTAGCATGAAGAAAAATGCTCTGTTAAGGGGTTAATATGAGATAGTTAAATAATTTCGTTAATTATAACGTAAAGGATGCTAAACCGAGTAAATTAGGATAAGCTGAAAATCGTATGTGGGAAAAGTCTGAAATCCATTTTTTGGGGTGGATTTTTTCTGTGCATGATATAATCCAATGGCGGTAAGGTGTTTAAGGAGTCAGATTTATATGAAGGTTCAGAAAGATTCGGTTGTTACCATTGATTATATTGTTACGGATGAGGACAACAAGGTACTTGATACCACAAATGATCAGGATTCTCTGCAGGTGCTTATCGGACATGGCGCGATAATTGTGGGGCTGGAGGAGGCCCTGATAGGACACGAGGCCGGAGACAGAGTGGACGTTACCGTTGTCCCGGAGAAGGCATATGGAGTCAGGGATCCTGCCCTGGTGCAGACTGTGGATAAGTCCATGTTCGGCGATATGGAGCTTCATATCGGAGATTCCTTCCTGGCGGATACCGATGCAGGACAGAAGCCAATTTTTATCAAGTCCGTTTCCGGTGATGACGTAGTGGTTGACGGCAATCATCCTTTGGCCGGCCTTACCCTGCAGTTTCATGTGGATGTGATTGAAGTCCGCGAAGCTACCGAATCTGAGATTAGCCATGGCCATGTGCATGTTGACGGACATTGCTGTGAGCATGATGGCCACGAGCATTGTTGCTGCCATCATCATGATGATGACGGTGAGACCGGGGAACATCATTGCTGTCATCACCATCATGACAGTGAGCATGATCATGAACATGATGAATGCTGTCATCATCACGAGCACGAACATGAACATGAACATGAACATGAACATGAACATGAACATGAGTGCCGCTGCCATCATCATGATGACGGCGAGAAGTCAGCTCAATAGTATTTGGTTGCGTCAGAAATAGATGAAAGCCGGGATTTCCCGGTTTTTTGATTATTCACAGGTTTGCTATGAAATATATTATTAAGGTTTTCCCGGAAATTATCATTAAGAGTCAGTCCGTAAGAAAGCGGATGATCAAGGTTCTTGACAGTAATATCCGTAACGTCCTCAGAAGAGAAAATATTTCTGTAAAAATCAGAAATGAATGGGACAAGCTCATAGTCAGGATTGACGAGTCGGAGTCCGCCGGGGATCTTTCAAATGAGCACATTGTGGATATCCTTACCAGAATTCCTGGAATTCATGCGGTGCTGGCGGTATCTCCCTTTCCTTTTTCCTCTCTGGATGACATTTACGAAAAAACTGCGGAAATCTGGGGGGCAAAGCTCAAAGGAAAGACCTTCTGCGTTCGGGTCAAGCGCCGGGGAACGCACAGTTTTACCTCCATTGATGTAGAACGGCATGTCGGAGGTCTTCTGAATGACAATTTTGAACATGGCGGTGTGGATTTAAAAAATCCGGATCTTAAGATTGAAATTGAAATCGACAATAATGATATCTATCTTGTTGTCGGACATTATCAGGGACTAGGCGGCTATCCGCTGTCAACGCAGGACGATGTTTTGAGCCTGATTTCCGGAGGCTTTGACTCCGGAGTCTCCTCATATCTCTTTATAAAGAGAGGTTCCCGGGTACATTATCTGTTTTTCAACATGGGCGGGGATTTGCATGAGACCGGAGTTAAAGCAGAAAGCTACTACATCTGGAACCGGTACGGATCATCGCATCGGGTGAAATTCATTGCGGTTCCTTTTGCGGAAGTGGTAGGTGAAATTCTTACAAAAACCGATCACAGCGTCAGAGGTGTTATACTTAAAAGAATGATGATGCGGGCCGGGGAGATGATTGCGGCAAAGTATGGTATTTCTGCCTTGGTTACCGGTGAAAGTGTGGGACAGGTTTCAAGTCAGACATTAGCCAATCTCAGCGTTATTGATCAGTCTGTTAAAATGCTCATATTGCGACCGCTTATTGTTAGTGATAAGCAGGACATAATTGATAAATGCCGGGAAATAGGAACAGTTCACTTCGCTGAAAGCATGCCGGAGTACTGCGGGGTGATTTCTGACCGTCCGACTATCCATGCCGACCTTCGTATGGTGGAGGAAGAAGAATCAAAAATAGCTTCCGGGGTGCTAGAAAAGGCTGTTTCTGAGGCGGTTGTCATGGATATTAAGGATATTCCTGAGGAAAAGGCTTCAGAAGGTACAGTTCAGGAAACTTCTGTAACCGGGCCAAATGATGTAATACTTGATGTCAGAGCTCCCGATGAAGCTCGGGACGATCCTATTAAGGCTTCAGTTCCGGTTATTGAAATGCCGTTTTTTAAGGTAAGCGAAGGGTTTCCGGGATTGGATCAATCAAAAACCTATCTTCTTTATTGCAAAAACGGGGTTATGAGCAGAACTCAAGCAGCTCATCTTGTTGAAAAAGGGTTCAAAAATGTGAAGGTTTATGTTCCGGGAAGTGCTTACTGTTCAGTATGTAACTAAAAACATTGTGAGTGTGCCGGTATACTAATTTACAAACGTTTCTTGGCAAAAAATCATAGTAATTGAAGATGTGAGAAAAAACATTGTCATTTAGGAGGATTGAAGTTAATAACTTCAATTGTAGTAGTGAGAAACAGGATAGGTAAAATTAGTGTAATGTTTACTTTGAGGCAAAAATCTTATTTTTATTATGGTTCGAAATATTGATATACTTAATCATGATTTTGTTAAGATTGTGTCAGTATTATCATTTCTGTTATTTGTAGTTAAAGTGTATGCATGGATTACTTTTAATGAGAGATAGTTTTAAAAGCTATAATTAAGAGAAGGGGATTGATAGATTTGTTTAGGTGTTATGGAATAAGAGTGCAGATTTTATAAAATTATTATATAAATATGGTATTGGTAGAAGTGAATTGTTTACGTGAACAATAAGTGTAAAGATAGAATAGTGAAAAATGTATCATAGAAAAGCAAAAGGTTGGATCAAGAATATTGATCTGATTTTATTTAACTTAGTGTCGTTGCATTTAGCGTTAATGCTATCTTACTATATTCATATAGATAATTCATTAGTTTACAACAATACGAGATACTTAAATATATCTGTAATAATAACGATGGGGGCTATACTATCTGCGATAGTAATCCAGCCTTTTGCAAATTATAAAAA
The DNA here is from genome assembly GCF_000378405.1 of Succinimonas amylolytica DSM 2873. Taxonomy (GTDB): domain Bacteria; phylum Pseudomonadota; class Gammaproteobacteria; order Enterobacterales; family Succinivibrionaceae; genus Succinimonas; species Succinimonas amylolytica. The sequence continues at coordinate 159,832 of NZ_KB899636.1, read as the reverse complement.
CAAAACTCTAAAAGATCGTTTGATAAATAATCTTAAACAGGTGGTAATCGTTGACACTATTGCAATTTTTTATTTCTTTGGTACACAGCAAGGAATAAACTATTCTCGAGTAATTTTTTCATTGTATTTTCCGTGTTTTTATTTTATTTTTAATTTTTTTACATTATATTTATATACTAAAATTCTTAAATATATAAAAACCGATATTCAAGACAATAAATCATTACTAATATTAACTAACAATGATTATTTTGATATTTTAAAAAAAGAATGCTGTTCAGGTGTGCTTGGTAATTATAAAATTATTGATCTGTTATTATTGGATAATAATGTCATAACTAGGAGTGCTTCGGGTGAAGTAAAACGTGATACAAATAATAGGATAGAATATGGTTTGATAGATGATTATTTAGTACAGAATAACAATGATTGGATTGATGAAATTTTAGTAGTGTCGGATAATATTTCAGAAAAACTTTCAAAAATATTAGAGGACCAAACATATAATGGAACTACTGTTCATTTTGCGCTGACAAATTCGTTTTACAAAAAGAATTTTAAACAAATCACAAACAGGATTGGTTCATATATAACGATTACGACTACACTAAACTATATGAGCTACGAGCAATCATTATGCAAAAGATTGATTGATATTATAGGAGCTTTAGTAGGGTGTGGTATCACTGCTGTGTTATTTGTCATTTTTGCTCCGATGATTTACAAGTATTCTCCTGGACCAATATTTTTTAAACAAAGAAGAATTGGAAAACATGGAAAAATTTTCAATCTCTACAAGTTTAGAACTATGTATCTTGATGCTGAGGAAAGGAAGAAAGAATTGCTGGCTCAAAACATTGTTAAAGATGGAATGATGTTTAAAATGATGTTTGATCCAAGAGTTATTGGAAATAGAGTGCTCACGAATGGTCAACATGTTGAAGGAATTGGTTCGTTTCTTAGAAAATACAGTTTAGATGAATTCCCACAATTTTTTAATGTTCTGAAAGGCGATATGTCAATCGTTGGTACACGCCCCCCCACTTTGGATGAATGGGAAAAATATAGTCCATACCATAAATCGAGACTGTTTATCAAACCAGGGATCACGGGAATGTGGCAAGTTAGCGGGAGAAATGCAATTACTAATTTTGATGATGTAGTTGCATTGGATAGAAAATACATAACAGAATGGTCAATAAAGACAGATCTTGAAATAATACTTAAAACTATTAAAGTAGTTATTAACCATAAAAATTCATACTAGCCGATAAAAGGAAAAATAATGAATTATATTGTTTTTGGTGGTTCGGGCTTTATAGGTACTCATCTTATTAAATTATTGCTATTGTCGTTGTGCGAAAGCGATTTGATTTACATTGTTGACATAAAAGAACCAAGTGAAGAGTTAATAAATAATGATAGAATCAAATTTATTAATAGTGATGTGAGGAATAAAATTTCTTTCTCATTTAATGCTGGTGCTAATGACGTGGTTTTTAATTTTGCTGCGATCCACAGAACTCCAGGATATCCAGATTTCGATTACTATGAAACGAATATCAAAGGAGCAATGAATGTTGTGGATTTTGCAGAACAAAATCATATAAACATGATTTTGTTCACTAGTTCAATAGCAGTATATGGTTCATCAGAAGAGAAAAAGTTTGAAAATACACTGCTTACACCAAATACTCCGTACGGGATAAGCAAAGCGATTGCTGAAAGTATTCATGAGAAATGGCAGTTAATTGATAGGAAACATCGTTCGCTCATTATACTACGCCCGGGTGTTGTATTTGGCGATGGCGAGAATGGCAACTTTAACAGAATGATAAAAGCAATTAAAAAGAATTATTTTATTTATCCGGGAAGGAAGGACACAATAAAGGCATGTATATACGTAAAAGAATTAGTTAATTTTATGAATTATTTAACTAAATCAATAGAGCCTGGTATGATTGAAACTTATAATTGTACTTATGAACCAGCGTACACAATTGAACAGATATGCGAAACTACGAAAGAAATATTGGGAATAAAAAGAAAAATTTTTGTACTACCTGCATTCATTATGCTAACAGCAGCCGTTATACTGAAACCATTATTTGGTAAATCTGTTGGGATACACCCGCAGCGAGTAAAAAAGTTAATAACATCTACAAATATTTCAGGTAATAAATTCCAAAATTCAGGTTATAATATGTTGTATTCATTCAAAGATGGACTTGCTGACTACATAAGTAATACCGATTTATAGTAAAATATTATTGAATATGGAAATATATATACAAGTATTCTCGATTATTGATATATTACTGTATTATCATTGACTGGTAGTAAGTTGTTTAATACAAAAGTGTGTTAAGATGTTAAATGGTAATTATATGGAACTAGGTAGTAGAGTTGGTACAATAATAAATTCGTCAGTTTTTAATACTACATTAGTTGTAGTATCCATGTTGTTTATACCACTATCAGAACTTTTTGGAGAGCTAGTCTATAATGTTCCTTTTGTTTTTGAAAGAGCATATCTTACATTTCTCGGATTTGTAGGTATTAGTGTCTTTATCTTGAATGTTTTCATTGATAAGAAATTTGATTTTTTGACAATTGTATGCTTGCTCCTAATATTGTTTGCTGGAACATCCGTTGCTTTTTCAAATCCTACGCAGTCGATTCCTTTTTTTATAATATCTGGGCATGTTGAAGAAGTTTTTCATTACTATGCATATTTTTTTCTGTTTTATTCGTCAACTAAGATCAACATGTCAAGTGATGCAAAATTTATAATTATTGCTTTCGTTACAATTGGATTAATTCATAATTTTTTTGGTGTTTTCCAACTGTTCGGTTTTAGAATATCTGATGATAGTTATAACAACAAGGAAATGCATGAACAATTGAGATGTATATATGGTTTAACATCAAATTGTAATTTTTACGCCGGTTTGGCAACAATTGTAACATCAATTGCATGTGTAACATATTTTGTCAAAAAGATTCCGATTTTCGATTATAAATGGATTTTTTTGATTTTTGTTATGTTTTTTTGTGCTTTATGTTCATCAACGCGACTAGGAATTTTAGGTGTTACGGCAATCCTGTTTTTTTTAATAATGCTGGGAGCTGTTATATTTTTGTTGAGAAATAATATTTTTGAAAAAAATATTAGCTTGCCTGAGTTAAATTTAAATAAAATTCCTGTGATAATAGCTATATCAATAATATCGTTCTTAGTAGTTTATTTGGCATTTCCTCAATTGTTAATACCCAGTTTAAGTGAATTCTCAAGTGATATAAATGATTTATCATCAAATAAAAATATAGATACTTTAGGTTCCTTGAGAGGTCAGGTATGGAGGTTCTCAATAGAGTATCTGGTGAATGTTAATTTTTTGACTGGTACAGGCATTGGTAATTTTATTGATGTTTTTTTGACTAATCCCAGGATGCAGGAATCTCCGCAGATCGTTAATTTTGCTCATAATGAGTATTTACATATTTTTGTTACACAAGGAATATTTGCTTTTGTTACATACATGATATTGTATGCTACGTGCATAATTAAATCAATCAAATCGATACTATATTCAAGAAATGAGATTTTTAAACAATTTAAAATTATTTGCTTATTTACTCTACTATGTTATATGACTCAGGCTTTCTTCAACTGTAACATCTTTGAGACATATTTATATTTTTGGATTTTGTTAGGTCTTTCATATTCGAGCAGGCAATCATAGCTTATTAGAAAATCATTTGATTGTATTAAATGAGTTAAAATAACCTTGTACTAGAGTGAATTGGATAGTTCTTTATATGGAATCTAATAGACCAATCAGAGTTGCTCATATTATTGGAAAATTAAATGCAGCTGGGGTGGAGTCAGTTGTTAATAATTATTATAAATTCATTGATCACAGTAAGTATCAGTTTGATTTTATCATTGATTCAGATGGGCAATGTTCGCCTAAACAAGAATTGATTAATTTAGGTGCAAGATATTATATAATTCCACCATACCAAAACTTGATAAAACATATTATTGTACTTACAAGACTACTGAAAATGAATAATTATCAAATTGTTCATTCTAGTATGAACACCCTTGCTCCAATCTCTTTATTTTGTGCTTGGTTAGCTGGCGTCCCTATACGTATTAATCATAACCATAGTACTTCTAGTAAAGGAGAACATTTTAGGAATATAATCAAGTACTTATTGAGACCATTTGCCAAATGTTTTGCAACCAATTATGCTGCTTGTTCTTATGCTGCCGCCAAGTGGCTTTTTGGTAGAGAAGCAGTTGATCTTGACCAAGTCAAAATTATTAATAATGCTATTGATATCAATACTTTTCGATTTGATAAGAATGTTAGACTCTTAATTAGAAAAGAATTAAATTTGAATAATAAATTCGTAATTGGACATGTAGGAAGATTTGAGCATGTGAAAAACCATGAATTTATTATTGATCTCTTTAAAGAATTTAATGATTATGAAAAAGATTCTGTATTGGTATTGGTTGGTATTGGCAGTTTAATGGAAACAATCAAGAATAAAGTTAGAATCTTAGGTTTGGATAACAATGTTGTTTTTTTAGGTGTTAGGGATGATATCTCAATGCTTTATCAAGCAATGGATGCTTTTGTTTTACCTTCTTATTCTGAGGGGTTAGGAATGGTAGGAATTGAAGCTCAATCAGCAGGATTACCGTGTATTTTTTCAGATCAGATTCCAATCGAAGCAGTTGTTGTTGATGAGAATGTTTTAATATTAACACTTGATCAAATTCAAAATTGGAAGGAATCGTTATTGAAATTTAAGAATATAAGACGGCGTGATACCTCTATAGAACTATCTAATGCTGGTTTTAATATAGAAAAGGAAGCCAAAAAATTAGAAGATTATTATGATAAATTAATTAATGCTCTATAAATCTGTCATAGTATCATGCATGCTAAAAACTTTATTAATTTTTGATTATCATTATAATAAGTTAATTATGTTAAATTAAATATACCGTTAGTTTCTGTTATTCGTTATGTCTAATACTAAACCACTTATTTCGATATTAATGGCAATTTATGAACCCAACTTAAATTGGCTACGTGATCAATTAAAATCGTTAAACGATCAAAATTATCCTAGATTGAGTTTATATATAATAGACGACTGTTCTCCAACTGTACCGTTTGATGAAATTGTTAAACTTGTTACTCAATGCGTGACTAATTTTAATTTTTCTATATCCCGTAATGAATCGAATATTGGCTCGACCAAAACATTTGAAATGTTGACCAAATTAGCAGAAGGAGACTTTTTTGCTTATTGTGATCAGGACGACATTTGGATACCTGAAAAGTTATCCATTTTATGCGATGAAATAATAAATAGGGCTGCCTTTCTAGTATGCTCAGATATGTATATCATAGATGCTAATGGTTCCCTTAAAGCAAGTAGCATTACTCAAGTACGACGTCATCATGTTTTTTATTCTGGTTATAATTTGTCTCATAGAATTTTGGTATCTAATTTCATTGCTGGATGTACAATGTTAGTCAGGGCTTCGGTTGCTAAGGAGGCGGTGCCATTTTGTCCATATATGGTTCATGATCATTATTTAGCTCTTTATTGTTCTAATAAAGGGTTAGTAGTATCACTCCAAAAGCAATTAATTTATTACAGAATACATAATAATAATCAGACTCTCGTGTTGTCTGGAGTTACTGATAAAAAATCATATTATGAAAAGAGGATTGTTGTTACTAATAATCGACTAAATTGGCTTAATGATAACTTGATGTTTAATGATAACAATGCTTTTATTTCTAATGCTTTGGCCTGGGGTGGGGCTCGAGAAACGTGGTATCATAATAAAAATTTAAAATCTTTTTATGACCTTTGGAAATGTCGTCACGTTAAATTTTCTGAAACTATGTTTGAATTAGTTTCCTTACCATTGCCTAATTTTTTGTTTAGATTTTTGGTATTTCTCTACAAAAATAATGTGTTTTAATATTATGTTTTATTACATGTTTATAAATACACTGAGTACAATTTTTAACAACTTTAGCACTTTTTTGTAATAGTTTTTACTCATAATCATTTATTATTTTTTAACGGTTTGTGATGTAATAATATAAAATACTGTATATATCCATATACGCTTATATAGGATCTACTTTTATTCTTTTATATTATTTTTGTGTTATACGTGAGTTTAGTTTTAAGTTCTTATTTAAAATTTAAAGAAGCAAAGTCTTTATTTTTGCAATTCATTTTCTTGCAAAATTCTCTTTTTGACTTTTACTTGGCTCATATATAAGCAGGTATTTAGGCATTTATATATTCCTTTAACTAAATTTCTATTTGGAGCTTTTGCATGTTTCTATATAAAATATTTCAATTAGTTAAAAATAAAGTTAAATGCTTGTTGGGGCGTAGGTCTCCTTTTTTTGAGTATAATCATAGATATGGAAACGTTGCAAATTATCGTAGATGTGAATGGGATGCCAATTTTATTAAAACGTCGTCAACTATAGATTTCTACGAAGCGTATTTTAAGTTAATTAATCTTTTAGATGAAAAGAGTATTGAGATTGCATCTAAATGCATTGGGCGAGTTTTTTTACTAAATAACACATTGTCACGAAATATCAATATTTTTACTTCTGATGAGGTAGCAAAAATTATTGATGCGAATGTACGACTCCAAACTAGTATTATTAAAGTAAATGATAATTGCTACGCTTACAAAGATTATTTTCTTCCAATTAATGATTTTGAAGTTAGTACATTTATATACAAGTATGGATTGCACTTGGTTAATAAAAATTATCTGAATGATAAGAGTGTTATCGATGCTGGAGCTTATATTGGCGATAGTTGTATTTTATTTGAAAAAGAACTGACTAATGTTTCTAAAATTTACGGCTTCGAGCCATCGCGGTCAAACTTTAAATTACTAGAAGAGACGATTGCACTAAATAAATCTTCTAAAATTATTCCTGTTAACATGGCACTCGGAGATAAAATTTCTAAGGAATCTCTTATTGGTAAAGGAATGGGTAAATTTCTATCTGGTAGTGATGATATTGTTGCTGATAAAAATATTGAAACTGTTAATTTAATCACTTTAGATAAATTTGTTGATGATAATAATATCAAAGTTGGTCTTATCAAAACGGATTTGGAAGGGTATGAACAAACATTTTTACGAGGGGCTATTAATACAATTAGGCAACAACGACCTGTTTTAGTTATTAGTATTTACCATAGTGCACTTGATTATTTTCAAATAATCAACATCATTAACGAGTTAAATCTGGGATATCAGTTCTCTCTTTATAAAGCCGATGATGGTTATATAATTGCTGGGACTTTATTAATTTGTCAAATACCATTTAATGATATTATCCACTATGAATAGTATAAGACTAAATTACCTGTATCTACTATTAAATAAATTCATAATAATAGCTTCTCATTGTATTACAATCCCGTACATATCTAGAGTATTAGGACCGGAAAATGTTGGTATCAAAAGTTATACAATGTCATATTCATTACTCTTTACCATATTGGCTACTTTTGGATTGTTTACTTTGGCACAAAGAGAAATTGCTAGAAATCGAGATAAAGTACTTGATTATTCTACTGTTTTTTGGAGTGTTTTAATATCTTCTTTTATTTTGATTTCTTCATTTTTGTTATTGTGGTTTGGTTTTGTTCTCTTAGTTGATAAATATCAATTATATTTTTTTATTCTATCTTTAAGCATATTTGCATCGTTTTTTGACATTACTTGGTTTTATATTGGTTTTGAATTTTTTTCAAAGATTTTATTACGTAATGCTGTTATCAAATTTTCTGTTTTATTGTTGATTTTTGTATTTGTGACATCTGAAAACGATCTTATTTTATACCTTCTGATTTTATGTGTTTCAGATTTGTGTGGTAATATATCATTGTGGTTCAATTTTAAAAAGATATCTAAAATTGTAGAATTTAAAAATATTAACCCCTGTCCTTCTTTTTACATAAAGGAGTCGTTCAAATATTATATTCCATCTATATCATTATCGTTGTCTATTGTGATAGACAAAATTATGATTGGTTTAATTACGAATAGCGAATTTGATAATGGTATTTTTGAGCAAACTGCAAATATTATCATTGTTGTCGTTGCCATCGTTTCAACACTCAATAGTGTTATGGCTCCTAGAATGTCATATCTTTTTAACAAGGGGGTATTAGATGAGATAGAGCAAAAAGTTCATAGATCATTGGATTTTGTGCTATTTTTGGTTTATCCCGCAATAGTTGGTCTTATTGCTGTTTCTGATAATGTAGTATTATTGTTTTTGGGTGAGAAGTTTTATGATGTTATTGATATGATTTGCATGATGAGCCCAATTCTTTTTTTTATAAGTATCAGTAATCTTGTTTGCCTTCAATACGTCACACCAAGTGGAAGAATTTCATTGACTAATCGTATTGTTTGCTTAGGAATTTCGTTTAATGTTTTGTTAAATCTTGTACTAATCCCATTTTTTAGTGTTAGTGGAGCTATAGTATCTTCTCTTGTTTCCGAATTTATTGTTTCAATTTTGTACATGTATATAAGCAGGAAACTTATTCGTTGGTCTTTATTGTTTAAGTTTTCTTTTAAGAAAATCTTCGCCTGTGTACTTATGTTCATTGGCATTTTTTTGTTTAAATATCTTTACGCTAATATATATTTTGTTTTTATGCAATGCCTTTTAGGCTTTTTTATATATTTTTCCGTCTTGTTTGTTATGAGAGATTCTATTGCTATTGATTGTTTTGGCAAATTTTTAAAAATCTTAAAAATAAGGCTTGATTAAATATTTTTTGTTTTTCTAACTATCTACCAATGATTCTGCTGAATTGAAATCGCCTCACGTTATATAATCTTATGTTTAATTATAAACTTTTCATTGTTGTAGTTTGTTTAATTAATTAGATTACTGCATAAGTTTTAAGTGGTGCTATATAATAAGCATTGAATTACTACTATAACTAATATTAATCATTATGGACAAATTTCTTCTTTAATGTTTGCATTAGACGCAATAGGAAGATGAATTCCCGGTCTGACTAATTTGATCAGCAACACCACACAATCATAAGAAGTCCTAAAGTAAATGCTGACTTTGGACCTAATTATTAAATAACATTCCAGTTCTTACTTTATTTGTAATTTCTGCACTTTTCAGTGCAGTAAGCACCGCCGAACCGAAATCAGTGGCATAAGCCGGTCCCTGAGCTGTAATCAGATGATGCTTCTTGTCAGTTACCACGCCGGCAGTAGCGTTAAGATTTTTGATGCCCTCGGTGGTTCCGGGATATCCGGTAGCTTCTTCATCAGAGATAATTCCCTGATGGGCCAGTACCAGTCCTGGAGCAGCGCAGATTGCGGCAATAAGCTTACCGGATTTTTGCTGTTTTTTAAGAATCTCTTTTACGAGTGTGGATTTCTGACAGTTGAGAGATCCCTGATAACCGCCGGGAACTACTACAGCATCGAATTCCTGATCCTTTACTGCAGAGAGAAGACAGGGGGCCTTTATTACTGTCCCGTGGGCGCAAGTAATTTCAGTGCTGTTCTTGTCTGAAAGGGCGGCCAGGGTTACCTGAACTCCGCCGCGGGAGAGAATGTCTGACACGGAAATGGTTTCCAGCTCTTCGGCTCCATCGGCAAGTATGATAAGGACATTTGTCATATATGTTTTCCTTCTTTTTTTGGAAATGTGCGGGAGGTTTGTTCAGATTGTACTCATTTTGGTAGATTATGAATTCCCTAGTAGCATTTCCGGTATCTGTAATGTGACAAAAGACAGGGAAAGACAAAAGATTGAGAAACTCTCACATGCTGATATCGGATGCTCGCTTTGTTCATCAGTTTTTTGATTTTGAGGTTTCTTTGAGGAATTTTGGGCTTGTTATGGGAGGAGGTTGGAAGGAGTCCTCCTGTTTTTTCAGAATAGTATAGAGGTTTTTTGTTACGGGAAGGGACTTATGGAGCCTCTCACCAGTTTTCAGGATATATCCCAGAATGTAGTCAAGTTCAGAGGGGCGCTGTTTTTTGAAATCAACTGCCATGGAGGAGTAGTTTTCTCCGGTTTTTTCTGCAACTGTAAGAACAAAATCAAAGGCACTGTCAGCGGAAACAGTAACCCCTAGAGTCTTAAGTACCGGGTAGATTTCCAAAAAAATTTCACGGGCCTCATTTATGTAAGCAGCGGCAATTTCCCGATTTTTGCATTGATGGAGAGCGGTGATAGGATTGATGCAGGCATTCACCAGCAGTTTTTGAAGCTGCTCTTCTTCTATGCGGAGAGATATGATGGCTCCTATGCTTCTTGCTAATAACTCTATTTCCTGTACCGGTTTTTGGTGCTCCGGAGAACCGATATAGGTAGTTCCGTTACCTCGGGGATATACAATCCGGCCCTCGTGAACCGCTCCTCGGCTGGTAACCCCTGTCCAGAAGGGATTAGGCAGTATTGTCCGGGCTTCCTCCCAGATGCCCATGCCGTTCATGAGAAGAACTAAAGGAATATGTTCAGGAAGATATCCTTTCAAGCTCTGCAAGACCTTACCGCACTGATTGGCTTTAACTGAAATTATGATGAGATCCTGATCTGCGGCTTTTTCACCCGGAAATACCATGCCCTGATATGCTTCTCTCACTGCTTTTTTTTCATCATGCTTTTCTAAAGTGGTTTCATAAGATTTTTCAGAAGGATCTGCTTCCCTGCAGCATTCAAAAATAAATGAAGTTCCCAGAGCGTCTGCGGGCAGTCTGGTATCGATAAATACCGGATTAACGTCATCTGAAAGCCTGAGGTCATGAAATAGCAGCTGTCCGATGCTTCCGGCCCCGATGATTCCAACCTTCATAAACGGTTCCTCTTATTTTAGGGTTCCAGATTTTAGTCCGAGGTTCCTTTCTTGTGATGATTCCATTTCGTTCCCTGCAAGTTGTCTCAGCTTTAGCCAGTGTTTCCGTCATCCATTTTGTTTGGGCTAAGCTGGTTTTCTGACTTCCCAGCTCCAAATCCTGTCGGTGTCTTATTTGCCAGAGCCAGAGTCTTAAAGGTTGTTTTGTGCACGGTCCTGTTCATGATCCCGAGTCTTAACAAGCTAATTTCAGATATCATACGCCATCGTGATATAATCTCCTATTCGTGAAGAGTATGGCACTCTCCTCATTGTGCTCTCTCAAGATTTTTGATGAACATGATCCGGCTTCAGACGCACCTTGCTGTTTGAACCTACAGGAATATGTACTATGGACAATGGAGAAAAAAGCTTTGAAGAGCTTTTGACGCAGATCGAAAGCATTGTAACCGAGATGGAAAGCAAAAAGCTACCGCTGGATAAGCAGCTTGCTTCATTTGAAGAGGGCACCGCCCTGATCAGAAAGTGCCACAGCATTCTTAAAAATGCCGAGGGCCGTGTTGAACAGCTTTCCAGACAGGATGTAAATGCCTCGCTTACCGAGGCGCCGGCATCTGATTACGGTCCGGAAAACTGATTGAATGACAATAAGAAAAATATGACCAAAGAATAAGAGTGTAAGGGTAAGAGAAATAATGATGATACTAAAGGATGCTCTGTCTTCATGTCAGAGCCGCGTTAACAGCTTTCTCAGCGACTATATGAAGAATCTGCCTGAGGTATCGCCGGTATTGCGTGAGGCTATGACTTATGGTGTTCTCCTGGGCGGAAAGCGTGTGCGTCCCTTTCTGGTTTATACCACAGCAGAGCTATTGGGCGGCGATCTTAAGGTTGCCGATGCTCCGGCTGCCGCTATAGAATGCATTCATGCTTATTCCCTTATTCACGACGATCTGCCGGCCATGGATAATGACGAACTCCGGCGGGGGCATCCTACAGTGCATGTGAAGTTTGGCGAAGCGCAGGCCATTCTTGCTGGTGACGCCCTGCAGTCCCAGGCCTATGAAATTCTCGCTCATGCCGAAATGCCCGAAAATCTGCTTAAAAACCAGGTGAAAATGCTGGCTGTTCTGAGTAGCGGAGCCGGATACCAGGGGATGTGCGGCGGCCAGGAAATTGATTTGGATTCTGAGGGCAGGCTTGTCAGTCAGGAGGAGCTGGAAAAGCTGCATCGTCATAAAACCGGGGCGCTGATAGAAAGCGCTGTGCATCTGGGAACTCTGTGTGTTCCGGATGTTCCCGTAAGCGTCAGAGCTGCCCTTATGGAATATTCCCGGGCGATCGGTCTGGCTTTTCAGGTGTGGGATGACGTTCTGGACATTATTTCTGACACTGAAACTCTGGGAAAGCCTCAGGGATCCGATATTGCGGAAAATAAGAGCACCTATCCCAGACTGATGGGGCTGGAGAATGCTAAAAAATATGCTTCAGATCTGGCTGACCGGGCTGTGGCGGTGCTGGAAGCCGTCCCCGGAGATGCCAGCCTTTTGAAGCTTTTTGCCCGCTACATTGTTGAAAGGGATCACTGAGTAAATGGCTGCTTCAGGCAATAACGACGCTTCTCTGCTTTCTCAGGTTGATTCTCCGGAGGATCTGCGGAAGCTTCCGGAGGAAAAGCTGCCTCTTTTGGCAAAGGAACTGCGGGAATTTCTTGTTAATACGGTGAGCCGTACCAGTGGTCATCTGGCTTCCGGGCTCGGTGTTGTGGAGCTTACTATTGCACTTCATTATGTGTATAACACTCCTGAAGACCAGCTTATCTGGGATGTGGGGCATCAGGCGTATCCTCACAAGATTCTTACCGGAAGACGGGATCAGATGTTCAGCATCCGGCAGAAAAACGGGCTTCATCCTTTCCCGTGGCGTGCGGAAAGTCCTTATGACACCTTCTCCACCGGTCATGCCAGTACCTCCATCAGTGAGGCTCTGGGACTGGCTCTGGCTAACCGGGCACTTAATAACGGGAAGAAGGTGTGTGCTGTTATCGGGGATGGCGCTCTTACCGGCGGTGTTGCTTTTGAAGCCATGAACCATGCGGGCGATCTTGGTGCGGACATGCTCCTGGTGCTCAATGATAACGAAATGAGCATTTCGGAAAGTGTGGGCAGCATTGCAAAGCACCTGGCTATGTGGCTTTCCAGTCCGGCCTATTCCCGGCTTCTGTCCAGCGGCAAGAGTGTTCTGGAAAATCTTCCTCTGGTAAAGGATTTTGCCATTAAGGCCCAGGAGCATCTTAAGGGAATGGTGGTTCCCGGTACTCTGTTTGAGGAGCTGGGTTTCAATTACGTGGGCCCTATTGACGGTCATGATATCTCTGCATTGATTCCGGTGCTCAGAAATATGAAGGATCTCCAAGGGCCGCAGATTCTTCATGTGGTTACCAAAAAGGGCAAGGGCTACCGTCCTGCAGAGGATGACCCTACCAGATATCACGGTGTGCCCCGTTTTGATCCGCCGGTGGGTCTTTCCAAGGACAGCGATTCGGCGATTTCTAGTAGGTACAGCCATGTTTTTGGAACCTGGCTTATTAAGAAGGCGGAGTCTGATAAGGCGCTCCGGGCGGTGACCCCGGCCATGTGCGAGGGATCCGGTATGACGGAATTTGCTGCCAGGTTCCCGGAACAGTATTTTGATGTGGCCATAGCAGAGCAGCATGCGGTGCTTCTGGCCAGCGGACTGGCTGCAGGAGGACTCCGGCCGGTGGTTTGTGTCTATTCCACCTTCCTGCAGCGGGCTTATGATCAGATTATCCATGATGTGGCCATTCAGGATCTGCCGATAGTTATTGCCATTGATCGTGCCGGTATCGTGGGGGCAGACGGCCCCACACATCAGGGAATGTTTGACATCAGCTTTATCAAGCCCATACCGAACATTACTTTTATGGCACCATCGTCACTCAGGGAGTTCTGGCTGATGCTGAACACCGCCTACAGCCTGGGACACCCGGCTGCAGTAAGATATCCCAGAGGCTCCGGAATTTCTGTGGGATTTTCTTCTGACGAGAAGGGACTTCTGCCTCTGGGGCGGGCCGAGGTTCTCAGAAATGGCGAAGAGGTTTGTGTTCTTGGCTGGGGGCCTTTGATTCAGGAGGTCAACGCGGAGTTTACCAGAAGGAATCTCCCCTATACGGTTGTGAACATGCGTTTTATAAAGCCGTTTGATCAGGAACTGGTTCTCAGTATGGCGGACACGCACCGGGTGATCATTACTCTGGAGGACGGCGTGATTGCCGGAGGCATCGGAGAAACAGTGGCTTCCTGGATTGTCGAAAATGGCCGGAATCCTGTGATCCGCTGTCTGGGGATTCCTGATGAATTTGTGGAACAGGATAGTCCGGAGTCCATTTACCGGCAGTATGGGATGGACGGGGCCTCTGTAGCGGATCTGGCCGAACGGCTGGACAAGAGGCTTATGGACAGTCTGGAAAATTCTATGCTCGGCAAGAAGAGCTATCAGAAGGTATTTTAGGACTGGAACTGCGGGAATCGGGGGAGGAGTGCAGGGCGACTGTTAAGCATATACTCCCGTTCCTGCGGCAAAAATGGCAGAAGCCGGATAACAGAAATAATGTGTTTGTAAATTAAGTATTTCAGGGAGTGATGTTTATGCCGTCATTTGATATTGTTTCGGAAGTTCCCATGCATGAGGTTCAGAATGCTGTGGATAATGCCAATCGCGAACTCATGGGACGCTTCGATTTCAGAAATGTTGATGCCTCTTTTACTCTGGTGGAGAAGGACAAGAAAATCCGTCTGGAAGCTGACGGTGATTTTCAGATTCAGCAAATGGATGACATTCTTAGAAACAAGGCCGCCAAGAGAAATATCGATACCGCCTCGCTGACCTTTGAAACTCCGGAACAGTCCGGAAAGCGCTGGAGTCAGGATGTGAAGCTTAAGGACGGCATTGACAAGGATATGGCCAAGAAAATCGTCAAAATGATCAAGGACGGCAAATTTAAGGTCACTACCCAGATTATGGATGAGGTTATCAGAGTTACCGGAAAGAAAAAGGATGACCTGCAGCTGGTAATTGCTGAAGTAAGAAAAGCCGAACTGGGACAGCCTTTTCAGTTTGTTAACTTCAGAGACTGATATTCACCGGGATTCAGATGTCTGATAAATCACGTGCTGATAAGCTGAGTAATGAGGAGCCTTCTGTTATCGGGAGAATATTTTCCCGGAGAATGCTCATCTGTGTTGTTCTGGGCTTCAGTTCCGGTCTGCCGCTGTACCTTCTTATAAATCTGATTGCCGCCTGGCTGCGCTCCAGTGCTGTGGATCTTGAGGATATCGGTATTTTCAGTGCCGTGGCCGGAGGCCCTTATGTCTGGAAGTTTCTCTGGGCTCCTCTTCTTGACCGGTATGATCTTTTAAAAAGAGGCCGGCGCCGGAGCTGGATGCTTCTTACCCAGACAGTTCTTCTGATACTGATATCCCTGCTGGGTTTTTTTGATCCGGTGAAATCCTATACCACGGTGCTGGCGATCTCATTCCTCATTGCGGTGGCCTCTGCTACCCAGGATGTCGCACTGGATGCCTATCGCCGTGAGATCCTCCCAGACAAGGAACTTGGTCTCGGAAACTCCATGTTTATCAATGCCTACCGGATTGCAGGCATGATCCCCGGCGGACTGTCACTTATATTGAGTGACTCCCTTCCCTGGGGTCTGGTGTTTCCTCTTACAGCTCTCTTTATGCTTCCCGGAATTATCGCCTCCCTGACTATCCGGGAACCCCGAACCGAGCATCTTCCACGTACTTTGCGGGAATCGGTGGTACAGCCCTTTGCAGAATTTGTCGGCAGAAAGGGCTGGCTAGGCGCTCTGGGGGTTATTGCCTTTATTTTTCTTTATAAATTCGGTGACAGCATGGCTACGGCCCAGGCCACGCCTTTTTATATCGACATGGGCTATACCAAAACCCAGATTGGCATGGTGAACAAGGTGGTAGGCCTCTGGAGCATGGTTCTTGGAGGAATTGTCGGCGGTATTCTGATGCTTAAAATCGGAATAAATAAGGCTTTGTGGCTGTTCGGAGTCGGACAGATTGTCACTATCCTGGGATATGTTCTGATTGCCCACGTCTGGCTGCATCCGGATTTTGTTCCGGATCTCATGAACCGCTGCGGCTGGCTTTGGGGAGCGAATCCAGCCGAAAACTTCGAATTTGTGTTTCCCAGTGTTCCCCTGCTGTCCCTGGTGGTTGGGGCCGAGGCTTTGGGCGCCGGACTGGGAACAGCCTGTTTTGTGGCATATATGTGCCGGGAAACCAACAGATCTTACGTGGCTACGCAGCTGGCGCTGTTTACCGCTCTTTCGGCCATTCCGCGGACTGTCTGTGTTGCCGTAACCGGGTACATCATCAATTGGGCCGGCTGGGAGAACTTTTTTATCATTTGCTTTGCGCTGGCGATCCCGGGCATGGTGATGCTGATTCGCATTGCTCCCTATAACGGTGAGAAGTAGTTGTTTTTTTCTGTCAGGTATTCTGTTTTTTCGGTATTTTTTTCATGAAGCTCCCCGGCAGGATACCATCTTTCAGGATTGTTACTCAGGTTACATATCCCTTTCTAACAAAAACTCTCACTTTATGCTAAACTTTGCCCTAATACCGCGGGCCTGCACGTGGATTTTGTCGTGCCTGCTTTGCGGGATCTTCAGTAATGCCTTGAATTAAAGGTGTTTTTACTTTCTCATGCATTTTTAATCTCTGGAAAAACCATGATAAATATCAAGAAAGGCTTAGATATTCCTGTCAGCGGTAAACCGGAAATGACTATCAATGTAGGGCAGCCTGTAAAGCATGTGGCTCTTGTTGGAAGTGATTTTCCGGGACTGAGACCTTCAATGCTGGTGGAGGAAGGTGATGTAGTTGAAAAGGGTCAGGTTCTTTTTACCGATAAGAAAAATCCTGGCGTCAAGTACACATCTCCGGTATCCGGCAGGGTGTCAGCTATCAACCGTGGTGACAAGAGGGTATTTCAGTCCCTCGTCATCGAACTGGATCAGTCTGTTACAGGCAGCAAGAAATTTGAAGCATATCCTAATCAGGATTTGACGGCGCTGTCCCGGGTAGTTGTTCAGAACGAGCTTGTTGAGTCGGGGCTCTGGACTGCTTTCCGTACGCGTCCGTACAACAAAACTCCTGCTATTGCCACTGTTCCTGAGCATATTTTTGTTACCGCCATTGATACCAACCCGCTGGCCTGCGATCCCACCATTGTGATCTCTTCGCATGAAAAGGACTTTAAGGACGGTCTGGAGGTTCTTACAACTCTCACGGACGGCAACGTTTATGTCTGCAAGGGCGAGGCTTCCCTTCCTGTCTGTGCTGCGGCCCGGGTAAAGGAAGAGGTTTTTGTCGGCAAGCATCCGGCTGGGCTTCCCGGAACTCATATTCATTTCATTCATCCGGCTTCCGAGCACCACGTGATGTGGCATCTGGGGTACCAGGACGTAATTGCCATCGGGCGGCTGTTCCGTACCGGTGACATTTTTAATGAAAGAATCATCAGCATTGGCGGTCCGTGCGTTCGCTATCCCCGTCTGGTGAGAACCATTATCGGGGCCTCCGTTTCCGAACTGTGCGCTAACGAGTTTATCGGCGACAATTTCCGGGTTATTGCCGGATCTGTTCTGAACGGTAACGAGGCCAAGGGACCGTATGACTATCTGGGGCGTTTCCATCTTCAGATCAGTGCCATTCCGGAAGGCAATAAGAGAGAATTCCTGGGATGGGTGATGCCTGGCGTCCGGAAGCATTCTATTACCAGAGCCTATCTGAGCAGTTTCTTCCCTCCGAGACAGTATGACATTAATACTGCAGTAAACGGAGGCTCGCGTGCCATGGTTCCGATTGGCAATTACGAAAGAGTGATGCCTCTGGATATTATTGCCACTCAGCTTTTGCGTTCCATTGAAATCGGCGATACCGATGCGGCTGTGCTTCTGGGATGTCTAGAGCTGGCGGAAGAGGATTTGGCTCTCTGCACCTATGTGGATCCAGGCAAGACTGAATATGGCCGTTTGCTCCGTAAGTGTCTTGATAAGATTGAGAAGGAGGGGTAAAGGTGATTTTAAATCTTTTGAACAAGGTTGCTCCGCTGTTTGAAAAGGGCGGAAAGCTGGAGAAGCTTTATCCTCTTTATGAAGGTACCTCCACTTTCTTCTATACGCCTGGGGTGGTAACCCACAACACCACCACTCATGTACGTGATAATGTTGATCTGAAGCGTATCATGATTATGGTATTCCTGGCTGTTTTCCCGTGCATGTTCTGGGGCTGGTATAACATCGGTGCCCAGACTATTGCCGCTTTCGGTCAGATTGCTGACGGTGTTGCCCTGTCGCATCAGAGCTACAGTCTTTTCAGTGCCAACTGGCATTATGCTCTGGTGCAGCTTCTGGGCGGAACACTTACCAGTGAAGCCGGTATATACAGCAAGATGCTGATAGGAGCGGTGTATTTCCTCCCGATTTATGCTGTGGTCTTTGCGGTTGGTGCTTTCTGGGAAGTGCTCTTCTGCATTATCAGAGGTCATGAGGTAAACGAAGGATTTTTTGCCACTTCTATTCTGTTCGCTCTCATTGTTCCTCCCACCATTCCGCTGTGGCAGGCCGCTCTTGGCATTTCTTTCGGCGTGCTTATAGGAAAGGAAGTATTTGGCGGCACGGGCAGAAATTTCATGAATCCGGCTCTTGTCGGCCGAGCCTTCCTGTTCTTTGCCTATCCCGGTGAAATCACCGGCGATAAGGTTTGGGTACCGGTAGACGGCTTCTCGGGAGCAACTCCGCTTTATGCTTTTGCCAACGGAACTACTCCGGGACATCTCGGAAATCCGGGGGTTACCTGGCTTGACGCTTTCCTCGGAAACCTTCCGGGATGTATCGGCGAGGGCTCTACTCTGGCAATTCTTGTCGGCGGCATGGCCCTGATTTTCATGGGAATTGCGTCCTGGAGAGTGGTGTTCAGCGGTATTCTGGGTGTTGTTGCTGTAGCTTCCATATTTAATGCTATCGGTTCTGACACCAATGCCATGTTTGCGCTGAATCCGATTTGGCATCTGGTGCTTGGCGGTTTCGCCTTCGGTATTTTCTTTATGGCAACCGATCCTGTATCCTCAGCATTCACCAAAACCGGCAAGTGGCTTTACGGCTTCCTGATCGGCGCCATGGTAGTGCTGGTGCGGGTGGTAAATCCGGCTTATCCGGAGGGCGTGATGCTGGCAATTCTCTTTGCCAACTGCTGGGCTCCGCTGTTTGACTACCTGGTTACGCAGCGCAATATCAACAGGCGTCTCAAGCTTGCCAGAGTAAAGGGAGTATAACAAATGGCTGCTAGTAAAGATTCTACATTAAGGACCTTTATCGTTATAGGCCTTCTCTGTCTGGTGTGTTCCTTGATGGTCTGCATAGCCGTGGTGCTTTTGAAGCCACTTCAGGCAAAGCAGATTCAGAATGATCGTGAACTGAGCATTCTGGAAGCTGCGGGTATAACCATCAGCGGTGACATCTCAAAAACATACGCTGAGAATATTGAAGCCCGTCTTGTTAATCTGGAAAACGGCAAATATGTTCCGAATGACAAGGCAGCCACAATTGTTGGCAAGGACAAGAATGGCAAGGCTCTTATTGACGGCTATAATTTTGTGTCGGAGGCCAAGCTTCCGGACCATTCAGTAACTATTGAACAGTCCAAGGATGTTGCCAAGATCAGAACCCGGACGCAGTATATGCCGGTATATCTGGTGAAGAATACCGTCTCAGGCGGTTACAAGAGTGTTATTCTGCCGTTTTACGGACAGGGACTCTGGTCCACCATGTACGGCTATCTTGCTGTTGCCGGTGATGGCAATACCATTATGGGCGTTAAGTACTACAGTCATGGCGAGACTCCGGGTCTTGGCGGTGAAATCGAAAATCCGAAGTTTACCCAGCAGTGGGTTGGCAAGAAGCTTTTTGATGCTACCGGCGCTCCGGTGTTTGCGGTAGTGAAGAATGCCAGCGGCGAGCATCAGGTTGATGCCCTCTCCGGTGCTACCCTGACCTCTAACGGAGTGACCTCTTCTGTCAAATTCTGGACTGATTCCATGGGATACGGTCCGTATCTTCAGCGAATCAAGAATGGAGGGATTAAATAATGGCGAACGAAATGCCTTCTGCCAAAGAGGCGTTTACCAGGCCGCTGCTTCATGAAAATCCGATCATGATTCAGATTCTGGGTATCTGTTCCTCGCTGGCAGTTACTTCCAATATGAAGACTGCTTTGGTGATGGGTCTGGCGGTAATGGCTGTTACTGCCTTCTCAAACCTGATCATTTCTTCCATACGCAAATGGATTCCCAACAGCGTGCGCATTATTGCCCAGATGACGGTAATCGCTTCTCTGGTAATCATTGTGGATCAGCTTCTTAAAGCCTTTTCCTATGATTTGTCAAAGCAGCTTTCCGTGTATGTCGGCCTTATCATAACCAACTGTATTGTTATGGGCCGTGCTGAAGCATTTGCCATGAAGTTCCCGCCGGTTCTTTCCTTTATGGACGGACTTGGTAACGGTGTTGGCTATGCTCTGGTTCTCTGTGCCGTTGGCGCTGTGCGTGAAATCTTCGGATCCGGAACCTTCTTCGGACTTACCGTTCTTCCTCTTGTTCAGAATGACGGATGGTATGAATCTAACGGTCTGATGCTGATGCCTCCCTGTGCATTCTTCCTCATCGGACTTTTTATCTGGCTTTCCAACCAGGCGCTTAAGACTCATTCAAAGCATGAGTATGATACCAGCCGTAAGGATGCGTCATGATAGAACATTACTTAAGTTTGTTTATAAAGTCGGTTTTTATTGAAAACCTTGCATTGAGTTTCTTCCTCGGCATGTGTACCTTTTTGGCCGTTTCCAAAAAGGTAAAGACTGCCATGGGACTTGGTGTGGCTGTAGTGGTGGTTCAGACTCTGGCTGTTCCGCTCAACAACCTTGTTTTTACCTACGTTCTGAAGCCCAATGCCATACAGCAGGGACTGGATCTCTCCTTCCTGGGTTACATTACCTACATCGGCGTTATTGCAGCGCTGGTGCAGATTCTTGAAATGTTCCTGGACAAGTATGTGCCTTCTCTGTACTCGGCCCTGGGTATTTTTCTGCCTCTGATCACGGTTAACTGCGCTATTTTCGGTGGTGTATCCTTTATGGTTCAGCGTGAATACAATTTCACGGAATCCGTGGTGTACGGTGTCGGTTCTGGTCTGTCATGGGCCATTGCCGTGGTTCTTCTGGCCGCCATTCGCGAAAAGCTGAAATATGCTCACGCTCCGGAGGGTCTGAACGGACTTGGTCTGGTATTTATCACTGCCGGACTGATGGCGCTTGGCTTCATGTCCTTTTCTGGCATTCAGCTGTAAGGAGCATCGATGGAAACTATACTTTTAGGCGTAGCGTTTTTTATCGGAATCATCATGATCCTGGTGGTCTTCATTCTGATTGCCAAGCGTATCATGGTTAATTCCGGGGACGTTACTATTGGAATCAATAACGATGCTGACAAAGCCATTCAGGTTCCTGCCGGCGATAAGCTTCTGACATCGCTTGCCAGTCAGGGCATATTCGTTCCCTCGGCCTGTGGCGGCGGCGGGGCCTGCGGTCAGTGCAAGGTCCGGGTCTCCAAGGGCGGCGGCGATGTGCTTCCTATTGAGTACAGCCATCTTTCCAAGAGAGAGATTCGCGACGGCTGGCGTCTTGCCTGTCAGGTGGGTGTGCGTCAGGATATGGAAATTGAAGTTCCTGCTGCAGTGCTGGGAGTACGCAAGTGGCAGTGTACTGTGCTGTCCAATGACAATGTGGCAACCTTCATCAAGGAGCTGCGTCTGGCTATTCCCGAGGGCGAGGAAGTTCCTTTCCGTGCGGGCGGCTATATTCAGATTGAGGCTGAGCCCCATACAGTGTACTACAAGGATTTTGACATTCCTGAAGAGTACCGTGGCGACTGGGAGAAGTTCCATCTTTTGGATCTGGTATCCAAGGTGGATCATCACATCACCAGAGCCTATTCCATGGCATCCTATCCTGGTGAAAAGGGACTCATTATGCTTAATGTCCGTATCGCCACTCCGCCTTTGAAGGATCTCACTCTGCCTCCGGGGCAGATGTCCTCCTACATCTGGTCACTGAAGCCAAGGGACAAGGTGACCATTTCCGGTCCGTTCGGCGAATTCTTTGCCAGAGAGACCGAAAACGAAATGGTGTTTATCGGCGGTGGTGCTGGTATGGCTCCGATGCGTTCTCATATCTTTGATCAGCTTAAGAGACTTGATTCCAAGCGCAAGATCAGCTTCTGGTACGGTGCCCGTTCGCTGCGTGAAGCTTTCTATGTGGATGAGTTTGACCAGCTGGCCAAGGAGCATCCTAACTTTACCTGGCATCTGGCTCTGAGCGATCCGCTTCCTGAAGATAACTGGACCGGGCTCACTGGCTTCATTGCCAACGTGCTGTATGAACAGTATCTTAAGGATCACAAGGCTCCTGAGGACTGCGAGTTCTACATGTGCGGACCTCCGATGATGACCAAGTCCGCTGTGGATATGCTGCATAAGTGCGGTGTTGAGGATGATAATATTCTCTTCGACAACTTTGGCGGTTAATTCCAGGGATCTATAAAGTAATTAAGAAAGGGGGCGAAGGCTCCCTTTTTTTATAGGCGAAAGAATTTTTGGAGAGTAATCAGGAAAACCTGTGTTCCGCAACTAAAGAGTAAAAAAAATTACGACAACACAGTCGTACCAAGGGTTTGGGGCGATTTTTATTGCCGTAATTTTATGGTGCTC
>NZ_KB899636.1:3088-135077 GCF_000378405.1 Succinimonas amylolytica DSM 2873 | reverse complement strand
TTTCTTTGCTCTTTCCGTACTTTTCTACTAATTCAGCATACTTTTCAGGGTTCTTTTCGATAAACTCCTCGGATTTGCCAAAGTTTTGAATAATTTTCTTTTTTACCTTCTTTGTCTTTGGATCATAAACAGATTCTATAAGATAAAGGTATCTACCTCCACCTGCTTTTTTGATGGTCAGAAACATAAGAACCTCGGCAAGAAACATTTAACATCCTATGAGGTATTATACCATAAATGCACCATATAGCACCATATAAATACGGCAATTTTAAAAAATCAAAAAAAGTGCAGACCCTTGATATTAAAGGCCTGCACTAGAGGAAGATTATGAAAATTTAGTAATTAGACTGCGGAACACAGGGGGGCGAAGGCTCCCTTTTTTTATAGGCGAAAGAATTTTTGGAGAGTAATCAGGAAAAGACTTTCCGGAGAGAAAACTGTCAGCAGTGGGCCAGAATATCGGTGATATCCTTTTCGATTTCTGATTTTTGCTGTTCTGATAGCATGCTGCCGTCAGTATTGGTCAGAGAAAAGAAATCGTCAGCTCTTTCTCCCGTAGTGGTGATTTTGGCGGCATGGAGTGACAGCCGGTGTTTCTGGAATACGCTACTTATCCGGGCCAGAATTCCCGGGACATCCAGAGTGGAGATTTCCAGCTCCGAAGTCCGGTGCTCCCGATTCTTCAGAAAGGACACCAGTGTGGGGATCCGGAACAGATCGAGACGTTCGGAGCGCATGGCAATAGCCGGAGCCCGGTAATTGTCTGACATCAGAGCTCCAGTAAGGGACTTCCGGAGGGAGCTCATCCGGTCTGCCGGCAGCGGAGTGCCGTCATTCTGGGTAAACGAAAAAGTATCCAGAGCGTAGTTTTCATTGGTATTGGAGATGGTAGCGGCCATGATATTCAGTTTTTTGCTGCCAAGTACGGCGCAGACCTTTGCAAAAATACCGTCCGTGTCCCTGGTATATATGAAAAGCTCGGTACATCTGGTATTGTGAT
This sequence comes from Succinimonas amylolytica DSM 2873, assembly GCF_000378405.1. Taxonomy (GTDB): domain Bacteria; phylum Pseudomonadota; class Gammaproteobacteria; order Enterobacterales; family Succinivibrionaceae; genus Succinimonas; species Succinimonas amylolytica. Next base: position 134,074 of record NZ_KB899636.1, on the reverse strand, counting down.
TCTGGGCGAAGAGGATAAGTGGCAGATCCGCTTCATTTCTGTGGGCGATAATGTTGCTGGTATGCCAGGAAATCTGTTCCGGCTGGTATTTTATGAAATACTCAGGACGAAAGTTGTTCCAGATTTTGAAAACCGATGCCGGAGATAGTCCGATCTTGACAAGAGGTCCCAGGGCACGCTTCTGATTTTCCCGGATATGGAGATTAAGATCTGGAGGGTTTTCCAGTCCTTTTCTCATAGCGTCCCGGGCTGAAAAGTACAGGGTTCTGAACAGCGAGTCCTTATAGCTGTTCCATTCGTTGTCATTGGTGGCGTTAATATCGGCCACGGTCATGCAGTACAGGTAGTTCAGGAAGGTCTCGTCTCCGACTTCTCTGGCGAAATCGGCTACCACCTCGGGATCGGAGATATCCCTTCTCTGGGCTACAATGGACATGTAGAGGTGCATCCTGACAATCCAGGATACCAGCTTGCTTTCAAAACGGTTATATCCTAGCAACTTGGCGAAGTACAGGGCGTCTGGGGCGCCCATGGCGGCATGATGACCGCCGCGGCCCTTGCCAATGTCATGAAAAAGGGCGGCCAGGAATAGGAGTTCGGGCTTGTCTATTTCGTTGTATATCTGCCGGAACAGAGTAAACCGGGGATCATTGCCGAAGGCGAACCAGTAAATATTTTCCAGAACTCTGATGGTATGTCCGTCCACGGTGTACTGATGGAACATATCAAACTGCATGAGTCCCCGGATTGCGTTCCAGCGGGGGATGAACATGCCCAGAATATGATGCTCGTGCATCAGAGGAAAGGCAACCTTCAGGGAACGGGGGTTTGCAATCAGTTTTTTGAAAAGCTCCCGGCATTCCTTTTTTTCCGAGAGCCGGGATCCCAGGTGCCTTCTGGCTTCTCTCAGACTTCTGATGCATTCCACGTAAATACCGGTAAGCTCCTTGCGTTCTGTCAGTGTAATGAAAAGCTCCAGAATGATTTCCGGTTTCTTTATGAAGATATTGTGATCCAGGACGTCTATGAGGCTGCCCCGGAAAATAAAGGGCTGGCAGTGCACGGTTTTTTTAGGAAGTTCCTCGCTGAACAGCTTCATTCTGATAAGCTGGGTCACGATTTTATTGAGCTCATGCACGGTATGGGTGGTCTGATAAAAGCGTTTCATCAGCCGTTCCACCGGAGCATTTCCTTCTCCGGTATAGCCGAGATTTTCCGCAATGGCCCGCTGTCTGTCGAAGGTCAGTCTGTTGTCAGGTTTTGAAATTGTCAGATGAAGTGCAAAGCGGATTCGCCAGAGAAAATCCTGACAGTCTGTAAGTTCGTAGCATTCGATTCTGCTGAGGAGCTTTCTGCTCTGCAGCTCTCTTATGCTTTTGATGCCGAGAGCTTTTTCTGATATCCAGAGCATGGTCTGAATGTCTCTGAGGCAGCCGGGATTGTTTTTCAGATCCGGCTCCAGCATGTAAACGGTATCCTTGTAATAGTGATACCGGTTGTTCTGTTCTTCAATCTTTGCCAGAAAAAAATCCTGCGGAGTCCAGAAATCAGGTTCTCTGGTAGCTCCGATTAGTTTGTCGTAGGTATCCCGGTTTCCTGTTATCAGCCTGGTTTCCATAAGATTGGTGGCGATGGTGACGTCCTTTCGGCCTTCACTTATGCATTCTGCAATGGTTCGTACCGACAGTCCCAGATCCAGCTTTAGATCCCACAGGAGACCGGTCATGGAGGAGATGCAGGAATTTACCTCTTCCGGAATGCTGTCTGGAGACACGATAAGGATGTCAATATCTGAATGAGGCTGAAGGTCCCCGCGGCCGTAGCCTCCCACCGCCACCAGTGCCAGTTCCGGAAAATCGACAAGCTGGAACTGGGACCAGATCTTTTTAAGAAGCAGATCCGTAAAGGCAGTGCGGAACTGCACCAGCTCGTTTACAGGAGAACCGCCGGAAAAAAGCTCCGCCATGCATCGGATCTGCTGTTTTATGGCAGCGCGGCCGTTTTCCATGGTTATGGCATCAGAAGGAAGAAAGGCGGCGGCGTTCTGCATGGGGAGGACTCCTGTCAGGAATTATGGATGATGCGATCGAGCTTTCCGGCTTCCTCTTCGCGCCAGGTAAGCACCTCCACGCCGTCATCGGTGATCAGAAGGGTGTGTTCAAACTGGGCGGATGGCTGTTTGTCCTGGGTGGTGGCGGTCCAGCCGTTTTTGGTGCTGACGCGGCATTTCCAGGTGCCGGCATTGATCATGGGTTCGATGGTGAATGTCATGCCCGGAGAAAGCAGAACATGAAAATCGTTTTCGTAGTGCAGCACCTGCGGATCCTCGTGAAATCCTTCGCCGATGCCATGACCGCAGAAATCCCGCACGATGGAGAAGGGGGTTTTGTTGATGATTCCCTGAATGGTTTTGCCGACAATGGCCAGATCCTTTCCGGGGCCGACAGCTCTTATGGCAGCGTAAAGAGCTTCCTGGGTTACTTTTACCAGATCCAGATTTCGAGGAGTGGTATGGCCTCCGACAATAAACATCTTGCTGGTGTCGCCGTGAGCTTTGTCCTTGATAACCGTAACATCGATATTCACGATATCGCCGTTACGGAGTTTTCTGGCACCGGGAATGCCGTGGCAGATTTCCTCGTTGACAGAAATGCAGGTACACTTGGGATAGCCTTCGTATCCGAGACAGGCCGAAATGGCGTGCTGGGTGTTTTCGATATAATCCAGCATGATATTGTCCAGTTCCAGAGTTGTTACGCCTGGTTTTACATAGGGTTCGATCATTGTAAGAACGTCGCCAGCCAGTTTTCCGGCGATACGCATTCTTTCTATGAGATCCGGAGTTTTGATGGAGATGTCAGGTGATTTTTTCATGATTTCCTCGAAATTGCCTTGATGCCCTCAATTATAGCATTTTAGTCATCGCGGATCGCGACGGAGAGGCCGGTATGTTAAAGCTATGAAGGATATTAGATGGTCGAATGTGCTGAGCCGTGATCTGACAGGAGGTCGTTAGCGCAATAAGATTTTATATTTGCGGGCTCTCGGGAGCTATTAGCATGACAAATACGGCTGTAATCTGCCGACTCTGGAAATTTACTGCTGGTCAAATACTGTTCAAAAAACGAAATCCCTTAGGTTGTTTTTATCTTTTTCATTCGCTATAATGCACGGGCTTCGCAGTGGTTGCGGAGTCTTTGTTTTTTTGTCTAAAACACACGCCCGATGTCAATGTGAATGCGGGGTGCCCCAGTGGTTGCATTTCACAGTCTGGCGGAGGCTTAACCCCTTTACAAGGAATTAAAATGTCTAACGTTACCATGAGCGAAATGCTCGATGCCGGTGTTCATTTCGGTCACCAGACCCGTTATTGGAATCCTAAGATGAAGCAGTATATTTACGGCTCCAGAAACGGTGTTCATATCATCAATCTCGACAAGACTGTTGCCTGCCTTGATGATGCTCTTAACTTCATTGGTTCTGTTGTGTCCCGGAAGGGCAAGGTTCTTTTTGTAGGAACCAAGCGTGCCGCTTCCGAGCAGGTTAAGGAAGCAGCTCTGTCCTGCGGTCAGTACTATGTTAACCATCGCTGGCTGGGTGGTCTTCTTACCAACTGGAAGACTGTACGTCAGTCTATCAGAAAGTACAAGGATCTTGAGACTCAGGCTACCGATGGCACTTTTGACAAGCTCACCAAGAAGGAAGTCCTGATGCGTACCCGTGAAATTGCCAAGCTTGAAAAGAGCTTCGGCGGTATCAAGGATCTGGGCACTATTCCTGATGCGCTTTTTGTAATCGATGCTGAAGTTGAGCATATCGCCATTGACGAAGCCAACAAGCTCGGTATTCCCGTTGTTGCAGTTGTTGATACCAATTCAAATCCTGACGGTGTTAACTATGTTATTCCGGGTAATGACGATGCAATCCGTGCGATCGCTCTTTACCTCAAGGCTGTTTCCGGTGCGGTTAATGATGCCCGCGAGGCTCTGACCAATGCCCGTCCTGACGAACAGGCTCAGGAACCGGCTGAACAGGCTGAGTAATATCTGACGGAGCCGGGGTCTGTATTCCGGTTCCTTGTTTCTATTTTTCCATTTAAAGGATAATCAAATGGCTAACATTACCGCTGCTCTTGTTAAAGAGCTCCGTGAACGCACCGGCGCCGGCATGATGGACTGCAAGAAGGCTCTTGTTGCTGCCGACGGTGATATCGAAGTAGCTATTGATAACATGCGCAAGAACGGTCAGGCCAAGGCTGCCAAGAAGGCAGGCCGTGTTACTGCCGAGGGTGTTATCGCTTACGCTTCCAACGAAAACAAGGCTTACATTGTTGAAATCAACTGCGAAACCGACTTTGTTGCCAAGGATGCCGGCTTTAATGAATTCTGCAACAATGTTGCCCGTGTTGCTCTCGACAAGAATGTTGCCGATGTTGAGGCTCTTAAGAACGAAACCTACCCTGGTACTTCTGACTCCGTTCAGACTGTTCTTACTAACCTCATTGCCAAGATTGGCGAAAATATGTCAATTCGCCGTGTAGCTTCTCTCGAGGGTTCCAACCTTGGTATTTATATCCACAGCAACAAGCTTATCGGTGTAATTGCCTCTCTTGAAGGCGGTGATGCCCAGCTGTCTCATGATATCGCCATGCATATCTGTGCCAGTGCTCCGCAGTACATTACCAAGGAGGAAGCTCCGCAGGATCAGATCGAGCATGAACGTCAGATTCAGACTGAGATCACCGAGAAGGAAGAAGCTGAAAATGTTGCTGCCGGAAAGAAGGCCAAGCCTGCCAATGTTCTTGCCAACATTATTGAAGGCCGTATCAACAAGCGTTTCGAAGAGCTTTCTCTGGTTACCCAGTATTTTGTTAAGGATGGCAGCAAGAGAGTTAGCGAAGTTCTCAAGGAAGGAAAGGCTTCAGTTAAGACCTTTGTTCGTTTAAAGGTTGGTGAAGGCATCGAGAAGAACGTTGTTGATTTTGCCGCTGAAGTAGCTGCTCAGGTTGCTGCTGCTCAGGCGAAGTAATTACCGGTAAGATCGTCAGGTTTAGCGAAAAAGGCGGTGATTCCGCCTTTTTTTGTATCTGCCGGAAACCGGAGTACTGACTCCTTTCTGATTTTTGCGGAACTCCTCCATATATATTATAATTTCACGATCAGACAGTGTTTGTGGATAATGTACGGTACATCTGAAATGAGTCACAAAAGTTTTAAGCGCGTTCTATTAAAGTTGAGCGGTGAAGCTCTCGAGGGAAAGGAAAGCTTTGGCATCGATCCCGATGTTCTTGATCGCATGGCCGGAGAAATCGGCGCAGTGGTCAGTTCCGGCGTTGAGGTCGGTCTGGTTCTGGGAGGCGGTAATATTTTCAGAGGCGCCAAACTGGCTCAGGCCGGAATGAACCGGGTGGTAGGTGATCATATGGGGATGCTGGCAACCGTTATGAACGGGCTGGCTATGAGAGATGCTCTTTACAGAGCCGGTGTTCCGGCTACGCTCATGTCTGCGATAGCAATGCCGGGTGTGTGTGCGTCCTACTCCTGGACTGAAGCGATTCATGCTCTGTCAGCCGGCAGGGTGGTAATAATGGCTGCCGGTACCGGAAATCCTTTTTTTACCACTGACAGTGCTGCCTGTCTCCGGGCAATTGAGATTCAGGCCGATGTTGTAATCAAAGGCACCAAGGTGGACGGTATTTACAGTGCGGATCCGGTAACTCACCCGGATGCCGAGCTTTATCGTGAGCTTACCTATCAGGAAGTTATGGATAAGGAGCTCAAGGTAATGGATCTTGCGGCCTTTGTGCTGGCCCGGGATCATAAAATGCCGATTATGGTGTTTAACATGAATCGTCCGGATGCTCTTATGAGGGTTATTTCCGGAGAGGAAGAGGGCACCATTGTCAGATAAGCAAGGCCAGGGCCTGAAGCCGATAATTGTAATATCAGGCCATATAACTACAAGGTAAAGATTATGTCAGTTAACGATATCAAAGCGACTGCAAAGGAAAAGATGGCCAAGGCTGTTAAATCTCTGGAGAATCGTATTTCCAAGGTGAGAACAGGCAGAGCCCAGCCGTCCCTGCTCGACGGGATTATGGTTGAATATTACGGTTCCAAGACCCCGTTAAATCAGGTGGCATCTGTCAATGTTGCCGATGCCCGTACTCTGTCCGTAACCGTTTTTGATCGCAGTGCGGCCAAAGAGGTCGAGAAGGCCATTCGTGACAGTGATTTGGGACTCAATCCGGTATCTGCCGGCACTTCCCTGCGTATTCCGCTGCCTCCTCTGACAGAGGACCGCCGCAAGGATCTTATTAAGATTGTCCGTGGCGACATTGAGCAGGGAAAGGTTGAAATCCGCAATATCCGCCGCGATGCCAACAATGACATTAAGGCTCTGACCAAGGATAAGGAGATCTCCGAGGACGAGGAGAAGAGAGCTCAGGATGAAATTCAGAAGCTTACCGATGCCAGCATCAAGGATATTGAAAAGATTCTGGCAGATAAAGAAAAAGAGCTGATGGAGATCTGATCTGTAGTGTCAAACGATCTTAACACCCCGATCTGTCCCGAAGACGGAGATCGGGTTCCGGCGCATGTGGCTATTATCATGGACGGTAATGGCCGGTGGGCTCAGAAGCGCGGTCAGATTCGTCTGGCCGGGCATCGTGCCGGAGTCAGGTCTGTAAGACGTGCCATTGAGTTTGCCGGACGGCATGGCATAAGGCAGCTCACCCTCTTTGCATTCTCATCTGAAAACTGGAAACGTCCGGAGACCGAGGTGTCAGGGCTGATGGAACTTTTTTCCTGGGCCTTGTCTAACGAGACAAAGCATCTGGCTGATAATAACATCAGGTTTCGGGTTGTGGGAGACACCTCCCGCTTTCCGGAAAATGTTCAGACTGCCATTTCTGAAGCCGAGAGGGTGACCTCCGGCAATACCGGTCTCAGGCTGGTGATTGCCGCCAATTACGGAGGCCGGTGGGATATTGCCAGGGCAGTGCAGCTTCTGCTGCGGAGGGTACAGGCCGGCGAGATTTCTGTAGCCGATGTTGACGAGGATCTCGTGACGGCATCTCTTGCTGTTGCCGAAGATGTGGATCTTCTGATTCGCACCGGGGGAGAGCGGCGCATTTCAAATTTCCTTCTCTGGCAGCTGGCATACAGTGAGATCTACATATCGGATGTTCTCTGGCCTGATTTTGACAGCAGCGTGTTTCAGGCCGCGCTTGATTATTATCGGGGCAGGGAGAGACGCTTCGGCCGCACCAGCGAACAGGTGCAGGAACGGATGCTCTAAGTTTTGTTAACCATTGCGGTTTTGCAGGTGAAACCGCAATTTGATACGGCGGTGGCTTTCAACTATATGCTAACCAGAATAATTACCGGTTTTTTCCTGTTTGTCTTTGCCGGACTGTGGCTGTTTTTCCCGGTGGCAGAGACAGCATCCGCCCGTTTTCTCGGTCTTGATATCTTTAATCTTGTCGCTGTCCTGATAGTCGTTATCGGTGGCTGGGAGTTTTCAAAGCTGGTTTTTCCGGATAATAGCGTGAGTACTGCTCCTGTATCTGCCTCCTCCGGTGTGCGTGAGTCCCGGAATCTTTTTCTGAAAAGATGTCTGTATGCGCTGTTTGTTTTTCTTTCGGCTCTGCTGTCTTTCAAATACGTAGTCAGAGAGGTCAGTCTCGGGGACTGGGCAAGGCCGGCGGAGATTTTGTCAAATTTAAGTAACGGTTTTGTTTTCTGGATACTGCTTGCCGGCTTTGCCTGGTGGGTCTTGGCCACGGTCATGGTATTTTGCTATCCCCGTTCCGGTGTCATGATGCGCTCCTGGTGGCAGAGGGCGATATACGGCCTTCTTACCCTGATTCCCTTTGGCGTTTCTCTGATGCTGCTCCGGGATACCGGGATTACCCATTACGGAGATGATCCCTATATCGGAAGCCGTATTCTTCTTTCAGTGATGATGCTGGTATGGAGTGCTGATTCGGGGGCTTACTTTGCGGGACGTCTTCTGGGAAAGCATCATATGAGCGCCCATGTCAGTCCTAAAAAAACCTGGGAGGGGCTGGCGGGAGGAGTGCTGCTGGCACTGGCGGTGTATGGCATTCTCTACGGCACCGGGATGTATACCGTGTATTATTCAAATTTTGCCGCCCTTACTGTTTCGGCTGTGCTGGCGGTGATTTTTTCGGTTTTCGGTGATTTGTCTGAAAGCATGTTCAAGCGCTATGCCGGAATCAAGGATTCCGGAGTTCTCTTTCCGGGACATGGCGGAATGCTGGATCGCATAGATTCGCTTTGTGCCGCAGTTCCGGTATTTCTGGTGTCCTATTCAATATTAAGTGTGCTTCTAAGCTAGTTTTTCGCCACAGGTTTTTTGTTTTATGAATAATGTTACAGTTTTAGGCGCAACCGGTTCCATTGGTACAAGTACCCTGGACGTTATCAGACGAAATCCGGACAGATACCGTCTTTTTGCGGCTACAGCCCGCAGCAATGTTTCCCGCATGCTTGATATTGTTGCGGAATTTCATCCGGAAGCAGCGGTTATGCTGGAGGAAAAGGCAGCAGCCGAGCTGAGAGAGCTTCTGGCGGGCAGGGGGCTTAAAACGGAGGTTCTTTCCGGATCTGAAGCTCTAAGTGCGGTAGCTTCCGGGGACGAGACAGACAGTGTGATGTCCGCTATTGTGGGAGCTGCCGGTCTGAAACCGACACTGGCTGCAATCACCACCGGGAAAACTGTCTATCTGGCGAACAAGGAATCTTTGATTATGAGCGGGCACATTTTTGTTGATGCCGCCAGAAGATACAAGTCCCGCATTGTTCCTGTGGACAGTGAGCATAATGCCATTTTTCAGTGTCTTCCGGAAAAGGAACAGAACCGCATCGGACACTGTGATCTCCGGGAGGCCGGTATTACCAAACTGGTACTTACTGGTTCCGGAGGGCCTTTCCGGGACAGAGATATCGCTACGCTTGCCGAGGTAACTCCTGAGGAGGCAGTTAGCCATCCTAACTGGAGCATGGGACGGAAGATCAGTGTTGACAGTGCCACCATGATGAATAAAGGCTTTGAGTTTATTGAAGCGAAGTGGCTTTTTAACGCCGATCCTGGTGACATTGAGGTTATTGTGCATCCGGAATCTGTGATACATTCCATGGTACGTTACCGTGACGGATCGGTGCTGGCGGAGATCGGTGTTCCTGATATGAGAACCCCCATTGCCCGGGCTATGGCATGGCCGGATCGCATCGATTCCGGTGCGGAAGCGCTTGATTTTACCAAGCTTGGCGGTCTTACCTTCAGAGCTCCGGATTTTAATCGCTACCCTTGTCTTAAACTGGCTATTGATGCTTGCAACACCTCTCAGGCTCTTACCACCGCTGTAAACGCCGCCAACGAAGTTGCGGTACAGGCGTTTCTGGACGGCAGACTGCGATTTACCGATATTTACACTGTTGCCGCTAAAACTGCGGATTTCTTCACTCTGGCTCCGGCGGATTCTCTTGAAGATGTTCTGAATATTGATCTTGCGGCTCGCAGCAGAGCCTTCAGCCTCCTCGGTAATCTGGGCAGGTAACGCATCTGATGGATATTCTCAGCAATATATTTTATTTTTGCCTGGCCCTGGGAATTCTTATTGCCATTCATGAGGCCGGCCATTTTTTTATGGCCAGGTTCATGGGTGTGTATGTGGAGCGTTTTTCCCTGGGCTTTGGTCCTGTTCTGCTGTCACACAAGGGTAAAAACGGCACGGAATATTCACTGTCCCTGCTGCCATTTGGCGGCTATGTGAAGATGTACGGCGAAGACAGGAAAAGTATTGATCCCGAACGGGAGAAGGAAGCTTTCTGCTGCAAGAAGGTATGGCAGCGATTTCTTATAGTGCTGGCCGGTCCCTTTAACAATATTGCTCTGGCATGGGTTATCTATCTGGCGATCTTTCTTTTGGGAATTCCTGATGTTAAGCCGGTATTTGATGTTATTCCCGGAGGTTTGGCTGCCGAGCATGGTTTTAGATCCGGAGATCTTATCGTCAAGGTGGGCGATGACGAAATTGTTGATATCGAAGAGAGTCTGTACAGTCTGATAAGCCGTATCGGCGATGATGCGGTTACGGTGACGGTTAGGGGAAGTTATGGCAGCGAACCGGAAAGAGTTCTTGAGCTGCCGCTGTCATCCTGGTCGCTGGAGCCCGGCAATACCAAAATTCTGGAGGAAATCGGACTGGAGCCGCTTTCGTATAAAATCTCGGGACGGGTTGAAATGGTTGAATCCGGTTCCCGGGCCGAGGCTGCCGGACTTGAGAAGGATGATGAATTTATCAGCTATGACGGGATTACATACCAGGACTGGAAGACCTTTAGTGCCTATATCAGGGCTCATCCCGAAAAAACCATAGCCATCAGCCTGAAACGGGGGGACGCTACACTGTCTGCCGATCTGGTTCCGGAAGGCCGTGATAAGAACGGGGAGCTTCAGGGATATGCCGGAATCATGCCGGCTATTGATGAGATTCCCGGGGTTTCCTTTGTCAGAAAGTATGATTTCTGGCCGGCAGTAACAGGAAGCTGGTACAAAACCTGGGATATGAGTATCATTACTCTCAGATTTATTAAAAAGTTTGTCACCGGTGAAATTTCTCCGAAAAATATTTCCGGTCCGGTGGGAATCGCGAAAGGGGCCGGACTTACCGGCCGTATGGGTTATATATTCTTTTTGAGCTTCATGGCGCTTATAAGCGTGAATCTGGGAGTGCTAAATCTTCTTCCGATACCGGTTCTGGACGGAGGACATCTGTTTTTCTATATTCTTGAGGGTGTTTTCCGGAAACCTGTTTCCGCAAAGGTTCTGGATATCCTGATGAAAACAGGTTTTGTGCTGCTCTGTCTCTTGATGATAGTCGCCGTGTTCAATGATCTTTATTTTTCATGGTAGATAAAATGCTGTATTCAAAGCTCTTCTGCTGCATGACGCTGGCCCTGGCCGCAACGGGGGCGTTAAGCAATTCTGCTTCTGCATCTCAGGGGGAGGATTCTGATCGTAAGCTTCAGGGAAGTCTCCCGAAGGTTATGCACATTAATGATATTGAGGTTCGCGGTCTTTATCGTGTTACCAAGGGCGCGGTACTGCTTTCCCTGCCGATTCAGGCCGGGGATGATGTTACCAGGGAGGATGTGGCACAGGCTCTCAGAAAGGTGTTCAGAACCAGTAATTTTGATATGGTCAATGCCTATTATACGAGCCAGGGTGTGCTGATAATCGATGTCAAGGAACGTCCCACCATTGTAAATGTCTCCTATGCCGGGAACAATGCCATCAAGGCTGAGCAGCTGGATGACATTATCAAGGCTCATAATGTTAAGACCGGAGAAATCCTTGATGTGGAAAAGCTGCGGGAACTGGAAGCTTCGCTGGAGGATTACTATAACAGTACCGGCCGGTATCAGGCCAAAGTCTCCACCATTCTGGTATATCTGCCGCGTAACAGAGTTGATGTTAAGTTTAATTTCACAGAAGGTGTCAGTGCCAAAATAGAGCAGATTAACATAGTGGGCAACAAGAGCTTTCCTGAAGAAAAGCTTCTGGCACAGCTGGAGCTCCGGGATTATGTGCCCTGGTGGAATTTTCTGGCAGACCGCACCTTTCAGGCTCAGAAGTTCAGCGGCGATCTGGAAACCATCCGTTCTTTTTACATGAATCGCGGCTATGTCCGTTTCAGAATTGATTCCACCCGGGTAGAAATGACACCGGATCGCAAGGGAATCTACCTCAGCATTTCCATAAACGAAGGGGATCAGTACAGCTTTGACAAATTCAATGTCATTGGAGAAACCTACGGTCATGGCGAGGAAATGCTGAAGCTGATTCCTTTGATTCCGGGGGAAGTATACGATGCCAATCAGGTTTCCCACACGGAGGAACTTCTGGCCAACTACATGGGCAAGTTCGGTTATGCCTACACTAAGGTCAAGGCCATTCCCGTAATTGATGATGAGAAAAAGCTTGTTTCTCTGAACTTCTCTGTTGATCCGGGACATCGTATATATGTTACCGATGTGCGGATTACCGGCAACACCATTACCACTGATGAAGTGGTGCGCCGGGAGCTCAGGCAGATGGACGGCACCTGGCTTTCAAATGAAGCTATCAGTACCTCAAAAAGACGTCTGGATCAGCTGGGATTCTTTGAAACTGTGGATATAACGCCCCGTAAGACCGGAACTGACGGTGATACCGTGGAGGTGGTGACCACTGTTAAGGAAAGGCCTACAGGATCAATCAAGGCCGGTATCGGCTTTGGCACTGAAACCGGAATTAATCTTAACGCCGAAATTTCCCAGGACAATTTTCTGGGCTATGGCGGAAATGCCAGTCTTGGCGTCAATACCAATAAATATGACCAGAAGATAGAGCTGCGCTATGACGAGCCTTACTTTACGGTTGACGGTGTGAGTCTCGGCGGCAGCATTTACTATGAGAAATTTGAAGCCGGGGATGCCAACATCGTTGACTATACCAACGAAAAGTTTGGTGCCAGCCTGGGGCTTGGCTATCCGATAGACGAACATAATTTTATCCGCTACAACATCGGATATGAGCATAACCGGCTATCACAGACTTCTTCTTTCATTCAGATTCAGCGTTTCTGGGATACCTATGTGGACAAGAACATCAGAAACGGCAAGGTGGTCTTTCAGAACTATACCGCGGGACTTTATTTCTCCCGAAATTATCTGGATCGGGGGGCTCTGCCGACAGATGGCAGCAAACAGACCCTGTATGGCACTGTGGCCATTCCGGGATCCGATACCAGATACTACAAGCTGGGAGCGGACACTACACATTTCTTCCCGCTGGACAAGGACAGAAAGTTTATCGTTAATTTCAGAGCCAAGGCCGGTTACGGAAACGGCTATGGTTCCAGAAACGGTATTGAGGAAACGCTGCCATTTTTCCAGAATTACTATCTGGGAGGTGATGAATGGCTGAGAGGCTTTAAGTACAATGCCGTGGGACCGAAGGCTCTTTACAATTCGTTTACCATGGGAAATGTGGGAGTAATGGGCAGTCGTGAATCGGTGGGCGGCAACGCGATTGTGGCTGGAAGTCTTTCCCTGATAATCCCTACGCCGTTTGCTTCCGAGGGGTATGACAGATCTCTCAGAACCTCGATCTTCCTGGATGCCGGTTCCCTGTGGGATACCAATTATGATCCGGGTGCCATCGGACAGTGTTTCGGAAAATGCGATTATATTTATGATTATTCCGATCCCAAGGAATACCGTATGTCCGCAGGTGTCACTCTGGTGTGGGTATCCCCCATGGGGCCTATCGGATTTTCCCTGGCTGAACCTATCCGGAAAAGGGACGGAGATCGCACGGAGTTCTTCTCCTTCAGTCTGGGACGAACCTTTTAATCCTGTATAATGGAGTATAATTTCCGTCAGAAACGGAAATGGCGGAAAATGACGTGCCGGGAAGAGTCGCCGGGAGGCGGAGAAGCTTATCAGCTTCATGACCGCTATCAGGTTGACACTCATTATTTTTGTCAGTAAATTATTGTTAATTTCATAATAGAAGGAACAGATAAAATGAAGAAACTGTTAACAGTTGCAGCATTATCGGCAGTACTGGCTTTCGGCTCGGTGGCAGCCCAGGCCCAGGAGCTTAAAATTGGTCTCTTCAATTACGCTTATGTTCTTTCCAAGATCCCTCAGACCAAGGCAGCTCAGGCCAAGGTGCAGAAGGCTCTGGATTCCAAGAAGCGCGCTCTTGACAAGATGGAGGCTGACTACAACAGCATTCAGAAGGCTCTCCAGAATCCCAGTCTTTCCCAGTCGGATGCTCTCAAGAAGCAGAGAGATCTGCAGATGCTGGAGGCTGAGCTTAAGGTGAAGATTTCCGAATTCCGCGAGGAGGAGCAGAAAATCGCCGGCAAGGAGCAGATGGACATTAACCAGAAGGTGCAGGCTGCTATTGATCAGGTAGCAAAGAAGAAGAATCTGTCTGTGGTTTTCCGCAGCGAAGGTGCTGTTTATCTTGGTGATGACACTCTTGATATTTCTGAAGAAGTTATCAGTGTTGTAAGCAAGTCCAAGTAATTTAAAAGTTTTGAGGCCCGTTTTGGAATACAAACGGGTTTTTTGTTTAAAATGAACAGAATGTTCCCGGTTTTGCTTTTAAGACGGCTCAAAGGATATATTTATGAGTATGCTGCTTAAGGATATTGCAGAGAAAATTGGCGGGAAAATCATTGGTGATTCCGGGGTACAGATTTCCAGAATTGCCAATTTGCAGACTGCCAAAAAGGATGAAATTAGTTTTCTGTCGGATAAGAAGCTGCACAAGTATCTGGCGGAGTCCCAGGCTGGTGCCGTGCTGGTGAAGGAAGATGACGTGCTTCCGGATTCCGGCATTACCTTTGTGGTGGTTCCTAATCCTTACGTGGCCTTTGCCCGGGTTGCTCAGCTGTTTGATACCACTCCTCCGAGCTGTGCTCCCGGCATACATCCTACTGCCGTTATCGATCCCTCTGCGAAAATTGCCCCCACAGCATCCGTAGGTGCCCACGCGGTTATTGAATCTGGAGTCATCATCGGAGAAGGAACGCAGATTGGTCCGAACTGTTTTATCGGCAAGGATACGGTTATTGGCAAAAACACCAAACTCTGGGCTAATGTGTCGGTATATCATAACTGTGTTATTGGTGATTCCTGTCTTTTTCAGTCCGGATGTGTGATTGGTTCCGACGGTTTTGGCTATGCTAATGAGAGGGGGGAGTGGATCAAAATCCCCCAGCTGGGAAGAGTTGTTATCGGAAACCGGGTTGAAATCGGAGCTTCTACTGCGGTGGATCGCGGAGCAGTGGACGATACGGTTATCGAGGATAATGTTATAATAGACAATCAGGTTCAGATTGCCCACAATGACCGGATTGGCTATGGCACGGCCATTGCTGGCGCTGCCGTTCTGGCGGGAAGCGTGGAACTGGGCAAATACTGCATTGTCGGTGGCACTTCGGTATTCGACGGTCATATCAAGATTTGCGACGGTGTCGAAATACTGGGCCAGGTGGGCAAGAATATCAACAAGCCGGGGAAATATCATTCATTCCTGCCGGTGCTGGAAGCAGAAAAGTGGTGGAAGCTTTTTCCGAAGCTTTACAGTGTGGATAAGATCGCCGCAAGACTTCAGGCTCTTGAAAAAAATGTACGGGAGCATTTGCCCGCAGATGATGCCGGGAACAGTGCAGATTCCAAAGATAGCAGCAAGTAAGGAAATAGTTAAGTGACTGAGATAAATACCCCTGCTAAGGATTTAGATATTCAGCAGATTTTGAATTTATTACCCCATCGTTATCCGTTTCTTTTGGTGGATCGGGTTTTAAGCTACAACACCGAAGGCGAACATAAGACTCTTAGGGGGCTTAAGAATGTTTCCTTCAATGAACCGTTTTTTCAGGGACATTTTCCAGGAAAGCCCGTTCTGCCTGGAGTGCTGATTCTTGAGGCTATGGCTCAGGCCACCGGTATACTGGCATTTACCATGGTGGGTAAGCCGGAGCAGGATGAGCTCTATTACTTTGCTTCCATTGATAATGCCCGCTTCAAGCGTCCGGTGCTTCCGGGGGATCAGCTCATTCTTGATGTGGAATATCTGAAAGAGCGGCGGGGCATTGCCAAGTTTACCGGTGTAGCTTCCGTTGACGGACATGAGGTATGTTCTGCCGAGCTTATGTGTGCTAAGCGCCGCGGCTGATTTTAATTAAGGAGATTTCCATGATTGATGAGAGTGCCGTTATTCATCCAACTGCCATTGTCAGTCAGGATGCGGTGATTGGTCCGCGGGTTCAGATCGGTCCCTGGACCTGGGTTGGTCCTGAAGTTGAGATCGGTGCTGATACCTGGATTTCTTCCCACTGTGTTCTCAGGGGGCCGGCCAAAATCGGAGAGCGGAACCGGATTTTTCAGTTTGCTACTCTCGGCGAGGACTGTCAGGATAAGAAGTACGGCGGAGAACGAACCTTTCTGGAAGTAGGTGATGACAATGTGATTCGCGAGCATTGCACCCTGCACCGGGGAACTAAGGAAGGCGGTTCGGTAACCCGGGTCGGCAGCCGTAATCTCCTGATGGTCAATGTTCATGTGGCTCATGACTGCCAGGTGGGCGATGACTGTATTTTTGCCAACAATGCCACTCTTGCCGGTCATGTTCATATCGGAAACTGGGTGATCTTCGGGGGACTGGCGGCAATTCATCAGTTCGGCCGGGTCGGGGATCATGCGTTCATTGCCGGGATGGCAGCTCTTAATCAGGATGTCCCTCCTTTCGTAATGGCCGCCGGTCATTATGCCAAGCCCTTTGGAATTAATAGAGAGGGGCTCAGGAGAAGAGGTTTTTCTCCTGAGGGCATTGCTGCCATCAGACGTGCCTATATGATTGTATACAAGGAAGGTAATACTATTCCGGAAGCCATTGAAAAGCTTCAGGAACTGATAGCCGAGGAACCTTCTATCAGTCTTCTGTCGGACTTCCTCAAAGACAGCACCCGCGGTATCTGTCGTTAAGGAAATCCCTGATGCCCCTTGCTTCGCGTAATCATCTTTATGCGCTTTCGGCCTGTGAAGCCTCAGGAGATGCTCTTGGGGCCGGGCTTGTCTGCGAGCTTATGAAAAGAGATTCCCGGGCCCGGTTTACCGGGATTTTCGGGCCTAGAATGCGTGCTGCTGCAGGCTCCCGTTACGAACAGCTCTACGATATGGAGGAGCTTTCGGTTATGGGGATCGGGGAGGTTATTAAATCTTTGCCCCGGCTCCTTAAAATCCGCAAGAATTTCAAAACTGCCGTGCTGGAAAGACATCCCGATGTTTTTGTGGGAATTGACGGTCCGGACTTCAATCTTTCGGTGGAACTGTTTCTTAAAAAATCCGGTATCCGCACGGTACACTATGTCAGCCCTTCAGTATGGGCCTGGCGTTCCGGAAGAATTCACAAGATAAAGGCTGCCACTGACATGGTGCTGTCGATTCTTCCTTTCGAGAAGGATTTCTATGCCAGATATGACGCTCCTTGTACCTATGTGGGGCACCGGCTGGCTGAAGAGATTCCCATGGAGTATCCGATTACCGCCGCCAGACTGGAGCTGAATTTTTCGGAAAGCGTCTTTAAGAGCAATATGGTTACTGCGGTTCTTCCGGGAAGCCGTATTGCGGAAATTACCTTTC
This sequence comes from Succinimonas amylolytica DSM 2873, assembly GCF_000378405.1. Classification (GTDB taxonomy): domain Bacteria; phylum Pseudomonadota; class Gammaproteobacteria; order Enterobacterales; family Succinivibrionaceae; genus Succinimonas; species Succinimonas amylolytica. The sequence goes on along the minus strand of NZ_KB899636.1, from coordinate 116,840 downwards.
TTACTCCGGAGTTTGCCGAGGCTGCCTATCTTCTCCAGAAAAGCTATCCCGGAATGCGTTTTATCTGTGCCGCCACCTCCGCAGCCAAAGCCCGGCTTATCAGCAGGCTATGGCGGGAGCATGCCCCTTCAATTCCTCTTACCATCTGGGTTGGGAAATCCCATGCAGTAATGGCGGCTGCCAACGCCGTAATTCTGTCTTCCGGTACTGCCACGCTGGAGGCCATGCTTCTTAAAAAGCGGATGGTGGTCTGCTACATTATCAGCAGAATTACTGCCATGATTGGAAAGCGGGTGGTAAAGGTGGATATGTACTCCCTGCCAAATCTTCTTTCCGGAAAGCGCATTGTCCCGGAGCTTATTCAGGATGACTGCAACCCGGTACGGATCTGTGAAGAGGTGAAGAAGATCTATACCCAGGAAAACCGGGATCAGATGCTGGAGTTTGCCAGAATTCACAAGGAACTCAGGATGGACTCTGATGCCAGAGCGGCCGAGGCAGTGCTGAAGGTTGCTGAAAGCTAAAAGGTGCTTTTCGGCTCCTGGACAGGTGTTTTGTCTTGTATGTCATATTTTTCCCAATGCAGTACTGAGATTTTCGGTCGGATCTTAGCAGATTACCGGTTTTGAAGATTTCTGTCAGTATTTACAGGTTCCCAGTTTATGTCTCAGAATAACTCCGCGAACTCTTTATTTCGTTATCCCGACATTCCGGGAGTAACTATTTTTGCCGGAACTGATGAGGCCGGCCGGGGACCTCTGGTCGGTAATGTGGTGGCTGGAGCAGTGATTCTGGATCCGGCACGGCCGATACCGGGACTTCGGGATTCCAAAAAGCTGTCCGAGAAAAAACGCGAGGAGCTGTTTTTGGAGATCACTGAAAAGGCACTGGCCTTCGGTATTGGGGAGTGCACTCCTGGGGAGATCGATTCTCTCAATATTCTTTGGGCCTCCATGCTGGCCATGGAACGGGCGATCCGGGCTCTTAAGGTTGAGCCTCACTATGTACTGGTAGACGGAAACCGTATTCCCAGGAATCTTGGAATTCCCGCCGGGGCAGTGGTCAAGGGGGATGCTCTGGTGCCGGAAATCAGTGCAGCGTCGATTCTGGCCAAGGTTACCAGGGACCGGGAGCTGCGGGAACTGGATGCCCGGTATCCTCAGTACGGCTTTGCAAGACATAAAGGATATCCTACTGCGGAACATCTTGCCAGAATCCGGGAGCTGGGGGTGCTTTCCTGTTACCGGAAGAGTTACCGTCCGGTTCGGGAGATTCTTCTGGAAACTGACGGAAGATTTGCGGATGATGTTCTTCTCTGCGGTAAAAACACGGAATTATTTTAGGACCGGGGAAGTGAGATCCGTAGTTTCGGAGGCCGGTTTGATATTTGATCAGGATTTCAGGATATGAACGAAAGCGGCAGATTTGTCCATCTTCATGTGCACACCGACTATTCCATTCATGACGGACTAATGGATGTAAAGTCAGTGGTCAAGAAGGCCCAGGAGCTCGGGATGCCGGCTCTGGCCATTACTGACCACATGAATCAGTGCAATTCCGTAAAGCTTTATGAAGAGTGCCTGCCTCGCGGCCTGAAGCCGATATTCGGTATGGAGCTCTGTGTTTACGATGACACCGTAGTCAGGGGAAAGAAAGAGTTTTTTACTCTGGAGATGCTGGCTCTTAACGAAACCGGATATCGCAATATTGTGGAGCTTCAGGCGGACGGTTACCGTCAGGGGGTTATAGATTACCGGTTCTGTGTTCCCCTCACTAATATCAGGAAATATTCCGAGGGAGTGGCCGTGCTTTCCGGTGGTATTGACGGTGATGTCGGAAAATTCATTCTCGAGGGGCGTCAGGATCTGGCTGAAAAGAGGGCAGAACTTTACCGGCAGCTTTTTCCGGATTCTTATTACCTTGAACTGACCCGCATGGATCGTCCCGGAGAGGAACGGTACATCGCGGAGGCCCTTTTACTGGCGCAAAAGCTTGATCTTCCGGTGATTGCCACTAACTACGTGCAGTTTGCCAAAGAGGAGGATTATGAGATTCATAACATCCGGGTGGCCATTCAGGACAAGGTGACTCTGGCCGATAAAAACTGGCATCCTCCGTACACTCCGAAGATGTACATGCGTTCCCAGGAGGAGATGATTGAACTCTTCAGAGATATTCCCGAGGCTGTGGAAAATACTGTTTGTCTTGCGGAACGCTGTAACGTCTATATGCATCTCGGCAAGAACTACCTTCCGAAATTTCCTACCGGCGGTTTGTCTGATGCTGAGTTTTTAAAGAAGGAATCCTATCAGGGACTGGAAAAGCGGCTGGAGTTTATGTACCCGGATCCCGCGGTTCGGAACGAAAAGCGTCTGCCTTATCTCATCCGCCTTGAAAAGGAACTTAAGGTTATTATTCAGATGGACTTTCCCGGGTACTTCCTCATTGTGATGGAATTTATCCAGTGGTCCAAGAATCATGATATTCCGGTAGGTCCGGGACGCGGATCCGGCGGCGGTTCTCTGGTGGCGTTCTGCATTGGCATTACCGATTTTGATCCGCTGCCATTTGATCTCCTGTTTGAAAGATTCCTGAATCCGGAACGTGTCTCCATGCCGGACTTTGACGTGGATTTCTGCATGGATAACCGCGGCAAGGTTATTCAGCATGTAGCGGCACTGTACGGCAGACAGTCAGTTTCCCAGATCATCACCTTCGGCACTCTGGCGGCCAAGGCCTCTGTAAAGGCAGTGGCCCGGGTTATGGGAAAGAGCTATTCTTTTGGAGACCGGCTGGCAAAACTGCTGCCAAAAAAGGTCAATGACAAGCTGGACTATACCCTGACAGAAGCTCTGGCGCCTCCCCGGGATCCTGCTGATGATGCGGCAAAAGCCTTCCGGGAAAAATATGCCGAGGATGAGGAAATCCGTGAGGTGGTGGACAAGGCTATCCGGGTGGAGGGACTTACCACCTCCCATGGCAAGCATGCCGGCGGTGTGGTAATTTCTCCCTCGGTAATTACAGACTTTGCTCCCCTGATGTGTGACGAAGCCGGCGGCGATTTCAAGACCCAGTTTGACAAGCATGATGTGGAAGAGGCCGGTCTGGTAAAGTTTGACTTTCTGGGACTCCGGACTCTGACCATTATTCGCTGGGCTTTGGATATGATAAATGAGAGGATGAAACGGGAAGGGAAGCCTCTCGTGGATATCCGCAGGATAGACCTGGCGGATCCTCTTTCCTATGAGGTGCTGAAATCCACGGAAACTACGGCGGTGTTCCAGCTGGAATCCCGCGGCATGCGGGAGCTTATTGGGAAGCTGCAGCCGGACTGCTTTGAGGATATCATCGCTCTGGTGGCTCTTTACCGCCCGGGGCCTCTGGGGTGCGGACTTGTGGATAACTTTGTTAACCGCAAGCATGGCAAGGAAGAAATCGCCTATCCGGATCCGGAATTCCAGCACCCGTGCCTGGAGCCGATTCTCAAGCCCACCTACGGCGTTATTATTTACCAGGAACAGGTAATGCAGATTGCCCAGGCCATGGCAGGGTACAGTCTGGGCGGTGCTGATATTCTGCGCCGTGCCATGGGTAAAAAGCAGATGGATGTGATGCAGAAGCAGCGGGCCAAGTTCCGGGCCGGGGCTGTGGAAAAGGGGATTGACGGCGATCTGGCCATGAAAATCTTCGACATGGTGGAAAAATTTGCTAAATACGGTTTTAACAAATCGCATTCTGCAGCCTATGCTCTGGTGTGCTTTCAGACTCTGTGGCTCAAGGCTCACTATCCTGCTGAATTTCTGGCAGCCATGATGACGGCAGATAAGGAAAACGCCGACAAAATAGTTTCCTACATTAACGAATGCCGCAGACTGAATATTCCCGTTGATCCCCCGGACATCAACGAGGGAAATGTGCATTTTATTGTTAACGGCAAGGGGCACATCGTGTTCAGTCTGGCGGCTGTCAAGGGAGTCGGAGAGTGGCCGGTGAAGGCTATCATGGAGGAACGCAAAAAGAACCCCTTTACCAGCATTTTCGATTTGTGCCGCAGAATTGATCGGATGTCCATGAGTCGCAGAGTTCTGGAGGCTCTTATTAAGGCGGGAAGCCTGGATCGCATAGGACCGCACCGGGCCGCTCTCATGGCATCGGTGGATGCCGCCCTGAAACTGAATACCGAATCGTCCAAGGATCGGGCTTCGGGAGAAGTGGATCTGTTTGGGGGAATGATGTTTTCGGAGATCGCAGAGCCGCAGTATCCGGAGGTGAAGCCGTATCCCGACAAGGTTAATCTGGACGGCGAGGTGGAAACTCTGGGACTTTATCTTACCGGGCATCCCATGGATCGTTATCGTAACGAGGTGCTCCATTTCAGCGGAGCCAGACTGGGAGAACTGCGTCCGTCTTCTGGCGGTTTTGGTGAGGAACGAAAAAAGATTGTTGCTGCCGGAATAATCCAGCATCTGGAATTTCGTACTACCAAATCGGGTAATCAGTTTATTCAGGGACATCTTATCGATTATACCGGAGATGTGGTGTTCTCCTTATGGCGGGACAAGTTTGACAAGTACCGGAATCTGGTGCATGACGATATGCTGGCGGTTTTTTACGGCAGCGTGGGCTATGACAACTACAACAAAAGCGTGGAAATCCGGGTTGACGAGATTATCAGCATTTCTGAAGCCCGGCACCGTTACGGACGTGCAGTACGGATCTGTCTCAATGACCGGCTTATGAAAAAGGAAAACCAGCTCTCCCACATCAGAGATGCTTTGTTCCGCTATCCGGGGTCCATGCCCCTGGAAATTCTTTACGAAAAGGAAAAAGGCGCCATGCTGGTACAAAGCCATTATCAGGTTGATCCTTGCGACGAGCTTCTTGATGATCTCCGGTACTACTGCGACGGCAGGGCGGCTGTTTCTTATCTGCCACCCGACAGGCCGGTGTTTCAAGAGTGACGAGCTGGTGGGATTTCTGAATGGCTCCGGAGCAGGGAATCCGGAGGCGTTTTATGAAGTGATATAAGAAATTGTCTTTTCTGTCTCGTATTTTACCGGGGCGTAGGTTAAAATTGGGTATTTGATTTCTGAGACTGTTGCAGAAATGCGGCAGATACTGAATGCCTTCCGATCCGGCGGCACAGTTTACAGGGTTTACGCATGAATATAGATTATTTGGATTTCGAACAGCCTATTGCAGAGCTCCTGGCTCACATTGATGAACTTAAGCACGTAAGCAGCAATATCGGTGAAAGCGTTGATTTCTCGGACGAGATTGCATCTCTTGAGAAAAAGGCCGTGGAAATGACCAGAAAGACCTTTTCCGATCTGGGAGCCTGGCAGATCTCCCGCCTTTCGCGTCATCCGCTGCGGCCGTATACTCTTGACTACATCAAGGAAATATTTACGGATTATGAGGAGCTGCACGGAGACCGGGCCTATGCAGATGACAAGGCGATTATCGGCGGTATTGCCAGAATTGACGGCGAGCCGGTAATGCTGGTGGGACATCAGAAGGGCCGCAATGTTCAGACCAGAACCATGAGAAATTTTGGAATGCCGCGTCCCGAGGGTTACCGGAAGGCGTTGCGTCTTATGCAGATGGCCGAGAGATTCCGGTTGCCGATTATTACCTTTATTGATACTCCGGGCGCATATCCGGGGGTAGGTGCCGAGGAAAGAGGGCAGGCTGAAGCTATAGCCAGAAATCTAAAAGTTATGAGTGCTCTCAAAGTTCCTATTATCTGCACTGTTATTGGTGAAGGCGGTTCCGGCGGCGCATTGGCCATTGGGGTTGGAGATCGGGTGAACATGCTGCAGTATGCCACCTATTCTGTAATTTCTCCCGAAGGATGCGCCTCAATTCTCTGGAAGAGTGCGGACAAGGCACCTCTGGCTGCGGATGCCATGAATATTACCGCCAAGGATTTAAAAAGACTGAAGCTTATTGACAGCATTGTTGAAGAGCCTCTCGGCGGGGCGCACCGGGATTATCAGAAGATGGCCGAAAATCTTAAGAAGCAGCTTCTGAAGGATTTGAGCGAGCTTAAAAACGAATCTCCGGAATCTCTTCTGGAAAAGAGATATGACCGTATTATGAAATACGGCTACTGCTGATCCGTCATTTCTGACAATTCCGGCAGGGGTATGATGTCTGGCAGTGATGCTGCGGTTTTTTGGTGCCTCGAATGACGCTATGAACCGAAACTTTTTACTTTAGTCGGCTTTTTCTCCGGGGGGATTACCCCCTTTTTTGTCTTTCTTCTGAAGTCCCGGTTTAGTCCGGGATGTTTGTTTGTGGCTTTCTGTTTTTTTTTTTTCGCAATCAGCACGGTGTCGGTATTGTACGGCGAGGTCATTAGTATGCTGCCGGATGACAATGCCAAAGGGTTTTTAATCTCCATAAATATGTGAGCATGTATATCTGCGGGGAATTTTTGTGGAACACATAGTGTATAGTGTTGATGACCAGTTTTACGACCTGATGATATTACTGGGGCAGGGGCGGCAGATTTTGGAGTGGTTAAGAATAAAGGGCATCCCCTAGACAGCAAGCGGGATGCCCTTCGTTTTTGCACTAAATTTATATTAATTTAAGGCTAGTCGTATTGTCCATGCTCCAAAAAACGGTCATCCTGTTGGGGATGACCGAAAACACGGAATGAAAAACAAAGATAGGATCTTCGTTTCACAGGTACTAGTTTAGAACATTTAAACTGTAAAAAGTTCAAAATCTTAGAAAAAATTGTAAAAGACGGGCAGTTTTATTGAAAAATGTGAATTTGCACAAACAGAAAATAAAAAACCCATGCGGAAACCGCATGGGACAAAGAAGTATTATGAAGGAGACTAAACACGAAAACCGAAGTTTCTATACTTAATCTGTATGTTTAGAGTAGTCCTGCAGGGAAAAGTTCCAAAAAAATTGTAAAATTTTAAACAATTTTTGACAATGGCTAATTATAAGGAGTGCTACCCTGTTTTTTGGTAATTATATGCTTTTATTAGTATAAATTATACTATTCTTTTATCTGCAAAGATTTTTTCTGGTAACCGATAATCCCGGAAATAATGGCAGGGAGTGTTTTTGGGGACTGAGTTTCCGGGAAAGCGGTGCCGCGCAATGCCGGTAACCGGAAAAACGCCGAATGACTAACAATAAAAAACCCCTCGCTGCGGAGGGGTTTCCGAAAATAATCCTGACTTAACCTAAAGCCTTGATTTTCTTGCTCAGGTTAGACTTATGTCTGGCTGCCTTATTAATGTGGATCAGTCCCTTGGTTGCAGCACGGTCAAGAAGAACTTCCGCTCTTGCGAAAGCAACCTTTGCAGCCTCTTTGTCACCGGCCTTGCAAAGATTGATTACCTTCTTCACGGCAGTACGCATTTCAGAACGCTTAGCAACATTGTGAACACGATTTCTTTCAGCGATAACAACACGCTTCTTAGCAGACTTGATATTTGCCAAAGTAAACTCCTAAAACTTGATAGAAAATAAGTGCATTACAGATTTAACTAAAGTTTATCGTACCGAATCGGTATTGTCTTCCTATATAAGAACTCAGCAATCCGTATAAAACTGCGACTATGGTTACCGGTGTATAAAAGACAACCATGCCTGAAATCAGAAAAGCGCCGCGGAGTTTTTACTGACTCCCTTTCCTGAAATCCGGCAGTGAAAGCGGCACAAAGAGACACTTCCTTTCAGAAATTCATGCTGCCCTAGTTCCGGCATTAGTCCAATAAACCGGGGCGTATTTTATATCTTTATTTCCGGTTTGTCAGCAGGTGAAAACAAAATCTTTGTTTCCGCCAGTCGCAGTATTTCGGAAACGTCATCCGGTACAGGTGGATAAGGAGTCTCTCGGTGATTTTGGTTTCAGTTCCGGGAAGTGCCGGTAATTGAAGAATATGCCCCCCTGATATAAAATCTGTTTCTGTTTCAGTGATATTGATTGTCTTCAGACTGCGGAATTCCGGAATTTTTCGGGATGAATCTTCATAAAGATATTTTCCTTGTTCAGGACAGTTAGGACCGGCTGCATACTGGAATCATTCTGGTGTTGCGGCGTCACGGAGTTTAAGTTATGGCCAAGCTTTTCAGATCCGGTCTGGTTACGGCCGGAGCTACTTTTTTGTCCCGTATTCTCGGACTGGTACGGGATATTTTTATTGCGCACCTTTTGGGAGCCGGACTTTGCGCTGACGTATTCTTCTTTGCCAACAGAATTCCGAATTTTCTGAGACGTCTTTTTGCTGAAGGGGCGTTTAGCTCGGCGTTTGTTCCCATAATGACCGAATTTCAGGAACAGAAAACCGAGGCTGAGCAAAAGGAGCTTCTGTCATGCACTGTCGGTACTTTGGGGATTATAGTTTTTCTGGTTACAGTTCTGGGAATGGCAGGAAGTGCGGTTATCACAGCTCTGTTCGGGTGGGGCTGGTTCTGGGAATGGTATACCGGAGGTCCGGAGGCTGCAAAGTTTGTTCAGGCCTCCTTTCTTCTGAAAATAACCTTTCCGTATCTTTTCTTTATTACTTTGACAGCCGTGTCCGGAGCGGTTTTGAACACCTGTGGCCGGTTCCTGGTTCCTGCGGTAACCCCCTGTTTCTTAAATCTGGCTGTTATTGCCTGCTGTATTTTTCTGGCCCCGGAGGTTGAGGATCCCAATACCGCACTGGCAGTGGGAGTTCTTATCGGCGGTATTGTGCAGTTTTTATTTCAGTTTCCGTTTCTTTACCGGCTCGGTAAACTGGTCTGGCCGAAATGGGGCTGGAATCATGATGGTGTAAAAAGGATTAGAACCCTTATGATTCCGGCGCTGTTCGGGGTTTCCGTAAGTCAGCTGAATCTTCTTGTGAATACCATGCTGGCATCCTTTCTGGCAACCGGAGCCATTAGCTACCTCTACTATTCCGACAGACTGCTGGAGTTTCCCATCGGAATTTTCGCCGTGGCCATAAGCACAGTAATCCTTCCGGCTCTGTCCCGGGTGCAGGTTAACAATGATGCCGCGGGCTTCAGAAAAACCATGGACTGGGGGGTGAAGCTGGTGCTAACCCTGGGGATCCCGGCGATGCTGGGAATGATTGCGCTTAGGGAACCGATTCTCAGAGTTCTCTTCATGAGAGGCGAGTACGGAGTTGAAGCGGCAGAGCATTCGTCCTACAGTCTTATCGCCTCGGTTTCCGGTTTGTGGGCCATCATGCTGTCCCGGGTGCTGATTCCGGCCTATAATGCCCGGAAGGATACCAAGACCCCGGTGAAGTACGGGATTATCTCCATGATTTCCAATCTGTGCTTCAATCTGATTCTGGTGTGGCCGATAGAGCATTTCTGGGGGTATGGCTATATCGGCCTGGCTCTTTCCACTTCGCTGGCAGCTTTTGTGAACGCCTTCCTTCTTGTTAGAGGTCTTCGGCGAGGTAACGTCTATAGTCTGACCCGGCCTGTCATTTTGTATGTCGTCAAGGTGGTGCTTGGTTCCCTTATTATGTTTGCCGCCGTTACTGTTCTCAAGATGCAGGTGGCTATGGATGTTGCCGGCTGGGCGGATCTTCCGCTGTGGCAGGCCTTTATGTTCATGTCTGGGCTTATCCTTGCCGGTGGTCTGGTTTACGGAGCAGTCCTTTTAATTCTCGGGGTGCGTCCCCGGGAGCTTCGGGGGTAGCGGCGATATTTTGTTAAGCAGGTTACATTTTCTGATATAATTTACAGCTGTTTTAGTGTTCTGACGGTTTGAGAATGTTTCGGCTATGCTGCTTGTGAGAAGTTTAGGCCATTATCATTTCAGCAGGGATAAGGATAGTCCCCTGGAAAAGAATCCTGACATTGCTCTTACCATCGGGAATTTTGACGGCCTTCACGCAGGTCATCGTGCTGTTCTGGGGACGCTTGTCAGAGAGGCCCGGAAAAGAAATCTTAAGGCTGCTGTAATGTGTTTTGAACCGCAGCCAAAGGAGTTTTTCCAGAAGGAGACTCCCGCCAGACTGAGCCGCTTTCGGGATAAGTTTCAGGGGTTTCGGGATCTGGGGATAGAAATTATGTTCTGTCTGAGATTCAACAGCGAACTTGCCAGTGTGCCTCCCGGAGATTTTGTGTTTGAGATACTCCGGAACCGGATGCATGTAAGATATCTGTTGGTGGGGGATGATTTTCGGTTTGGCAGGTACGGCCTTGGAGACTATGCCTTTCTGAAGCAGAAAGGCCGGGAGGCCGGATTTGAAACTGAGAGCCTGAAAAGCTTTGAACGGCTTCATGACAGAGTAAGTTCCACTCTGGTAAGAAAATACCTGGAGGAGGGGAGGCTGGATCTGGCGAAGGTTCTCCTGGGAAGAGACTACGTTATTTCCGGAAAGGTCTGCCACGGTCAGGAGCTGGGAAGAACCATAAATTTTCCAACAGCCAACGTCAATCTTAAGAGACGGGTGGTGCCGGTGTCTGGGGTGTATGCAGTCAGAGCCATGCTTCCCGACGGTATCTGGAGAAACGGGATTGCCAATGTCGGTATCAGGCCTACGGTAGACGGAAAGGTGCCGCGTCTGGAGGTTTTTATTCTGGATTATAGCGGTGATCTGTACCGTCAGGAAATCAGGGTGGCTTTTTTGAAAAAACTCAGGGCTGAACGAAGATTTTCATCACTTATGGAACTGAAAAAGCAGATACAGCAGGATGAAGCGGTAGCCCGGGACTTTTTTGAAGGTGAATACCGCAGCAGCTAAAGGATTGGAAATCGTAAAGACGGGCCGGAAGGTGTCTTCTGACCTGAGATTTTGAATTATTGTCGGATGCCTTGTTCCGGGGTTGTTCCTGGAGAACTATGAGGCGTCTGGTTTGATGATTAAGTTGTAACCTAAACAAGGGACTTTATTGAGCTCATGACAGATTATAAAAATACTTTGAACCTGCCGGATACTCCCTTTCCTATGCGGGGAAATCTGGCTAAGCGTGAACCTGAAATGCTTGATGCGTGGTATCAGGATGATCTTTACGGACAGATCCGGGAAGCCAGAAGAGGCCGTAAGTCCTTTATTCTTCACGACGGGCCGCCCTATGCCAATGGAAATATTCATCTGGGGCATTCTGTAAACAAGATTCTCAAGGATATCATTATCAAGTTTAAGACCTTGTCAGGTTTTGATGCTCCCTATATTCCCGGCTGGGACTGCCACGGACTTCCTATAGAGCTTAAGGTTGAGGAAAAAGTGGGAAAACCCGGGCAGAAGGTTTCTGCCAGCGAATTCAGAGAGGAATGCCGCAAGTATGCCCGTTCCCAGATCTCTGCCCAGATGGCCGACTTTAAGCGCCTCGGAGTGCTGGGAGACTGGGATAATCCCTACCTCACCATGAATTTTGAGACCGAGGCCAATATTATTCGGGCCTTTGGAAAAGTTGCTGAAAACGGTCATCTGGTTAAGGGCTTTAAGCCGGTTCACTGGTGTATTGATTGTCGCAGCGCGCTGGCCGAGGCGGAGGTTGAATACAAGGACCTGAGCTCCTATGCCATTGACGTGCGCTTCCCGGCCTCTGATGCAGGGGCTGTGCTGGCAGCCTTCGGAACTGACCGGGGAGAAGGGCAGCTAAGTTCGGTAATCTGGACAACTACCCCCTGGACATTGCCGGCCAACCAGGCTATCTGCCTTAACAAGGATTTTACCTATCAGCTGATTCAGGTGAACGCGCCTGAAAAGGAACGTCTGGTTCTTGCAGCCAGTCTTGCAGAAACTGCTCTTGCCCGCTATGGGGTTAAGGATTATGAGGTTCTGGCAGAGACAAAGGGTGAAAAGCTTGAGCACCTTAAATTCCGCCATCCTTTCCTTAACCGTGAGGTTCCGGTGATTCTCGGTGCCCATGTAACTGACGACTCCGGTACTGGTGCTGTTCATACTGCTCCGGCTCACGGTCTTGACGACTATATGGTAGGTTCCCGCTACGGTCTTCCGGTGGATTGCCCGGTAGGACCTGATGGAAGGTTTTTGCCGGACGTGGAATTCTTTGCAGGTCTGAATGTATTCGATGCCAACAAGAATGTTATTGAGCTACTTAAGGAGAAGAACGTTCTTCTGGCCCTTAACAAGATTGATCACTCCTATCCGTGCTGCTGGAGACACAAGAGTCCGGTGATTTTCCGGGCTACACCTCAGTGGTTTATCAGCATGGATGATCATGGCCTTCGTCAGAAATCCCTGGAGGAAATCCAGCAGGTGAAGTGGGTGCCGTCCTGGGGACAGAACCGTATTGAAGCCATGGTTAAGAACCGTCCGGACTGGTGTATTTCCCGGCAGCGTACCTGGGGTGTTCCTATTGCCCTCTTTGTGGACAAGGATACCTCCCAGCTTCACCCGAGAACAAAGGAGCTTATTGAAGAAGTTGCCAAACGGGTAGAGAAGAGCGGTATTCAGGCCTGGTGGGATCTGGATCCGGCAGAGGTGCTTGCTCCGGAAGAGCGGGAGCGCTATGTAAAGGTTGGTGATACCCTTGATGTCTGGTTTGACTCCGGCTCTACCAGCTTTACGGTGGTGGATAAGAGAAGCGAATACAACGGTCAGAGTGCCGATATGTATCTTGAGGGCTCGGATCAGCATCGTGGATGGTTCATGTCATCACTCATGCTGAGCACGGCCATTAAGAACGAGGCTCCCTACAGAACCGTTCTCACCCACGGCTTTACTGTGGATGCTCAGGGCCGCAAGATGTCCAAATCCATTGGAAACGTGGTAAGTCCTCAGGAGGTAATCGCCAAGATGGGAGCTGATGTGCTCCGTCTTTGGGTGGCTTCTACTGACTATACCGGAGATATGACTGTTTCCGATGAAATCTTCAAGAGAAGTGCTGATGCCTATCGTCGCATCAGAAATACCACCCGGTTCCTTCTGGCCAACCTGAACGGTTTTGATCCTGATAAGAATTTGGTTCCTCTGGAGGAAATGGTAGCACTGGATCGCTGGGCTGTTGCCTGTGCCTTTGAATTCCAGAAGGAAATTATCAAGGCCTACGACTCTTTCGATTTCCATACCGTGGTTCAGAAGATCATGGAATTCTGTTCTGTGGAAATGGGCTCCTTCTATCTTGATATCATCAAGGACAGACAGTACACCGCCAAAGCCGACAGTCTGGCCAGGAGATCCTGTCAGAGCGCTCTTTATCATATTGCAGAGGCCCTGGTACGCTGGTTTGCGCCGGTACTCAGCTTCACGGCACAGGAAACCTGGAGTTTTATGCCGGGCAGAAGAACGAAGTATGTATTCACTTCCGAGTGGTATGACGGTCTGGCCCCGCTTTCTTCTGATGCTGTGTTCAATGACAGCTTCTGGCATGAGGTCAAGCAGGTACGGGACGAGGTATACAAGAAGCTGGAGGAGGCCAGAAACGATCGGGTTATCGGATCGCCGCTGGAGGCTGATGTGGTAATCTATGCCGATGAAGCCAGAAAGGGGATTCTGGATCGTCTGGAAAACGAGCTCATTTATGTTCTCATAGTATCTCACTGTGATGTTCGTCCCCTGACTGAAAAGACTGCCGCTGCAAAGGATGCCGATATTTCCGGTTTGGCTTTTGAGGTCAGGCACAGCTCTGCCCAGAAGTGTACCCGGTGCTGGCATTATGAGGATTCTGTAGGCACCATCGCCGGTCATGAAGATGTCTGTACCCGCTGTGTTACCAATATTGATGGTACAGGTGAGATTCGCAAGTTTGCCTGATATCCGGCATTTGGCCGAATACGCTCAGGAATAGTTTGAAGGGGCCGGTTTCATTCCGGCCTTTGTTTTATTTGTGGGGATAACGCTGATATGAGCTATTCTTTAAAGCAGTCCGGAATTGCTTACCTGCTGCTGACTGTCGTGGTGATTATTCTGGATTATGTATCCAAGACCTGGATTGTGGATAACCTGGCCCCCTACAGTGCGGAGGCGGCAATTTCTGTTATTGACGGTTTTTTCAGAATAATACATGTGCATAACCACGGTGCCGCATTTAGTTTTCTGGCCGACTACCCAGGCTGGCAGAAATGGCTGTTCGGGGGGATTGCTGTTCTGGTGAGTCTGTTTCTGGTTTACCTTATGGAAAAAACACCGCGAAGCCGCTGGTTTCTGAATTCGGGTTATGCTCTTGTTATTGGCGGGGCTATTGGCAATCTTTATGATCGTGTTTTTTATGGCTATGTCATCGATTTTCTGGATTTTTATGTTGGAACCCATCATTACCCGGCATTCAACATTGCTGATTGCGGGGTATGCACCGGAGTGGCGATGATTATAATCTGCGAAATTTTTGGAAAAAAGGATGCGGAGAGCCGGCAGAATACACAGGCGTAACGCAGGTTGAAGCATTGGGATGGTGTGTTGCCGCCGGTGGATTTATGAAGGAGTTATGATGTCTGACAGAAAGATTATTATTGCCGTACCCCACGGATTCTGCGCCGGAGTCAGCCGGGCCATTGAAACAGTGGAAAAGGTTCTGGAAAAATTTCCTTCCGAGACCGTTTATGTACTTCACGAGGTGGTTCACAATCAGCATGTGGTGGATGATCTCCGGCAAAAAGGAGTGGTGTTTACCGATTGTCTTGCCGATATTCCGGAAAACAGCATTGTGGTGTTTTCTGCTCACGGGGTGTCAGCGGATGTGGAGGAGCTGGCTAGGATGCGGAACCTTCGGGTGTATGATGCCACCTGCCCCATTGTGGATCGTGTCCACCGGAAGGTGCGGCGTCTTTCCTCCCAGGGCGAAGAAGTGATTATGATAGGCCATGCCGGGCATCAGGAGGTTGTAGGAACTCTGGGTCAGTATAACAGTGAAGCGGGAGGGATTTATCTTGTGGTTAATCATCATGATATTGAAAATCTTAAGGTAAAAAATCCTGCAAAGCTCAGCTTTGTAACCCAGACCACACTCAGCGTTGATGAAACCGCTGCTACCATCAGAGAGCTTCAGTCCTGTTTCCCGGGCATTCAGGGTCCCGGACTAAATGATATCTGCTATGCCACCCAGAACAGGCAGCGGGCAGTGAAGGAGCTTGCTAAAAAGGCAGATGTGGTGCTGGTTGTGGGATCCCGAAATTCATCCAATTCCAACCGGCTTCGGGAGGTGGCCGAGCATGAGGGAGCGAAGGCGTTTCTGATAAACGACTACACGGAACTTCTTCCGGAAATGATTACAGGATACCGGGTAATCGGCATAACCGGAGGGGCTTCGGCTCCGGAGTATCTCCTTAAGGATCTTGTCAGGGAGCTTCGTAATTTCGGGTACGAGGATATCGAGGAGCTTGGGGTTTCCACTGAAAAACAGAAGTTCCGGCTACCCGGAGATCTTTAGCCCCAAAGTTTACTAATCTGCGGGATTAGATACCGTGCTGGAATCTGTAAGCCCAGGCAAATTTTCCTCTGGAGGATTCCCTTGTTATATCGGGAACTGCAGAACCGCTATGCGTCCCTCCCCCTTTTTTAGGGGGAGTATCCGGTTCCATTCACTTATGCCACCATTTCTGATTATTATTAACATTGTTTAATATTCATAAGACCATTTTACCCCTTTTAATATTATAGTTATTAATAACACATTGAATTTCTCAAACAAGATTAATCCTGAATAGAGGGTTTTTCTAAAGTAATAATTATTATTTTATTTTTAAAGTTTTTTACAGTAATTATTGTTTATAAAAGCGAAAGTTCCAGCTTTAATCCTGTTATATTTGTTCTTTTGGCGTGAAATTGACATATATGAAAGATATTCACGCTTCATCTGCCAAAAGACTGAAGTCAGGCGGGCATAACATATGTTTTCGACAGTTGCAGTCATTTCTGTAGTTTCTATAGCTCATTTAGTTCCGTCATGTCATGCGTTCCTGGTGTTTTATCAGGGATAACTTACGTCGGGACAAGTACTGGATTTCTGGAATATTAGGTTTGGCATGAATTTGTTAACAGAATGTTAGATAAAAAACTGATCTTACGGAGATAGTTTTCATAAAAGGTGCGTATTTGAAAGCTTTATGTAACGTATGAGAGGCGGTGAGATTGCTTTAATTTCTCAGGTGTTTTTTTTCAAGTTGTGCGATTCTTAACAAAAATATAACCGGTACTTTCTAAAAACTCAAACATGACTGTGGTCTGGTGTAAAATTACTAGACTAAGTTGCAGGATTTTGTCCTGGCTGGGTGCTCGCGTCCCGATTTTAGAGTATCTTGCCGGAAAGTCTTGGTGCTTCGGAGGTGTGTCGCCCCGGAATACAACTGCGACAAATAAGCGGATTTTACGAAGCAGAGGTTTGTTTTGAGCTTCGTAAAATGGGACACAGATAAATTCAATTAATGTTTGTCAATGGAGACAAAGATGATCAGATTATCAAAGCTTTCGCGTAATATTGCCCTGGCAATGCTCACCGGAGGGGTTATAGGCGTATCTTCGCTGGCTTACGGTCTTTCCGCTGATGAGGAAAATGTTATCAGAAATGGTCAGGTTGCCAACAAGCCCATGAATTTGTCAGGGATGGTGCCTCCGGCGGTAATGCTGGTTCTTGGCCGTGAACACAATCTTTTTGTCGAGGCGTATGACGACGCATCCGATATTGACGGGGACGGTCGTCTCGATACCATGTATGATCCCTCGATCACCTATGAGGGATTGTTTGATCCGAAGTTATGCTATGAATTTAAACAGGGAACCAGTTCGCTGAATAATGCCCCTGCAAGAGATGGTGATCTGTTCGGATACTGGCTTCCGGTGGCCGAGGCTAGTTTGAGCAGTCCCGTGACGCTTACTGACCTGTGGCTTCCCGCAGATAAAGATCCTTTTGGCCGTGGCCAGTCGCGCAAGGTGCCGGTGTGTGAGGGGTCTACACACTGGCTTGGTAATTTCCTCAATTATGTAACAACATCGCGAATCGATGCCATAAGGAAGATTCTGTACGGGGGAACCCGCCTTACCGATACCGCTCTGACAAGTAAAGACTCCAAGTTTGTCACCTACAGTGGGACGTCCAAAGACGGAAAAGCGTATAAAGCAACACTTTTAAAGCATTCCCGTGTGCTGCGCGACGGTCATTCCTGGGGTAAGGTGCTGGGTGATGCCATGTATGGCGGCAAGCTTAAGGCTTCTCAGTTTACCGGACTTCCCAGTACTTCAGAAAATGGGGCATATTTTTTTGCGGTTACCTCGTATGACAGTCAGGATTCGAGTGGTCCGGGACAGCCCCATGTGATGAGAATCGTCAAGATTGATAATGCCGGTATGCCCATGGTAGAAAACAGTTCTGCCAAGATGAATATCTGGGACTGGGTCAGCCGTCAGACGAAGAGTAATAAAGAGGGCGGTGCTGCGAGCTCGAGCTCGAAGTTTGGTTCCTGTAGCGGGGATAACTGGAGCAGTTTCCCTACAGGGGTTAGTTTGCCAAAAGTTAAATGGGATGACTGTTCCGGCGGCAAAATGAGGGAAGTGGACCTTGTGGTTGTTGCCTGTACTCCGGATTTTCATTCCAGCTCTGACTGTAAGGACTACTCATCGGATCGTGATAACCCTGAATGGCAGCCGGTGGGCTTGCTGCAGCAATACGGAGAGGGCAGTAAGCCGCGTATAAACTTTGGTCTTATAACGGGGAGCTGGACCAATAATCTGGGACTGGGAACTCTTAGAGCCAATATCGGCGATTTTACCAAGGAAGTGTATGTATCTTCAGCTCCTGAAGGAGGCAGAGTCGGCGATTTTGATCTAAAGGCCGTAGGCTGTAAGGAGGGGGTAAACTGCGGTTTTATAAAGGCAATAGACAATATGAATATTGCCATGAAAAACCATGGTTCCAATGATGGTTCGGGTGATTATACAGACTGTCACCGAAATTTTGAAAAAAATGACAGTATCCAAAGAATTGCCAAGATGACGAACGGAAAATGTAAGGACTGGGGTAATCCGGTTGCAAAACTGCTGTATTCCTCAGTGCTTTATTTCCGGAATAAGACTTTGCCGGCAAAGAATGATGTAATGACATCATGGAATGGTGAAGTTACGCTGAATATCGGATATGCGGAACAGAAGGATCCGTACACTTTGACTGACTGGTGTGCTAAACCTGTTACTCTGCTCATTGCAGATGAAAACGTGTCCTTTGATTACAACAATGTGTGGGGGGGCGCTGATCCGTTTAAGGTTTCCGGGACTGATGATAACACTAACGTTGCCAATGCATTGTCGACTGTTTCTACAAAAGGGTTTAAGTCTGGTAAATACATTGTTGGCGGTAATTATACCAATGAATATGACGACTACTATTATATCCCTTCTCTGAAGGAGATTAGTTCTCTTGGGGACATTGAGGGTATTGCTCCGGCGGCAGCCTATAGCCATGGCAGTTATAATGTTGCGGGTGTGGCATATTACTTTGGTGCCAATACCATGCGGACGGTTAATGTGCCAAATTCAACAGATGCAAAGCAACATTCGCTACAGACATATGTTGTGGCAATGAAGCCTAATCTTCCGGAGATAAATCTTCATACAGAGGATGGACGGCAGATTACTATTCTTCCGTTTGCAAAGACTTTCGGAGATACTGAATCTTCGACAAAGTGCTATACTTCTGTGAAGAATGAAAAAGGGCAGTGGGTAAGTGATAAATTAAGCAGGGTAGAGCACTATCTTAACAAAGACAAGATGAAGCAGGTCCGGCAGTGTCATTCCACTAATCAGATAGCTGACTTCTATGTTGAGAAGATTGCTGATAAATCAGGTGTTTTCCGTATCAATTATGAGGATTTCCAGTACGGTTCCGATTACGATATGGACTGGGTTGTAGAGTACGACTATGAGGTTATGAAAGGAACTGACGGGGAGTATTATGTCAGAATTGTAACCAGACATGTAGATGGCGACCCCTATGCACCGCAGCATGCCGGATATCTGATTACCGGTGTTGAGCATGAAGGTGTTTATGTTGATCTGGCAAAGTCCACAGCGAATTCACATCCTGATGAAATTTATCAGTTCTATGATCTCGATACCATCATCAATGATTCCAATATCATTAATTGTGCTAAGGGGCTGAAATATACCAGTAAAGAAGATTTTTACAATGATTCTAGCTGTCGCTTTACTAATGGAGGATTTAAGACAAAGAATGACTATAAATTAAACGGTGTAGCATTGAGTGCCAGCAATATTGCTCAGTATTATCAGTATATTACAGAGCTCGATGGCTATGAAACCGATAAATTTGGAACAGTCAATCTTTATTATTCAAACCGTCTCCAGATTGCTGATGCGATGAATAAAGTTCTTGCGAAAACTAATGATAGTGATTGTCCAAGAGCAGATCAGATACCGTACGACCGTGCTGGTATCACTCCGCGTTGCTTCGAAGGCTCGAAGTCGATAAAGCGTCTTTTCGGTGACTCTGTCAGGAAGAATTACGGACTCGCTGCAAGTCGCGTCTTCAAGGTTTCCAAGACCACTAATAATTACTGGCTGAAGTCTCCTTTGTGGTATGCCGCAAGATTTGGTCTCGGACCGGTTTCTGAAACGGTAGATCCCAATAGTGATACTCCTAATAATTACTATGAAGTTACCAATATGACCAAATTGCGGGACGGTATGGCAAAGATGTTAAATAACATTAATAAATTTGCTCATTCCGGTTCCGGATTCCAGCCGGCTGCGACCTCTAAAACAAAGACGGGCGATTTAATATATCCGACGATGTACGACCCTTCGATTTGGAAAGGTGATGTTGTTACAGCCAAGGTTAGCAATTCAGGCGGCTATGATTTTTCCGAATACAGTGGTGCAAAGAAGGCCAGTGATGGATTTAATGATGTATCTGCAGATCCTGCCAACAGATTTGTATTTACCTATGATATGACTGTTGCCGATAAAGCCGATAGAGTTCGGAGATTTTACTCTGGAATTGATAACACTACCGACGGAATGATTGAAGATGGAGCCTTCCATTATCTTACCTGTAATATTATTCAGCAGATTCTTAAGGAAGGTACCTGTACTGACGGTGTCTATTCTCAGGACAATACTGATTCCAGGCGTTTTATGAATCAGTTTGTCAGATGGGTTCTTGGTGATCACAGCTATGAAGGCCTGGATATTTCCCAGAATGCCAGCAAGAGACTCGTTTTGAATGGAGGTGGCAAGGGATCACAGGGTACCCCGCTGAGAGAAAGACGTGATGCTGACGGAAAATCTTTCGTACTGGCTGATATTATCAATTCGAATGCGGTTTATTTTTCGGATGTCATAAATACTACAGCAGAAGACGGAACCACCACTGCCGAAACGAAAGGTTTCATTGTAGTAGGTGCCAATGATGGTATGCTTCATTTCATTAATGCTCAGGACATGAAGCCGGTTCTTTCTTATATTCCGTCAGCCGCCTGGGGAGAACTGAAGCAGCTTAGCAGACAGGATTACGATCACTTCCCTTTTGTTGACAGTACACCTAAAATTTATAGTCGTAAAGGTCATACTTATGTCTACGGTACCTTCGGGTTGGGACTTAAGGGAGCGTATCTCCTTGATGTTACGGGAATTCATACTTTTGCGTCCAAGAATGATGAAGATAAGCTGACTTTTGCTAGAGATATGCTGAAGTGGGAGCTTACAGATAAAACTCTTATTCCTGGTGCGGGATTCTATGCTGGTTCCAGCTATGTAGGGAAGTACAGGGATGCGCCGACCCTTATTAACGCAGGAGGTAATGAGAATAATGATAAGAATGTGCCTTATCTGCTGTTTACCAGCGGTCTCGATTATTCCGGTGTGCCTGGGGTGTTCATTGTAGATATGCTGGGAGAAAATGGCTTTGTTGATCCGACCGATCCCGGTGCATCTATAGGCGGCAGTACCAAGAAATGCTATGCTTCTCTGGAATCCGGTGAGTTTAATAAGGAGATTACGGCAGAAACAGCAGCGGATTACAAGCTTCCGTGTGTGGTTGCTGCTACCTCGTTGGACGAGATTCAGAAGGCAAATAAAGTTGATATAACGAATGCCTTCAGTGATCCCTGGGGATTAGGAAGGAGACCTGCTTATACTGCGGCCAAAGTAATTAATCTGGTCGGCGATGATGCAGATTCTATTGGTTTTTACTTTGCTGATACCTTTGGTTATGTCTGGAAGCATACTCTCGGTACCAGTATTACTGGCTATGTTGACCGTCCTTACAACTGGTTCAAGTGCAAGACTGGGAATTCTGCCTGTTCGGGAGATACTAACACTCCGAAGGTGATTTTCATTGCACAGGATAAATACAAGAAGAATCAGCCTATAACCGCAGTTCCGGTGATGGGATACTATGGCGGTGACGGTATTGGCATCATTGTTGGAACCGGTTCTTACATGTATTCCTATGATTCTGATGATGTTTCGAAGACCTACAATGATGCGCAGTCCCTGTATATGTTCAGAGACGCTGGTTCTGTTACGGTTGCTGATGATGCGTTTACAGGAAGATGTGAAGATCAGAACGGGCAGCACTGTCTTAAGCCTTTGACGGTCACTAAACAGACAGAAACCAATTATCGTCAGTTTAATTTGCCTAACCTGAATGCGTATCAGCAGGCAGGAAATTATGGCTGGTATGTTGATCTGAATCCTTATGATCCGGTAACCGGACAGGGGCCGATTTATCATTCTGGTGAAAGAATCAGCACAAACATGTTAGTTCTTGACAATACAGTGATTGTTACACCTAATATCCCGATAGTGGGCGATCTTTGTTCCGCCAGTGGCAGATCATCAATGATTACCATAGATTATATCAATGGTGTTGGTTCCACGGATCGTGAGATTAAAGCTTTGGTAAATAAGCTGAGTGTAACAATTCACTATAATAATTCTGAAAAAAAGAGTGTATCTGTGCATGCCGGTCTGGACAATGCGGAAGGTAACGAAGAAGGTAAAGACGGTATGGGATCTGTTGATAAGCCTCATCCTTTCCAGGAGACCAAGAATTCTTCCTGGATGAAGCTGTACTAATTTCGTTCCGGTTTAGTAGTCTGATATTTAAGGTGTCTCGAGAGGGGCACCTTTTTTTGTGTGGCTGGTTATGTATCAGCTGGATGAAATCCCAAACATGTCCGGAGGGACAGTACTTATGTAATGTTCCCCTGATAATCCGGATGTTAAGTGAATTTTTGGTCATCAGGAATCAGGTGTGATTACCAGAGGATGGTGCGGAATACCGGTTACGTCATCAAGTGAGATAATGGCGTCATACGTGATTTTGATCCTGTTTTAGAGTAAAATAGCACCGGATTTTTGAGGCACTGTTCGAATCATCGTATCGATCAGGTCCTTTTCTGAAAACAGGGAGCAGCGGCAGAAGGGAATTAGCGGAATCCCTAAAATTCCCTTCTGGGCTCTCCGGTTCTGACTGAGAATATAGAAGACTACCATCATGGAAAAAACATACAATCCCAGCGCAATAGAAAAGGCTATTTACGAGGACTGGGAAAAATCCGGATATTTCAAGCCCAGCATGGATTCCTCACGTCCTTCCTACAGCATCTGTCTGCCTCCGCCTAATGTGACCGGTTCTCTTCATATGGGGCATGCCTTTCAGCAGACCATTATGGATATTCTGATTCGCTACCACAGAATGCTGGGGGACAATACCCTCTGGCAGGCCGGAACAGATCATGCCGGTATTGCAACTCAGATGGTAGTTGAAAGAAAGATTGCGGCAGAGGAAGGAAAAACCAGACAGGATTATGGCCGCGATGCCTTTATAAATAAGATTTGGGAATGGAAAGAGGAGTCTGGCGGCACAATTACCAGACAGATGCGTCGTCTCGGGGACTCCGTTGACTGGGAAAGAGAGCGCTTCACTATGGATGAAGGGCTGTCCCGGGCTGTGCAGGAAGTATTTATCCGGCTTTATCAGGAAGACCTCATTTACCGGGGAAAGCGTCTGGTTAACTGGGATCCCAAGCTGCGCACGGCTATCAGCGATCTGGAGGTGGAGAATCGGGAAATCAAGGGTTCCATGTGGCATATTCGCTATCCTCTTGCCGGTGGCCGCAAGACTGCTGAAGGCCTTGATTATCTGGTAGTGGCTACCACCCGTCCGGAAACCCTGCTTGGTGATACTGCGGTGGCCGTTAACAGTGCGGATCCCCGCTACCGTGATCTTATCGGATCAAAGGTGGTTCTGCCCCTGGTTGGCCGTGAAATTCCGGTAATCGGCGATGAGCATGCCGATATGACCAAGGGAACCGGCTGTGTGAAGATTACCCCGGCTCATGATTTTAACGACAATGAGGTCGGGAAAAGGCATGCCCTTCCGATGATCAACGTTCTTACTGCGGATGCCAGAATTCGGGACGAGGCGGAGGTGTTCAATGTTAACGGTGAGCCATCCGATGCCTACAGCAAGGAGCTCCCGGCCCGTTATCGCGGTATGGATCGCTATGAAGCCCGTGAGGCCATGGTGCAGGATCTAAAGGAAGCGGGGCTTTTGGTTAAAATTGAGGATCATACGCTGATGCAGCCTTATGGCGATCGCGGCGGGGTTCCCATTGAGCCCATGCTTACCGATCAGTGGTACGTCCGGGCAGCCATTCTGGCCAAGCCCGCCATTGAGGCCGTGGAGAAAGGTGATATCCAGTTTGTTCCGAAGCAGTATGAAAACATGTATTTCTCCTGGATGCGTGATATCCGGGACTGGTGTATTTCCCGGCAGCTGTGGTGGGGGCATCGGATTCCCGCCTGGTATGACGAAAGCGGCCGGGTTTATGTTGCCCACAGCGAGGAGGAGGTTCGTCAGCTGAACCATCTGGGAGCCGATACGGTGCTCAGACAGGACGAGGATGTCCTTGATACCTGGTTTTCTTCCGGACTCTGGACATTCTCCACTCTGGGATGGCCGGAAAAGACTCCGGAACTGGAAATGTTCCATCCTACCAATGTTCTGGTAACCGGCTTTGACATCATCTTCTTCTGGGTTGCCAGAATGATCATGATGACCATGCATTTTATTAAGGACAGTGATGGAAATCCCCAGGTGCCCTTCAAAAAGGTGTATGTAACCGGACTTATCCGCGACGAGGAAGGTCAGAAAATGAGCAAGTCCAAGGGGAATGTGCTGGATCCTCTGGATATGATTGACGGCATTGATCTTGCCGGACTTCTGGAAAAGCGCACTAAAAATATGATGCAGCCCCAGAAGGCTCAGAAAATTGCCAAGAGAACCGAAAAGCAGTTCCCGAACGGCATTGAGGCTCACGGTACAGATGCGCTCAGATTCACCCTGGCTGCCCTGGCTTCCACCGGCCGTGACATTAACTGGGACATGAAGCGTCTTGAGGGGTATCGAAATTTCTGCAACAAGCTCTGGAATGCCTGCCGCTATGTTCTTATGAATGCCGAGGGGAAGTCTTTAAGAAAGCCTGCGGCCGATGATTACACTCTGGCCGACCGTTACATCAGAAGCAAGCTTTCTGAATGCATAGGAGAGGTCAGATCAGCTTTTGAAAGCTATCGTTTCGACTTGGCAGCCGCTGCTCTTTACGAGTTTATCTGGAATGAGCTCTGTGACTGGTACATCGAACTCACCAAGCCTATTCTCTGGGCTAAAAATCCGACTTCCGGTTTTGGTACTGAGAAGCAGAAGAATGCTGCTCTTTATAACCTTCTGGAGGTGCTGGAGGTAACTCTGAGACTGGCTCATCCGATAATGCCTTTCATCACCGAAGAGATATACCGTTCCGTTGCTCCTTTGGTATGTTCAGACTACCGTGAGGGGGACACCATAATGCTGAAGGCCTATCCTGAGGCAGCTGATTATCAGGTAGATGCCGAGGCTCTCAGGGAACTGGATTACATTAAGGACTTTGTGGTTACCGTGCGTAATTTCCGTGCAGAGAAGAATCTTTCTCCTGCTCAGAAGCTGAGTCCGTTTATGAGAGGCGATGCGTCGGAAATCGATATCATTAACAGAAATTCCGAATTTGTAAATGCTCTGGCAAATCTGGAATCGGTATTCCCGGCAGACGGAGACCTGCCGCCGGTAATTGCTGTTATAGTGGGCAGAAGTGAAATTCTCTTCCCTGCAGCCGGTGTTTTGAACAAGGAGGCGGAACTTGTCAGAATCCGCAAGGATATTGCCTACGTAGAAGCGGAAATTACCCGTGTTAATAACAAGCTGGGGAATCCGGCCTTTACCTCTAAGGCTCCGGCTCAGGTTATTGAGAAGGAAAAGGCCAAGCTTCCCGGTTTTGAAGAAAGTCTCGGCAAGCTCCGGGAACAGCTCAAAATGATTGAGAGTCTCTGATTTCCGGATGGGAACAAAAATGCCGCCCAGGAGTGCCGGGCGGTTTCAGAATTAGGCGGAGCATGAACTGTTCCGCTTTTTTATGTCCAAAAACATGCCAGAAGCTTTCTGGAAGCTGAAAAACTGATTGTCCGGCGTTTCGGGTAGCATAATCGGCTGCTTCTTAAGATGGGCTGAACCCCAGCTTTCCACATTTTCATATTTCCATTTTTCGGGGCGGTTTCCGGTCTTTCTGCTGACGGCTTTCAGGATTTTTCTGCCACTTTTATGCTGCTGGATGCTGCCTTTGCAGGAGCGGTCTGTTTGATGCGTTCATCCGTAAGGAGCCTAGTGCATGATTAGAGAGCAACTTTAATGTTCATCCGAAACTGACGAGGATCAATTAGCGGGCCGTATCGGAAAAGAAGCTGATGGCAGAGGAATCTCCTTGCAATAGTGTGGGAAATCTCCGGAAAAGAAAGACCCCGGTAATCAGTGTATAATAATTCAGGAGTTCGTTTACGGTTTTAGAATCGTCAGGATTCGGGCCGGGGGACTTTTCCAGGAGTTTACTTATGCGTTTTATCTGTGGTTTTTTGATTCTTTGCCTTGCCGGGGCGGCCATCCTTGCCTGCCTTTTTCTGACCTGGCAGTTTGGCAGCATAGAATTTTCCAGAACTGCCAATTCCGAACCTGTTCTTGTAACCGTAAAGCGCGGTGAAAGTGCGGGAGGTGTTATCAGAGAGCTCTTTAACGACCGTTTTGACGGTCGGGTGTTACGGCTGTGGCTGCGGCAGAATCCCGGACTTACGCAGCTTAAGGCCGGGACGTATGAAATTCCTCCCGGAGCTGGTGTGCGGCAGGTGCTGGGCATTATTCTCTCAGGGCGTGAGAAGAGCTATCAGATTACATTTGTGGAGGGAACCCGGGTAAGGGATATGCTGACGGTTCTCCGGGCTTCCGAAAAACTGGTTCATTCTCTTCCCGGTGAGGCTCGTCCGGAGGATCTTCCGGAAATTCTCGATATCGGCGACCATCCGAATCCAGAGGGACTTTTTCTGGCGGATACCTATCAGTTCCGGCTGGGGGATTCCGACGTATCAATCCTTAAAAGGGCTTATGAAGCAGAAAAGACGTTTCTGGAACAGGAATGGAAAACCCGTGATGAGAATCTTCCCTATAACTCGGCCTATGAGGCTCTTATCATGGCTTCCATTATTGAGAAGGAATCCGCAGTGAAAGAGGAAAGGCCTCAGATTGCCTCAGTGTTTGTGAACCGCCTCAGAAAGGGAATGAAGCTGCAGACGGATCCTACGGTGATATACGGAGTGGGGGATCGCTATCAGGGTAAGATATACCGGAGCTTCCTGGAAGACCGCAACCCCTATAATACCTATGTTATCGAGGGACTTCCTCCTACCCCGATAGCGGCTCCTGGCAAGGATGCCATAAGGGCGGCACTGCATCCGGATGCCACGGAGTATCTGTTTTTTGTGGCCCGGGGACCGGACAGCCGGGAAGGACATATTTTTTCCAGAGACGACAGCTCCCATCGAAAGGCGGTTCAGGAATATCGCAGGGCGGTGCGGGAATACAAAAGCGAGCACGCCGCAGAAAAACGTCCGGAGCAGGGAACTCAGGAGTCCGTTCCGGATAACGGCAGCTCTCAGAAGCCGGAAGAAGGCGGAGATGTCAGATAATACCTGATTCAGATAATACGGATAATGTTTGAAGGATGACGCGGGGGACTATGCAAAGAGGATGTTTTATAGTCGTTGAAGGCGGTGAGGGGGCCGGCAAAAGCACCATGGCTGCCGAGATTGTCGCTTATCTCCGGGAAAGGGGCGTCAGTGATGACGCTATTGTCAGAACCAGGGAGCCGGGTGGCACCCCGATAGCCGAGGATATCAGAAAAATCCTCAAGGATATCCGTAAAGACGACTGTCTCTGTCCCGAGGCAGAGCTGCTTCTGATGTATGCTGCCCGGGTACAGCTGGTAAAGACAGTGATCATGCCGGCTTTGGAGGCTGGTAAGTATGTGGTGGGAGATCGTCATGATCTTTCGACTCTGGCCTATCAGGGCGGCGGCCGGGGGATTTCCCGGGAGCTTATCAGGAGTATTCGCGACGCCGTGCTGGGGGATTTTTATCCGGATCTCACTATTCTGATGGATATCCCTCCGGAAAAGGGGCTGTTAAGAGCCGGAAAGCGCGGCGAACTGGACCGGTTCGAACAGGAGGATCGGGATTTTTTTGAGAGAGTCCGGAAGGTCTTTCTTGACGAATACGAACAGCATCCTGACAGAATAGCACTGGTGCGGGCGGATCAGGATTTTGCAGCTGTAAGAGCTGATATCAGGACAATTCTGGAGTCAAAATGCATAGCTGGCTGATCCCTGCACTTCGGGTGTTTTCTGAAATGCAGGAAAGAAACCGCCTGCCCCATGCTCTTCTGGTTACCGCGGCAGCCGGGCTTGGCGGAACCGAGCTTGCAGTGGAAATGGCACGGCGCTTTCTGTGCGTTGGAGATCGTTCTGACGAATGCACCTGCCACTCCTGCAGCATGTTCCGGGTTTCCGGGCATCCGGATATGACCCGGATTTCCGGAGGTCAGACCGGTACCATCGGGATTGATGAAATCCGTCAGGGGATTTCCGCCATGGAAAAGACTTCCACCAATGATCATGGCAAGGTTCTGCTTATTCCTGAGGCTGACAGGATGACGGAAGCGGCGGCGAATGCACTTCTGAAGACTCTGGAGGAGCCTCCGGCAGAAAGCCTGATTATCCTGACCACGGGAAATATCAGGAATCTCTTACCGACAATTCTGAGCCGGACTATGAAGATTTCGGTGCTGATGCCGGGCATTAAGGAGCTGCAGGAATTTGTCAGAAAGGAAACTGGCCGGGAACAGGATTTCCGGGTGGAAATATTTATCAGCGGTCATTCGCCTCTTAAAGCCGTTGAGTATGCCGGAAATGGTATTGGGGATAAGTTTCGTCAGGCGCTGGAGCTTCTTAACGGAGTTCTTTCCGGAAGCAGTTCCGTTCCGGAGCTTGCGGATTACCTTCTGGCGGAGCTGGAGAGCCGGGATCTCATCTGTTCCTTTTTTTACGGCATTCTGCGTGATGCCATGCTGCTTGAGGCCGGGGCCGGTAGTCAGGATCTGGTGTTCCTGGAGCCGTATCCTGAACTGGCATCCCGGGTGTCCGAGCTGGATCCCGATTCCGTGCTTCAGGGCATTAAGAGGCTTAATGATCTGAAAATGGTTCGCAGTAACCAGTTTTCCTACATCAGAGGCCTGCAGATATCTGCCTGGCTGGAGCTTCTGACAGGTAAAAACCGGGGATAAAAAGGTTATAATGCTGAGCGGGGGATCCTGCGGAGGCGTCCCGGTACCGGAGGCGGAATCCGGCGATTTTAGATCCTTGCAAGTTTGAACTGAGTCTGCTGCTGTGAATACCATTTCGAAATACATACTCAAGAATACTCTGAAGACCCAGCTGGTAATTTTCAGCATACTGATGCTGATTTTCATGAGTCAGTCGTTTATCCGTTTTATCAGTCATGCCTCCCGCGGAAAAATACCGGCCGAGCTGGTAACCCAGCTGATGAGTCTGGCTGTTCCTACCATGGCAAATTTCATGCTGCCGCTGTCCCTGTTTCTGGCGATTATTCTGACTATGGGGAATCTTTGTTCCCAGAGCGAGATGGTGGTAATGCGTTCAGTAGGCTATTCCCAGAACCGGATTCTGGGAATAGTGTTCTTTCTGGCTCTTATTACTGCCGGAATTAATGGGGTGTGTACCGTATTTCTGGCTCCCTGGTGCGAATCTAAATCCCTGGAAATTATTGACAGCGCCAGAAATGATCCGTCAATGTTCTCTTTGGACAGCGGCCGTTTTCTAAATCTCATGGACAATGTCATTTATATTGAAAACATGGAGGACGCTGAGCTTTCCGGAGGAGAGCGTCGTTCCGGTACCGCGCCGGGCAGTGAGCTTCCGGATCATCTAAAATACGCCACCTCCGGCAATATCATGAAGCAGATTTATATTCTGAGCCATGGCAATGAAGCCAGGCATCTTCCCCCTTCAGTGACTATTGCCAATGAGGGGCGGCTCAGGTACGACAAAAATTTTTTGCCGTGGCTGACTCTGAAATCGGGACTGCGCTACGAGGGACCGTCAGGAGACGGTCAGTTCGAGGTGCTGTATTTTGATACGTACACGGCACTGATTCCGGAATCTCAGAAGACCTTTGAACCTAGCAAGGTTTCGGCCAAGGCCACCCGGGATCTTATGAAAAGTGATGCCTCGGTTCCCGAGAGGGCCGAGCTGGAGTGGCGTTTTGTGCAGCCGCTCAGTGTGCTGGTGCTTTCTATAATGGTTGTGCCGTTATCCATGGTGAATCCCAGAAAGGGGCGTTTTGCCAAGGTTATTCCGGCTATTATGTTTTATCTCAGTTATTACCTTTTTGCCTTTGGCATTAAATCAGGTATGACCCGGGGCCATCTTTCCCTGATTCCAGGACTTTTTATGCTGCCTGTAATCTACCTTTTGATTTTTGCAATTCCCTTCAATCTGGCGGATACCGAGCGTTTCCGGAAGCTGGGCAGTTGTTTTAAGCGGAGGAAAACCGGCAATGTTTAGAATTATTGACCGGTATGTGGGCCGGAATGTTGTAATCTGGGCCTGCGCCTCCACCATGGGGCTGGTGGCACTGTCCTCACTGATTAAATTCGTGGATCAGCTCCGCAATGTAGGCCGGGGTGATTATGACATGGCTGCCATCGCCGAATACGTTTCCTGGACAGTCCCGGGACAGATTTGCATGTTTTTTCCTATGGGAGTACTGATAGGAACAGTACTTGCCCTGGGAAATCTGGCGTCCAGCTCCGAGCTTATCGTGATGCAGGGGCTGGGAAAATCCCGTCTTGGCATTGTGTCTGCCGCCTGTTTCTGGTTGCTCCCGGTGGTATTGACGGTTTTTCTGATGGGCGAGTTTGTGGTGCCCGATACCGAAAAAAAGGCTGAAAGCGTTCATACGGCAGCAATTTCCGGAGGTCAGGTGGCGGTGACCAGCC
This sequence comes from Succinimonas amylolytica DSM 2873, assembly GCF_000378405.1. GTDB lineage: Bacteria > Pseudomonadota > Gammaproteobacteria > Enterobacterales > Succinivibrionaceae > Succinimonas > Succinimonas amylolytica. Next base: position 86,510 of record NZ_KB899636.1, on the reverse strand, counting down.
GCGGTATCTGGTTCCGTGAGGGGAATTCGTTTATCAGTATTGCCAGAGTGCTTACTGACGGTTCACTGGATTCGGTATACCGGTATGATTTTTCTGCCTCTCTGCCGAAGCAGCTTTTGCGTTATATGGTGGCCAAAAAGGGCGTCTGGCAGGACGGCAAGTGGCACATGACTGATGTTGCTGTTTACAGTTTCGGGACGGAGCGGGTGATCAAGGAGTTTCCCGAAGCGGTGGACTGGGAACTTCATCTGACGCCAGAGAAGCTGGATGTTGTGGGGGTGGGAGCTGATGAATTCAGTATCCGGGGCCTTATCAGCTATATTGATTATATAACTCAGAACGGACAGAAGGCAGATCGCTATTATTTGGATCTGTATCGTAAGATAATCGCTCCTTTTATGTCACTGGTTATCCTGCTACTGGCTGCCAGTACTGTTTTCGGACCGCTGAGAAGCGCCACTATGGGGGCCCGGGTGGTGGTGGGGATTATTGTGGGCTTTGCTTTTTATGCTGTGAACGAGATTCTGGCTCCCTTTACCATTTTCTGGGGAATTCCTCCGGTGCTTTGTGCGGTGCTTCCGACGCTGCTTATGCTGTCTGTTGGAATATATCTTCTTAAAAGGAGCTCTTCCTGAGCGGCCTGCTAGGTTTTCAGAACAGAGGAAGAAGTGTTTCAGGGCAGAGACAGTTTTTGCAATGTTTTCAAAAATGCTTGCAAAAGCCATCGTTACCTGTATAATTAGCGTGTCCTTAACGGGCCAGGATGGCGGAATTGGTAGACGCAGTGGATTCAAAATCCACCGGTAGTGATACCGTGAGGGTTCAAGTCCCTCTCTTGGTACCAGTTTTTCTGTTTTATTTTCTTGTCTTTTTCTCGTTTTCCTTTCGTTTTTTGCATTTTATTTCGTGCTTTCTGGATGTGTTCTGTCGGGACTCTGTTTGTTTTGGCGGGCAGATTTTCGGAAAGGTCTCCGGTGCTGTTTGTTGTTGCAGGCCTGCTTCCTGCGAAGATGTTTATTGTAAAGTTGTGGATAAAAAGAGCATATTTTTTTAAAATCTGAAAGCTGGTTGTTATTTTGAAGACGTTTTTCCCCGGAGTGGCTATGAACCGTAAATTTCTCAGGAACCTGTTTTTTTGTCTTGGGGCCGTGGTATCCGGCAGTGCTGCCGTTGCCAGCGATATCAACAGTGATACCTGCTTCAAGGCGATTTCCGAAGAGCGTTATGACAATGCATTTACCCTTTGTGAAAATGAGACCGAAAAGGGGGATCCTCAGGCAGCAATGTATCTTGGGTATATGTATCTCAAGGGTAAGGGAACGGTAAGAGACTGGGATCAGGCCAGAAAATATCTGGAGCAGGCTGTGGATTCCGGAAATGTCATGGCCTACAGGTATCTGGCGGTTCTTTACTGGAACGGTCTGGGAGTGCCGCGAGATATTGACAAGGCCCGGGAGATGTTCCGGCTGTGCCTGCGTTTTGAACCTGGAGAGGATCTGTCATGCACAGCTCAGTTTGCGGAAACCCTGACCTTTAGTTCCAATTCTCAGGATAATATCCGGGAGGCGGCAGAACTGTATCAGACGCTCCTTAAAAACCGTAATTACGAATATGCCTATCATCTTGCCAGACAGCAGCTGGAGCTTCAGGAAAATGCGGAAGCCTTTAAGAATATTGAATTTTTCCTGATGTGGTCCAAGCGCTATGGCAACCTTTCCGCACTTAAAAAAAATATCACTTCGGCGCAGAAGTATGAAAATTCTCTTCGCGGAGTGCTCAGCGACAGCGATTCTCGTAACGGCTTTAACTGGGCCCGGGATCTGGTGTATGCCATAAACCATGCGGATCTGTCCCGGGAACTTCTGCTTCTGGGGTACGATTCTGAAGCAATTCCGGCAGAAATTGCGAGAATTAAAAAGAATGATCTCCGGCGTAAGGAGGAGCAGGGCACCATAGTTCAGGACAGGCATGTGATTCTTCAGGAAGCTGCAGATCAATAGACAGCAGGAAACCATAAACATATGGCCGGGAATTTAAAATGTTTCGCAGGATGACGCTTTGGCTTTTTGGTTTTAATGAAAAGCATCCGTTCGGCTCTTTTCTTCTTCTGGCGCTTCTGGCCGGAGTTCCGGTATTCTGCAGTCTTGAAGATTCCCGCTGGGGCTTTGGTGTTTATCCAGAACCGTCGGCAGCATTTTATGTCAGTGACTACGGCCGGATGCTTGCCCGGGATACTGAGCAGTATATTGCGGAAGCCGCCGGAAAACTGGAGGATGCCACTACTGTCCAGATTGCGGTGGTTACAGTTCCTACGCTTAACGGGGATATTCTGGAAAGCTATGCCACCCGGCTTTTTAATTACTGGGGACTGGGGCAGAAGGATCGGAACAATGGACTTATGCTGCTTTTTGTTCAGGATATCAGGAAAGTGCGTCTTGAGGTGGGAGCCGGGCTGGAGGAAAGCATTACCGATGCCGAAGCCGGAAGAATTCTTGACGAATATGCGGTAGAGCCCAAAAGCAAAGGAGAGTGGAATCTGGCGGCTGCCAATTCCTTTACAGCTCTTGCCAGGAAAGCTTATGCCATTTCGGGAAAGGCTGAGGATCCGGCATTGCGTTTTTTTTATCGGGAAAGCACCGGGAGTACGGACGGCGGTCCCGCCGATGCCCCTTTCGCCGATCGGCCGGAGGAATCCCCTAACGGAGATCTTTTTCTTTTCCTGAGGCTGCTCTCCGGTGCGGTTACGGGATTTTTTTTCTGGGTGATTGTCATTGCCATTAATGCCACTATTGTAGAAAAAATCGAACCGTCCGTTTACCGGAGATCCAGCTGGGCAAAACTTTGCTCTTCCGGCGGAGGTTCCGGTTCGGGGTGGCATTCAGGCTCCGGAAGGAGAAGCGGGCACTCCTCCGGAGGCCGTTCCGGGGGCGGTGGCCGTTCCCGCGGAGGGGGCGCCTCCCGCTGATGGTGTTTTTGGCGGGCTTCTGAGGGCTTTTTTGCTGCGACATAGCGGCTGTTCCTGCCATCCCCCCGTGCCAAGGGGTTTCCCGGCCATCCCTGGCCTGTTTTTTTCTGAAACAGATTTTATCAAGGAATTTTTAATGATATCCAGAAAAACTCTCCCGCCGGAGGCCCGGCTATCTCTGGCTCCTATGCTTGACCTTACAGATCGTCATCTGCGGTATTTTCTGAGAACCCTTTCCCGGCACATCTATCTTTATACGGAAATGATTTCCACGGGAGCGATTATCTATGGCAGCCGGGATTATCTCCGCTTTGATGATTTTGAACATCCTGTGGCTTTGCAGTTAGGAGGCTCTGATCCGCATGATATGGCCAAAGCTGCCAGAATCGGAGAAGACCGGGGGTATGATGAAATCAACATAAATGCCGGATGTCCCTCATCCCGGGTGCAGGCCGGAACCTTCGGAGCGGTCCTTATGAAGAATCTTCCCCTGCTTTCTGCGGTGATTCGGGCTGTGAAGGATGCTGTTTCGGTTCCGGTGACTGTAAAAACCCGGCTGGGAGTGGATGATCTTGCCGGATACGATTTTACCAGCAGGCTGGTGTCGGCTATTCAGGATGCCGGAGCAGATGGCGTTATCATTCATGCCAGGAACGCCTGTCTTGATATCAGCCCCCGGGACAATCGCGAAAAGCCGCCGCTGGATTATGAGGCGGTTTACCGGATTAAGAGAGATTTTCCGGATCTGTTTGTGGGAATAAATGGCAATATCATGGATCTTGATGCAGCCACAGCACATCTCAGGCATGTTGATGGTGTTATGATGGGGCGGGCTCTTTACCGGGATCCCTATATTCTGGAGGATGCTGATTTCAGAATATTTGGTGAAGAGCGCCGTGCCGGAGCTCCAAATCCCCGCAGCCGGGCGCAGGTTATCAGGGATATGTATCCCTATATAGAGCAGGAGCTTTCCCGGGGAGAACTTCTCAAGCATATCACCAGGCATTTTACGGGGATGTTTCAGTCCTGTCCCAATGCCCGTAAATTCCGGCAGTATCTCAGTATGAACCAGCATCTTCCAGGGGCCGGGATTGAAGTTCTTGAAGAGGCTCTCCGGCTGGTATCCGGTGATAGCTGCGAAAATGGAGAAGTTTCCGAAGCGTAAGAATCTGAAAGGTAAATGAAAAGAACTGAAAATACAGAGAGACGGATCAGCGGAATTCCAATGGCCCCCCCAACAGGAATCGAACCTGTAACTGCCCCTTAGGAGGGGGCCGTTATATCCATTTAACTATGGGGAGAAAACACGGCAATTATAGCAATTTGCTACGGTTTGTCCATTGTTTTATGATTCGAGGAATTGCCGGACCTTTTCTTTATTCCGGTTATTCCAGTCTTATTTCAAAGGATACCGGTTCTCCGCTGTTTTCCCGGGTCAGTACTGTGGCTGTCGTGGTATCCGGTTCCTCGTCGCAGCCTGAAACAGCATCGCAGTCCAGAGCTGAGCTGATCCGGAAAACCTGATCTCCCACCTCGGAAGCCAGTTCGTACTCGCTTTTTCTGAAGAATACCACTACCACTGCCCTGAGCGCGGCAAGTCTCTGAGAAAGCTCATCCAGAAGCGAGAGATACCAGTTCCGCCGGTCATCGGTATTTCCATGCCGGTCCGCATTTATGAGAATAGTGTTCTCAGTTTCGTTTTTGATGCGATGTGCCAGAAGCAGATTCGTGATTTCGAGAGCGGCTTCCGCGGGGTCAGTGCCGTTTCCCGGCAGTGCCAGTTCGATTTTCGGGAACTGGAGCGAATATTTCTCATTAATGATTTGCGAGCTTTCGTAGATATTCTGTCCCAGAAGCATCCAGTCCCGTTCTCCGGAAACGTAGATATAGTGCATGCTTTCAGGATCGGCGTGCAGCACCCAGGAGGCGACAAGACGGCGTCTTATTTCTGGTGATGAGCATACGGCATAGATTCCGGGAAGAAAAGAAGGTTCCATAAAGCTGTCTTCGTCTGTTACCGGAGAAAAACGCAGGATTTCGGGAAGTCTTTTTCCGGAAGCGTGAATGATTCTGTCCAGACTCAGAAGCCGCTGTTTGAAGTCCTCCCGATCCCGGGTCAGGTATTCCACCACATTTTGCCAGGGGTAAGAAAGACTGAGAGTTTCGCATCTTATGCCCAGCGAGGCCAGTTCACCCTTGATGATCTCAGTAAGACCGCGCCAGTCCGGATCCCCGGAATCAACCAGATAGCAGATACGATTAAGCGGCAGCTGGCTCATTACCGTGATAAGCTCGCCGATATTGGCACTGTTTCCCAGAGCGATTACCGGAGCGCCTACCTCCAGAAGTGCCAGTGCCTCCAGTTCCGTAAAGGTAATAAACAGCCGGTCTGCATTCGGCGGGATAAGAGGATTGAACAGACTGTCCCGGCCGTAGTAGAGTCTGAAGGCACTGTCCTCGGGCTCTTCGAGATTTATAGCCAGAAAGCCGTAGATTCCGTGTGGAATAATTACTGCCGGGAAGGTGTCCCCGTTGGCCCCCTTGAATTCCGGATCCATTCCGAGGTTGTATTTCTGAATAATATCCTGAGAGAGTCCGATATCTCTGAAATACTCCGTATCCCGGACTCGGGAAGCGCATTCCCTGAGATATGCGGAATAGTCAACAGCCTTTTCCGGCTGGGCGCGGGACCCCACCTGGCGGATACCGGAGCTTCTGATCCTGGGGGGCTGAATAGCCTCTTCTGGCAGAAAAAGCTCACACGCTCTGTTAAACTGCTCGGCATAGGTATTTAAGCCGCAGTCAATTCCCAGAACTCCGAAGATGTCATAGGTGGCGCCGCATCCGAAACAGTGGACGGTATTGTCCTTGGGATTGAAGCTCATCATGGGGCGGGAATCGCGATGAGCCGGGTTCAGGCAGTTAAAATATCCGCTGGGCAGAATTCCTCTTTTTTTCAGATACTGGGGAAGCATGCTTTTAAGATATTCCTTGGCCTTTTCACGATCCATATAAATATGTCTCCGTTGTAATGCTGTTGTTTTGGTCAGTCCTGAAAAGTTTCGCTAGTAATTTTCCTTCAGGGGGCGGTTTTCTGCCAGAAATTTCAGAACTTCGCTGCCTGTCAGGAGTCCCGCAGAAGCGGTAACGCACATAAGAGCTCCGAATGCAGGAATATCGGTTCCTTCCGGAGAAGCTTCCTTTCCGGACACTCCCTTTTCGGTGCTGAACACGGCGGTAATGCCCATGCGCTCCGGGGCGGCCGGGTAGCCGTATTCTCTGCGGAGAAGGCTGCGAAGCCGTGAAAGCAGGGCATCATTAAAGGTGGCTGACAGGTCTGCGGTCTTCAGGAGTCCGGCGTTTTTTTTACCGCCGGCCCCGCCGGAGACAATGATTTTTTTGTGAAGCCTGCGGTGCACATGATGAATCAGGGCTGCTTTTGCCGGCAGATCGTCAATGGCGTCAATATAGATATCCGCGTCATCAGGAACTGTTTCCGCCATGCCGGTGCCGGTAAGCCTGTCTGTGATAATCCGCAGGTCGGCCTGGGGGTTAATGTCCGAAAACCGGTTTTTCAGCACGGCAGCCTTTAACTGTCCCAGAGTGCTCTGCATGGTATGAAGCTGTCTGTTGGAATTACTGTCTTCAATAGTGTCGCAGTCCAGCATGGTGATTTTGCCGATACCGGAGCGGATCAGTGATTCGGCACACCAGGATCCTACTCCGCCGACGCCGGCAATAAACACGTGCGCAGCAGTGAAATTCCGGAAGGCGTTTTCTCCGTATACTGCCCGGATTCCCCGGAAGCGGTGCTTGATTTCATCTGTAATAATCATAGTACTAATTTTTATGAAGGCGGAATCATCATCTGTATTCAGGAAATACCGGAAAATTGAGCCCTGTTAGCAATTAAAAATCTGATTTGTAGTATTATTCTAACAGAAAGCCGGTTTTGCGCGACACTATGCAGATCAAACGCAGAGTAAATCCTTTGCTTCCAGCAGCGCAATTTAAGTATGCAGTCATTCTGCGAACGGCTGCCACTAGCTACCATTATGTTTTACTGAGAGATTATTTCATGGCATCTACTTCTGATTTGGATATGCTTGTCAACCGACTTGCGGCTTCTCTGAAAAATGACAATCTGATGATCCCGGCCATGCCGGAGCTGGTCAGCAAGCTGAGCCGTCTTGTCGGGAACCCGAATCTTACTACCAAAGAGCTGGCCCGGGTGATTGGTTCCGATACCGGAGTTACCGCACAGGTTATCAGAATGTCTCAGACTTTGCGGTATTCCAATCCCGGAACCACTATTACGTCTCTTCCGGCTGCCATAAGCCGTATCGGGCTGAACAGTACGGTGTCCATGGCGCTGGCTTTGGCTATTGAACAGAGCTTTTATTTTCGGAACCCGGTGGTTGTCAGATACTGCCATGCCGAGCTGGCCCGGGGCTTTATGATCTGCTCCTATGCCCTGACGATTTGCAGTCTCCGCTACGGAATCATGCCGAATCTGGTTTTTGACTACGTGGTGCTGGCCAGTGCTCTTCTTAATATCGGATATCTGCCGTTTCTGGTAGAAGTGGACACCTATGTTCTGGCCCAGGGGAAGAGCTACAGTCTGGAGTACGATGCCCTCAGGGCTGCGGCCGATAAAATCAGGTATCCTCTGGGAACGGCGATTCTCAGACACTGGCGGTTTGACAAGTCATTCGAAAGTGTCATGAGTCAGGAGCCTGACAATACGGTGGAGTTTTATACCAATTCTCTGGCTTTTGCCAGACAGTTTATCGAATATGCCGAAGCGAACGGCATTCCCGTTCACGAGCCTGCCACTCCAGACGAGTCGTACGCTCCCCTTACGGATGAGGAGTCAGTTGCCCGGATTCGGAGCTGGATGCGGGAACAGGGGCTGGTGGATGAGAGGGAATAGCCTATGAATACCGGCGAGATTAATGAATTCTTTGATATGCTGGAAGGGCGAATCACCGCTCTTCAGACCTCCGAAAAGGAGCGGGATGAACTCCGGGAGACGGTGAAGAAGCTTTCGGAGGAAAAGAGCGCTCTTGAGTCTGAGCTTAGTGAGTCCCGGAGTGAGAATCTTCGTATTATGGAAAACCAGAAGAACTGGACTGAAAGAGTCCGGAGCCTTTTGAGCCGGATGGAGGCTCCGTAGCTTTTCTGTTTTCTTTTGCTGCCGGAACCGTTTCCGGCAGTTCTGTCATGCTTCTCAGCTCCTATTCAATCTGTGCGATATCGTCGATCTGCACGTTGCCGTTGGCGGTGCCGATGGGAACAAGAAGAGCCGCACTGTCATAAACTTCAACTGTTTTCAGGGGAGTCTTGGCACGATCGCTGGTAAAGCGGAGATTTCCGTCTTTATCAGTAAACATTCCCCGGTGATCGATAAAGAATCTGGTACCCTGTTTCAGATTGTTCTGGCGTCCCAGATTGACGAGAACGCTGCCGGTAGCGGCATCAACCTTGAGGATGCGGGCCAGAGGCCGGCGGCAGGCCACGATTTGTGCGGCTTCCCGGGTGCCTTTTTCCAGCACCTTCCTGACCTCCTGACCGTATGGGGAATCCCAAAATTCCCGGCTCTGTACCCCGGATCTGCCGTAATCAGCCTTCCATTCTGCTGCACCGCGGTAGTCACTTCCGGAAATCAGTTCTCCGGTCAGTCCGTCAAACAGATAAAAGCTGACACCGAATTGCCGGATATCATCTCCGAAGGTACGGTTCAGCCAGCCGTCGTCCGGCCGGGAACGGGAGAGATCCCTGATAACGCCGGTCAGAATATATTCGGTGTCAAAATTCCGTGCCAGCTGCCGGAGGGTGGTGTCCAGTCTTTTGCTGTCCGGAGCGTGCCGGAGCGGATCAATTCCGAGGTTTTTGTCATAGAAGGAGCGGCTGATTACTCCGCCGAATCCGGAAATAGTTCTGGTAACCACCTTGGTGATTTCGGCATTGATGCCCTGGAGACCGTGCGTGCTTTCCTGAAACTGTTCGGAATCGTAGGTAAAGAGCACCGGCATAACGGTTTTCTTCCAGGCAGCGCCCAGACACTGATTCTGTACCGTGTCCACGAATACTCTTATTTTTACTTTGAAGAAGCTGCCGTCCTTTTTTTCGGAAAGCAGGATATACTGTCTGATATTGCCGGATGCCGCGATATTGAAGCTGTCATCGGAGATTACCCCGTCCCTGACATTCTGGCTGGAGGTGATAAAAGATCCCGATTCCAGCATTACCTGCCGCATGGCATCGTCGATAGCTTCCTGTCTGGCAGCCGGAGTGTCTCCGTTGCGGATCTGGGCAGAGCCTTCCGCCTCGAACCACTGGGCGAATGCTGTTCCGGTCCCTGCAAGAAAAAGGAAGAGCAGAATAATGATATATTTCAGCATAGTGATGGCTTCCTGAAAATTGACTCCCGGCATAATGATTGCATTATACATACCAGAGGAGATGTGCCAAAAAAATATCATTCCCGGTACAGGACAGAGGTTACATTTATGATAAAAGCGTTCTTATACAGTGTGGCGGTGTTTATGCTGACAGTTCTGACAGGCTGTTCCTCTCCGCCGCCGGCACCGGTGCAGAATCCGCCAGCCGCCGAAGAACAGGCACTGCGGCAGCGGTCGCATGAAGGACTCAAGCCGTATGCTGATCGACTGGTGGAAGAGGTTGTTCGGTCAGTTCCGGATTCCGGCGAAAAGCCCCGGGTGGCTATTGCCACGCCGGTGGACGTGGCTTCGCTGGAGCATACTGACTGGCTGGGGCGGGAGCTGGCGGAGTATTTTGTGGCCGGACTGCATCGCCAGGGCTATCGGGTTCTGGAATACAAGCTTACTGGCTGGCTGGAGATTACCCCGAATGGTGACTATATTTACAGCCGGAACTGGCAAAAACTTGCCGGCAAGGCGAACATAACTCACATTTTAAGCGGTACTATGAGCCGCAACGATGACGGAGTCATGATTTACGGCCGGCTGGTTAATATGAAAAATTCCGTAGTTGAGGGGGCATCTGATATCTTTATTCCTTATCAGGAGCTGCCGGAATGCTATCGCAAGTATCCCCGGACCTGTGGTGACCATCCGGTATACGATCCGGCCATGACCAGGAGTGGCGGGAATGCGAACAAAAGGAGTGGCGCGGGGGCTCCGGCTTCCGGGAAAGCCACGGCGGCGCGGAAGCCCTCCGGAGCAACACCTGCTTCCGGTAAAACAGCCAGGGCTTCAGGAAAACCGGCAGTCAGGAAGGATTCCGGGAAGCCGGCATCGGCCGCTTCAGAAAGCGTTCCGCCGCGGGTTAACGGGGCCGAGGCTACCAGCCGTGGCAATGCTGACATTCCCTGTGCCTACTGCAACGGAATGTCCTCATGCCGTGCCAAATGCGTAAATCCCGAGATCTACCCGGCATCCAGCATGATTTACAACGATACCATTATCAGGGATGTCAGAAACCAGAGTCAGTATGACAGACGATAGCAAGGGGGCTATATGAAAACTTTATTAATAGCGGCAGTCCTGGGGAGTCTTCTTTTTCTGGCGGGAGGCTGTTCTTCCGGCTATGATGGTAACGGCGTTCAGGAATTGTCACGTTATCCGATTATGAGAGCCACCGGCTATGCCATTATTTCCCGGCAGCCGGGACCCACCGGAGATGATCGGATTCTTCAGGCTATGAGAGCTTCCAAACTCGATGCTTACCGGGAGCTCAGTGAACAGGTTTTCGGGCAGCAGCTCATTGCGAATACCGATCTGCGGGACAATATTCAGACCGACAACGAGCTCAGGGCCAGAACGGCAGGAATTATCAAGGGGGCCCGGGTGATCCGGTCGTATCCTCTTAATAACACCTACGTTACCGAACTGGAGCTGGACAGCAGGCTGATCTATGATCTTTATAAAATGCGTGGTGCCCTGTAGCCCCCAGTTTTGCCTGAGTGTCCGCGAGAGAGTGTTTTGGCCGGGAAATCAGGCCTCGAAGTCCAGATGAAGTCCGGCCAGAGCGTTCTTATTGCCTCTTTCGTCATACGTAACGGTAGAGGTATCCCGGATTTGCACCAGCGAGGATGACAGCCGTCTGCTGGCGGCCAGGTTGAGTTCAATGAGCCGGCCGTTGACCTCGTTTTTTCGTTTTACCTCTGCCAGCCGCTCCAGAAGCAGGTTTTTAGCCCTGAGAAGATCGGTTTTCAGGAGATCCTTTTCCGGATGGTTTTTTATGGAGCTGTCGTTGGTTTGAATTTTAAGAAGAATGTCGGTTTTGACCTTTGATAGTTCCGGGAGCTCCAGGGCTTTTCTCTCCTTGAGGAGGCTGAATTCCTGATCCAGAGCTTCCTCAAGCCGGGTCAGAAGCTGAGCCTGTTCTTTAAGAATTTCCCTGATAGTGCGTTCTGCCATACTGCTGAGTTCTCCATTTCCATTGTGCGGATATGCGGAATTGCTACGCTGCGTTCCTGGTACATGGTACTCCGGAGGCAATTTTTCTGAAAGAAAAAAACTTCCGGATTGCGGCTCTGGAAGTAATCCGGGAATGCTGGTGAACACAAAAACCGCGGCGGCAACCACGGTTCTTGCGGTGGATTCCGGGAATCAGGAAAGTGCTTCGGCAAATTCCCTTTCGCTAGAAAGAATATGGCTGGCCAGTTTTTCAAAGTCAATATGATAGCTGCCGCTTTCAATAGCCTTTCTGATCGCCTCTACTTTTGCAGGATCAATGCCGTCTGCCTTTTCTGCTCTTGCTGCGGCGGCACTCATGGTCTGGGCGGTGTCGGTGATTCTTACGTTGTCGCTATCGCCGCCTGCCGTTTCTGAAGTCCTGGAAGCGGTCCCGCTGTTCTTCACATAACCGGTCTGCACCTGACGCTGTACGGACAGACTCTGGTTGTTCATAATATCAATGGACATTTTATAACTCCTCAGCCCCGGGGGCGTTTGGTCAAAATGAGGGTTGTCTCTTGACCTTGTAGCGGCAGGAACGTAAATATCTTTAGGGAGTTTTTCTGAAAAATGGCAGTTTTTTTGACAGCTGCCGCAAAACGTAAAACATTATCCGGAATAGACCGGATAACGGGGGGCTGACGGAAAATTCCGGCGCTACATGTCGATTCTTACCAGGGAGGAGTCTACCACCCGGGCTTTGACGGTTTTGCCGCTTTTGCTGTTTTTCACTCTGATAAAGTCGCCGTAGGAGCCGTCCTGCATAGCTTCCCCGCGGGTTCTTATGCTGAAACTTCCTCCGGCGGCCTCGATATCAATTTCATCCCCCTGGCAGATGACGCAGATCTGATTGCTGAGCACCGGCTGTCCGGGTTTGAGATCCCGCTTGGTTCTGATGCCGTTCAGAAGTTCCGGATCCGTAAAGGAGGTACCGCGGTTCAGAACCTTGTCCATGTAGCCGATGGTCAGATTATCTCGGGTGAGGATGCTGTTTTTTGGCACGGCGGCGATTACGGTGACAAAAGGTGTTTTTATGATAACTCTGGCGGTGAGGTAAAAATGCCACGGCGTGGTGTCGCTCTTGCATTCTGTTTTTATGGAATTGTTTTTGCGGATTTTGTCAGCTGCCACGGAAAATGTCACGACTCCTTCGCAGATCGGGTAGTCCCGTTTGGGGACGGAGGCAACGGAAATCTCGGCAGTTTCTCCATCTTCCAGGGTGAGCTCTCCTTCAAGCCATTCCCGGGCCTCTTCGGCAAGCTCCTCATTGTACTCGCTGTCTGCAAGGCTGTCTTCCGGGATGCCGCCAAAGCATGAAACTGCCGTCAGGAAGACCAGAGACTTAAAAAAAGTGTTATCCATTTTATAAAATCACTCTTTGGAAATACCGGAACTGTCAATATCATGACAATATTATATGATAAGGAAAACTTCCTATGTAAAGAGCGGTATGCAAGATAAGAACCATATCCGTTTCCGCGGTCCGGTGCGGGAGGCGGAGATTTTGAGGGGCAGTTCGGAACGGTGAATTCCGTGCGGGAATAAGGAGCATTTATGGCGGGAGTATTGGATTCGGTCAATCAGCTGACTGAGCTTGTAGGGCAGAACCGATTAGAGCTTCTTCTTTTCCGTCTGCCGGGCCGGGAGCAGCTTTACGGGATAAACGTATTCAAGGTGAAAGAGGTTCTGGAGTGCCCGCATCTCACCGCCATGCCGAGGCTTAACAAAAATGTGAGAGGCGTGGCTCATGTTCGGGGACAGACCATTTCCATAATTGACATGGGGCTGGCCATAGGCGGCAAGATGAATCATGATCTGGAGCACAGCTATGTCATCATTACGGAATATAACAGATCCGTGCAGGGGTTTCTGGTGGGAGGTGTCGACAGAATTGTAAACCTGGACTGGAGTTCCATTATGCCTCCGAAGGTGGTGGGCAAGACCAATTATCTGACAGCGGTAACCCAGGTTGACAAGCAGCTGGTGGAAATTCTGGATGTTGAAAAGATTCTGGATGAGATTGCTCCTAATGACAAGAATGTCAGTGAAACAGTGGTGGAGGAGTTCCGGAAAGAGGAGGCGGAAATCGAGTCCAAAATGCCGGACAGACCCAGAATTATCCGGAAAGTTATGGTGGCCGATGATTCCTCTGTGGCCCGTAATCAGGTCAAGCGCGCCCTGAAATCCATCAATCTGGAGTCAATTGTGGTAGAAAACGGCCAGCAGGCTTTGGACAAGCTTCGGGAGCTGGCAAAGAACGGCCCGATTCAGGAGCAGATAGGCCTTCTTATTTCAGATATTGAAATGCCTGAAATGGATGGCTACACCCTGACAGCCAATATTCGTCAGGATCCCAAGCTGGCGGTTTTGAAGGTTATTCTCCACACGTCCCTGTCCGGGGTGTTCAATCAGGCCATGGTTAAAAAGGTCGGGGCAGACAACTTTATTGCCAAGTTTAATCCTGATGAACTGGCAAAGGCCGTGCGCAAGCTGATGGATGAGGGGGAGGAAGAGCTGTTTCAGGCGATTCGGAATAACTGATGAACAACGTAGCTGACTGGTCCGTAAGTCCGGAGACATACCGAGAATTCTGCGCTTTTCTGCAGGAGCGCTGCGGCATCGTTTTGGGGGCTGATAAGGAATACCTTATCAGAAGCCGTCTGGTGTCTCTGCTGCCGCAGTTCCGTGTTGTCAGTCTGGATGCTCTGCTGCAGAAGGTGATACGGAGCGACAACCTGACTCTTGAAAGAATTGTAATCGATGCCATGACCACCAATGAAACCTTCTGGTTCCGGGATGTGTATCCTTTTGAAATTCTGGGGAGCAGAATTCTTCCGGAGGTGGTACGGGAACGCAGCCGGATCCGGATCTGGTCGGCGGCCTGTTCCTCGGGACAGGAGCCCTACTCCATAGCCATGGTTGTCCGGGAGCAGGAGAAAAAGCTTCCGGAACTGAAGTCTGCCGTAGTTGACATTGTGGCATCGGATATTTCTGATTCTATGCTGGGGATCGCCCAGAATGGGGTTTATGATTCCCTGGCCATGTCCCGCGGTCTCAGTGCCGAAAGAAGACAGGAGTTTTTCGAGGTCTGGGATCAGGATACTGGCGCCTTCCGGATTTCCGAGGATATCCGGAAGATGGTGTCATTTAAAAGAGTCAACCTTCTGGGGAACCTTCTGGTTCTGGGGAAGTTTGACATTATATTTTGCCGCAATGTTCTTATTTACTTCTCCAGAGAGGAAAAGCTCCGTATTGTAAAGAGCTTTGCCGGAATGCTCAGGCCTGGAGGCTATATGTTCCTGGGAAGTTCCGAGTTTATGACGGGCATTGAAGACAGCTTTGAGATGATCCGTCTCAATCCCGGGATTATTTTCAGGCGTCTTGACTGAGCTCAGTATTTTCAGCCTTCCCCGAATGCCGGGGTCATATGGCATGAATCTTGAATCAATCTGTCCGGAGATGACACTGGTGTCAGCGATTTGGCGGGGACAGACTTATGAGCATTTCTTTTGACAATCTCTTCGGGGTGCATACCCGGGCTCTCAATCTCAGAAACAAAAGAGCGGAAATTCTGGCTGGCAATCTGGCCAATGCCGATACCCCGGGCTATAAGGCTCAGGATCTTGATTTCAAATCTGCCATGGACCGGGCTCTTAAAGAGCAGGGAGTGCATTCCGGCACGAATCTTGCTGTAACGAATCAGAGGCATCTTGCAGGATCAGATATGCAGCTGGACGGAACCCGGGTTTTCCGGGAATCTTTGCAGCCGGACACCGGCGACGGCAATACCGTGGATGTCAGTGTTGAGCGTATGGCCTTTATGGGAAACAGCATTGACTATCAGACAACCCTGGCCTTTCTGAACGGCAAAATCAGCAGTCTCAGACGTGTTCTCAGCGGTGAATAGAAGGAGTATTTAAAATGAGTCTTTACGGAGTTTTAGATATTGCCGGCTCCGCCATGGCGGCGCAGTCGATTCGTCTTAATGCCACAGCATCAAATCTGGCCAACGCAGACAGCATTACTTCCAATGCGGCAGATACTTACCGTGCCAGACGGCCGGTTTTTGCCACCGCTCTTCTGGAGGCGGAAAAAAGCATGGGTTCTGTTCAGGGCATGGGAGTGCAGGTAAAGGAGGTGGTGGAATCCGCGCTGGATCCCATCAGGGAGTATATGCCGCATCATCCTCTGGCTGACCGCGACGGCTATATCTTCCGGCCGAATGTCAATCCGGTGGAGGAAATGGCCGATATGGTCAGTGCCAGCCGTTCCTATCAGACCGTGGTACAGGTGGCTGACAATGCCAAGCAGATGCTGCTTCAGACACTTAAGCTGGGTAGTTCAAGCTAACAGGGGGTAGTTTATGTCGGTTTATGATAGCATCGGACTCAGTACTGTAAGTTCGGTTAAGGCACAGAATGAGGCGGAGGCTGCGAAAAAGGGTAACAGCACCCTGGGGCAGGAGGAGTTCCTGAGTCTTCTGACCACACAGCTGTCGTATCAGGATCCCACTAATCCGGTGGATAATTCTCAGATGGTAACACAGCTGGCACAGCTCAATATGGTATCAGGCATAGCTTCTCTCAATGACAGTGTCAACGACCTGACAGCAAATGTTACCTCGTCGCAGGCTCTGATGGCCTCAGGACTGGTGGGACAGGACGTGAAGCTTAATACCAACAGTGCCTACTTTAACGGTACCGATGCCACGCAGTTTATGATTGATGCCGGATCCGGCGCTACTGGTATGAAGGTCAGCATTACCGATGCCTCCGGAGCTCTGGTGAATGAGATTGATCTCGGAGACGGCAGCGGCGACATTAATCTTTACTGGGACGGAACCGACAAGAACGGCAATACGGTACCCAGCGGAAACTACAGCTTCGCGGTAACCGGAAGACAGAACGGAGCCAATACCGCGATTCCGGTATACGGTTACGGCACTGTGTCCAGTGTGACTCTCGGGAACGGTATTAAGGATACAGTGCTGAATCTCCAGGGCGGTGGCACTATTCAGATGTCCGAGGTCAAGAATTTCGGGTAGTGGTTTCAGAAAATCACGGCATAAGAGGCAGGATCGGAAGGTTCTGCCTTTTAATTTTATGGGGAGTTTGGGAAGAAGTACCCTGGAAATTTATTTTATTGCACCAGTTTTCTGAAGGCGGGAGGGCTGGTATTTTGCAGGGCGCGGTTTCCGGATATTAGCGGCTGGAGTTGTTGATAAGATTGTTGATAAGATTATTGATAAGATTGTTGATAAAACTGTGTATAAACAGCCCGAAAGTTGCTGCGCCAGCGCTGTCCGGAGAGTTTTGTCATTATCCTGGTTATTTCATAAGGGAGGCGTTACATCGGGTTTCTCCGGATTTGTGTCTGATACTGTTTTCGGCATCGTCGGCGAGCTTTATGCTGACATTTCGGGAGGCTACGGTCAGGCTGCCCAGAAACCACATCAGAAATATGCAGTTCCACAGCGGATAGGGAATCAGGTTCACCGCCTCCGGCATGTTATAGGTTTTCAGGAGCAGTTCGTCATTCAGAATCCCGTAGGAATACTCGGCTGCGATCACCAGGATATTGAATAGCCCGAAGAGGAGAATGATGAAAAAAAACAGCTGAAAGATGTTGGATCCCAGCATGCAGGCGGTTTCGGAAAGAAGCTTGCGCAGGGAGAGCCAGGGAAGGCGTTCCCGAAGCTCGAGAATAAGATATCCGGAGACCAGTCCCGGAATCATGGCAAGTATGGCAATGCCAAGCAGCAGTAGCTGGCGTTCCTGGTAGCCGATGATATCCGGCGTGTCCTGCAGTATGGCTGTTATGCAAAATGCCAGCGGAAAAGCGCTCAGGACTCCGCAGAACAGGGCCGGCACCAAAGCTGTTTTTAGAGAGTCTCCCAGCTTTTGGCGATCCCTGGAATGTCGTAACGGCGGCAGAATGCCGGTTTTGGAAAGCACCGGGGTAATCAGCATGAGCCCCGGGCCAGTGACCGCACCTGCAAGCAGGTATGCGAGGCTTTTCAGGAAAAGTGTCTGACTGTGAAACGGACTCATCAGGCCTGCCAGTGTGGCGCCGGAGCTCCATAAGACCCGCAGGCTGTAATTCCAGATTCCGTAATCGGGATTCTGGTTCTGGGGATCCGGGGCCGGGCGGTTATGGTTATGCTGCTGCGAATTCATAGGAGAAGAAACCTTCGGAACCGGGGGAGACAAATGATATTCAGGTAGATACCGGTTCAGGGAATCTATTTTAACGGCCTTCCTATAAAAGTAAATCTGCGGGCAGGTTAGTGGATTCCCGGGGAGCGGAACTTAATATCCTGGTGTTTCGGAAAATCGGAAAACCGGCGGTAATCCGCCGCTGCTGCCGCTGTAGCTGGCAAAATCATGTCGGGAATTTTTGCCGCAGTTAACCTGCTTTTCGCAGGCTGTTCCGGATTTTTGACGATTTTTTCAGGAAGAATCCGGAAATATTTGCAGGATATTGTGATTTGATTCAAATCTTTGGGGAAATAACGAAGAGAATTCCGATATGGCACAGTGGTTGCATTAGATGGAATGAAGGAATCAGCAGTCCTGCAAAAGAATTTTAAACAACGACAACGGAAGGAGAGTTCGTATGTCAATGAGTATTTCCGTAAGTGGCATCAATGCGGCGCAGAAGCACCTTGATGTTACCTCCAACAATATCGCCAACGTCAATACTATTGGTTTCAAGAATTCCCGGGCGGAATTTGCGGATATGTATGCAAATTCCATTTTTACCGATAACCGCACTGCTGTAGGTAACGGCGTTCAGACTGCCTGCGTTTCCCAGCAGTTCAGTCAGGGGTCTCTGACCACTACCAAGAACGCGCTGGATCTGTCCATTAAGGGCGATGGCTTTTTTGTGCTGTCTCCTGATGCCAATTCCCTGGATCGCACCTATACCCGGGCCGGAGCCTTCCAGTGCGATGATGACGGCTATGTGGTTAATTCCATGGGCAGCTATCTTCAGGTTTATGATGTCAATAACGACGGTACGGTAAAATCGGTCAGTCTGGATTCCACGCATCCTCTGAGAATTCCCAGCTCTGCTGGATCCCCGGAAATGACTACTAGGGTAGATTCCAGCATGACCCTGCCGGCAGATACTCCTTACCTGAATGTAAAGAGTTTTGATCCTCTGGATTCCACCACCTTTAATGCCTCCACCTCGGTTAAGGTTTATGATTCCCTGGGCGAGGCTCATACCGCTACCTATTACTTTATCAAGGATCAGGAAGCTCAGGGGGCGGCCACAGATGCCAATACCTGGCAGATGTTTATGTTTATCGATGACAAGCCGGTTGACATTGAAAATGGCAATGACAAAGAATTTATTGCGCCGTCTTCTCTGTCAAAGGCGGGGTTTAAGCTTAAAAGCGCACAGATTGTCTTTGATGACAAGGGAAACGTAAAAACCAATGATACCGGTGAAATTACTGGCTATACTCCCGCCATCATTAAAACCGTGGCTTTGGGAACAGCTCCTGTTGCAGAATACGGTGGGGACAAGATTATCACCTCCGGAGCCAATGCGGAACAGCAGATCGAATACCTGTTCGGCAAGAATCTCCATATGTACGGCGGTACCTCGTTCTCAGTGGAGGCCATAAGTCAGAACGGTTCTACTGTTGGGCAGCTTACCAACGTGCAGATTGACGACAAGGGCATTGCCAGTGCCACCTATTCCAACGGCACCAGCGCCAAGCTCGGCATGATTGCCATGGCGAATTTTGCAAATCCGCAGGGCCTTACTCAGATTGGCGACACCTGCTGGAGGAAGTCCCTGGATTCCGGAGACGCCGTTCCCTGCCAGGCTACTGTCGGTACTGCGGGGGCTATTCAGTCGTCCGCGCTGGAGGAGTCCAATACCGATCTGGCGACCCAGCTGGTGGAGCTTATTACGGCCCAGAGACATTACCAGGCGAACTCCCGGGCTCTTGAGGTCAACAATACGGTGATGGACAGCATCCTCAACGTCAGGTAGTCCTGATAATACTGCTGAAGACTGCTCCCGGTTCTCTCCCCGGGGCGGTTTTTTGTCGGGATCCGGCAGGATTCCGACACTCTGGGAGAGAAATAGCCGTTTTTTCTATACTGCCTGTAGCCGGATTTCCGGTTTTTGTCGTTTTTACGGCCTTTTTCCTGGTGCTTTGCCTTCTCATTTCTCTGTTTCTCTGAGATTTTCCCGCTTTTCTGTTTACTGGCATGACATTTGCTTCTCTATAAATATCAGTACAAGAGGTAACGATTATGGACAGAATGCTCTATATCGCCATGTCAGGCGCCAAAGAAAACTTTCATGGCATTGCACTTCACGGCAACAACCTGGCTAACGCGTCCACTACGGCCTTCAAAGCGGATCTGGAACAGGCCAGAACCATCAATGCCTACGGTCCCGGGTTTAAATCTCGGGCTTTTTCCATGACTGAGAGACCGGGCTACAACCTGGAATCTGGCACTTTGATGACTACCGGCAGGGATCTGGATCTGGCGGTTCGCGGGGAGGGCTACTTTGCGGTACAGGACCGCAATGGTGCGGAGGCATATACCAGAAATGGCAGTCTGACCATTGATGAAAACGGCGTCCTAAAGACCTCAAACGGACAGATACTCCTGGATGATTCCGGAAACGAGATTGTGCTTCCGGTGCCGCTGGATAAGGTATCCATAAACAATGACGGCGTGATAAGCGGCCGGCCGGCCGGAGCGGATATTACCATTGTGGAGGAATTTGCCCAGATTAAGCTGGTCAAGATTCCCGATAATCTGACGGTCAAGGGGGCGGACGGACTGTTCCGTCCGGCAGACGGGGGGACTGTGCCCTTCAATGAAGATGTCGGTGTGATAGGAGGTGCTCTGGAGGCCAGCAATGTCAATGTGGTTCATGAGATGACCAGCATTATCAGTCTGCAGCGGCAGTTTGACATGCAGCTCAAGATGATGCGGAATGCCGAGCAGAATGACGAAGCTCAGAATTCCCTGCTCAGAATGTCATAAACACGTCAGCTGATAATGGCATGGACCTTGCAATATTGATAGTACCTGAAAACTATTAACGGATTTTTGAAAAGAGGAATAACGTATGATACCGGCATTGTGGATTAGCAAAAGCGGACTGGATGCGCAGCAGACCAATATTTCCGTTACCTCGAACAATCTGGCCAATGCTTCAACAGTAGGCTACAAGAAAGGGCGGGCCGTATTTGAGGATCTGCTTTATCAGAATGTGAATCAGCCGGGTGGCCGTTCCTCTGCGGATACTACGCTGCCTTCGGGACTGATGCTGGGGGCCGGTGCCAAGGTGGTTGCTACCCAGAAGCAGTTCGGTCAGGGGGACGTGCAGACCACCAATAATACTCTGGATCTGATGATTTCCGGCGATGGCTTTTTTGAGATACAGATGCCGGATGGCACCACCAAATATACCAGAAACGGCCAGTTTACCCTGAATCAGGAAGGAACTATTGTTACCGTGGGCAGCGGCTACCCGCTGCTGCCGGAGATTCAGGTTCCGGAAAATGCCAAGAGCATTACCGTGGGCAAGGATGGCCAGGTAAGCATAACCACTGCTGATCAGGCCGAATCCCAGGTTCTGGGGCAGATTACTGTTACCACTTTTGTTAACAATACCGGTCTTGAGCCCATCGGAGAAAACCTTTTTGCCGAAACCTCGGCATCCGGGGCTCCAATTCAGGGTATTGCCGGCGCTGACGGCGTGGGCACCATCAATCAGTGCTGTCTTGAAGTCTCCAATGTTAATGTTACTGAGGAGCTGGTTAACCTCATTACTGCCCAGAGAGTATATGAAATGAACTCCAAGGTTCTTCATACAGTGGATCAGATGATGGGCAATCTGGTTCAGACGCTTTAATACCGGTATTAGTACCAGCTCCCTGATTGTTTAGTACCGGAGTTCCGGTGCCGGAACCGGCCGGGGAGCATTCAGAATTTTGACAGCCTGGAAATACAATGCGGGTTTTCCCGGGAAAGAGAGAAAAAGTTATAGCCTCCGGAGGGTGATTTTATGAACAGAACGATAGCAGCCCTGACATTTGCCGGCATTGCAGTGTTAAATGCCGGGTGCGCCGGCATGATGGATCCGGTGCCGGATGATCCCAAGTACGCTCCGGCGCTTCCTGAGGATACGGTGGCGGACATTGTTCCCGACGGATCGATTTTCGGAATTGCCAGACCTGACAATCTGTACACTGATATCAAGGCCCACCGGGTGGGAGACATTATCAGCGTGGAGCTTCGGGAAAGTACCCGTGCCAGCAAGAATGCCAGCAATGAAACCGAAAAGAAGAACAAAAACAGCCTTTCCGCACTGACTCTTGGCGGAAAACCGGTCAGAATCGGCGGCTATACCACCGAGGCCGGAATGGGAAGTTCCGGAGACTTTTCGGGATCGGCAAAGGCCTCTCAGAGTAACAGTCTTACCGGCAATATTTCTGTGAGCGTGGTCAAGGTACTGGCCAACGGAAATCTGGTGGTGCGCGGTGAGAAATGGGTAATGCTGACCAATGGCAACGAGTATATCAGAATTACCGGCATTGTCAGATCCGAGGATGTAAATGCCGACAATACGGTTTCCTCTCAGAAAATTGCCGACGCCAGAATTCAGTACGGCGGTACCGGTGACTTTTCCAATACAACTGAAAAGGGCTGGCTGTCCAAATTCTTTAACAGCAAATGGATGCCGTTCTGACCGGGCGGAGTTCCCGGGGAATTTCCCCGGGGGATTCTGGCACATATCTTGAATAATCATAAGCAGAGATGGAGTTTGCGTCGGTTAGCTGACATGAGCTGACAGAATTGTCTTGCGGGAGTCTGTTATGACTAAAAGATTTTTGATGATTGTTCTGATGGCGCTGGGGATGCTGATAGCGGTTGCTGTTCCGGGCATTTCCGAGGCTGCCAGAATCAAGGATATCGCCAATGTTGGCGGTGTCAGATCCAACCAGCTTATCGGTTATGGCCTGGTGGTGGGGCTTAACGGCACTGGTGAAAAGAATAATGCCTTTTCTGAACAGAGCTTTCGAACCATGCTTAATAATTTCGGGATCAAGGTTGATCCCAGTGTGCGGCCCAAGATCAAGGATGTGGCTCCGGTAATTGTCCATGCCGATCTGCCGCCGTTTGCCAAGCCTGGTCAGGTTATAGACGTTACGGTTTCCGCTATCGGTGAAGCAAAGAGTCTCAGGGGCGGTACGCTGCTGCAGACCTTTCTTAAGGGCGTTGACGGCAATATTTATGCTGTAGCTCAGGGATCCCTGGTGGTATCCGGTCTTGGTGTGGAAGGCGCCGATGGATCAAAGGTGGTAGTCAATACCCCGACAGTGGGACGTATTGCCAACGGAGCCACCGTGGAGAGAGAGGTTCCGTCAGCCTTTAATATCGGTGACACCATCAATCTGAATCTGGTGAGATCCGATTTCACCACCGCCAAAAGAGTGGCAGGGATAATTAACAGCAAGTATGGTAACGGTACTGCTACGGCTGTGGACGGAGTTACCATCAGAATTCAGGCTCCCCGGGATTCCAATCAGAGAGTGGAATATCTGTCCCAGATAGAGAATCTGGATGTGGAGCAGGGCAATGAAGCTGCCAAAATCATTGTAAATTCCCGTACCGGCACCATTGTTATCGGCCAGAACGTCAGACTGCGGCCGGTGGCCATAACGCATGGCGGTCTTACGGTTTCTATCAAGGAGAACACTCAGGTGTCGCAGCCGGAGCCCTTCTCCGGCGGAGAGACGGTAGTGGTTCCCAACAGCAATATTTCGGTTACCGAAAAGACTGGCAAAATGTTCAAGCTGGATACCGGCACCACTCTTGATGATCTGGTACGGGCTATAAATCAGGTGGGCATGGCTCCGGGTGATCTGATGAGCGTTCTGGAGGCTTTGGAGCAGGCCGGGGCCATTGAGGGAGAACTGGTGATTATCTGATGTCGCTATGGGGATAACCGGAATCCTTCATCTTCCGGTCTCTTGCCGCTTCGTAAAAAGGAGACCTTGCAGTACTGCAAAGTCTCTTTTTGTTCATTTTTCCGGTTTTTGTCAGGAGGAAAAAAAACAGCGGATGAGTATGCGGTTAGGGCTGATGCGAATCACTGCCGGGATTTTGTTTCTTTTCTCTCTTTGCTTTTCATGCGGATGTCGTTCATTTCCATGGCATCCCGGGCCGGTGTGGCCTTATTAAGAATGTCGTGCAGGTAGTCGATCTGTTCCTGATCCTTGGCCACATGGCGCTGGAAGAAATAAATGGTCAGGGTCAGGTTCTGGAGAGCGCTCAGCACGATGCTGTCGTTATAGCTGGAATCTGCGGTCAGCATAATCAGAAATCCGGTGGGGCTTTTTCCCACATAGGCGTCATAGGTTTCATCGCCATTCCGGCAGGAAAGCCGCTGTCCGTATATATAGTTCTCATTCACCTGCTCCGTACAGTCTCCGGAGGTGACCAGATCCTGAATAAGCAGATCGGCAGTCAGGTTGTTTTTTGGTTCGATAACAATTCCCATGATGTCATGATCCGGACAGCGGTAGGAGGTAAAGACCCCGTCTTTGGTGTAGCTCAGAAGGGTGCAGTTCTCCGGCAGGAGAGCGGGGGCGGTATTCCGTGGCATCTCCTGTTTTTCGGTATCGTCATCTGGGTCCTGGGATGAACTCTCTGCGGAGAGAATTCTGCTGGCGGTTTCATTACCTGGGGCTGTCACCGCCTCCTTTGCTGAGGCTTGAACGGGAACTGTCAGAACGGCCCCGAGGGTCAGGGCTGAGATCAGGTATTTGAGATTGTTCATAGAGTTTCCTCCGGGTGATTGGTCTCTTTAGTGCAGTACTGCCGTAATGCTATCGCCATATTATCCCAGATTCTGACTGTTTAACAAATGAACTTCTGCGCCGGTAGGGGCGGGGCAGCGTTTTTGAGCAGATATCCTGTAATGAAAAGAGTTCTGTAGGTATGGACAAGACGGTTTTGCCGTTCAAGCTCCCTGAGAAGGTCATGAAGTCTCCGGTAGGAGTCCCGGGAAACCGGGGAATTTTCGGGAGCTGATCCGGCCCCGATTTTCCGGATGGAGTCCAGATAGTCCCTGGCCGAAGAGTAACATTCTGTAAAGTCCTGTTCGGAGAGCCGGATATTTCCGGAAATACCGGTGTTTTTAAGGATCTGTTTTATTTCTTCCGGCTCATGGAATCTGATGATACGATTTTGGAGTCCCGCCTTCCGGAGGGCCTCTTCGAGCTCGGTGAGTGTTCCCGAAACCGGAAATGCCAGAGCGATGAAGGATCTGTTCCGGCTTACGCGGCGGATTTCCCGGAAGACCCGATCCATCCGGCACCATTGCAAGGCCAGGGAGGAAAACAGCAGATCGCAGGAGTTATCAGGCAGGGGAATTTCCTCGATATTGCCGGTAACAGCCCGGACTCCGGGGATTCCAAGGCTGGCAGCAATGCCGGTCATTGCCGGGGAAAAATCGATGCCGGTGACCTGGATGGCTTTTTGGCGCAGCCTTTTAAAGTTTACTCCGGGACCGGAACCGAGATCCGCCGCGTGGGAAAACCCATCCGGTATTTCAGCAAGAAGGGCGGCGGCAATTCTTTTCTGAATCAGGGCCCGGGAGTCATAAGCCATAGCGGCTTTGGAAAATCTTTTTTCTATAAGGTTCATGGCGAGATTCCGGTGCTGCTACTGTCTGCACCGCTGTTTCTTATTCTGCTGATAATGCCGGAAAGCTTTTCTGCAAGATAATCTGTATCCTGTTTTTGGTGTGCTGCGGTCAGCGTTATTCTGAGCCGGGCGGTACCCTCAGGCACAGTGGGCGGTCTCATGCCGCCGGCGATAATGCCTTCCCGGCGGAGTTCCTCCGCTACCCGGATCAGGATTCCGGTATTTCCGATAATCACGGGCTGAATGGCGGTTTCCGATTGCGGACAGTATTCTGGCAGGAGTTCCCGCATGGCAGTATGAAAGTTCCGGATGCGCGCTGCAAGCTGTAAGCGGCGATCCTCTCCCTCGTCGCCCTCGATGATATCCAGAGATTTTAGGATCCCGTGAGCCAGAAAAGCCGGAGCCATGGTGGAATAGATATACTCCCGGGAGGTGTTGGTCATAAAACTCAGAAATTCCCGATCCCCGGCAATAAATGCTCCGGAAAGTCCTGCCGCCTTGCTCAGAGTTCCCATATAGATATCGGTGTTTTGAAATCCGCCGCACAGGAGAGCGGCGGTGCCGTGTCCCCGGAAACCGTGCACGCCGAAGCCATGGGCATCATCGAGAATCAGAGGAGCACGGAACTTTTCCCGGAGATCCTGAAGCTTCTTCAGGGGGGCTAGGTCTCCGTCCATGCTGAAGACCCCTTCGGTGCCTATGATTCCCGGGGTGTTCCCGGTGGCGAGACGCTGTTCCAGGTGGCCGGCATCATTGTGCCGGAACCGGAAAATCTTGCGGGTATGAAAGGCCATGTCCTGCATGGAGGCGTGAGACAGACGGTCGAGATAGATTTCAGCGTTCAGGGAAATGAAGGCCTTTATCAGTGCCTGGTTTGCAGCAAATCCGGTGCTGAAAAGCAGTATGTCTTCCTTTCCCGTGATGTCCCGAAGTCTTTCCGAGAGTTCCTGATGGGCCGGAGTCAGTCCGGTTACCAAAGGGCTTGATCCGGTTCCGCCTCCGTACCGGTCAATGCCTTCATGAAGAGCCCTGCGGATTTCCGGGTGATCCGAGAGCCCCAGATAATCATTGGATGCGAAGTTAAGAAAGGTTCTGGCGGAGATGCGGATCTGGCGGCTGCCATGACCCCGAACCGGACCTCTGTCGTATGTCCGGCATTCCCGAAAAAGTCCCCTGATTTTTCTTTCCTGTAGAAGTTTCCCGATGCCGAATACCTGGTTTATAAGGTTCACAGATTTTTCTCCAGACTGTAGCAGCTATGATCGCTGATTATGTCGTGAATACTGTCGCAGATTTTTTGATGATCCTCTTCCGGGGTGCTTTGCGGTCCTGTCAGGGTGGTTTTTACCCCCAGCTTTTTCAGCAGGAGCAGATCCGTGTCCTCCTCCGCATTCGGGGTGGTGAGAAGCCGGCAGCCGTAGAAAACGGAATTGGCCCCGGCCAGAAAAGCCAGTGCCTGGGCTTCGGCACTAAGTGATTTTCGCCCGGCAGACATTCTGACATATGATGCCGGCATGATAATTCTGGCGGTGGCAATCATTCTTACGAACTCCAGAGGATCAACGTCCGGCTGGTGTTCCAGGGGAAGTCCCGGCACCTTTACCAGGATGTTTATGGGAACCGATTCCGGATGAGGATTCAGATTGGCAAGAGTTCTCAGAAAGCTGGCCCGATCATCATTTGATTCTCCCATGCCGATAATGCCGCCGGAACAGATTTTTATGCCGGCCCGGCGGACGATTTCCAGGGTTTTCAGGCGCTCCTCGTAGGTTCTTGTGGTGATGATTTCGCGGTAATACTCCGGGGAGGTGTCCAGATTGTGATTGTAGTAGTCCAGTCCTGCATTTTTAAGTTCCCGGGCCTGGTTTTCTGTAAGCATTCCCAGCGTCATGCAGGTTTCCAGCCCCAGGGATTTTACCATCCTGATAATTTCGACGATATAGGACATATCCCGGTCCCGGGGATCCCGCCAGGCCGCTCCCATGCAGAAGCGGGTAGCTCCGGCATCCCGGGCCTTCTTGGCTTTTTCAAGAACGGTGTTCTTATCCAGAAGTTTTTCGGATCTAAGGCCGGTATGGTTATGAATGCTCTGCGGACAGTATTTGCAGTCCTCGGGGCAGTTTCCGGTTTTTATCGAAAGAAGCGAGCTTATCTGCACAGTCCCCCCGGGAAAATATTCCCGGTGTACCTGATTTGCCCTCATAACCAGTTCCAGAAAAGGCGAGGTCAGAATTTCCTTAACCTCGCGCTGTGTCCAGTTGTGTCTTATTTCATTCATGCTTGATTTACTCCGGGATTGATAATGCGGCTGAATCTTTCTGCCGTAATAGCCCTAGAGCCTGTTAAAAACAGGACTGCCGCTTAGTTCCGGAGAAAAGACGCTGCGAACAAATGACTCTCTTCCTGAAAATTGTTCTTGAGTTTAATCTAGGGGAGTATACTGTCAATGTATTTTGTGTTTTATAGTTTACAGAAGTATATATTATGAACAATAATTTACAGGTTTTTGCCCGGGATCATGTGTGGCATCCCTATGATTCTCTTGAAAACCCGATTCCGGTGCTGGATGTGGTCCGGGCTTCAGGTACTACTCTTTATCTCAGTGACGGAAGAGAGCTGATTGACGGCGTGTCCAGCTGGTGGTCTGCATGCCACGGGCATGGACACCCGCTCATTGTTGCCGAAATGGAACAGCAGCTAGGCATCATGTCTCATGTCATGTTTGCCGGAATCATTCACGAGCCGGCGGCGGAGCTGGCCCGGAATCTTTCCAAAATTACCCCTCCGGGGCTTTCCGATGTTTTTTATGCGGATTCGGGATCCGTGGCCGTGGAGATCGCTCTGAAAATGGCCGTGCAGTATCAGAGTGTCAGGAATCCTTCCCGCAAGAGATTCCTGGCCCTTCAGGGCGGGTATCATGGTGATACCCTGGGGGCCATGGCAGTGACCGATCCCGGAAGCGGGTTTTCCAGTCCCTATGCCGGATATGTTCCGGAGCAGTTCTTTATCTCCAGACCCGGGATAAAATTTGGTGAGAAATGGGATTCCGGCGCGATTCTGGAGCTGCGGGACACTCTGGAAAGATACCAGGACGAAATTGCCGGATTTATTCTGGAACCCGTGATGCAGGGGGCCGGGGGTATGTATTTTTACCATCCGGAATTTCTGAAGGCGGCCAGAAAACTTACCGCAGAATATGACATACTCCTTATCTGCGACGAGATTGCCACCGGCTTTGGGCGCACGGGCGAAATGTTTGCCTGTAGCTTTGCCGGAATTTCACCGGATATTATGACTCTTGGAAAGGGGCTTACCGGGGGGATGATTTCATTGAGCGCTGTCATGACAGGGCAGAAAATCCGAGAAGCCATCGGCTATTCCTCGGCGAGGGTAATGATGCACGGTCCTACGTTTATGGCGAATCCTCTGGCACTAAGCGCAGCTCTGGGAAGTCTCAGGGTATTTGAGAGTTATGACTGGCAGTCCCGGGTGCATCATATAGAGGATCTGCTGCGTCAGGAGCTCTGCAGTCTGGCAGAGTCTCCCCTGGTTCGGGAGGTGCGAGTGCTGGGGGCGGTAGGAGTTGTGGAGATGAAACAGCCGGTGGATACGGTGAGCATGCAGCGGTTTCTGACTTCTGAGGGCGTGTGGCTGCGGCCTTTTGGAAACATCATTTACATTTATCCGCCATTTGTAATTTCTGACGAGAATCTTCTGAAGTGCACCCGCAGTGTCCGGAAGCTGGTTTCCGGAATGGAACGGGGGGAGATTGCCGGGTTCCGGGCGTAGTCAGTGCCCGGATTTACGGAGTATCCTCTATCCGGCATTATGAAACCGGAGGAGACGAGACGGTGTAGCGATTTTATTGCGTTTCTGTCTAAAAAAGGGCGTTTCCTGACAGCACAACATTGCTGTGCAGTCCGGATTCGCTTCCTCAGTTGCAGTGCTTTCCGGCTACAAGATTGGTAACCTCGCGATTATTTATAAGGCCGTGCCACTTCATTTTGTCCAGCATTGAAATCAGATGCCGTGAGCTTTTGTTTTTGCAGGCTTCACGGTACATCTGTTCCAGATAGCCGTCCAGGATTTCAACGGAATGTCGTTTATCCTCTCCGGGGGCCCGGGTGTAAATCACATAGAAATGGACCTCGGAACCGGGGCCTATGGCTGCCCGTTCCATGACAAGATTCGGGGCCAGTCTGCGGGGCAGATTCTTTTCCAGAAGAGGGCGGTAGACCCTGTTCAGAAATTCCTCGTCGTAGAACCCCTGTTTTTCCTGCTTCATCAGAGCCTTGGTGGTGTTATAGCTGTTTTTGCCGTTGTTTTTGCAGAAATCGCTGTTGATGATATGTTCGGAGAGTTTCTGTCCTGACTGGTCGAGGTATACCAGATCCAGATAGCTGTTTTTGTTGATGTATCTGGAAAACTGTCCGGAGATAATGGAGCCCTGGCAGAAAAATCCCGTCAGAAAATCCGGCAGGGCGTTTACAAAATCCTGGGAACTTTCTTTGCGATCCCGGAGACTAAGGTTGTTTTTACGGACGGTTACCTTTATTCCCTTGCCGTCGGAAAGCGGAGAAACCTCGGTCTGGTTCTGCGGGTCAGCAGGAAGAATTTTGACAAGATCCTGCATAAGAGCACTTTGGTCCTCGGCAGGAGAGCATCCTCCGAGCAGCATGGCGGTTATTCCGGCCAGTGTCAGATATTTCAGCATTTTCTGATCCCTCCGTCGTTGATTACGGGAAGCGCGAACCTTCTCTGTCACATCTTATCATACTGCGGATTCCGGTATTTTGACATAGGCTGGGACTTGCGGAAAATCTGATTTCAGGATTTTTCCTGGCTTTATGCGGGGGATTTTCTCTGAAACCAGGCGGCCCCCAGGATAAGGTGCGAGGTTGTGAAAGAAAGAGGCACCGCCCCGGTCCGGGGTGGTGCCTCTCAGGATTATCGGAAACGGCCGTATCCGGAAACCCCTGTTAATTCCTGAGTTTTTCCAGAAGATGCTTCAGAATAGCGTCAGCGGGAATTTTATTCTTGGAGAGATCCTTTCTTTCCTCGTATTCCACGTTGCCTTCGGCGAGAGTTTTTTCTCCTATTATTACCAGATGCGGGATACCGATAAGCTCCATGTCGGCGAACTTGACGCCCGGTCTTTCGTTCCGATCATCAAGAAGAACTTCGACACCGGCCTTTTCCAGTTCCGCATACAGCCTGTCTGCGGTTTCGGTCACCAGAGTGCTCTTGCCGTAATTGAGTGGTACAACAGCAACCTGGAACGGTGCCATGGAGGCCGGCCAGACAATGCCCTTGTCATCATGGTTCTGTTCAATGGCGGCAGCGATTACCCGGGTTACACCGATACCGTAGCATCCCATTTCCATGGGAATGTTCTTGCCGTTTTCGTCCAGAACCGTGGCTCCCATGGCGGCTGAATATTTGGTACCGAGTTCAAATACCTGTCCTACTTCGATGCCGTGCTTCAGGATAACGGTTCCCTTGCCGTCAGGGCTCGGGTCTCCCTCCACGATGTTGCGGAGATCCTGAATTTCGAAATCCGGAATGTCTCTGACCAGATTTGCTCCGGTATAGTGGAATCCGGTTTCGTTTGCGCCGGTGCAGAAATCGGACATTACCGAGGCAGCTCTGTCAATAATGATGCGCCCTCTGAAGCCTACCGGTCCCAGGGAGCCCGGAAGAGCGCCCAAAGCAGTTTTGATCTCCTGCTCGGAGGCGAATGTCAGCGGTGCAGAGATGCCGGAGATCTTTTCAGCCTTGACTTCATTAAGCTCGTG
Organism: Succinimonas amylolytica DSM 2873; assembly: GCF_000378405.1. Classification (GTDB taxonomy): domain Bacteria; phylum Pseudomonadota; class Gammaproteobacteria; order Enterobacterales; family Succinivibrionaceae; genus Succinimonas; species Succinimonas amylolytica. The sequence goes on along the minus strand of NZ_KB899636.1, from coordinate 55,612 downwards.
ATCCCCCCGGAGTACCAGCATTACCAGGCATTCTCCGCCGTCCTTGTCGGTGCCGTGTACTACCAGAGTTTTGGCTACGGTTCTGATATCTCTGTTCAGGAAGGCGGCTACCTCCTCCACGCTATGGGCATCCGGAGTGGCCACTTTGGTTAGTTCCTGGGACGGAGCCTTTCTTTCCTCGGCCGGCATGGGGGCTTCGGCCATTTCAATATTGGCAGCATAATCCGATTCGTTGGAGAAGACGATAATATCCTCGCCGGCATCGGCAAGCACCTGGAATTCATGAGAATGATTGCCGCCGATGGATCCGGTGTCGGCTTCCACCGGCCTGAAGAACAGTCCCAGTCTGCTGAAAATGCTGGTGTAGGTATCATACATGACCTGATAGGTTTCATGGAGACTGTCCAGAGAAGTATGGAAGGAATAGGCATCCTTCATAACAAATTCTCTGCCGCGCATTACGCCGAAACGGGGGCGCACCTCGTCACGGAACTTGGTCTGAATCTGGTACAGGTTCAGCGGGAGCTGCTTGTAGCTTTTAACTTCGTAGGAGGCCAGCCAGGTAACCACCTCTTCGTGGGTTGGACCGAGAACAAAGCAGTTTTCCTTTCTGTCCTTGAAGCGGCAGAGCTCCGGACCGTACTTTTCCCACCTTCCGGATTCCTGCCAGAGTTCGGCAGGCTGTACCACCGGCATGTTGATTTCCAGGGCTCCGGATTTGTCCATTTCCTCGCGGATGATGTTTTCCACCTTGTTTAAGACACGAAGTCCCGTGGGAAGCCAGACGTAAAGTCCGGAAGCGAGCTGACGGATAAGACCGGCACGCAGCATAAGCTGGTGGCTGGCCACAGAGGCTTCGGCAGGAACCTCTTTCAGAGTTGACAATAGAAATTTACTGGTGCGCATGTTGGGCCTTTAAGTATTTATCCCTGTTTGACAGGTTGAAAAAACTGACCGCTATTTTAGCAAAAACAGTGAGGTTTGGAGAGGTTTGATAAGATAAAGAAGCTGCGGTATTTTTTCTATGCCATCAGGCTTTCATTTCGGAAATGCCATGAAGAAATGCCTCAGAATCCGGGAGCGTCACGTCCGGGGAGGGAAAAGGCTCTGGAGAAGTGTGCAAATTCAAAACTCAGAAAGCCGCATTAATGTTAAAATCATGGCCGGTTCGGTGATGCCGGGACTTGTTTCATGCTTTTCCAGGGGGATTCATGGATTTCAGCATATTTTTCTATACCTTTGCAGGCTTTGTGCTGTTTTTTCTGCTGGCTGCCATCGGGTATATCATTCAGCACAAGATGATTCACGGCTCCTGCGGCGGACTTGCCAATATCGGAGTTGAAAAGGCCTGCTCCTGTGAAAAGCCCTGTTTCAAAAGAGTGGTGGTCACCAAAATCAAAAAGCTTGCCGGCAGAGCCGAGGCGGAATCCGCTGACAATAGCTGAATTCCGGGGCTGGCCGTCCCTGCGATATGCGAGGGCCGGCATCTTTTACGCCTGCCGTATGTTCTTCCCGAACACCTTCGGGAGGTATCTTATTTCATTGGCAATGATTCAGGATTCTTCAATTTGATGAAAAAAATAATATTCGGCTGCTTGGCACTTGCGCTTCTGACCGGTTTTTCCACCGGACTTTCGGGTTGTGACGTGGGGAGTTCCTCGGTATCCCGGAGTGAGCTCAAGATCGGCGGCAAGACCATGGGCACTTTCTACAACATTATCGTTATCGGAGATTATCCCGGAGGGCAGGAGCAGCTTCGCCATGAAGCGGAGGAGGTGCTGGATCGGGTGAACCGGGAGATATCCTTCTTTGATAAAAACAGCGAGCTGTCCAAATTCAACCAGCACAAATCCACCGAGCCGTTCCGGGTGTCTCAGGATGTGGCCGATGTGGTTATTGCGAGCCTCCGGGCCGGGAAGGAGCTGGATGGCGCCGTGGATGTAACTGTAGGACCTCTGGTTAATCTCTGGGGGTTCGGACACGTTAAAACGGAAACATTGCCACCAACACCTGATGACAGTGCCATCAAGGCTGCCAGAAAGCGCATTGGTCTGGACAAGCTGCATGTTTCAGTGGGCTACAGCTTTGCGGAGCTGAAAAAGGACATTCCCAATCTTGAGGTAGATCTTTCAACCGTGGGAGAAGGGTTCGGGGCTGACAAGCTGGCGGAACTTATGGAGCTCCGGGGTATTCAGAACTACATGGTTTCTGTGGCCGGGGCCATACGTACCAAAGGTCTGAACAGCAGAGGCAAGGACTGGGTTATTGCCATCGAGCATCCCACTGCCGAGCAGAATGTGGGACAGCGGCTTGAAGTGCCAGTGTGCACCATGGGCCAGGCTATCTCCACTTCCGGAAGCTATCGGAACTACAAGATTGACGAAAAGACCGGACAGCGTCTCAGTCATATCATAGATCCGGCTACCGGGAAGCCTATAACCCATCATACGGTTTCGGTTTCGGTAGTTGGCGCCACCGCTCTCTGGACGGATGCCATTGACACCGGACTGATGGTTATGGGATCCGAAGCGGCGATCCGGTTTGCCAATGAAAGAAATATGGCTATCTATACCATTGTGAAGGAAGGCAACGAATTCAAGGCTCACTACAGCAGGGCGATGCAGAAATATCTGGTATGCGACTGATGCTGTTCTGAAGATCAGATTTACGGGGGGCTTGGGAAGAAGCCCCTTTTGTTTTTTTGTTTCCGAAACTGTGAATAAGCCGGCGTTATCAGGCGATATCTGACAGTTTCTTTTTCCAGCGGTTATAATCGTGAATTCAGAGAAATTGTTTTTTGCGGCAAAGCCTGCAATGTAATGTGGTTTTGACTGTTTTTTACTGAAAAGACGGACAGAGATTTATATGCATGTTCATATTTTAGGGATCTGCGGCACCTTCATGGGCGGGGTCGCAGTTATTGCAAAGGAGCTGGGGTATCGGGTATCCGGTTCGGACGCCAATGTATATCCTCCGATGAGCACCATGCTCAGAGACAAAGGGATCGAGATTACGGAAGGGTATGATCCGGCTCAGCTGTCCCCGGCTCCGGATCTGATTATTGTCGGGAACGCCATGAAAAGAGGTAATCCCTGTGTGGAATATATGCTTAACGAAGGGCTGCCTTTCGTGTCTGGGCCGGAGTGGCTGGAGCACTACGTGCTGAATACCAGGAAAGTAATCGGAGTTGCCGGAACTCATGGAAAAACTTCCACGTCTGCCATGTGCGCCTGGGTTCTGGAGTGTGCCGGATATAAGCCAGGCTTTCTTATCGGCGGGGTGCCGGGGAATTTTGATACCTCTGCTCGGGTAGGGGATTCTCCTTATTTTGTAATTGAGTCCGACGAATACGACTGTGCCTTCTTTGATAAAAGATCCAAGTTTGTGCATTATCGGCCCTTCGTGCAGATTCTGAATAATCTGGAATATGATCACGCCGATATTTTTGAGGATATCAGGGCGATTCAGAAGCAGTTCCATCATCTGGTGCGTATTATTCCGGGCAAGGGTGAGGTTATTGTGCCCTGTGATTCCCGGACTCTGGATGAGGTTATTGATATGGGATGCTGGTCCAATCTGGTCAGAACCGGAGCTCCCGGTGCCGGTATTTATGCCGAGCTCAAAAAAGATGACGGCAGTGTCTTTGCGGTTTATGAAAAGGACGGCACCAGGATTGGCGAGGTTTCGTGGGAAGGCATTGGTATCCATAATGTCAGGAACGCTCTTATGGCTATTGAGGCCGCCAGATTTATCGGCATTTCCCCGGAAATATCTGTAGCTGCACTGTGTGAATTCAAAATGCCAAAGAGAAGAATGGAATTCAAGGGAGAAAAGAACGGCATTTCGCTTTACGATGACTTTGCTCATCATCCCACGGCCATCAGAACCACTCTGGACGGCCTTAGAAAGAAGGTGGGATCTGAAAAGAAGATTATCGCGGTTTTTGAGCCCCGTTCCAATACCATGAAGCTGGGGGTCAATCATGAGCAGCTTCAGGATGCTCTGGCCATTGCCGATACAATTTATATGTATGCCCCTGACGGCCTGAAATGGAATACGGACGAACTGGCGGACGGCCATAAGTTCAATGTCTGTCATGATTTTGATGCCATGCTTGAGGATATTAAAAGAGAAGCAAAGTCCGGGGATGTGATTCTGGTTATGAGTAATGGCGGCTTCAACGGTATTCAGGGGAAACTTCTGGAGCGGCTTTGAATTAGGGGCTACAGGCAGTCATCGGGACCTGTTCCGTAGACGGGATGAATGATTCTCTTACGGAACAATAAAGCTCTCGGTGACTGTTTCTACAAGGAACTGGAAAGCTATTAACAGCACTTTTTGAAAAAACAAAAGGCAGTCATTGCGGAATGACTGCCTTTTAGCATTTTTTTGTTCCGAATCCCGCTTTTAGGCTTCAAACATTGCGGAAATGGATTCTTCATTGGAAATGCGGCGAATAGCTTCAGCCAGCATCGGAGCCAGAGTCAGCACCTTTACCTTGCCGGTGGCTTTCATTTCCTCGGACAGCGGGATGGAGTCGGTAACGATAACCTCGTCCAGGCTGGATTCGGAGATGTTTCTGAGAGCCGGGCCGGAGAGTACCGGATGGGTGGCATAGGCAAACACTCTCTTTGCGCCTCTGGCCTTCAGGGCATCGGCAGCCTTGCAGAGAGTCCCGCCGGTATCAATCATGTCATCAATGATGATAGCATCGCGATCCTTGACTTCTCCGATAAGATGCATCACTTCGGAGACATTGGGACGGGGACGGCGCTTGTCGATAATGGCGATATCAGTATCGTTAAGAAGCTTGGCAATAGCGCGGGCGCGTACGACACCTCCGATATCCGGAGAAACGATTACCGGATTTTCGAAGCTGTGGTTTTTCATGTCATCCACCAGAATCGGGCTTCCGAAAACATTGTCCACCGGAACATCGAAGAAGCCCTGAATCTGCTCGGCATGCAGATCCACAGTAAGCACGCGGTCAACTCCGACACTGGAAAGCAGGTCGGCAACCACCTTGGCGGTGATGGGCACACGGGCAGAACGAAGTCTTCTGTCCTGGCGGGCATATCCGAAATACGGAACCACGGCAGTGATACGGCCGGCAGAAGCACGTCTCATGGCGTCAATCATCACAATGAGTTCCATGAGGTTGTCGTTAGTGGGGGCGCAGGTGGACTGGATGATGAAAATGTCGCCGCCGCGCACATTTTCATTGATTTGCACATGGATTTCGCCATCGCTGAAACGATCGACGGTTGCATTGCCTAATCTGGTAAACAGTTTTTCGGCAATTTTCTGAGCAAGGTCAGGAGTTCCGTTCCCTGCAAAAATCTTCATATCCGGCACGGTATTAACCTCAGATGATCTTTTAGTGACTGATTTGATTTTTTAGGACTGTTCATTCCGGGCTTTTCAGCTTTTCGAGCAGCTGCCCGAGAGGTGAAAAGTTGCAGGCTTTGGCTACAAAGCCGCAAATACTGTCCGGAAGACTTTTATATGCCTGAACAGCGGTGTTTTCATCAGAAAATTCCGCGAAGCATGAAGCTCCGGTTCCGGTCATTCCTGATGGTGCGTATTTTAACAACCATGATAGTGTGGTTGCAACCTCCGGATAGATCTTTTTTACCAGCTCCTGACAGTCGTTCACCAGGGGAGCGGCCATGATTTCCGAGATGCTCATTTTAGGCGTGCTGCGAGGAAGATCCGGGTGTGTGAATATTTCCTTTGTGGAAATGTGCACATTCTTTGGAGTAGCAACGAGATACCATTTTTCGGGGATGACGACCGGGGTGAGCTTTTCTCCGACGCCTTCAGCAAAGGCACTGCGGCCTCTGACGAATACCGGGACATCTGCTCCCAGCGTTCTTCCGGCCCGGGCCAGATCTTCCTCTGAAAGTCCCAGACTGAAAATATGGTTAAAGGCAAGAAGAGCGGTGGCGGCATCGCTGGAACCGCCGCCAAGGCCGCCGCCCATGGGGATTTTCTTGTCCACCCGGATATCGCCTCCAAGGGAACGTCCGGAAATCCCGCAAAGAAGCTTTATGGCCTTATAGATGATGTTATGCTCCAGGGGGAATCCCATGTCCGGATAAATATTTATCACCCCGTCGCTACGGGGTTCGATGGTGAGGGTGTCTCCCCGGTCAAGGATGGCAAACACCGTCTGAAGTTCATGATAGCCATCTTCGCGCCTGCCGTTGATGCGCAGGGACAGATTAATTTTTGCCGGAGCCGGCCAAACTGTTATATTTCCCACTTGTTTATCCTGATTCTGATTATGAGATCCTGCCCTTTAATCGTAATAAATTCCGGAAGAACGTACTTTCCGGTGGTGCCGTAGCGATCATAGGTTGCAGTGAATTTGTTATGAGTAATTTCCCTGATAGTATGGTTTTCATTCCTGGTGCAGGGGAGATCACCCGGGATTGCCCGGACAATATCCGGCAGCCGGTCTGCGGGGATGCTGAGCCCGGTAAGTCTCTTGATGAGCTCATCCGCAGTTCCGGTGTATTTATTTCCGTCGCTGTCGGTTATAACGGCTCTCCCCGAGGTGTTTTCCAGTCTGAAGACGGTGGATCCGGTAAGCGCCGTCAGTTCCAGGATGTAGGAGTCATCCCTTACAGAAAAGTTAAGGAATGAGGACATTCTGGTATTTTTTTCGATAATAGCGATTTTTCCGGAAGTAGCGAAGGTTTTAATTCCCGAAAGCTCTATATTCTGATTTTCATAAAATTCCAGGGATTGTTCCGGTATGGAGTTGCACCCGGCGGTAAACAGTATGATGCCGGCGAGGGCAGTAATGAATATTCCTGAGTTCATGTGAAATAGTGTCCGTAGGAGAAATGCGGATGCCGCACAGTTTACGGGGTGCGGGTTTCTGAAGAATTCCTCTCTGCGCCTTGGAGTTTTCCGCAGCGGTTGTTTTCCCGCATGAGGAAAACGGGTAAATGGTATCATTATTGATGCCATTGATCAACGCGGCACCTGAATACCCGATACAAAAAAGCCCCGGATAAATCCGGGGCCAGTGTGTCAGTTGTGAGCCTTCAGGCAGATCTCATTAGAGAGAACTGGTGAAGGTACGGGTAATGACGTCGTTCTGCTGCTCTCTGGTGAGGGAGTTGAAACGTACGGCATATCCGGAAACACGGATGGTGAGCATCGGATACTTCTCAGGATTATTCTGAGCGTCGATCAGAGTGTCTCTGTTCAGAACATTGACATTCAGATGCTGACCGCCTTCGTGATCCGGAGAATGGTGGAAGTAACCGTCCAGAAGACCGATAAGGTTCTTGTTCTGGGTATCCTTGTCATTGCCGAGTGCTGCCGGAACAATGGAGAAGGTATAGGAAATACCGTCCTTTGCGTAATCAAACGGAAGCTTGGCTACAGAAGACAGAGAAGCTACGGCACCCTTTACATCACGGCCGTGCATCGGGTTGGCACCAGGGCCGAACGGCTTGTGAGCTTCACGTCCGCAAGGAGTATCTCCGGTGTTCTTGCCATATACTACGTTGGAGGTAATGGTAAGAATTGACTGGGTAGGAAGAGCGTTTCTGTAAGTTACGCGTTCCTTGATCTTTTTCATGAAGCGCTCAACGAGGTCGCAGGCAATGGAGTCTACGCGTTCGTCATTGTTGCCGAACTTCGGGAAGTCTCCCTGGATGTCGAACTTGGTGGCAACGCCGTCTTCATCGCGAATAGGCTTAACCTTGGCGTACTTGATGGCTGACAGGGAGTCGGCGGCAACGGAAAGGCCGGCAACGCCACAGGCCATAGTACGGAATACGTCGCGGTCATGGAGTGCCATCTGGACAGCTTCATAGGCATACTTGTCATGCATGTAGTGAATGACATTAAGAGCTGTTACATACTGGGTAGCCAGCCAGTCCATGAACTTGTCAACGCGCTGCATTACGTCGTCGAATTCCAGGTATTCGCCGGAAGGAATATCGGTCTTGGGGCCTACCTGCATGTGCTTGCCATCTTTGACAATGAGCTCGTCCTTACCGCCGTTGATGGAGTACAGGAGAGTCTTGGCCAGGTTGGCACGGGCGCCGAAGAACTGCATTCTCTTGCCGATAACCATCGGGGACACACAGCAGGCAATGGCATAGTCATCGCTGTTGAAATCCGGACGCATGAGGTCATCATTTTCATACTGAATGGAAGAGGTGTCGATAGAAACCTTGGTGGTGAATTTCTTCCAGGCATCAGGGAGCTTCTCGGACCAGAGAATGGTCATGTTAGGCTCCGGAGAGGTGCCCATGTTGTAAAGGGTCTGGAGGTAACGGAAGCAGGTCTTGGTTACCAGAGTTCTGCCGTCAAGGCCCATGCCGCCGAGGGATTCGGTAGCCCAGATAGGATCTCCGGAGAACAGAGAATCATATTCCGGTGTACGGAGGAAACGCACCATGCGGAGCTTCATGATCATGTGATCAACCAGCTCCTGAGCCTGCTTCTCGGTCAGTACGCCGTTTTTGATGTCACGCTCAATGTAGATGTCGTGGAAGGTGGCGGTACGGCCGTAGGACATTGCGGCACCGTTCTGAGACTTCACAGCGGCCAGATAGCCGAAATAGGTGGCCTGCATGGCTTCCTTGGCAGTTTTGGCAGGGGCGGAGATATCGCAGCCGTAGGAGGCAGCCATCTGCTTCAGTTCACCCAGAGCCTTCCACTGTTCCTTAATTTCCTCGCGGGAGCGGATGGTGTCTTCAAGCTCTCTCTCATCCTTAGGATTTTCGAGCTGAGCCTGGTAGGAATCGAACTGTCTGGCCTTGTCTGCCATGAGAGCGTCAATGCCGTAGAGGGCAACACGGCGATAGTCGCCGATGATGCGGCCGCGGCCGTAGGCATCAGGAAGCCCGGTTAATACCTTGCTCTTGCGGCAGTCTCTGATTCCCTTGGTGTAAACGTCAAACACGCCCTGGTTGTGGGTCTTTCTGTATTCAGTGAAAATCTTCTCTACGTCCTTATTGAAAGGCTTGCCGTAGGTTTCGCATGAAGTCTGGATCATGCGAATGCCGCCGAAAGGCATGATGGCTCTCTTGAGAGGAGCATCGGTCTGGAGTCCTACAATCTGCTCAAGATCCTTGTTAATGTAACCGGGCTTGTGGGAAGTAATGGTAGAAGGAGTGTCAGGATCAAAATCAAGAGGAGCATGAGTCTTGTTTTCGACCTTGATACCTTCCATTACCTGATTCCACAGGGTGGTTGTAGCTTCGGTAGGACCTTCAAGGAAGGAATCATCCCCTTCATAAGGAGTGTAATTCTTCTGAATGAAATCACGGGTATCGATAGAATCCTGCCAGGCACCTGCTGCAAATCCGGCCCATGCCTGCTTCTGAAGCTCATTGAGTTCTGCCATTTTTTACCTCTGTTGGTTTAGGTAGATAAAACGCCTGATGCCTTTGTGAGGCCGGCGCGACATTTGTTACTGCTGTTACCGCGCGACTCCGTCGTTACCGTTTTCGGTATGCGGTGGTCGTGATTCGCATTCCGGTAGATTCCTAATGTTCTGAATTGTCCCGGAACTGACCAGCCGAAGCTGATGTATTGATTGGTTTCACTATGATACAGTGTTTACAGTCTTTTAACAATTCAGTGCTAAAACTGCAGTCGCCGCATTGGAAACTTCATGTTTTATATTATATCCGGCACAATTTGTAAAAATTGTGAACTACATCACATAAAATACAGTTTTTTAATGAAAGTTTTTTACAATTTATATCAAAATAGCGGTTTATTTTACTGATGATAGAAAACTTTCTATCAAAAAGACGCTGTTTTTTATCGTATAAAATGTGGATACCGTCACCTTTTTGATATTTTTCGCCCGTTTTCTTCAGTTTTCGGGAATTTTTGGGGCAAAAATCACCGGAATGCTGAAAAATCAGGCCTTTTATCCTGTTTTGACATTGTGAATTCCCCGGGTTTCGCAATTTCAGTTTTTGCGGGGATTATGAAATTTTGATACCTTGAAACTTCCAAATTTCATTTTGTGAAGCGGGAAGCCAGGAACAGGACAAATCTGTCAGATATGCCGTGATAAAAAATTTTGCATAATAATGCGGATACTGATGGCATAATGCACAGTATTTTCCGGAATACAGAATCATTCCTCTTTTCAGGATCCGGATTCTCTGAACGTACTCCGGCCTCTGGCCTCCCCTGCGCCATATGACAATCGGTGCTTTAATATGAAGATAAGCAAACAGAAAATTATGTTCTATGCCGGGTATATTGCTGCGGCATTGGTAGGTTTTGTTCTTTACTATATTTTCCGTACCATGGTGCTTCCCGCAATTTCGGGAAATCTTGCGGATGAGCTGGCGGCCATCAGAGATCAGCTTCCGGCCCGGAGTGCGGACGGTTTTATATCGGTGGAAGCCCTGACATTTGACGAGAGCTATCAGGTGGTTTTCGATATTGTGGCGGATCCCCGGGGACTTAAGCCGGAAGATCCTGCAGATAACGGCAAAACCCCGGAGGAGCTTTTTAATGCCATGAAAATGGATAACAGTCTTTGCAGCAACGCTGCCGTAAAGAAGATTTTCAGAGCTGGGGGCACCATAACGGTGAACCTGGCACTGGCCGGAACAGACAGAAAACGACAGTTCCGTCTTTCCTGCGAAAAATGATGGCCGGATATGCACTCTTTGGGGTCGTTCTGAGAATATTTTTTGCTGTTTTTAATGGTAGATTCCCCGGAACAGGGCAGGAAAGGTTGCCAGGGTTTCTGAATTGCACCATTTCGGGTGTTTTTTGCCGGCATGGCACAAAAACATCACAGACCATGACGAGATCCGCTATAATTCCATCAGAGATTTTCGTCACAGTTTTTTCAGCCTTCCGGAAAAGTAGTATCCGTAGCCGGTGTTGAAAAGCTGTTAGTTTTTCATTTTTGTGGATATTGCTATTATGAAGAAAGTTGGTTTTGTCGGCTGGCGTGGCATGGTGGGTTCCGTTCTTATGAACCGCATGGAAGAGGAAGGCGATTTCGCAGGTATTGATCCTGTATTTTTCAGCACCTCCCAGGCTGGTCAGCAGGCTCCGTCATTCGGCGGAAAGGACGCTGGTGTTCTTTTGGACGCAAACGATCTTGAAGCCCTCAAGGCCATGGACATCATTGTTACCTGCCAGGGCGGTGCCTATACCAAGGATATCTATCCGAAGCTTCAGGCTGCCGGCTGGAGCGGTTACTGGGTTGATGCGGCGTCTACCCTGAGAATGGAAGATAATGCCATCATCATCCTCGATCCCGTTAACAGAAGCGTTATTGATGATGCCCTTAACCGCGGACTTAAAACATTTATTGGCGGTAACTGCACTGTAAGCCTGATGCTGATGGGACTGGGCGGTCTGTTCAAGAACGACTGCGTGGAATGGATTCAGTCCTCAACCTATCAGGCTGCCTCCGGCGCCGGTGCCAAGAACATGCGCGAGCTTCTTTCCCAGATGGGAGTGCTCCATGATGCGGTAGCCGATAAGCTGAAGGATCCTGCTTCTGCAATTCTTGAAATCGAAAAGACTGTCAGAGACGTGATGCGTGCTCCGGAATTCCCGACAAAGGAATTTCTGGTTCCGCTGGCCGGTTCCGTTATTCCGTGGATTGATGTACAGCTTCCTAACGGTCAGAGCCGTGAGGAATGGAAGGGCATGGCTGAGACCAATAAGATCCTGGGGCTGGCTCCGGCTACCATTCCGGTTGACGGCAACTGCGTGAGAATCAGTGCGCTTCGCTGCCACAGCCAGTCCTTCCTTATCAAGCTGAAGAAGGATATCACCGTTAAGGATGCTGAAGAAATGATTGCCGCTCACAATCAGTGGGCTCGGGTGGTTCCCAATGATAAGGAAGTAACCATTAAGGAACTTTCTCCGGCTGCTGTTACCGGAACCCTTAATGTTCCTGTGGGGCGTATCCGTACCACCAATTTCGGCAAGGGCTTCCTGTCAGCATTCTCTGTAGGCGATCAGCTCCTTTGGGGTGCTGCTGAACCGCTGCGTCGCATGCTTAAGTTCATTGCCTGATTTCTGCTGAAATCTTCCCGCAAGGGAAGAAAGACGAGACGATGAGAAAGGATCCGGAGTTCATGCTCCGGATTTTTTTATTTTCCGGTGGCTTTTTTCTGAAGTGTGAAAAAATCCTTTCGCAGCTGCTGGGCACGTTCCGCCTGAACATCTGAAAGACGAATGCCGTCCAGAAGATCCAGATCCGAGGAACATTCCATAACAAGACTGCGGGCCTTTTTTTTGGCATCCGGAATACCTTTTTTTAGCTGAAATTCCGTCATGTCTATCAGTACCTGGATTTTGTTCAGGAGGGCATTGGAGTTTCCCGGTACCTTGCGAATGGCTTCCTTAAAGAGACTCAGAGCCTCCTCCAGATTGCCTTCGGTATATTTGCTGATCCCCTGAGAGTTCAGCTCCTGGTATTTGGTGCGGCGTTCGGTCTCTTCCGTATTGTTCTGAGCGATGCAGGAACCGAGAATGAGCCCGGAAATGTCATTTGCCTCCGGTCTATTCATAGTTTTTGCGACCTGATCCGCTACCTCGTACTCTCCCAGGGATATGAGACCGGAATATACCCCCATTTTGATGCTTCCCGAGATCTCCTTGGTATCGTCATTGATTTGTGTCAGCACCTGATAGAGTTTCTTTTTGCCCTTGTTTATTTCTCCGCGGATCAGGGCTACCCGGGCATCGCATACCGTCTTAAAGGCCTCCGGGGAGAACATCTGTTTGTTTGTACGATCGAGATAGCGGCTGATAATGTTTCCCATAACCTTTTCCATGGTGGAAATGTGGAAGGGATCTCGGGACTTTTCTACAAACATGAATTCGCATTCCACGAAGCTTTCCAGGAGATTATCCACATCGTCCGGAGAATTCTTCTTGATATTCAGCAGGGAGGTTACTCCGTCCCTGGCAGTCATGTAATCGCCGGCAGAGAGAGCGGTGGTGACCTGAACTGAAAGCAGCTTTTCCGACAGGGGAGACAATTCCACGGCGTGCCTGATGTTCTGAATGGCCTCGCTGTGCATGCCCATGGAAACATAGTTTTTGGTGACATATTCAATGGCATCCGTCATAAGCGGACGGCGGGTCAGAACATCCTTGATGATTTCCACGGATTCCTCGTGCCGTTTCATCTTGTAGAGAATTTTTCCCATGGCGAATTTCAGATAGTCTGAGTTTGACGCAATCATCCCTTCTTGAATTACTGCCTGGGCCAGATTCATCTGATCTGTCTTTACGTAGAAATCAGCCAGAAGACAGCGGCAGTAGACATCATAGGGGGTACCATCGGAAATGGCCTTTTCCAGGGCCTTTACAGCCCCGCAGATATCATCATTATGCATGCATTTGTAAACATCCTGCAGGGCGATTTTCTTGGTGATGGCCTTTTTTATTCTTTCAGCAAACTGCTGCTGGGAAAACGGTTTTATTATGTAATCGTCCGGTTCGTGCTCCACTGCGCAGAGAACCTTGGAACGGGAAGGGTCTCCCGTGATGATGAACATAAGTGACATGCAGGGGGCCAGATGTTCCGTACGGAGTTTTTTCACCAGCTCCAGTCCGGAGATGCCGCTATTGAAGGAATAATCAAACAGATAAATGTCAAATTTGCTGTGGGAGCAGATTTTAAGGGCATCGTCTCCGTTCAGTGCCACAGTAATGCTGGAAAAGCCGAGAGACTGCAAAATAGTTCTCATGAGAGAGGCAAAGGTGTGCTGATCATCAGCTATGATAACCCTGAAATCATTGTATTTCAGAGCTGCAAACGTCTGTTCCTGCTGCTCTTCATCTTTGACATCTGTATTTGAGGCGTTGGAGGCGTTCATTTATTCCCCGGAGCTTTTTATTAAAACTGTTCTGACGGCTGCTATCAGTGTTGCCGGCCCCGGTTTCGGGACTCTCGGGAAGCGGAAATACCGGACTCTCCGCTAAAAGCCGGAATATAGCAAACTTCTGGAGTCTGAACTGCATAATGCTGTTTATTCAGCAATATGCACAGCATAGTTTATGTCATTATCCGCTAAACTCAACGATATAAGGAAAAATTAACGGACTCTGTCATGTTTGCCTGTACCCGTACTTCTTTCCGTTATCGGGATACACCTGCCGTGAAAGGGATCCGGTCTGGCAATAATAAGGTCTGAAAATAATGTCAGACCACCGCTTTTATTTCCCGGAAATTTTTTTCTGGATTATGGAGAAATCCTCCCGCAAAAGTTGAACCCTTTCGGAAAGCACGTCCGATAGCGGGATTCCGTCAAGAAGCGATAAATCCGAGGAGCATTCCTGTACCAGCCCCTGTGCCATTTTTTTTGCATTTGCCAGACTGTCTTTCAGCTGAATTTCCGCCATGTCTATTAGTACCTGGATTTTGTTCAGGATGGCGTTGGAATTTCCAGGTACTTTGCGAATAGCCTCCTTGAAAAGGTTCAGGGCTTCGTCAAGCTTGCCGTCCTTGTATTTTCCGATTCCCTGGGAGTTGAGCTCCTGGTATTTGCTTTTGCGATCTGACTGTTCCGAATTTTTCTGGGCTATGCAGACATTGAGAATATTGGTGTAAATGTCCTCGGAACTGTTCCGGGAGTCATCCGTGTTTATCTGCTGGGAGATATGTTCGGCCATTTCATATTCCCCCAGGGCCATGAAACCGAGATACATTCCCTTTCTGATGCTGTCGGAGGGGTTTTCCGATTTATTCAGAAGTTCCAGGGCCTGGTAGATTTTCTTTTTGCTTTTCCGGATATCGCCGCGGATCAGTGCCACCCGGGAATCGCAGACGGTTTTGAAGGTTTCTACCGGAAATGTCTGTCTGTTCGTGAAGTTAAGATAGCGTCCTACCATGTTTCCCATGACTTTTTCCATATTTGAAATATGGAAGGGATCGCGCGACTGTTCCACAAACAGGAATTCGCATTCCACATAGCTTTCCAAAAGATTATTCATGTCGTCCGGAGAGTTCCTTTTGATGTTCAGAAGGGAGGCTACACCATCCCTGGCGGTCATAAAATCTCCGGCGTTAAGGGCTGTGGTTACCTGGGTGTTCAGAAGCTTTTCCGATAAAGGAGAAAGCTCCACCGCGTGTTTTATGTTCTGAATGGCCAGATCATTCTGTCCCATGGAAACGTAGTTTCTGGTGACATACTCAATGGCATCCGTCATCAGGGGCTGGCGGGTCAGCACGTCTTTGATGATGTTGATCGATTCTTCGTAAAGACTCATTCTGTATAGGATTTTACCCATGGCAAACTTGAGATAGTCCGAATCTGAATATGCCATGCCGTCCTGAACTACCGTTTGAGCCAGATCCAGCTGACCGTCTTGCCCATAGAGCTCGGCCAGAAGACAGCGGCAGTAGATATCATAGGGGGTTTCATTGTTCAGGGCCTTTTCCAGTGCCTGAATGGCTCCTGCTCTGTCATCATGATGGAGACAGGTGTAGACCTCCCGGAGGGCGATCTTTTTGGTCATGGCGTTTTTCAGCCGTCTGGCAAACTGCTTCTGAGAAAAGGGCTTTATAACATAATCGTCAGGCTCATGTTCTATGGCGCACAGAACCTTAGACCGGGAAGAGTCTCCGGTGACAATGAACATCAGGGACATGCAGGGAGCCAGGTGTTCCCGGCGCAGCTTTTTTACCAGATCCAGTCCGGAAATCCCGCTAGTGAAGTTGTAGTCAAAGAGATAGATGTCGTATTTGCTGCTGGTGCATCTTTTCAGGGCATCATCCCCGTTCACCGCCAGTGTTATGCGGGTGAACCCCATGGATTGCAGCAGTGTCTTCAGGATGGAGGCGAAATGATGCTGTTCGTCTGCGATGATTACCCGCAGATTACTGTACTTCTGGGAGGAAAAGGATTCTTCCTGCTGTTCCTCTTCATTATTTTTGGCATCTGTATTGTTTTTGGCGTTCATTATTTTGTCCGGAGAAGTTTTATGAAAAGCGTTAAGGATTGCAGGTCCTGTTTCACTTCACAATTCTGATTCCTGGTACAAATGGAATTACTGAAAGAGAGAGCTGTAAAGACAATAGCCCGGTCTCAGTGTATGCCAATGACGGAGAATTTCAATAGCGTTAAACGAATTTAACAGCCTTTGTCATAAAATTTTATCCGGAAGCCCGGGATGTCATGAAAATGCTGCAGGCACCGAAAAAGGCAAGGCGCTGAGAAAAAAAATCCGTAGAAAGAGTAGAGTGGAAAAAAGCCTAAAAAGAAGCAGAACAGAGAAAGAAGATATTTGGTGGAGGGGGATGGATTCGAACCATCGAAGCCATAGGCGACAGATTTACAGTCTGTTCCATTTGACCGCTCTGGAACCCCTCCGTGAAGACGAGGCACATGATAGCAGAAAAATTTTAAAAATAAAGATTTTTTGCGATTTTTGCGCGAAACCGGTTAAAAATGGTTAGTTATTGACCATTTTTGACATTTTTCCCGGATGTTTGGTATTTCGGGAGTATAACAAGGGTATCTTGCATCTGCTACGGGTAATTTTTTTGGGGAGGAATCTGTGAACCTGCTCCCAAAATTGTCTGACGTAGTCTAAAGAACCATCTCCGGATGCCGATAAGGTATGTGAAGCAGATATTGAGGAGCATGTTATGCTGGATCTGGAAATCAGAAACAACTATCTTGTAGACGAACTTCAGCTGGGAACTCGTCTTAATGAGGCTGTTTCTTCCGGAAACCGCGCAGACTTCGCACTGATGCTGGCCATGATTTCAGAGGATGTTACAGATGATGCGTCAGTTGTTGATCCTGTGAAGACCAAACCCGCTGCCGACGATCTCAGAAAGGTGTTTTCCCTCCTTCCCGAAAGAAGCTTCTACGCCGAGGCGCAGGACTTCAGTATGGAGGATCACATTGGCGAGTGTGTTGCAAGCGGGGCGGCATCGGCAGTTCAGCTCCTTCTTGCCGCAAGAGGCGAGCCTCTTGCGCTGAAAGAAGACAGCATAGGTCATGACGTGCGTTCCAATATGTCTCCCCTGGCACAGGCCAAAGCCGACAGCGCTCTTGCGGGAACCGCTGTCGCGCGGGTTCCCTATGATCTCCGTACTCTGGCGATAGTAGATGCCGTAACGGAATCCCGAAGCATCCTTGATAAACTCTGAAAGAAGGCCCGTGTTTCCCCGGGTTCTTTTTTTGCCCCCCGTCTATGCGTCTATGGCTGTTACTGCGTGCTGTACTTCGAATGCCTCTACGTGCCGGTGCTTTCCGGATTCTGCTATCTTCGGGCGGCGATTTCTTCCCGGGTTTCCTGTCGGGCTTCAATGCCCTTTTTAAGCAGCACGTATGTAGAACCGGCGCCGCCGTGGTATGGCATGGCGGTGTGATATCCCAGTACCTCCGGCATGCGGCGCAGCCAGTGAGCCACATAGCTCTTAAGAAGGGCTTTCGGTTCTGAGAATTCTCCCTTGCCGTGAATTATCAGAATGCATCGCATGTTTTTACGGATAGCCCTGACGATGGTTTTTCTGACATCCTTATAGGCGTTCTCCACAGTGTGATTATGCAGATCCACCCAGGTTTCCGGACTGTATTCCCCTGCCTTGAGTTTTCTGAATACCCCGTACTGCAGTCCCGGAGTGCGGTAGCTGATCATTCCGGCCGGTTCCACAAAGATCATTCCGGCGGTGGAGAAGAAGGACATGTCATCCTCTTTCTTCTCGTCTTCGGCCATTTCGCGGAGCTTCAGGGCGGCGTCCCGATCCATTATTTTCGTGGTGGTGGGAATTTTGTCCTGGGTTAATTTTTTTACCCCTTTCATCTGCGCTTCAAAGGAGATCTCCTCCGGGGCGGTTTCGGACTTCAAAAGGCCGCTTTCAAATTCCTCCAGGCGTTTCCGGGCTTTTTCAAGCTGTTCCTGCTCTTTTAGCTTCTGCCGGTTACGGGCGATTTCCTGCCTTTTTAGTTCGGCTTCCTTTTTAAGTTCCTCCTGCTTCAGGGCGGAGGTTACTTTTTTTAAATCGGTGAGACTAAAGGTTTTGGCCATATTTTCGGTACCTCGCATATTTGCTGTCACCGGCCGCTTTCCCGAGGCCGGCTGATCTTGTTTTCCTTTTCCGTTCTGGCGGTTTCGATAATGCGACAGAGTTCTGTAAGGCCCTCGGTAATGGATCTGGGGGTGGATCGCATTACCAGATCCTGATCGGGAAAGGTATATTCCTTAATGTTAAGGCCCGGAGGTATGTGCATGCCTGCTCCGGCGAAATTGATGACTATATCGGCATTTCCGGCTATCAGATCTTCGATGCCTACCTCGGGATATTTCACCGGGGTTCCGGTAATGATGTTTTCTGCGCCGCAGAGGCTCATGAGCTCATTTATGTAGGTTCCGGCGGCAGCTGCAATAAGAGGTTTCTGCCAGATTACGGGCAGTACTCTGATTCGGGAGGAATTTCTGAAACGGGCCTCCGTGTCCTGAATAATCTTCCGGAGCTCTTCAGAACGGCTCTGAGCGCGGTTTTCCATGCCGAGACGCATCCCCGCGTTCTCAATGCTGGAAAGCACGCTGTTCAGGGTGTCAAGCTTCAGTATCAGGATGTCCGGATAGCTTTTTTTAAGCTTTTCCAGAAATATTCCGTTAAAGGAGTTGCCTGCGGAAATGATATCGAAATCCAGACTGTGCAGATATTCCAGATTGACACTGTAAAAATCTCCGATACGGGGAACGGCGGCGATTTCTGAAGGATAGTTGCTGTTGGCATCCACCCCGATAAAGCATGCCGGGGGAATGAATTCGGCCAGAATTTCCGTGCTGTCGGGGGAGAGTGATACCACCCGCGGAAATCCGGAAGGACAGCTTCCGGAATCACGGGCTAAGGTTTCCTGAATGCTGAATGCGGCAATCAGAAGAAGCAAAGTTCTAATGATAGAACGCATAGTACTCATAGCCAATTCCGGCGATAATCAGGGTCATGAGGGCAAACCATACCGCCTTGCCCGTATCGCCTATCATGTCCTTTACTGTTTTTTCAGTCGGCTCCTCAGTGCCGCCGATTTCCGGGAAACGATAGAGACCCAGCATATAATAGCGGGGACCTCCGAGTCTGATGTTTTCCTTGGAGGCCAGAAGCGCCAGGGCCATGGCCGTGGTTTTTGAGGGCCAGCTCTGAATTGCTGCCGCCAGAGCCCGGGGATCCGCAGGAGCTCCTCCAGGAAGCATGATGATAAAAGGGATCAGCCAGAGTGCCGGCAGAAGAAAGCACAGCTGTTCTGCAAAATAGCATAGCCGACCGAAATACTGATTTACCGGCAGCTTCAGATTAAAGGCCATGCTCATGACAATAATCAGCTTTACCGCCAGGGCTCCGTATATTCCCAGCACGAGATAGGCAAAGGCCGGAACATAAAAGCTGTTAATAAGTCTCAGGGCGGCTGATTCGGCCGCAGCCTTGTACATGCCCATGGGACTCAGCCGGGAGGTTACTCTCAGCGTGAAACGGCCCAGGATTTCCCGGGCTTCCTTTTTCCGGCCGCTATTAATGTTTCGGGCCACTGCTTTTACCATGGCTCTTTCCGGACGTGATTCCAGAATCAGAAGAAGGAGGAAAAAATCAATGATGCCATGTGCATAATCTACGCCGTTCAGAATTTCCTTGAAGGCGATGATAAAGGCAAAAACAGGGAGCAGAATCAGGAGCGGCAGGAGTACTCCGGCCAGCTTCTGCTGTCCTGTGCTGCTGCCCTGCCGGTTGACCCTCCGGCCCAGTGCTGCCAGTCCCGGAACCAGTCTGTTAAGTCTTACAAAAAAAGGAAAGGGCATAAACCATTCGATGAGCAGAGCCAGAAACAGAAACCCGGTTCTGGTGTCCAGCGGCAGCGGGGTTATTTCCGTTCCGAATATTTCAGTGATCATAGGCCGTTCTCAAGGATTCTGATAAGCACTTCCTGACTGTTGCGGGCGGCCAGCGGGAGCATTTCGTTAAAGGTCATGTCAGCTTCGCCGTTAGCCTTGTCCGAAATTGATCTGATTATCAGAAATGGTTTCCGAAATTCCGCGGCAACCTGGGCGATGGCAGCCCCTTCCATTTCGGTAACCCAGGCTTCAGGAAAGTTTTCGTCGATGTTTTTTCTGCCGTCCTTTCCGGCGATAAACTGATCCCCGCTGACAATGACTCCGGAATATACCGCAAAACCGTATGCGGCACCTGTCTCCCTGGCTATGGACATGGCCTTTGCGGTAATAATACTGTCGGCGGGAATGATTCTGGGAAAACCGGGAACCTGGCCCTTTTGATAATTGAATATTGTCAGATCAAAATCGTGCTGTGCGGCACCAGAAGAGATAACCATGTCCAGCGTCTTCAGTGCCGGGTTAAGACCGCCGCCGACTCCGGTGTTAATGATGATGTCGCAGTTAAAGAAACTGAGAAGCACGGCGGCCGCGGATCCTGCGGAAACCTTGCCGATACCGGAGCAGGTCAGGACAATGTCCTTTCCGCCCAGAGTTCCGGAGATGTATTCATGACTGCCGAAGGTGACGGTGTCCGGGGAGGTGATTTTTTCCCTGAGTGCGGCTACCTCTTCCGGCATGGCGCCGATAATTCCGTATTTCATGCTGTGTGTTTCCTTAATATCAGAACAAAACGCCGCAATTTTAACACATTGCGGTCATGTTCATGATGATCATGTCAGAGGCGTTTTTGATGTGCTTTAACAGCATAATTATCCGTTGCTAAAGAGTGGGCGCTAAACAGTAACAGGGTGAAACTGCATAAAATTGCTCCTTGTGCTAACTGCCGGTGTCCGGAAACCGGTCTCGTTTCTTTAAATGCGGAAGTTTAGTGTGCAGTGGTGTTAATGCATTGCTTCTGCTTCGATGACACTTCGTAATTCCTCAACCGGAATCATAGTTTCGGCAGTTCCGTTTTCTTTGTTCCGCTACTGGTTCATTTAATTCCCGCAAGGCTGTAGAATTACCGCGGAGGAGCACATGAACAACTCTGAAAATCTTTCTCTGAACCGGTACGTTCACACCTTCGGCGACAGTCTGCGTGAGAAATACGGGGAAAATGTCTACAAGATTTCTCTTTCCGGGAACTTTACCTGTCCTAACCGGGATGGCACTCTGGGAAGGGGCGGCTGCACTTTTTGCAGTGTGGCATCCTTTGCCGGAAATAACGGAACCGGGACACTCCGGGAACAGCTTTTTGAAAACCGGAATCCCCGCGCTAGGATTTTTCTGGCCTATTTTCAGGCCTATACCAGCACCTATGCGGAATTCACGGTTTTAAAAAGATGCTATGATGAGGCTCTGGCCTCTCCCCGGGTTATCGGACTCTGTGTGGGAACCAGACCGGACTGTGTTTCCGACAGCATTCTGGATCTGCTGGAAAGCTACGGGAAACAGGGGTATGACGTCTGGCTGGAGCTCGGGCTTCAGAGCTCCTTTGACACCACACTGGAAAGAATTAATCGTCATCATACTTTTGAGGACTACCGGATTACGGCGATCCGGGCCCGGAACCGGGGGATCAGAGTGTGCACTCATCTTATTGTCGGATTGCCTGGGGAGGGGCTTATGCACAGTCTGACCACTCTGGGCCGGGTTCTGGATATTGGTACTGATGCTCTGAAGCTGCACCAGCTTCATATAGTCCGGGGAAGTCAGATGGAGCGGGAATATGCGAGAGGGGAGATAACAGTGCTGTCTCTGGAAGAATATGCCGGAATCGCAGCCCTCATGATTCAGCATACCCCTGAAAATGTTCTTTACGAACGGGTAGGGGCTTCCGCCGCGGGAAGCATGCTGGTGGCTCCGGAATGGGCCTCCAAGCGCTGGCCCGTGATAAACGCCATTACTGGAATTCTGGCGCGGGAGGGCGGTCAGGGAAGCCGGGTGCGCTATGCCTGATTCCGGATGTTTGCTTTCGCAAAAATCCCAGACTGTTGATTTTCCATAGGCTAGTTCGCACTTTGAATAATCCCGCAATGTTAAAAGAACGGTTAAGTGATAATCTGTATATCTGCGTGAATGATATTTCGGCAGGTAATAATTCGAGAATAACACGAGGCGGGATTATTATGGAAAAAGAGGTTTTGAGAGCGCGTGAGGCCACTAACAGAACCATGGCTCTTATTCTTGCCGGGGGACGTGGCAGCCGGCTGCATCAGCTTACCAATACCAGAACCAAGCCGGCTGTTTATTTCGGCGGCAAGTACCGCATAATAGATTTTGTGCTGTCGAACTGCATAAATTCGGGCATTCGCCGTATCGGAGTGGTTACTCAGTACAAATCCCACAGTCTTCTGAGACATCTCCAGATGGGGTGGTCTTTTCTCAGAAACCAGTTTAATGAATATCTGGATCTTCTTCCGGCACAGCAGCGTATGGACGAGGTGCACTGGTACCGCGGCACGGCCGATGCGGTATACCAGAATGTTGACATAATCAAGGATCACCAGCAGAAATACATTCTGATTCTGGCCGGGGATCATATTTACAAGATGGATTATGCAAAGCTGCTTTTGGATCATATTTCCAGCGGCAAGCCCCTCACTGTGGCCTGCATTCAGGTGCCCAGAAAAGAGGCCAGCGCTTACGGGGTCATGGAGACCGACAAGGAAGGTACCATTGTATCCTTTCAGGAAAAGCCGAAGAATCCCGGCGGTATGATTGGTAATCCGGAGATGACACTTATTTCCATGGGGATCTATGTGTTTGATGCCCGGGTGCTGTATCAGATGCTGGAAGAGGATGAGCTTATGGATGATTCCCAGCATGATTTCGGCCGGGATATTATTCCCCGGATGGTAAAGCTGGGGCTGGCTCATGCGCATGATTTTGCCAAATCCTGTGTCACAAACCGGGCTAAAAAGCAGATTTACTGGCGTGATGTGGGAACTGTGGATTCCTTCTGGGCGGCCAATATGGATCTGGCCTCCGTTACTCCGGATCTGGACATTTATGACCAGGACTGGCCCATATGGACCTCTCAGGTGCATCTGCCTTCGGCCAAGTATGTGCAGGATCTGAACGGAGCCTCATCTATTGTGAGAAACTCCGTAATATCCGCAGGGGTTATTCTCAGCGGTTCCTCTATCTGGTCATCGGTGCTTTTTTATAATGTCCGGGTGCATTCCTTCTGCTTCATTAATGAGGTGGTGGCTTTTCCGGACTGCATAATTCACCGGGGCTGCCGCCTCACCAGAGTGATTCTGGATCGGCACTGTGAATTGCCCCGAAATCTGGTGGTGGGCGAAAATGCCGAGCTTGACGGTACCAGGTTTTATCGCTCCGAAGGCGGGGTAACACTGATTACCAGGGCTATGCTGGCATTGCTCAGGAAAAATGAACCAGAGCTTTTTGAGGGGTTTGAGGAGTATTGCAGCAAGGTATGAGGCGATACAGGAAACGGGCTGAGGTGGTGCCTCTTTTCAGTGAAGGGGTATAAGCAGCCTGTGATATATGAAGGGATTGTGACCAGACCTGGGCAGGATTCTGATTTGCAGAGGTGTCTTCCTGGCCGCATGTGGTGGTATCTGGAGTACGGGCATCTCCATGACAGATCCTTTAAGACAGGGCGGAACCCGGTGGCAGGTCCGGAATTTTCCATGCTGTACTCTGATGGCGGTACGGGAAAGACTGCACCGGGAGTTTCCGTTTTTTATGATATAACCGGTATGAATTCAGGCATTACATTATGAGCAGTCGCAAAAGACTAGGCAGAAACGGACTGAAGATGGGGCTGTATGAGCACTCGCTTATCTGCATCACCATGCTGTTCGGTTTTTCGGTAACCCTGGTAATTACCGTTATAAACTGTGTGGTAACACTTTACATCGAAAACGATCTGAAATTCGAAGATGTTCTGAAACCCCTGGCCTACGGGGCGATCATTACTCCTCTTCTGGCTTTACTGCTGAATAAATACTTTTCGGAGGTCGAGAGAGCCCGCAGCAAGGTTGAGGAGCTGCAGAAGCAGGAAACTCAGCTAAAAACATCCCTTACAAAAACCTATATCGCGATGATCAATCAGCGTGAAAAGAACAATACTCTGTTTCGGGAGCATGAAAAGCTTCAGGGATCCTTTTATAACGAGATTTCGCTCCGGCAGGAAGCTCAGAGTCTTCTGGACGAGCAGCTGGTGTTTTTTTCAGCGATTTTTGATCTTACCCCGGACATTATTCTGTACCGGAGCTTCAATGGAGAAATCAAGGGCTGCAGCGACAATCTGCTGCACCTCCTGCACGTGGAAAACCAGTCGGAGCTCAAAAATCTGCTTTCCAAGGATGCGGATCTTAATGAGTATTTCTGCTACGGTGATGACGAGGTTATTAAGACCAAAAAGGATTTGATGTATGAACGCACCATTCATGGTGTTATCTACCAGATTCGAAAAAGACCGGCCATTAATCCCAAGGGGCAGCTTATCGGCACCATGATTTACGGTCATGACATTACCAAGCTTAAGAATGAGCAGGATGTTCTGGAAAGAACCTCCCGGGAGAAGAGCAATTTTATTTCCACGCTGAGCCATGAGCTCCGAACTCCTCTTAACGGAATTGTCGGACTGAGTGATATTCTTTTGCAATCCGGTCATTTCCGGGATGAAGACGAAAGAAATCTCAAGGCGATAAATGTCAGTGCTGTAACCCTGGGCAATATTTTTAATGACGTTATTGATCTTAATAAGTTTGAAAGACAGACCTTCGGTATTGTTCGGGAGCCTTTTGACTGGAAAAGCTTTCTGGAGGATCTGGAAACTCTGTCCCGTCTTATGACTGAGCAGAAGAATCTCAGCTTCAGTTTTAAGGTAGCCGGAGAAAGTCCCGATCTGGTAGTTTCTGATCAGACCAGGCTAAGGCAGATACTATGGAACCTGATTGCCAACGGCATTAAGTTTACGAAGCAGGGCAGCATTTCTATATCCGTTTCCCAGGGAGCTAATGATGACGGGACATTGGGAGTATCTTTTAAGATAGCAGATACCGGTATTGGGATAGCTCCTGAAGAACAGGAGAAAATATTCGCTCTTTACTATCAGGTTCCGGGAACCAAACAGTCTACCGGTACCGGCATTGGTCTTTATGTAACCCGCGAGCTCACCCATGCTCTGGGCGGAGTCATTGAGCTGGAGAGTGAGCTGGGACGGGGCACAGCATTCACCGTGCATTTCGATTTTGAAGTCCGGAAGAGGGAGTGTCTTTCCTCCGGGCATGCGGTCAGTGAAGTGCTTACCGCTCTGGATATCCTGCTGGTGGAGGATGTGGATCTGAATATTCTGGTATGCAAGACTCTCCTGGAGAAGCTGGGCAACCGGGTAACTGCCGCCAAAACCGGAACCGAGGCTCTGGAGCTTTTTAGCAAGAGCAGGCCGGATCTGGTGCTTTTGGATATGCAGCTTCCGGATATGTCGGGTCTTGATGTGGCGGATCACCTCATAAATGATTACGGGAGTACGGTTCCCATGCTAGCTCTGACCGCCAATGTCATGAGGGATCCGGATGTTTATGCCAGCCACGGGATTGTCGGAGTTTTATCAAAACCTCTGTCGGCTTCGAAGCTGGCGGAGGCGGTTAACAGATATCGTGAAAATAAATAGCAAGAGCGGTTAAATATGGACAACATTAACAAGAAGTATATCGATGAAACTGTGGGCATTACCGGGCCGGATCCGTTTATTGCCGCACTTCGTCTTTTCAGAACCCAGGTGAATGAGTATATCGGAAACTGCCGGGACTATTTTGAAAAAGGTGAATATGAGGATGCCGGGAAGGAGCTTCATAAAATCAAGGGAGCGGCAAGTTCCATCGGGCTTTCCCGTTTGGCTGACAATGCCAAAAAGATGGAGCTGGAGCTTTTGAAAATTCGTGGGCAGTATGGTTTTGACGCTGAAATTGCTGTTTTTAACGAAATGGTATCTGAAGACGAAGCGACTTTGGGGCAGTATCTGAAGTCTCTGCCGGTCTCTGCGTAATCCTGTTGGATGGTATCTGAATTTGAATTTTCGGATATCATGCCGTATTTGAAAACAGGAGTCTGGCTCCTTGTTTTAGCAATGTCCGGCGGAGACTACTCGTCAGATTATTATGCTGCACGGCAGAATGTTCCTATGAAGGAGCGAAACGGAAAAATGTTTCTGAGAACAGAAGTTCAGAACTCTACATCTACTCCGAAACGGTAGCCTTCGCCGTGAATAGTCTCGATAAAATTGTACGCTTCACCCTCTTCCAGATGTTTCCGGAGCTTCCTTATGGTTACATCCACGGTGCGGTCGTGCTCCTTAAGCTCCCGTCCCATCATAAAAAGCATAAGATCGGATCTGGTTACCAGAAGCTTGGAATGCTCGCAAAAGTACTGCAGCATCCTGAATTCTGCTTTTGGAAGTCTGGCAACCTGGCCTGACGGTGAAAGCAGTTCATGGCTGTTGGCGTCCAGATTCCAGCCGGCGAATTCATAGCGGGCGTTTGGAGTGGGAACAAAAGAACTCTGTTCGGCCGGTGCGGGGGCCGTGGGCTGCTTGTTCCGTGTGCGGTTTATCAGATTGCGGGCCCGGATAGTCAGTTCACGGGGATTGAAAGGCTTGGTGACATAATCGTCAGCACCGATTTCCAGTCCCAGAATTCTGTCAATTTCATTGTCTCTGCCGGTAACAAAAATCAATGCGATATCCCGCTTCTCCCGGAGCTCCCTGGCCAGAATAAGCCCGTTTTTGCCGGGAAGATTAATATCCAGCAGGATGAGATCCACCTGATTCTGACGGAGAATTTTATTCATCTGATCACCGTCTCCGGCAACAAGCGTTTCGTAGCCTTCGGCCTGGAAAATAGAAGTCGCCACCTTGCATGCTACAGGTTCATCGTCTACTATTAAAACTGTTGGTGCTGTCATGATGAAGTGAATCCTATGACTTGTTGTTATGGATCTGTCTACAGAGTCGTACCAGTTAAAATCCCGTTAAGGTATTTTAACAGAAATCAATTCCTTATTTCAAAATGAGAGCGGAATACAATGTAAATAATTTGTTTATTGTGCATTGAATTAAAAAATGACCGTCATTTCGTTATTTTTCGGAGGAGTTCAGAGACAGGTTTCTGATTCCGGGGCGGACATTATCCGCCCCTGTGTAGCCTTCACAGAATTTTGCTGCTGGTGAGAGCGGAAACTGCTACCTGTCAAAACGCAGCGGAGTTCCGAAACAGTTGATGTTCTTTAGGACTCCGTTATCCACAATGTGGTTGCCGTTTACGAAGGTGTGTACTACGGAGTTCGCGAATGTTATCCCCGTAAACGGAGACCAGCCGCATTTAGAGGCGATGATACTGGGGGTAACGCGCTTGGGTGCTGTGGTGTCGATAACTGTCAGATCCGCCCAGTAGCCTTCTCTGATAAAGCCTCTCCGGGAGATATTGAACCGGATTGCCGGATTATGGCAGTAGCCGGTGACCACGTCCTCAATCTGAAGCTCGTTTCGTTTTACCAGTTCCAGGAGTGCCGGCAGGGCAAACTGTATAAGAGGCAGTCCTCCGGGGGCCTTGCTGTAGGGAGCATTCTTTTCCTCTGCTGTATGGGGGGCGTGATCTGTGGCAATGCAGGTTATAAGTCCGGTGCGCACTCCCTTAAGGAGAGCCTGGCGATCCTTCTCGGTTTTTACGGCCGGGTTGCATTTCAGGCGGTTCCCCAGCCTCTGGTACCAGGTATCGTTAAAGAAGAGGTGATGAGCGCATACCTCGCAGGTAACCTGTCTCCGGGGAACCGGAAGTGCTGCCCAGGGTTCGAACAGCGAAAGCTCCTCGGCGGTAGAAAGATGAAGTACGTGAAGACGGGCTCCGGTTTCCCGGGCCAGATCCACTGCCAGGGCAGAGGATTTCAGACAGGCCTCCCGGCTGCGGATCAGGGGATGTATGGAGGCATCCATTTCATCGCCGTACTTTTCCTGAAAGATTCTGCTGTTGTTTTTGATAATTTCATTATCCTCGCAGTGCGTGGCAACCGGAACCTCGGCGGACCTGAAAATGCTTCTGAGGATGTCCGCGTCATCCACCAGAAGAGTCCCGGTGGAGGAGCCCATGAATACCTTCACCCCGCAGACATCCCGGGGATCCAGGGACTTTATTTCCTCCAGATTGTCGGGGGTGGCCCCCAGATAGAAGCCGAAATTGGCCAGGGAGGATCTTCTGGCAATGTCCTTTTTACGGGCGATATCCTCTCTTGTGGTAGCCGGGGGCGTGTTGTTTGGCATATCCATGAAGGAAGTTACCCCGCCCAGAACCGCCGCTCTGGCTTCTGAGGCTATGTCCGCCTTCCAGGTGTTGCCGGGTTCTCTGAAATGAACCTGATCGTCAATGCATCCTGGAATGACGGTCAGGTTTTCGCAGTCGATAATTTCGGAGGCCTGATCCGCGGAGATTTCTGCGGCGATGTGATCGATACGGCCGTCCCGGATAAGGAGGTCTCCCTTAAGGGTGGCGCCTTCATTTATCATGGTGGCATTTTTCAATAATACGGAGTTCATTTTTTAGTATTCAAATTCTGGTTGCAGTGGTCAGGAACAGGGGGTTTTGATAATGACAGGAACATGGCCGGAGCTAGCGGGGTAAGTGTTTCCGCTGTTTTCCGCACGTCCGGAATCCCTCTCTGATTCTAGCACACTACGAGGGATCCGGGATATGATTTCAGGGCGGGACTGCGGCCTGACTTGGTGCCGGAAGGGGAACTGGCGGTTCTCTCACTTTATGTCATTCACGATGATTATGGTACCAGCTCGAGTTCAAGAACCGTTTCGATAAAACCAGTACCGCCGTCACAGAAGCTCACTTTTACTTCGTAGCATGCGCTTCTGTCGTCGTATGAAACATGATACCGAAACTGATGATTGTCGATGCTGAGTTCGGTGGTGAGGTGCTGATAATTTCCGTTCTCAATGAGTGTCTGAATAATTTCCAGATGTTTTTTGAGTTCTGTGGGATTCATAGATGCTCCTTGCAGGTTTTGATATATTATATAACAAACTATTTGCATTCAAAAATGAATTATATTTGATACAGTTAAATATGTTATCAATATGGCATTTTATGCTAAAAATGTAGTACCGGTTTAAGTTTCGTTTTGAAGTCATTTCGGCAGAAGTGGCACAGTGGACAGATTCGGTGGTTTTTGGCTGTGCTATAATCACGGAGAATTTGACATGGCGCTGGATGGTTGCTGTTCTTCGTATTTCTCCGGAGAACGTTCGGTTATGACAGCGGATAAGGGGCGGCTATGAATGATTTGAAACAGTACGGAGCATCCTTCGAACGAAAAGATTTTGAGATTCTTTCCCGAGAGCGGGTGTTTCAGGGGTATTTTGCCATCGATGCCTATAAGGCCAGATATCGAAAATTTGACGGTACGGAAAGCGCTGTCATTACCCGGGAGATTTTTGAGCGCGGGGATGCGGCAGCTGTGGTTCCATATGATCCAGTCCGGGATGCAGTAGTTCTTATCGAGCAGTTCCGTCTGGGGGCGGCGCGAGATTCTGAATCGCCGTGGCTTCTGGAGCTTCCGGCCGGAATAATTGATGCCGGGGAGACTCCGGAGAATACCGTTATGAGAGAGATGGTCGAGGAGACTGGGATATCTCTTGAAAAGGCTGTGCATGCTCTGGACTTCCTGACTACTCCGGGAGGTTCTACGGAGAAGATTTTCCTTTACGTGGGACTGGTGGATTCCTCCCGGGCTGCCGGATATCATGGGCTTATGTCGGAATCTGAGGATATCAGGGTTTTGTCCGTTCCCTTTGAGGATGCTCTGGCCCTGATTGATACCGGCAGAATCCGGAATTCCATCGCCATTGTCGGGCTACAGTATCTGGCGCTGCATAAGAGCAGTGTTTTAAAAAGCCTTAAGCAGTAAAACAGTGCACTGGTCACGAATCTGATATTTGCCGGGGGTTCTTCCCGAAAATGTGGGGCAGTATGCAAACCCCTGGTGAATTATTAAGTACAATCAGCAGGTTTGTTCTATTGTCAGGTACTATATTTGTCCGTCCCCGGTAACAGATAACATGTCCGGATTGGTTCTGTTTTAATAAAATGCATCATTATACCATTGACAGAGTGTCACTGAAGCCAGCCCGCGAAGACGGGGCTTTTTCAGTTTTGCAGATTACGGATACCCATCTTTTCGGGAAGGCGGGGAGCACTCTTGTCGGAATAGATACCCGGAACAGTCTTGAGGCTGTGGTTGCTGCCGTGCGTGATCAGGGTATTCCCTTTGATTTCATTGTAACCACGGGAGATCTGTCTCAGGATTATTCTTTGGAATCCTACATGGCCTTTCGCGACATCATGAGTGTTTTTCCGGAACCGCTGTTCTGGCTTCCCGGAAATCATGATGACGGTCCTCTGATGTACCGGGAGATGGCCGGTCTGGGAATCAGTGTCGCCAGAAACATAATTATTGGCAAGTGGCAGTTCGTTCTTCTCAATACCCAGGTTTACAACAATCCCATGGGATGGATTGTTCCGGAGCAGCTGGAGTATCTCAGGGGCTGTCTTGAGATGCATCCGGATCTTTATACTGTGGTTTGTCTGCACCATAATCCCTTTGAGGTGAAATGCCTCTGGCTGGATGCACATGTGCTGAAGAACCGGGACGATCTGGCAAGGCTGATATCGCACTATCCAATGGTACGGCTGGTTCTGTGCGGCCATGTGCATCAGGAGCATGATTTTATAAGCGACGGGGTGCGCTATATTTCGTCGCCGTCAACCAGCATTCAGTTTGCCCCGCTGTGCGACAGATTTACTCTGGATACTCTGGGTCCGGGATGGCGCTATCTCAGATTTACTCCTGACGGCGGGATTTCAACATCGGTTTTCAGACTGACAGGGGGGGAGTTTCTTCCCGATTTCACGGTGGGCGGCTACTGAGTTTTCAAAAAAAGCTCCTTTAATTAACGACAGAGGTGGAATATGCCAAAGGATACGGTTGTTTATATACATGGTTTTTTATCTGGAGCCAAAGCTGAAAAGGCTTTGCTGACTGAAAAGTTTCTCAGCCAGAATTATCCCCAGGTCGATTTTGCTACCGAAAATTTTCCCAATACTCCCCGAGAGGCCTATGAGGCGGTGGATTCCCTGATTTCCCGGCTTATAGCTGAGGATCGGCGGGTAGCGCTGATCGGGAGCTCTATGGGGGGCTTTTATTCCATAGGAATGTCTGGAAAGTACAATCTTAGAGCTGCTCTGATAAATCCCTGTGTTTTTCCCTGGAAACTGATGCCGGCTCTGAAGGGGGAGCACACCAATCCTTATACCGGAGTAAAGTTCGAGATTAATGACGCCTCCATTGCGGAGGTGAAAAGGATGGCGGATCTTATCAGGCCGGTTCCGGAAAGACTGGCACTGTATCTGGAACGTGGTGATGAGGTTCTGAATGCCGCAGAGGCTGCAGGCTATCTCGGAAATGCCGCTCTGGTGCATATCGAGGATGGCGGCAATCATCGGTTCCAGTCCTTTGAGCTCTGTCTTCCCGAGATTATCAGATTTTTGCTGAAATAACAGGGGCTTTAAGGCTTTTTTACGCACACCGTCGCGTGTCTGATCTATAATGGGCGCGATATTATTGGCAGTTATATGCTATGGTTAGTTTTTGATGTCGGTGCCTGGGGGTGTCGGCATCTTTTTTTTCGTTTTTATGTCTGTTTTGTTGTTCTGGTGTTGGCATGGTTCAGGAAAATGATGTTTATAACGGCGATTCCATCGAGGTTCTTGAGGGGCTGGAGCCGGTAAAAAGAAGAGCCGGAATGTATACGGATACCACAAGGCCGAATCATCTGGGCATGGAGGTTATTGATAACAGTGTCGATGAAGCTCTGGCCGGGTATGCCGACAAAATCGAGGTAGTTCTCCATGCTGACGAATCTTTGTCGGTGACGGATAACGGACGGGGGATGCCGGTAGATCTCAATACCCAGGAGAATGTTCCTGGTATTGAACTGATTCTGGGACGGCTTCATGCCGGCGGTAAGTTTTCGGCCAAGAACTACACCTATTCCGGAGGGTTGCACGGTGTGGGAGTTAGCGTGGTCAATGCTCTTTCTAAAAAGCTCCGGGCCGAGGTGCGCCGTGACGGGCGGTTATATGCCATTGAATATCATAATGGCGAAAAAACCCAGGATCTCCATGTGGAAGGCACGGTCGGACAGCGCAACACCGGAACCATGATTCATTTCTGGCCGGATCCGAAATACTTTGACAGCCCTCATTTCAGCTGCCATTCGCTGAAGTCCCTGCTGAAGGCCAAGGCGGTGCTTTGCCCGGGGCTTACTATTGTCTTCAGGAATGAAATTACGGGGGAGAAGGAGCAATGGTCCTTCAAGGGAGATCTTTCCGGCTACCTCGCAAATGAAATGTCCGGACGGGAAACTGTTCCCGGTACGCCTTATGCATCTCAGGTAAATAACCCGGATTCGGAAGTGTCCTGGGCTGCGGTCTGGTGTGATGACGGAGAGGATTCGGTTTCGGAATCATATGTGAATCTGATTCCCACCCCGCTGGGCGGAACTCATGTTAACGGCATGAGACAGGCTTTCACAGACGCCATCAGAGATTTCTGCAATATTCAGAATCTTCTGCCGCGGGGGCTCAGTCTGACGCCGGATGATGTCTGGAGCCGCTGTTCCTATGTACTGTCCGTAAAAATTCAGGAGCCGCAGTTTTCCGGTCAGACCAAGGAGAGACTGACCTCTCGGGACTGTGCCCAGCTGGTCAGCAACGTGGTCAGGGACAGCTTCTCCCTGTGGCTTAATGCCAATACCGAGGAAGCCAGGGCTATCAGCGAGATGTGTATCCGCTCAGCTCAGCAGCGGCAGAAAACCTCCCGTTCCGTTACTCGTAAAAAGGCGGCTGCGGGACCGGCACTTCCCGGAAAGCTCAAGGACTGCACTACCACAGATCCCTCAAGGAGTGAGCTTTTTCTGGTGGAAGGGGATTCAGCAGGAGGATCTGCCAATATTGCCCGGGACAGGGAATATCAGGCAGTGCTGCCCCTCCGGGGGAAAATTTTAAACACCTGGGAAAAGGACAGTGATGAGCTTTTCAGTTCCCAGGCAATTCAGGACATTGCGGTAGCGGTGGGACTGGATCCCGGAAGCGATGACCTGTCCGGACTCCGATACGGAAAGGTGTGCATCCTGGCAGATGCCGATTCTGACGGACTTCATATAGGGACGCTGATCTGTGCCCTGTTTATGAAACATTTCCGCAAGGCGGTGGAAGAAGGGCATCTTTATGTTGCTATGCCGCCGTTATACCGTATTGACGTGGGAAATGAAAAATTCTACGCTCTTGATGATCAGGAACGGGACAGCATGCTGGTAAAGCTGGAGAAAAGGAAAAAGGGGCGTATTGAGGTAACCCGTTTTAAGGGGCTGGGCGAAATGAACGAGGATCAGCTGAAGGAGACCACCATGGCTCCGGCTACCAGAAGGCTTGTCAGACTGACCTTGAGTGATGACAACCTTGAAGAGGTAAAGGCGCTTATGGACAAGCTTCTTTCAAAGGATCGGGCTCAGGATCGCCGGGAATGGCTGGAGGTTAAGGGAAACCTGGCAGATATCAGCGATTAGCTGAGGAGAAAATATGGCTGAAGCCGACGGGCAGGAGAAAACCGAACAACCAACCGAACGACGAATCGAGGAATCCCGCAAGAAGGGGCAGATTGCCCGTTCCCGGGAGATGGGAACTTTTTTTGTGCTTCTGTCGGGGGTGGTTGGCCTGTGGCTGATTTCCGGGATGCTTTACCGTGCACTATTGGAAGTGATTCATCGCTGTTTTGTGCTCAGGAAAGCAGAGCTTTTTGACGTTGCTGTTATGGAAAAGAAGCTCCTGGAAAATGTTTCCTCGCTGGCTCTGCCCATAATTGCCATGTTTGCCATTGTTTTTGTCTGTGCCGTTATTGGCAGTATTGCCGTGGGCGGGGTGAATTTTTCAGCAGAGGCCATGGCTCCGAAATTCAGCAAGCTTAATCCCCTGAATGGCATCAAAAGAGTGTTCAGCTCAAACAGTGTGGTAGAGCTGGTAAAGTCAGTCCTGAAGATTCTTCTTATTTCCTCATTCTGCTATTTTCTGATTCACGGTCGCCTGGAGCACATTCTGAATTTCTCCACCATGGAAATCTCCTATGCGGTTCGGGAGGCTGTCAGCCTTATGTTCTGGACTATGCTTTTTATTGTATGCGCCATGATCCCTGTGGCACTTCTGGACGCTCCTTACCAGCTCTGGCATCACAAGGAAGAGCTGAAGATGACCAAGCAGGAAGTCAAGGAGGAATTCAAGAATCAGGAAGGTAATCCTGAAGTGAAGGCCCATCTCCGGCAGATGATGTTTCAGATAATAAACCGCAAGATGATGAAGAAGGTCCCGGAAGCTGATGTGGTGGTTACCAACCCGACTCATTATGCGGTAGCTCTGAAGTACGACCGGGAGGGGTCAAGAGCCCCGGTGCTTGTGGCCAAGGGCGTAGATGAAATTGCAGAAAAGATCAAGGAGATTGCCCGGGAAAACAGCGTGATGATTGTGCCGGCGCCTCCTTTAGCCCGTTCGTTATATTACACTACGGATTTTGATGAGGAGATTCCGCGGGGACTTTTTGCCGCAGTGGCACAGGTATTGGCCTATGTTTATCAGATGCAGAACTTCAGAAAAGGGAAGGGGCAGCGTCCCCGCAAGCTTGCGGAAGACTTGCCTATACCTGAGGATTTAAGACACTGATATTTTAACGGGCATAAAAAAACGGGCCCGGCGTTTTGTGGCAGGGCCCGAATCGGATTCACTGGTCTTGTGCTGCTATTTGCCCAGATCCCGCAGCTTAACCCCGTTCATAAGATTTTTCTCTAGGTGTTCCAGAGATACGCCTTTGGTTTCCGGTACATACATGATGATAAGGAATATGGCCAGAACTGAGCATACGGCGTAAAGGAGCATTGTGGCAGCGGCTCCCAGCAGCGACAGCAGCGGCAGGAAGGTGGCCGCTATGGCCATATTGGAGAGCCAGTTGGCACCGGTGGAACAGGTGATACCGAAATCACGCCCCTCAAGAGGCTGGATTTCGGAGCAGAGGACCCATACTACAGGGCCTGCGGAGAAGGCGAAGGCGATGATGAATACCAGTACCGAAATGATGGCTGCCATGCTGTAATTGAAATGCATGAAGGCGGCAACTCCCGTCATAGCTACGGCCATAATGGA
Organism: Succinimonas amylolytica DSM 2873; assembly: GCF_000378405.1. Classification (GTDB taxonomy): domain Bacteria; phylum Pseudomonadota; class Gammaproteobacteria; order Enterobacterales; family Succinivibrionaceae; genus Succinimonas; species Succinimonas amylolytica. The sequence continues at coordinate 20,408 of NZ_KB899636.1, read as the reverse complement.
ATAACCGGCTATGAGAATCGGTTTCCGGCCCCATTTATCGATGTAGGCGATGGCAATGAAGGTTGCCAGTACATTGGTAAGACCGATGGCGATGGTGCCGACATTGGCGGCGAATTCGGAGGTATAGCCGGCAGCCTTGATGAGCTCCGGTCCGAAATACATGATGATGTTAATGCCGCACAGCTGCTGCAGAAGCTGCAGAGTGATGCCCAGATAGACTGTTTTTCTGAAATTGAGCTTTTCCCGGAACATGGCAAAGCCGCTTCTTCCGGTATGAGAAGATACGGTGTTGATTATTTCCTGGGCTTCACTGGCGGCTTCATCCTCGGACGCACGGATTTTCAGAAGTATTTTCTTTGCCTCTTCGGTTTTCCCCTTTGAAATCAGCCAGCGGGGAGATTTTGGAAGAAAGAAGACTCCGGCCAGGAAAATCAGAGACGGAATCAGGGTGACGCCCAGCATGGCTCTCCAGCTTAATGAGATATCCGGTATCAGAAAATTCGCTGCAATCTGCCCTTCGGCGCCGGTAAAGGTGTTATTCCTGATCAGGGTGTTGACCACAAAGGAGGTCAGAATTCCGATGGTGATAAGCAGCTGATACATGGTGATCATGGTGCCACGAATTGATTTGGGAGCGACCTCCGAGAGGTAAAGCGGAGCAGTGAATGAGGCTACCCCGATGGAGATTCCGACGATGATTCTGGCAATTATAAGTACTGTTCCGTTCCAGGCCAGGGCACATCCGAGAGCTCCCAGAACAAAGCATGTGGCGCTGATAACAAGTGAATATTTTCTGCCGAGCTGTCTGGTAAGCTTTCCTGATACCAGGGCGCCGGCAGTGGCCCCGCCCATCATGGAGCCTACCACCCATGATATGACGTTGTCACTGACGCCAAGATCCTGCTTGATAAAATCCTTGGCCTGGGCAATGACGCCGATGTCTATGCCAAACAGCAGGCCGGCCAGTGCTGCCATAAAGCACACGAAAAATACCGTTTTGGAGTTGCTATTAGTCATTTTGTACTACCTGTAAAAAGATCCTTCGTTGAATTGTTGGGGTGTATTCTGCGCTGAAAAAACACATTCAGAGTTCAAAACTGCCGTTACTGCCAAAGGTTACAGTTTATGTATGGATTATATGAGACTTGTCATGAAAACTAAAGCTGTGTTTCATAATTACGTGATGATTACATAATTGTTACAGAAAATATCAGAAAACAGCAGTTTCTTCGGGAGGTGATTTTTGCAGGATCAGGTGTTTATCCCGCCGGCTGCCGTTTTTATGAAGGGGCAAGGCTTTCATGGCTTTTTCAGTTGTGAAAGTGCTATGGATTTAAAAGATACAAAAACGTTTTCGGCTATAATGGCAGAAAGGTGATTCCATAGCCGGAATCATTGTTGTAGGGCTTGATTACGGGTTGAATATTTATGAGTGAGTTAAAGCTGCCTCTTTTTAGCAAAGCCTCCGTTCTGGTGGTGGGTGATGTGATGGTTGATCGATACTGGAAGGGGCCGGCTACCAGAATATCCCCCGAAGCTCCGGTTCCGGTAGTTCGGATTGTGGATCGTGAGGATCGTCCGGGAGGTGCTGCCAATGTGGCTCTCAATATCTCTTCTCTGGGAGCCGGATGTACTCTGGTGGGATGTGTCGGAAATGACGAAAACGGACGGCTTTTAAAAAACAGACTGGAAAATTCAAAAGTCCGTACCTCCTTTGTGGTTTCCGGAACCTTGCCGACTATTACAAAAATGCGGGTTCTCAGTGTGGGGCAGCAGCTTTTGAGACTGGATTTTGAAAAGGGCTTTCAGGGTGCGGATCAGGCTCCGATTCTTTCCCGTGTAAGAGATGAAATTGCCGGGCATCCGGTAGTGATTTTTTCAGACTACGACAAGGGTGCCCTGGAATCGGTTCGCAAGATGATTGAAATTGCCAGAGAGGCCGGAGCAAAGGTGCTTATCGATCCCAAAGGTACCGATTTCGAGAGGTATCGCGGAGCCTATCTCATTACTCCGAATACCAAGGAATTCGAAGCGGTGGCCGGACATGCGGAAAACGAACAGGATCTTTATGACAAGGGATTTAAGCTGGTAAACCAGTATGACCTGGGGGCGCTGCTCATTACCAGATCCGAAAAGGGCATGACTCTGATCAGGCGTGATGCCGCCCCGCTGACTATTCCCACTGCAGCCAAGGAGGTCTACGATGTTACTGGTGCCGGAGACACGGTGATAGCCACGGTGGCTGCCTGTCTGGCTGCCGGAACTTCGCTCCCTGAAGCCTGTGCCTTGGCCAATAAGGCTGCCGGAGTGGTTGTGGGCAAGATAGGTACCTCCACTGTCAGTATTGAGGAGCTTAAAAATGCCCTGAACGAACAATCCTCAGAGCATATTGAGGGACTGGTTACCAAGGAGCGGCTTCTGGAACTGGTGGGACTGGCCCGGGCACACGGTGAGAAGGTAGTGATGACTAACGGTTGCTTTGACATTATCCATGCCGGTCATGTAGCCTATCTCAAGGAGGCCAAAAAACTGGGAGACCGCCTGATTGTTGCGGTAAATACCGACGAATCAGTAGGAAGACTCAAAGGCCCATCCCGTCCGGTGAACACGCTGGAAAACAGAATGGAGGTGCTGGCAGCACTGGAGGCAGTGGACTGGGTGGTTCCATTCGGAGAGGATACTCCCCGGGAGCTGATATCTGATGTGCTTCCTGATGTGCTGGTTAAGGGCGGAGATTACCGGCCGGAGGATGTGGCGGGAGGCGCCGAGGTGATTGCTAATGGCGGTGAGGTCAGAATACTTCCCTTTAAGCCAGGATGCTCCACTACCGCCATAATAAACAGAATTCGGCAGACTAACTGATAATAGCCGGAGTTTGCAGTCCTGCTTTGCCCCCGTTCAGAAGAAGCATGGGCGGGGCCAGAAGAACTCCCTGCCGGGAGTTTTTTAACCTGTTTTCAGATAAATTTTTCAGAAAGAAAACTCCCGCTGAAAACAACGGGAGTTTTGTGATATCCGAAACGTAATGGACAGGCTTTCCTACCAGGACTTGGATACCCGATCCAGCATGTCATAAAGTGCCAGAGCCAGCCGATCTTCTCCGAAAAAGTTTCTGATGGCGGGGAAATCTTCCACAGTAGCGGCGTAATAGTGCTTTTCCTCACTGTCGATCATGGTCATGCGCTGACATACGAACTTGTCGTTCTTGGTCTTGAAAAGCTTCAGGTATCCGAGACGGCGGTCATCCTTGTTCTGCCGCTCTTCCACATTGCAGATCTGCCAGCCCTTGAAATTGATATCGATCTTTCCGTCGCGCTTTACAATTTCATCCTCGGGAATATCAGAAATCTTTTTGCACAGGTCGGAACGCTCCTTGATAATGGCATTCTTATGATCTTCTTCGGTAACTTTGATAAGCCCTTTTTCTTCGGTGGCTCCGCCGCCGATTGCGCTTTTGATCTTGTCAAAAAAGCCCATTTGCTGTTTCCTCCTATGTCTGTGTATGTTGCTATATTAAAGGTTATTGCCTGAGAAGGGTATTTTTTGAGTTAATTTTGTGAAGTAGCGATATGCCCGGACTCGTTATAGCAAAAAACGCCGTCCGGATTTTCATAATCCGTCGGGCGTTTTTTCCGATTTTCGGCGTTCAGTCTTCTTAAAATGCCGTTTTCTGGTTCTGTCTAGCGCATGAGACCGGCATTGATGATGTTGATATCCTCCTCGGACAGCAGTCCCGCAGTGTATCTGAGGTTCACCCAGCTCATGATGTAGTTGTAGCGGGCGTTTGCCAGGTTGCTTTTGGCATTGTAGAGATTCTTGGTGGCATCAAGGACATCCACGATGGTACGGGTTCCCACCTGGTAGCCGGCTTCTGTGGCCTTAAGGGCACTCTCTGCCGAAACAACTCCCTGCTGGTAGGCCTTTACTGTGCCGACTGCGGCAGTAATGTTGTTATAGTTGCTGTAAAGGTTGTTTTGCACAGTTCTGTGAGTGTTTTCCAGTTCCTCGGATGCTGCAATGTAATTGGCTTTGGCCTGCTCCACCCGGCTTGATACTGCACCGCCAGAATACAGCGGCATGTTGAACTGCAGGCCAATAGTGCCGGAATTAATGGTACCGTCCTGGCGGGCAATCGAGTTTTCCTTGTAATCAGTATATTCTGAGTTCAGGGAACCGACGAGATCGAGAGTCGGCTCGTGTCCGGTCTGGGCCAGTGATATCTGTTCCTTGGCAATTTCCTTCGCTATCATCTGGAATTGCAGACTGAGATTGTTTTCCTCGGCGACATTAAGCCAGAAATCAGCATTGCGGTTTACTCCTGGTGCGGAAAATCTGGAGATATCCAGCTTCGCCAGTTCTTTATGAGAGGTGCCGGTAATCTGTCTCAGATTTTCGAAGCTGTTTGCCACATCGTTTTCGGCAATTATTACTGCTGCTGCAGACTGGTCATAGGCGGCCTGAGCTTCCTGCACATCGGTGTTGGCAATAAGACCGACCTTGAATCTCTGGTTTGATTCGTCAAGCTGGCGTTTCAGCGCCTTCTGATTCGCCAGGGCGTATTCAAGAGTATCCATGGCATTCAGCACATTGAAATATGCGGCAGCCACCCGCTGAATCAGATTCTGTTTGGAATTGTTGTATGCAAGGTCCATCTGGGTGGCGGTCTTCTGGGCAATGCTGCTCTGGATGAAATTTGAATGTCTCCAGATGGCCTGTTGCAGGGATATCGCCCCTCCTGCCACGAATGCGGTGCCGACATCGTTTTTATTTGTCTTGGTATATGAGGCGCTGCCTGACAGATTGATCTGGGGCAGATTGGCAGCATCAGCTTCATTTATGGCAGCATAGGCAGCATCTCTCTGAGCTTTGGCCTTAAGAATAACCGGATCTTTGGTCTGAGCAAGGTTGTAAACATCGATGAGATTATCTCCGAGGGCACAGGAAGCTGCAGAACAGAACAGTATCGCGGCAAAAAAATTGAGACGCATAGTAATCCTCGTAGGCATAGTTATAGAAAACAGCGGTTATTATATCCGCAAACTGAATTTGATGGCGTACAGAGATTGTTTAAAAACTCGAGTTTGTTAAATCTTGCTCACAGGAGCACTGGTAATTACATTCATTTACGCTATTGTGACGGTACTGATTGCCAAATTTTGCCTGATCTGGAAATACAGCTATATGTGATGAAAAAACAATTAAGTGCAATTAAAGGAACAAGAATAAGTGCTTTAAAAACGGAAGAAAACCAAGATCATGAACCGGAATCGGATTTCATGGTGGAGCTACGCGGGATCGAACCGCGGACCTCTTGCATGCCATGCAAGCGCTCTCCCAACTGAGCTATAACCCCTCAACGCCGCTTATGATACATGAACGGATATTCCGTGTCAAATATTTTTTTTAAATTTTTTAAATTTTGGCTTTGCAGTGTTTAGGTTCGGGGTGGTTTTCGACGTTTTTCAAGAAATATCCTCATCTTTATCGAAACAAAAACGGGAAAACAAAGGGTGCTGTTTTCCCGTGTTTGAGGAGGAGTTTCCGGGGGAAAGACTCCGGAATCAGTTTTGCGTGGCGCCGCTACGGAGATAGGCGATAGTTCTTCTGATTCTCTCAAAGGTCTTTTCGCGGCCCACGAGCTCCATGGTGATGCCCATTTCCGGAGATACGCCGCGGCCGGTAACTGCGAGTCTGAGAGGCATCCCCACCTTGCCAAGTCCCACATTCATGTCAGTGGCCACAGTTTTGAAAGCTTCCTCGATATTTTCGGCTTTCCAGTCGCTTACGGCCTCCAGTTTTGCCAGGGAGCGCTCCAGAGCTTCAGCACTGTTTTCCTTAAACCATTTTTTGGCGGCCTTGGGTTCGTATTCGGTGTAGTCCTGATAGAAATAAACGGAATTTTCAGCCATTTCCTTCAGAGTCTTGCATCTTTCGGCCTGGGCCTTGACGATTTCTGTCAGACTGGGGCCCTGGCTGTAGTTGATTCCGAGATGCTCCATCTGCCATACCAGCTCCTCGGCAACTCTTTCCGGAGGCAGGGTCTTTATATAGTGCTGGTTCATCCATTTCAGCTTGTCGGAGCTGAATGCCGAAGCGCTTTTTGAGACATTTTCCAGAGCAAACAGGTTAATCATTTCCTCCAGGGAGAAAATTTCCTGATCTCCGTGTCCCCAGCCCAGCCGTACCAGATAGTTGATAAGAGCTTCAGGCATAAAACCGTCGTCGCGGTATTGCATGACGCTTACCGCGCCATGTCTTTTGGAAAGCTTGGCACCGTCATCACCGAGAATCATAGATACATGGGCGAATTCGGGAACCGGAGCACCGAGAGCCTTGTAGATGTTGATCTGTCGCGGGGTGTTGTTTATATGATCCTCCCCTCTGATAACATGGGTGATTTTCATATCCCAGTCGTCGATTACGACGCAGAAATTATAGGTGGGAGTGCCGTCTGTGCGGCGGATTACCAGATCGTCAAGCTCGGCGTTGTCAAATTCAATATCGCCGCGAATAAGATCATGGAATTTTACCTTGCCTTCGCGGGGATTTTTGAAGCGGATGCAGTACGGTTCGTCGGGAGTGTGCTCGGAATGGTCTTCGCGGCAGTGTCCGTCATAACGGGGCTTTTCATTATTTGCAAGCTGCTCCTCGCGCACCTTGTCCAAACGCTCCTTGTTACAGTAGCATTTGTAGGCCAGGCCCTTTTCGAGAAGCTCGTCAATAACCTGATTATAGCGATCAAAGCGCTTGGTCTGATAGAAAGGACCCTCATCCCATGTAAGTCCGGTCCATTTCATAGATTCGATAATGGCATCAATTGCCGGCTGTGTTGAACGTTCGCGGTCGGTGTCTTCGATTCTGAGAACGAATTTGCCGTGGTGGTGGTGGGCATACAGCCAGGAGTAGAGAGCGGTTCTGGCGCCGCCGACATGGAGATATCCGGTAGGACTTGGAGCAAAACGGGTTCTAACTTCCATTTCTTAAAATTCCGTAAGTGTGTGGATGTGAATTGATCACGATAATTGACAGCATGTCATTTTAACACTGTGAAAGGCATTCTTTAAATACAGAATCACTAATGAACTGTTGTGGAATGGATGGCTGTACGTAAAAAAATGAAAAAATCCTTGCGCCGCAGTTTTTAATCAAGTATCATACGCACGTCTTTGCGAGAGTAATTCAATGGCAGAATGAAAGCTTCCCAAGCTTTATACGCGGGTTCGATTCCCGTCTCTCGCTCCACTTTCTTTTTTCAGTTTCTCCTGATTCTTTGCGTTTAAGCCTTTAGTCTGCTAAAAATATTCCTTTTTTGTAATTTCAGACAGATTGGAGTTGATTTGCCTCTGATCCCAGAGAGTAATGCTTAGCGGTTTTCCAAGAGCATTGAAGCAGTCTGCCAGAGCATTAAGCCCGGTAGTTTTTCTGAAGCTTAGGATGCTGTTAAGCCTCTGATTGCTGACTTTGAGTCTTCTGGCAAGTTCAGCAGGCCTTACCATCATATCAATCATGGTGTTTCTGAGCATAATCTTCAAAGCTGTATCATAGCCGACATCAATAATAAACCGGCTCCCGTCGTCAATTACGGTCGGAACGGGGACTCTTTTTTTAAACTCTACAAGACCTTCAATATAGTCATATATAGCTTCCTTGGCCATCATGCGGGCTTCTTCCATATCCCGTCCCTGACTTAAAGCCCCTTCCCATCCGTTGCCATCAATGCTGATAATGAAAAAACGATCCCCTTTTCTAATACTGGCTGAATACTTAAGATAGTCGTTAATGTCCATATTTTTGTATAACCTTATCTGGAAAACCGGCTGTTTCCGACGATTGCTCTGACCACATCCCGGATTATCTGACAGTTCCTGTGGCTGGTTTTTCGTCATTTCATAGTGCAGGATTATGGTAAATATGCATCCGTTCTTGAATTCCGGTTAATCATGCCTTGTGTCTTTGGCAGGTCTGACTTTGTTTTCATGTACTGCATTTTGATATTTTCTTGCTGTCAAAAACATTGTTAGTTTCTTTATCATTATAAAGAAAATTATTTGCAAATAAAGTAAAATTTACATACAGTATTATTTTACTGGTGATTATATAGGGGAAATCAAAGACCATAAATTCAGGAGTTCTGATTTCGGGGTAAACACAGAGTTCTACTGAAATCAGATACCACGAAGCCTTTAAAATAGCCACCAGCTTTGGGGAATGAATGATTTAGCGGACTTTGCATATACAGCTCATAAACAGTAACTCTGAGGAAAGTGTTGTATTCTCTTCACTGATAACCAGCCGGTGATGTATACTCATCAGACCGGAATGCGGTTGCTGTCCGAGGCTGGCCTTATATTTTGGGGTAGAGATGAGAATTGTTTATATTTTTGGCGTTATTGCCGGTCTGGCAATGACAGGATGCAGTTATTTTTCCTTTGAAACGAACCTTAGTCCCGAAAAGGCTGAGGATTATTTTTCCAAAGCCAATATCAAGGTCTACAAGAACAGTGAGCTCCGGGAGCTTAATTATGAAAGTCTTGGCACTGTTGAGGGGATGTCTTGTCAGCTTTCTGCAGATGAACCAGAAGCTACAGAGAGAGATGCCCGGCTGGATGCCCGTGAAAAAGCACATATGAGAAAAGCCAACGGCATTGTCTATACCTCCTGCGTGGCTCTCGAAAACACTCCGGTATGCCTTACCAGTGTTTCCTGCTATGCTCGTGCCGTTTATGTAAAGGAAGACTGACGGCTATGAATCTGAATCTGAATATTGCTCCTGTCGGGTGGATTGAGTCTCCTTTTGCCGAGAAGTTTGCCGTTCCCCGGCAAAGCGCTCTGGTCAGACACGGCAGTTTCAGAATTCGTTTTTATCCGCCATACAATGTGCGGGATGCCTTTACCGGAATTGAAGGCTTCAGTCATCTCTGGGTGCTCTTTAATTTCAGCATGGTTCCGGAATTTCGGGATTTTCAGCCCAGAGTGCGCCCGCCACGGCTGGGTGGTAACCGTTCGGTGGGGGTTTTTGCCTCCAGATCTCCGTTTAGGCCCAACAGAATAGGACTTTCGGTAGTAGAGCTCCTGGAGGTTTCCGAGGATGATCAGGGAACTTATCTCAGAATATCCGGAGCCGATCTGGTATCAGGAACTCCGGTTCTTGATGTGAAGCCCTATATCAGATTTACGGACAGCGTTCCCGAAGCCCGTTCCGGTTTTGCAGAGGAGCCCCCGGCAAATATGGAGGTAGTTTTTGAGGAAGCGGCAGAGGAGACCGTTCTGGCTTCTGGAATTCCGGAGTTCCGGGAACTTATCGAAGAGGTTCTGGGACAGGATCCCCGTCCGGCCTATCGGCACGAAATATCTGATGACGACCGGTGCTACGGGGTGCAGCTTTATAACTACAATATAAGATGGCGGGTCTCCGGAAACCGGGCAGTGGTGGTGGCGGCTGACCGGCTATAGAGTATTTCGGCATTCAGATGATGGTTTTCAGGTATTCCCTGAAATTTTCATAACGAAAGCAATATCCCAGCCTGGTCAGGGCATCCGGTCTGGCGGTATTTGAGAGCAGCAGAAATGCTGCGGTCTTCGGTTTCACTATTTTCAGTGGTGTTTCCGGGAGATGAACGGTACATATTGCCCGATTGAGCTCCGCAATATCGTGGCAGATTTCGTTAAGACTCAGAGGAACCGGAACTGCTAAATTTATGCTTCCGGAAAAATTCCGCCATACCCGGACAAGATTCCAGGCGATTTCCATGGTGTCGGGGATGCTTATCCAGGAGAGCATGTTATTTCCATTTCCGGGGATGATAACCGGCTGTCCTTTGGCTATCAGAAAAGGTTTCAGAAAACCGCCGCTTTTTCCCATAACGGTACTGAATCTCATGGTAACCAGCCTGGGGATTTTGGAAATGATTCCGGATTGCCGAAGCTCTTCCAAGGTTCCGGCGGCGGCATTTTCCCAGTTTTTTGCGAGCATGGCCGGAAAGGAATTTCCTGACGGGGTTTCTTCCGGACAGGGGATCTGATTCGGCGGATATATTCCCGTGCTGCCGGCCATGATTATGGTGTCGGGCAGTATTCCGGCTGCGGCCAGGCGGGTTAATAGTTTTGCGGTGTATCCCGTTCGGGAGTTTGTCAGTTCCGCAGTGTTTTCAAAAAAGGGGAGCATGCTGAAGACCGGAGCTCCGGCCAGGTGGATCATGATATCCGGATGTCTGTCATGAAGTTCTCCGGTATCATTGATGATTTGCAGTTTCCCGGGAGGAATCCCCGGAAATAACCAGGATACCTGCTTAGCTTTTTTACGGGTGAGTACGGTGAAGTCAATATCCGGACTCCGTGATAAAAAATCGGATATGAGATGCCGTCCGATAAAGCCGGTGCCGCCGGTAATGAGAATGTTCATGCTATCTTCCTGTGTGTCCCTCCGGGAGTGGAAAATTTAAATCTCCGGGAGAGATTTGTTTTATTATCCGTCTAAGCTGCAAAAAGGGCGGCTTCCTTGCGAAAACCGCCCCTGTTTTCCCCCGGCAGCATGATGAAACGATTTCGGGGGAGACTGTCAGGTCAGACGTCAGGCCTTTTGCTGCTGTGCCTGGATTGCCGTAATGGCAATGGTGTATACAATATCGTCCACAAGGGCGCCGCGAGACAGGTCGTTAACCGGACGCTTCAATCCCTGCAGCATGGGACCGATGGATATTAGTCCGGCGGTGCGCTGTACAGCCTTGTAAAGAGGATTGCCGCAGCTCAGGTTCGGGAATATGAAAACGTTGGCTTTGCCGGCAACGGGAGAATCCGGGGCCTTGGTGCGGGCTACGCTCATTTCCACGGCGGCATCGTACTGCAGAGGGCCGTCAACCGAAAGGTCAGGTCGCTGAGCTTTTACAGCAGCGGTGGCTGTCTTTACCAGATCAACATCGGGGCCTTTGCCGGAGCTGCCGGTGGAGTAGGAAATCATGGCTACCCGAGGCTCAATGCCGAATGCCTTGGCGGTATCAGCAGACTGAATGGCGATGCCAGCCAGTTCCTCTGCGGTAGGGTTGGGGTTAACGGCACAGTCGCCGTAGACCAGAACCTGATCCGGAAGCAGCATGAAGAAGATTGAGGATACCTGCTTGGCTCCCGGCGCGGTCTTGATGATCTGGAAAGCCGGACGAATGGTGTTGGCGGTGGTATGGACAGCGCCGGATACCAGTCCGTCGGCTTCATTGTTGTCAATCATCATGGTGCCGAGCATTACATTGTCCTGAAGTTCCTTAATAGCCTTTTCAGGAGTCATTCCCTTGGCCTGCCTGAGAGCTACCAGGCGATCCACATATTTGCTGCGGCTCTGTTCCACATCAATAATCTCAACTCCTGCTCCCAGGGTAACGCCGTTTTCTGCGGCAACCTTTCTGATTTCATCGGGATTACCCAGAAGCACCGGAGTGGCGATACCTCTTTCGGCGCAGATGGCTGCTGCCTTTACGGTACGGGGTTCGTCACCTTCAGGGAGAACGATTCTCTTTTTGTCGGCCTTGGCGGTTTCGGTGAGCTTATAGCGGAATGCTGCCGGACTGTAGAGCCTTTCGTGAGGATTATCCTGTACAAGTTCCCTGATCAGCTCCTTGCTGAAGCAGCTGCCGATAAAGTCGGAGATGGCATGCACCCGATCCTCGTCATCAGAAGGGATGCCAATTTCGTTATTGAAATCCTTGAGGTCAATAGCGGTCTGCCAGGCCTGGTTTTCTGTACGGATAACAGTGAGGCCGGTTTTGTAAATGCTTTCCAGGGCAGCTTCGGCATCAGCGGAGATGGGAGCGGTACCGGTAAGAATGAGTGCGCCGAGCTTAGTTCCCTTGGAGGCTTCCTTTTCAACCTCTTTGATAACGTCGGTGCGGTCGCTGGATACTACTACCAGAGCATCCTCTTCAAGAAGCTCAACTACGTTTTCTGCCTGGCAGTCGCAGAAGACGGCATCAGACAGTCTTCTGTTTCTGATATCGCCGGTATTCAGGATTTTAACGTTAATAAAATGAGCGCTGAGGTATTTGGCCAGATCGCTGGGACGGGTGACGTTAAGCTTGCGGTTCAGGGGAATTACGGCCAGGGCTTTGGTTACACCTGTAAGCTCCAGCCCTTTGAGATCAGCCTCGGAGGTGATTTTGTTGAAAACAACTCCGATAACCCGGGATCTCTGAATCTCGGAAAGGCTGTTGAGAGTGATTTTGATGGTGTTTTTAAGATGCTCCACATCTCCCTGAGGCTTGGCCAGGAGAATGATATCGGCATCGATGCCGCTGGCGATTTTAGCATTCAGGGATACGGCATAGGGATGTCTTTCCTGAGGAGCCAGACCTTCCACCAGGATGATATCGGCCTGGGATTCTGCACGGTGTGTTTCGAACTTCCCGATAATGTCCTCGAGAAGAACATCTTCCTTGTTGCTGGAAATCATGCTTTCCATACAGGAAGCCTTGATGGGCTCCGGAAGACTGAGTCCGGTACTGGTTCTGATGGTTGCGGTGCTGGCTTCAGAACCCACATCCGAAGTTTTTGGCTGGGCTACCGGTTTAATGAACGTTACCTTTGCGCCGGCATCCTGCATGGCTTTGATAAGACCTAAACTTACAGAAGTTGCACCGGCCTCGCTGTTGACCGGGTAGAGCATAATTGTACGTGCCACAGGCTTTTCCTCTTTTGAATACGGGATATGGAGATACGGTTTGTACTGGCTTTCCGCTGCTTTTCAAAAAGTCAGAAGAATTCCCCTGTACGGTGAAACAGGATATTCTTCCTGCATATCTGATGAGTGCAGAGCCTTATAAATCAAGGCTTTTAAACTGCTCACCGTGAGTTAAGAACTTAAATAGAGAGTATAGCCCATATCATAAAGGGGAGCAATTTTCTGATTATGAAAAATAAGAGACAGCTTCATTTTTGAGCTCTTTCCGGTTTCAGGGCTGCCTGTCTGTTAAAAAAACGGTAAATTTCGGTATTTCCTGAGAGAGGGGGGGAGAGATTTCCGGCAGAAAAAATGCCGCGGTTTTGGCGGGGGGATTTTTTCAGGAGTACGGCAGGATATGATGTTTTAGCGATTTTTGGAGTAAGATAGAAAGACGCGATTTTTGTGTTCAAATACGTTATCAGAAATGCTCAATTCGAATTTTCGGATGACAGCAGTGTGCCGGAGAGGAAAATATTGTCGGAACTATTCAGACGCGGTAAGGAAATGGTACGAATCTGGCCGCGGGATATTAAGGTGATTAATGCCATGTACCGGGAGGGGCTGATTGCCTCCATGGTGGTATATGCCTCAAAATGGATGCCTCCAGTGCTGTGCTTTTTCATTGTGTGGTATTTCTGCTTCCTCCGCTTTTCGGCAGTAAGTTTTCCGCCGTATCTCTGGCCTTCTGCAGTGTTCATGCTGATGCTGGGGTTTCTGGCTCCGCTCTGGGGAATCCGTACACTGGGAAAACGCTCGTTAAGGAAGCTCAATTCCCGGGAGATTGCCTGGTATGCCAGAATCTGCAGATCGGCAGGGGATATTCCGGACTCCGCCCCGGACGTGCTTCTCCTGGCCCGGGCTCTCAGAAAGGCCCTTGATAATGCTGGAACAAATCCTAAGCCGTTTCTGGATGATATCTAAGGAGCCGTTTAAACCGAAGATCGAAAAAGTTTTGGGTACACATACCATCTCAGGAGAGAATGTGTGCAGCTGACATGTAGGCAACCTCTCTTCAATTATAAAAGTGACATTACCTTGATCGACACTCTTTCATAATATTACTGCTCCCTACAATGTTTTTATAATAAAAACATCTCCATTAATCACATAATCTCTGCAAACCTTTAGCTGTAAAGGCTTTTACACACACCACTCTCGTGATTGCCGAAAATGCCGTCGTGCAAATTATTTATTCAGTCGTGTTTGATTCTTTTAATTTTGTCAAGTACTTCTCTCACAAAAATAATAAAATTTTAATGCAAAATTCTGTTGCGCTTTATTTATTCTTGCTGTACACTGTTGAATGCTCAAATGAGCATTCAACGAACGGTAGATTTTTCTGATTTTAGGGGGGTGGCATGATAATCAATTATCGTAATATTGTGAGAAATGATGATAATGTTATTATCTCTGGATCTGCCTCTTTGGTTAAAAATGCCTACAAGCCCAATCCGAAAGGCAATCACAAAGGCAATCACTCCAAAAGGGTTGTAGTGGAACGTCTCGGCAAGGTGCTCTGGATTGATCCGGACGACAGGATGAAGGGGATTTTTAACTCTCCTAAACGAGGGCTGGTGCACTATGATTTAAGCCTGGATCGTTTCACAGATGTGTCTCCGTCTGATGAAAGGCTTGCCGGCACAAAGTTTCACATAGAGGAACCCAGTATCCATACCAACTTCGGAAACACCTACCTTTTCTTTTCCGAACTATCCAAGACACCTTTCATGTCAGTGCTTCGCAAATCATTTGGCGAGAATAACAGCCTTTACCAGAAGGTTCTGGCGCATGTTGCTCACGATTGTCTCAGAAACGGAGCCGCCATCAAATGCGGAGATTTTTTGAAGCGGGATGTGCTTTCCTGCATTCTTTCTGATGTCAGTTACAGCACGCTGAACTGTGATTCTCTGTATTATCAGAAGATGTCCGATGACACCATCAAGGTGCGCTTTTTCCAAACGCTTCTGACGGAAATGAGAAAGGAAAATCCGGAATTTGGCCGCGGATGTTATGTTGATTCCACACCCCTGCCCGGCGAAGCTGAGAACAACCCGTTTAATGCCCTGAGCAATCACGGAACCGGAGGAGCGGAGATGCAGTCAAGACTTGTGCTGGTTCTTGATATTCAGACAAATATTCCGATGTGGTTCGAAATAATACCGGCCAATGTTCTGGATAAGAGCACTCTCCAGTCCATCAGCGCCGATGTTAAAGCACCCCTGGGCGTTACCATATTCATGTTTGCTCTCGATGCCGGATATGCCCGCAAGGAGCTGTTTGAAGCATTTAACCGGAATAACTCCATGGCAGAGGATGAAAACGGCAATCTCCATGAGAGATCTGTTCTGGTAAGAATGCCGGCTGCCAACGGTTATCCCCACGATGAACTCTATGTAACCTGCAAACCTGATATCGACAATGTTGATTACGTTTTTGACTATGAGTACCATACATTTTTTGGGCGGCGCATTGAAGTAAATCTGTTTGAGCAGCCTGAATTTGCCTACGTTTATGTCGACAAAACACAGGCTGAGGCTCTGATTCGAAACTGGAGGGAGGATAATTATGATGAATGGTGCGGCTTAACAAGATCTCAAAAGGAGTGGTATCAGGTAAAAAACGGATTCTTCATACTGATCGGCAACAAAGAGCAGACTCCAAGAGACGCGCTGATCGATTATCGCAGCCGAGCTCACATAGAAAGCTTTTTCCGGGATGCAAAGGCTTATCTTAAAATACTTCCTATGGCAAAATGGAACAAGCAGACAGTGACAGGCAAGATCTTTCATGACATTATCGAAACCACAATATACCGTGCCTACAGAAAGAGAGTTGCGCCTGCCCATATGACCATGTCCGGGCTGAATGTCTGCCTTGACAGCTGGGAATGCTTCCGGTCAGATACCCTGCTGGTACTGAAAACTCCGAATGTTGATGTGCGGGAAGCTCTTGAAAAACTTGGATATTCCATTCCCGGCCATCTCGAAATAGAAGACCTGCGCCGGGAGATACTGGAAGGCATCCCCATGAGCCGAATTCCGGTAACGCTTCGCACAAAACGTAATACCGCAAATAACACCGCCCCTTTGTCTCCTGAAGAAAAGCTCGCCGCTCAGGAAAAGGGAAAAAATGACATTCTGAGGAAACGCGCTGAAGACAGGAAGGATAAGGCTGTGGCAAGAGCGGAGAAGAAATATCTCAAAGCCAAAGAAAAGGCTCTTGAAGCTCGTGATAATGCTCTGAAAACAGCAAAAGAAAAGCTTGGAAAACTGCGAAAGAGCTATAAACGTGAAGAATGCGACACCAAGGATTGTGACAGTGTAATGGCAAAGATAACCGATATGATTGACACCGCCAAAAAAGCCTGCGAAGAAACTCTGGCTCTGGCCAAAGAGAGTCTAGAAAAGGCGAAGAGTGAAGCACTGGCTGAGTACGAACAGAATATTAAGTCTTTGGAACAACAGCCATAATTCTGTGAATCGATGATATTGGGGTGTCGTGCACCTAAATAATCACATAGTCACATGTGGTTGTTGCTGTATGCACAAATTTCTTTTGATCTTAGGATGAGTGGCTGGTACATAGCTTTAGTTCAAAACCTTTTGAGAAACTTAAAAAATGAAATTGATATTTATATTTTTTAAAATATTAATTATACTGTTTTTGGCCGCAATTTGTTCTTGTTTGTTTTACACGTTTATTGTTTTTCCTAATGCCCGGCCTGAAGAAATACTTTTTCATATTCAGGCCCCTATAGGTGATCTTACATTTGATCAAACTACTTCACCGATTGTTAATTTTTGTATACCTCTGATTACCATTGTTTCTATTGTTAGTTTGATTTGGTATTTCTTAAAATCTTACAATCGCGCTTTACTTTGTTTATCCACATGGACAATTTTATCATTAGGATATGCATTTATAAAATTAGACTTATATCAATACATAAAAAATTTGATAATTGATAATACGTTTATAGAATATCATTATGTAGATCCCAAATCTGTGTCTATAACTTTTCCACAAAAAAAACAAAATTTAATATTTTTAGTACTGGAATCTATGGAGTTAACTTTTGCTGATAAAAAAAACGGAGGGTATTTTTCTCAAAGCAGAATTTCACACTTATCTGAATTAGCAGAAGAAGGTGAGTCATTTGGGGGGGAACTCAATAAACATAATGGTTCAATCCCTTTATTCGGAACCACATGGACCATTGGAGCAACATTTGGTTTTACAGCTGGACTCCCATTAAATAGAAATTTCCCAATTAGTAATACTATATAAGATGTGCAAATATTGAGCACATCTTGTCTCAATATCTCATTATTTACTCAATATACCAATCAACAACATAACTACCTCAGTTTTCAGATAGACATAAATCCCGTTTTCTCTCTAAAAAAATTAAAAAATATCGACAAAATTGTGAAATTTTTCTTGAGTATAGTCTAATTATAGCTTATAATTAGACTATATGTTTGCGGAGTTTGATATGCCAATACCTAGAGATATTCTTGATGTAGAAAGACCTAAAAATACTGTTGTTATTGTTTACGGAGTAAATAAAGATAAGTACGCTGTCAGACAAAGAGTCGGCTGCAAGCGTGTTAA
>NZ_KB899636.1:0-1891 GCF_000378405.1 Succinimonas amylolytica DSM 2873 | reverse complement strand
TGTTCTATCATTTAAATTGATTAACAAATTTGATAAGGCTGAATTACTGAACACTTTTACCTATAAAAAAATCATGTCAATTTTAAAAAGAGCTAAGCAAGCCAGAATTAACTCGGGTGATTGGCAACTTATAAATATGAATCCGTCTCAGGTTAAGGTACTTCAAAAGTTGTCTCTTTTACCACAAGATGAAGTACCAACTAAAAGATCTCCTGGCAGACCAAAAAAGAATGTATAGTATTACGATTTGGGAAAGTTCTAATTAAAGATAGGACATCTTGATGGAAATGCTATGAGCACACAGAAACATTTTTTTGAAAATATTACCACTTTGGGTGATATTCTAGATCAACATGGATATCATAATTTTGTAATGCAAGGGTCTGATATGACTTTTGCTGGAACTGAGTTATATTTTAGGGAACACGGAAATGTCTCACCTATTGATTATAAATACTGCCTAAAAAATGGTTTAATACCTAATGATTACTATGTTTGGTGGGGATTTGAAGATCAAAAACTTTTTGATATTGCAAAAAAACAGATTTTGTTAGAATCAAGTAAAAACGAGCCCTTTAGTTTTATTATTTATACCAGCGATACTCATATGGAAGATGGATATCTTTCCGATTTCTGTCCAAAAGAATTCAATGATAAATACTCAAATGTAATTAATTGTTCAAGTATGCAAGTTGACAATTTTGTTTCTTGGATTAAAAAACAGCATTTTTATGAAAACACTACTATAGTAATTATTGGCGATCATCTAACAATGGATTCAGACTACTGTTCTAACATTGAACAAAATTACAAAAGAAAGACTTTTTTAAGCATTTTGAATAGTCGTACAATTCGTAAAAATAATACAAACAGGATCTTTTCAACCTTTGATTTATTTCCTACCATTCTTGCATCATTAGGGGTAAAAATTGAAGGTAATAAATTAGGTTTAGGTACTAATCTGTATTCAAATGAGCCAACATTACTGGAAATTTTCGGAGAAGAACTGGTTAATTCTAGTTTGTCGCAAAGATCACTTTTCATGGAACAGTTGGCCCAGATCCAGATACCAGAATCTTAAGCATTTAATAATGAAAACAGAAGCATTTGCCTAACTAATCAAGGGCAAAAAGCGAGACCTTTGTTTTTAACCATTATTTTTTTTCGTAAAGTGCTATTATTTGGCAACTTTATGCGCCAGACTTATTTATCCGAAGATCGAAAAAGTTTTGGGCACACATACCATCTCAGGAGAGAATGTGTGCAGCTGACATGTAGGCAACCTCTCTTCAATTATAAAAGTGACATTACCTTTGATCGACACTCTTTCATAATATTACTGCTCCCTACAATGTTTTTATAATAAAAACATCTCCATTAATCACATAATCTCTGCAAACCTTTAGCTGTAAAGGCTTTTACACACACCACTCTCGTGATTGCCGAAAATACCGTCGTGCAAATTATTTATTCAGTCGTGTTTGATTCTTTTAATTTTGTCAAGTACTTCTCTCACAAAAATAATAAAATTTTAATGCAAAATTCTGTTGTGCTTTATTTATTCTTGCTGTACACTGTTGAATGCTCAAATGAGCATTCAACGAACGGTAGATTTTTCTGATTTTAGGGGGGTGGCATGATAATCAATTATCGTAATATTGTGAGAAATGATGATAATGTTATTATCTCTGGATCTGCCTCTTTGGTTAAAAATGCCTACAAGCCCAATCCGAAAGGCAATCATGAAAATTACGCTCCTACGTGACCATCTCCGCTGAAATTTTGTGACACCTCTTTCCATACAATCTTGACAGTCTGTTCTTTAAATTCCTGATCCCCCCTTATCACCACAGGCGGAGGTCCTCAGGATCCAGTAAATCAGAAGCATGTT